>NZ_AYWO01000011.1 GCF_000502955.1 Mesorhizobium sp. LNHC252B00 | reverse complement strand
TGGATCCCGATATGGGCCATCAGATCGTCGATGATGCCGGTCTTGATGTCCTCGGCGCTGCTGCCGCGACGCTTTTGTGCGCTCTCGCAGAGGCGCTCGAATCCGAACAATTTTCTGTCTTGGTCTTCCGCCTCGGTCACTCCGTCCGTGTGCAGCACGATCACGTCGCCGCTCCCGAACACGATGTCGCGCGTGGCGATGAACTTCGAGATGTCATTCTCTAGGCCAACCGGCAGACCCAGATCCATCGTGTCGATACGTTCGACGTCCCCGTCCGCACGCACGACGAGAACGTCCTCATGCTGGCCGGATAGCGTTACCCGCTCATCCTCGAAGTCAAGGAAGGCCAGCGAGAGATGCTTGCCGGTGTTCGTCCGCTCGATGTTCTTGTAGATCGCTCTGTTCAGCCGATCCAGAAACTGGTGCGGATCCCTTTCGTTGGTCTCCTGCAGCGCGCGTGCAACGGATTGGACCATGAGCATCAGCACGCCGCTCTCAAGACCATGACCGGTCACGTCGCCGATGCCGATTTTGACTCGTGACCCGTTCTGCAGGACGTCATAATAGTCACCGCCGACCTCGTCGGCCGGCCGCATGTAGGCCGCGATNGGTGTTCGTCCGCTCGATGTTCTTGTAGATCGCTCTGTTCAGCCGATCCAGAAACTGGTGCGGATCCCTTTCGTCGGTCTCCTGCAGCGCGCGTGCAACGGATTGGACCATGAGCATCAGCACGCCGCTCTCGAGACCATGACCGGTCACGTCGCCGATGCCGATTTTGACCCGTGACCCGTTCTGCAGGACGTCATAATAGTCACCGCCGACCTCGTCGGCCGGCCGCATGTAGGCCGCGATCTCCAGCCCTGGAATCGCTTCGAGTTCGAATTGTTTCGGCAGGACCATCATCTGTATCTGCCTAGCGACCGCGAGTTCGGCGCCAAGGCGGACGTTCTCATCCTGCAGCTTTTCGTTGAGTGCGGAAATCTCCTGATTGGCNACCGCGAGTTCGGCGCCAAGGCGGACGTTCTCATCCTGCAGCTTTTCGTTGAGTGCGGAAATCTCCTGATTGGCATCCCCGAGTTCCCGAGTTCGTTCGTCGACGATTTGCTCGAGGTTTTCCGTGTGAAAGCTGATCTGCTCGGCCATCCGGTTGAAAGCGATCCCTGCCGCTCCAACCTCGTCGCGCGTTGGAATGCTCACGCGGACCGAATAATCTTTGGACTGTAGCNGACCGCGAGTTCGGCGCCAAGGCGGACGTTCTCATCCTGCAGCTTTTCGTTGAGTGCGGAAATCTCCTGATTGGCGTCCCCGAGTTCCCGAGTTCGTTCGTCGACGAGTTGCTCGAGGTTTTCCGTATGAAAGCTGATCTGCTCGGCCATCCGGTTGAAAGCGATTCCTGCCGCTCCAACCTCGTCGCGCGTTGGAATGCTCACGCGGACCGAATAATCTTTGGACTGTAGCCGCTGGGCGGCGCTGGCGAGCGCCCTGAGACCTGCGGTGATCCGCTTCGAAATTCCGAGCACGGCGGCAAAAACTATCAGAAGCGAAACGACGATCGCAGCGATCTNCCCTGCCGCTCCAACCTCGTCGCGCGTTGGAATGCTCACGCGGACCGAATAATCTTTGGACTGTAGCCGCTGGGCGGCGCTGGCGAGCGCCCTGAGACCCGCGGTGATCCGCTTCGAAATTCCGAGCACGGCGGCAAAAACTATCAGAAGCGAAACGACGATCGCAGCGATCTGAAAAAGCAGGACACGGTTGGTCGCGCGGGAAATACTGTCCTGCGCGGCGAACAGGGACGCATAGATCTCCCGTTCGGGAACGACGATCCCGACCGACATCGTTTCGGACTTGATCGGTCCTGAACTCCACAGATTGGTTGGCTTCAATCTTTTGAGGACAACAATGTAGGGTACGTGTTCGCCCTTNTCGTCGAGCATGATATGCTGAATCACGCCGTCATTGTTCTGGTCGAGAGGCAGCACTGCGATAGCCGGCTGCGTGCTTCCCCGCAGTGACCTCTCCAGGCCAGTGACGCCTTGGCTGCCCGCATCGCTCGATGACGTCAGGCCGATGATTGCCTGGCCCGACGGATTGATCGCCACCACGTTGCCAGTCGACATCGTGAGAAAGCCGAACCCGGTTTCAGCGATCTTCACACGTTCGACGACTTCCGCGAGTTGGTCGAGAGTGATGTCTGCTCCCGCTGTACCGGCAATACCGGTGTGATCACGCGTCCACAGCGGATGGAAAAAGCTGACGATCAGCTTTCCCGTGATTGCATCGGTGTAGGGCGCCGTCTGGGTAATGTCATCGGGCACCGGCCGAGAGGCCGGATCCCTACCCCATTGCTGCCACGACCCGTAGATACCCGGAAAGAAGAACTCCCAGAATTCCGCCTTGTTGTGGCCCGGATAGANCCCATTGCTGCCACGACCCGTAGATACCCGGAAAGAAGAACTCCCAGAATTCCGCCTTGTTGTGGCCCGGATAGAGCTTGTCGAAGGTCTGTGCCTGGTCCGTATACGGTACGGTCCTAAATATCGGCCGTTCTTTTGGACCAATATAATACATCTGCAGTTTGGATGACCCGCTGGCCATTAGCGTCGGCGCAACGAGGTCTAGGACGGTGCTGTCTTCTATTGCCTGCTGAACGCTTGGCAGCGGACTGTGGTCGGCGCCCAGCAGGTAGCCCCAGACGCTGACCACGGACGGCGCGCCCGGCAGGTTCTGTGCCCAATCGCCCTGCGCGTCATAGACCACCTTTACCGAGCCGGGCGCTTGCTGCGAAAGCGTGGCTCCGACCTGTTGCTGCCTGCTTGGATCGTCGATCTGGGCCTGCAGCACGCCGGCCAACGCCTTGACGTCCCCATGAACTCGATCGAGCAGCAGGTCGACGCTCAGCGCTGTCGATTGGGCATAGGAACGAATGTATTCCTGGTTTGCGGTCGTCAGGCCCTCACCGACTTCCGATGTGGCATCGCGCGACAGCTTTTGAACGTTCCAAAGCGCCAGGCCACCGCTCAAAAGGAGATCGAACAGCACGGCGCCGCCAACGACCAACACGAATTTCGCTCGAAACGAGCGCAAGCCGAAGCGCGGCGTTCCCTCATCGGCGGCTTTCATTGCGGCCGTCGCCCCGATGCGACCCAGATCGGCCAACCCGCATAACCCTTGGGGTGGAGCGCAGCGAAAATGTGGTCCTCGAAGCCCTGCCGAAAGCGCGTGACGAACTCCGGCCCATCGCCGCGTCTGGTCGCCATCTCGCCCGCATAGACATCCGCCCAGGCTGCAATGACATCGGCGAAGTCCTGCGGATCGCCGTCCAGGTTAGTGACCATGAAGGTCTCCACAAGGATGTCTTCGAATCCAGCTTCCACCAGGTATCGCCGACTCTTGGGCCCAAGCTCGACGTCCATCTCGAAATGCCCGAACAGCTTCGCCACCTCGTCGTAGGTCCAGCGAATGCTTTCGCCGCNATCCGCCCAGGCTGCAATGACATCGGCGAAGTCCTGCGGATCGCCGTCCAGGTTAGTGACCATGAAGGTCTCCACCAGGATGTCTTCGAATCCGGCTTCCACCAGGTATCGCCGACTCTTGGGCCCGAGCTCGACGTCCATCTCGAAATGCCCGAACAGCTTCGCCACCTCGTCGTAGGTCCAGCGAATGCTTTCGCCGCGCGGCTCGCCGAGGCAATGCGAATTCTTTTCGTTCGTGATATAGACCCGACCGCCTGGCTTGCAGATGCGGTAGAGCTCCTTGAGGATGAGTTCAGGTCGATTGAAGATTTGCAGGGAATGTCGGCAGGTGACCAAGTCGAACTGCGCTTCGTCGAGCAGCATCTCCGACGCATCGCCATACGTATATTCGATGCCTCGGATGTCGAACTCCCGCATCACTCGTCGAGCATAGTTCAGGCTTGATCTGGAGTGGTCGAGGGCGACGATGCGTGATGGCTGGAACTCCTTCTGCGCGAGCACAGCGAAATCGCCGATCCCGCAACAGATGTCGGCCATGACGATCCCGGGCCTCATCCCGTGTCGCGGCAAGATTGCCCGCTCGTGGCGCCATGTCATCTTTGTCTGAGTACGCAGGATCGGCACGAACCCGCCTTCCTCAAGAAAGCCCTGCCCCGGATAGAATTCGGTATCATATTCCTCGACGGTGATGTTCGGTTCAATTCCGCTCAGGCGACCGAATTTTCGCGAGGTCCATCCGACGACGCTTGACGTGATGACGACGAATTTGAGATCGGGTCGAGCGCGACAGGCGTCGATGATGATCCTCGAAAAGATGTGAAACGCGGCGTTGTTCATCTGCGTCAGGCGCCTGACATTGACGTAGAGAACGCCGCGCACACGGCCGATCGCATCGCGAAGCAATGCTATGCTGGGCCCAAGCTCATCGATCGCCTGAGGCCGGACCACTCCCGATATGGAGAACTCCTGGTTGTTCGCGTCATATTGCGCCTTAAAGCGCGGGAGAAGGTCGTATGGGCTCAATTTTGCAAGCCCTCGAGCGGAAGATCCAGGACAAGCTTGATTGCATCGCCGTCGGCCTCCTCGATCCAGAGTGTCGCGTTGTAGTCGACAGCCAGTTCCACGAGNGACAAGCTTGATTGCATCGCCGTCGGCCTCCTCGATCCAGAGTGTCGCGTTGTAGTCGACAGCCAGTTCCACGAGTATGACCCCGCGGCTCGGCGCGAGATCCCCAGACACCGAATTGAGGTATCGCTCTCTGGCCTCCATTCCTGCAAGTTGCGACACGGCTTCTTCGTAAAATTGGCGCTCCGCCGGCAAGCAAGGAAATGTCAACTCGATCCTATCTGTCGCGCCATGGCGAGACACCCTGCATGCCAGTTCGCCATCGGCATGGCGCGTGCGAAAGGCGACTTCGAGCAATTCGTTGAAGGCGGAGGAAAAAAGATTTGAATGCCGGACCGAGTCAGACCTGTTCTGACTGATCATCCGGGCCATGTATGTCGAGACATAATCGCAGTGTCTCCAGGCTGAGACAAAAGCTTTGATTCCCATGTCGATCTGGATCATGGGTTCAAAGGTCGGTCCGCCGTCAGCCAAGTCATGATGAACAGGTCCCATCGGCATCCTCACTTGTTGCTTCAGCATTGAACCCCGCGGGGTGATGGCCTCCGCGACGAAAAACTTCAACGCCCGTGGTCAGGCAGTCTGGCACCGACTTGAACAATTGCGCGGTATTGCCCTCGATCGTTCCACAAATCCCCACTTCATCGTTAGCAAAAGGGTTCGAAGCGCTAGAGCGCCCGATTTGATTCCTGCATCGCTCGTGCCACCCTCGGCGGGGACCGCTTGATGAAATCGCCGATCGCCTCGGCTGGGAGAGGCCGCCCCAGGAAATAACCTTGCAGACAATCGCAATTTTCCTTGATCAGCCACCGTGCCTGTGCCGATGTCTCGACCCCCTCGGCAGTGACATTTATCCCTAGGCCGTGCGCCAGGTTCATGATCGATCGCACGATCGTTTGGCTTTTGAGGTCGGTCTCCAGGTCCGCAATGAAGTACTGATCGATCTTCAGAGTATCGAAGGGAAAGTTCTTAAGATAGCTTAGCGATGAGTAGTATGTTCCAAAATCGTCGAGCGAAATTCGTATTCCCAGGACGTTCAGGGTATTCAACGTATCGATATTGTCGATCGTCTTCTCAAGCAGGACCGTCTCCGTTATCTCAAGTTCAAGTCTGTCGGCTTCGATTCCAACTGCGTCGATGATCTGGGCGATGGTGTCCGTCAGTGAACCGCTAAGGAACTGAGCTGGTGACAGGTTCACCGCGACTGTCAGCGAGGAAGGCCACGTCAATGCCTGGCGACAGGCTTCCTCGAGCACCCATCGTCCAATCTCTTCCATCAGACCGTCGGCTTCGGCGATCGGTATGAACACGTTAGGTGGAATGATTCCGACCTCAGGGTGCCGCCACCGCAGCAGCGCTTCGAAACCGATCACCGACGAGGGGGGCCGAATGAGCGGCTGATACTCCAGATAAAGCTCGCCCCGCTCCAGCGCGGTTCGAAGGCTGCGTCTCAGATTCTCGCGTTGCTCAAGCAAGAGCAGCATCGAACGATTGAATATTCGAGCGCAGCCGCGTCCATCTGTCTTGGCCGCGTAAAGAGCAATGTCAGCGGCTTTCATCAACTGTTCGCCATCGGTCCCGTGCTCCGGCCCGAAAGCAATNTATGAACACGTTAGGTGGAATGATTCCGACCTCAGGGTGCCGCCACCGCAGCAGCGCTTCGAAACCGATCACTGACGAGGGGGGCCGAATGAGCGGCTGATACTCCAGATAAAGCTCGCCCCGCTCCAGCGCGGTTCGAAGGCTGCGTCTCAGATTCTCGCGTTGCTCAAGCAAGAGCAGCATCGAACGGTTGAATATTCGAGCGCAGCCGCGTCCATCTGTCTTAGCCGCGTAAAGAGCAATGTCAGCGGCTTTCATCAACTGTTCGCCATCGGTCCCGTGCTCCGGCCCGAAAGCAATTCCGATACTCGAGCCGACGAAGACGGGAATGCCGTTGATGACGAACGGGTTCTTGAACGCGTCGACCAGGGAACCGGCAAGGCGCTCAGCTTCAGCTGGCTGCTCTTTTCCCAATTGGATGACAGCGAACTCATCGCCGGCATACCGGTACGCGGATTCGCCGTCCTGCAGCGCGTCGCGGATACGGCCCGCCGCGAGCTGAAGAAGCGTATCGCCTGCTCCATGCCCGAGCGTGTCGTTGACTGCTTTGAAATCGTCAAGGTCGATCTGCAGCAGGGCGGCTTTCGGCTTCAGTTCACCGAGGGCCGCCAACGCTTGCTGAAGCCGCTCGCCGAATCGCCGCCGATTCTGCAGTCCGGTCAGCATGTCGTGCGTCGCCTGATGGAGCAGAATTACATGCTCTTGCTCGTCCGTCACGCTGCGCCCATCGCGCTCCCTTGATTCAATGATTCCAACACCATTTGCAGTGGCGAAAACAAAAACGGACCGCAGCCCTTCGCCCGATGACCGCGGCAAATCGATGCTTGCCGGTGAGCCACCGTGGAACACACGAAGAAATTCGCCGCGATACGTTGCATCGAGGAAGCTCGGGTAGATCTCCCAAAGGGCTGCACCCGGTGTCACCGCGCCTCCGTACACGCCCCTGAGCTTGGTTGCGTAGTGGGTCAGACAGAAGTCGCGGTCGTAGAACGACAAAAGTTCGGTCGTGTTGGCCAAAAGGTCAGCGAGAAGCGCTTCGCCGGGACGTCGAACATCGCTTGAGGAAGCCCCGTCACTCCCGTTGCCGACGCCTGATGCCTCTGGAGCCAAGAGTCACCTCCATAAGCGGCGCGAATCCACGCCGCCCAGTCCAAAAATAACATAACTGTCAAGCTTGGCAAACTTTTAACTCGCAGTCTTAACAAGTGCGGCATACGGCGTAGGTGCAATGCGTGCTCTGCTGTGGTTTTCGACGATAATAGTCAAAAATCACAGTTGGTTAATAAATCGGGAATTGTTTCGAATTGGCAATATGATTGATGGCGCGGTAGACGCGACACGAAATATTCTGGTCCATGAGGCGGCGTGGCCTTCCCCTGTTTTGAGCCCGCCCCCTCAACCGCCGCCAATCTTGTACTCAGCTTCCGAGCGCTTTGAGCCAACCTTCAAAGGAAGACGCCTTCACGTGTTCAGCAAGCGAAACAGAGTGGGCGGGGCGCGGTAACACCACAGTACTGCGACCTTCGCGGGGGCTGTAACCGAATTCCTTGCTGAATGCTCGGCTGAAATTAGCCGCTGAACTAAACCCGAAGGCCTCAGCGATATCGACAATTCGTCGGCTGTCCGCCGGATCGCTAAGCGCAAGATGGGCTGCCAGAAGTCGACGACTTTGTATGTAATGGAGAACACCACCGCTCGGTTCGAATAATTGATAGAGACGAGAGCGCGATACGCCGAGCGCTCGGCACATTGAATCGGGTGCCAGATGAGCCGCATCCAGATTGGTTTGGACATATCGACGCGCTCGCTCCATCAGCGCGACACTCGCCAATTGTTCGGCGGCCGCGGCATGTTCCGCCGGAGGCGCGAGGCAGGCAATGATCATGCTCCGGGTAGCGTGTACGATGCGGGGCAGATCTTCAGCCGTGAGACTGCGCAGTCTTGCTTCTATGCTGTTGACGTAGTCGGCAAAGAGGTTGGCAAAGTTGCCGGACATAATTGTATTGTTCTTTGCGTCGAGGGTTGACGCCGCATCAGAGAACAAATCACGCGGCAGATAGAGAAAGAGGCTTTCCGAGTCCGTTACCCTCCCGCGAAACGGGTAGCCAAGCGACCTGATCTCCAAATTGCCCGGCTGGTTTTCCGCAACGCGGCGATCGACCTCCGTCCATGACCGGCCACTACGCGGCAAGACGATGTACCAGTGATCGATCGAACTGGATCGGAGCTTCGCGGCGGAACGCATGTAGCTATGTGCCGGCGCGCGCTGTTGAACGATCAGCACGCCACCGAGATTCCAGGCTGTGTGGTCGGCGGGGAAACCATCGTCCAGCGATTTGTCNTCGACAAGCGGCGCCATTTGCGCTTGCCAAGCGGCGAATTGATCCCCTGGCGCCAGCTCGAGCGTTGAAAAGGACAGAGGTTCCAGCGCCGGCGCGAACGATGGAGCGGCCTCATTGCGGGGTTGGTCTTCGCGCGACCAACGACGTCGCTCACGGTCCCGCGGCTGCCTCGCAGGAGCCTCGTCTTGCCTCTTGGTGTCCATCGCGTGGTGCCATATCCGAATCGGGTATGCCCATGCCCCTTTCAATCATGTGGTGTATTTCAGGCATCTGGCAAGGCTGGCGGAACTCCAGTCGACCGAAACGGCGATCACGCTGGATTACAGTAAGAAATGCATTCCGGGATAAGTTTCTGGATGCGAAGATAACGACNCCGAAACGGCGATCACGCTGGATTACAGTAAGAAATGCATTCCGGGATAAGTTTCTGGATGCGAAGATAACGACACTCTCAACCTGATGCGTATAAAATCTGGCATCGTGAAATAGTGAGTTGAGGATGTCACCGAAATGACCACAAAGCTCAACGGCGAAGCTCGTCGCAAGGTAATTCTTGAGGGATACGGTAACAATGAGCCGTTGAAAGCTATNCACAAAGCTCAACGGCGAAGCTCGTCGCAAGGTAATTCTTGAGGGATACGGTAACAATGAGCCGTTGAAAGCTATTGCGGCAAAGATCGGATGCTCGCTGGCCAGTTTGAAAGTCACCGCCAGCAAACTCGGCTGTACACGAACTCCGAAAGAAGCGGCGGAATTTCGACGCGGATTTCAGGTTCCGGAAGACAAGCAGCGAGATTACTACCAGCTTATGACTGCCGGGCAATATAGAGCTCGTGAGTGCGCGCTGATNCACAAAGCTCAACGGCGAAGCTCGTCGCAAGGTAATTCTTGAGGGATACGGTAACAATGAGCCGTTGAAAGCTATAGCGGCAAAGATCGGATGCTCGCTGGCCAGTTTGAAAGTCACCGCCAGCAAAATCGGCTGTACACGAACTCCGAAAGAAGCGGCGGAATTTCGACGCGGATTTCAGGTCCCGGAAGACAAGCAGCGAGATTACTACCAGCTTATGACTGCCGGGCAATATAGAGCTCGTGAGTGCGCGCTGATTTTGGGACTCTTAACAGAGCAATCATCAGGTAGCAGGTAAACTGATTCCAATACACCTGTGGACGATATTGTCACCTAAGCATTCCATCGTGACAGCGGTTCATCACTAAAAAGCCCGCCGCAAAGCACGGGCGGCAGGCGCTGAAAGGTTCGCACAGATGCTGCGTCGGCGTTTCAATCACTCCTGCCTCAGCCCTCACGATCTGGCTATTTGCGAACGTGTGTTCGATCGGGTCTGCGCGAATGAACATCTCGACCCTTTAGACCCGGACGCCGAAATCTTGGCGGTGATGGTCGTGGCCATTTTTCAAAATGTTCACACCGGCGAGCGCGAACTGCTGGAGGCGGTCAAGTGTCGTCGGCAAAAGGCTGCGGGAACCGGGCACTAGTATATGTCGCCCAAAAGTGCGCAGCGGTTTTAGTANCAAGTGTCGTCGGCAAAAGGCTGCGGGAACCGGGCACTAGTATATGTCGCCCAAAAGTGCGCAGCGGTTTTAGTAGACCTACTTCGACAGGAACATTCCGCCCCGCAAGCAGCTCATGCATCCGAGAAAGTTCAAGGCCCATGAAAAAACCGGAATCATTAAAGACCGGCAAGAGTTCAAGTGGACAAGTTTCGCGACGCCGCTCGCGGATAGTAAACCGACGAGTCACAAGAAGCCTTTGACCGCGCGTTGAAAAAGGTTGTAAAGGCTCCCAAGCTGGACCGAATTGCGATCAGATCACAAAGAGCCCCGGCATGATCCGGGGTTTTTGTTGCGGCTATAGCCATTCCCCTACGGCTGGGTAATCCTTTTGGCGAAATTGCGCGGGCGCTGACGTGCCCTTAAATTGCGGTTGTCCCCGTGAAAGAGTGACCAGTGCGGCAGCCCTCTCCACAAGTCCCGCCGCACTGGTCATGCTCCCTACGGCTGAGCAGCTAGGCCGGCTATCCCTTCGTCAATAATCTCTCGTATCTGCGGCGCGTTCGCCTCGTGCACCGCCTGCCTATGAGCCAGTTCAAGGTCATGCGACCTTTGAAGCGTATGGGTCTCTTGGTCCATTCGCCCCAACGTTGGCGATTGTGCGCGGTTCCTCGATTTGGTGATCTGCCGGCCTATGATTTGGCTGGGTTGGTCAAAGGGACAATCGCCGCTGCAAACATGAACAAAAAGTGAACAGATAGTTAAAATGAAGCCTTGACCAGAGAGGAATATGTTCCTTATTCATGGCAGTATCTGAGCAGAAAAGGCTATGCCGGAAGCGCCGAGGCACGCCGACTGGTGAGGTTATGCCTGAATTGGTAACACGGATCGGTGGACGATTGATAAGGCTCGCGGCGACGTCGTTGTCGCGTTGCTGCCCCTCATTGCCTAAAATGAGGCGCTTCGCCGACAACTTGCTTTGTATCGTATAGCCCTGTCGAACGGCTAATTCGCGCGGCTGACACAAGGGTCGTTGCTAAATGTGGACCCGCCGAGGACATTCTCAGAACGGAGGTTAGGGCCGGGAGGGAACGCGCATCGAACCGGGGCCGATCTCCGGATGCGATGGTCTGCAGCCGCTTGCACGCTGTCGTCCGACGCCGACCCAGGGTGATGTTGATTTACTACAACAGCCGACATGGCGTGGAAAAGAATCCCGACACCAGGCGAGCCCACAGTGGGCCGCTGCAAACGGCTATGCAGGCCCCGTACCAAAATGCTCACAGGATGCTGAGGTGAGAGGCCGGCCCGACTCATCAAGCGCTATGGAAAAGGGCTCTGTTCAGCTTGCGCTTTTCTGCACCAGTGGCGACCGGGGGCCGGTCCTGCGAGGTTAGAAGTCCACAGGTTACCGAGAAATTGAGAGACTTGGACATGCATGACTTGATCGATTTCTTCCAGGCGAATGCGACGTTGGTAATCGCCAATCCCGCACCCTTTGCAATCTTCGCCTTGCTCTTTGGCAGCGGAGGGTTCGCCGTGGGCCGCTTCTTTTTGACAGAACGCATCGCCAATCTTGAAAGCCGTATCGCGCGGCGCGATGACGAGATAAAGCAGCTGAAATCTCGGAGCACCACGAACAAGACGGAAGGATCGCTGATCCCGATCATAGGCACCTCGGCAAGCGGAAACGAAACGGCTCCGCTGTTGGGAAAATGGCCAGATCGGCGCCAGTCGGGCAAACTGTCAGCCCCGCCGCGTCACAAAGACAATCGAACGGCTATAGACGAGCCGGCACCCTGAGGGGAGCGTGAGGTCAGCGGCCGATCTTCTGACACTCTTCGAGGGTGCCGCCGAGTTCCTGGCAAAGAAAGACTTGGGCCAACTCATTCGACTTGTTATCCAGGCCAATCCACCTGTTATAGGCCGACACCTCGTCCCTCAATTGGGACACTCGGCCAGCCCTGTGACCGCTGGAATAAGCCCAGCCGCCTACAGCACATGTGATCAGTACATAAACCAAGAGATCAATGGTCACCCTGCTGCCGCGCACCTTTTCAGGCAACAATTTAACGACCCGCCTGGACCACCTGGTGAAATTTAGACAGTGCGCTGGATCTATGATGAATGCGCGCCATCTGCAGCTCGACGGGCCGCATGGACCTGTTCCATCATCCAGCGCCTAAAAGGCAGTTTGAACGTTCGCCTAAACCTGCCAATCTAACGGACTGGCGCTGGAATTTCGTTAAATTTTCATGGACACTTTGTGTCAAATGGAGCCTTGTTGCTATGGCACGATGCTCGAAACTCGAAGGCAAGCCTCAATCAACGCCCGAGAAACCATGTTTTCTTTCGTGAGGCCCCGTGCCCCCGTTCCGCCGCAATGCAGCGGCACGGGACGAGCCATAGGGATTTTAGGCCTTCAAGGGAGACCTCACATGAACTTTCACCAAGCCATAGCCGCCGTGCTGATGACCGCAGCACTGGCGGGCTGCGCGCAGACCGAGGGCCAGCAGCGGGCCGGAACCGGCGCGCTGATCGGCGGCGCCGGCGGCGCCCTCGTCGGCCAAGCCATCGGCGGCAACACCAAGAGCACGGTCATCGGTGCTGCCAGCGGCGCCCTGCTCGGCGCGGTCGTCGGCTCGGCCACCACCCCGCAGCGCCGCGGCGAGCAGCTCTGCCGCTACCAGGACCGCTACGGCCGCATCTACACTGCGCCTTGCGACGACCGATACTACAACGGCGACTACTAACCAGAGATGGTATCTGATCGTCGTCGTCGTCGGTTCGGAAGTTAAGGACGCGCGGCGAAGCAGCCCGAGAAGCGCTGGTCGCGCATTCTTTCTCATCGGCGCCGCCGGAAGCGGCGCTACGACCGCCTCTGTCGCCTTCGGCAACATCTCCGCCTCAAGGGGAGATTGGCAGGCCCTTACTCGGCCGGCGTCCTCTCGGGCGCTGGCCAGGTCTTGCGGCCAAAGCGCTGGCCGACAAAGCAGCCCGCCTTCTGGCCGGGAACCTCGATCAGATCATAGGTGACTAAGACAACGGGTCACAGTCGGCAGGACGATTGCAACGACGATCGCGAAAGCCAGCGGCGCCGCCTTCCCTGCCCTGCTCGCCGACGCCATGGTATGCGACGCCGTTGCCTTCGGCATCGCGCCGGACGTGGCGCGCCGCGCCGTCGCCACGGTGCTCACCGGAACCGGCCGGCTGCTGGAGCTCCACGACGCCTCGCCGGCCGACACGGCGGAAGCCTTCCTCGGCTATCGCGGCACCACGGCGGCCGCGATCGAAACCATGTGCGAAGCAGGCTTCGAGGCGGCGGTGTCGAAGGGGGACTGGCGGCGTTCCTGAAGTCGATCGCGATGGGCAAGGGGTGAGCGGCGCCGGTCATCGTGACCCGAAGGCGGCAATGCGCCGATCGCCGACACCTCGCCTGTGCGGTCTAATTGGTCTGCCGGCACGCTCGAGGCATATTCCTTTTTTAAATATGACCTGGGAGAGGCTCACAGCGGTGGCTCGGCGCGGCCGACCTCAACGGCAACATGGATGAGAACTGGCTCCCCAGCCACGGACCCCTGTGGCATTCACCGTTGTGCCGCTTCCAAAGCTATGGGTGCTTCCGAAGGCTTGGCCGATTCGAACCTCCGCCCAGGTCAGAGCGGCGACGTTGAAACAAATGCATTCACCGCGACGGCCTGCCGAACCAGTTAGGCAGAAATTCAGAAATATTGTATAAAATTGGCATGGCTTCACGCTTAAGTTGTATTGGCAAATTCCCTCATTCTACCTGTTAATCGATCCGTGGAGATTTTTTCTCTGTACTACATGGTTATTCCGTGAAACTATCATTTGAATAACAAGTTGGTCCGGCAGTGATCGGTCGAACGCGCATCGACGGTTTCAGGCAAGGTCACGCACTACGAGGAGGGTCTGGGTTATGACGACGATCGTCAACGCTATAGGCGTTCCTCTTCCGTACAGTGGATCTTCAAGTCATTGGTTCTCGGCCTCAGGGGCTGGATCGGACTTGTACGGCACCCCCGGAAACGACACCTTCTACGGAGCATCCGGCGTCAATGTCACCATGCACGGTGGCTATGGCGACGACATCTACTACCTCTACGCGGCGGGCAACAAGGTGGCGGAGGCCGGCAGCCAAGGGATCGACACGATCAGCACATGGATGAGCTACACGCTCCCGGGCAACGTCGAGAATCTGGTCGTAACCAACGCCAACAACTATGCATTCGGAAATGGATTGGACAACATCATCACCGCCAAGGCCGGCCACCAGACGCTGGACGGCGGCAAGGGCAATGATGTTCTGATCGACGGTGGCGGCGGCTACGACACTTTCATCATCGCGAACGGCAACGGAAGCGACCTGATCGCCAATTTCGCCGCGACCGACACCGTCCGTCTCGATGGCTATGGGTTCATGTCCTTCGACGCCATCCACGCGAACATGATCCAGGCTGGACCGAACGTGATCTTGAATCTCGGATCCGGCGAGATCCTCGAGTTCAAGGACAGGACCATCGACAAATTCCAGCCCAGCCAGTTCGAGCTGCCGATTAACAAGGTCGGAATGACCCTGTCCTTCAACGACGATTTCAACGCATTGAGCCTTCATAATAGCCAAGGCGGCACGTGGGACACCAACTTCTGGTGGGGAGCGCCCAACGGCAGTACCTTGACCGGCAATGGCGAGCTGCAGTGGTATATCGACGCGAGTTATGTCCCGACGAGCTCCGTCCACCCGTTTAGCGTGAACAACGGCGTGCTCACCATCACTGCCGCGCAGACACCGGCGGATATCAAGCCGCTGATCAACAATTACGAGTACACATCCGGCATCCTGACGACGCACGACTCCTTCTCGCAGACTTATGGCTATTTCGAAATGCGCGCCGACCTGCCCGAGCACGCCGGCGCCTGGCCGGCCTTCTGGCTGCTGCCGGAAGACGGCTCGTGGCCGCCGGAATTGGACGCGGTGGAAATGTACGGGCAGAAGCCCAACTCGCTTGTGATGACCGCGCACAGCAACGAGACGGGAACGCACACCAAGGTCTCGACCACGGTGAACGTCATGGATACCGCAGGCTTCCACACCTATGGTGTGCTGTGGACACCGGACAAGCTTATCTGGACCTATGATGGCGTGCAGGTTGCGGAAGCGGCGACACCGTCCGACATGAACAAGCCCCTGTACATGCTGGTCGATCTTGCGATCGGCGGTCAAGCCGGCGCGCCGCCGGACCATCTCGCCACGCCGGCCGAGATGAAGATCGACTACATCCACGCCTATACGCTGGACGCTGTGCAGGCGAACCCCTTGCTCGTCAGCAGTAGCAGCAGCACCACCACGCACAGCGTTGCCACGCACAGCTTCGGCAACAGCACACTGCACCACGGTGGTTCCGAATTTGGTGGCCACGTGTAAGATCAGGCGACCGGTTCGATGTCTCGGGATCATGCAGCGGCGGCAGAAATGACTGGATCGTTGAGCCTGCGCGCGGTGTTCCTGCGCGCCATCGCCGATGTCGGCGTCTTCTCGCTGCTGATCAACATCCTGGTTCTGGTGATCCCGCTCTATTTGCTGCAGCTCTATGACCGCGTGCTGCCGTCGTCCAGTGTGGAGACGCTTGTCTATCTGTCGGCCATCGCGGTCCTCGCGCTTGCTTTCCTCGGCTTGCTCGACGCAGTGCGTGCCGTTTACACGCAGCGCGTCGCGGCCACCGTCGACAGGAAGCTCGGCGCGAGGACATTTGCCCTTTCGCTGGCGCCCAAATATGCCAGCGGCCGATCGCCGCTGCGCGACCTCGCCTCGGTCTGCGCTTTCATCAGGTCGCGCGGTGTGGCTGTGCTGTTTGACCTGCCCTTTGCACCCGTGTTCCTCGCGCTCCTCTATCTCATCCATCCCGTCCTGTTCTGGCTGACGCTCGCCGGCACGGCGCTGCTCGTTGCGCTGGTCGCGGCCAACCAGCTTGCCATCGGCAGGAAGGATGCGCTGTCCACGGAGCGTTCGGCGCTCGCCAGCCACGCCGAGCAGGTCTTTGCCCGCAATGCGGAGACGCTGCGCGCCATGGGCATGGTCGAGAATGCCGCTCGCGTCTGGGGAAGGCATGTCGGGGCAGCGCTCACCCTTTATGACCGCTCCTCGAGCGCCAACGCGATCTTCAGCGCCGCCTCGCGGGCGCTGCGCATGATGTTGCAGCTGGCGATCCTCGGCGCCGGTGCCTGGCTGGTGATCGAGGGGCAGATGACGCCCGGCATGATCTTCGCCTCCTCGCTGGTGTCGTCGCGCGCGCTGCAGCCGCTCGACCAGTTGATCGGCTCCTGGCGGCAGATCGTCGACGCCAGGCGAGCCTGGAAGCAGCTGGAGACGGCACTTGCGGCGCATCCGACTGAAGCGCGCAAACTGACGCTGCCCGACCCGTCGGGGACGTTTTCGGTGCAGGACGTTTTCTTCATGGCGCCGAATGCACGGCCCGGCACCGAACCCATCCTCACGCGGCTGAACTTCGCGGTTCGCGCCGGCGAAGCTATAGCGATCGTCGGCCCGAGTGGCGCCGGCAAATCGACGCTGGCGCGATTGCTCATCGGTGCTGTGCAGCCGACCGGCGGCTCGGTCCGGATCGACGGCGCCGATCTCCGGAACTGGGACCAAAGACAGCTCGGAAAGCAGATCGGCTACCTGGCCCAGGAGGTGGAGCTCTTCCCCGGATCGATCGGCGACAATGTCGCCCGCTTCGACGCGCAGGCGGCGGATGCCGCGATCGTCGAGGCGGCGCGGCGCGCTGAGGCGCATGAGCTGATCCTGGCGCAGCGCGACGGGTACCAGACGATGATCGGGCCTTCGGACAGGACGCTCTCGGGCGGCGAGCGCCAGCGGATCGGGCTGGCGCGCGCCTTCTATGGCGGCCCGCGGATCCTCGTGCTCGACGAGCCCAGCTCCAATCTCGACGGCAGCGGCGAAACGGCGCTCGAAGCGATGCTTGTCGCGGCGAAAGCCGCGGGCGTCACGACTATCGTGATCACGCATCGCCCGTCCATCGCCACGGCCTGCGATCGCGTGATGGTTTTGCGCGGCGGCATCATCGAGGCCTTCGGCCCGAGCGCCGAGGTGCTGCGGCAGCCTGTGGTCAGCAATGGCGTCGCCAAGGGTGTTCCGGCCCGGCCGAGCACGGTGGTGACCGGGTCCTTCGCGCCGACGATCCGCACGCACGACATCCGCTTCGGTCCCACACGATGACGGCCAAGAGCCTTGCCAGGAACGGCGAGCCGCGCACCGACATAAGGCGCGTGGCCCTCACCGGCTACGTGGCAATAGGGCTGCTGGCGGGCAGCTTCGGCTATTGGGCGGCCACCGCGCCGCTCTCCGGCGCGGTGATCACGCAGGGCACGATCTCCGCAACGGGCGGCAACATCCACATCCAGCAGCCCGAAGGCGGCATCGTCCAGCAACTGCTGATCCACGAGGGCGATCGCGTGCAGCAGGGCCAGGACCTTGTCATCCTCGACAAGACAGCCGCACAGGCCGAGCTCAACCGGCTGACCAGACAGTCGATCGCGCTCGAGGCGAGCATGGCGCGGCTGGAGGCCGAACGCGACGGGATGGACAGGCTGGCGCCGATCAACGAGGCGGCGCCGGCGTCGTTCCAGCAGGATTTCCAAAAGCTCATCCGTGAACAGCAAAAGGAGTTCGACGCAAGGCTCGCTCGGTTCCGGTCGGAACAATCGATCATGGCGCAGCGGGTCGCCATGCATCGGGAGTCAGTCGTGGGCCTGAACGCCCAGAAGCTTGCCATCGAGCAGCAGTCCGAGGTGGTAAAAAAGGAGCTCGGCATCAAGACCGGCCTGCTCGACAAGGGCCTCACCAACCGCACCGAATATTCGCAGCTACTGCGCAGCGAGGCCGATCTCGTCGGCCAGGCCGGCGCGCTGGAGGCAAATCTTGCCGCAGCCAACAGCCAAATCGTCGAAGCCCAGGTGCAGGTCGAGCGCCTGACCTCGCAACGCGTGGAAGAGGCGCTGACCAAGCTCAACGAGGTCCGCACCAATCTCGCCGATTTCGGGGAACAGATCAGGGCGGCCGAGGCGGTGCTTCAGCGCACGACGATCAAGGCGCCGGTAGCCGGCATCGTGGTGTCGTCGACCTATAATTCCAAGGGCAGCGTGATCGCGCCCGGCGAAAAGATCATGGAGATTCTGCCCACGGCATCGGGTCTCAACGTCCATGCGAAGCTGCGGCCGAAGGATGTCGATCAGGTGCGTGTCGGCCAGCGAGCGAAACTCAGATTGTCGGCGCTCAACATGCGCCTGACGCCCGAGGTTTCAGCCACAGTCACACAGATCTCCGCCGACCGGCTGGTCGACCAAGTCACGCATGAACCCTATTTCCGCGCCAAGCTCAAGATTGCCGACGCCCTGCCGCCCGGCGTGAAGGCCGAGCAGCTTTATCCCGGAACGCCGGTCGAAGCCTTCATCAATACCGGCGACCGGACTTTCTTCGAGTATCTCGCACGGCCGATGATGGACTCGTTTGCGCGGGCATTCGCCGAGCGGTAGGTTCATGCGCCACTTCACATTCCGATTTTGATTTCATTTCCGATAGGCCCTGCATTATGCGCCATGCGATGCACGATTCCTTGCGGAGCGGTAAGCGTTGTCCTCAGGGTGCGTAATTGCTCACGTCCCGACGTTTGGTGACGGGGGATGGCTTATCAGGCGGCAACTATTTTTTGGTGAACCGGGCGGCGAGCACGGTGTTGGCCGTGTTGCAGATCGAAGTCGGCCGGGTTGAACTCCTGGCCGATCCAGTCGATAGCTCCAGACGCCGCCCACTTTGGCGCGCACGAGAGGGCGTGACACAGTTTTAGCTGGATTTGGTTGCCCGCCGGTTGTGTCATGACAGCGTGCCCATTTGGCCGACGCGATTGCGATCGGCAGCGCACAATCACGCGCTGCGCTTGACGCTCTCCAGCGCCGGCCCGCCCAAAGCGCCGGACGACGAAGCGGCCCGCCTTCTGGGAATCTCGATCAGCTTGCAGGTGATCCAGGACAGCAGGGTCACCGTCGGCAGGACGACGGCAACGACGATCGCGAAACGCAGCGGCGCCGCCGGACCATGGCCGTATTGGCTGATGACGAACGCCGCGACAAGACCCGGAGGTGAATCAGGTAGGCTGAAGGAAGGCTCGCCCGTTATATGAAAGACCCGTTGCTGAGCGTCACGGCCATAGCCCTCGCCAGCGTCCGCCGCTTCCGGCAGCATGCGGTACAGAACCAGCGCAAAGAACCCCGCCGCCAGCTTCATGCACCAGAAGCTTCCCCGGGTGGCGGACAAGGAGTCGCGGGCGCGGCTGATCGAGCCTTCTGCAATGCCCATGTCTGGCTTCCTGGATGTGGGTTGAGTGTGCGTCGCAAAACGATGTTGTGCATTGCAGCAATCCGTGCGTAGATGAACGAAGTAACGGATACGGAATGACCAAAACGCCAGAACCAAGGGCGGAAACGGCCCACTTCGACGCTTTGCATGGTCTCCGGGGCATCGCTGCTGTTTTGGTGATGCTAGGCCACTTCACCGAATTCACGGGCCGGCGATATGATCTGGCGCCGTCCGGCTTCCTCGCCGTCGACCTGTTTTTCCTCTTGAGCGGCTTCGTGATCGCCCATGCCTACGACGATAAGTTCCGAAAAGGCATGTCATTTTGGGAGTTCACGGAGATCCGTCTCCTCAGGCTCTACCCGCTATATTTTGCCGCAGTCGGCCTGGCCGTGATCGGCGTGGGTGCAATCGTCGCAACGCATGGGCTCAGTTCGTATTCGCGGCTGGATTTGCTCGCAAGTGTTGGGTTTTCCGTTCTTTTCTTACCCACGCCGCCGTCGCTCTCGACATTTCCCGACGTGCTTTTCCCGCTGAATGGCCCGGCGTGGTCGCTATTTTATGAACTCGTCGCCAACGCCGTATTTGCCGCGCTGGCCGTAAGGCTGGCTGCTCGGTCACTTGCGCTCATTGTCGGTGTTGCCTTCCTGGCCCTGGTGCTTCTGGCTTGGCAGGGCTTCGTCCTTGGGGGCGGCGCCCATTGGGACGACACGATCGCGGCTCCCGCCCGGATCGCGTTCTCGTTCTTCCTCGGGGTCTTTCTCAACCGATATGCGACCGGAAAGAGTCGGGATGGCAATCTCTATATGCCGTTTCTCCTGACGCTATGCGGCCTGCTCATGATCTTCAGACCCGTCGAACATGTGCAACTATACAGTCTGGCGATCATAGCCCTGGTCTGGCCCTGGCTCGTTCTCGTCGCCTCCCGTTTGCGGCTATCCGGGTTTTGGCGCTGGATTGCGCTCTTCTCCGGCAATATCTCTTATGCCCTCTATGTTCTTCACACTCCGCTCATCCGCCTTTCGAACGCCGTGGTCGAATCTGTGACCGGGACCTCGTGGAACGAGCACGGCTTGCCGTTCATTCTGGGAACATCCGTGGTCATCATCGCGATCTCGGCATTCGCGCATTATGTCTACGACAAGAACATCCGGACGTTGCTGCGGCAGTGGCTTTCACTTTGGCGCGCACGAGAGGGCGTGACACAGTTCTAGCTGGATTTGGTTCGCCGCCGGTTGTGTCATGACAGCGTGCCCATTTGGCCGACGCGATTGCGATCGGCAGCACGATCACGCACTGCGCTTGACGCTCTCCAGCGCCGGCGCGCCGCCCTTGCGGCCAAAGCACTGGACGACGAAGCGGCCCGCCTTCTGGCCGGGAACCTCGATCAGATTGTAGGTGACCCAGGACAAAAGGGTCACCGTCGGCAGGACGACGGCAACGACGATCGCGAAACGCAGCGGCGCCGCCAGCCCGTGGCCATATTGGCTGATGACGAATGCCGCGACAGGCTGCAACACCAGCAGATGGATCAGGTAGATGCTGAAGGAAAGCTCGCCCATGAGATGAAAGAACCGGTTGCTGAGCGTCATGGCTATCGCCCTCGCCAGCGTTCCCGCCGCCCCCGGCAGCATGCGGTAGAGAACCAGCGCAAAGAACCCCGCTACCAGCGCTTCACGCACCAGCAGCTTTTCCAGTCCGTAGTCGCCGCCAAACGGCAGCGCCGCCAAAAGCAGCGCCAGTGCCAGATACAGGATCGGCCGTGGTTGGCTTTGATGCACGACGCCCGCCAGCAGCATGCCGCACAGGAATATCTGGATCTTCAGCGCCAGGAACGACGGCATCGGAAAATGGATCGACAATCGACCCAGCGCAAACACGATGATGCAGCCAACCGCGGCGACCAACCCGGCGCTTCTTATCCAGTCGAACCTGCGCACCAACAGCATGATGGCCGGGAAAGCTGCGTAAAACTGCATCTCCAGCCCCAGGCTCCAGTCGGGGAGCGGCGTGCGATAGGCGAAATCTGGCAGCAGGCCGAACAGGAACGTCAGATGCGCGACGATGTTCTTCAGGCCGCTGTCGAGATAGCGCTCGGGCGCCTGGTGCGATCTCGACAGGAAATCGTCGATGATCATCCTGCAGTCGTAGAGATAGGGGCCAAGCACGAGTGCCAGCAAAAGCATGACGTAGAACAGCGGCGCGATCCTGAAGTAGCGGCGCGTCCAGAATTTCAGCCATGTTCCCGGTCTTTGCCAGGGCTCCTTGTCCTGGCGCAGCTGATAATGAAACACCATCAGGAAGCCGGACAGCATGATGAAGAGATCGACGCCGAGATCCGGCTCGCCGACGATGGGAACACGCCAGCCGGTCAGAAGCAGGCAATGCCCGACAAGCACCCAGATCGCCGCGAGCGCGCGAAGCCCGTCCAGGCATTCGATGCGCGATGACCTGATATCTGTCATTGCGGACTCCGAGATAGAAATGTTGCAGTGCAGCATGGCGGCCGAGGCCGGATTGTCAACCCGCCGCAAGATGACGAATTGCTCTCCGCTGTTACGCAAAAGCGGGTGGGAGACTGAAGTCCACTTCGTCAGTGACTGATCGACGACATGAACAGGCGGCGTTTCTCACGGGAAACGCAGCGCAACTATCTCCGCGACATCGGCGCCCTGGCGCCGTTTCTCGGGCGCTCGCCGGACACAGCACCACCGACGACCTGAGCCGGTTCCACCATCGACCTCAAGACAGGCAGGAGCCTGGGGGACGAGCTGCTCGGCAGCGCTAACAACAACGGCCCGTTCGGCATCCCGTCCATGCTGCCGCTAGCCATCGGAACACCGAACAATGGCGGTCCGCTGGTGACGGCCGGTGGCTTGATCTTTATCGCCGCGACCACCGACAACAAGCTGCGCGCGCTCAACATCAAGACCGGAAGGCAGGTCTGGCAGGATGATCTTCCGGCCGGCGACCAGACGACGGAGGCGCATCGATCCCTGGCGCCCCTTAGCCATCATACCGGCAGCGTGGCCGGGCCATCGTGCGTTCTCTAACCCCTCTAACCTGCCTGCTCCTTTGGAAGGCGGTCAGTCAGATCATAGAAGTCGGATTTCGAGCCGACGAAAATATGTTTGCTAATCCGAAGGCCAGTCGGCGGGTCGAGAGTACCGGCCGCGACGAAGGTCTGCAGGCCAGGCGCCGCCTTCCAGAACAGGTTGCCGCCGCAGCGCGAGCAGAAGCCGCGTTCGACGTAACGCGACGAGCGGTACCACCTGAGCGTGGACGAGGTCAGCAGCATGAGATCGGCCGAGCGGCAGGCCGCCATGGCCGCAAAATTACCACTTGTTCGCGCGCACTGGGAGCAGTGACAGGCTATCAGCGGGGCAAGCTCGCCTGCGATTTCGTAGCGCACGCCCCCGCATAGGCAATGTCCCGATGACACCTTATCACGTGTTGTTTCCTTCATCGGACGGTTCTCACGTTCAATTTCGCTAAAATGCAACCAAATCGGCCCGGGCGCCTTGTCTGGCAGTTGGAGGATCGAGTGCATGCGTAACGCCGCAGGCCGGCTGAAGTTCATCAAGCCGCAGGAACCGGTCCTGGTCGAGACGCCGCCGGTCAGCGACGACTGGCTGCACGAGATCAAGTATGACGGCTTTCGCACCCAGATCATTTCTCGACTGGGCTGGCGCGCGCGCCTTCACCCGCACCGGGATCATTTTGGTCCAAGCGCTACTGGCCGATTGTCGCCGCTGCCGAGAAGCTCAAGGCGAAATCCTTCGTCCTCGACGGCGAGAGCGCATGGCGATCCTGTGGGATTTGATCAAGCCGGCACAAGGCATCATTCAGTACAGCCAACATGTGAGGGCGGCGGTGCCGAGTTCTTCGAGGCGGCCGAGAAAATGGGCCTCGAAGGAATGGTGTCGAGCCGACGGGAAAGCTCCTACCGCAGCGGCGCCAGGACGAGGCCTGGCTGAAAATCAAATGCTGGGACATCTCCGAGTTTGATCTAATTGGCGTGAAGCGACAGGCCGGCAAGTGGACCGAGGGCTGTTTGCTTGGGACGAGAAGTATGTCGGCAAGGCTGTGATCGCCACGACCAACGCAATCAAGGACCGGCTACGGAAACGTGTGCAGCAGGCCCGCAGCAGCCCAGCCGGTGCGGTAGTCACTCCGGACGTCGAACGGGTCAAGCCCATCAAGGCGAGCGTCAGGACGCTACGTGGTGAGCGCAAGCTGCGCCATGCGTCGATGCAGAATTTCAGGGAGGAGTCCTGAAGACGGTCTTGGCGGTTCGCTGGAGATAGGAATATAGTCCTCCAGTTGCGGCGCCCATTCAACGGAGATCGCCAATGGCCAGGACCAAATTATCCAAGCACCTTTCACAAGCTGAGATTGACCACTTTTTGGCCGAGGCAGAACGGCTGCATAAGAGCATCGTCCAGCCGCGTCTGTCGCCAAGCAGCGAGCATTACCGCTCGCTGCAAAACACGCATGAGGCGCTGTTGAAGACGGTCAAGGATATCACCGGCAAGGATGCGTCATTCATTAGGTGGCACGGTACAGGACCGGTGCAGCCAACACCGGGCAAACCGGCTTGACGGAACATTAGCGACCTCTAACTATTTGTGCTGTGGCAGACGATGCTCACCCCATCGCTGCTGATGATCGGGACGACCTTCACCGGCTCCTGATCGGCCCGCGCCTCCCGCAAGTGGCGCGGGCTTTGCGTGCACAGAGACAACGGCAAGAAAGTGCGGGTCGTGGAAATCACGCCGGAGCCGAGGAGCGCGAGCTAGGTCAAAGGGAGGAACACAAATGGCCGCCTATCTGATCGCGGATGTAGACATAAAAGACGCTGCCTTGTTCGAGGAATATCGGCGGGACGTTCCGGCCACCGAAGAGCGCTACGGTGGGCGATACCTGGGTCGTGGTGGTGCGACCAAGGTTCTAGAAGGTGATTGGGATCCACACCGACTGGTCATTGTTGAATTCCCCGACATGGCGTCATTGATGGGCTGGTACAATTCTCCTGAATATGCCCGGCTGATCGAGATCCGCAAACGTTCCGCAAATACCAGGATCATTGCGTTAGAAGGGATTGCAACGCCCGCGGCGTGACCATGTGGGCGGCCAGCGGGCCCGACGACCGTTGGGCATCCTCAGCGTCATTTCTTCCTCAGCCTCACTCGGGCACCGCCACCGTTCTCGGGAATGAACTCGACGCCGTTCGAGGGCGCGGCACACGGCCTCGACGTTGTTGACCATCCTGACTGCAGGACCGTCGCTGCCTTCCATTCGTTTGATGGTCAGCACCGAGGCTTTCGATCGCTCGGCTAGTTCTGGTTGCGTGAACCCAACCAAGATTCGAGCTGCTGCGATGTGTCGGCCTGTCGGCTTCATTCGGCAAGCCGACTGCGACTTGGAGGAAACGGCCGACGATGAGGAGCCTGTCGTGCCGGCCATGTCGCTCAGTGCGTGAAAACCGGAGGGCACGAGCTGACAGTGGGTGGCTCAATTGGCGCGCAACCTCTGTTCCTGGGATGCGTTCCATCTGCGACAAAGTGCCGACGGTGCGGACAGGCTAGGAGAAGGCGGCGGTCGTGCCCGGAAAAGAAGCTTCGATCCTGATCGTCGGCGCGGGCCCAACGGGGCTGACAGCGGCGCTGGAGCTTGCGCGAAGAGGCGCCCATCCCCGCGTCATAGACAAGAAGGACGGACCTACGCCGCTCAGCAAGGCGGTCGGCATCAGTTCACATAGCCTGGATGTTCTCGAAGCGTCGGGGGTGAGCAGCAAGCTGCTTGCAGAGGGGCTCAAGGTGCGTCACGCGCATTTCCATGCAGGAACCCGTGAGCTCGTCACAATCGACTTTTCGCTGCTGCCGCACCGCTACAATTTCCTGCTGTCGCTGCCACAGCGCGACACCGAAAGGATCATGGCCGAGACAGTCGCGACATTCGGCGTCGACGTCGAATGGCGGACGGAACTGGCCGGCCTCACCCAGCAAGCCGACAAAGTGGAGGTTCGGACCAGGAGAGACGGTGAAGAAGAGCAAAGCCACAGCTTCGATATCGTCTTCGGCGCCGACGGCGCCGAGAGCTTAGTCCGCAAATCATCGAGCATCGAGTTCGAGGGCTACACGCACAGGCGGCGATGGAGCATCACCGATGCGGAGATCGCGTCCTGGCCTTACGAGGTGGACGCGGCACAGGCTTTCCTGCATCGAGACGGGGACGTCGGCTTCATCATACCGATCGGCGGCAACCGCTTTCGCGCGGTCTCCAACACACCCGATGCGCTGGCGCATGTGCCGGGCAACTATAGCGTGTCGCAGCTGCTGCGGACCGATCATTTCCACATTCCGGCAAAACAGGCGTCCCGCTATCAAACCGCCCGCGTCTTCCTCGGCGGCGATGCCGCGCATGCGCACTCGCCGCTTGGCGCGCGCGGCATGAATCTCGGTATTGAGGATGCAGCTTGCTTCGCCCGGCGTTTCAACGATGGCACGCTTGCGGGCTACACGGACGAGCGTCGACCGGTGGGAGGTCGCTGGATCGATTTGAGCGAACGTATTCTGTCCACGGCGCAGTCGACCAACAGCTTCGTCCAGACATGCAGGAACTTCGTCATGTTGACGATCGGTTCCTTCCCCATTCTGCAAAAGCCCCCTGCTCGAGCGCGTAGCCGGATTGAAGGAATAGATTTCAAACGAGCAACTGCTCGATCCTGATCGGCAGGTCGCGGACGCGCTTGCGTCCACTTGAATGCTGAAGATGGTGGTTTATTTGCTCGTCGCCTCTGCCGTATTCCCCAGCACTTTCCGCTGAACCCGCTAACGAACTCGTCCAGAATCCGGCCATAAGGCGGTCGCCTGGGATGTGAATCGATCTCCGAGAGCTTTGTCCCGGAACCATTCTTGCCCGGACCAGTTTTGGCAACGACTATCGTGTTCAACGCGTCCGAAACTGCGGCGTTCGGTCGACGATTGCCCCGGAGGCTCGCGGACCGCGAAGCAAGGCGTATGGGACCAAGCAAGCTGGGTTGCAGATCACACCAGCGAATAATCCGAAAAGCGGAGTTTGAAGTTTGGCACAGCCGGCGGTTCTATCTCTGGGTAGCATTAATGCCGACCTGAGGTTCGAGGTCGACAAGCCGTTCAGCAGTGACGCGACCGTCAGAGCATCCGGATTTTCTCGAAAGAGCGGCGGAAAGGCTGCCAATGTGGCTTATTTTACGCAGCGGCTCGGATTTCCAACAAAGCTTCTCGGCCAAGTCGGAGACGACGATCTCGCGACGGTGGCCATTGGTCCGTTCATGCAAGAGAATCTCGATTTGGAGGCTGTCTTTGTCGCTCCAAATTCGATGACAGGCATAGCGGTCGTCGTCGTTCCAGCAGATGGCAACAAGTCAATCCTTTCAGTCGCAAACGCCAATATGAACTGGCAAACTCCCGCTGTCGAAAAAGTAGTGCAGGCAATCGACAACGCCCCAGCATCCTCCGTCCTGATCGCCGATTTCGAGGTTCCTCGCATTGTGCTTGAGGCCGCATTCAAAGCTGCGGAAAGGCGCGGCTTCAGGATCATCGTCGACCCAACATTTGCCGATCAAATCGAGAAGACCGATCTAAAACGCTTCTATGCGGTGTCGCCCAACCAAAAGGAAGCAGCGGATGTTTTAGGAATTGAAGTGGCCAATGAAAGTCAGGCCAGCCAGGCAGCAACCGAATTCAACGCCCTAGGGGCGAAATTGCATGCGTTAAGCTCCCCGACGGTGGCTGCATCCTTTGTGAGAGGAATGAGACGACCGCAATACGAGCGCCCGCTGTCGATGTCGTGGACAAGACGGGGGCCGGCGATGCCTTTATTGCCGCGTTCGCTGCCGCGACCCTGGAGGACAAATCGGCATATGAAGCCGCCTGCTGGGGCGTTGCGGCTTCAACCTTCTCGGTTGGTCGGAAGGGCACGCAGGCGTCTTATCCCACTCGGTCGGAGTTCGATCAGATGTTCGCTGCTGTATTGAAGAAGAATGGCCGATGACATGGCCGACCGTTCGGCTTGGCGCTCTGCCAGGAGATGGTGACCGACGCTGAGCTCTGTGAACGCTCCAGCCAAAAGCCGCGCGTCGATTTTTCGGAGCCACTACAACTCTGATACGGCCTTAGCCATTTCTCTCCAAACTTCCATGGAGGCGACCTGGCCTGGAACAGAAAGATTTCCACTGGCGCAAACGACGGGCCGCGAGATGCCTCGATAGGTTTGCCCGATAACAGTTCCTAGCCCGTTCACCGATAAGGATCAGATCGAGCGGGTCGGCAAGGCACTGGCGCGCGAGCCGCAAAAAAGCGGCCGTCCACGAATTGAAAGCCAAGCTGCACATCTTCGCAGAGGCTGGGATCGTCGGCACGTTCGAGCGGGCCTGACCGTTGGCGCCCCTGCTACTAGCAGAACAAGCAAATTTCTGGACAAATCGTCCTTTCTTTTCGCTGCCCGTCATCGTGAGAAACAACAGCAACACGGGTCCTGCGTTCTCCCTGTTCCCATCCAGTCTCGGCAGCGAGTTTAGCCGCCGTGCATGGCCGCGCTGGCGTTCGCTCTCGACCTTGTCTAACAATGGATGCCACTCTCCAACGGCACCGATCCGGCCGATCTGTATGCCGTAGCGCATCAGGCGTCCGGGCAATTCGCGTGGTTTCGGTGACCTGGTCATCTTGGCTCCTTCTATTGAAGCCTGCTGAGATCTACCGCGTCTCGATTGTACAGTTGCCCTCGCGGATTTGCGGCGAATGCCAAGCCGCAAGAGCCGGGGCTGCGAGGGCTGGCGACCGCCGCACTTGTTCCAGAAGTATCGTGGGCCTGAGCTTGTTCCCCGGTTCCCCGTTTGATTCGACGTTCTTGTAGTATGGCCTGTGACGTCTGTAAGAAAATAGATCGCGTTCTGGCTGAGCCCCGCAAACGCCATTGGGCACGCCCGAATGTGCCGACCCCTGCCCGGCGGCGAGCACGCAATAACCGATCTCTCGATCAGTTTTCGAATCCCGTCGACGCGGATAATGGCGCGGGTTTCGACACGCTCCCCTTCTAGGGAAGCTCGCTAACTGAAACCGGAACAGAACGTTTTCGCCACCCCGCCGTTTTCGCAGTTGGAGACGTGCGGCCGCACGGACGTAAACAGGATTGTGGATTGAGGATGACAAGCAATACATGCCCGGACGGGCCAAAAGGAATTGTGATCGCATGCTCCGCGCCAGGCAGCGAAGCTCTCTTCGTCCATGAACGGCACGCGATCAATGCGGTCGCCCGCCAGATCGCTCTACTCAAAGGGTTTGCATTCGAGGGCGATCTTAGCGCGTTCAAGTTGGACGGAGAATACTTGTACTACGTCCCGGACGACAGCCTGCTTCTCGCCGATGCGAGCCGAATGGGGATCGCAGGTCCAAAAGACTTCTTTGGCGGCGTGCTTCCGTCCCGCCTGGCGATGACCAAAGTCATCACGCATGACGTGATCAGCGCGTCCGCATTTCGGCCTGATGACTGGCCAGCGGAATTCCCTGAACGGGTCAGCGCTGCGGTTTTGCCGGGTTACAGCACATTCTCCCGAACGGACACTTTGCAAGCGGCGGATCGGCTCCTGCGGCAAGGACCAGTTCGTCTTAAGCCTCCGCTTGCATCGCGCGGACGCGAACAACAGATCGCTTCTTCCGTGTCGGAAGTCGAAGCTTTCCTGGAACGCTATCAAGCCTCAAATCTAGAAAAAAACGGACTCGTTCTAGAGACGAATCTAGCTGACATCGCCACGCTAAGCGTCGGAATCGCGGATGTAGGCGAGATCGCCATTGCGTACGTCGGCACGCAGAGAATAACGGCGGATAATGCGGGACAACCCGTTTATGGCGGGTCCGATATCATCGCCGTACGCGGGGGATGGGAGGCACTCGCAGGCCTCAGTCTTTCATCTGCTTCAGCGCTGGCGGTCGCGCAGGCGAGAACATATGACGCTGCGATGATCGAGTGTCCCGGATTTTTCGCATCGCGGCGCAACTATGACATCGGCCAAGGGACCGACTGGTCTGGGAAGTGGAAGTCGGGAGTGCTCGAAGCCTGCTGGCGGATCGGCGGCAGCAGCACCGCCGAACTTGCGGCCATGAATGTCATGCAGCAATACCCTGATGTCCAGTTCGTATGCGCTTCGGCGGTCAAAGCTTTTGGCATGAATTGTCAGCCGCCGGCCAACGCTACCGTGCATTTTCAAGGAGAGGATCCCGACGAGGGTGCCATCACGCGCTACACGGCGGTTACGCGGATATCACGGAAGACCGCTTAGCGACGATCACGGGAGTGATTGACGAACTCGAAAGACAGGCCGCCGAAAACCCGTCGAAGCTCAAGGTTCGAAAAAAGGGCGGCAAGACGATCATCGATGGCGAAGTCGAGTTGGATGGGCTCGTGATGGTGGTCGTCGGTGCTACGGCGGGCGGCCCTTAGAGTCGGCCGTCTCATTCGGCTTGCCTGGAATCAAGGAACATGGGGAGGAGTCGTTTGTTCGGGAGTTACAGGAACCGGATTGATGGAGCGACTGAAAATGAGACAAGATATCGTGGCTGGCGCGAAGTTCCCCGATTACGTTCTACCCGACCACACCAAGACGCCACGGCGGCTGTCGGACCTGCAGGGCGACCAGCTGATGATCGTGATGCTGACGCGTGGATTGTTCTGCCCGAAAGACCGGCAGCAAGTGCTCGAACTGGTGCGGTTTCACCCGCAATTGGTCGTCGGCTACACCCAGCTCGTCACGATCACCACGGACGATTGGCATACGACCAACAATTACCGCCAGCAGACCTCGGCGCCTTGGCCCTTTCTGTATGACGAGGAACGCCTCGTGCAGAAGGACCTGGACATCAAGGAATACACCGACACCACGCACGACGTGATGGTCCCGCACACCATCGTGCTGGGGCGAGACCTCGAAGTCTTCAAGGTCTACAACGGTTATTACTACTGGGGCCGCCCCTCCACCGTCGAATTGCACATAGAGCTGCGCGAACTGGCGCGAAGAACCTATCGCGACTGGGACATCACCGAACCCGAGCTGCGGGAGAAATGGAACAAAGGCGATAAATCCGACTTCTACCCCTATGGCGGGAATTCCATCTCTATGGCGACACTCATGCTCCAGATGGCCGGAGCGGTCGACCAATATGCCGGCCGGGCAAAGAGAAGCTGAACGGATGAAGCCTGCATCGCTCGCGGCGGTCTTCTCGCAGTGACGCTTTTCGTCCAGCCACGCTTGGTAAACGAACCCTTTTCCGATCCGGGCGTGCTACTGGATTTTCGCTTCGGCAACAGGGCCTTGCTGTTCGATCTCGGAGATCTTTCGACCCTTTCGCCGCGTGAAATCCTGCGGATCTCGCATGTCTTCGTGACGCATATGCATATGGATCACTTCAGCGGTTTCGATCGCCTGCTCAGGCTGTCGCTTTACCGGGACAGACGCGTCCATATCGTCGGACCGCCCGGTCTGACTGACGCCGTCGAGGCCAAGTTGCGGGCTTACACCTGGAACCTGCTGGACGGGCGGTCCCATGATTTGGAGATCGCCGCCTCCGACTGGGCGGAGGGAGGCTTCATTACCGAGGTCGTCTTCAGGGCGCGCAACGCTTTTGTTCGCGAAAACCAGCAGCCGTCGGAAGCGCGGCTTCCGCTCGACGACCCGGAATTCAAGGTCGTTGCGGTCACGCTTGATCATGGCATTCCTTGCCTGGCCTTCTCATTCCAGGAGAAAATCAGGGTCAACGTTCACAAGACGCGTCTCGACGAGCTCCGCCTTCCAGTTGGTCCCTGGCTGGCCGAAGCCAAACGGGCCGTTCGCAGCGGCGCCGGGCCTGCAACCGAGTTCATGCCCACCAAGGACAGGAAGGTAGTTCTGGGAGAACTGCTGCAAAGCCAAGCGCTCGTCTGCGCGCCGGGCCAGCGCGTTGCCTATGCCACTGACCTGGCCTTCCATTCCTTGAACATAACCCGGCTTTGCAGCTTGGCGTGCGGCGCCGATCAACTCTTTATCGAAGGTGGATTCTTGCAGGAGGATCGGGGACTCGCCGCTTCAAAGAAGCACCTGACAGCAGTGCAGGCGGGCGAGATCGCCCGCCTGGCGGCAGTGGACTTCGCTCACCAGATGCATTTCTCGCCGCGCTATCTCGGACGGGAGGACGAACTGCGGGCCGAATTCGAGCTTGCGTTCCATGGCCGCTCGGTTGCGCGTAGATAGTAAATGCTGCGGAACATTCACGCGGCGAGGCGGTTCTGGAAACATCAGGATTCCAGGAGGAAACCATGGCAACGAAACTCAAAGACGGCAAGACCGCAAAATCTTCCCAAGGGGCGCACGGAGGCAACCGTGCAGGCAATCAGGACAAACGCGACGAACAGCCGAAGAAAAGCAGTCAGGCGGCCGGCAAAGACCCGCGCCGCGGCAAGGATTGAACCACGCTGTTCCCGTTTTTCTCGAAGCAGCGTTGCGGCGAGCTGGCGCAGGTCGCGTCCCCGCAGGAGGTGTAGCTTGGCGGCAGCGGAGCCGCTGGCGAGAGCGGTCTCGATAGCGCTGTAGCGAGCGACGCGCTCGAGCTGGAGGTTGGGGCCGCCACCGGCGCCCGCCTATGCGAGAAGAACCCGTTGTCGCGAGCGCGACTGGGAGACGCGGGCCGGACCGTCGATGAAGAAGGCCGCCCGTTGCGAGGAAACGGTGCCGTTGAAGCGCGAATATCGCTCCCTTCTTCGACTGGTGTGATCGATCGACCTGGCCCCAACGAACTCCTGCTGCAGAAGGAACCGAAGCGGCGCGGCATCGTTGATCCTCAAGATCAAGTCGCAGACGGGGCTTCAAGTCGGTTGATGATCTTGATGCTTCCGATGGACCGATTTTATGGCTGGCAGCGCCATCGAGCCGGCGAACTCGGGCTCGCCATCGCAGATTCTGGCGCCATCCCCTGTGGAGACACAACTGGCGCTTGGAGACATGGCTCGCGCAAACGCTGGCCGTCGCCTTTGTGTCACCGCCGTTGCGGTTCCGCTCCTGTTCATGATCAGCGGGCTTGTCATTCGGTATGCTGCATTCCATTCAGTCTCGGCAGTTTCAGGCTTCGAAGCTTATGCGCGTGCGCTCTGCAGGTGGGACTGCGCGTGGTATGTGGACATTTCCGAACACGGCTACGAGCGTTTTCCCATTCCAGGCCAAAGCAACGTCGGACGCTGGGGCTTTTTTCCCTTGTATCCCATGCTCGTGACGACTCTTCGGTTTGCTTTCCCTTTTCCCACGATTCTGATCGCGACGATCACCTCGATGGCATGCAGCTACGCCGCCTGTCTTGTGGCATGGCCACTGCTGGAGAAGAACATGCGCGCTTATACGCTGTATTGCGCTTTCCTGCTTAGCGGCCCGTTCTCCTTCCACTTCACCACGTTCCTTACCGAACCTCTTTTCGTGTTCCTGACTTCGTGCGTCTTTTTGGCACTCAAGCGCTCCAACTACCTGGCCGCTGGCGTTTCATGCGCTTTGCTGTCGGCAACGAGGGTGGTCGGGGTCCTTGCTGTGTTTGCAACCGTCATCCGAATGTTCGAGCAGCACCGCCAGCAGGGCGGGTCGGCGGTGTCTTTCCCACGATGGGTGCTTGGTCGTCCGGATATGCTCGTAGCTATCTTCATCTCACCCGCCGGCTTGTTTGCTTACATGCTCTTTTTGTATCTCACTGTCGGGGATGGGTTTGCGTTCTTGCACGTCCAGCGCGCGTTTGGGCGGGTTGCTGGCGATCCGCTCCTTTTTCTATGGGACGGTCTCGCTGCTGTGCCGACAAAAGGATGGCTGCCCACGGCGCCGCAATGGAGCGCGCTCGCAGCGATCATAGGGCTGATCCTATCGGTCGTTCTGGCGGCTCGCAGGCGATATGGCGCTGCGCTCTTCTGTGCGAGCAGCATCATCCTGCCGTTGATCACCAACCTGGCTTCCATGATCAGATACGTCATTGGGCTTGCGCCGCTGATGATGTTGATTGCCGAGCTGCTGTCGGTATCGAAACTGACCTATCTCGTGACTTTGGCTCTTTTCCTGAGCGCATGTTATTTCATGACTGTGGCATGGATTGGAGGCTATCTTGCCCTGGTCTGACGGCCTGTCATCCTATGGCCGTGCTGCCTCGACTGGCGGCTACGCGCTGGCGGTGGTTTTGGCCGTGTCCGAGATCATCATCCTCGCACTCGCTCTCAATCCAGATGTCAACGCTGATTATCGGGCCTATTACATTGATCGCACGACGACGTGCCTCAATCGCGATGCGGTTGGCAGCTACACTCCTGGGCAGACGGTATCTTTCCGGTCCGACGGTGCCAAACAAGCAGCCGGCATGATGGTCTGCGGTTGGTCGGGGCCGGTAGCCGACGGAACCCATTCGCTCGGCGAGACCTCTCGGCTGAGGCTGGAAATACCTTCGCTTCGCGACGGGTTTACAGCCACGCTACAAATGTCTGCCGTCATTCGTCCACCACAAACCATACAAAGGGTAATGATCTCGGTGAACGGAGTTCGGGTACACGAGGTAACACTGTCGAGCCAAGACCCGACGACGATCTCGTTCGCGATCCCGCACGCAGCATTTGCCAGCGCAAAGGTACTCGAAGTGACTTTCGACTATCGCGACGGGATTCCGCCAAGCCCCGCCGCCAGCAAGATCTACAAACGCGCCATTAAATTGGTGTCGTTCCGGCTGGACGCCGGCTAGAGCACTTCACTTTTCCGCTGAAACGGCGAAGTGCCCTAGCTCTTTGTATTGACGCAATTCCGGACGGAAAGCCGCTTCACAACTTTCTGGAGTTGCCCTAGTTCAGCGGCAGCAACAGTTCCGTGCTCGCCTCATGTGCCTGCACCTCCGGGATGGAGGAGAGCCGGCGTTGGCAATAGATCGGGAAGTCGCGTGCCTCCCCGCAGTTGGCCAATAGTCAAGCGATAGAGGTAGAGCGCGGCGGGCTCGAGATCGTTTTTTAGCGCAGCACCGCGCAGCATCCGGCGGGATCACGCCAGCTTTCATTAGCGCGTCATTCGCCTCGATCGACTGATCGGTCTGGGACGGCGGCTCCCTTTCGGAACGGAAGACCATGAAAGTAGAGCTTGTCAGCGGCGACGAGCCATTCGCTTTGGGCCAGGCCCTGAACCGCCGGAAGGTGTCTTCGGGCGTCACCCTGTCCCCGCGATACTCGATCACCACCACCGGCGTAGGCGCCACATCACGGATCGTCGTGGTCAAAGATTATCTGCATGGGCTCGTTGCTTGCGTTGTCGAGGGGCCCCGAAGGCCATAAGCCACGACCCACAGCTGGGAGATATTCGGAGCGACGAAGGCGATTGCCCGAACCGTCGCCGAGAGGCGCGGGCGAACACATCGGGCGCATCGTAACCTGCATCCATGGCTATGTCCGTGACGCTTTGGGCGTCCATGTCGGCGAGCCGGTACGAAGCGCGCCAAGGCCAGCTCATCGTCCAGATGCTGGTCAATGTGAGCACCCGCAGGTTTCAAGTGCCGCCTTCATTGCCTCTCTTCCTGCGTGGTGACACCAGCCAGGCCCTCCCGGGCATGGCGCTCGACCGATCCTGCGATTTGGATGGTTCAACATGTGCTGCCAGCAACGGCTTAAAGGCAAAGCGATCGACGGTTGAACGGAGCCCGGCATCATCCAATCGTAAGGGCCGTGCTTCAGCAAGCGGCTTGGAGCAGTTCATCATTTCCGTGAAACGGTGAACTGTTTTGGAACGAATCTTTCTGGCCGATCACGCGTCAACCATCGCCGGACTGATCGGGAATGTGTTCTGCAAAGACCCATCGGTGGAGCACGACGAAATTGATCGCGGGCACAAGCAAGCAGGTAATCATGATGGGAAAGATGAGCGGCAGGCCCAGCTTCGCCGTCAAGAGCGCCGGCGCGCCATAGGCGATGGCCAAGCCGATCGCCGCCAGCAAGAGAAAACGCGGAGCCTCTGATCTATGCAATCCGCGCGACATGAAGGTTACTGACCTGTGCGCGAGATAGGAAAACAAGGCTGCGGCTGCGTATGCTGCAAGGGACGCTTGAACGGGGCTGAAGCCGAACCGTTCCGATTTGACAAAGACATCCGCCAAGGCGGCATACAGGATTGTGGCGGCGACGCCGACCAGGCCGAAGCGCGCCAGAAGCTTCAGGACGGTGCCAGCGGTACGCGGAAATTCAGACACGGGCACTACACGCATACTGGGCGCCAAGCGGCAGCGGCGCGAGGGCACGCTCAACCTTTCTGGCGAATCTGCCGGCCGACGGGAGCAGCAGGAAATGCTCGCATCGAACCTCCCTGAAGCCTGCTTGTCGAAAGAGGGCCGCTGCTTTGACCGCGTTGAGCAGGACCGCGTCTTGGTCAAACGGACATCGGAGCACCGCCAGGCGCGTCAGCGGATTATAGGGATTGTGCTCGATGATGCAGGCGACGCCGCCTTGCCGCACGACGCGTCGCATCTCGCGAAAAAAATCGAGCCAGGATGCGGGCGAAACATGATGAACAACACAACTGGCAAAAGCCAGGTCGAACACGCAGTCGTCATAAGGCAGGGCCGTCGTGGTGCATGTCCTATAGACGACGCCCGGATTGTCCTCGCTGGCGCGCTGGATCGACTCCTGCGAGACGTCGCAGCCATCCAGGCGCTCGAAAGCGCCGTCTAGATAAGGATGGAGCGAACCGACACCGCAGCCCACATCAAGCGCCCGCAGCATGGCTCCCCGTCGACGAAGTCCTCGCTCGGCGACTAGGCGTCGCAGCAGGTCGGCCTTTGCGACCAAAAAGAATGCGTGCTTGAGTCCGGAAAAGCGGATCGACGCATCGATCGTCTCTCCATAACTGGATCTATAGCTGTCGAAGAGTTCGGACACTGGGAGCGGCTCCGTTCTTAGGCTTGCGAAACGATCTCCGGCTCCCACCAGCGATGGCACGCACCGGCTCGTCGAAGCCGGTAAGCCGATCGATCACGTAAAGAGGGCGGCGTTTCACTTCGGCGTGGATGCTACCGACATAGAGGCCGACCACGCCTGTCATGAAAAGATTGATGCCGCACAGGAACGATACGATCACAATGGTAGACGTCCAGCCGGCAATGACGCCGGTTTCAAAAATCCAGGCGAAGACGGCATAAGCGCCAAAGGCCAGCGCAAGTGCAGAAATGGCCGATCCGCCCCAAAGCGCAAAGTGAAGCGGCTTTTCCGAGAAGCTGACAATGGCGTGGACAGCAAGGTGCATCATCTTCCAGAAAGGGTATTTGGTCTGGCCGATGGTCCTCGGGGGGCGTTCGAATGGCACTCCCGCTTGCTTGAATCCCATCCAGCCGAACATGCCCCTCACGAAGCGATCGTGTTCAGGCATGTGTTTGAAGACGTCCAGCGCATGGCGGCCGACCAGACGGAAGTCCCCGACGTTGCGTGGGATGTTGACCGACGTCATCTTCTCGAGGAAACGGTAGAAAAGATCGGCGCTAAGCCGCTTGAACCAGGATTCGCCCTCGCGCTTGACACGGCGGGCGTAGACGATCTCGAAACCTTCCTTCCACTTCGCCACGAGATCAAGAACGACCTCCGGTGGATCTTGCAGGTCGGCATCCATGACGATGACTGCATCACCCGCGGCAGCATCCATGCCAGCCGTGATCGCAATCTGGTGTCCGAAATTACGGGAAAGCTCGATAAGCCGGAAGCGAGGTTCGGCGGTGACCACCCGCCGAAGGTATTTGACGCTGCCGTCATAGCTACCGTCATCGACAAAAATCGCCTCAGTCTCTCCGTCCAGCCGACTGATCAGTGACCTGATCCGTTCGATCAGTCGCGGCAGCACTTGTTCTTCATTATATATCGGCAGGACCAGCGAGTAGCGCGGCGACGCGTTCACTCCCGTCCCGACGCGTTGGATCACAGAGGCTCGCATGCGGATGAAAATGAAACGCCCGCACCAAAGTTCCATAAGGCATAGCTAATTTAGAAAATTTTAGATATGGCGAGTCGGGGGAAAGACAGGCGCGCTGCTGCCACCTGCTCAAAACTCAATAGTCCATATCTGCAGCCTCGTCGCGACCGCGAGCCGCCGGAGGCAACCACAAAATCTTTAATCCGCGAGACCGCCGTCGCGATGTTCAACGGCATGAATGATCACTTCATAGACGCTCCCGATCTCTTCATCGATCTCCTGAATTGGGATGCCTTCGATGGCGGCCGCCCGCAGGGCCTGGTCTGCCATATCGGTCACAAGCCGGCCCGGGTCGTCGGTTGGCCCTTCCGGCATATGTTCGGAAATCCATTTGTATAGAAAGTCGGCACCGCGGGTGCTCATGGCCGTTTCTGGATAAGGACCTCTGCCGATACAAACCTAGGATGGGTAACAGACAATGTCAGGCTTTTCGAAATAGCCTCGGGCGCGAGGTGACGTCTCACCCTCTTCGGCTTGCATGCTTACCCTGTGTTCGTTGACGGGCGTTCCGCGCTTCCAGCCGATATAGAGGAGAGCAGGCGGCAGCGAAGGAAAGTGGCGAGGATCGCGGCTTTTCGCGCATTCAGCGGCACCGCGATGGAATAATCGCGGTGCCGCGCACAGCTAGCAGTTCGCGTCAGTCTGCGGATCGCACGCCTTGTTTTTTTGCTTCTGTGGCTTGGGTTTGGCCGCCTGCTCGGGCTCGGCCTGCTGCTGCTCGGCGGCCGGCTGCTTCTTGCCCTTCGGCTTCTCAGGCTTGGCCGCCTGCTCGGGCTCGGCCTGCTGCTGCTCGGCGGCGGGCTGCTTCTTGGCCTTCGGCTTCTGAGGCTTGGCCGCTTGCTCTGGCTCGGCCTGCTGCGGCTCGGCGGCGGGCTGCTTCTTGGCCTTCCGCTTCTCAGGCTTGGCCGCTTGCTCTGGCTCGGCCTGCTGCGGCTCGGCGGCCGGCTGCTTCTTGGCCTTCGGCTTCTCAGGCTTGGCCGCCTGTTCCGGCTGGGCCTGCTGCTGCTCGGCGGCGGGCTGCTTCTTGGCCTTCGGCTTCTCAGGCTTGGCCGCCTTGCCGGGCTCGGCCTGCTGCTCGGCCGCGGGCTGCTCCTGGGTTGTCGGCTTCTCAGGCTTGGCCGCCTGTTCCGGCTGGGCCTGTTCGGTCTTTGCTGCGCCTTCGGTCGGCTTCGATTTCCGGCTAGCCTGAACCTGCTTCACCTCCTCGATGTCTTTGAGCTTGGCTGGTTTGGCCTTGGGGTCGGCTTTCACCTCACCTTCAAAGACCGCGACCGTATCGTTTTCCAATTTGCCGGACTGCTCGGGTGCTTCGGTCTTGCTGACCTTGACGGCAGTCACCTTCTGGTTCGTCTCCTTTTCGATCACATCAACATCAACGACTTTGTTGATCACCACGTTGTTCTGGATCGTCACGTCGCCGGCCGGCTCGGCCGCCTCGACAATGCGCACAAACTCCGGCTCATCACGGATAACGACGACAGAAATGTCCGCAGCAAGGAATTCGCGGGTAGGGACCACAACCCAGTAAAAATCCGGCGTCGCGTCGAAGGTCACCTCGATTGAAATCAGATCCGGATCGCGGCGCGGCGGCAGCGGAGCCCAAATGATGTGCTCCCTTTCACGACGCCAACTCACCCATGCTGGCGCCCAACGAGTCCCCGGAACCCAGTACCAACCGATATCGTCGGCATAGCCCCACCGGCCGTAATGGTACGTCGCCCAACCGAATGGCTCGTCGGATACCCAGAGCCAGCCATACTGCTCGGTATAGACCCAGTGTCCAAGGGTATACGGACGCCAATCGTCACGTACATGAACCGGCACGAAAACGGTCGCACCGTGGTACGAAACCCAATCACCATAGGGAGACAAGTCTTGGTAGAATGTGCTGATCGAAACGGTGGCAGCCCTTGCCTCGGACACAAGCAACAATGGCGTAATCGGGTTTGGAATCTCGACGACCGTGAGTAGACAGGCGGCTACGCCGCTCAGCATCAGTCGAACCGCATTTTGGGCAAGGACGCGTTTCATCCCGTTTCCTCCGAAACAGATCGCCCTTCGTCTTAGAAACTCGCCGGCTGTCGGATTGTTCCACCTTGCTAGCGTCGCCCGCATTGGCTCACGCAGCGGCTTTGGCATCGCACAATGATAAGGATCAAACGTCAGAGTTGCTTCATGAGGGCACCAGGTGACCAACCGCCCTCAGTTCCGCGCCCGGAGATTGGAGATGTTCCTGCTCGCAACCACGAAACTGTTTCCGCAAAGTCAGATGAGGAGACAGCCATTTTCGGACCGCTCGATGCCGCGAAGAAACCCTGCAAGCAAGCCTATGTAGACAAAGCTTCCTGCTCCCACCAATCTGAGTAGCGTGGCAATGGCCTTGAACAAATCCCGGCGTGCACACACACACACTGGGATGAGATACTATTTCAAACGAACCGCTGCGCCGGCTCGGCGGGCACAAGAGCAGCACCGTCTTGGCCGAAGCGGTCGTTGCATCGCGCCGGGCCTGACAGGCCCAGTTCTCAGTCGCTCAAAGCATAAAAGTCAGGCCATCGGCCGCCGATTTCAAGCAGTTGCGAAATATCGAGCGCCCCTCCGGAGCCGCATGAAGAAGCGGCGCGGGAACACTGCGCTACCTTCTCATGGGAACTTCCGGCTCAATCGGCCCCACTTGGGCCGGTCCACGGAACTCGATCCCATAGCCGCCCCCGAGTTCCGCCACTTTGGTTATGGAGGCTAGGCGAGCACCGCCTCCGGGCCGGCGGAGGGCGCCTTGGCGTAGACCACCCAGCACTTCTTCCGGACCGGCGACAGGTGGCGCAGGAATGCCCCCGTTCCGCGAGATGAGCAATTGCGCCGAAGAAGGCGAGCCGGCTAGCGTCGTGCAGCGCGACCAACCGGGAGAGGAACAGGCGGCGGAACAGCTTGCCGAGCACGCGCACCGAATGCGAAGCTTGGCGAAGAGTTTGACAGCGCAGATCAGCGCAAGATGTCCGACAGGCTCTCGGGCTTCTTCTCGCCAAGCGACAGATCAAGGCCCGACAGAAGTTCGACGAGATGGCTTCGCATCAGGTCGGACGCGTTTTGTGCGTCGTGCTTTTCGATGGCATCGACGAGGGCGTGATGGGCGTGGCTTTCGCAGGTGGTGTCGCGGCGGCGCCAGTAGAGCGCGATGATCAGCGACGACCGCGACAGCAGGTCTTTGACGAAGCCGGTCAGGATAGAATGGCCGGCGATTTCGGCGATGCCGATATGGAATTTTGCCGACAGCATAATGGCGTCGCTGTCGCGGCCGGCATGCAGGGCCTCGTGCTCTTTTTCGAGATGAAGCCGCAGTTGCGCGACCTCGGCCGGCTTTGCCACTTCGGCGGCAAGCGCCGCGACCTTGGGCTCGATCAGCGCCCGCGCTTCGAACACCTCGCGCGCTTCCTGCTTGGTCGGCTGGGCGACGAACGCGCCGCGGTTCGGCTCGAGCCGAGCCAAGCGGTCATGCGACAGTGCCTGCAGCGCCGCGCGTATTACCGCGCGGCTCACCGAATAGATCGAGGCGAGTTCGTCCTCGGGTAGTTTTGTGCCCGGTGCGATGCGGTGGCTGACGATGGCGTCGCGCAGGCCGGCATAGACCGGAAACCAGCGCATCGTCGGCTTGTCGCCATCCCGTGGCTTTGGCCCAAGCAGGTCCATCGTCTCATTGTCCCGGCGGCCGGATCGCATAGCGGCGCGAACACCGCGTTTCCGGCCGCACATCAAACATCCTGTGTGGGAATGTCAACAATTTTGCACGCATCAGGATGCACGGCCGGTGGGCGAAAAGGGCGCAAAGATTCCGGCGAAGGATTTTTCGAGTGGAACCTGGTAGCCGCCGCGCTTTGAGGTCGACAGGCCAAGGCCGACGAGGCTCTCGCAGAGTTTTACTGCGCAGGCGACGCCGTCGATCACGGGAAGGCTATGTTCGCGGCTGAGCGCGGCAGCGAGGTCGGCCATGCCGGCGCATCCCAGCACAATCGCTTCGGCCCGGTCGTCGCGGATGGCGCGCTCGATCTCCTCCGAAATTCGATGGCGGGCGTTGGAGCCGGGCACTTCGAGCTCCAGAACGGGAACGTCGCTGGCTCGTACCCTGGCGCAGCGGCTGGCGAGGCCGTAGCGCACCAGATTGTGCTCGATCGCCGGCACCGAACGCGACAGCGTCGTCACCACGCTGAACTTGCCGGCAATCAGGCTGGCCATGTGAAACGCCGCTTCGCCGATGCCGATCACCGGCATCTCGCCAACGCAGCGTACTGCGTCGAGGCCGGTGTCGTCGAAGCAAGCGATGACGCAGGCGCTCGACGCCGGATGTCTCTGGATCTCGCCAATCATTCCCGGGATGGCGAAGACCTCGTCGAAATAGCCTTCGATGCTCGGCGGCCCATCCTTCGGATTGGTCGCGATGATCCTGGTGCCGGCCGAAGCCGCGCCGCGTGCCGCCTCGCCGATCTTCTCGGTCATGGACGCAGTGGTGTTGGGATTGACGACGAGTATGTCCATTTGCGCCTTCATATTTCGCCGCCGAGATAGAGTTTCTTGACCCGATCGTCGGCAAGCAGCTCAGCCGAATCTCCGGCCAGCGCGATCGTTCCGGTCGTCAGTGCGTAGGCGCGCTGCGAGATGCGCAGCGCCATGCGCGAATTCTGCTCGACCAGCAGCACGCTGACCTTTTCGTCGCGGTTGATCGCGACGATCGAGCGGGCGATGTCCTGCACGAGCTTCGGCGCGACGCCGAGCGAGGGTTCGTCGAGCAAGAGCAGCTTCGGCTTGGCCATCAGCGCCCGCCCGATCACCAGCATCTGCTGTTCGCCGCCGCTCATCGTGCCCGCCGTCTGCGAATAGCGTTCCTTCAGGCGCGGAAAACGCCCGAGCACCATCTCCAGCGTCGTGGCGATGTCGGCCTTGTTGGTGCGGGTGAATGCGCCCATCATCAGATTGTCGCGCACGGTCATGTAGGAAAAGACGCGCCGGCCCTCCGGCACCATAGCGATGCCCATCCTGACCAGCTCGTCCGGCCGCGTTTTGTCGATGCGGCGGCCCTGGAAATGGATCTCGCCGCTACGGACTTTTTTCAGGCCGGTGATTGCGCGCAGGATTGACGATTTGCCCGCACCGTTCGCGCCGATCAGCGCTACCGTCTCGCCCTCGTTGACGCTCAGCGACACGCCCTTCAGCGCATAGACGTGGTCGTAGTAGAGTTCGACATTGGAGACGCTCAGCAGTTCGCTCATGGCTAAAATCCGATCGTCTCGTCTTCGGCGCCGAGATAGGCTTCGATGACCTTTTCGTTCTCTTGGATTTCTTTAGGCGTTCCCTCGGCGATTTTGACGCCGAAGTTCAGGACGACGATACGGTCGGAAATGTTCATCACGGCGGGCATGTCGTGCTCGACGAGTAGCACGGTCACGCCGCGTTTGCGTACGCCGCGCACCATTTTCACCGCACGCACGGTTTCGTCGTGGTTCATGCCGGCAAAGGGTTCGTCGAGCAGGAGCACGGTCGGGTTGGTGGCGAGGCCGATGGCAATCCCCAGCGCGCGCAGATGCCCGTGCGGCAGCGTGCTCGCGATCTCATGCCGTTGCGCGCCGAGATCGAGGAAATCGATGATCTCGTCGGCGGATCGTCCGAATTCGGCCTCATCGCGCCGCGCTGTAATCGTGCCAAGATAGAAGCCGGCAAGGGTGGCATTGGAACGCAGGTGATGTGCGATGATGACGTTGTCGCGCACGGTCATGCCCTTGAAGATCGTCGTCTCCTGGAATGTGCGAACGACGCCCTTCCGGGCGACGATATGCGGCGCCAGGCCGGAAATCCGCTGTCCGCGAAACAGCACCTCGCCCGAGCTCGGACTGAGGAAAGAGGAAATCAGCTTGAACAGCGTCGATTTGCCGGCGCCGTTGGGACCGATCACGGAGAGGATTTCGCGTTCGCGGACCGCGAAGGAAACGTTGTTGACCGCGATCAGTCCGCCGAAGCGTTTGGTCACTGCCTTGATCTGGAGAAGTTCGGTCATGGTCCTAGCCCTGCTTCTTGCCGAACAGCCGCAGGCTGAGCAGGCCGTTGGGAAGGAACAGCATCAGCGCGATCAGCACCGACGAGAAGATCAGCAACTGGAACTCGCCGGTCTCGAACAGGAAATCCCAGCCGAAATAGAGCACGAAGGTGCCGATCATCGGCCCGAAGACGTAGCTGAGCCCGCCGAGGAAGCAGTTCAGCATGAAGTTCACCGAGTCGGTGACGGTGAAGCTGGACGGATAAATCGACTGCGAAATGGCAACAAACATTGCGCCGCCGAGACCGCCGAGGAACGAGGAGATGGCGTAGGCGATGACGCGCAGATAGGCGATGTTGACGCCGATCGAGGAGGCCAGTTCCTCGTTCTGCTGCAGCGACTGGCAGAGCTTGCCGATGCGCGAATGGACAAGGCGGTAAAGCCCGGCAAAGCACAGCACCATCAGCACCACCGAAACGAGATAGAACGCCGGGCGTGGATTGGCGAGCGTTGCGAAATCGGGAAGGATGGTCAGGCCGAAGATCGAAATGCCGCCGGGGAGCGGAATGCTCACCATGCCCTTGGCGCCGTTGGTGATCGGCAGCGCCAGCGCCAGCAGCCGCGCCACTTCGGTCAACACCAGCGTGACCATCGCGAAATAAACGCCGCGGAGCCTCAGGATGGGCAGTCCGATCAGCACGCTTGCAGCGGCGCAGAACAGCCCGGCCAGCGGCAGTGTCAGCCAGAACGACAAACCGTGCTGGACGACAAGGATGGCCGAAACATAGCCGCCCATAAGCGCGAAGGCACCCTGGCCGATATTGATACGGCCGATGTAGAAGGTCACCCACACGCCGGCGCTGGCGATGCTCAGCAAAGCGACCGAGGTCAGCGTGTAGTAGAGGTCGAGCCGACCGGTCGCCTCGATCAGCCAGGGCACGCCGATGAGTACGACCAGCAGGAAGACAGCGACGGCGAAGATGTTGCGTGTACGCTTCATGTCGATCATCCCCACGGTTTGCCCATGAGCCCGTTGGGGCGGATGCTGAGAAAGACCATCAGCGCGGCGAAGATGACGAGATAGGTGACGTCGCCATAGTGGCGTAGCACCGTCAGGCCGACCGATTCCATCATGCCGAGGATGAAGCCGCCGGCGATCGCTCCGCTGACGACGCCGGCTCCACCGATCATCACCATCAAGAACGCCTTGATCGAGATCGGCCCGCCGATGCCCGAATTGACGCCGGTGATGGCGACCAGCAGTCCGCCGACTATGCCGGCAAGCATGGCGCCAAGCGCAAAGCCGATCATCGAATAGCGGTCGACGTCGACGCCCATAAGCTGCGCCGCGATCCGGTCCTGCGCCAGCGCCCGCATGGCGCGTCCCGGCTTGCTATACTGCATGAAAAGCACGAAGGAGGCGATGAACAGTATGGCGAGTGCGCCGACCAGCAGCCGGTCGTAAGGCATTATGAGGCCGTCGGAGACGAAGACGCCGCTGACGATCTTCGGCACGCCGCGCTGCTTTTCACCGAACAGCAGGAGGATCACGGCGTCGAGGAAGAATGCGACCGCCGCCGCGAGAAGCATCGTACTTTCCTCCCGCACGCTTCGCCTAATCACCGTTCTGAAAAGGAATTTCTCGACCAGCGCTCCAATGACCAGCAGCGTGATCCCGGACGCGACGAGGGCGACGACGAAAGGCATGCCGAGCTGGCCATAGACGGTGTAGGTGACGAAGCCACCGAGAACGTACATCTGCCCATGGGCAAAGTTCAGCACGTTCATCAGAGCGAAGATCAGGGTCAGACCGAGCGCGATCAAGGCGTATTGCGCGCCAAGATAAAGCCCGTTGGCGATGACTTGTTCCATCAGGATGGTTCCCGGCCATTCAGAGGCTCAAGGCGAATGCACGAGCCTCTGCGGCAATCCGCTTCAGTGCAGTTGCGTCAATCGACTTGAGCGACGAAGAGCGTCTCGAACTTGCCGTCGCGGTATTCCGTGACCACCATCGGGACCGAAAGCTGGCGCTTCTGGCCAAACGACGTCATTCCGACATAGGTCAGCTTGGCATCGCCCTTCAGATAGGGATTGGGTGCCGAGAAAGTGTCGATCGTCTTCTTGAACTCTTCGACATTGTTGATCGCGGCCGGGTTCGCCTTCAGCGTCTCGATGATGTATTCGAGCGCGTAGACCTTGGTGTTGGACTCGTCATTGTATTCGCCGAACATTTTCGTATAGCGGTCGACGAACTCTTTCATCATGTCGGACGCGATTTCGGGCGTCGATGCGCCGCCGACTGAGATGAAGCCGTTGGCCAACTCGCCCGCGCCCTCTTCCAGCACCTTGGCATCCTGCGCCGTTTCGGTGGAGATCAGACCTTCGTAGCCGAGCTCGCGCGCGGCGCGGATCAGCAGCGGCGCATTGCCGGGCGCGACACCCGAAAGCACCAGCAGGTCCGGTTTTTGCAAAACGATCGGCGTCAGTACCGGGGTGAAATCGCGGGTATCGTTTTGGTAGACGTCCGTGGCAGCCACAACCTCAAGCCCGAGCGCCTTTGCCGCGGCAACACCGCCATCCCGCTGGCTCAGCGGATCGGATTCGTTGGCGGCGACAAAGGCAACTTTTTTCACGCCCCTGTTTTCCTTGAGATATTTGTAGATCGCCGGAGCTGACTGGTAGTTGGCGATCATGCCGAGCACGGCATTGGACGCCGGCGGGGTGTAGAGTTCCTTCGGGAATGCGTAGGGAAAATAGATGATGCCCTTGGATTCTGCCACGGGGCGCACCGCCGCCGCGCCGTCGTCGACATTCGGACCGACGACATAGTGGATGCCCTCCTGGGCCATCTTCTCCATGCCGGCGATCGCCCGCTTCGGGTCCTTCTGATCGTCGAAGGTAACAATTTTGATGTCATAGGTCTCGTCACCAATCTTCACACCGCCGGTTTCGTTGATCCAGGCGGCGCGCGTCTGCATCGAGCGGACGTTGGATGTGCCCCACGCAGCGGCCGCGCCACTCGTGACGCCGACAAAGCCGATCTTGAGTTCCTTGTTGGCGGCGTGCACCGTGATTGTGCCGCCGGCCATGATTGCCAGCGCAGAGACGGGGCCGAGCGCGGCGAATGTGATTATTGAACGTCTATTGATCATTGTTCTTTCCCCTTTGGAGGCCGCGCATTGTTGCGACAGAACTCGACCGATACGCGACTTTTGTGAGTGAAGGCTCGAATCTATTATTTGTCAACAAAAGTTTTACAGATTGTTGACAATCTGTAAGGTCGTAGATGAAGGACGCAGTCCGCATCCGATGCGCTGCTGCAATCGATCGACCTGGCGGTTCGCAGTAACCTGCTGATTTTGCTAGCCAACTTAGCCACAATCGGTGACTCGAACTATCACAAATCCTGGCCGCTGCCTGCTCTTTCCGATAGGGACACCAGTGCTGTGACGGTCGAACATTAGAACCGCTTAATAACATCTCCACTAGCACTACGCAGGCGATTTGGTCCGCAGTGAGGGGCGGATGGGGTTAGGTTGCCCACTAGCATCTACCCCACAGTTCACAAGGGCTTCCACTGGCACTGTGGCGGCGATTGGCTCTCGTGGAAATTCCCCACCCACTAGCACTGCGGCGGGCGACAAAGGCCTCCACTGCCACTGTGAAGACGAACCCATACCACCAGGATGGTGAAGGTGATTTCCTCGCCGGCCGACAACGGCCCCTAAGATTACGCAGACCTACCGACCGGCGGCTGTTCTCCCAGCGTTGCGGCTGCCCTTTCTCCTTCCAAGCGATGGAGGTGGCGCACTGGCCGGTCGGCGCCGAAACAACGAACGAAAGCCCGAATCGTTCCGAAAGACCGCTGCAATTCCCCAACACAATCGGTTTGCGAGATCTGGTCGAGGGCGAAGGCGGTTAGCACTCCGACGCGGCATGCGAGGCAGTTGTGTCAGCAGTTCCACTCCGGTCGACAGATAGCCGGAATGCACTGCGGCCGATGGATTTGCAAGACTGTTCGGCCTGGACGTCGGGGTCGGAGGGCCGACTGGATCAGGCGGTTTTGCGGGTCCGCTCGACATTCGGCACCGGCCAAATGCGGTCGCTCTGTATTAAACTTGGCCCCAAGCCGGTGTCGAGACTCGCCGCCGATCGAGTAATTCTTTGATCATGTTTGGTCGAAAAGAGGCGAGTGGGATGGTTGTGCACAAACCAACTGATCAATTGCAATCCTGATCTTCTTGGGAGCAAATCTTGGCATGGCGGCGGAAGAGCTGGACGCGCTTGTTTTCGGGATGGCGGTCGACGGCGTTCGTGCGCTTCCCGTTGGCTTCACCGAAAAAGTCGCAGAAATCGCCAGCAGAAGCCACGGCGTCCTGCTTTTCGATTTGCGCATCGATGGCGACTTGGAAATGCAACGGATCGCCGCCATCGAATATCCGAGCAATCAGACAGGCATCCTGGCGCTGGACAAGCAGGGCTCGGTGATCAGCCATTGCATGGTCAATGGGACTTTCTCCACCTTTATCGCTCCGTTGGCGGACTGGAACACTCTGCCGTTGCCCATGCAGGCCAGGACGAGTATCACCGGCCCGGCAAGCCTCTTCATCGGCGCTTTACGCAACGCCGGATATATCCCGCGCGGCAGGCCCTGACCCGAAGTTTAGTTCGACGAGCATGACGGGCCAGGGTTCATCCTCAAGATCGGGGCCCACCGTGGACGGTCGATCGCCGTGACACTCAACGACAACCTCGACTATTTCGGCCAGACCGTGAATGTCGCCGCGCGCGTCCGTCCTTGGCAGAAGTCGGACAATGGATGCCGCAAGTGCTACGACGGCGGAAAAGTCACGGCACTGCTACCCCTCTTGGCGTAAGAGATCCGGCGAGCGGAGCCAAATAGCGGCTGTACTCGCCGGGGCGCCTATTCTAGCTACCGCACGACCATTCGCTGCTGGTCACGCCTCTGTGCATAGCTGCCCTTGTCATAGGCGGCCTGTGCCTGGAGCTGTTCCTTGGTGAATGTCGTGTACAGATACTTCTTGCCATTCTTGTCGGTCATGAATTTCAAATTGTCCATGCCGACCGCCACTTCCTTCGAACCTATGCCAAGGAAGCCGCCGACATCGACGATCACCGCGTCGGGCTTCTTGTCCGGCGTCAGCACGACATCGCCGATCTGGCCGACCTTGGCATCATTGGCACCGTAGACCGTCGTGCCCTTCAGATCGTCACCTCGGATTTCCCCAATCGGCATCTGCTTGAGCGTGGACTTGTCGATTGCCCCGGTCGTTGTCTGGTCAGGTGCCGTAGTGGCCGCAGGGGCCGCGGCCGTCTTGTTGGCGGGAGCGGCGGCAGGGGCCGTGGTCACGGCTGGGGCGGTTGCAGCCGGCTGATTGGATGCCGTTGTGGCCGGTGCAGGGTCGTAGGCCTTGCGATTGAAATCCGGCTGCGCCTGCAACTCCTCCTTGGTGGTCTGCGCCACCAGCCAGCGGTTGCCGTTCTTCTCCGCCCACTGTGCCTTGTCGAAATCATAGGTGACGTTCTTGGTGCCCAGACCAAGGAAACCACCCACGCCGATGACCAGGGACTGCGCCTTGCCTTCCTTGGACAGAACGATGTCCTCGACCTTGCCGATATTCTGCGCGTCATCGCCCGTACCGTTGTAGACGGTCTCGCCGAGAATGTTGGTGGCAAGGTTGCCATCGGCCCGCTTCACCGGCTCTGCCGGGGCGGTGTTCGTGGCGGGGGCCTGCGCGGTGGTGGTCGGGGCGGAAGCCGACGGAGCTTGCGTGGTCGTCAATGGTGCGGGCGGCGGGGCATAGGCGTTGCTGTCGAAGTCCGGCCGTGCCTTCAGTTCGTCCTTGGTCGTTTGGGCGACCAGCCAGGTCCCGGTGGACGATTTTTTCCTCTTGCCCGGANTCCGGCTGCGCCTGCAACTCCTCCTTGGTGGTCTGCGCCACCAGCCAGCGGTCGCCGTTCTTCTCAGCCCACTGCAGCTTGTCGAAATCGAAGGCGACATTCTTCGTCCCTACACCCAGGAAGCCGCCGACGCCGATGACGACGGATTTCGCCTGGCCGTTCTTGTCGAAGACGACGTCGCTGACCTTGCCGATATTCTCGGCATTGTCACTGGTGCCGTTGTAGACGGTTTCGCCGATGATGTTGGTGACGATGCTGCCCTCGGCGCGGGGTACCGGAGCGGTGACCGCGGGCTCCTGCGCGGATGGTGGGGCGGCAGGCGTCGGGGTGCTCGTGCTCTGCGCATACGCGCCTGTCGCGATCAATGTCGCGAGGGCGGTGGTGGCTAAAAGGGTGCGAATCATGATAGTCTCTCCTGTGCCTGATTTCGTATAGGCCGCGCGGCCCTGCGGGACATCGGGCGCGGCACTTCACGATTCACAACGTTGGGACAGCGCCGTTGTTCCGGCAAAACTCAATGGTATATTGGCCACCTCTCCTTCGCTCCTGCTATGCATTCCGCTCCTCGGAAAACGCTGTTTGACTTCCGCCGTAAGGCGTTGACGTCTTGAAGCGGATCAGCTCGCCATTTCCATTGCCGGCGTAGGCGGCGCATCGATCACACCGCGAACAAGTCTGGATCTGCGAAGGTTCCCTCAACTCGCGAATCTCGAAATTTTCAGTGTTATCGCGATCGGCTAATCGGTTTGGCCATAAGACACGCCTGGAAATCGTATGGCAAAAACGCTGCTTGATAGCTGCCGCCTGAAAACGTCGTTAGTCGGTTGAGCCCGAAATGATCACGCGACGCACCCATTCCAAGATTTGTTCCTGTTCGACAGTCGGACGCGAGTTGAAATCTTCGGGAAGATGCCACGCCAGACGTCTGCGTTCAGCCGGACCGATATCGTCGAGCCATATGTCCGGTCGCTGATCGTGCCCGATGCGGGAGCTTTCCTTTGAAGTACCCCTCTGGGAGGCTATACCGACGTTCAATCCGACCGAGAAGCTCGAAGCCGCGAAGTCGCGTCCCGATGTCCCGCCCTCATTTCCCAGACCGCAAGCCCGGCGGCGTTGCGCTGCCGGTCGGTTTCGTCGCTACGGCACTCATGGCGTCGGGCCAGAACGCCGGAATAGGGCGTTGCGCCCTTCGCGTCGGCGATCATCATGGCGTCCGGCCGCTGCGGCATGTTCAAGCGTGAGACGGGCATTCTTGTGGATGTTCATTCGGACCCTCCGGTGAGTGCTGCAGCTTGGTAACTCCAGTCTCCTCGGTCCGGTCCGAATGGACAACCCTCTGAAAGCTCACACCTAGGTCTCTCGACCCGCTCGGTCGATGACCTGGTCAAGGTCATGGGCATGAGCGGCATCTCCAAGAGGCAGGGCAGCCGGCTGTGCGAAGAGATCGACGGCAAGGTCAAAGCGTTCCTCGAAAGACCCATCGACGGCGACTGGCTATATCTGTGGATCGACGCCACCTACCTGAAGGTGCGCTGCGGCGGCCGCATCGTCTCGGTCACCGTCATTATCGCTGTCGGCGTCAATGCGGACGGCCGACGCGAGGTGCTGGGCATGGAGATCGGCACGTCTGAGGCCGAGCCGACCTGGACGGAGTTCCTGCGCAAGCCGACGGGCCTGCGCGGCGTCAAGCTCGTCGTCTCCGACGCCCATGGCTCTCCCGGTTGGCCAGCTCAACGCCCAAAACCTGGCGCCGGCCCTCCCAATCCACGCCGATCGCCACCAGCACTGCCTGGCTGGCGATCACGCCCGCCTCGCGAGCCCGCTCGTAGCGCGCGTCCAAAATGAGATACGGATAGCTTTCCTCGNATGGCTCTCCCGGTTGGCCAGCTCAACGCCCAAAACCTGGCGCCGGCCCTCCCAATCCACGCCGATCGCCACCAGCACTGCCTGGCTGGCGATCAGGCCCGCCTCGCGAGCCCGTGTCCAAAATGAAAATCAGGATGCCATCAATGGCTTGCGGATAGTTCACGGACGAAGTTCTCTTTCGTTCGAGATGGCCTGGTTCAATCTCCAGCATTCTCCTGCTGCCATACTGGCCGGAGCGAGTGCCGGCCGCGAGCGAGTGACCTTTGAGCCGTGGCTCAGAGCGTCTTGCTCATCATCAGGATTGGAACCGGAGCGCCGCCACGGTCATCGACGAATTTCTCGGCGGGTTGGTAGCCGCAGGCTCGATAGAGCGGCTCTCCTGCCATCGTGGCTGCCAGATCGGCACGGCGGAAGCCCTCAGCCTTAGCGGCACGTTCACAAAGTGAAAGGATAAGACGGCCGACGCCTCGCCGGACAAAGTCCGGATGCGTATACATGGCTCTGATACGTGCCGCGTCCGTGGCTGGATCAAGCAGTGCCGCGTTGCGTACCGGTAACTGATCGCCACCATACATGGTCGTGCGCCGGCTCCAGCCACCGCACCCTGCCAGGACGCCGTCGTGCTTCACGACGAAATAGGTGCCATCATCGATAAGCTGCGTGTCCAGCCCCATGATTGCGCGGCTGGATCGGATCTGGTCATCGTCGAGAAACGGTTTCTGGAGTTCGGAGATCGCTGCGTCCATGAGCGCAATCATGGAGGCGAGGTCCTCGCGTCGTGCTATCCGGTGCCGAAAGTCTTCACTAGCCATGTTCAAGCCCCACGTGAGGCGAAACAAACGCTCGATATGGCGAATTTCGTTCCGTCAGAAGACCAAATGTTCGCTGCTGCGACAGGCTTGGGACGCCTGACGACAGCAGGCCGAAGCTATAACTAATGACAGTCATGCTGGCAGGCCCGCCATGCGATAACCTTCCTCGATGTGCCGTCGCACGTCTTCGGCCGGGAATGGCTGCGATTCCGACCAGTGCCGGATAGTGAAGTGCGGATTGCTCATCATGAACATTTTCGCCTCCCAGCGCGCTTCCTCCAAACGGCCAAGTTGCGCAAGGCTTGCTGCAAGCAGGCGCCGTGAAGTCGTGCGATAGGTTTCGGGCCTGCGCAGCGTTTGGATCGCGGATTCGTAGTCGCCCATGGCATATTGGGCCTGACCCAACATCCAATAATACCAACCGGGCGGGTGAGGGTTGAGTCGCAGTGCCCTGCGGACCTGGTCTATGGCTTCGGCAGGTCGGCCCTTTTGCGTCGTCAATTCGGCCCGCATAGCCCAAGCATCGGCGTGGTTGGGATCCAGCTCGTGGGCAGCATTGAATTCGGCATCCGATTCCGCCCAGCGACTCTCATGTCCCAATATGACGCCCAATACCCATCTGTTCCCGGCGTCGTTCGGATCGAGTTCGACCGCCAGCTGCGCTTCGGCGAGCGCTCTTGCGCGGTTGGGGTCCATCGGTTCGTCCCAGAACTCCCAGCCCAGCCAGAGGTTGAGTGCCAGCCAACGGTGCGCCTCCGCGTATTCCGGGTCGAGCGCGATTGCGCGGTCCAGCAGCAAAATGGCCTCTTTCGCGGTAAGCGCCGTTTGCAGACCAAGGGCCCGGGCACGCACACAGATATCATAAGCCTCCAGGTTGCTCGGTCTGCTGCGCGCCGGCGCTGTGGTCAGGCGGCCAACCAGAGCCTCGACAATCTTGCCGGTCACCTCATCCTGAACAGCGAAGATATCTTCTAGGCTGCGGTCGAATCTTTCGGCCCAAAGGTGGTCACCCGCGATCGCGTCGATCAGTTGGGCGTTGATACGCACCCGTCCAGCGGCCCGCCGTGCACTACCTTCAAGAAGATGGCGAACGCCCAATTCGCGCGCGATGCGACGCACATCAACGTGCCTGCCTTTGTATGCAAATGCCGAGTTGCTGGCGATGACGAACAACTCGCTTGTCCGCGACAGATCCGTGATCAAGTCTTCGGTGAGGCCATCGACAAATGCCTCCTGCTCCGGATCATTGCTCATGTTCGTAAAGGGGAGGACGGCAATGGACGGCTTGGCGGGGAGCTGCAGAGGCGCTTTCTCTGCGAGCCCGCCATCGTCCGACGCGGTCGACAACGAGATCCGGTAGACTGACACCGGTTCGGTGACGTTCTTGATCGCTTGCGGACCAAGTTCGTCGAAGCCGCAATCGAGCTTCCGCTTGACTTGGTCGTAGACGCTGCCGGACACAAAGACATCTCCTGCCCCGGCCATTGCCTGGAGCCGCACTGCGACAATGACGCCGTCGCCGAACAGATCGCCGTCCTCGACGACGACATCGCCCAGATTGATGCCGATATGCAGGTTGATTCTCCGGTCGGCGGTCACACCCTCGTTTGCGGCCGCCATCCGCTTCTGAAGGTCCACGGCGCATGACACGGCGTTCACGGCGCTTCCGAACTCGACCAGAACGCCATCACCCATCACTTTTACAATACGGCCTTTACGGTCGCGCACGAGCGGTTCGAGAATTTCCTTCCTCCTCCTCCTTAACGCGGCCAACGTTCCTTGCTCGTCCACGTCCAGAAGTCGACTGTAGCCCACCACGTCGGCAGCCAATATGGCGGCAAGGCGGCGTTGGGGGCGTTCTTCGGCCATTTCGCGTTGCTTTCATTGAAAGCAGAAAAGCGAATTTTATGCCGACCATTTCAAAAGTCTATCAGGTTGACTTCGAGGCTCGATCGCCAAGCAGCTACATACGGTCATCGCAGCTGTCGATTGTCCCCACTTGGGCTACGACTTGCCCTTGGGCTCGTCTTGGAGAAGGTCAGCAAGGGGTCAGTGCCGAGTGCCGTGAATGTCGGGTAGGTGTTGACCCGGCCATATCCGCGTCTGGTAGACGGAAAGCGCTAGTAAAGTGACCGAGATGGAGCGTTACTGCGGTTAGCAACCGCTGAATAATGGGGAAGGACAGCAGTGCGCTGCAAGGGGTCAGGCCACCGTTCATTTGCTATGCGTTAAAATGTGCATATATTGTGCAATGAGAGGTCGGAGAATTGTCATGGCCCATGCACAGCTAGCACATTCCACAATGATCTCGGGCTTTGTCGACAGCCTGCAGGAACCGCGCACCCCATATATCTCGCCGAGGCGCCTGTCGCAGGCGCTGGGCGTCAAGGTAGCCAACCTGGCGCAGTTGACCGGCGTCCACCGTAACACGCTCCGCAATCCATCATCGGAGCGACTGCAGGGTCGGCTGCGTGAGATGGTGAAGGTGATTTCAGCCGCGACGGAGCTCACCGGCGACGTCAACAAGGCGATCTACTGGTATCGCAATGAACCGATCGCCGACTATGGCCATCGCACGGCGGCCGAGCTCGTCGCCGGCGGCCAGGTCGAAGCAGTCCTGGCCTTCATTCGGGATCTCGAGAATGGGGCGCGCGGGTGAAAGTCACCCGAGTCGGGCCGGACGAGATATTCCATCGCTATCTGACACCCAAATGGGCTTTCCTGCCCACAAGCGGGGCAGGAGCAGCGATCGACGGCGGGCGATTCAATCGGCCCGGCGTCGAAGCACTTTACCTGTCCCGCGCGCCTCAGACGGCGTTGGAGGAATACAAGCAGGGCGCCAGCATCACCCCGCCCGCCACCCTTGCCGCCTACAAGATCACGCTTTCCGAGGTCGCCGACCTATCGCACCGGTTCGACCCAAATGTCTGGGACAGCGCCTGGAGGGAATGGGATTATGCCTGGCGCCAGATCGCCCGACGGATGAACCCAGCGAAAGGATACGTCGCCGGCAGATGCGCTGATCTGCACCGATCCGATCCTGGCGACAACGGCAGCGCTACCTTGACCCTTGCCGTCATCGGCCATCAACGAACATTTATCTGTCGTTCTCTCGTGGTATCGACAATGTCGGCACGCCAACCAAGGCGAGGTAGCTCGGGTTGCCCGTCCTTCAATTCCTGCGCCTCTCAGCCGAGGAGTAAACGGTGCGCATCTTCTCCATCATAGCCCACCCGCGTGCCAACAGCTTTTGCCACGCAATTTCTGCACGCGTTCGCAACGCGCTGATCGGCGACGGCCACGCAATCGAACATCACGATCTCTATATGGAAGGCTTCGATCCGTGCCTAACCGCGGAAGAGGCCTACACGGTCGGCGACACCCTGGAAGAAGCGCTTTCACGCGCCGAAGATCGCGTTTTGCTCCAGCACCGGACGCAAGTCGCGAATGCGGATGGTTTACTGATCGTCCACCCGAACTGGTGGGGGAAGCCACCTGCAATTCTGGCGGGATGGCTCGATCGCGTTCTGGTTCCTGGTGTTGCCTATCGCCTGAAAACCGCGGATGGGTTGCCCGAAGGCCTCCTCTCGATCAAGAAAGCCATTATTTTCAATACTTCCGATACCGATGCGACGAGAGAGGTGAATGACCTCGGTGATCCGCTCGGACTGATCTGGGGACGATGCGTCCTCCCATATTGCGGGGTTCTGGAACATGAACGACATGTGTTCAGGCCAGTTGTCGGCAGTTCCGAGGAGCAACGGGAGAACTGGCTCGAGGAGGCCACTGCCAAATGCCGGACCACGTTCGGGGCAAGTTGAATGTGATTAAATCCGGTCCGTCCGCAATTCTGTCATAACCGTGCTCGCCTGAATTTCGGCTCCCGTCCGCCTCGGGCCTATCCAAGCACGCGGCGCAGATCCTGATGCCGGCGACGTATCCTTTCGCTGGACTGGTCCGTCTTAGCTGTTGATGGGCGGTCATCCCAAAGTCGCCCTCCCAAACGTATTGGAACAGGACACACCATGAAATGCTGGTGGAGGCTTGGCGCAGCGAGCCGCAAAGTTTCGGGGGTCAGTATCGTGAAACGCGCCGATCGTTCGTCCTTGGGACCGAAACAAAGATATCAAGAGAAGCGATGACCGCCATCATTACCGTCTTTGAGCGGTCGCCCGATGGCGGCAAGGGACTGGCGCGTGATACGCGCGTTCGCTGGGCGCTGGACGAAGTGGGCCAACCTTACGAGGTTCGCCTCGATTCGTTCAAGGCGATGAAGGAACCGGCGCATCTGGCGCTTCAACCTTTCGGGCAAATTCCGGCCTACGAAGAAGGCGATCTCCGGTTGTTCGGGACCGGGTCGATCGTGTTCCATATCGCGGAAACGCCATCCGGGCCTGTTGCCGGACGATGTAAATGCCCGGGCGCGCGCCATCACCTGGATATTCGCCGCGCTCAACACGGTGGAGCCGCCAATCCTTAGACTTGTAACCGCCAAGTTCCTTGAAGGCGACAAGCCTTGGGCGGCGCAACGCCTGCCTCTCATCCAGGATCGCATCCGCAATCGGCTTGGCAATTGTCCCGACGTCTTGACAAGGCCAACGGTCGACGGTGCGTTCAGCGCAGACGACCCCGTGAAATGCCTAATGTTTCCGGACATCACGCCAGTCTGCCTTTTATGCGATTTTGGACGGACACACGGCGAACAGACCTTAACAGCTACGGTATACTTCCTCGTACCCGATGCTGATCCACGAGGGTCTTCCTCAATCCCAAGTGATAAGGGCGGCTTTCGGGCCTCGCCCTTTTTCCGGCTACGATTTCACGGCGGCCGGGTCGAAGCCGTCCAGCTCCTCGCCGATCTCGACAAGGGCCTTTCTGACTGTGTCCTCAACTTCCTGTCGTTTCTTCGGCGGCATCAGGCCCAGCCCCTTCAGCATCGCCTCGCGCCAGTGCTGCCCCCTGCCCCACGCTTCCGAGAACACTGTTGCAAGGTCGTCCTTGCGCCGGGTCGCCTCCAGTGCCTCGACAAGGAGGCTGGCCTGATAGACGTCTTTTTCGCGCTTGGCGACGCCATTTGCATCTGATTGCCTGCGAGAGGCGACGATGAGCTTGTGAACTGCATACCGTTCCGGCGACGGCACGGTTACAGGCACCCCTGACCGATGCAGCATCACGGTCCGGATGGGCTCGTGGATCAGGAAATCGAGGAAACGCAAGGGCTGCGCCGAAGCTCCCCCCAGTGCTGGCATCGGACTGGCATGGTCGGTGAAGTCATCGGATCCCCGGTTCGGCGTAAGGAACTCGACCTTGTATCGCGTTGCATTCTCGAATTGCGTCGTGTGTCCGGGATCCGATCTGTGGGGGATTTCCCTGAAGGTTGGGTCAATCTCTCTCAAGATTTCCAGGATCGGCGGCAGGCTGTCTTCGACTGACGACGAGATCGAGTAGTGCTGCGCGAAATCGGCATCGCCGGTTTGCAATGAAGCGCCTGGCAACCTTACACCGAGATGTCCTGCATACGTCTGGAAGGCAACCGTACCAACGAGCACGCCTCTTAGGCGGAAGATTCCTGCTGCTCCCATGGCTTCAACGACATCGCCAGTGAACCGGTCCGGAGCAGTCAGCATTGCTTCGCGAGTCAGCGTGGAGACGAGTTTCCGTCGGCCGCGGAGGTCTTCCTTAATCTCTTGGAAGGTTTCAACGCGTTTCGCGATCTCGGGGTCGTCGGACGGGCCGACATACTTCCGCGTTTTCTTAGGTTGGGTTTCCTCAAAATACCAATAGCCCCGCCCCTTCACCGGCACCCGGACAAAATTTCCCGCCGTGGAGAAGTCGGTTTCGAACGATGCATCAAGGCAGCGCTGAACAAGTTCCGCATACATCGTGCGATAAACGAGATCGACCGTCTTCATGCGTCGGCTCCGTTATAAGAAAAATGAGTTTCTCTTATAACGGCATGAGCTCAAGCGATGCAAGCGACGTTATAAGAAAATTGCCGAAATCTTATAACGCTGCCTTCCGCGTTGACGGTCGCCCAGCGAGCCCGCGGACGTGAAAACCACGGTCGCCGCGATCGCCGACGTTCGGGGGGTCCCCGGTGGATGCCGTCATGACGATCGAACCTTCGCTCTCTACTGGGGTATAGAAAGATTGTAATCTTCGTGCTACATATCCGCTCGATCTGTAGTGCGAAGGTGTCAAATGCCCACTCCACACAACCCTCCTGCTGCAGTGCGGCGCGCGCTGCGCAAACTTGGGGCGGACATCCATGATGCCCGTCGACGCCGACGGCTGCCGATGGCGGTCGTAGCCGAGCGCGCCTTCACGTCTCGCTCGACACTGCAAAGGGTCGAAGCTGGCGACACCAACGTCAGCGTCGGCATTTATGCCGGCGTCCTGCAGGCGCTCGGCCTGCTCGACGGCCTGAGCCAAGTCGCCGACATCAGCAACGACAGCGTCGGTCAGGCGCTCGCCAGTGCGGACCTGCCTAAGCATGTCCACCTCAGGCGGCCAACCGGATCGTCCCGCGATGACTGACTTCGAGGTCCATGTCGATTTGGACGGCCGCACACGCCCGGTCGGACTGGCGAGGAGCAATCGCGTCCGGGGCATCGAGACCATCCTCTTCGAGTATGACGGCGCATGGCTTGAGGACCCGGACCGCTTCTCCCTGGAGCCAGCCCTTGCTCTGACCCGTGGCGCCTTCGCCCCTCCTGCCGGTCTTGCGACATTCGGCTCCATCGGTGACTCAGCGCCTGACACCTGGGGCCGGCGCCTCATGCAGCGCGCCGAACGCCGTCTCGCCGATCGGGAAGGCCGCGCGGTTCGCACGCTTGTAGAAAGCGACTACCTTCTTGGAGTGGCCGATGAGACCCGGCTTGGCGCACTCCGATTCCGCTGGGTCGGCGAAGAGATTTTCCAAGCGCCGATCCGTGCCGGCGTTCCTGCCCTGATCGAGCTTGGCCAATTGCTCCAGATCGCCGAACGGGTTCTCCGGGACGAAGAAACGGATGAAGACCTGCAGCTCATCTTTGCCCCAGGCTCCTCCCTTGGCGGTGCCCGCCCGAAGGCGTCGGTCATCGACCAACATGGTCACCTCTCCATCGCGAAATTCCCGAAGGAGACCGACGACTACAGCATGGAGACCTGGGAAGAGATCGCGCTGCGGCTAGCCGGACAGGCAGGTATCGCCACCCCTCAGCACGAGCTGATCGACGTCGCCGGCAAGGCGGTCATGCTGTCGCGACGCTTCGATCGTGACGGGGCGATCCGCACCCCGTTCCCGTCGGCGATGGCGATGACGGGCGCCAGGGACGGCGAGCGCGGCAGCTATCCGGAGATCGTCGATGCTCTCGCTCAACACGGCGCTCAGGGAAAGACGGACGCCCATGCCTTATATCGGCGTGTCGTCTTCAACGTGCTGATCTCCAATGTCGACGACCACCTCCGTAATCACGGTTTCCTGTGGCTTGGAAAGGCGGGTTGGTCTCTCTCGCCGGCATACGACCTCAATCCCGTTCCGACTGATCTCAAGGCCCGGGTACTGACGACGAACATCGATCTCGATGAGGGCACCTGTTCGCTCGATCTGCTGGAAGCCGCGTCGGAGTTTTTCGCGCTCCAACCTGGCGCGATACCGCCAAGGAGGTCGGCGCCCGCCCAGCCGAGATCAACCGCATGGCCAGCGCCTTCGAACACGACGATCTCAAACGGGCGCTGGCGCTATAACGAGGACATTCCTGCACAGCTTCGAGCCAGCCAGCGCCAGTCCGATCACCGGCGCCACCGTCGAGGGTGCATGGAACAGACGATGAGTCCGCGGACGAAATCCCGATTTGAGAAAGCCGTGCAGCATCAATGGCATGATGGTGCATGATTTTGGATTTGCCGAGGAGCAAGTTCGGGCGATCCTACATGATCCCCCGCGCCCGGTAGCGCCCCCGGCCCGTCACCTCCCGGATGCCGAGTTCGGCGACCAGGTCGAGCGGGCGCGCTGGCTGATTTTCAGCTCGGCCGCGATCAGTCCGGCCGAGGCCACCTCGGCGAAAGTGTGGAGGATAGTGTCGCTTTACAGTAATTATGAGAATCGCTTTTCAATCAATTCAGTTGGTCAGCTGTGCACTTAATTTGAGAACGTGCACTTGAGTTGATAATCATGCCGGCCGTCGGCATTTGATTTGACCAGCGTCTGCAGCGTAACGGGATCGAATTTCCAGAAGACAGTGTATAAAGGTCAAAGGATTAATGATCTTTCCGCTGATGCGATTGCAGTTAACTTGAGAATCTGGCGTCCAATATTCTCACGATTAAATGCCAATCCTGAACCAAACCGGCGCATTCTTACAATTAGGTGCCAAGCGACACGAGTTTTCAGCAGCCCATTTCAGCAGCTGATTAATGTGTGAGTTGGGAAGCTGCTGATATCAATTCCGCGGGATTCGGCGCCCGGCATACATTTTGACCTCCCTCTTCGGCTTCTGTGAAGCTCCAGCGCACAACGCCTTCCCGATCGAGCAGGAACTCGCCGATAAGCGGCATGTGACCGGCGATCATAATCTGCTGGTCGGCCTCCGTAATTTCATACCCGTCCTTTTTTTCGAGAAAGTCGCCCGCCGCAGCCGGGTTCATCGGTTCGGGCAACTCCCCCGGCAGATCGATCCGCAGTGTCGTGACCAGGTCCATTCCGACTTTGTGCGGCCATTCGGTTTCATTCTCCGTCAACTCGACGATGGGTAAACCGAAGGCGCGATGCGAAGTCCCCTCCGGATCGGATGCGCTAAGAAGATTGGGTAGCGGATGGTAACGGAAGTAAAGCCGCGCACGTTCGACCGGCGTCTTGACCACTGCGAGACATTCGACGCCCTTCTCCTTCAGGGCCGGGTTGAGCTGCGCCATCGCCGCGACATGGCGCCGGCAGAACGGACAGTGCAGGCCTCGAAACAATCCGATCAGTAACGGGCTACGGCCTCGAAAATCATCGAGCGCGATCTTGCCTTCGCGCGAGATCGCGTCGAGCATAATATTCGGTGCCCGGTCGCCCGGCTGCAGCGGGCGGTCGACATTACTCGTGGACATGGACAACCTCCTCGCCCGGATCAGTCAAGAAGAGGCAACACGCCCAGCGCTTCGGTGTTGAGTCCGTGCTGGGGGCGCAAACCTTCCTGCGCCGGGCAAAATGGCGTTCGGCCTCTGCCATAACGCCGAGGTCGAAATTACGCGCGTTGCAAGCCCATCATAACACGAAAAAAGCATCTGCGTGTCGCCCGTGTGACGGTGCTCGAACCCCGCCAGTATTTCCACGCATGCGACGGCACCGTAAAGTTATCGCTTGCAGGGTAAAGTGGTGGCGTCCTCATCCAAGTTTCATGCCAGCAGTGACGTGAGTGATTTCGCGCCAAGTTTCCGTGGCAGCGAAGCGCAGTTCACGATGGTCGGCGGATCGTTCTCGTCGTCGTATCGGCTGGTGCGAGTTCTCCGCTCGGTTGTTCAATCCCTTGTGCCGGCGATGTTCGACCTGCGGCATGATCTCTCGACCAGCCACAGCGGATCATGAAGCGCTTCAAGTCATCCGGCCAACTTAAGCGGTTCGTTTCCATCCACGATCCGTTTGCCACCTGTTTCACTTTCCCCGCCACGCTCTTTCACGTAAGAGCCGAGCTTGTCGGTGATCATCACGCGCGGTGCATGACTCTGCTTTTTCAGCAGTTTGCGCATCAGCCGCTTTGCAGCCTTGGCATTTGTGCTGGGGATCGTTCACAGCGGGATTCTGGTTAAGCGTCTGCGTGCTCTGGTGCTCGGAGCGCTTGTTGTTATGGCCGCCGTGCGCTTTGTGCCGCTCGGCGCGGTCCTATTCTACATCGGGAGCGCAGCGACGATGCTGGCGCTGTGGCCGCTGGCCTACGAGATGTCGCGACATCAGGAGAGCGGCGCGCTGAGCAAACGCCAACCGTGGCAGGCTGATCACACCGTGAGGTGCGAGCTTGATCGGCGGGAGCGAAATCAAACTTTGATACCCCGGAGACCGTCTTTACGCCGCTCTCGGCGCTATTTGGGCTACCGTTACGAAACGCGTGATGCCGCCCTATGCCGCCCTTGGTCAGCCGCCTTCGCCTCATCGATGCGGTGAACTTGAGCCGGAAATACGGTGTGGATGCTTCCGGACGTCGCACAAATGGGGAGCAGCCAATCCCGTGAGCTAAAACCGCGCCTATGCGGCCCGACGTGCCCCGCAGTGCTGTCAGCCGCCCGTCCGCGCGGCTTCATCGACCGAAGGAAATTCCCCACCCAGCCAAGCACTCGGTAATGCACTCGATGTTGGCCCAGCGGATGATCCTGTCACGGTCGCGTTGACCTGAGATCGGGTAATTTCGAGCGCGTTCATGAATTCGGGGGTCGCAGTCGGCTGTCGGAACGCAGTGGTGAGTTCGGGTCAGGGCGAGGAATATCCCTCAGGTGTGGTAGCTCTAACTGCTCTGATTGAGTGCGCCAGGAGCTTACTCACAGCCGCTAGACGCCACACCATCTGACCAATGGCGACCCCCCGAATTCTAACCTAGTTTCCGTCCATAAACGCCAACATATTGATATTCTTGCGTGAATCGGCATTTTGCGCAGGCAAGGCCCGGCGGTTTCAGGTACACTTTGGTCTCATGCCACTGATTCCAAAGCACAATCTGCAACCGCCGGAGCCGACAATGCGCCAAGAACGCACCGTCCAAGCCAGCATATTCGATCTTTTTGCCGCGCACGAGATCGGCCACGAACTGAAGGCGATGTCGCAGTGGCTGGACGAGCACCCCGACCTGCTTGGCTTGGTGGCGCGAGACCTGGTTCGGAGCAGCGTCAGGGCCACCGGACGGCAAGGCCTACCTGCTGAAGCGGTGTTGCGCTGTGCGCTTCTCAAGCAATACCGGCAACTGAGCTATCAGGAACTGGCATTCCACCTCGAGGACTCAGCCTCATTTCGCGCCTTTGCCCGCCTGCCATGGTCGTGGAGCCCGCAGAAGTCGGTGCTGCAAAAGACGATCAGCGCGATCCGGTCCGACACCTGGGAAGAGATCAATCGGGCGCTGCTGTCGAATGCCCGGCAGGTAAAACTGGAAGACGGTGCGGTCGTGCGGCTGGACAGCACTGTGACCTCGGCACTCATGCACGAACCGAGCGACAGCAGCCTGCTGTGGGACGCTGTGCGGGTCATGGTGCGCCTGTTGAAGCAGGCTGATGCCTTGGCCGGTGGCGCCGGCTTGGAATGGCGAAATCATTGCCGCGCGGCCAAGAAGCGCGCCCGCAAGATCCAGTTCACACGCGGCCGACCCAACCGCGTCCAACTCTACCGTGAACTGATTGCGATCGCCTGCGCGACCTTGGCCTATCTGAAGCAGGCCACGGAACGATTGGCCGTGGCGAGCACTCCGCTCATCGCACTGTGGCAGGCCCAGGTTAGTCACCATCGGCCGCTGATCGAGCAAATCATCGCCCAGAGTGAGCGACGAGTGCTGGCCGGGAACTTGGTGCCGGCCAGCGACAAGCTGGTCAGCCTGTTCGAGCCCCATGCCGATATCATCGTCAAAGGCAGCCGCGACACCGAATACGGTCACAAACTCAACCTGACCACCGGCAGGAGCGGCATGATCCTCGATCTGGTGATCGAGGCGGGCAATCCGCGCGACAGCGATCGATTGCTGCCGATGCTGGAACGCCACATCGGCATCTGGGGCCGGGCGCCGCGGCAGGCGGCGGCCGACGGCGGCTTTGCCAGTCGCGACAATCTGGCTACAGCCAAGACCTTGGGCGTTCGCGACATGGCATTCCACAAGAAAGCCGGCCTCAGGATCGAGGACATGGTTAGAAGCAATTGGGTCTACCGCAAGCTGCGCAACTTCCGTGCCGGCATCGAGGCCGACATCTCGTGCCTCAAGCGTGCTTACGGCTTGGCGCGCTGCACCTGGCGCGGCCTTGATCACTTCAAGAGCTACGTCTGGTCCTCGGTCGTGGCCTACAATCTCGTCCTCTTCACACGTCTCAAACCGACCTGACGGCGAGCCATTGCGCGGGTCAGCAGCCCGCCGGCAGGCGCCGGCTCCATAGCCACGACTAACTTCCGTTCGGCGAGTTCTATCTGGCGTGATCCATTGGACTTCGCGTCGGCACGGTACCGCAAACGACGTTCGTCCTGCGGCAAACCTCTGTAAATCCTCACCAAAATGGGCGTTTATGGATGGAAACTANTCAGAAGATCGACCGCGCGGGCGCAAACGACGTTCGTCCTGCGGCAAACCTCTGTAAATCCTCACCAAAATGGGCGTTTATGGATGGAAACTAGACTAGAGGAGGTGGAGCTGACCCAACGGCGCTATGCGGAAATCGCGACCACGACCGACCTACGCATGGTCCACCTCAGAGGCGACAACGCCGTCCGGCTGGGTGTGCCGACCGATGTCGTTCGGGCGCAGCGCCAGAACCGGGCACGCCGGTGGTCGCTGGCGTTTCATGAGCACCCATCTGAGCCCGACGGGATCATTTATCCTCGCGCCTCAATGAGGCGACCAATCTTGCCATCTACGATCGCGCGATACCGAAGCTTCAGGTGAAGCGTGTTGTGACCGTTCTCGGCGCGCCAGGGCTGGGTCAGGTACTGGAGGATTTCAGGGTGGGGTTGGTGTGAGATGTAACTCGTGTCCGTATCGCCTGGCAAAGATGGCTATAGCGGCAGAATCGCACTAAGCCGGAGCAACGGAACGACCGGTATGGGGCCGCCTCCAGACAGTCCGCTTTCTGGGCGTGGGAGGCCGAATAGGCCTCTCGACTGTTAATCGAGCGGCCGTAGGGAAGGGCTTCGCCAGAAGGCGGCTTTCAATAAGCCGAGTGATCTTCTACGAAGAGGGGTAGGCGTCAAACGTCGTTCCGGAGGTGAGCGACCTCGTCTCGGCCACCCGTGGCGCGAACCCCTACTGCACTGGAGGTGCTCAACGCATAGAGCACCATTCCGTTCATCTCGAAGGGGAACATGATCGGATTTGACGCAAGCGTCGCCACGGAAATTGGGCGCTCCGAGTATCGAATGCACGCCTCCACGAGCCACGCGATAAGTTTGGGTTCGCTCACCTTCGTCTTCGGCACGCGAGCCAAGCGCTTGCCATTCATTGTGCGCTCGAGCGTTCCGCAGCTTGCCTGAGACTGAAGCACCATGTTGGTCATGCGGCGGGTGCCTTCACGTTCGCCATAGATCTCGGCCATTCGCCGATGCACCTCGGCGGACGCGCAATCTTCCTGCAATGCGGTCAGACGCCCGACAATCTCGGCCACTTTTCCAAAGAACGAATAGGTGGTGATGGCCATGCCCCAGGTAAGCAGGGGAATGGGGGAGAACGGGGATCCCGGTAATGTGAATGCCGCGATCGGAAAAGTCCACGAGATCAGGCCTTTGCCTCGTGCAGCGGGCATCGCGCAGCCCCATATAGCGAATATTGATATTTTCGGCCGATCGATCCGGGCCGAACTCGCCTCCATCAATAGCGAATGCTTCCAGGCTTCTCTGAAAAACATGCTTCCGACGAGCTGGACGTTCCACCTATTCCTGACCACACTTGGTCTTCTGTTTACGAGCTTGCCGGTTCCGCGGCCGCCGATCCGCTCGACCGCGAGCGATTTGGCAAATTCGTGCGTGGCTGGAAGACTGTATCAACTTTGGAGGTGATGGCCTACGACGGCCTAATGGAAGACCTATACGGGTCTTGGACCGACGTTGACCCGATCAAGTTGTGTGCGTCAAGTTCTGCAAAAATGGCGTGGCGGTAGCTGTGACGTCGGCGTGTCCGCCGCGCAGCTCCCGTGTTTAGCGGAGCGGCGGACNCCGATAGAAGCTCAGCGTCTCCTCGATGTTGTCCTCCACCCAGTTGACCAGCTTCGGATATTTGGCCTGCCATTTGGCAATCCACTGCGCCAGGTCGCGCTTGACCTCGGCAAGGTCGCGGCGGTCGTAGAACCATCTGAGCTCCATCAGGCAGTCGTCGTCGACCTTGCGCGGCACATAGTCGAGCGCGTTTCTGAGGAAGTGCACGTAGNTCGGAGACGACGAACTCGACGCCGGCGAGCCCGCGATTCTTGAGCCCTGTCACGAACGCGCGCCAACTCGAATGGCTCTCCCGGTTGGCCAGCTCAACGCCCAAAACCTGGCGCCGGCCCTCCCAATCCACGCCGATCGCCACCAGCACTGCCTGGCTGGCGATCACGCCCGCCTCGCGAGCCCGCTCGTAGCGCGCGTCCAAAATGAGATACGGATAGCCTTCCGTGAGCCGCTGCTCAAAGAACGCCTTCAGCGCCTCATCCAGCCGCACCGTCGCCTCGCTCACCGTCGAGGCCGAGAAAGCGTGGCCGCACAATTCCTCCGTCACCGCTTTCACCTTGCGGGTCGAAACGCCCTGCACGTACATCTCGACCAGCGCCGACACCAACGCCTTCTCCGAACGCTGGTAGCGCTCAAACAACTCCGTCGAGAACCGGCCCGCCCGATCCTGCGGGACCCGCAGCTCCAGAACCCCAACCCGCGTCACCAGCTTGCGCTCGTAATAGCCGGACCGATAGCCAATCCGCTCTGTCGTCCGCTCCCCTTTGCCGGCCCCGATCGCCTCCGTCATCTCGGCCTCCAGAGCCTCCTGCACGACAAGCTGCAACGCCTTGCGAAACCCGTCCTCATCCGACAACAGCAACGCTTTCAACTCACCCCTGCTCAGTCTAGCTTCTCGATTGGTCATGGCACTTCCCCTTCCACGGGAATCGGTGATTGCANGCCATGGCCGCTTTCGCCTCAGCGCAACGACCGTTCTCTCTCCAAAACTTTTTGCAGAACCTTCAGGACACTATCAGCTTCGCCCTTTCTGCCCGCTTTCCAATGTTGGCGATTTGCGAAAGCCGACATGACAGCCAATCTCCCCCTTGCGGGGGAGATGTCCGGCAGGACAGAGGGGGGTGCTGGCCCGCGGCGGCGCCAATGGCGCGCGCAGCTCCACCCAACCATTTGGACTATCGTCACGATTGCTGCACTATATCAGTGCATAAGCGGGAAGGGTGTTTGGAAGAGGCAGGCGATTGAAGGAATCAAAAATCCAGAAACCGGAACGACAGCAGCGCTTGTTCGGCCTGTCGACGCCGCTGCGGGCCGCCGTCATTCCGCCGCTGTCGGCGGCGCGCTGGCTGCTGGTGCTGATCGTCGCCGCCGGCGTCTATTTCTTCCACGGCTTCCTGTTTCCTGTGCTGGCGGCGCTCGTCATCGCCTTCGCCAGCTGGCCGCTCTACCGCCGCCTGCTTGTCGCGGTCGGCGGCAACCGCACCATCGCCGCGACCTTTGCCATCCTCTTCATCCTCGCCTTCCTGGTGATACCGATCGCTCTCGCCGGCACCTACGCGATCAACGAGGTCCGCGAGTGGGTCGCGTGGGCGATCGAGACCAACCGGCATGGCGCGGTCACGCCGCACTGGATCGCCACCATGCCTGTCGTGGGCGAGTGGCTGAACGAGCAATGGACGACCAATTTCGGCCATCCCGGCGGCATTGGTGAACTGATCCAGCTGGTCAGCGGCGCCAACATCGGCAGCATCTACCGCGGAGTACTGGCCGCCGGCGGCAGCGCCTTCGGCCTGCTCCTGACGCTGCTGTTCATGATGATCGCGCTGTTCTTCGCCTATCGCGACGGCGAACACTTTGCCGGCCAGGTCGACCGCCTCGGCGAACGTATCCTGCCGACCAGGTGGGAGCGGATTTCGCGCGTCGTGCCGGCGACGATCTCTTCGACCGTGACCGGCATGACCGTCATCGCCATCGGCGAAGGCCTGGTGCTGGGCATTGCCTATTGGCTGGCCGGCGTGCCGTCGCCGGTAACGCTCGGCGCCCTGACCGGCGTCATGGCGCTGATCCCCGGCGGCGCGCCGCTGTCTTTCACGCTGGTCTCGATTTACCTCGCCGCCAGCGGATCGCCGATGGCCGGTCTGGCGCTGTTCCTGTGGGGCGCGGTCGAACTGTTCATCGTCGACAAGACATTGCGCCCGAAACTGGTCGGCGGGCCGATAAAACTGCCCTTCCTGCCGACCTTTTTCGGCCTGATCGGCGGCGTCAAGACCATGGGGTTTCTCGGCCTGTTTATCGGCCCGGTGCTGATGGCGCTGCTAGTCGCGATCTGGCGCGAATGGTTGCGTGAGGTGGAACTGGCCGACGAGCTTGGGGCCGCGGCACCTATGGAGTTGGAGGGTAGTCCGCCGCAGATCGAGATTGTCGCCGATAAAAAGGCCAGCGCCTGAAGATCCAGGCTGTGAAATTCAACGCTCACTGAACTGTCAGCAGCTACCCTGAGCGACTATTGATCCATTCCCGATCAGAAATAATATCCTGCGTATGTTTTTGCGATTTGTTCGATCAAAAATCATCAAGGGAACGCATGCGCGCGAAGGTTTCTTTGGCGCTGCCTACGAACTGCGGGGTCAACCGGATGTCGATCGACATACGTTGGACCAGCTGGAAGATAATCTTGCCTGGTTTCGACAGAACCTCGCAATACCGCCGCGTTTCAACCTCTCAAGATCGAAGGGTTTTTACCGGAGAGAAACGACCCAAGGATTGAGCTGGTTCAAGCCAACAGCAACGGAACATTTGGCAAGGGCCTTTGATCTCACGGGGCTCCTTGCGCATCACGGGCATCATGTCGAGGTCATGAAGAGCGCTCGTCTGGGTTATGTCGTGTACGAGGACGAATACCAGATAGTTGCTGAGCCTTTTTCAGATTCGCCGACTGGTTGATCGCACTTGGCCGCATGCGCCACAATCCTAGGAATGACAGCTTTCCAACCATCTCGGCCGTTTGTGGCAACCCGTTGATTGGTTTTGACTCCAGAGTGCCTTGGCGCGGCTCAGAGTGCGCTACACCGGATGATGCACCGCAAAGTCGCTACGGCGCTTGCGCCCGTCATGCAGTTGCCAGGCCGAATGTGCGATCAGCGTCACGATCAGGATCGCACCACCAATCAGGCTGTTGCGGGTCGGTGTCTCGGCAAAGATCATCCACACCCAGACCGGCGCCAGCACGGTTTCGAGCAGGTAGAACATCGCCACTTCCGGTCCAGAAATGTATTTCGGCCCAGCGGCGAGGCAGAAGAACGAGATCGGCATGATGACGGCGCCGTTGAAGATGATCCAGCATGGCGCGTTCACGTGAAAGCCTTCGCCGCTCACCATGAAGGCTGCCAGCCCAAGCGGCAGAAGGACGCCGACGAGCGAGGTGAATCCCATGTCCTTGCCGCTGCCGCGCGAGATGGTGATGGCCACGGCGATGAAGAAGGCCGAGCACAGCGCCATGAAATCGCCGAACAACTTTCCGGTGCCGACGGAACCACCGACGATGATCAGCACGCCGAGGATCATGATCAGCATTGCGGCTATCGTCACTAGCCGCGGCCTCTCCCGCAGGAATATCCAGGACAGCAACCCCGCGAACACGGTGTTGAAGGCCAGGATGAACACCAGATCGGCGGTCGAGGTGTGATAGACAGCGGTGACGAAGGTGATCCCGGTCAGCCCATAGCAGGTCGCCACGATCAGGCCGGACCAGCCGGGGATAAGTGGCGGGGCGTTCCGGCTCAGAGCGCGCCAGACCGACCAGATGACCATCGCCGCGACGAATGTGGTGCCGGTGCGCAGCAGCATGATCGTCCAAGCGCCACCGTCGGCGAGGCGGATCAGAGGTATGTCGACAGTCAGCGTCAGCCCGCCAATGGCGGTTATCAAAAGACCCTTCTGGTGATCATGGTGAGAGAACATGGAGGAACTTTCGCAATGAAGAGCAGGCTGGCGGCCGGCCGGCGCAATGGCGCACCCTCTCCAGCCGACCGGCTGAAAGACCAGCATCTCCTGCCTTGAAACAGTTTAAGAGCGGATCGTGGAAAACTCAGCGTAAAACCGCTTCGTTGGTGTAGCGCTCCCAGCCTTTTGGGCCGAGATGCTCCTGCGGCATGAAGCGCATCTTATAATTCATCTTGCGCGAGCCGTTGACCCAGTAGCCGAGGTAGACATGGGGCAGGCCCATCGCCTTGGCGCGGGCGATGTGATCGAGGATCATGAACGTGCCGAGCGACCGCTCCTCGAAATCGGGATTGAAGTAGGAATAGACCATCGACAGGCCGTCGGCCATCTTGTCGGTGAGCGCAACCGCGATCAGCTCGCCCTGTCCCTTGCCGGTGATGAACGTGTCGGGCCCGCGCCGCCGATACTCGATCACCTTGGTGTCGACATGGGTATCCTCGACCATCATGGCATAGTCGAGCACCGTCATGTCGGACATGCCGCCACGCCGGTGGCGGGCATCGAGGTAGCTGCGGAACAGGGAATATTGCTCGGTCGAGGGCTCTGCGTTGTGCATGTAGCCGACGAGATCGGAATTGTGGTGCAGCACGCGCTTCATGTTGCGGCTGGCGACGAATTCCTGGGCGAGGATGCGTACCGAAACACAGGCACGGCAGGTTTCGCATGCCGGCCTGTAGGCGATGTTCTGCGAGCGCCGGAAGCCGCCTTGCGTCAAGAGGTCGTTCATCTCCGCGGCCTTGTCGCCGACCAGATGCGTGAACACCTTGCGCTCGAACTGGCCGTCGAGATAGGGGCACGGCGATGGCGCGGTCAGGAAGAATTGCGGCGACTGGGTCGGATGCTGCGTCATCGAGCCTTGGAAACACTCCTTCGAATCGCTCTACCTTTGGCGCGGACGGCGAAAAATTCAACAGGATTGTGAGGACGTGGTCGACTCGACGCCTTCACATTTGCGCTTTATCGGCTGCGACTGCTCTTCAGAGGGCCGTTTCAGCGGTCGGTGCGGCTGACGACCGTGCCGAGCAAAAGATCGTGCAAGGTGCGCTTGCGGTCGGAAAACAGCGTCACCAGCAGCACCAGCGGCGACAGGATGACGTTGCCGGCCCAGAACAGCACCGAATGGACGACCGCGGTGAGGCCGTCGATCGGCCTGCCGTCGAGCCGGTCGAGCCGGATGCCCATCAGCTTCATGCCCGTGGTGGCCTGATCGGCGCTGCCAAGCGTGTTCCAGATGTAGAGGATGGCGACGGCCGGCACCAGGACGCCAAACAGCATCCAGCCAAGCCCGAGGGTCAAAAGCCCGAGGAAGAACACCAGGATGGCAAACGGAATGGTGAGCAGCGCGACGATGACATAGTCGATCACGAAGGCCAGGATGCGCCGCGTGCGCACGCCGTCATAGGCCCTGACATCGTCGAGCCTGGTGGTGATGATTTCGCCGTCGAGAACGCGGGCGTTCATGTCATTTCCTCGTAACAGGGGCCCGGCATAGGATGCGGGCCGCTCAGCAATGAAATGGTGAAGACTTGTAACGGAATCAAGATCGGCCTTTTTGCGAGGCGCAAGCCCATACGCGTCAGATACAATCCGAATCGGTTGAATTTGCGGTGCGGATGGCATTAGCTTGCTGCGGCGCAACAAAGCGCTCAGGGGACGGGGCAAGATGGACTACGACATGCTGGTCATCGGCAGCGGCCCTTCCGGCCGCCGCGCCGCGGTGCAGTCGGCCAAGCTTGGCAAATCGGTTCTGGTGGTCGACCGCGGCCGGCGCCTGGGTGGTGTCTCCGTGCATACCGGCACGATCCCGTCGAAAACGCTGCGTGAAACAGTGCTCAACCTGTCCGGCTGGCGCGAGCGTGGTTTTTACGGGCGCGGCTACCGGGTCAAGCAGGATATCTCGGTCGGCGATCTGGTCGAGCGCCTGCACAAGACGCTCGACCACGAGGTCGAGGTGCTGCAGCACCAGTTCATGCGCAACACGGTCAAGAGCGCCCGCGCCGCGGTGAAATTTCTCGGCCCCAACAAGGTCAGCCTGACATCAGACACCGGCGATTACAGCGAGGTCGGTTTTGCCAACGCACTGATCGCGGTTGGCACAAGGCCGCACCGGCCGAGCGAAATACCTTTCGACAAGACCCGCGTCTTCGACAGCGATGAGATGCTGGAGCTGGATCGTTTGCCGCGCACACTGACCGTGATCGGCGCCGGCGTCATCGGTGTCGAATATGCGACGATCTTTTCCGCGCTCGACGTGCCGGTGACGCTGGTCGAACCGCGCAATTCCATCCTTGATTTCGTCGACCGCGAGATCGTCGACGATTTCATCCACCAGATGCGCGATCGCGGCATGACCATCCGGCTGGGCAGCGCGGTGAAGGAAATACGCTCCAAGCCTGATACCGCCGAGGTGGAACTGGCCGATGGCCGCACCATCCGTTCCGAGGTCGTGCTCTACGCGGCCGGCCGCACCGGCAATGTCGGCAGCCTTGGCCTGGATGTCGTCGGTATCGACGCCGACTCCAGAGGACGTATCAAGGTCGATCCGCAATCCTTCCAGACCAGCGTGCCCAACATCTATGCCGCCGGCGACGTCATTGGTTTTCCAAGCCTCGCCTCGACTTCGATGGAGCAGGGCAGGGTGGCGGCCTGCCATGCGTTCGGCGTGCCCTTGCCGCCGCCACCGGAAACATTTCCCTACGGCATCTATGCGGTGCCGGAAATCTCGACCGTCGGCCAGTCCGAGGAACAGGTGCGCGAGAGCGGTGCCGCCTATGAGGTCGGCGTGGCGCGTTTTCGCGAGACCTCGCGCGGCCACATCATGGGCGTCAACACCGGTTTCCTGAAGCTGTTGTTCTCGATCGAAACGCGCCGCCTGCTCGGCGCGCATATCGTCGGCGAGGGCGCCACCGAGCTCATTCACATCGGCCAGGCGGTGATCAATCTCGGTGGCACCGTCGACTTCTTCGTCAACAACACCTTCAATTATCCGACGCTCGCCGAAGCCTACAAGATCGCCGGGCTGGACGCCTGGAACAGGATGGGACGAGGGTAGGCAGGCTGGTCATGCTGGTGAGGCAGTCAGCCTGCCTGCGCCGCCGCCGCCGATCCCGACAGCCATTGCCGGACGATCACCGCGTCGGCGCTGCCGAATTCGTGACCGGATGGAACAATCCGGGCATCGATCTCGGCGCCGTGCTGGCTGAGCAGCGTGACGAGTGCCGGCGCGAAGGGCGCGTAGGTGAGATCCGCCGCGCCGGCGATCATCAGTACCCGTACCTTTGACAAATCCGTCGCCGGCACGCCATCGAGCACCGGCATCGGCCGCAGCAGTGCGGCGCGTTCGACCAGGCCGGGATGCAGCAGCATCAGGCTCGAAACCAGATTGGCGCCGTTCGAATAGCCAAGGAAAGTCGTGCGGGAAAGGTCGAGGTTGTGGCGCGCGGCCACGTCGGTGACGAAGCCCGCAAAGGCATCCGTTTCGGTGCGGATGCTCTGCTGTTCGAAGCGCGTCGGCGTGATGCGCGAGAACCAGCGGAAACCATCCTCCTGGACGACGCGGCCGCGCACCGCGATCAGCATGGCACGCGGCGCTGTCTCTCGTGCCAGCGGTACCAATGTCGTCTCGTCGACGCCCGAACCATGCAGCAGGAAGAAGCATTCGCCGGTTGAATCCGCCGGGCAGTAAAGGCGATAGGGGAAGGCGAGATCACGCTGTAACGCACCATCTTGTGAGGTCTCTTCAGTCATGCCTCATCCTTTTGATTTCATGATGACTTCGGTCAGTTTGCCGGCTTCAAAACGTAATATTTTCAAGCTCCGCGAAAGTTGATTGAACCGGGCGCACTACAGTCCGTTTCTTCGCCGATAATAGTCCTTCGGGAGGAATCGAAGCGGTGCGCCGGGGGTCGCATTGCCGGTATGAACAACCAGCTTTGAGGCCTTTTTGTCGATGACCACCCAGATTTCCCCAGACCGCGATTCGCGTGTCCCGGACCGCGAAATGCGTGTCCCGGACCGCGAAATGCGTGTCCCGGACCGCGACACCCGTATCGATGTGATCCGCGCTCTCGCTCTGCTGACCATCTTTGTCGACCATGTGCCGGGTACCGCCTTCGAGTATCTGACTTACAAGAATTTCGGCTTTTCGGATGCGGCGGAGGTCTTCGTGCTGATCTCCGGCATCTCGGTCGCGCTCGCTTACGGGAAGAAATTCCAGCCTGGAAACCGGCTGCTGGCAACGTTGAAGATGTGGCGCCGCGCCGGTGTGCTCTACGCCGCCCACATCGTCACCACCATGGTGGTGATGGCGATCTTCTGCGCCGCGGCGGTGTTCGCCAGGCGACCGGAGCTTTTGACGATGATCAACATCGAGCCGTTGATCAAGAATGCGCCGCAAGTGCTGATCGGCATCGTGACGCTTGGCCACCAGCTCGGCTACAACAACATCCTGCCGGTCTATACGGTGCTGCTCTTGCTGGCGCCGCTTTTCCTGCTCTTCGTCAGCTATCGGCCGGTCTTGGCACTGGTTGCTTCCGGCGCGCTGTGGCTGGTCGCGGGAATTTACCAGATTGCTCCGCCTAACTATCCCGAGCCCGGCTTCTGGTTCCTCAACCCGCTGTCATGGCAGTTCCTTTTCAACATCGGCCTGGCAGGCACGCTGCATGTGCGTCGCGGTGGCACCATCCCGGTCAATCGCTGGCTGGTCGGTGCCGCCTTGGCTTACACTGCTGTGGCGCTGGTCTGGGTGCACAGCCCGCTCTGGGGGCATCTCTCCTGGTTTGGCCTGCCTCCGGTGCTGACCGGCTTCGACAAGACGTTCCTGTCACTGCCGAGGCTGCTGCATATATTGGCGGTGAGCTACCTGATCGTGGCATTCCCGGCCATCTCGAACCTGTTCCGCGCCGGGCGCGATCATCCGCTTGCCATACTGGGCAAAAGATCGCTGCCGGTTTTCATTGCCGGCACGGTGCTCGCAATGGCGGCGCAGGTGCTGAAGCTGATCAATCCCGGCGGGTTTGCCTATGACAGCCTGCTGATATCAGCCGGCATCGCCATGCAGTTCGCGCTCGCCTACTATCTCGAATGGATTTCGGGCCTTGGCTGGTCCGGCAAAAGCAGGCCGGCTCGCAACGTGGCACCGCCCCTCCATCCGTCCTTCAGTATGTCGATGGCGGCAAGAATGGGCCGGTGATGGGCGTTGAGGCGTCAGGCGGGTGAGGGGCCGGATGAGGCCCGCACCACGAGGTCGACCGGCAGCAATTGCCGGCTGAACGAGCCGTCATTTTCAAGGATCGCCTTGACGGCAAGGCGGCCCATCTCGGCGATGGGCTGGACGATTGTGGTCAGGGGCGGCTTGGAAACCGCTCCTTCCGGGACGCCGTCGAAGCCGACGATCGAAACATCGCCCGGTACAGTCATGTCATGCTGCCGTAGCCAGTCCAGCGCATGGAGCGCTATCCTGTCCGACATGGCCAGGATGGCAGTCGGTGTCTCGGCGGCGGCGAAAATATGATCGAGGCCCGCCCAAACGCTCTCCTCGTTATTTTCCGTCTCGTAGATCGGCACGCGCGAGACGTCGATGTCGACGCGCGAGAGTTCCGCGAAGTAGCCACGCAGGCGGTCGCGCGTGCCGGAATAGAGAGCCTTCTCCATCTGCTCCTGCGTGGTCGGACCGAAGCCGGAATCGGCGTATGGCAGGGCAAGCACGGCAAAGCGACGATGCCCGAGCTCGGTCAGATGGCGCGCCGCCAGGCTTGCCCCGGCGATATTGTCCACGCCGATCGCCGCGACCGCCTCGTCGTCGTCTGAATCGAGATCGAGTGCGACAAAGGGGAGTTTGCGGTCGCGCGCCAGTTCGACCAGCTTTGAACCGCCCTCGACGCAGAAGACGATAAAGCCATCGACAAGCGCACTCTGGATGTTCCAGGCAAGCTGTTCGCTGTTGGCGGCCGAGACCAGCGAGATCCCCGCACCGGTCGCGTCACAGGCCTGCGAGATGCTGGCCATCATCACCCGGGCGAAAGGGTCTTCGAAGAAATAGGACAACGGTTCCGCGGTGGCGACGCCGATGGCGTTCACCTTGCCGGCGCGCAGCAGCCGACCCTTGGGGTCAGGTCCGCCATATCCCATTGCCTCGGCTGCCGCCTTGACCCGATCGCGAACCTCCTCGCGCACGATCTCCGGGCGGGCGAACACATTGGAGGCGGTGCCGTGCGACACGCCGGCCGCCTTTGCAATGTCTGCCAGCCGCACCGGTCTTGTCTTTGCAGAGGTCAATGGCGCCATCTCCGTCTCCCTGAATTCATCCCATCTAACACTTTCGTTGGATCGGTTCAAATTTTGGCTTGATGGCAGGCCAGACGAAGTGTATGTTTGAATCGATCCAATGAATGATGCTGCTGTTGATTGGATCGATTCAAGTAGGAAGGTGTGTCATGCATCCCGTCAATTTTCTATTCGAAGACATCTACCGCAACGACTGGAGCGTCTCGTCAGACGCAGCGAGGCGGAGGCGCCGTGCCACCTCCAGCCCATGGGTTCGCGAGTTGCGGTTCCTTGTGGAGCGCAAGCGGAGCTGATCGGCGCTACATTTTCGTGGCGACCGATTGGATCGATTCAAGCGTTGAAAGGAGTGCACATCATGCATCCCGTGAGCTATCTGTTCGAAGACATCTACCGCAACTACTGGGGCATCGCGCCGGCGTCCGAGCGGCCGGCGGCGCGTCGGTTGGCGAGGCTGCGACGCCCAAATCGCGAATTGCTCATCCAGCCCGAACGCCGGCAGGACTAATTGCTGCGCAGACGCTGGCGCAGGCCTGGTATCGGGCAGGGGCCAGGGGCGTCAGGAACGCGCGCGCGCTAGCGCCGATGCAGCGATTGTTAGCCAGCCGACGACGAGCAAGGTGCCGCCGATCGGCGCCGACAGCGGGAATAGCCGTGAGCCGAGGAAGTCGCGGGCCAGCAGGTCGCTGCAAAACAAGAGCAGGCCAACCAGCAGGGTCAGGCTTCCCATTCGCAGGATCCGGTTCGCGCCAAGCAATCCAGCGGCGAGGAAGACCGGCGCATGCATGAGCAGGAAGGATGCGGCGGTGCCGACGAAGGCTCCGCCCAGATGCGCCGCCGCGGCCGACAGCGCCACTCCGGCGGCGCCACAGAGACCGCCGGCCAGGACGAGGATACGGCTGCTGTTGCCGGAAAACTGCTCGGCTGTCATGTCCAGGGCTCCGTGATGCGCCAACCCCGTCAGGGCTTGCCGGCATCGGCAAGCATGTCCTGCTCGCGGCGCGATTGCGCCAGCCAATTATACACCGCACCGCCGGCCATCAAGACCGATGTGCCCAGAAACACCGAGCGCATGCCGAAATGGCCACCGGCAAAGCCGCCAAGCAAGGGACCGGCGACCTGCCCGACATACTGGGCGGAGATCGACAGCCCGAGCACATTGCCGCCGACACCATCGGGAACATTGTGGCGGATGACGCTGGTGATGCAGGGTAAGAGGCCGCCCAGCGCCAGGCCCATCAGGAAGCGTAGGCCGATGAGTTGCCAGCTCTGCGTCACGAAGGCCTGCGGGATCAGCAGCAGCGCGGACACGGCAAGCGCGCCGATGACGACGTTCCAGTGACCGATGCGGTCTGCGAGCTTGCCAAGACGCGAAGCCGACAGGATGGCGCCAAGCGCGGCCGCAGACATGACGACGCCTGATATCAACGTCACGCGGCTTTGGTCTTCGACGAGCTGCTGCACGTAGACGGTGATGATCGGCTCGATCGACATGGTGGCGAAACTCAACAGCATGCCGGTCGCCAGCATGGCGATAACAGGACGCTTGTCCGGTATTTGCGCCCAGCCACCTTTCGGCTTCTGCTTCGCAGCTGCGTCTGCTGGTTTCGGCCGGGGATTTTCCTTGATCAGAAACGTGGTCGCAAGGAACGCCAGGAAGATGACGCCGCCTGACAGGAGAAAGGTCGCGCGAATGCCGATCACCGGCGGCAGGGCGCCGCCAACCAGCGGGCCGACCAATGCACCACCGGTGATGCCGGCCGACAGCAGGCCCAAGGCCCAGCCGGAGCGCTCCTTCGGCGTTTGCATGGCGACGAGGATGGTCGACCCCGAGGAATAGCCGCCGGCAAAACCGATCAGCAGCCGCAGCAGCACCAATTGCCAGACCGTCTGCACCATACCGGTCAGCGACATGCATATGGCCATGCCGAAGCTGGCGCGAACCAGCATCACCTTGCGGCCGTAGAGGTCGCCGAGACGTCCCCAGAGCGGCGCTACCAGCGCCGCAGCGAGGAACGTCGCTCCATAGGCAATCCCCGACCATTGCACGATTGCCGCGTGACCCTCGGCGCCCAACTGCTCGATATAGAGCGGCAGGAACGGCAGAAGCAGCGTCATGGCGACGAGTGTGGAGAACGAACCGGCAAAACACACGAACAGATTGCGCCGCCAGTGGATGTTGTAGGTGCTGTCGGTCGCCGGGGGCGCGTTCTGAGGCATGACATATGTCCTGTCCGAGCAACGCGGAGTTACGGGTTGCTGCGGATACCAAGTTGGGATACCAATATGGTACTCGTCATGGACGCAAGCCTGGCCGCTGTCAATGCAACCTGTCCACAGTGATCGGGAACAGCAATTGGCAAGCGGTCCGAAGCGGCCAGAAAATGGAAACGACAATGTCGCAGATGCAGAGCGTCGAAAAACAGCTTCGACAGATGATCCTGGGCCTCGAGATCGGCCCCGGCGAGAAGCTGACCGAGCGCTGGATCGAAAGCCGCTTCGGTGCGTCGCGAACCCCGGTCAGGGCAGCACTTCTGCGGCTCGAGACCGAGGGCCTGGTCGGCAGGGACGGGCGTGGCTGGACGGTGTCTCCGATCAATTTGGCTGAACTCGAGCAGATCGCCGTCTATAGGGAGGCTGTCGAGGTCGCGGCACTTCGCCTGTCATGCGGCTTGGTGGACCGCAGCGCCGTCGATGTCATCGAGGCGATGCTCGAATCCTGCGACAAAGACACGCCACGCGAGGAATGGCATCGCGTCGGCATGGATTTCCACATCGAACTGGCGCGTCTGTCGGGCAATGATTTCCTGTTCCGGGCGGTCCGCGATGCCATGACGCGCCTCTCGCGGGCGCGCTGGCTGGAGGTTCGCAACGAAGCTGCACTCAGCCGCGCCTGGGCCGAACATCGCGCCATACTGGCGGCGGCACGTGTTGGCGATGCCGATGAAGCCGCGCGCCTGCTTTCGGGCCATATCGTCGGCAGCCGCGAGCGACTGGTGACGTCGCTGGCCAACGATCGCCGCGGTCTTCGTGCCAGAGGCTTTGCCGTCGTCCCCGCTTAAGGCGTGGGGTAGGGGACGCAAAAAGCGGCGTCTGGACCTATGCGCACTTTCGGCCTCGCTTCACAGACGCCGATGGCGTAAGGAGCGGCGATGGAAAACAACCGATTTGAAACACCTGTGACTGTGAAGTCAGCCGCAGCGGGAAGCACTCAGCTCTTGCGCACGGTGCGTGAGGCTTCCGACTACCTCCTCAACAGCTGGCCCGGCAAGCGCAGCCCCAAGCACCGCGCGGCGCTGCAGGCGTGCCACGATGCGCTGGCGGGTGACAAGCCGGCCATGAACGCCAGGCGCGCCTTCATTGCGGCAGCGCGCGAAGTGGATGTCTTTGTCAGCGACAAGGCGCCAGCCTGATATGCAAGCGCCCCTGATACGAGCGCGATAATCTAGGCAGACAATCTGGACTGTGGCGCGGCCCGCTTTCGCGGGNCTTTCGCGGGCCGCTTGCCGTCACTTTTCGGTGTCGGTCTCGGTTTCGGTCTCGTCCTCGGGCTTCGAACGTTCTCTCGCCGCAACCTTGGCCGCCAGCTTCTCGGCCTTCTTGGCCGCCTTCTGGCGGTCGCGTTCCTTGCGTTCCTGATCGTAATTTGGTGGTCGCGCCATATCGGCTCCTTTTCACTGCTGGACCGGTTCGTCGTTTCACGGAAACGCAGAAGCGCTCCAGCTCTTTGTTTGGCGCAATCCCCTAGGAGAAAGCGCACGCGCTTTTTTCCGGGAAAACCGTTTCACACTTTTCCTGGAATTGCTTTTAGCGGCTCTGGTCCTGCCTAGGAGCATTAGCCGTCAAACACAACAGCTGAAGCGATAGTCCCCGGGCCGTTCGCGTCGATGATGGCCGGGGCTTGCAAGATGCGGGGCTTGCAAGATGCGCGGCACGATGATGTAGGGAGAGCCGGGATGCCAAGGTATCCAACATATTGAGCGCTGCCCGTTTGTTTTGATCAAGTGAACTATGGCCACGATTCCCCGAACGACGGCGAAGGTTTTCTATTACGCGCGAAACGTCTTGCGCGACATCGCTCCACAGGCACTCTTCCGCCGACGGTTGGCGGGCCGTCTCGAACAGGCCAGACTCACGGATGAGGTGGTGCAGCGGCGGCTGAACTATTACAACAAGCTGTACGACGCGTTTACGCCCAGCCCTGCCGCGGTGCGGATCGACAAGCTGCCGTCCACGCCGACCATGTACTATTACGACCTCAAGGAATTTGCCCGCTATTTCGATCCGGCATTGCTCGTCGACAGCGAATTCGGCGACGTCATCGAGGTGCCGAAGGTGCCGTCGCTCGTCAAGGATCGGCCGATCCGCGCTGACGACAAAAATGCGGTGATCATGAAATTCAACAAGTTCCGGCACTTCCACATGCCGGCCGATACAACAGCATTCGCCGACAAGCGCCCGACCGTGGTCTGGCGCGGCGATCTCAACAATCCCAAACGGACAAGATTTATCGACGCTGTGCGTGACTTGCCGTTCTGCGACGCCGGCTCGCACAAGCCAAACGCGCCGGCCGAATACAGCAAGCCTTTTCTCAGCGTCAGCCAGCAGCTGCTTTACCGCTACATTGTCTCGATCGAAGGCAACGACGTGGCGACCAACCTCAAATGGATCCTGAATTCGAATTCGCTCTGCCTGATGCCGCCGCCGACATACGAGACATGGTTTGCGGAAAGGCAACTTGAGGCTGGTGTCCACTATGTGCCGCTCGACCCGGATTTCGCCGATGTCGCCGATAAGGTGCGTTATTTCGAACGACACCCGGCCGAGGCGCAACGCATTATCGCAGCGGCAAATGCCTATTGCCGCCAATTCTCCAACCAGCAGCACGAGCAGGCGATCTCGCTGCTCGTGCTCTACAAATATTTTGTCCTCAGCGGCCAGATCGAGCCTGATCCCGAGGTCTGGCGCTTTATCCAGAGTTAGAGCGTCGCGGGCTTTGGCGCCGAATTTCGCTCGTCAGATGCCGCTTCGGTCAATCACCAGATCGGCGGGGCCGAAGCGGTCCTTTGCCGTCAGCTGCTGGTGCCAGTAGGGATAGAGCAAGGGCGGCCGGCTGACCGCGTCGAGGCGACCGCGTTCGTCGCCGGTGAGCACCAGGCTCGCCGCCGCGATGTTGTCCCTGAACTGCGCTTCGGTCCTGCCGCCGATCACCAGCGAACTGACCGCCGGCCGGCCGAGCAGCCAGGCCAGTGCCACCTGCGCCGCCGACACACCGCGCTGCGTGCCGATCTCGACAAGCACGTCGACGATCCGCCACAGCCGGTCCTCGTCGCGGATCGGCGGTTCGGACCAGCCGGCGAGCTGGCGGGCGGTGGGGCTGTCGCGGCGGTATTTGCCGGACAGCAATCCGCCGGCAAGCGGGCTCCAGACCAGAACGCCCAGCCCCTGGTCGACGGAAATCGGCAGCAATTCATACTCCGCCTCGCGCGCTTCCAGCGTGTAGTGGATCTGCTGGGTGACGAAGCGCGGCTGGTGATGGCTGTCGCTGATGCCGAGCGCCTTCATCACCTGCCAGCCGGAATAGTTGGAACAGCCGACATAACGGATCTTGCCCTGGGCAACCAGCGTGTCGAGCGCGGCGATGGTTTCTTCCAGCGGCGTCACGCCATCCCATTCGTGCAGGAAGTAGATGTCGATGACGTCGGTCTTGAGCCGCTTCAGGCTCTTCTCGCATTCGCGGATCAGGTGATGGCGCGACAGGCCCTCATCGTTGGGACCTTTGCCGATCCGCATCCGTGCCTTCGATGCGATCAACACGTCGCCCTTGCGCTTGCCGCCGAGGGCTTCGCCAATGATCTCTTCCGAAATGCCGTTCGAATAGACATTGGCGGTGTCGATGACGTTGATGCCGGCATCGATGCAGAGGTCGATCATCCGGCGCGCCTCGTCGAGGTCGGTCTTGCCGACCGCCGAAAACGCGCCGGCGCCGCCGAAAGTCATGGTGCCCATGGTCAGCGTCGAAACCTTCAAGCCGGAACGGCCGAGAGTGCGGTATTCCATGTCAGATCCTCGTGATTGCATTGGGAAAGGGGCTGGGGAGGGGTGCCCCGAATGTGACTGCTATTTGTAGGACAATTTGAGCGGCTTGTCGCCATGCCACGACGACGGATCGATCATGCCTCACGGGATTTGCAGCGGCGACGTCACGTTCCAGGCTGCAATAAAACCGTCATTGCCGGCCTATATTGAAGTCGGCTCAGGTGTTGCCGCTCCGAGACGCAAGCCAGCAACTAGGGGCGCCGACGTGGACCGACAGAGCTTGCAAGCGGAGCAACTGATATGACCGAGCTAAAGCAGAATTCTCCTGCCAGGGACTGGCTTGAAGCCGAGCTCGCCGACACGCTCGACGAGGACTATGAGCTCGAAATATCGGAGCCGGCGCTGTCGATGGAGATCGCCAAGATCTACAAGAACGCGCATCCGCCCTCGATTGAACGCATGCAGTATTTTCGCGACTTGATCACCTTGCAGTCCGAACTGATCAAGCTGCAGTCCTGGGTCGCCTACCACAAGAAAAAGCTGGTGGTGATCTTCGAGGGACGCGATTCGGCCGGCAAGGGCGGCGTCATCAAGCGCATCACCCAGCGGCTCAACCCGCGCATCTGCCGTGTCGTGGCACTGCCGGCGCCGACCGAGCGCGAGAAGTCGCAATGGTATTTCCAGCGTTATGTCCCGCATCTGCCGGCCGGCGGCGAAATCGTGCTGTTCGACCGCTCCTGGTACAACCGCTCGGGCGTCGAACGGGTAATGGGCTTTGCCCAGCCCGATCAGGTCGAAGAATTCTTCCGCGACGTGCCGGAGTTCGAGCGCATGCTGGTCCGCTCGGGCATCACCGTCGTCAAATACTGGTTCTCGATCACCGACGAGGAACAGCAGATGCGCTTTCTGATGCGCATCCACGATCCCATGAAGCAGTGGAAACTGTCGCCGATGGACCTGCAGTCGCGTGTGCGCTGGGAACAGTACACCAAGGCCAAGGAAGAAACTTTCATCCGGACCAACATCCCGGAAGCCCCTTGGTTCATCGTCGAGGGCAACGACAAGAAGCGGGCGCGGCTGAACTGCATCGACCACCTGCTCAAGCAAATGCCATATGAGGAGGTGCCGCACGAGGAGATCACGCTGCCCGAGCGCGTCTTCAACCCCGAATACGAGCGCCAGACGCTACCGCGCGAACTCTACGTGCCGGAGAAGTATTGAGATAGGGGGAGATTGGCTCTCCACCTAAGCCCGCTTAATGGTGACGTGCGTGGCGAGCGGCGTCGCAACTTGCTCGCTGCAGACATAGCCGAGCTTGACCATGTCCAGGCCGCCAAAAAGGTTCTCGCCCGTACCGAGCAGCACCGGCGCGATCGCCAGATGCATCTCATCGATCAGCTTCTCCTGGAGATATTGCTGGATGGTGGCGACGCCGCCGCCCACCCGCACGTCCTTGCCATTAGCCGCTGCTTTTGCCTGTTCAAGTGCCGAATGGATGCCGTCGGTGATGAAATAGAAGGTCGTGCCGCCCTCCATGACGATCGGTTCGCGCTTGTGATGGGTCAACACGAAAACCGGCACATGGTAGGGCGGGTTATCGCCCCACCAGCCCTTCCAGCTGTCATCGGGCCATTCGCCGCGGATCGGTCCGAACATGTTGCGGCCGAGGATCCATGCGCCGACATTCTCGAAACTGCGCGCCGCGAACGCCTCGTTTATATCGGTGGTGCCGCCATCTTGTCCGAGCACCATCTCACGGAAGGTGCGAGTGTCGACAAACCACTTGTGCAAGGATTCCCCACCGACGCCGAGCGGATTTTGCAGATCCTGATCGGGACCGGCGCCATAGCCGTCGAGCGATAGGGTGAAAGCGTTGACACGAAGTTTGGGCATGCGAGCCTCCTCTCAATAACCAGTTGCACTTCACAATCAGTTTTCTTATAGCAAACTGATTGTGAAGTGCAAATGGTATTCTAGGGCGACGATCGGACTGTCGGCTCTGAAGACAAGCCAGCGGCCTCGCTGGCGAGAACCGGTCGTTGCTGCCGCGCTAGTTACACGCGGTAGTTACATGTGCAGACAAGAAAGATCCGGCGGTCACGTTGCGCAAAAATGCTCCTTCTGGATGCGATAGCGTATGACGAGATAAATCTCACACTTCCCCGACTCGAAACAGGATGCCCCCGCAGCCTGGCTGCTGGCCACAATTATTGGCGCCGCGATGCTTCGAGCATGCGTTCGACAGCAAGACGTAGTGGCGGCAGGCTGTCGGTCACTACAGCCCACACTATCCTTCCGGAGGGCTTGTGATATTCGTGACGCAAAATGTTGCCTGCGGTGGCAGCTGCGATGCCGTACAAGGCTTCTATGATTTCGGCTAGAATCGGTCGATCCGGCGCACTGCCATCAGAATATGCGCACAGCAGATCGTTCGATATCGGCCTTCAACATGGGATTAAGGCTGTCACGGGTGGTGATATCGATCTCCGCTGACATCTTCTCTTCAAGAAATTGCTTGATGCCGACCAGATCGATCAGCGAAAAGTGCCTTGAAGGATCATAATCGATGAAGAGGTCGAGATCGCTGTCGGGCCCTGCGTCGCCCCGCAAAGTCGATCCGAAGAGATAAAGCGAAGTCGCGCCCATGCCTTTGATGGCATCTGCATTTCTCTGCAACCGCTCTATGACCTCATTCCTGCTCATGAATTCATTCTAACGGATTGCGTTAAAATTCCAAAACGACTTAGCGGTCTATCCCTTCAACAGCTTCGCCACTTCGGGGGCGAAGTAGGTGAGGATGCCGTCGCAGCCGGCGCGCTTGAAGGCCAGCAGGCTTTCAAGCATCGCCTTCTCGCCATCGATCCAGCCATTGGCGGCAGCGGCCTTGATCATCGAATATTCGCCGGACACCTGGTAGGCGAAGGTCGGCATCTGGAATTCGTCCTTCAGCCGCCGGATGATGTCGAGATAGGGCAGGCCGGGCTTGACCATCAGCATGTCGGCGCCTTCCGCGACGTCCTGTTCGGCCTCGCGCACCGCCTCGTCGGAATTGGCATGGTCGATGTAATAGGTCTTCTTGTCGCCCTTGAGCAGGCCGGCGGTGCCGACCGCCTCGCGATAGGGGCCGTAGAAGGCCGAGGCGAACTTAGTCGCGTAGGACATGATCGCCACGTCCTGGAAACCGTTGGCGTCCAGCGCGTCGCGGATAGCGCCGATGCGGCCGTCCATCATGTCGGACGGTGCGATGATGTCGGCGCCGGCCGCCGCCTGGATGACGGCCGCGGCGGTCACCTGTTCCACCGTCTCGTCGTTGACGACGATGCCGTCGCGCAGGATGCCGTCATGGCCGTGGCTGGTGAACGGGTCGAGCGCGGCGTCGGTGATGATGCCGATCTCCGGCACCGCGTCCTTGATCGCGCGGGTGGCGCGGTTGATGACGTTGTTGGGGTCGAGGATGTGCGAGCCGGTCTGGTCGCGCAGCGAGATGTCGACATTCGGGAAGGTGGCGAGTGCGGGAATACCGAGCTTTGCCGCGCGTTCGGCCTCCTTGACCGCGAGATCGATCGACAACCGGAAGACGCCCGGCATGGCGGCGATCGGCTCGCGCACTTGTCTGCCGTCAACGACGAAGATCGGCCAGATCAGATCATCGACCGAGAGCCTGTTCTCCTGCACCAGACGGCGCGACCAGTCGGCCTTGCGCATGCGGCGCAAGCGGCGGCTGCCGGTGATGTCGTCGACGCTGCGAGCGCCGGCTGGCTTTGCGGGGGTGAATTTGTTCATCGCCAAAACTCCAGATCGGCGGCTTTTATCACGAGCCCTTGCCGCTGACCAATGCGACACGTTTGTGCCAGCAGATCGCCCGGAGGGCAGCACGGCCTGTCAAGGCGATCCATTGCCCGAAAGGATCTGAGCAGCACCCCGCATGGCGACACGAAACGCTTCATCGAAACTAACGCCGCGCACTTGCCAATGATAGGTCTTCCCGTCCGCTTTAAGCCGCCAATCGGCGATCCAGCCGAGGTCCTTGTCGCTCCACACGATGCTGCCGGCCAAGACTTGGCGGCTGCCGATACTTCTTGCAACATTGCCTAGCAGTTCGGGTGAGATAGGACCCACCTCTTCGAAAGTGAGTCCGGCCTTGGCGAGCGTGGCCTTGTTCGGAACGACAATCGACATCGCCATGGAGCCGGCGGCCGATTGAAAAGACTCTATCATGTACGGATTTTCGTTCCCATCACTGGCAAGGACGAAATGTCGGCGCGAGTCGTCTACAGCCAGGACGATGGAGAGCGCCGGCCGTTCGGTCAGCCAGGGCTTGCTGCCGAGCGAAGCCAGAACCGGGTCGATCGTCGCCGGCGTGTACTGGCAATAAAGGTCATGCGGCCGGTCATGAGTACCTTGCTCGTCATGAACCGGAATGCCTTCCATGCGGTCGCGGTAACGGAAGCCGGTGACGAAGCTGCCGGCCTTGTCGCGCAGTGCCGTCATCTCTGGTTTTTCCAGCAGGCGTTGGTCGCCGGAAACCCGGACCAGGACCTCATCGAGGCAGATCTTGAAACCTGCCTGGCGGTTTGGCTCGCCCTGGCCAGTGACGATCGTTTGGGATTTATAGAGATCGTCGATATCAGCCGCCTTGGCCAGACCGTTGGCGGCGCAGATGGCCAGCAGGCCACCCAGAACAAGGGCAAGGCGCAAAAACCGCCGCATGTCTTACCGTCCGGTTCGAGGCTGTCAGCCACTCTCTAGCATCGGCTGCCGCCGGTGGCCAAGACGACGCTGGCGGCCCAGTTTTAACTTATCCTGGATCCGGACACGGCTGCGTCTTCGACGAATGTCCTGAAGTCGGTTGGAGGGTCCAATGCTGATGCGCACCAATTTGGCTGGGCCGCAAAGGATGGCCTCTTTCTGCCCTCGAGATCCAAACTGACCCCGACCGGCAGGGCTTGGCATTGACGCGCCCATGCGCCACGCTCTAGCACTTCAATCCCGGCGGCGCGGGAGAAGGGATTCTTTCACGATGGATTTTGGCGGCGGCGACGAGATCCGCTTCGAACATCTGGGCCGGGCCGGCGTCATTACGCTGACGCGGCCGCAGGCGCTCAATGCCTTGACGCATCGCATGATCAGGGCGCTCGACGCTGCCCTTTCCGCCTGGGAAGCCGACCAGGGCGTCGATATCGTCGTCGTCAAGGCCGAGTGCAGGGCCTTTTCGGCAGGCGGCGACATACTGCATATCTATGAGACCGGCCGGGCGGGAAAACCGCCGGTCGATTTCTTCGCCGACGAATACCGGCTCAACGCCCGCATCAGCAGCTTCAGGAAACCCTATGTCGCGCTCATCGACGGCATCGTCATGGGCGGGGGCGTCGGCATCTCGTTCCACGGCTCGCACCGGGTGATGACCGAAAATGCCCAGTTCGCCATGCCGGAGGTCGGCATCGGCTTTTTCCCGGATGTCGGCGCCAGCCACCTGCTGCCCGATCTCGGTGGCTCGTTCGGGATGTATCTGGCGCTGACGGGCAATCGTATCCGCTATGGCGATGCGCTGTGGTCGGGGCTGGCTACCCACACCATCAAGGCCGAGGATCAGGGCACCTTCCTCGAACGGCTGACGTTGACCGGCGATCCGGAATTGGTGCTGCGCGACTTCTTCTCTCACGCAGGGCGAGAGACCGACAGGCCGACGCTGGAGGCGATATCTCGCCATTTTTCGCAACCATCCTTGAAACGCGTCATCGACAGCCTGGAGCGCGCGGCGGACACTGACGAGTTCGCCGCTAAGACGCTGGCGACGATCCGCACTCGCTCGCCGACCAGCCTGCGCGTCGCCTGGCGCCAGATCAGCGCCGGGCTGACGCTGTCCATGGACGCTTGCATGAAAATGGAGTTCCGCATCCTCAACAGGATGCTTGCCGGCCACGATTTCTACGAGGGCATCCGCGCCGCCGTCATCGACAAGGACGCAAAACCGCAATGGCGTCCGGCTAGCCTCGATGCGATCAGCGAGGCGGATGTCGACGCCTATTTCGCTCCGCTTGGGGAACGGGAGCTCGTGCTTTGAGCGATGTGACCTCAAGACGCGTCGTGCTGCAGCCTTCCGGGGTGGAGGTGATCTTTGCCTGGTTTCAGCGGGTCATATCAGCTTACTGCCTGCTGTTCGGCATTCTGTACTGGATCAAGCTGATCGGCTTCTATCCGGGCCCGCTGTGGCGTTTCGACCTGATGCCCGTGCACTGGCAAGTCGCCGCCGTGGTGCTCGCCGTTTTCTTTCCCTTCGCCGCTGCGGGCCTGTGGATGCTGGCGTCCTGGGGCCCGGTGATCTGGTTCATTTGCGCGGCGACCGAGACAGTGATGTATGCCGGGTTTCCCGAGCTTTTCGGCCATCACCTGCTGATTGTCGTCTCGCATGCCGCAGTGGCGGTGCTTTACATCGTCTTCCGCGTCATCATCTACCTGCAGAAGCGCCCCGTCCGCCACTAAGCCCTTGAGCACATTGGCGACCTGGCGGCTGCCTGAATTCAGCCCCGAAATCACTGCCGAAATCTTTAGGTTAATTATCCTTGCTCGGGTGACCGTTCGTTAAGCCTCTTTCGAAACCTATTACCGGTAAGCTCTTGTTAGCCCTAGCGTTTAAGTCGAATTTTATGAGTATTCGATAGTGTCGCGATCAAGGTGAAAAACAAAAAATCACCAGGGCGACAAACGAGAGGCAAAGACAATGATCAATTCGCGTCCGGCGGCGAAGACCGCCAACGTATCCGACGATCGCCGCGAGGCTATCCGTTCCCTGTACATGGAATCGCTGCAGCTTGTTGAACGGCTTCACCGCCGCCTGCTTGATGTCATCAAGGACGAGTTCGACCGCAACGGCCGTTCCGACATCAATGCCATCCAGGCGCTGCTGCTGTTCAACATCGGCAATTCCGAACTGACAGCCGGAGAGCTACGCTCGCGTGGCTACTATCTCGGCTCCAACGTCTCCTACAATCTGAAGAAGCTGGTCGATCTCGGCTTCATCAATCACCAGCGCTCACGCATCGACCGCCGTTCGGTCCGCGTCTCGCTGACCCCGAAGGGCAACGAGGTCGCGGAAGTCGTCGCCGGTCTCTACGAGCGCCATGTCGGCTCGATCGAGCAGGTCGGCGGCATCAACACCGACGAGTTCAAGCAGATGAACCGCGCTTTGCAGCGGCTCGACCGCTTCTGGAATGATACGATCGCCTACCGGATGTAAGGCGCAAACATCGTATCCGGCCCGCGCCACAGAAGCGCGGCCGAAATATCGACCTTCAGTCAGGGCCGGTGCCGAAAAGCATCGGTCCATTTCTTTTCGGGATGCCAGCCGGTCGGATTTGGACGCCAGGCCACGTTGCCGCCATATTCCAATGGAACCGAGAGTGGCAGTGATGCTGTGGTGAAGACCCTGCGTTCACCCGCAATCCGTATCGCGCCTCGTGCGTTGCACCAAGGTGATGCGGAGCATGGTTGGCTAATTGTTAAGATTGCCAATTTTAGAGTGCGGGCGAGATCGCCCGGTGATCAACGCAGCAAGTGATCGAACTGCTACAAATGTCTGGAACGTCCATGAAGACCAGCCGTCGTTTTTTCCTCTCCGGGGCCTCCGCGCTCGCAGCTGCGCTGGTTGCCGGCGGCGCCAATGCGCAGGATGTGATCGGTGATATCTTGAAGTCCTCGGCGCGCGGCAATTGGGACGATCAGTTCGATGCCCGCGCCAGCGAGGGCGGCAAGGTGGCCTCGACGCTGCCGATCTTCAGCCTGCAGACCGTCGCCTTTACCGAACAGGCGGTCGCGCAATATCAGAATATCGTCGGGCAGGGCGGCTGGGTAGAGGTTCCCGCGACCAAGAAACTGCAGCTCGGCGTCGATGATCCCGACGTGGTGCCGTTGCGCAAGCGGTTGATGGTTTCCGGCGACCTGGCACAAGGCGCCGGCATTTCGACGGCATTCGATTCCTATGTCGACTCTGCGGTCAAGCGCTTCCAGTTGCGCCACGGTCTGCCTGCCGACGGTTCGCTCGGCAAATACACCTACGCGGCGATGAACATTTCGGCGCAGATCAGGCTTGGCCAGTTGCAGACCAATCTGCAGCGGCTGCGCGAGAAGGCCGGCACTTTGGGCAACCGCTATGTGCTGGTCGACATTCCGGCGGCACAGATCGAAGCCGTCGAGAACGACCGCGTCGTGCTCCGCCACACCGCCATCGTCGGCAAGATCGATCGCCAGACGCCGATCGTCAATTCCAAGATCAACGAGATCATCGTCAATCCGTACTGGAATGCGCCGGTTTCGATCGTGCGCAAGGACATCATTCCGCTGATGCGGAAGAATCCCGATTATCTGAAGGACAGTCACATCCGCCTGTTCGCGCCGGACGGCAGCGAGGTCGATCCTCTCAATGTCGACTGGTCGACCGACGATGCCGCCAAGTATCGCTTCCGCCAGGACCCGGGTGCGGGCAACGCGATGGCTTCGGTCAAGATCAATTTCCCGAGCCCCGACGGCGTCTACATGCACGACACCCCGCAGCAGAGCCTGTTTGGGAAGATGATGCGTTTCGATTCCTCGGGCTGCGTGCGCGTGCAGAATGTGCGTGACCTCGTCACCTGGATCTTGCGCGACACCCCCGGCTGGGACCGCCAGCATTTCGAGGCGGCGATCAAGACTGGTGAAAACACGCCGATCCAGGTCACCAACCCGGTGCCGGTCCACTTCCTCTATCTCTCGGCCTGGTCGACGGGTCCGGGCGTCGTGCAGTTCCGCGACGACGTCTACGCGCTCGACGGCGCCAACGAGCTGCAGATCACGTCGTCGCTTTAAGTAACTGAATCTTTTATTAAAAAGGCCGCCGTTCAAGGCGGCCTTTTCGTTACTCGGTCTCGCCGCAGTTTCATGGGAGGGCGGCTGGACGGATTGGCCGGCTTTGCGCATGGTCGGCGGACAAGTCTGGAACCGGACCATGGAAGTCGCCGTCTTCATTCTGGTTGTGCTCGCCTTCGTCGCGCTTTCCGGCGCGCTGGTGCGCCTGGTTCGGGTGCCGCTACCGGTGCTGCAGATTGCCATGGGCGCCGCACTCGCATGGCCGGTGCGCGGCATCCATGTCCAGATCGATCCGGAACTGTTTCTGCTGGTGTTCATCCCGCCGCTGCTGTTTGGCGATGCCTATGGCGCGCCGAAGCGTGAATTGGTGGCTCTGCGCGGACCGATCCTGGATCTTGCCATCGGGCTCGTCTTCTTCACCATCGTCGGCTTCGGCTACGCCTTGCACTGGCTGGTGCCGAGCATCCCACTGGTTGTCGCTTTCGCGCTGGCCGCGGTGCTGTCGCCGACCGATGCTGTGGCTGTGTCTTCGATCGTCGACAAGAATGTCGTTCCGGCGCGGCTGATGCACATTCTCGAAGGCGAGTCGCTGCTCAACGATGCGTCGGGCCTCGTCATGTTCCGCTTCGCCGTGGCAGCAGCACTGACCGGCAGCTTTTCCTTTGCCGCGGCATCACTGAGTTTCCTCTACGCCGTGGCGATCGGCATCCTGATCGGCGTCGCGGCGTTGTTCGTCGCCGCCAAGCTGCTGCAAGTGCTCAACCGCATCGGCGGCGTGCCAGCCGAGGCGCAGGTGTTGGTCATGATCCTGCTGCCCTTCATAGCTTATCTCGGCGCCGAGCACGTCGGAGCGTCCGGCATCCTGGCGGCGGTCGCCGCCGGCCTGCTCGCCGGTGGCTCCGGCGTGTTCCGCTTCCTCGGCGTCTCGGCGCGCATGCAGACGATGTCGCTGTGGATGACGCTTTCCTTCGTTTTCAACGGCGCTCTCTTCATCGTGCTCGGCCTGCAGCTTCCCGACATCATCCGCCATGTGCCGCCGGAACTGATGAGCCTGCATCCGATCATCCAACCGATCGCGACTGTTATTGCGCTGACGCTGTGCCTGATCGCGCTACGCTTCCTGTGGATTTGGATCGGCGATATCGCGGCCGGTATCGCCGCGCGTCTGGGCAAGCGCAAGGCGGAGCCGTTCGGGCTGCGCGTGCGGCTCGCCGGTTCCGTGGCCGGTGTGCGCGGCGCGATCACGCTGGCCGGCATATTGTCGCTGCCGCTCGCCATGCCGGACGGCTCGCCGTTTCCGGCGCGCAATCTGGTTATCTTCCTCGCCGCCGGCGTGATCATCTGCTCGCTGGTCTTCGCCAGTCTCGCTCTGCCAAGGATCGCCAGGGGGCTGGTCGAACCGGGCGAGGAGGCCGGTGCCGCCGAGGAACGCCTGGCGCGTGTCGGTGCTGCCAAGGCGGCAATCGCGCGCATCGAGAGCATTGCGGCGGCGGAGGATGAGGGCGAAGGCGAGGTGCCCGGCGCCAGGATTGCCGCCGCCGAGAACATCGTCGCCGGTTACCGGCGTCGCATCGCCGCCTCGGATGAAGCCGATGAGGCCCGCGCCGAGGCCCGCGAATCCGGAAGGCTGGAGCTGGAACTGCGGCTCGCCGGCATCGACGCCGAGCGCGCGGCCGTGCGTGACATGTTTCGCGCCGGCGAGATCAATGACCATACGTCGCAGGCGCTGTTTACCGAGATCACGCTCACCGAAGCCTTGCTGAAAGGTCGGAAGACGAGGAAATAGTCTCTTGTTGCCTCGCTGGCGCAAACCGGCCAGCAAATTTCGCGCCGCAAACGTGGCGGGGCGAAAACAACTGTGTTAATGGCCCGGCAAATGCATGTCGCCCAGAAGTGTGCAGCGGTTATGGTGCAACGACATGCATAGACAAAATTGCCCCCGAACCCCCGAGGATTTCAGCCCATGGCAACAGCAGCGGCAGTGTCGAACAAGTTCGAATCTTTCTTCGAAACCACGCTGGAAGATGCCGATCCGGAGATTTTCGGCGCCATCCGCAACGAACTTGGCCGCCAGCGCCATGAGATCGAGCTGATCGCCTCGGAAAACATTGTTTCCCGCGCTGTACTGGAGGCGCAGGGCTCGATCATGACCAACAAATATGCCGAGGGCTATCCAGGCAAGCGCTATTATGGCGGTTGCCAGTTCGTCGACATAGCCGAGGAACTGGCCATCGAGCGGGCCAAGAAGCTGTTCGGCTGCAACTTCGCCAACGTCCAACCGAATTCCGGCAGCCAGATGAACCAGGCGGTGTTCCTGGCGCTCTTGCAGCCCGGCGACACTTTCATGGGCCTCGACCTCAATTCGGGCGGCCACCTGACCCATGGTTCGCCGGTCAACATGAGCGGCAAATGGTTCAAGGTCGTGTCGTATGGTGTGCGCAAGGACGACCATCTGCTCGACATGGACGCCATCGAGAAGACCGCGCATGAGACCAAGCCGAAGCTGATCCTGGCTGGTGGCACTGCCTATTCGCGCGTCTGGGACTGGAAGCGTTTTCGCGAGATCGCCGATGCGGTCGGTGCCTATCTGATGGTCGACATGGCGCACATTGCTGGCCTGGTCGCTGGCGGCGTGCATCCGTCGCCACTGCCGCACGCGCATGTCGTGACGACCACCACGCACAAGTCGCTGCGCGGCCCGCGCGGCGGGATGATCCTGTGCAATGACGAGGACATCGCCAAGAAGATGAATTCGGCGGTATTCCCCGGCCTGCAGGGCGGCCCGCTGATGCATGTTATCGCCGCCAAGGCGGTTGCCTTCGGCGAAGCGCTGAAGCCGAGCTTCAAGGTCTATGCCGAGAGCGTCGCCGCCAACGCCAAGGCGCTCGCCTCCAGTCTCAAGGAAACCGGCCTCGACATCGTCTCCGGCGGCACCGACAACCATCTGATGCTGGTCGATCTCAGGCCCAAGAACGCCACCGGCAAGCGCGCCGAGGCGGCACTCGGCCGCGCCAACATCACCTGCAACAAGAACGGCATCCCGTTCGACCCGGAAAAGCCTTTCGTCACCTCGGGCGTGCGCCTCGGCACCCCGGCCGGCACCACGCGCGGCTTCGGCCAAGCCGAATTCCGCGAGATAGGCAAGCTGATCGCCGAAGTGCTGGATGGTCTCAAGGTCGCCAATTCCGACGAGGGCAATGCGACTGTGGAAGCGGCAGTCAAGGCCAAGGTCGTGGCGCTGACCGATCGTTTCCCGCTCTATCCCTATCTCGGTTGACCTGACGCGAGGCGTCATCTCTTATCGGCCAGCGGCGCGCCTGCCCATTGTTGGGTGGCGCGCCGAACAGGAGATCTGATGATGCGCAATTTCCGCCTCACCACCCTTGGGGCCCATGGTTGGCTGGTCGCTTTCCTGACACTGTCCGGCAGTGCCTTCGCGCAGACCCAGCCCACTCCAAACGTACCTGCTACCGGCACCTTCGGCAGATGGGCCACCATCGTCGATGTCCTGGACACGGGCCAGGATGCGCGCAAGACCTGCGTCGCCTCGACCGCTTTCGTCGACAGCGGCGGCTATCCTGGTACGTTGACCCTTTCGATCTCGAATGGTGATGCCTTGCCGCCGGATGCTTACCCGGCGATGACGATCGCCATCGGCAACAAGGATCTTCCGACCGGCAAGAAGATCGCGGCAAAATTCGGCGACGCCGCCGGTCAGGTTGCCGCAACCGTCTATTCCGACGAGTCCGTCGCCGGCCGTCTCGCCTGGATGGTCGAGAACAAGCCCAAGACCGGCCTGGCGTTGCTGCGCGCCATGCGCCGTGCGACCACGCTCGACGTGGTCTTCGGCAAACAGCCGGTCGCGACCATCTCGATGGACGGTTTCTCCAAGGCCTACCGCAGCCTTGGCATGTCCTGTGGCTTCGCGACAGCCGACGTCGCACCTTGAAGCTGCTGTCTGGCAGGCATTGGGCAGGCATTAGAGGGAAGCATTGAATGGATATCGTCTGGAAAGGCGTAGTCGGCGGATTGATGACGGCGCTGATCGTCTGGGCGTCCAAGCGCGGCAACATCTTGCCCGGGATCCTGCCGCTGGCGCCGACATTTGCCGTCATCGCGTTGCTCGCCGTGGGCGCCAGGGGCGAACCAGGCGGCTTTCGCGATGCCTGCCTCGCCGGCGTCAAGACCATTCCTGCCTATCTCGCTTTCCTTGGCGCCTGCTGCTGTTCATCGATCGTGTCGACTACCGGCTGGCTGTCGCCGGCGGCATCGCCATCTGGCTGGTTGCCGCGCTGGCAATCTTCCTCGCGCCTCGCTATCTCTGATGCNAAGGCTCTCCATGCGCTGTCCCTATTGCCAGTCCGAAGATACGCAGGTGAAGGATTCTCGCCCGGCCGAGGATGGCGCGGCGATCCGCAGGCGGCGCGTCTGCCCCGATTGCGGCGGCCGCTTCACCACATTCGAGCGCGTGCAGTTGCGCGACCTCGTGGTGGTCAAGAAATCGGGCCGCAAAGTGCCGTTCGACCGCGACAAGCTGCTGCGCTCGGTTGAGATCGCCGTGCGCAAGCGCAATGTCGATCCCGAGCGCATCGACCGCGCGGTGACCGGCATCGTGCGCCAGCTCGAAAGCTCCGGCGAGACCGAAGTCGCCTCCGGCGAGGTTGGCCGCCTGGTCATGGAAGCGCTGAAGTCGCTCGACGATGTCGCCTATGTCCGCTTCGCCTCGGTCTACCGCAATTTTCGCGAGGCCAAGGATTTCCACGAATTGCTGGGCGAACTCAAGGGAGACGAAGCCAAAGGCGAAGAGGACGCCAGCTGAGCATGACTGCAAGCGAACAGGCCGCCCTTGATCGCCGGTTCATGGCGGCGGCGCTCCGCCTTTCACGCAAGAACGCCGGGCGCACCTCGACCAATCCGTCTGTCGGCACGCTGATCGTGCGCGATGACGGCAACGGTCCCATGATCATCGGCACCGGCGTCACCGCTGTCGGCGGCCGCCCGCATGCCGAGACCGAGGCCCTGGCCGAGGCCGGCGAGCTCGCGCGTGGTGCTACCGCCTATGTCACGCTGGAACCTTGCGCCCATCATGGCCGCACGCCGCCTTGCGCCAATGCGCTGGTCAATGCCGGCGTCGCGCGCGTCGTCGGCGCGGCCAGCGATCCCGATCCGCGCGTGTCCGGCAAGGGCTACGCAATCCTGCGTGCCGCCGGTGTCGAGGTGGTCGAGAAGGTCTTGGCCGGGGAAGCTGCCGAGCAGATGGCCGGCTATCTGATTCGATCGCTGAGAAAACGCCCCGAAGTGGTTCTCAAGCTTGCGCTTTCCAGCGACGGCAAGATCGGCAGGGAGGGCGAGGGGCAGGTGTCGATCACCGGCGATATCGCGCGCCGCGAGGTGTATCTGATGCGGGCCGAGGCGGACGGCATACTGATCGGCATCGGCACAGCCCTTGAAGACGATCCGGCCCTGACGGTACGCTTGCCGGGGCTGGAGAACCGTTCGCCGGCGCGCATCGTGCTCGACCGCCAGATCAGGTTGCCGGAGGCCTCGAAACTGGTGTCGGGCGTGGACCGGGTACCGCTCTATGTCGCCGCTAGCCTGGAGGCCGATCCGCAGCGGCGGACTATGCTGGAACGCGCCGGGGTGCGCTTCATCGGCACCGAAACACATGAAGGCGGTGTCGCACTGCCCGAACTGCTTGAGGATCTCGCCGCGCTCGGCATGGCAAGCGTGCTGGTCGAGGGCGGCGCCAAGGTGGCGAGCGCCTTCCTCGCCGATGGGTTGGTCGACCGCATCGTGCTGTTCCAGGGGCCGGAAGCGATCGGTGATGACGGCATTGCATCGCCGATCGACCTCGACCATATCCCGGCAGGTTTTCGCAAGCTGCGCGAGATGCGTTTCGGCGAAGACCGCTATGCCGAGTGGATAAGAGACATTTAGGATCAACATCGATGTTTACAGGGATTGTCACCGATGTCGGCGCTATCGCTTCCGTCAAGCGGCTCAGGGAAGGGGTTGGGTTGCGCATCGACACCGCCTATGACCCTGAAACCATCGCCATCGGCGCCTCGATCTCCTGCGGCGGCGTCTGCCTGACGGTTACGGGCTTGCCCGACAGCGGCTCGAACGCGCGCTGGTTCGAGGTCGAGGCCTGGGAGGAGGCGCTCAGGCTGACGACGGCGATGGGCTGGAAATCGGGCACGCGGATCAATCTGGAGCGGGCGCTGAAGATCGGCGACGAACTCGGCGGCCACATCGTTTCGGGCCATGTCGACGGCATGGCCGAGATCGTCGAGCGCAAGGATGAGGGCGACGCGGTGCGCTTCACGCTGGAGGCGCCGCGCGAGCTGGCGAAATTCATTGCGCCAAAAGGCTCGGTGGCGCTCGACGGCACCTCGCTCACCGTCAACAAGGTGGAAGGCACGCGCTTCGACGTGCTTTTGATCCACCACTCGCTGACCGTGACCACCTGGGGCGAGCGCAAGGTCGGCGACCGCGTCAATATCGAGATCGACACCATGGCCCGCTACGCGGCGCGGCTGGTGGAGGCCGCGAAAGAGGGGCTATAGTGGCGGTCAAATGATAGACTTGCGAGCCCTCCAAGGCAGGTCGCCGCGTTGTTCAATTGAGGAAGTAGCTGGAATGGAAAGCAGGGATTCCAAGGAGGAAGAACGGCTTACGCGAGAAGCCTTAGCCGATGTAGACGCTGGCCGTGTTGTGGATCACGAAGCCGTTGCTGCCTGGGCTGACAGCCTTGGTGCCGCCGGCCAGGTCTCAGCACCATGTCCAAAGAGCCTATAGGCGCGACACGCCTCCAGCAATCTTCTGCTTGCGATCAATCCGGCTTCGGCCTAAGTCACCGGCGATCCCCGGAGACTTTTATGGCTGGCACATCCCAACACGGCAAAGCGTTTATCCGTCCGAAGAAGAAGGCACGCGTTCTGATCATCGAGGCGCGCTTCCACGACGACCTTGCCGACGCGCTGCTCGATGGCGCGACAAGCGCGCTCGATGAAGCTGGAGCGACCTATGACGTTGTCACCGTCCCCGGTTCGCTCGAAATCCCCGCGGTGATTTCCTTCGCGCTCGACGGCATGGCCGAAGGCGGCACAAACTACGACGGTTTTGTTGCGCTTGGCACCGTCATCCGCGGCGACACCTATCATTTCGACATCGTCGCCAATGAATCCAGCCGTGCTCTGATGGATATCTCCGTGCAGGACTCCGTCTGCATCGGCAACGGCATCCTGACCACCGAGAACGACGCCCAGGCCTGGACGCGTGCAAAGCGTTCGGAAGGCGACAAGGGCGGCTTTGCCGCGCGTGCGGCGCTGACCATGATTGCCCTCAAAGAACAACTGGGAGCGCTGTCGTGAGCGACCCCGCTTCGCCCGGCCAGCCCGCGGTGCGCCACGCCAACAAGCGCGGAGCTGCCCGTCTGGCCGCCGTGCAGGCGCTCTATCAGATGGATGTGGCTGGCAGCGGCGTCTTCGAGATCACGGCCGAATACGAGGCCTTTCGCCTCGGCAAGGAAGTCGACGGGGCGCTTTACCGCGAGGCCGATGCGCAATGGTTCCGCGCCATCCTGGCGGGTGTCGTCGAGAACCAGAAGACCATCGATCCCATCATCCGCCAGGCGTTGACCGAGGACTGGCCGCTGTCCCGGCTCGATTCGACGCTGCGCGCCATTCTTCGCGCCGGCGTCTATGAACTGATGAAGCGCGAGGATGTTCCTGTCGCCGTCATCGTCTCCGAATATGTCGACATCGCAAAGGCTTTTTACGAGGAAGACGAGCCGAAGCTGGTCAATGCCGTGCTCGACCGCGTGTCGCGCCGGGTGCGAGGCGAGGGGCGCGGCAAGGACGCATCATGACGGCAATTGCCGTTGAGGCAGGCAAGGAAGCGCGTCGCACCGCGCTGATCCTCGCCGCTTCGCAGGCGATCATCGGCTCGGCGGCCCCCATCGCCATCTCCATGGGGGCGCTGGCCGGGCAATATCTACTTGGCCCCGACAAATCATTGGCGACGGCGCCGATCACCGGCTTCAACATCGGCGTGGCGCTCGGCGCGCTGCCAGCAGCGGCCATTATCCGCGGCATGGGGCAGCGCGACGGCTTCATGATCGGCACGATCGTCACGGCGCTGGGCGGCTTGGTCGCCACGCTGGCGCTTTATCAGGGCAGCTTCTGGCTGTTTGCCTTTGGCCTGCTCACGATCGGTGTCGGGGGTGCCTTCGTCCAGCAGTTCCGCTTCGCCGCCGCCGACAATGCGCCGCCGGAATTCAAGGCGCGCGCCATCTCCTTCGTACTGGCCGGCGGCATCGTCACCGCCATCCTCGGGCCGCAGATCGTCATCTTCACCCGCGAATTGTTGGCGCCGGTGATGTTTGCCGGTTCGTTCGCCGCCATCCTGCCGCTGGCCGCGGTCGGCGCCATCATCCTGTCGTTCCTGCGGCTGCCGGCAAAGGCATCCAGCAGGGTAGAGATCACCGACAGCGACGCCAGGCCATTGGCCGAAATCGTGACGCAGCCGCGTTTCGTAGCGGCATTGTTCTGCGCGGTCGGCAGCTATGCGCTGATGAGCTTCGTCATGACCGGCGCTCCTCTGGCCATGGTTGGCTGCGGCCTGTCTGAGAACGACGCGACGCTCGGTATCTCCTGGCACGTCATGGCGATGTTCGCGCCGAGCTTCTTCACCGGCTCGCTGATCCATCGCTTCGGCCCCGAACGCATTGTGGCGACCGGCCTGATCCTGCTCATTGGCTGCGCCATTGTCGCCCTGTCGGGCCTGGCGTTGTGGCAATTCTGGACGTCGCTGATCCTGCTCGGCCTTGGCTGGAATTTTGGCTTCATCGGCGCCACGGCGATGGTGTCGGCCAGCTACCGGTCGTCCGAAAAGGGCAAGGTGCAAGGCTTCCACGACTTTGTCCTGTTCGGCTCCGTCGCCTGCGCTTCGCTGATGTCAGGCATGGTCTATAACGCCTGGGGCTGGGAGATGCTGAACTGGATGATATTCCCGGTCACCGTTCTGTGTTTCGTGGCGCTAGGCGCACTCAAGCTCACCGGCTTGCGCAAAGTCGAAGTCTGATCCCTTCGCCGCTTCACCTGACACAGCGCTGTCAGCATAAGGCCGGCCGCATCTGCCGCACCGCAACAAAAATATTGCGTCAGCGCGTATTGTTATGAAACCGTATGCCCCGACTGGCCGTTGAAGCCATGCTCATATGCGGCCACCGCATTACGGTTCTTAGCAAGGGGTTTTCACGATGCTTTCAGTCAAGGTTCTGGCCGGCGCGGCATTGGCGCTCGGCATCACGGCGGCTTCCGCCAGTGCTCAGGTGGTTGTCTCCTCGAAGATCGACACCGAGGGCGGCGTGCTCGGCAACATCATCCAGCTGGTGCTCAACGCCAACAACATCAAGACAACAGACCGCATTCAGCTCGGCGGTACGCCGGTGGTGCGCAAGGCGATCACCGCCGGTGAGATCGACATCTATCCCGAATACACCGGCAACGCCGCTTTCTTCTTCGAGAAGGCCAACGATCCTGTGTGGAAGGATGCCGCCAAGGCCTATGAGACGGCCAAGAAGCTTGACTATGACGCCAACAAGATCGTCTGGCTGTCGCCGTCGCCCGCCAACAACACCTGGGCGATTGCGCTGCGCAAGGAGGTCGCCGAGACCAACAAGCTCGCCACGCTTTCAGACTTCGGCAAGTACGTCGCGGGCGGCGGTCAGGTGGTGCTGGCGGCTTCCGCCGAGTTCGTCAATTCGGCGGCAGCACTTCCGGCGTTCCAGACCACCTATGGCTTCACACTGAAGCCGGACCAGCTGATCACGCTCTCCGGCGGCGACACGGCGGCGACCATCGCCGCGGCGGCCAACCAGACCAACGGCGCCAACGCGGCCATGGTCTACGGCACCGATGGCGGCATCGCGCCGTCTGGCCTCGTCGTGCTCGATGATGACAAGGGCGTCCAGCCGGTCTACCAGCCGGCGCCGATCATCCGCGAAGCGGTGCTGAAACAACACCCCGAGATCGAGACGCTGCTGAAGCCGGTCTTCGCCAAGCTCGACCTCGTCACGCTGCAGGAACTGAACGGGCGCGTGCAGGTCGGCGGCGAGCCGGTCAAGGGCGTCGCCGAAGACTTCCTGAAGAAGAACGGGTTTTTGAAATAGTCTGCACCTAGCTCATAGTGACACCGGTGCAAGGCACCTCCCTCTGGAAGCTGCTGATCTCCCCACTTGCGGGGGAGATGTCCGGCAGGACAGAGAGGGGTGCTGCCCCGCCGACCTCTCAAACCGTCAAAGGTGCGTGCCTCGACAGGGTTGCTTCTGAACAAGCCGCTCGAAAGTTGGCGATCCTTCACACCCCCCTCTGGCCTGCCGGCCATCTCCCCCGCAAGGGGGGAGATTGGATATCGCGTCGGCTTTCGCTAATCCCCAGAGAGAGCTGCGAGACGTGGCAAATCGCTCCTCATGAGGGGCAGCCATGACCCTCCGCTTCGACAAGCTCGGCGTGGTGATCGCCGCGATATCAGCCTACGCGGCTTTTGCGGCGCCCTTTGCCACGTTCCGTGCCAACCGCATCGTCCCCGGTCAGGCGCGCTCGATTATCGAGGCATTGCCGGCAGCGACCGGGCCGATGCTGCTCGCCATCATAGTCGCCGCGGCACTTGTCGCGCTGTTCAGGACACCGCTCGCGCTGCGCCTGGCAGCCAGCGCGGTGGCGCTTGCCGCACTCGCGCTGCTGATCGGCGTCGCCGGCACATTTCTTACGCCGGCGGGCAACACCTTTGCGAGAATTTCGCCGGCCTCCGGTTTCTGGAGTCTCATCTTTGCCTTCACGCTCTTGCTCGCCGACGTGCTGACACGGCTGAATCTGTCGCCCTGGGCGAGGGTTGGCGCGCTCGTGGTCGCGGCTTTGGCGATCGGTCTGTTGTTGATTTCGGGAAGCTGGGACAATCTGTCGATCCTGAAGGAATATTTCAACCGCGCCGACAGTTTCTGGGCCGAGGGCTCCAAGCATGTGACGCTGGCGCTCGGTTCGCTGGCGGCTGCGGTGATCGTCGGTCTGCCGCTCGGCATTCTCTGCCATCACGTCGAAAGGCTGCGCGCCGGCGTTCTCAACGTGCTCAACATCATCCAGACCATTCCCTCGATCGCGCTGTTCGGCCTGCTGATCGCGCCGCTCGGCTGGGTTGCCACGCATGTGCCGGGGGCTGCCGCGCTCGGCATTCGCGGCATCGGCACAGCACCCGCCTTCGTCGCGCTGTTCCTCTATTCGCTGCTGCCGGTGGTGGCCAACACCGTGGTCGGTCTCGCTGGCGTACCGCGCGCCGCCAACGACGCTGCGCGCGGCATGGGCATGACCGACAGGCAGCGCCTGTTCGGCGTCGAGTTTCCGCTGGCTTTTCCTGTCATCCTCACAGGCATCCGCATCGTTCTGGTGCAAAATATCGGCCTTGCCACCATTGCCGCGCTGATCGGTGGCGGCGGGTTCGGCGTGTTCGTCTTCCAGGGCGTTGGCCAGACGGCGATGGACCTTGTGCTGCTCGGCGCCGTGCCGACGGTCGCGCTCGCCTTTGCCGCCGCCATCATTCTCGATGCGGTGATCGAAATGACTGCCACCAAGCGCAGGGTTGAAACGGCATGATCGAGATCGAAGGCATTACCAAGCGCTATGACGCGACAACAGTGGTCGATGACGTTTCGATGGTCATCGAGCCGCGCACCATCGCCGTCATTGTCGGCACCTCCGGTTCCGGCAAGACGACGCTGCTGCGCATGATCAACCGGCTGGTCGAGCCGACCGCGGGCATCATCAAACTCGACGGCGCCGACAATCGTTCGCTGCCCGGTTACGAACTGCGCCGCAGCATCGGCTACGCTATCCAGGGCCACGGCCTGTTTCCGCATCGCACGGTAGCGCAGAACATCGCCACCGTGCCGGTGCTGCTTGGCTGGGACAAGGCCCGCATCAAGGCCCGGGTCGACGAGTTGATGACGCTCTATCAGCTTGATCCCGAAGCATTCGGGCCGCGCTATCCTCACGAACTGTCGGGCGGTCAGCAGCAGCGCGTTGGCGTTGCCCGCGCGCTTGCCGCCGAGCCCAACGTGCTGTTGATGGACGAACCGTTCGGCGCGCTCGACCCGATCATCCGCACCAAGGCGCAGGAGGATCTGCTGGCGATCCAGAAGCGCTTCGGCACCACCATCATCCTCGTCACCCACGACATGGAAGAGGCCGTGCATATGGGCGACAAGATCGCGGTCATGGATGCCGGCAAGCTGGTGCAATACGCCAAGCCCGCCGAGATCCTGGCGAAGCCTGCAAGCGCCTTCGTCGAGACCCTGGTCGGCGCCAGCGAAAGGCCATTCCGGTTGCTTTCACTCGGCCGCGTGCGCGATGCCGTGGAGAAGGGCTCCGCCGAAGGCGAAGCGATCCCCGGCGACGCCAGCCAGCGCGATGCACTGGCTGAATTGCTGTGGTCAGGCAGGCCGGCGCTGCCCGTCAAAGGCGCCGACGGCAAGTCGCTTGGCCGCGTCACGGTCGACGGTCTGGTGAAACGCGCGGCGAGGCCGGCATGAAGCCCTGGCTTCCATCGCTGCTCAGGCTAGCCTTGGTGGTGCTGCTCGTTGCTTTCGTCACCAATCCCGGCTGGTTCGAGCCGCTGCTGAAGCCGCTGACGGAGAACAACGCGCCGGTAATCTACAACCAGGGCAGCCTGCTGACGCTGACATTGCTGCATTTGCGCACCGTCCTGATCGCCACCGTGGCCGCGACCATTGTCGCTGTAGCGCTTGCCATCCTGGTCACAAGGCCGGCCGGCGCCGAATTCCTGCCGCTGTCGCGCAGCCTGGTCAACATCGGCCAGACCTTTCCGCCGGTGGCGGTGCTGGCGCTTGCCGTGCCGGCCGTCGGATTCGGCGAGAGGCCGACGCTGATCGCGCTGTTCCTCTACGGGCTGTTGCCGATCTTCGAAAATGCGCTGACCGGCCTGACGACGCTGCCGGCCAATGTCGTCGAGGCGGCGCGCGGTGCCGGCATGACCGGCTGGCAAAGGCTCATCAAGGTCGAACTGCCGCTCAGCGCCCCGATCATCCTCGGCGGCATCAGACTGTCGGTGGTGATCAGCCTTGCCACCGCCACCATCGGCTCGACGGTGGCCGCCAGGACGCTCGGCGAAGTGATCATCGCCGGGCTGTTGTCCAACAACCTCGCCTTCGTCCTTCAGGGCGGCCTGATCGTGGCGGCTCTGGCCGTGCTGATCTATGACGGCCTGTCGGCGATCGAGCGCTACACGGCGCGTCGCATGGGCCGGGAGGCAGAGTAGTCGGTTTCAGATTTCATCTTCGCCAACTTCCGCCATCTTCATAAGATGACGCAACAGGCCAGTCTTGAGCGGCGTATTGCCGTGTATCGGAATCGACAGACGTACGACGCTTCCCTGCTTTCCGTAGATATGATGGCTTCCGGCGACACGCAGAAGCTCCCAACCGCGTCGCTCGACTGCCCGCGAGAGTTCCTTGCCGGAAATGGGCTTCAAACTGCGACTTCCACGATCCTGCCGGGTTCCGAAGTCAAGGACGACGGAAGGTCGACTGAAAGACAGCCCTCAATGGCTTCGCGCAGATTTGCCAACAGCTCGTCCAGGGTTTCTCCCTGCGTTGCGCACCCTGGAATGGCGGGGACTTCGGCCCAGAATCCACCTTCCTCGGCTTCGTGGACAATAGCTTTGAATTTCATCGATCAACTCCTGCCTTGGTCCAGAAGATATGCTCGCGATGAGCATTTGCAAAGCAGGCGATCGTGCGGCCTACTCCGCAGCGTCGGTTTGGATCAGACAGAGCGTCCGACCCTATCGCCGGCAACCAGACGAAATCGTTCTCATTCAATCGATCTAATTCAGTAATGGCGCCGATGAGAATGGCGCCGCTTTCCACTTTTGGGCGAAAGCCGGGCAAAAACCGAACAATATCTTGACGTTCGCAGCCCTGTTTCGCATACACCGCTGCGAAGAGGCGGATTCCGTGCGCGGAATCCGGTCTTTGTCTCAACGGCCCAGGGAGGGGTTCTTTTGGGCCATCAATCGAGGATAATCCGGCAATGACAATTATCTCCGCCGTCATCGCCTGCGGCCTGCTTTCAATCCTTTACGCCATCTGGGCGACACGTTCGGTCCTTGCGGCCGATCAGGGCAATGCACGCATGCAGGAAATCTCCGCGGCCATCCGCGAGGGCGCACAAGCCTATCTGGCGCGTCAGTACACCACCATCGCCATCGTTGGCGTCGTCGTCCTCGTGCTCGCTTGGTGGTTGCTGTCCATCACCGCCGCGGTCGGCTTCCTGATCGGTGCAGTGCTTTCGGGCTCCGCCGGCTTCATCGGCATGCATGTCTCCGTTCGCGCCAACGTTCGCACGGCTCAGGCCGCATCAAACAGCCTCGCTGCCGGCCTCGACATCGCGTTCAAGTCGGGCGCCATCACCGGCATGCTCGTTGCTGGCCTGGCCTTGCTTGGCGTGTCGATCTACTACCTTGTCCTGACTCACTTCTTGGGCCTTCAGCCCGATGACCGCATCGTCATCGACTCGCTGGTCTCGCTCGGCTTCGGCGCGTCGCTGATCTCGATCTTCGCCCGTCTCGGCGGCGGCATCTTCACCAAGGGCGCCGATGTCGGCGGCGATCTCGTCGGCAAGGTCGAAGCCGGTATTCCCGAGGATGATCCGCGCAACCCCGCCACCATCGCCGACAATGTCGGCGACAATGTCGGCGACTGCGCCGGCATGGCCGCCGACCTGTTCGAAACCTATGCGGTGACCGTTGTCGCCACCATGGTTCTCGGCTCCATCTTCTTTGGCGGCACCGCCGTTCTGGGTGCTGCGATGCTCTATCCGCTCGCCATTTGCGGCGCCTGCATCCTGACCTCGATCGTCGGCACTTTCTTCGTCAAGCTCGGCTCTAACGGCTCGATCATGGGCGCCCTCTACAAGGGCCTGATCGTCACCGGCCTGTTGTCCGTCGTCGGTCTCGGCGTCGCCACCTCCGTATGTCTTGGCTGGGGTGAGGTCGGCACTGTCGCGGGCATGGTCATCACCGGCAAGAACCTGTTCATCTGCGGCCTGATCGGCCTCGCGGTGACCGGTCTCATCGTCGTGATCACCGAATACTACACCGGGACCAACAAGCGCCCGGTCAACTCCATCGCCCAGGCGTCGGTGACCGGTCACGGCACCAACGTCATCCAGGGCCTTGCGGTCTCGCTGGAATCGACGGCACTGCCGGCGATCGTCATCGTCGGCGGCATCATCTCGACCTATCAGCTCGCCGGGCTCTATGGCACGGCGATCGCGGTCACGACTATGCTCGGCCTTGCCGGCATGATCGTTGCGCTCGACGCCTTCGGCCCGGTCACCGACAATGCTGGCGGCATTGCTGAAATGGCCGGCCTGCCCAAGGAAGTGCGCCACTCCACCGACGCGCTCGACGCGGTCGGCAACACCACCAAGGCGGTGACCAAGGGCTACGCCATCGGTTCGGCCGGCCTCGGCGCGCTGGTGCTGTTCGCCGCTTATTCGAACGACCTGAAGTTCTTTGCCGCCAATGGCGACAAATATCCCTACTTCCAGGGCATGGGCGAGATCTCCTTCGATCTCTCCAACCCCTACGTCGTTGCCGGCCTGATCTTCGGCGGCCTGATCCCGTATCTGTTCGGCGGCATCGCCATGACGGCTGTCGGCCGTGCTGCCGGCGCCATCGTCGAGGAGGTGCGCAAGCAGTTCCGCGAGGATCCGGGCATCATGGCCGGCACTTCCAAGCCGAACTACGCCCGCGCGGTCGATCTTCTGACCAAGGCGGCGATCCGGGAAATGATCATCCCGTCTCTGCTGCCGGTGCTGGCGCCGCTCGTCGTCTATTTCGGCGTGCTGCTGATCTCGGGCTCGAAGGCGTCCGCCTTTGCAGCGCTGGGAGCCTCGCTGCTCGGCGTCATCGTCAACGGCCTGTTCGTCGCCATCTCGATGACCTCCGGTGGCGGCGCCTGGGACAACGCCAAGAAGTCCTTCGAGGACGGCTTTGTCGACAAGGACGGCGTCAAGCATCGCAAGGGTTCCGAGGCGCACAAGGCTTCGGTGACCGGCGACACGGTCGGCGATCCCTACAAGGACACCGCCGGCCCGGCCGTCAACCCGGCGATCAAGATCACCAACATCGTGGCTCTCCTGCTGCTGGCCGTGCTCGCGCACGGCTGATCGAAGAGCATTGGTCGAAACAAAACCCGCGGGAGCGATCCCGCGGGTTTTGCTATTGAACGATAACGACGTCGATCCCTCAGTGCTTCTCTTCGGCCCAGCCTTCGCGGCGTTCGCGATAACGCAAGCGCCCAGGCCTGGCCCGCGTCTCGACTGTCGGCCACTCTAATTCTGTTTGGCGAGCATTCCGCCGCCTCGCCTTGACCGTGGCCATAACAAAAACCCGCAGGATCGCTCCCGCGGGTTTTTGGTCGCCTGAGATGGTGCTGCCCTCTCCGGGCGGTCTGAGATCAGGGAGTGCCGCCGCCGGGAACGCCGGGGGCCAGCTTGCTGGCGCCGTTGATGATCTGGCTGAGGAAGTTCTGGTCCTTGCCGCCGGTCGGTGTGGTGCGCGAGATGAAGTCGAAAATCTTGCCGTCCTTCAAGCCATATTTGGCGATCTGGGTGACGCGGCCGTCGGCGCCGAAATAGACCGCCAGCACCTTCTGGTCGACGAGCCTCGGCTTGTCGAAGGCCACGTAGCGCTTGCGCGTCTGCGAAATGTAGTAGAACGCCTCATTGTCGAAGGTCGCCGTCGTCGACGGCGTGCCGAGCGCCAGCAGCACCTGCTCGCGGCTAGAGCCGACGGGCACCGAATCGATTGCCTGCTGGTCGATGACATACCCTTGCGTCAGCGTCTCGCTCGGGCTGAGGTCGCCGATCATCTTGGAGGTGTGGCAGGCGGATAGCGCCGAAATGATAACCAGCAGCGAGATTGCGCCGGCGGGCCTGGACGAGTAGGTCGACTTGAAATTCAGGGCGCGCAACAACAACTCCATTAGCTGGCCGCAACTTGCGCTGGGCCGCGAAACCGGTAAACCAGCTTGCTTGCCGATGCAACAAGGCCACTTCAACAAACGGTCCCCAGGAGACCATCCCCAATGTTCCAGCGCCTTTTTGGCCGCGAACGCCACGCCAACCGCGCTATCACCGAGGCGCTTTACGCACAAATCGTGGCGGCCGCGCGGCAGACCGTGTTTTATTCCCATTGGAATGTGCCGGACACGCCGCTTGGCCGTTTCGAGATGCTGTCGCTGCACATGTTCCTGTTCCAGCACCGGTTGCGCGGCGAGGGTGGCGTGGCGCAAGAGGTTGCCCAGGTGCTGATCGACGAGTTCTTCCTCGACGTGGATCATTCGCTGCGGGAATTGGGCGTTGGCGATGTCGGTGTACCCAAGCGCATGAAAAAGTTGGCAAGGATGTTTTATGGCCGAACCGCCGCATATGACGATGCGCTGGAAAGAAATGACCGCAACGGGCTCACCGCAGCCCTTGCCCGCAATGTCCGGCCCGACTCCGGCGCCTGGCCGGAAGCATCGCTCCTTGCCAACTACGTCACCGATGCTCGCGATCAACTGGCCGCGCAGTCATCCGAATCGATTGTCGCCGGCACGCTGGCGTTTCCCGTTGCCAAGGGAGATTGAACAATGAAGCACGTTGACCTGCAAAGCCCGGTATCCTTCCGCGCAAACGTCACTCGCCTGCCGCAGAAGGGTCTGCCGGTGGTTATCGAGGCCGATGCCGCACAGCGTGCGGCGCTGGCCGAGGAGCACGGGCTGATTTCGGTCGAATCCTATCGCGCCGAGCTTCTGGTGGCGTCATGGAAGCGCAATGGCGTGAAGGTCAGCGGTCGTGTCGAAGCCGACATCACCCAGGCCTGTATCGTCACGCTCGAGCCCATCGGGGCGCATATCGACGAACCGGTCGAAGCGCTGTTGCTGCCTGAGGACTCCAAGCTGGGACGGCAGGGTTTCGAGGGTGGCGGCGAGATCCTGCTCGACGCCGAAGGCCCTGACAGTCCCGAAACGTTTTCCGGTGACACGATCGATGTCGGGGCACTTGCCGAACAGTACTTCGGACTGGCCATCGACCCTTATCCGCGCAAGCAGGGTGCCTCGCTGGCGGCCGGCAGCGAGACCGAACCGGCGGAGAATGAATTTCAGCAAAAACTGCGATCCTTGCTGGGAAAATCCTGAAAACCTCGCCCGTGACGGAAAAGCCGGTTGTGCGGCAGCCCAAAACCGTTATTTTCGCCGAACCTTCGCGGTCGCTGAAGCGACCTGCCGCCTAACCGTGAGATAAATACCGCGTGATCAGGATTTCCATCGATGCCATGGGCGGCGATCACGGACCAGCCGTGGTCATTCCGGCGCTCATGACCGTCGCGACCCGCCGTCCCGACATCCGCTTCGTCATCTTCGGGCGTGAGGAGGTCGTGCGCCCGGAACTAGCCAAATTTCCGAAGCTCGCCGCGGTCACCGAGTTCTTCCATTGCGAGGTGGCGGTCAGAATGGACGACAAGCCGAGCCAGGCGCTGCGCCAGGGCCGCTGGAAGTCGTCGATGTGGAAGGCGGTCGAAGCGGTCAAGGCCGGCACGGCGGACGCCTGCATTTCCGCCGGCAACACCGGCGCGCTGATGGCGATGTCGAAATTCTGCCTGCGCACCATGGCCACCATCGATCGCCCGGCGATCGCGGCCCTGTGGCCGACATTGCGGGGCGAAAGCGTGGTGCTGGACGTTGGCGCCACCATCGGCGCCGACGCGCACCAGCTGATCGACTTTGCCATTCTGGGCACCGGCATGGCGCGCTCGGTCTTCGGCGTCGCCAGGCCGACCGTTGGCCTGCTCAATGTCGGGGTTGAGGAGATCAAGGGCCAGGAAGAGGTCAAGGAGGCCGGGCGCATGCTGCGCGAAGCCAACATGGCCTCGATGAACTATCATGGTTTCGTCGAGGGCGACGACATCGGCAAGGGCGTGGTCGACGTTGTCGTCACCGAAGGCTTTGCCGGCAACATCGCGCTGAAAACGGCGGAAGGCACGGTGCGCCAGATCAGTGGTTATCTGCGCGCGGCGATGAGCCGGACGCTGATGGCCAGGATCGGCTACATTTTCGCCAAGGGCGCTTTCGATCGCCTGCGCGAAAAGATGGATGTCGGCCGCTCCAACGGCGGCGTCTTCCTTGGACTGAACGGCATCGTGGTGAAAAGCCACGGCGGTGCCGATTCGGACGGCTTCGCTGCGGCGATCGAGCTTGGCTATGATATGGTGCGCAACAATCTGCTCGACCGCATCGAGGCCGACCTCCACCTGTTCCATGCGCGCAACCCGCATGCCCAGGCAAACAGGAAATCCGACGTCGTAACCGACGCAAAGGAATAGGAAAGAACTTTGATCAGATCAGTCGTGCGCGGCACGGGCGCCGCGCTGCCCCGCAGAATCATGAAGAATGCCGATTTCGAAGGCATGGTCGAAACATCCGACGAGTGGATCGCGCAGCGCACCGGCATTCGCCAGCGCCATATCGCTGGGGATGACGAGACCACGGCTTCGCTCGGTGAGGCGGCGGCGCGCGCAGCGCTTGCCAATGCTGGTCTCACGCCCGCCGACATCGATCTGGTCGTGCTGGCGACCTCGACGCCCAACAACACCTTCCCGGCCACCGCCGTCGATATCCAGAACCGGCTCGGCATGCATCACGGCTTTGCCTTCGATCTGCAGGCGGTCTGCTCGGGCTTTGTCTATGCCGTGGCCACCGCCGATCTCTACATCCGCGGCGGTCTCGCCAAGCGCGTCCTAGTCATCGGCTCGGAGACGTTCTCGCGCATCCTCGACTGGAGCGACCGCTCGACCTGTGTGCTGTTCGGCGACGGCGCCGGTGCCGTGGTCGTGGAAGCCGGCGAGGGGACTGGCGCAATCGCCGACCGTGGCGTGCTGGCGGCCAGCCTGCGCTCGGACGGTACTCACAAGGACAAGCTTTTCGTCGACGGCGGGCCGTCGACCACGGGCACCGTCGGCCACCTCCGAATGGAGGGCCGCGAAGTCTTCAAGCATGCGGTGGGCATGATTACCGACGTCATCGAAGCGACGTTCGCGCAAGCCGGCATCACCGCCGATGACCTCGATTGGTTCGTGCCGCACCAGGCCAATAAACGAATTATTGACGCTTCCGCCAAGAAGCTCGGGATAGCCGAGCAAAAGGTGGTGGTCACGGTCGATTTGCACGGTAACACCTCGGCTGCTTCCGTGCCCCTGGCGCTTTCGGTGGCCGTCGCGGACGGCCGCATCAAGAAGGGCGATCTGGTGCTTCTGGAGGCCATGGGTGGCGGCTTCACCTGGGGTGCGGTCCTGGTTCGCTGGTAAGTGCCAAACGGTCCGGTTTCGGTCCTTGACCTTGCCGGATCAATTACTTAGGCTCTATCGTTGTTGTGCCGAATTTTATGTTTTGAGCTGATGGGACGGTCGGATGGGGGGAAAGACACTTACGCGCGCCGACCTTGCCGAGGCGGTTTACCGGAAGGTCGGCCTGTCGCGCACTGAATCGGCCGAACTCGTCGAAGCGGTGCTGGACGAAATCTGCGAGGCGATCGTCCGTGGCGAGACGGTGAAGCTGTCGTCCTTCGCGACGTTCCACGTTCGCTCCAAGAACGAGCGCATCGGCCGCAATCCGAAGACCGGCGAAGAAGTGCCGATCCTGCCGCGCCGGGTGATGACCTTCAAGTCGTCGAACGTCCTGAAGAACCGTATCTTGCGCTCCCACCAAAGCGGCAAGGCCAAAAGCGGCAAGTAGACCATCGCGCGGTTGAAAACCGCCGCCGCCATGACGCCGGGCTTGAATATTGCTTCATAAACCGCTGAAATGAGACCCGATTCGGCAGGGTAAAGCCGGATCATCGTCCAGCGTGAGGATTCGCCCATGGACAAGAGCCCCGACGCCTTTCGTACCATCAGCGAGGTCGCTGAAGATCTCGATTTGCCGCAGCATGTGCTGCGCTTCTGGGAAACGCGTTTCACCCAGATCAAGCCGATGAAGCGCGGGGGCGGCCGTCGTTACTATCGGCCGCAGGATGTCGAACTGATCAAGGGCATCCGCCACATGCTCTACGACCAGGGCTACACCATCAAGGGCGTGCAGAAGCTGTTGCGCGAGAACGGCAATCATTTCCTGGTCGCCATCGGCAGTGGCGACATGGCGGCCGTTGAGGCGATTTCGCAGCGAAAGCAGGCCGATCAAGTGCCGTTGACGCCCGCGGCCCAGCCGCGCGGCATGGACGACGAACTGGTTGGCCAGCCGCGCGTCAAACCCAGCCGCCGCTTTTTCGGCCTCGGCAAGAGCGACGAGGACGGTCCGGTGCAGCCGGACGCGTCGAAACTCTCGCGCGACAATCGCGCGCTGCTGCAGGAAGCGCTGTTCGATCTTCTGGAATGCAAGCGCCTGCTTGACCAGGTGCGCTAAAGCAATTCCAGCAAAAGTGTGAAACGGTTTTGCCGGGAAAAGCGCACAGCGCTTTCCCTTTGGGAATTGCGTAAAAACAAAGAGATAGAGCTGCCCGAACCGATATCGATATTTCGAAAACCGGAACCCGTCTTCCGATGAGGCGTTACGCTTCCTTCTAAACGTGAAGGAAACACATCATGGCATCATCTTCGACCCTCTCTGGCATGGATATCGACAGACAGGTCGCGGCTCTGACCAAGGAATTGGCCAGCCTGAGAAAGGCAGTGGCCAAGCGAGGCGGTGCCTACTACGAGGACGGTCGCGATGCCGCGCTCGACACCTATTCCGATCTTGCCGAACGTCTGCGCGATGCCATGCCGGCAATCCGCAAACGGGGCAGAGTGATCGAGAAGTCGGCCCGCGATCATCCGGCGGTAGCCGCTGCGGTCGGCCTTGTGGTGGTTGGCCTCGTCGCCAGCCTGCTGTTCAGCCGGCGCTGAGGAGTAGGCCCGGTCATTCGGATGCTGAAGATCCCCGACGCTGTCGTTCGACGAAATCGACGCGCCCGCATCGTGTCGCGCCGCAGTGCCAAGAGGAGACCAGCCTTGAACAAGTAGCCAAGGCCGGTCTTCTGGTTGGCATGTTAGTAGGCCTTCCTCATCATATTCTTCATGTGGTGGTGATGAACGTGATGGCGGCGATGCATCCCATAGTGGCAAACAGCGTGGTGGTGATGACGATGATGTCTTGCCATCGGGGCCGCATCCGCGCTCGTTGCGCCGATCACCGGCACCGTGAAAGCAAGTGCAACTGCAAGCCCGAGGGTCGAGAGGAGGGACTTCTTCATGGATCGTTTCCTTCTTAGCAGGTTCATCGGCTCGGTCATCCGATCGCCGCGAATGGGATTACGCTCCTGAATTTTTTCGTCAGTATCTCCCGATTGTAGAATCTTGTTTCCGGACTGTTTCTACGCAATCCAGGGCCGCCGGCGTCATCATCGCCAGGGCCGAAACGCCGCGCCTCGCAGGCGGCTGGTTCACGATCCCGTGACGGTCCGTTTGGCTCTTGGCAAATCGCTGGCGAGCGGGCATCTTCCCGGTCGTCTCAGGCAACACTCCTCATTTGATCAAACCTTTCAGTCATGGAGTTGCCAATGCCCCATAATGCAAAAAGCGAAGCCCGCCCCGAATCGGCAATCAACGGGAGCGGGCCTGATTACAGCACCCTCAGAGCGATGCGGGAGGCCCGCGGCTACAGCGTGGAAAAGCTTTCCCTGACGTGCGGTCTGGCGGTCGACGAGATTGAGGATATCGAGAGCGGCAAGGTGACCGATCCGTTGAAGCTGCGTCGTATTGTGTCCGCGCTTCGACTTCCCCAGGAGGCCCTGATCACTCCGGCCGTGCCAACGCCGGCCGCGCAAGGCCGATCCCTGTCATAATCTGCACCAGGTGTTCCAAGAACCCGCCAAGGCCTCCTTGGCGGGTTCTTTGTACCTGCCGCTGCATTCGCTTCAGTCTGGGGCTTGCCGATTTGTGTGTCGCGCGTGTTCATACGCGCGGCGGCCAAAATCCGCTGGAAGTCACTCTGCCATTCATCAACTTTTGAATCATGGATTTTGACGATGAGCCTGGAATCCGTTCGTGCCTTCTTCGCCACCCGCGCACCCGACATCGATGTCATCGTCACGGAAGCGAGTTCGGCGACGGTGACCTTGGCGGCGGAGGCGCATGGCGTGCTGCCGGCACAGATCGCCAAGACGATCTGCCTGCGCGTCGGCGATCGCACCATGCTGGTGGTGACCAGCGGTATCGCCAGGCTGGACAACCGCAAGTTCAAGGACCAGTTCGGCGGCAAGCCGCGCATGCTCGACGCCGCCGAGGTTGTCGAAGCGACGAGCCATCCGGTCGGCGGCGTCTGCCCGTTCGGCCTGCCGGCGCCACTGCCGACCTTCTGTGATGTATCGCTGCGCGAATTCGACGAGGTCGTGCCAGCCGCAGGCGCCACCAATGCCGCGGTGCGAATCGCGCTACAGCGCATGATCGATCTCACTGGTGCTGAGTGGGTCGATGTCTGCCAAGGGTAGGTCAGGCCCGGTATTGCAGGGCTCGCCGGCAGCCGCGATCGTACCGGCATGATAGGCGCCGAATTTCGGTTGACCCGACCGGGGTTATCACGATACATCGCGACCGGTCCGGAGTGTAGCGCAGCCCGGTAGCGCACTTGACTGGGGGTCAAGGGGTCGTCGGTTCGAATCCGGCCACTCCGACCATTTTGAGGCAGGACTTCCCCCGAGTCCGCATTGGCTGGAAATCCAGCCAGATCAGGTTCCAATCTTTAGCTTCTTGCTTGTACCGACGCAGGCCGCAACAGTCGCTGATGGCGATACTCCAGTGCGATCGCGCCCCAGATCAGGCCGAGCAGCAAATAGACGTGACGCCAGTGGTCGATGTCGATGAAGGTGCCGAGCCCGATATTGCCGATGAAGGCGACATAGGCGCACAGGAGATAGGGCTGCCACGGACGGTCGCGCAGCAGGATGCGGAAGCCGGCTGATATCGTCCATAAGACGAGCGCGAGGAACGACACGAAGCCGAGCCAGCCATAGTCCATCAGCATCTTCAGCCAGATGTCGTGGGTGTCCTCGCCAAAAATCTTGCCGAAGACCAGCGGACCGATGCCGAACGGATGCTCCATCGCCATCTGGAAGCCGATCCCGTAGCGGGCGAAGCGGCCGAGGCGGGCGGTGTCGTAGCTCTGCTCGAGATGGGCGCGGTTGGAGAACATTTCCGACACGCCGGGCAGCTGCAGGATGACGATCATGGCGACGACCAGCAGTGCCAGCGCGGCGATCGTCATCACCACCACGCGCAGCCGGAACATGCCGCTGGCGCTCTGCAGGAACAGGCAGCCGGTGAGCAGGACAGCGGAGACGGCGAACATGCCCCAGGCGCCGCGCGAGAAGGAAAAGAAGATGCCCGCCGTGATGATCAGCAGCGGCACTGCCAGCAGAGGCATGCGTGCGACCGGTCCGGTCAACAGCAGATAGAGCAGATAGATGCCGGGCAGCACCAGGAATGGTCCGAACACGTTCGGATCCTGGAAAGCGCCGGCGGCGCGGTCGTATTTGGTGAACATCGCCGCACCCGGAAAGGCATGGAAATAGCCGGCAATGCCGAGCAGCGAGGTTATCACCGCCGACACGACATAGGCGACGAAGATCAGCCGGTAGAGGCTGGGTTGTACCGCCGTCACCGAGGCGAAGAACACGGCGGTGAAGGCAAGAAACAGCGAGACGGCGAGATAGAGCGGCGTGTTGGCGAGATCCGACATCTGCGTCATCGCCATCATGCCGCCGATGTTCATCGTCACCAGCAGCACCAGGAGCGGCATTGCGGCACGCGACACCCTGAGGCCGAACAGGGCCCAGATGGCGATCAGTCCCGCCATATAAAGTTCGTAAGGCGCCGGTTCGCTGATGACGAAGCCGGACAGGAATATGCCGAGGAAGACCGCGCATGAGGAGATCAGTGCGATCAGCTTGGCGTTGACCGCCGCGCGCGGCAAATCATGGCTGATCGCGCTCAATAGGCGTTTTCCGTGTTGAGCAGCCGGACCGGCGTCAGGAACAGGATGCGCAAGTCGAACAGCAGCGACCAGTTCTCGATGTAGTAGAGGTCGTACTCCGTCCGCATGCGGATCTTCTCATTGGTGTCCATCTCGCCGCGCCAGCCATTGATCTGCGCCCAGCCGGTGACGCCGGGCTTGACCTTGTGGCGCGCGAAATAGCCGTCGACCACTTCGTTGTAGAGCAGGTTGTGCGACTGCGCGGCGATGGCATGCGGGCGTGGACCGACAAGCGACAGCGAACCCAAGAGCGAGTTGAAGAACTGCGGCAGCTCGTCGATCGAGGTCTTGCGGATGAAGCGGCCGACACGGGTGACGCGCGGGTCGTTCTTGGTCACCGTCTGCTTGGCGGTCGGGTCGGCCTTATCCGTATACATCGAACGGAACTTGTAGACCTCGATGATCTCGTTGTTGAAGCCGTGCCGCTTCTGGTGGAACAGCACCGGCCCCTTGCTGTCCAGCTTGATGGCGATGGCGGTCGCCAGCATCACCGGCGAGAACACGACGATGCCGATGAGACTGAAGACGATATCGAAGGCGCGCTTGGCGACCGAATCCCAGTCGTTGATCGGCTTGTCGAAAATATCGAGCATCGGCACCGAGCCGATGTAGGAATAAGAGCGCGGGCGAAATTGCAGTGCGTTGGAATGCGCCGACAGCCGGATGTCGACCGGCAGCACCCATAGTTTCTTCAGTAGCTGCAACACGCGCGATTCCGCAGTCAGCGGCAGCGACACGATCAGCATGTCGATGCGGGCGATGCGGGCGAATTCGATCAGTTCCGAGATGGTGCCGAGCTTCGGATAGCCGGCGACGATGGGCGGCGAGCGCTTGTCCCCGCGATCGTCGAAGATGCCGCAGATGCGGATGTCGTTGTAAGGCTGCTTTTCGACCGAACGGATCAGGATTTCCGCCGCCTTGCCGCCGCCGACGATGACGGCGCGCCGTTCCATGCGGCCATCGCGCGCCCAGCGCCGGATCAACTTCGACATCACCAGCCTGAGGCCGAAGATGAGGACGAAACCGATGACGAACCAGCTGCCGAACAAAAGGCGCGAATAGTCTTGCGCCATCTTCATGGCGAACGCGGTCAACGCCATCAGGGCGAAGGCACCAGCCCAGGCCAGCAGGATGCGGCTGAAATTAGCGATCGGCCGCATCAGCGAAACAACCTGGTAGCAGTCGGTAACGTCGAGCAGAACCACGGCCAGGAAAGACGCGGCGGCGATCGTCAGCGGATACTGCCAGGCGAGATAGTTGAAGAACCCGACAAAATGGAAATAGACGGCGAGCCCAGACAGCAGCAGCAAGCCGAATTCGACCATGCGCAGGACGCCGCTGACCATGATCGGCGACATCGTATCGCGCCTGTACTGCGTAGCGACCTGGCGGGCGACATCGTTCATGCCGATGGGAGTATCGCCATCGGCCGGGCCGTCGAATTTACGCACCGCCTCTGCTGAAAAGCGGCGCGCGGGGTCGATCTCGTTCATGGGGCTTTCCGCAAGCTTCCCGACGGTGAATAGCAAAAGAGAGCTAAGAAACCCTTGAAACAACCTGTGGTTTTGAAACGGCTATCTGTCGAGCGCGGCGAAGTAGGCCTTTTCGATGTCGGCGGCCATCACATCGGCGCCGAACCGCGCCTTGAGGTTCGCGCCATCGGGCATCAGGTTGATATAGGCAGCAGGGTCGGCCAGCGCTTGGCCTATCTTGTCGGCAAGCTCGACCGGGTCGGGCCGGATCAGCGCAGGGGAACTCGTGCCGAAGATCTCCGGAATGCCGCCGACTGCGGTGGCGACCATCGGCTTTCCCGCGGCAAGCGTTTCCAGCACGATATAGGGCATGGCTTCGGCGCGTGAGGGAACGATGACGAGCGCCGCCAGTGCAAAGGCGTCCCTGGCCGGCATCGGCGGCAGGAAGCGGACATGACGCTCAAGCCCCAGGCGTTTTACTTGCACGTGGTAGCGCGGCAGGTCGTCGCCGTGTCCGACCATGACCGCGGTCAGTGCGCGGCCGAACTGGGGGCCGGCCAGCGCCAAGGCATCGATAAAGATATCCGGCCCCTTCAGGTCGCGCATCATGCCGATATAGAGCAGATCGGCTGCGTCGGGCTCGGTGATCGNTCGGTGATCGCCGGTTCGAATTCTGTGGCGCGCAGACCGTTATAGACAAGGGTGTTGGGAATGGGCGGTTCGCCGACCTTATGGCGATAGGTTCGCCTCTCATAGTCGGAGACAAACAGCAGGCAGTCGGTGAAGCGGGCCATGAAGCGCTCGAGCGCGAAGAACAGCTTTCCGGTGGTCGTGTTCTCGTCATAGTGGAGAGAGCCGCCATGCGGCGAATAGAGGCGGGCTACGCGAGACCTTGATACCCGCAACAATGAGCCGAACAGACGGGCATAGGCGCCACCCTTGGCGCCGTGCCCGTGCAAAACGTCCGGCCGCAATTCCTTGATGATCCTGTAAGTGCGCCAGGCCGAGGCAAGGTCGCCCGGGCCGACATGGCGCTGCATCGGCGTGCGATGGATGCCGAGCGCCAGCATGTCCTTCATCTGCTCGAACAGATTTTCCTCGAACTCGCCGCCCGTTGTCGAATCGCAAACGATGCCGACGGAATGCCCGGCGGCGACCTGCGCCTCGGTCAGGTCGCGCACATGGCGGAAAATTCCCCCGACGGGTGAGCGAAAGCAATGGACGATCCTGAGGGTGTCCGCCACGTGGTTCGTCAGAACAGGCGTTCGCGGACGTAGACGGTATCGCCGGGCAGCAGCGGGTCGGAGGTGACCACGCGGCCGGTCATCACCTTGCCGTTGATGTCGCGGGTGATGTCGACGCTTTCCTGGTTGGCGCGCGGCGTGAAGCCGCCGGCAATGGCGATCGCCTTCTGCACCGTCAGGCCGGGGACATAGGAATATTGGCCGCCGGCACCCACTTCGCCCATGACGAAGATCGGCCGGTAGCGATCGATCTCGACCGAAACGTCGGGATCGCGCAGATAGCCTTGCCGCAATTTGTCGGCGATTTGCTTTTCCATCTGCTGCGCGGTGTGGCCACGTGCCGGTATGGCGCCGACAAGCGGGAAGGAGATGTACCCGGATTGGTCGACGCTGTAGGTGTTGGTCAGCCCGTCCTGCTCGAACACTGTGACGCGGACGCGGTCGCCGGCGCCAAGACGATAGGGCTGATCAAGCACCTCGTGGAAGGCTGCCGGCGTCGGCCGATAGCTGGAACAGCCAGCAAGCATCGACACGGCAAGCAGAGCGCGAAACAGGGGAGCAGTGCTTTTCATGACCGGACAGGTACCTTCGACTTGCCGCTGCGGCGTCGCAGCAAACATCAGGGATCGGGTTCGTTATCATCCTGTTAGGGTTAATGACCGGTAAAGGGAGGGGCTGACGCATGGCGCATCGGCAAGAGTTTTTGCGTTTTTTTGCAGGTTTGTTTTTCACTCGCCAGTAAACCCTAACGGAAACTTACCGTGTTCTTAACGGCTGAGTTACCATAGTTGTTTACGGTGCATCCTGACCCAGTATCGGAGTAGGGATGCATGTCCGTTCAGTCCGCGGCCGCAGATGTCGATGTCGATCTCAGGCAACTCTTCGCCAGCCTGGCGAGGAACTGGTTGCGCATAGTCGTCGTCGTGCTGTCGGTGACAGGGCTGGCATTCGCTTTCGCTTCGTTGGCAACCCGCCACTACAAGGCCGAGACGCAGGTGGAGATCGCACCACGCGAATCTGTCTACACGCGGCCGGCCAGCAACAACAATGACACCGACAAGCCAATTCTCGACGAACAGGGCGTCGCCACCCAGGTCCAGATAATTTCCTCCAACGAAATCCTCAAGCAGGTCGCACAAAAGCTTGGTCTGGAAAAATTGCCCGAGTTCGACGACGCGCTCGACATGTCGCCGTTGAGCCGCGCCCTGGTCCTCGTAGGCTTGAAAAGCGATCCGATGGAGATTCCGGCGGAAGAACGCGTCCTCAAGAAAATGCACGAGAAGCTCAACGTCTATGGTGTCGAGAAGACCCGCATCATTGCCATTGAGTTCTCGTCGGAAGATCCCAAGCTCGCGGCCGCCATACCGGACGCCATTGCCGCCGCTTATATAGCAGGGCAAGGGGCGGCCAAGCTCGAATCCAACAACGCCGCTGCTGACTTTCTGGCACCGGAGATCGCCGACCTGTCAAAACAGGTCAAGGACGCCGAGGCCAAGGTAGCCGCCTACCGCTCACAGTCCGATCTTCTGATGGGTGGCAACAATTCGGTGCTGGCCACCCAGCAGCTTTCGGAACTGTCGAGCGAACTGTCGAAAGTGCGCGCCAACCGCGCCGCTGCCGAAGCGACCGCTGACGGTGTGCGCAGGGCGCTGCAGACTGGCGGTTCGCTGGATGCCGTGCCGGAGGTTTTGTCGTCGGACCTGATCCAGCGCTTGCGCGAGCGACAGGTCGAATTGCGCTCCAACATCGCCGATCTGTCGACCACGTTGCTTGGCAATCATCCGCGTATTCGCGCGCTGAAATCGCAACTGGCCGATCTCGACGCGCAGATCCGCAGCGAGGCCCAGAAGATCATGAAAGGCCTGTTGATGCAGGCCGAGACGGCAAAGGCCCGCGAGAACCAGCTTGTCGCCGACGTCAACACGTTGAAGGCGGCTTCGGCGCAAGCCGGCGAACAGCAGGTCGATCTCGACGCGCTGCAGCGCGACGCTACCGCCAAACGGCAGCAGCTCGAGCTGTATCTGGCCAACTATCGCGAAGCGGCTTCGCGCCAAGACCGCAACTATCTGCCGGTTGACGCCCGGATCGCCTCGAAGGCTTCGGTTCCCTCCGAGGCCTATTTCCCGAAGGTCGGACCTATCGTTGGCGCCGCTTTCGCCGCATCGCTGCTGATCATGGCCATCGTGACGCTTCTGCGGGAGCTGTTTTCCGGCCGTGCGATGCGTCCGGCGACCGGTTCCCGCTTCGAACGGATCGATGAGGTCGCGATGCCCCATGTGGCGCAGGCGTCTGACATGGTCGCAATGCCGGTTGTCCGCCAGGAACCCGCCGTCCTCCGGGATCCCGTCCTTCGCCCGGAGATGGGGAACCGCCCGGCTGCGGCGGAGGCCAAGCCCTACGCCACGATGCCCGCCATGGCCGAAGCGCCTGATATGGTCGCAATGGCCGAGGCAGCGGCAGCCAAGCAGACGGCTGTCGAGCCCGAACCGGTGCATTCGACGCTGGGTGAGATCGACGTTGAGAAGGCTGCCGAAAAGCTGATCGCCAGTGGTGCCGCGCGCGCCATCTTCGTCTCGCCGGAGGGCGACGAGGCCGCCGCATCCGCGGTCCTGGTCGCACGCGAGGTCGCCGACGCCGGCCTGCGCGTCCTGTTGCTGGATCTCACCGCGTCGGGGGCGGCCTCACGGCCGATGCTGGACAGTGGGCTTTTCCCCGGCATCACGAACCTGCTCGCTTCGGAGGCGCAGTTCAGCGACGTCATCCACGCCGATCTCTACTCGGACTGTCACGTCATTCCCGTCGGCACCGCCGATCCGGTCCGCGCCATGCGCGCCGCCGACCGGCTGCCGATCATCATGCAGTCGCTGACAACGGCTTATGATCTGGTCGTGGTCGAATGCGGACCAGCCGACGCGCAAGGCATCAGCCGTCTGACCGGCGATGCCACCGAGGTCTTTCTCTCCATGCTGGAGTCGGACGACGAAGTAGCACAGGCCGCGGTCAAGCTGATCGAAAGCGGCTATCCCGACCTGACGCTGGTGACGCCGCTCGGCCACGAGCCGCCCGGCAATCCGGTGCCGGGACGGCGCACTGCCGCCTGAAGGAGTTCCTTGGCGGGGGCCGGTCAGAGGTCCGTACCGTCGCTATCCCAGTTCCAGCGTCGTCACGCCGAACAACCGTTGCGGGCCGAGCTTCGGGGGCGGGCCCTTGTACATGCGGGTGGTGGTGAAGGTCGGCACAAAACCGGCCGCATTGAGCGCTGCGATAAAATCCCGTTTGGTGGCTGGAACGTCGATGCTCAGATCGCCGCCCTCGCAGGCACCAGCCAGTCGTTCCAGCAATTGCAGGGCGATTTTCATATCGTCGGCAAACAACGGACCGATCTTGAAGCCGGACCGACACCGCCGCGCTACGCCATAGCCGCTGGTGCCACGCGAATTGATCGCCGCCAGCCCGTGATGCGGCGCCTGCAGCCATCGCTGCAGGAAGGCACGCCGGGGCGCGGGAAAGCAATGTGCGTCATAGGCGATGATGTCGGGCACGAGCTCTGTCGTCAACAACCGCAGTCCGTCGGCTCTGCCCGAGGGTCCCACCTTGCGCCCGCTGTAGCGGGTGGTCTCGTAGGCCGGGCTGAAGCCCATGCGCCGGTAATTCGCCTGCTGCTCTGCGACGCCGTCGAGCCCGATGGTGCGGCCGGCAAGCCTTTTCATGCCGGCGTTCCACACCGCCTTGCCGTAGCCTTTGCCGCGCATATCCGGCCGGCAGATGTAGAGGCCAATGAAGCCGAACTCGATTCCATAGGCCACCGCCGAGATTGCCGCGACCATTTCGTTGCCGACAAAGGCGCCGATGAAGCCTTCGGGATCCGCGGCCTGGAACATCGCCGCGTCTTCAAGGCCTGGGTTCCAGCCTTCCGCGGCCGCCCAGTCGACGAGAACAGCCAGCTCCTGCAGCGACAGCGTCCGGATGGTCGGCTTCATGGCGCTCACTCCGCAGCGGCTATTCCGGGTGAGAAGGATTTCAGCACACCACGATAGGGCTTGGCCAGCGGGCTTGCATAGGCGCCGCGCTTCGATGTCGACAGGCCGAGCGAGATAAGCGCCTCGGCCTGCTTGAGTGCTGCTCCGACGCCGTCGATCACCGGTAGTTGGAACTCCGCCTGTAGCCGCTGCGCAAGGTCGGCCATACCGGCGCAGCCGAGCACGATGGCCTCGGCGCGATCCTCCCGGATGGCTCGGGCGATTTCGTCGCGCAGTTTTCCGACCGCGCCAGATGCCGGGTCCTCCAGCGCAAGCACGGATATGTCCGCAGCGCGCACGCGGACGCGGCCCGCCATGCCGTAGCGCTGCACCAGCCCCTCGACAGGTACAAGCGAGCGTTCGGTGGTTGTCACCACGGTGAAGCGCTGGGCAATGAAAGCGGCGATGGAAAGCGCCGCCTCGCAGATACCGATGACAGGGATACCGGCCATGGCGCGTGCCGCATCCAGGCCGGTGTCGTCGAAACAGGCGATGATGGCCGCCTGCGCGCCGCGACGCTCGCCGGCGGCGATCTCCATCAGCAGGCCCGGCACGGCCAGCGCCTCGTCATAATAGCCTTCGATCGACACCGGTCCCATGGACGAAGTGACGGCAACCACCTCCGTCCAGGCACTGGCGACCGCGCGTGCTGCGGCGGCGATCGTCTCGGTCATGCTCGAGGTCGTGTTTGGGTTTACCACAAGTATCTGCACGGTCACGCTCTCGCCCGGCGGCGGCCGACATAGAGGATGGCGCCCAACGTCGCCAGGATCACCAGGAACGAAAACACCGTGGTCACCGTGCCAAGCGCGTAGAGCACGGGCGTCGTGACATTGGTGGTCATGCCATAGATTTCGAGCGGCAGCGTGTTGAAGGTGCCTGAGGTCATCAGCGTACGCGCGAACTCGTCGTAGGACAGCGTGAAGCCGAACAGGCCAACGCCGATCAGGCTCGGCGCGATCATCGGCAGCACGACATGGGCGAAGGTCTGCCAGGAGGTGGCGCCGAGGTCGCGTGCGGCTTCCTCGTAGGCCGGCGAGAAGCGGTTGAAGACTGCAAACATGATCAGTACGCCGAACGGCAAGGTCCAGGTCAGATGCGCGCCGAAGGCGGACGTGTACCAGGCCGGACGAAAGCCGATCTGCTGGAAGACCACGCCGATGCCCAGTGAAATGATGATCGAGGGCACGACGAGGCTGGCGACAGCCAGGTAGAACAGCGCGGTAGCGCCCCGAAATTTCTGGCGGAAGGCAAGGCCCGCCAGCAGTGACACAACGACGGTGACGATCATCACCATGACGCCCAGCACCAGCGAGCGCTTGAAGCTGCCGCCGAAATCGCCGACCGCCTGGCGCTCGAACAGATTGGCGAACCAGTGCAGCGACACACCGTTGAGCGGGAAGGTGAGGCCGCCGGTCTCGCCCTGAAAGGAGAGAATCAGGATCGCTGACAGCGGGCCGTAGAGGAACAATACGAACAGCGTGAAGAAGACCGCCAGCACGTAGAAACCGACAGTGCGTTTTTCGGGGCTCACGTCAGAGCTCCTTGCGAATGTCGACAATGCGCAGGATGCCGGCGACTATCAGCAGCACCAGCACCAGCAGCACCACCGCATTGGCGGCGGCGGCCGGATACTGCAGCAGTGACATCTGGTTCTTCATCATCAGCGCAACGGAGGCGCTCTGGCCGCCCGACATCACCTGCACGGTTGAGAAGTCGGCCATGACAAGCGTGACGACGAAGATGGTGCCGATCGCCATGCCCGGCTTGGCCAGCGGAATGATGACGTTCCACAGCACCTGCCAGCCGGACGCACCCGCGTCGCGCGCGGCCTCGACCAGCGAGCGGTCGATGCGCATCAGCGTGTTGAAGATCGGCGTCACCATGAACAGCGTGTAAAGATGAACCATGGCTAGCACGACCGCGAATTCGGAATAGAGCAACCATTCAATCGGTTTCGGCACCAGCCCCAGATGCACCAGCGTCGAGTTGATCAGCCCGTTGCGGCCGAGCACCGGAATCCATGAGATCATGCGGATGATGTTGGAGGTTAGGAAAGGCACGGTGCAGACCAGGAACAGCACCATCTGCATGGCCGTGGTGCGGATGTGGAAGGCGAGGAAATAGGCGACCCAGAAGCCGATGCACAAGGTCAGCGCCCAAACGATGGCGGCGAACTTGATGGTGTTGAGATAGGTCTTCCAGGTAACCCACGAGCCCAGAACGTCGGAATAGTTGGTGGTCAGGAAATCCGGATACATGGCGGCGAAGTCGTAATCCCAGAAGGACACGACGACGATCATGATGATGGGCAGGAGCAGGAATGCGCTGAGGATCAGCGCCAGTGGCGCCGATTGGAGATAGGGCGTGACCCCGCCGAACGCGAAGCGTCGTCGTCGGGCTGGTTTCGCGGCGGCGGCAATTGCGGGGCGGTCGAGCGCGACTGTCATTAATGCTCTCGGTGCAGGTTTGTGGTGCGGGCGCTGCGCGCCAATCCCCTTCTCCCACAAGGGGAGAAGGGGAAGAGAAGGGGCGCTGACTAGATCAAGCCGCGATGAACTCGTTCCAGCGCTTCACCATGTAGCGGTCCTCGTCCATGACCGAGTTCCAGCAGGCGACCTTGCCCATGCGCTCCTCGAACGAGCCGCCGTCACGCACCGCGCCGGCCTTCTCCATGACCGTGCCGTCCGGTGCCTTGATCTCGCCCTTGGCTGGCTTGCCTTCAATCCAGTAGCCCCATTCGTCCTCGGTCATGAATTTCTTGGCTGAGACCATGTTGGCCGAATAGTAGCCCTGGCGATTGAGATAGCCGCCGACCCAGCCCGAAGTGTACCAGTTTATGTACTCGTAAGCAGCGTCGAGCTCGGCGCCCTTGAGGTGGGCGGCAAGACCGAGGCCGCCACCCCATGAGCGGTAGCCTTCCTTGAGCGGCTGGAAGCGGCAGGCGATGCCCTTGGAGCGCACGGCGGCGACGGCGGGTGACCACATCGACTGGATGACGACTTCGCCCGACGCCATCAGATTGACGCTCTCGTCGAAGGACTTCCAGAAGGCGCGGAACTGGCCGGCCTGCTTGGCCTTGATCAGGAAGTCGATCGTCTTGTCGATCTCGTCCTTTGTCATGTTGCCCTTGTCGGCATATTTGATATTGCCCGTGGCTTCCATGATCATCGCCGCATCCATGATGCCGATGGAGGGGATGTTGAGGATTGCGGTCTTGCCCTTGAAGGCCGGGTCCATGATATCGGCCCATGTGGTGATGTCGCGGCCGACGAGGTCGGGGCGGATGCCCAGCGTGTCGGCGTTGTAGATGGTCGGCACCATGGTGAACCAGTTGGTCGGTGCCTTGGCGAAGGTCTTTGAGTCCTGCGCGTCGACATACCCGACCGTGTGCGGCGCCGTGCCCTGCGCGATGACGCTGTCGGGCGTCAGCTTGCCGGTTTTGAACAGCGGCACCAGTTCGTCGTAGTACTTCAGTTTGCTGACGTCCATCGGCTGCAGGACGCCGCTCGGGAACACCTTCTTGCAGATCCAGTATTCGATGTCGGCGATGTCGTAACTGTCGGGCTGGGTCACTGCACGTTGGGCGGCCGCGTCGGAATCTGTCGCCGTCATCTCCAGCGTGATACCGAGATCGGCCTTGCACTTGTCGGCGATGGCGTTGAGGTTCGACACGCCGGTGCCGAACTGGCGCAGCGTGATGTTGGATTGCGCCCAAATGGTCGGAAAGCCTGATATGGCACCGGAGCCGGCGGCAAGGCCGACGGCAGCGGCACCCGTCTTGAGCAGCGAGCGGCGCGAAATGCCCGCCTTGGTTTGCGTAGTGTTTGTCATCCTATTCCCCTATCTTGTTTTGCTTGGTTGACGTCATGAATGCAGGCGGCCGAGGATGATGGCATCCTCGGAACCCCAGGCGAGCGGCACGGCGTTGCCAATGGCGACTGGTTTGGCGAAGAAGTCGGAATCGTCGACGATGACGGTGAAATCGTCGATGCCGGCGCCGGTGACCGACAGCTTCACCGTGGCGCCGCGATATTCGATGTTGGAGACGATGCCCGTGAAGCCGAGACCGGGCGAGGGCGCCTCGCCGATGCGCACATGGTCGGTGCGGATGGCGATATCGATCGGCGCTCCCACGTCCCGTGGTTGGCCGCTGGCGGCAAGCGAGCCGCCGCCATTCACGTCGAAGGTGACCATGGCGCCGCGTTCGCCGGTGACCCGGCCGGAGATGACATTGTGGTCGCCCATGAAGCGGGCAACGAAGGCGGTGGCCGGCCGCTCGAAAACGTCGCGCGGCGGCGCCGCTTGTTCGATGAGGCCGTCATTCATCACCACGATCAGGTCGGCGAGTGCCATCGCCTCCTCCTGGCTGTGGGTGACGTGGACGAAAGTGATGCCGAGTGACGTCTGCAGCTTTTTCAGCTCGGCCCGCATGCGGATCTTCAGGAACGGATCGAGCGCGGAAAGCGGCTCGTCGAGCAACAGCGCCTCGGGATCGGTGATCAGCGCGCGCGCCAGCGCGACGCGCTGCTGCTGGCCGCCGGAAAGCTGTGCGGGCCGGCGCGTCGCATAGGCCTCCATCTGCATCAGCTTCAGCATGTCGAGCGCCTTGGCACGACGCTTTTCCTTGTCGATGCCCTTCATCTTGAGGCTGAAGGCGACATTGTCGATGAGGTCGAGATGCGGGAAGAGCGCATAGGACTGGAACATCATCGCCGTGCCCCGCTTGGCCGGCGGCAAGTCCGTCACCACCACGTTGCCAAGGCGGACATCGCCGCTGGAAATGCTCTCATGGCCGGCGATCATGCGCAGCGTCGAGGTCTTGCCGCAGCCGGAAGGGCCGAGCAAGCAGCAATAGGTGCCGGCCGGGATCTTGAGGCTGATGCCCTCGACGGCGGTCGTCGTTCCATAGATTTTCGAAACGGACACAATGTCGATTTCGGCGGCTTTGGACATCAGGCATCCCCGTTTGGTCGTATTAGCCAAAGCATCATGCATGCCAATCGCCATGCTGCCGACCAAGCATTTAAATTGTCGGGGAAATCGGGATTTTCGGGTGTCGCCTATCAAACGGGCGTTTTGTGCGTTGCACAAATTATGGGCGATTGTCTGCGATCTATACACAAATCGTATGCAATCTTTTTTGCCTTCGTGTCCACTTTGCCTCTCGTGCTGACGTCGAGAGTCGCGTTAGAAGGGGACGGAAAGAATTGCCGCCATGAACTTTGCCGACCAGATCTATTCCGCCACCGACAGTGCCACGCAGGATCGTGCCCAGGCGATCCGCGACCAGCTACGCGACGCCATCGTCGACCGCCGGCTGGCGCCGGGCACCAAACTGTCGGAAGGCGAGGTCGGCACGCTGTTCGACGTCTCCCGTACGGTGGCACGCGCGGCGCTGCAGATGCTGTCCTTCGAAGGGCTGGTGCGCACCGAGCGCAACCGTGGCGCCTTCGTCGCCAACCCATCGCCAGAGGAAGCGCGCCAGGTGTTCGCCTCGCGACGGCTGATCGAACCGGGCATTGCCATCGCCGCCTGCGGCCGCGTCACCGCTGCCGACATAGCTGCATTCAAGGCGCAGCTCGACGAGGAGGGCCGCTTCATTGCCGAGCGTGGGCCGAATGCGCGGCGTTCCGAAATCAGGGCGTCGGGCGATTTCCACTTGCTGCTCGCCGCCGTCGCCGGCAATGCCATCCTGCAGCGCTTCATGGAGGAGCTGGTGGCGCGCTCGTCACTGGTCATCGCGCTCTACGGGCGGTCTGGCATATCCGCCTGTGGGCACAGCGAACACACGGAAATTGTCGGCGCGCTGGGGAGCGGAGATTGCGGGCGGGCGAGCCTGCTGATGCTGCACCACCTCGATCATATCGAGGCCGATCTGGATTTGCGCGTCAGGGCCAGCCCGGCGCTGAGGGAAGCCCTCGACTTCTGAGAGCTAGCTGTCGTCTTCGCCGGCAGTGGATGCCGCCTGTCCCGCCGCCTTGCGGCGCAGCATCTTGGTCAGCTTCCAGATCGTCGGGCTGTTCTTGATGAAGGCTTTCAGCCGCGCGCCTTGCCTGAGCATCAGCGCCAGCACGCGGCCCTTCAGGGTCAGTGGTATCAGCACTTCGAAATGTTGGGTCTCCATATCGCACCACAGCCGCTTGTAGGCCTCGTCGCCGACGGAAAAATCATAGACCTCGAAGCCGGTCGCGCAGGCTTCCTGGATGTTGTCGAAGAACAGGAAGTCGCCGGGGCTGGTATGGCCGAGGTCGTCGTCGGCAATCGCGCCGAACTCGCAGATCAGGCGCTTACCCGAGCGGCTCGATCCGGTGACGGCGCGCAGCTTGCCGGCAACCTCTAGCCCGTGCAGCACGAAAGAAGGTTTGTCCTCGGCAAGCGCTTGCACGAACAGCGCTCGAAAGAAGCTGCGCACCAACTCGTCGCCGAAGACGTTGGTGATGCCCATCTTGCGGAAACGGAATTCCTTCATCTCGAAAAAGCCATCGAGCAGCCTTGCGACCTCGTCGGCCGTGCGCGCCTCGATCCGGCGATGGCTGCCGACGGCTTCGAATTTCCGGATCTGCGAACGGTGCTTCTTGCGTTTGCGTTTGCCGCTGGCGCGAGAAAGCAGCGCATCGAAGCCTCCGACAAGGTCGACGGCCAGCGACAGATTGGGGCTGGCAAAATGGTCAAGTGAGGCGAAGGGATTGGCGACGCCGTCCAGATTGGGCAGCAATCGTTCCAACGCGACGAGATCGATGTCCGGACGTTCCTTGGCGATGGCCGCCAGCATCGATCGGACGGCCCGGATATCCGCTTTGGCCAGCCAGCCAGGGTCCGCGGCGACGAAGTTGCCATTGGCGTGGCGACCTCCCATGAAGCGGGCGACGCGGAACGGACCGCTGGCGGTGACCTCCAGCGCCAGCGAAAAAACCGGCTTGCCGTCGGCGCTCAATGTCGCGACGAGCAAATCCGGCCTGACCTGTGCAGCCCAGTTCAAGACCCAGCCAGCACTTTGCGCCGGCGCAAACAGGGCCGAGCGGCAGAACTCGGCATAGGCCGCGAGCCCGTCCGCCGACACCACTGAAATGAACAGGCCGGCATGGTCCTGCGGCAAGGCGCGCGGCGACGCCTCGGTCGCCGCAAGCCGATTGCCGTCAAATGACGCGGTTGCGTCAACCATACCTCAATCCTTAGGGCATATTGATCGCGATTTGGGGCTTCGCGCAGGCGCGTTCCGTGCTTGGATCAGCCTAGGCGCAAAAGGTGAATGAATGATCGACGGCGGGGAGGCAATCCGGAAACTGGCGCTGAACGTCGCCCGCTATACCGGCCTTGCACCGCTGGCCAAGCCGTTCATCGGCGGCATTGGCGCCATACTGATGCTGCACCGCGTCACCGCGACGCCGGAAAAGCCGCACAGCGTCAACCGCCATTTGAACATAGCACCCGGCTTCCTCGATGCCATGATCGCCGACATGAAGGCGAGCGGCTATGCCTTCGTCGCCATGGACGAAGCCGTCGAGCGCATCAAGGTGGGCGGCAAAGGTGGCCAGTTCGCCACCATCACCGCCGACGACGCCTATCGCGACAACATGACCGAGGCGCTGCCGTTGCTGGAGAAGCACGGTGCACCGATCACCATCTATGTCGCGCCCGGGCTTATCAACGGCACCGCCGACCTGTGGTGGGATGTGGTCGAGGACATCGTCAACGCGCGCGACAGCCTCACTCTGACGCGACCGAACGGTCCATTGACGATCGATTGCTCGACACCTGCGAAGAAACTGCAGGCCAATGCACGCCTGCATGCCTATCTAACCTCCGAAGTCCGCGAGGAGAATCTGCAAGCGGTGCTGCGCGAACTGGCTCGCTCAAATGGCGTTGACGCCGACGGCCCGCGCTTGCGGACATTGATGAACTGGGACGAAATCCGCAGCATCGCCGCGCATCCGCTGGTGACGATCGGCGCTCATACGATCAACCACAGCAATCTGAAGCGGCTTTCAGAAGCCGACGCCCGTCAGGAGACCGGCGCCGTGCGCGCCATGTTGCAGGCGGAGCTGGGCGAAAAGCCCGGCCATTTCGCCTACCCCTATGGCTATGCAAGTGCTGTTGGCTGCCGCGAAGTCCGCTTTGCCCGCGACTCGGGCTATGCATCCGCTGTAACGACGCGCCACGGTGTGCTGCGCGCCGAACATGCCGGTTTCCTGCATGCCTTGCCGCGCATTTCAGTCAACGGCCGCTACCAGAGCCTCGCCCATATCCGCACCATGCTGTCGGGCGTGACGACGCCGCTCGCTAACGCCGGCAAGATGCTCGTTACGATTTGATGGCGGCGGGGCCCGGATTCCGCTTAGCGCTTCGCCCGCGGCTCCAGCATCAGCCATTTGATGATGCCCATTGCCGGCAGCACCCAGAGCAGGCCGCTGAGCAGGAAGAACAGGAAATGCACCCACGGGCCCGACTCCGACAGCTGGGCGACCGCGAAGATCGATGCGACGAGCGCATAGATGATGACCAGCGCGATCAGCAGGAACATTCCGATCAGCTTTTTCAGGCGCAGGGGCATGGTTGGTCTCCTGGTCGAGGATGCCGGCAACTCGGACAGGGGACCACCGGGCAAACTCAGAGTGTTGGCCTCGCATAGGCCTTGGCGCGAAGCTGTGCAACCGATGAGACGCGGCGCGACGGCGTGCCGCGCTGCATGGCCTTGCCAGCGCGGGTGCGATGGTCCACCAATCCGCCAAACCAACCTGCCGGGACAAGACCATGGCTGCCATATCAGCTGCCGCACCATTTGTGGCCCGCGACCGCGACCTGCGCAACCGGGCGCTGTTGCGCGGCTGGCTCTATATGGTGGTGCTGGTGCTGTTTGCGTTGGTGTTGGTCGGCGGCGCCACCAGGCTTACCGAGTCCGGCCTGTCGATCACGCAGTGGAAGCCTATCCATGGCGTGATCCCGCCGCTCAACGACGCCGAGTGGCAAGAGGAATTCCAGCTCTATCAGCAGATCCCGCAATATGCCGAGCTCAACAAGGGCATGAGCATCGAGGCGTTCAAGTCGATCTTTTGGTGGGAATGGGCGCACCGCATCCTGGCGCGTAGCGTCGGCCTGGTCTTTGCCTTGCCGTTGCTGTTCTTCTGGGCGACACGCCGCATCGAGCACGGTCTGGGGCTGAAACTCGTGGGCATCCTTTTGCTCGGCGGCCTGCAGGGCGCCATAGGCTGGTGGATGGTGGCCTCCGGCCTGGTCGATCGGGTCTCCGTCAGTCAGTACCGGCTGGCGACCCACCTGACACTCGCCGCACTGATCTTCACCGCGACCATGGTCGTGGCACGCGGGCTGGCGCCGCATTCCGAGCCTGCCGCCGATCGGTCGACGCAGAGGCTGGCCGGTTTCATCGTGCTTCTGGCGCTGGTCCAGATCTATCTCGGCGGCCTGGTCGCTGGGCTCGACGCGGGCCTGAGCTACAACACCTGGCCGCTGATGGACGGCAAGATCATCCCGGGCGATCTCTTGCTGCTCGAGCCGGCGTGGCGCAACTTCTTCGAAAGTCCGAAGACGGTGCAATTCGTCCACCGGCTCGGCGCCTATACGGTGTTCATCGTGGCCTTGTGGCACATGATCGCCACGCGCCGGCGGCTGCCAGGCTCAACGCACGCTCGCCGTGCGACGCTGCTGTTTCTGCTGGTGCTGGTGCAGGCCTCGATCGGCATCGGCACGCTGCTGATGCATGTGCCGCTGCACATGGCGCTGACGCATCAGGGTTTTGCACTCATCGTGCTGGGCTTTGCCGCGGCGCATTGGCGCGGCACCAAGGGCGCCTATCCCTTGCCGCACGAAATCGCGCTCAGGAGCTGATCCCAGGAAAAGTGTGAAACGGTTTTCCCGGGAACGCGCATAGCGCTTTCCCTTAGGGAATTGCGTCACAACAAAAAGATGGATCGGCCAGTTACATCCAGAATTCGTTTGAAGATGTCGTCTTCTCGCCGTCGAATTCCGCCTGACGCAACGCGGCGGCTGATGGCGCGGATTGGCCCTGATCGGCCTTGGCAGCCTTGTCGGCGGCCTTGAGTGCATCAAGTCTGGCTTGGGCCACGGCGATATCTTGCTGCACATGCGCGGCCTTGACCTGATCCGTGATCGCCTTGGCCTGATCTTCCAGATCCTGGATCTGCTTCTCGAGCGCGGCCTCCTGGGCTGCATTGCTCGACGAGCTGGACGAGGAATACTGGGTTACCTGGGAGGGCCCCGAAATCGCGCTGACCATGACAAATCCCAGAATGGAGCCGGGACCAGTCAGTAGCCCATCGTGGTGAACAGGCGGTTACTTGCGCTGCCCTTGCATAGTTCATTCGCCGTTCAGAAGATGCGCCTGCTTGTCAAAACGGCATCTGTCCCAGCTAGCACTTCGACCCTTCGATATCTGTGCGTTGGTTCCAATTTTTGATGAAAGCCAAATGCACAACGTTTAAGTTGCGGAGTTCCGGAGTGAGAAGGGCCACAGTGATCCAATGTCGAAACTCAAGCAGCCGATCTCGCTAAATACGGCGTTCAACGACTACACCATAGACGAGCAGATAGGTGAAGGTGGCGCCGGTCGTGTCTACGCCGGGAAAGATAATGCTGGCGAATCGGTAGCAGTAAAAGTTCTTACTCAATCCTCATCGGACAAAAGAAGAAGATTTAAAAACGAAATTGCTTTCCTGATGCGAAATAAGCATAAAAATATAGTAACCGTAATCGATTTTGGAATTGCTGCTACAGAAAAGTTCAATGGTCCATTTTACGTGATGCGTCTATATAGCGGTAGCCTTCGCGACGAATTAAGCAAAGGCATTCAACCCAGCAACGTATTAAAACTATTTTCCCAAATTTTAGATGGCGTCGAAGCGGCGCATCTTCTCGGAGTAACACATCGCGATTTGAAACCAGAAAACATACTATTCGACAACAGAACGGATGTCCCAGCTATTGCAGATTTTGGCATTGCAAACTTTTCAGAAGATACCTTGGCCACGATGGTAGAGACTGGGCCAACTCAACGGATGGCAAATTTCATTTACGCTGCACCCGAGCAGCGCGGTTTTGGCAAGAAAGTCCTACCATCTGCCGATATCTACGCGTTGGGCCTAATGTTGAATGAGATGTTTACCGGCAGCGTACCCCATGGGACCGACTACAGCTCTATAGAAGGTATTGCGACAGAATTCGCATACTTGGACCGTGTTGTGGCAAGTATGATAAAGCAAAATCCTAGTGACAGGCCGGAATCCATAGCGGCGATTAAGATGCTTGTTCAGAAGTATCATGCCGAGTCGGTTTCGTTGCAGAAACTGAGCGCGATCACAAATACCGTGGTGAAAATGGGAGAGATCGATGATCCTCTCGCCCATGAGCCACCAAAGTTAATTGGTGCAAATTGGGATGACGGGATACTCCGGCTGACGCTTGATCGTCCTGTAACGCCAGAATGGATTGAGGCGCTTAACAATATGGGAAGTTATAGCTCGATTATGGGGGTAGAACCTCATTCGTTTCGGTTCATAGGGGCGGAAGCGTCCGCTTCAGTTCCAGAGCACTCTGCCCAAGCTGCAATAGATCATTTTAAACAGTGGCTTCCGAGAACGACCCTTATTTTGAGGGAGCGGCTTACAGCGAAGGCGCGCCAAAAGGAAATGCAGCAGATCGAACAACTTAAGCGAGAAAGGGAGGCGGAAGAAAGGCGCCTCCGCGTCAACGGGAGTTTAAGAATATAAACCCGGTGTGAAGGTGACCTAGGTCAGCCCGAGCATCAAGTCCATGTTCTGGACGGCGGCACCCGAGGCACCCTTGCCGAGATTGTCATAGACCGCCAGCAGCAGGGCCTGCGCGCGTTTGTCGTTGGCAAAGACGTAGACCTTCATCCGGTTGGTGCCATTGTAGACCTCCGGATCGATCTCCGGCATGCGCTCCGAATGCGCATAGGGCGCCACCTCGACCACGCCGCCCTTGATGGCAGCGAAATGGTCGGCAATCGCCGCATGCAGCTCCGCACCCGTCGGCACATGGTCGAGACCGCCCAGTTGCAATGGCACGACCGTGATCATGCCTTGCGCGAAATTGCCGACCGCCGGCTGCATGATCGGATCATGCGATAGCTTGGCATAGGCCCTGAGTTCCGGCACGTGCTTGTGCTGCAAGGTGAGGCCGTAAGGGAGGAATTCCGAGGCGTCCTCGCCCTTGGCGACATAGTCCTCGATCATCGGCCGTCCGCCGCCCGAATAGCCCGAAATACCGTTGACGGTGATCGGGAAATCGGCGGGTAGCAGGCCGGCGGTGACCAGCGGCCGCAGCGTGGCGATCGGTCCCTGCGGCCAGCAGCCGGGGTTGGCAACGCGTTTTGCCGAGGCAATTGTCTTCGCCTGCGTCTTGTCCATCTCGGCGAAACCATACGCCCAGCCTTCCGCCACGCGATGCGCGGTCGACGCATCGATGACCTTGGTGGTGTCGTTGGCGATAAGCGACACGCTCTCCTTCGCCGCATCGTCGGGCAGGCACAGGATCGCGACATCGGCGGCATTGAGGAACTCGGCGCGCGCAGCTGTTTCCTTGCGACGCTCGGCGGGAACCGAGATGATTTCCAGGTCGCCGCGCTCGGCAAGCAGCGCCCGGATCTGCAGACCGGTAGTGCCGTGTTCGCCGTCGATGAAGATTTTCGGTTTCATGGACTGATCAAATTCCCTGTTAATTCAGGACTATATGTCCTGTCCTTGATTCACTGCGGCACCCTGGTGGCTGCCGTTGTTGCTCAGCTCTTCGAGCCGTGCCTTTCGCTCCGCCAGCAGGCCGAGATATTGCATGGCCACCATCGAGCCGGCGATCGCCGTTATATCGGCGTGATCATAGGCCGGCGCAACCTCTACGACATCGGCGCCGACAATGTCGATCTGGTTGAGCTGACGCAGCGTCGAAAGGATCTTCGCCGAGGACGGTCCGCCGGCTACCGGCGTGCCTGTTCCCGGCGCATAGGCCGGATCGAGGCAGTCGATGTCGAAGGTGAGATAGGTCTTCTTGCCGCCGGTGCGGTCGACGATGGCGTAGGCGATATCGGATGCCCGCATTTCCTCGATTTCATGGCCGTGGAGGATCTTGATGCCGAACGTGTCGGGCGCGTGGGTGCGGATCCCGATCTGGATCGAGCGATCTGGATCGATGATGCCCTCCTTGACGGCGCGGCCGACGAAGGATCCGTGGTCGATGCGCTTGCCATCATCCGGCCAGGTGTCCTGATGCGCGTCGAACTGCACCAGGGCGAGGGGACCGTGGATGGCGGCATGCGCCTTGAGCAATGGCCAGGTGACGAAATGGTCGCCGCCGAGCGTCAGCAGGAAGGCGCCTGATTTGAGTATCTTCGCCGCCTCACGCTCGATCGTGCCGGGCGTCTTCTGGTGGTTGCCTGAGTCGAGCAGGCAATCGCCATAGTCGACGACCGCCAGATGCTCGAATAGATCACGTGAAAACGGGTATTGCGGGTCGTTGTCGAGGATCGCCGAGGCGCGGCGTATAGCCTGCGGCCCGAAACGAGCGCCAGGCCGGTTGGTCACGGCGGCGTCGAACGGAATGCCCCACACCACCGCGTCAGCGCCCTTCACGTCCTTGGTGTATTTACGCCGCATGAACGACAGCGCGCCGGAATAGGTCGGCTCGAACGCGGCGCCCATTTTGGAACGGGCGGTGAAGGCGTTGTCGATGTTGTTGTTCGCCATTGCGGATCCTCGTTTTCATCGGGGTGCAACAACTACAGAAGCGGCAGGGAAGATACCAGTCACAGCTTGGCGAGACGGAATGGTGCTGCGCGAGTGCCACTCCAAGGCAGGATTTGTCGCCTTGCGGGCCTGATTTCAGCATGATTCCATTGCAGGGGCGCGACAGGTCCTCGCCAGGACCGACTGGACCCTCGCCGAGATCGTGATGAGGGCGGTTATCGTGCTTTTCGTCTGCCTGGCGGGCGACAATGATTTCGGTATCGCGGCACCGCTGGGTCACCTCGATCGAGGGGTTGCCCGCAAAGGTCGTCATGGCCGACGCGGCCTACGATGCCAAATACCCGATCGACAAGTGTCCACTCATCCTAGGGCCTGCATCAGTTCGTTGATAATGTCCTGAGGATGCTCAAGTCCCACGGACATTCGTAGCAATCCGGCTGGCGCCTTGGCGCATCGATGATTTCCTCGCTACGGCGCAGTTGCAAATTCGCGTCGGTCATTATATTGACCGCAATAGATGAGCCGAGGCACTAAGTCAATATAATGACCGATGTTACGACAGCGATGGATTCCGAGCAGATGCTTGGCAAAGCGATAGCGGTTCGAATCCGAGACTTGAGGCGCGACCAAAATCTGACCCTGGATCGACTGGCAAAACTGAGCGGGTTGTCCAAGGGAACCGTCGTCTCGCTTGAGCAAGGCAAGGCGAACCCCAGTATCGGCATACTTTGCCGACTGGCGGCGGCGTTTTCGCTCTCCGTGGCCGATTTGCTGAATGACGATCCTTCCACAGTTCGCCTTCCCATTGAGCGGACAGAGACGAGGACGCTTTGGACAAGCGCCAAAGGAAGCTTTGCACAACTTCATTCATCGACCTCGGGACGCACGATGTTCGAATTGTGGAGCTGGGTCATTATGCCGGGCGACGTGTTTTCCGCAGATGCTCATAGTCCGGATACGCGCGAGCTGATCTCGGTGACTCAGGGGTCCCTGAGTGTCCTGGTGGGTACCCATGCAGTAATTTTGAGCCAGGGCGAGAGTGCGCGGCTTGTCACTGATCAACCGCACACATACGCGGCGGTATCTGATGTGCCCGCCCACTTCTCGATGGCCGTCCTTGAGCGTGGTGGACAGCGAGATGCGGGGCGCTCGTCGACCGCAACGAAGATGCCCGGGCCCGTTCCGTAAGATTTCGCCGATCACTAACAGCCGCCACTCACGACAGGAGAAATACCGTTGTACGTTCCGCCCCATTTTGCCGTTCCCGATCAGAACGCCCAGTTCGACCTTATCGAGAGACACCCGCTCGGTATCCTGGTCACCCAAAGCAAAGGCATCCTCGACGCGAACCACGTCCCCTTTGAGCTCGACCGCTCGAAGGGAGACAAGGGCGTCCTCAATTGTCATGTTGCCCGCAAGAATCCAGTCTGGCAGGAAGTCGCCAATGGCGATGAAGTCCTCGTTATCTTCCGTGCGGCCGACGCTTACATCTCGCCGAACTGGTATCCAAGCAAGCACGAACTCCACAAGCAGGTGCCGACGTGGAACTATCTCGTCGTCCACGCCCACGGACGCATCACTGTCCGGGATGATGAGCGATATGTACGCCGTAACGTGGCGAAGCTCACTCATATACAAGAAGCCTCGCAGCTTGCCCCGTGGAAGATGGGCGACGCGCCGAGGGACTTCATAGACACGATGGTTAAGGCGATCGTCGCCCTGGAGATCGAGATCACCGGCCTGGTTGGGAAATCAAAACTCAGCCAGAACAAAGAGGTGCGCGATATTCAGAACGCTGGTGAAATGCTGAATGCCCAAGGCGTCAATGGGATAGGAGAAGCGATGCTCGCGGCTGCGGCGGCCAAATCCCAATAGCATCAGTCTTGTCCCGACAGGTGGCCCTGAGAGACAAATGCTTCGGCTCGCGGGGAACGCGACCTGCATTCGTCGTCATGGCCGACGCGGGCTAAGATGCCGATCTGTTGCGCCGCAAATACCCGATCGACAAGCGCCGCTATGCCCAACGTCACCTGATCGAATGTCGCTTTTCCCAGGCTCAAGCAGTTCCTACGCCCTCGCCACACAATTCGAGAAACTATCTTGCCGTCACATCGCGGCAACCGTCCTCTGGATTCAGACAAGTGTCCACGCATCCTAGCCGGCTGCGTTCACCTCCCTGTCACGGGCATCGCTTATCTCGATTTCGTCCCGGCAAGGAGCGATTCTCGATGCGGACCATCTGGCTCAGCCTATTCTTTTCCTCGGCACTTGCGGTCTTCTCTGGCCAGTCGTTGGCCGGTGAGACCCGCGCCAGCCAGATTCTCGACCGCTTCGACCATGCCAACCAGTGGCGCGACCACGTGATGGTGGCCGCGCATCGCGCCGGCAGCATGCAGGCCGGCAAGACGCTTTATGCGGAAAACTCGATTGCCGCGGTCGAAGGCTCGATCGCCATGGGCGCTGAGATCGTCGAGGTCGACATCCGGCGTTCGAAGGATGGTGAGTTCGTCGTCATGCATGACAGCTGGCTTGATCGCACCACGACCTGCAAGGGCGAGGTGGTCAAATACACGCTGGCGGAACTCAGGACCTGTAGGCTGGTGATCGAAGGTACCCGCATCGTTACCGATGAGACGGTCTCGACGCTGCGCGAGATGCTGACGGCAACGCGAGACAGGATTCTCATCAATCTCGATAACAAGCTCGACGTCGGCGATCTCTCGGGCATGATCGCTGTCGCTCGCGATCTCGGCATGGCCGAGCAGGTCATCGTCAAGGAGAACCTGTGGAACCAGAACAGGATTTCCACGGTCAAGGCCGCCATGAGCGCCATCAACGGCGGCTTTCAGTTCATGCCGATCATCGCCGACGACGCGGTGCATAATGCCGGTTTCGCCGAAACGGTCGACCGTGCCTTGTCGCCGCGCGCGATCGAACTGATCAACTGGCGGGCGGGCGCTGAGACGCTGACCGAGACCGGCGGGCCGCTATTCAGCACGCGAATGCGCGCGGCTGCCGTACGTGGCAACTGGCACATCTGGGCCGACACCTACGCCATCGTCAACAAGCCGGGCGGCTTCCTTGCCGGCGGCCGCGGCGATGAACTGGCAGTCCAGGCCAGCCTGCCGCGCGAAGCCTGGGGCTTCTGGGCCGATCGCGGCGCCACTATCATCCAGACCGATGAGCCGAAGGCAGCCATCGGCTGGCTGGCGGCGAACGGTTTTCGCGTGCCTTATGCCATCGAGGCGCGGCCGGTTGAGCCGGCGAACACGGCGAGTATCAATTAGTTAGGAACGCTGGCGCCGCACCCCACCCGGCGCTCCGCGCCGACCTCCCCATCGAGGGAGGTAGAAGGTCACGGCAGATTCCCACCCATCGAGTGTCTCGCAAGGCCTGGCAAGTGCTGGAGCGCGCCACCCTACCTCCCCTTGATGGGGAGGTCGGCGCGAAGCGCCGGGTGGGTGACTGCCGAGCCCTAACTGGAAGGCCTTGCTCCCCAGTGGGTCCCACCCTCAAGCAGCCATCGCTATGCCATCCAATTCGCTCAGCACGTTGTCCGAAAGCACCAGTTCGCCAGCCGCTAGGTTCTCCCTGAGATGCCCGACAGACGATGTGCCGGGGATCAGCAGGATATTGGGGGCGCGACGCAGCAGCCAGGCGAGCGCGACCTGCATCGAGGTGGCGCCGAGGCGCTGGGCCACATCGGACAGCGTCGACGACTGCAGCGGGTTGAAGCCGCCGAGCGGAAAGAACGGTACATAGGCGATGCCGTCGCGGGCGAGGTCGTCGATCAGGGAGTCGTCGCCGCGATGCGCCAGATTGTACTGGTTCTGCACACAGACGATCTCGGCGATCCGGCGTCCTTGCGCGATCTGCGCAGCCGTCACGTTGCTCAGTCCGATATGCCTGACCAAGCCCTTTCGTTGAAGCTCGGCCAGCACGGTGAGCGGCGCTTCGATCGACCCTTCGGCGGGGCCATGGGTGTCGAACATGACGCGCAAATTGACCACGTCGAGCACTTCGAGCCCGAGATTGCTTAGATTGTCGTGTACCGCCTGGGTCAGGGCTTCGCGAGAAAAGGCCGGCAGCCATGAACCATCCGCACCGCGGCGTGCGCCGATCTTGGTGACGATGACGAGATCGTCGGGGTAGGGTGCCAGCGCCTCGCGGATCAGCCGGTTGGTGACGTGCGGACCATAGAAGTCGCTGGTGTCGATGTGGTCGACGCCTTGTGCAACCGCTTCGCGCAGCACGGCCAATGCCGCGTCATGATCCTTGGGCGGCCCGAACACGCCGGGTCCGGCGAGCTGCATGGCGCCGTAGCCGAGCCGCTTCACGGTATGGCTGCCAAGGGTGAAAGTGCCGGCCTGTTGAATATCGGACATGATTGATCTCCTTTGATGAGGCAGAGATAGACGCTGCTCAACCTCGTGATAATCAGGTACAATCCACACAGGCTGTGCGGAATGGCGAACAATGATGGACCTCAGTGATCTGAACGCCTTCGTGGCTGTGGCGCGCGCCGGCGGTTTCCGCGACGGGGCGCGAGCCAGCGGCGGCAGCGCCTCCGGTTTGAGCGAGGCGGTGCGTCGCCTCGAGACACAGCTGGGTGTCAGGCTGTTCAACCGAACCACGCGCAGCGTTGTGCCGACCGAGGCCGGCCTCAGCTTGCTGGAACGGCTTGGCCCGGCGCTGTCGGAGGTGGAGGCGGCGCTGGACGTGGTGAATGGCTTTCGCGACAGGCCGGCGGGCTCGTTGCGGCTCAACGTGCCGGTAAGCGCGGCGCGGCTGATATTGCCCGACATCGTCCCGGGTTTTCTTGCCGCCTATCCCGGTATCCGGCTGGAGGTGATCGCCGACGAGAACTTTGTCGACGTGCTGGCGGCCGGGTGCGACGCCGGTATCCGCTACGACGAGCGGCTGGAGCAGGACATGATCGCGGTGCCTATCGGGCCGCGCGTGCAGCATTTCGCCACCGCCGCCAGCCCTGCCTATCTCGATCGCCATGGACGGCCGGAACACCCGAGCGACCTGCTTGGACATTCCTGCGTGCGCGGCCGCTTTGCCAGCGGTGCGATGCTGCCATGGGAATTCGAGCGCGACGGGGAGGTGGTCCGGGTCGATCCAACGGGGCCTTTGATCGTGCGGATCGGCGGGGCGACTGACCTTGCCGTCGATGCGGCCATCGCCGGCACCGGCATCATCGGCCTCTTCGAGGGCTGGCTACGCCCTTACTTCGACAGCGGCGCGCTTGAGCCCATTCTCGAACCGTGGTGGCCGAGTTTTCCCGGACCGTTTCTGTATTATCCCGGCCGGCGCCTGGTGCCGGCCCCGCTGCGGGCGTTCATCGATTTCATCAGGTCCGGCAAGTCCTGAGCTGTCGTGACGCCAAAGGCATGGATGGAGTGATTGGTGAGCCGCAAACAAAAAGGCCGCCCGGAGGCGGCCTTTCGATTGTCTGAAGCGGCGGTGCGATTAGCGCTTCGAGAACTGGAAGCTGCGGCGGGCCTTCGCCTTGCCGTACTTCTTGCGCTCGACGACGCGGCTGTCGCGGGTCAGGAAGCCGCCCTTCTTGAGCACGGCGCGCAGCGTCGGCTCGTAGTAGGTCAGCGCCTTGGAGATGCCGTGGCGCACGGCGCCGGCCTGGCCGGAGAGGCCGCCGCCGACGACGGTGGCGACGATGTCGTACTGGCCCGAACGGTTCGAGGCGATGATCGGCTGGTTGAGGATCATCTGCAGGACCGGGCGCGCGAAATAGGTCGCGAATTCCTTGTCGTTGACGATGATCTTGCCCGAGCCGGGCTTCACCCAGACACGCGCAATGGCGTTCTTGCGCTTGCCGGTGGCATAGGCGCGGCCCGACTTGTCGAGCTTCTGGACGTGGACGGGGGCCGCGGCTTGCGTATTGGTGTTGCCGGTGGCGGCGCCCAGTTCTGCGAGCGAGGAAAGCTCAGCCATCTTATGCGACCTTCTTGTTCTTGGAATTCAGCTTGGCCACGTCGAGAACCTGGGGCTGCTGGGCGACATGCGGATGCTCGGCGCCTGCATAGACGCGCAGGTTCTTCATCTGGCGACGGCCGAGCGGGCCACGCGGCACCATGCGCTCAACGGCCTTCTCGACGACACGCTCGGGGAAACGGCCCTCGAGCAGCTGGCGCGCGGTGCGCTCCTTGATGCCGCCGGGGTGGCCGGTGTGCCAGTAATAGACCTTGTCGGTGAACTTCTTGCCGGTGAACACCACCTTGTCGGCATTGATGACGATGACATTGTCGCCGTCGTCGACATGCGGGGTGAAGGTCGGCTTGTGCTTGCCGCGAAGATGATTGGCGATGACAGTGGCGAGACGACCGACGACGAGACCTTCGGCGTCGATCAGGATCCACTTCTTCACCACATCCGCAGGCTTCTGCGAAAAGGTTGTCATGTTTTCTGCTCTCGGTTCTGACCTTCACGAGGGAAGGCGTTTCTTGTTGCTTGGATTGGCGAAAAGCGCTTGCCCGCCGCCAATAACAAAACGGCGGCCTTTGCGGGCCGCTGCTTCGTGAGGGGCTTATAGGCGAGGGTGGTTGTGGCGTCAAGGCATAGGAAAAGCAGGTTTGTACGCAAAAAAGCAGCAAAAACAATCGCTTAGCAAAAAGGTATTATTTTACCACATCGAAATGGTTCGACAGGAACGGAACCGAGACAAGGTGGCTGCCTTCTGCCAAGGCGGCGGTGAATTGGGATCGACTCGGTAGCGCGTCGCCTATCCCGGTCCAATGTGACGCCTCTACGTCGTACGACAGACCGTAAGGACAAAAAGTTCTCGGTAACAGAAGTCGGGCTGGTCGAGCAGCTCGCCCGGATTTTGGCCCAGGCGCTGCCAATAGCTCCGGTCGGCCTGGCTGAGGTCGTAAGTGGTTGAAACGGATGCGAAGTAAGCCAGGAGATCGGCGACATAAGCGCGCGTGAAAGACGAAACGGGCGCCCAGCGCTCCACGAGCCAACCCTTACGCCACAAAGGTGTGATGCCGACGGCTCGAAGGCGAGCGGGCAGCGTCGATCCGCAATCCGTTCCCAATACCCCCTTGTCGCGGAATGCCTGCAGGCGGATCGCCATGAAACGCGAGAGAACGCCCCGGTCGATCGGCAGGATATGCAACAGAGTCGAGTCGAAGTCCTTGATGGCAAGCATCCCGCCGGGCTTCAGGACACGGCAAGCTTCCCGGACCGCTTGGGCGAACTCGGCCGGGGTCAGGTATTGCATGACGTTGGCCGACCAGACGCAGTCGAAGGAAGCGTCGATAAAGGGCAATTCCAGAACGTTGCCAGTTTGGGCGTGGATTGTCGGCTCCTGCCCAAGGTCCGGTATCCAGCCCTTCACCCGCGCGATGTTCTCGGGTGCCATGTCGATCACATCGATCGTTCCGCTCGGCCCTACCAAGTCACGCAGGACAGGCAAGAAGCTGCCGCTGCCGCAGCCAGCGTCCAGAACCGCCCAACCCGGCTGAATGCCTATCGCACGCAGCGCCTGTTCATATTCAGGACGCGACGACTCGAAGTGCAAGTCAAGCCACCCCGCATCGCTGGCTTCGTGTCCCGTAGAGGTGGAGTTCGTTGCCAAGGGCTCAGTCTCTCTGGTTCCGACCGTGGATGCTGGCCAAGATTAGTCGGTTGCTTGTCCGGCGGAAAGCTTTCTTGTTGCCCCGGTCCGACTGCTCTTGCCCAAACCAAGGACCATCATGTCATCCTGCTGCGCCTTGTCCGGCACTATGTGTTACGCTTCGGCGGGATCGAATAGGTACCGGTGGCGTGAGCCACCGTGTGGGCTTCCGGGCCGGCAACCATGTCGATGTCGAACACCATCAGGCTCTTTCCGAGCTTCAGGATGCGGCAGTGACCATCGATCGGTCCGGCCTCGGCCTTGCGGACGAAATTGATGTTGAGATTGGTGGTCACCGAGAGCGCATCCGGTCCGGCATGCGACAGCACGCAGACATACCCACCAATGTCGGCCAGCGTGAACAGCGAGGGGCCGGATACCGTGCCGCCGGGACGCAGATGCCGCTCGCCTGCATTGAGCCGCACGGTGCAACCGCCCGGAAACACCTCGATCGCCTCGTAATATCTGAACTGCTCGTTGAGCTGCGGATAGACAGTTTCCATCAGCACATTGACCTGTGCCGCGGTCAGCACCGGCTTGAGGTTGGTCTGGGCGGGCATATCGGCCTCTCGTTTCGGGCCAGGCCTGTATGAGCGCAGCACGGCGTTTCTAGCAACACCTTCGTCCGTTGGCGCAAGCGATCGGTGTTGGACGAAACCCGATCCGGTATTAGATACTCTGCCAGCCCCGAGCGGAATCGCGGAGACTATATCCATGGCCGAAATCCTTGCCATCAAGCCTGTTGCCGTTGACGGTCCGGTTGCCGCAAGGCTGGACAAGGGCGTGCTGCGCCTGACGCTTGCCAATCCGCCCGCTAACGCCCTGTCGCTGGCGGTGATGGCGGCGCTGACGGCGGAACTCGAACGCGCCAAGGCCGACAAGGCCGTTCGCGTCATCGTTCTGTCGGCGTCCGGCAAGGTGTTCTGCGCCGGCCATGATCTCAAGGAAATGACCGCGAGGCGCTCCGATGCCGACCGTGGCAGGGCCTTCTTCGAAGAGACGTTTGCGGCTTGTGCCGCGCTGATGCAGGCGATTGTGCGTCATCCGCTGCCCGTGATTGCCGAAGTCGACGGCCTCGCCACCGCCGCCGGGCTGCAACTGGTCGCCAGTTGCGATCTGGCGATTGCCTCGCATGAGGCGACTTTCTGCACGCCAGGCGTCAACATCGGTCTGTTCTGCTCGACGCCGATGGTGGCGCTGTCGCGCAACGTTTCGCGCAAGCATGCGATGGAGATGCTGCTGACTGGCGAAACGATCGATGCCGCGACCGCCAAAGAATTCGGCCTGGTCAACCGCGTCGTGCCGCGTGAGTATCTGAATCAGATTGTCACCAAATACGCGCAAACCATTGCTGCCAAATCATCTTTGGTGGTCAAGACCGGCAAGGAAGCCTTTTACGCGCAGGCCGAAATGGGACTGGCGGATGCCTATGCCCTTACCGGCCGCGTCATGGTCGAGAACATGCTGGCACGTGACGCCGAGGAAGGCATCGGCGCCTTCATCGGCAAGCGCAAACCGGAATGGACGGACGAATAGGGGCAGCACCATGGAACCGCGCATCTCCATTGTCACCATCGCCACAGACGATCTCGACCGCGCCGTTCGCTTCTACGAAGCGATGGGCCTGACCCGTCATACCGGGATCACCGAGGGTGTCGCCTTTTTCCAGATGGGCGGCGTTATTCTCGGCCTGTTCCCGCGCGCCAGCGCCGAGGAGGATTCGGGTGTTGCCTTTTCCGGCGCACCGTCCGCTGTCTATCTCGCCTACAACACCCGTTCCGACACGGAGGTCGATGAAGTCCTCGCCAGGGCCGAGAAAGCCGGCGGCCGCATCGTCAAGCCGGCCGGGCGCGCCTTCTGGGGCGGCTGGTATGGCTATTTCGCCGACGCCGACGGGCATGTCTGGGAAGTGGCGCACAATCCGGCCTTTCCGATCGCGGAAGACGGCACGATCTCGCTGCCCGATTGATGGCCTACCGCAAGCAGCTGACGCGGCTCAAGGCACCTTATCTCAAGCGCATCCTGCTCGACCCCGCACGGGTCGAGGATTGGGAAAAATACCCCTGGAACCTGCCGCTGTTTCGCGGCCACGACTTCGAACTCGAATTCACCACGCCGATCACCATTATCGTCGGCGAGAACGGCACCGGCAAATCGACGCTGCTCGCGGCGATCGGCGCATTGGCCGGCTATGACGAAGCCGGCGGCGGCAAGGGCTACCGGCCGGTCGACCATTCCAGCGCCATCGACAAGAGTGGCTCAGCATTGGCAAACACATTCCGCGGCCACTGGCTGCCGAAGGTCACCGCCGGCTGGTTCTTTCGTGCCGAATCCTTCTACTCCGTGGCTCGTTATCTCGACCAGGCGGCGCTGGAAGATCCGTTCAAGCCGCCGCCGCCGGACTTCCTGTCCTGGTCGCATGGCGAGGGTTTCATCCGCTTTTTCGAGGAACGCTGCCGCAGGCAAGGCATCTACATCCTCGACGAGCCGGAGAGCGCGCTTTCGCCATCGCGCCAGATCGAGCTGCTCAAGATGCTGCGGCGCATGGACCAGTCGGGCACCGCGCAGGTGGTCATGGCGACGCATTCGCCGTTGCTGATGGCCTGTCCCGGGGCGCGGCTGTTCCGCATCAGCCGCTTCGGGCTGGAACCCTCCGATTTTCGCGATACCGACCATTTCCGCATGATGCGCGATTTCAGCAATGACCCGGATGGCTTTCTCGACGAGGCGTTGTATGAGGACGAGCCATGAACCACGATAGCTACGACAACACCTACATCGCCGGCATCCTCAACTCGGTGAAGACCGTCGCCATGGTCGGCGCATCCGCCAATGATGTGCGGCCTAGCTATTTCGTGCTGAAATATCTGCTGGCCAAGGGGTTTTCGGTGTTTCCGATCAATCCCGGCCAGGCCGGCAAGGAGATCCTCGGCCGGATGACCTATGCCAGGCTGGCCGACATTCCGGAGCCGATCGACATGGTCGACATCTTTCGCGCGCCAGCAGCGGTGCCCGGCATCATCGACGAGGTGTTGCGGCTCGACCCCTTGCCGAAAGTGATCTGGATGCAGCTTGGCGTGCGCCACGACGAGGCAGCCGCCCGCGCCGAGGCCGCCGGCATCAAGGTGGTGATGAACCGCTGCCCCAAGATCGAATACGGCAAACTGTCCGGCGAGATCGGCTGGACCGGCGTCAACTCCGGCGTGCTGTCGTCGAAGAAGCCGCTGATGCGGTCGGGATTCCAGAGTTTCGGCGTGCGCCAGAAGTAGGCGAGGGGCAACAGCGCAAAATTATTCCGGCAAACGCCATATTTTCCAGCCACTTGATAGAAGGTCCCGCACGGAAGGGTATTTTCTTCTTTGCATTCGAGGCCGGGCTTCGCCAAGAATGCCCGGCGAATTTCAGAAGGTTTTTCAGGGAGGTTTTCAGTGACCCGCACGCCAGGTTTCAATACGCTCGCCGTCCACGCCGGGGCCAAGCCCGACCCGGCGACCGGCGCTCGTGCCACGCCGATCTACCAGACGACCTCCTTCGTCTTCGACGACGCCGACCATGCCGCCTCACTGTTCGGACTGAAGGCTTTCGGCAACATCTACACCCGCATCATGAATCCGACGCAGGCGGTGCTGGAAGAGCGCATGGCGGCACTCGAAGGCGGCACGGCGGCTCTTGCGGTCGCCTCCGGCCACGCCGCGCAGGTGATCGTGTTCCACAATCTGATGCAGCCGGGCGACAATTTCGTTGCCGCCAACAAGCTTTATGGCGGTTCGATCAACCAGTTCGGCCATGCCTTCAAGAATTATGGCTGGGAGGTGCGCTGGGCCGACACCAACGACATCTCGACCTTCGAAAGCCAGATCGACGACAGGACCAAGGCGATCTTCATCGAGAGCCTCGCCAATCCGGGCGGCACCTTCGTCGATATCGAGAAGATCGGCGACATTGCGCGCAAGCATGGTCTGCCGCTCATCGTCGACAACACGCTGGCCTCGCCCTACCTGATCCGGCCGATCGAGCATGGCGCCGACATCGTCGTGCATTCGCTGACCAAATTCATCGGCGGCCACGGCAATTCGATCGGCGGCGCCATCGTCGATGGCGGCACCTTCGACTGGTCGAAGTCCGGCAAATACCCGATGCTGTCGGAACCGCGCCCTGAATATGGCGGCCTCGTCCTGCACGAAACCTTCGGCAATTTCGCGTTCGCCATTGCCGCGCGTGTGCTCGGCCTGCGCGATCTCGGCCCGGCGATCTCGCCGTTCAACGCCTTCCTCATCCTGACCGGCCTGGAAACCTTGCCGCTGCGCATGCAGCGCCACTGCGACAACGCCGTGACGATCGCAGCCTGGCTGTCCAACCACCCCAAGGTCGCGTCTGTGAACTACCCCGGCCTTCCCAGCGACAAGAACAACGCGCTGCAGAAGAAATACTCGCCGCAGGGCGCCGGCGCCGTGTTCACCTTCGCACTGAAGGGTGGCTATGACGCCGGCGTCAAATTCGTCGAGGCGCTCGAACTGTTCTCGCACCTGGCCAATGTCGGCGACACCAAGTCGCTGGTCATCCATCCGGCTTCGACCACGCACCGCCAGCTTTCCGACGAGCAGAAGGTCAAGGCCGGCGCGGGACCGGACACGGTGCGGCTTTCCATAGGCATCGAGGACGTCAACGACATCGTCGCCGACCTCGAACAGGCGCTTGCCAAGGTCTGATCTTTTTACCCTCCCCCTTGTGGGGAGGGTCGGCGCGCAGCGCCGGGGTGGGGGTGAGCCGGGCGCAGCGCCGGCTCTTTTCATGGAGGCAAGTCTTGTCGGCGCATTACCTGACAATATCGACGGACAGCGTCGAGGCCGAGCCTGGCTCGCCGGCACCGGATCGGCTGATCTCGGGCGATCCCAAATTCCGCACCTGGAACGTCGAGGAGCGCGACGGCGGGCTCTATGCCGGCATCTGGGAATCGACCCCCGGCAAGTGGCGCATCGTCTATGACGAGTGGGAGTTCTGCCACATCTTGTCCGGCGTTTCGGTGATCGCGGAGGACGGTGGGCAGGCGCGCACCGTCAAGACTGGCGACAGCTTTGTGCTGAGGCCCGGCTTCAATGGCAGCTGGGAAGTGCTTGAAACGACGCGCAAGGAGTATGTGATCAAGCTCTGATCTCGCGTCGCAACGATTCTGGTGAAATGCCGGTGCGGTTCCGCGCCGCGGTACAGCAGACATTGGCGGCCTGCCGACCGAGCGGGCCGTGAACTCATCAATGCGGCATGACGGGAGTGATGGACAGCAACCTGTCCGCTTCTCGCGAGCGGAAGGGACAAGCCGCTGTCCTGCCGAGTTATTTCAAAGGCAGAAAGAGTTCAACGACCACTTCGCGTAGCGGCCCCTCCGGGAAATGGGACAGATGCCGTTGGCAATAGATCGGAAAGTCGCGTGCTTCCTCGCCGCTCGCCGGAAGCCATTCACGATAAAGGTAAAGTGCTGCGGGCTCGAGATTGTTGGTGTTGCCGGGGTAGCGCAGCACCGCACAGCGCCCGCCGGGGATCACGCCAGCCTTCATCTGCGCGTCATTCGCCTCGATCGGCTGGTCGGTCCCGGCACAAATGTCCATGCTATAGTCAGCCGGGACAGCGGGCTCCCGTTCGGAACGGAAGACGTTGAAGGTCGGGCTTGTCTCGGGCGACAAGCCCGCGGCCTTACGCCAGGCGATGAACCGCTGGATGGTGTCCTGGAGCGTCGCCCGGTCTCCGCGATGCTCCATGATCGCCACCGGCGTCGGAGGCACATTGCGGATCGTCACGTCGTCGTGTTCAAAGATTATCTGCATGAGCGTGTTCCTTGCTTTTTCGAGGGGCCCGAAGGCCATGAGCCACGACCCCCAGTCGGGAGACTTCCGGAACGACGAGGGCGATTGTCCGAACCGTTGCCGAAAGGCGCGGGCGAAGGCATCCGGTGCGTCGTAACCGGCATCCATGGCTATGTCGGTGACGCTCTGGGCGTCACTCTCGGCAAGCCTGTACGAAGCACGCTTCATGCGGGCGAGCTGGACATAGCGATGCACGGACACCCCGAAGGTNCTCTCGGCAAGCCTGTACGAAGCACGCTTCATGCGGGCGAGCTGGACATAGCGATGCACGGACACCCCGAAGGTGGACGTGAACTGCCGGTGGAAATGGTATTTCGAGAACGCCGCGACACCGCTCAACGCCTCCAGGCTCAGATCGTCATCGAGATGCTGGTCTATATGGTCCAGCACTCGCTGCATTCGGGCCTGGTAGTTTTCAAGTGCGGCCTTCAACGTCTCTTCCTCCGTGACGACACCAGTTAGGCCTTTCCGGATATGTCGCGCTCGACCGATCTTGCGATTTGGCATGGATCAACAGGGGCCTGCCAGCAACGGCTTTCAGGCTCCCCCGCGAGGATCGAGCCAAGCTTGCACTGCCTGGGTACGACTATTTCACTGGAAACTGGCTGCAGGCCGCATCGGAGATCTCGTCGCAATAATACTGCGCCAGGAGATCGAGCCCTTCCTGGCCGATGCCCTGGGTCGGCACTTCGCGGGCAAGGCAGCCGCACAGGGCGCCATGGTTGAAATAGGCCGGCGGCCAACCCGCGATCGTCAAAAGCCGACGGCGAGCGTTTCCAGCCCATGGAAGTGGTAAGTGTCGCGGAAGCTTGGGCTTTCGGCAAGATGGAGCTTTGGGTGGCGTTCGAACAGGGTTTTCAGCGACACCTGCAATTCGAGCCGGGCCAGCGGCGCACCGATGCAGAAATGAATGCCGGCGCCGAAGGACACGTTCTTCTGGTCCGAACGGCCGGGCTGAAAGGCTTGCGGTTCGGCAAAGGCGCGCGGGTCATGATTGGCCATGCCCAGCAGCAGCCCGATCGTCTGGCCCGGCTGCACGACGATGCCGGGGCCAACTTCGATCTCCTGGTAGGCGTAGCGCGTGAACATGTGCAGCGGCGCGTCGAAGCGCAGGCATTCCTCGACCGTGGCCGCGGTCGCTTCGGGTGAACCGAAGAAGCGGCTGACATCGCCGCCTTGCGCCAGGATCGAGCGGATGGCATTGCCGGTCTGGTGCACCGTCGCTTCGTGACCGGCATTAAGCAGCAGGATCGCCGAGGACACCATTTCGTCCTCCGACAGTTTTTGGCCGTCCTCCTGCGCCGAGATCAGCAGCGACAGCAGGTCGTCGCCGGGGTTCTTGCGCCGCTCGTTGACGCAACCGTGCAGGAAATCGGCGAATTCGCCCGCCGCGCGGTTGGCCGTCTCCTCGGTTTCGCGCGTGCGGCCATGCATGTACATGGCAACCATTCGGTGCGACCAGTCGAGCAGTTGCGGCCCCATCTCGACCGGCACCCCGAGCATTTCAGCAATGATGGTGATCGGCAGCGGCGCCGCGAAGGCCGGCAACAAGTCGACGGTCTTGCCCGGTTGGAAACGGTCGATCAACTCGTTGGCGAGCGCTTCGACTCGCGGCCGCAGCCGTTCGACCTGCCGCGAGACGAAGGCGCGGTTGACCAGTGTTCTGAGCCGCGTGTGCACCGGCGGCTCCAGTTCCAGCATCGAATTGGCTTCGATGCCGTCGAATGCGCTGAGATGGCTGCGGTCCTCGCCGATGCCGCGGCTGTCTGGAATGCCGGCAGGGTTCTGGCGGCCGAAGCGGCGGTCGCGCAGCAGCCGGTTGACGTCGTCGAAGCCGCCAAAGCACCAGAAGCCGAATTCTTCCCAGAAGAATGCATTCGATGCGTCGTGCAGAAAGGCATAGGCCTCGTACGGGTTTTGAAAAAAGGCCGGCTCGTGCGGGTCAAGCCGCAGGCGTCGAGTGGCGGGATCAAAGGCCAGGGCGGGTGGCGTCAATTTGCTCATGCCAGACCAATAGCGCGGCTTGCCAGCCGGGTTCCAGACCGTATGTTGGCGCCGAACAGCCCAATGCGTTGAGCCAGCCGGACCGGCTGCGGAAAGACTGATTTGATGAATGTGATCGTTGTCGGCGCGGGCATTGCCGGTCTCTCCACCGCGTGGTCGCTGGTCAAGGCAGGTTACAGTGTTTCGATCGTCGAGCAGGGACCGATTCCCAATCCGCTGGCCGCGTCGGGTGACCACCATCGCATCATCCGCCGCGCCTACCGCGCCGGAACCGGTTACGGCCGGCTGATCACCGAAGCCTATGCGGCCTGGGACGAGATGTGGGCCGATCTCGGCGAAAGCCACCTCGATGCGCGCGGATTTGTCTGCATTTCGCGCGAGCCGGGCGACGAGGCCGAGGAATACCGCGAGGGCCTCGAAGAGGGCAATTTTCCTTTCGAATTGCTGGAGCCGGACGCGGCGGTGAAACGCTGGCCGTTTCTCGAGCCAGGCACGTTCCGCTATGCCTATTATTCGCCGGAAGGCGGCGCGCTCCACTGCCGCAAGATAGCTTCCGGCCTTGCCGCCTGGCTGCGTGCCAACGGCGCCAATGTGTACGAGCACAGCAAAGTGACGGCAATCGATGCCGAAGCCGGCCGCCTCGTGCTCGAAAGCGGCGACACGATGCAGGCCGACCGCATCATCGTCACGGCAGGAGCGTGGGTGTTGAAACTATTCCCGGAGCTGGACGGCGAACTGAAGACCTATCGAACCGCGCTCGCCTATGTCGAACCGCCGGCCGACTTGAGAGCGGCCTGGCAGGTTTCACCGGTTGTCCTCGATATCGGCGGCGCGGTCGACGGCTATGTGATCCCGCCCTCCGGCGGCGCCGGTATGAAATTCGGTTCCGGGCTGCACAGGGTGCCGACCAGCGATGCCGATTGGAACCGTCAGCCGGTGGCGGGCGAAGGCGAGGCGATCCGTAACCTGTTCTCGCCGCCGATCGCCCGGATCGAGGAATACAGGGTGACCGAGGTCGTCACCTGCGCCTACACCTTCACATCAGACGAGAAGTTCTTCGCCCATGAGCGAGGAAAATGCCTGATCGTTTCGGCCTGCTCCGGCCATGGCTACAAGTTCGGCGCGGCGGTTGGCCGGCGCGTTGCCGCCGCCGTCGGCAATCGCGATGTCGCCGGCCTGAAGCGCTGGCTGCGAGCGGAGGTGGCCTGAACGCCGCCGGCGGCCAACCTAGTCCTGGCAATGCCTCGGACGCGGTCAAGAAACAGCTACCCTGCGGTAATGGCGGTACGGCTATAGGCTCGCAGGAGCACCTGCCCTGCGAATCCTTGGTCAGGAAGCTTGATTCGACTTACCCAGATGGCTAGGAGGGGTCGGCCTTGCACAAGGATGAGCCGGCATCCTATTTACGGAATACCGATCCAGAACCGATTCTGCCCGATCTGCCAGCACTGCCGGCGCCGGAATCCCACCGCGAGATAAGAGATATCTGATGAAAAACCCCGTCGAAACCTACATGAACCTCGTTCCGATGGTGGTCGAACAGACCAATCGCGGCGAGCGGGCCTATGACATTTTCTCGCGTCTCCTCAAGGAGCGCATCATTTTCATCACCGGTCCGGTCGAGGACGGCATGGCGACGCTGGTCTGCGCGCAGCTGCTGTTCCTCGAAGCCGAGAATCCGAAGAAGGAAATCAATCTCTACATCAACTCGCCGGGCGGCGTCGTCACCTCAGGCATGGCGATCTACGACACAATGCAGTTCATCAAGCCGGCCGTGTCGACGCTTTGCATCGGCCAGGCGGCCTCGATGGGCTCGCTGCTCCTGACCGCCGGCCACAAGGACATGCGCTTTGCCACGCCGAACGCCCGCATCATGGTTCACCAGCCTTCCGGTGGTTTCCAGGGCCAGGCGTCCGACATCGAACGCCATGCGCAGGACATCATCAAGCTGAAGCGCCGCCTCAACGAGGTCTACGTCAAGCACACCGGCAAAAGCTACGAAGAGATTGAAAAGACGCTCGACCGCGACCATTTCATGACCGCCGACGAGGCCAGGGAGTTCGGCCTCATCGATAAGGTCATTTCGTCGCGCGAGGCGGCAGAAGTCGCTCTGGTATAAGGGCTTATTGGCAGCTGGATGGCGCCATCACGCGCTTTTGGCGTGTCTTGCGGCATTTCGGCCACAATTGGCTGTTCCCTCGGGGGACAGGATTGCCTACGTTAAGCCTATGTTGAGTTTCGGCGGCTTAGCTTTATGCGGGGTTGTCGCGAATCATTGCCACGTTTTCTGATTTGTGTTTCGTAGGGAAGCGTTGCGGGAGCCGGGACACACTGGCGGCGGCGGATTCCCGCGATAGATAGAGAATGCGCCCTTTCAGCCAGACCATCGGCGGGCGGCCATGAAAGGACATGAAAATGAGCAAGGTCGGCAACAACAGCGGCGATTCGAAGAACACGCTTTACTGCTCGTTTTGCGGCAAAAGCCAGCACGAAGTGCGCAAGCTGATCGCCGGTCCGACGGTCTTCATCTGCGACGAGTGCGTCGAGCTTTGCATGGATATCATCCGCGAGGAGAACAAGACCTCGATGGTGAAGTCGCGCGAAGGCGTGCCGACACCGCAGGAGATCCTCAAGGTTCTCGATGACTATGTCATCGGCCAGCCCTACGCCAAGCGCGTGCTGTCGGTGGCGGTCCACAACCACTACAAGCGCCTCGCGCATGCCGGCAAGAACAACGATGTCGAGTTGGCGAAGTCCAACATCCTGCTGATCGGCCCGACCGGTTGCGGCAAGACGCTGCTTGCGCAGACGCTCGCCCGCATCATCGACGTGCCCTTCACCATGGCTGACGCGACGACGCTGACCGAAGCCGGTTATGTCGGTGAGGACGTCGAAAACATCATCCTCAAGCTGTTGCAGTCGGCCGACTACAATGTCGAGCGGGCCCAGCGCGGCATCGTCTACATCGACGAAATCGACAAGATTTCGCGCAAGTCGGACAACCCTTCGATCACCCGCGACGTGTCGGGCGAGGGCGTGCAGCAGGCGCTGTTGAAGATCATGGAGGGCACCGTCGCCTCCGTGCCGCCGCAGGGCGGCAGGAAGCATCCGCAGCAGGAGTTCCTGCAGGTTGACACCGCCAACATCCTGTTCATCTGCGGCGGCGCCTTCGCCGGGCTGGACAAGATCATCTCGGATCGCGGCCGCAAGACGTCGATCGGCTTCGGTGCCATTGTCGCCTCGCCCGAGGATCGCCGCACCGGCGATGTCTTCCGCCTGGTCGAGCCCGAGGATTTGCTGAAATTCGGTCTCATCCCCGAGTTTGTCGGCCGTCTGCCGGTCCTGGCGACGCTGGAAGATCTCGACGAGCCGGCACTGATCCAGATCCTGACCGAGCCGAAGAACGCGCTGGTCAAGCAGTACCAGCGGCTGTTCGAGATGGAGAATGTCGACCTGACCTTCCACGAGAACGCGCTGTCGGCGATCGCCAAGCGCGCCATCGAGCGCAAGACCGGCGCACGCGGCCTGCGTTCGATCATGGAAGCGATCCTGCTCGATACGATGTTCGAACTTCCGGCGCTCGAAGGCGTGCGCGAGGTCGTGATTTCGGAGGAGGTGGTGACCGGCAGCGCCCGGCCGCTCTATATCTACTCCGAGCAGAAGGAAAAGAAGGGCAATGTCAGCGCCTGACATGAGCTCGCAGCGAAGTTCTGAAACGGCGCCGCAAGGCGCCGTTTTGCTGTCGCGCAGGTTTTTTTGCAGGACGTTCGGTGTGGTCGTCGCAAATGTGTCACTTGCGGGCACGCTGGAGCTACGGATTTGGACTCGCCCCTTGATCTTTGGGGATCGTGCATCCAACTAAATGGAGAAGGCCGAGGTGCCCGATTTCTGTGCTGTAAAAATCCCGTCACAAACGATGGTAGGCGGAACGATCCCCGGTCGTTAATATAAGATTCGCGGTTGGCTGATTGGCGGCCGCGACATGAAAGGTTGGACAATGGCCAAAATATCCAAGGCACCCAGCGACGGCGTCTTCGCAGTCCTCCCACTGCGCGACATCGTGGTATTCCCGCATATGATCGTTCCGCTCTTCGTCGGGCGTGAGAAGTCGATCAAGGCGCTGGAAGAGGTGATGGGTCAGGAAAAGCAGATCCTGCTTGCCACCCAGATGAATGCCGCCGATNTGAAGCTGCCCGACGGCACCGTCAAGGTTCTGGTCGAGGGCGCCTCGCGCGCGAAAATCGTCTCGTTCACCGACCGTCCCGACTTCCATGAAGCCCGCGCCTCGGCATTGGTCGAGCCGGACGAGGAAGAGGTCGAGGTCGAGGCGCTGGCTCGTTCCGTCGTCACCGACTTCGAGAACTACGTCAAGCTGAACAAGAAGATCTCGCCCGAAGTGGTGGGTGCCGCCAGCCAGATCGACGACTATTCCAAGCTCGCCGACACGGTCGCTTCGCATCTCGCCATCAAGATCCCTGAAAAGCAGGAAATGCTGGCCACGCTCTCGGTGAAGGAGCGTCTGGAAAAGGCGATGGGGTTCATGGAGGCCGAAATCTCGGTCCTGCAGGTGGAGAAGCGCATCCGCTCGCGCGTCAAGCGCCAGATGGAGAAGACGCAGCGCGAATACTACCTCAACGAGCAGATGAAGGCGATCCAGAAAGAACTCGGCGAGGGCGAGGACGGCCGCGACGAAGCCGCCGAGATCGAGGCTCGCATCAAGAAAACCAAGCTCTCCAAGGAGGCCCGCGAAAAGGCGGAAGCCGAGTTGAAGAAGCTCAGGACGATGTCGCCCATGTCGGCCGAATCGACGGTCGTGCGCAATTATCTCGACTGGATCCTGTCGATCCCGTGGGGCAAGAACTCCAAGGTCAAGCAGGATCTGGCTTTCGCGCAGAACGTGCTCGACACCGACCATTTCGGCCTCGACAAGGTCAAGGACCGCATCGTCGAGTACCTTGCCGTGCAAAGCCGTCAGAAGAAGCTGAAGGGGCCGATCCTGTGCCTCGTCGGCCCTCCCGGCGTCGGCAAGACGTCGCTCGGCAAGTCTATCGCCAAGGCGACCGGTCGCGAATTCATCCGCATGGCGCTTGGCGGCGTGCGTGACGAGGCCGAGATCCGTGGCCACCGCCGCACCTACATCGGCTCGATGCCCGGCAAGGTCATCCAGTCGATGAAGAAGGCGAAGAAGTCCAACCCGCTCTTCCTGCTCGACGAGATCGACAAGATGGGCCAGGACTTCCGTGGTGATCCGTCGTCGGCTCTGCTCGAGGTCCTCGATCCCGAACAGAACTCGACGTTCATGGACCATTACCTCGAGGTCGAATACGACCTGTCGAGCGTGATGTTCGTGACGACGGCGAACACGCTGAACATCCCTGCGCCCTTGATGGACCGCATGGAGATCATCCGTATCGCCGGCTACACCGAGGACGAGAAGATCGAGATCGCCAAGCGGCACCTGATGCCGAAAGTGGTGCGCGACCATGCCCTGCAGCCGAAGGAGTTCTCCGTCGGCGAGGACGCGATCCGCGCCATCATCCAGACCTACACCCGTGAAGCGGGTGTCAGAAGCCTGGAGCGCGAACTGATGAAGCTCGGCCGCAAGGCGGTGACCGAGATCCTGAAGACGAAGAAGAAGACGGTGGACATCACGGCGGCGAACCTCGCCGACTACCTCGGTGTTCCGCGGTTCCGCTTCGGTCAGGTCGAGGCTGACGATCAGGTCGGTGTCGTTACCGGGCTCGCCTGGACGGAAGTCGGCGGCGAGCTGCTGACGATCGAAGGCGTCATGATGCCCGGCAAGGGCCGCATGACGGTGACGGGCAATCTGCGCGACGTGATGAAGGAATCGATATCGGCGGCGGCTTCCTATGTCCGCTCCCGTGCCATCGATTTCGGCGTCGAGCCGCCGCTGTTCGACAAGCGCGACATCCACGTGCACGTTCCGGAAGGTGCGACGCCCAAGGACGGACCGTCGGCAGGCGTGGCGATGGCGACCGCAATCGTCTCCGTTCTGACCGGCATTCCGGTCAAGGCGGATGTGGCGATGACCGGCGAGATCACGTTGCGCGGCAGGGTTCTGCCGATCGGCGGCCTGAAGGAGAAGCTGCTTGCCGCATTGCGCGGCGGCATCAAGAAGGTGCTGATCCCGGAAGACAACGCCAAGGATCTGGCGGACATTCCGGACAACGTGAAGAACGGCATGGAGATCATTCCGGTCGCACGGGTCGGTGAAGTGTTGCGCCACGCGCTGGTGCGTATGCCGGAGGCGATCGAATGGATCGAACCGGTAAATCCTCCGGCCGCGACCGACACCACGGACGATGCCGGGAAGACGCTTGCCCACTAGAGCGCCGCGCGTCCGCTTGGACGAGCAAAGGACGCTCTAGTACTTGGACTTGCGCATGGCCCTTTCCGAAAACCGGCTGCGTTTTTCGGAGCCATGCGTTGGTTTTCGCCAAGGTTGCAATGCATAAACAGAGAGCCGGGCTTCGCGCCCGGCTTTTTCATGTGAAAAACCCCGGAATTCCGGGCTTTTTCCGCTTTTTTCACGGCTTTGCGACTTGGTTGCGGCAACGCTTCTTTCTAAAGTCCGTTTCCTGCCGGATGAGTCGTAAGTTCCGGTGTTCTCATGGAAGGGAATTTTTATGAACAAGAACGAACTGGTGTCCGCTGTCGCCGACGCCGCGAGCATTTCGAAGGGTGACGCGCAGTCGGCGGTGGATGCGGTATTTTCCGTGATCAGCGGCGAACTGAAGAAGGGCGGCGATGTCCGGCTTGTCGGCTTTGGCAATTTCACCGTGTCAAAGCGTGCGGCGTCGACCGGCCGCAATCCTCAGACCGGCGCCGAAGTGAAGATCCCGGCACGCACCGTGCCGAAGTTCTCGGCCGGCAAGGGCCTCAAGGACGCAGTCAACTAAGCGCCTTTTTTCTTTTCAGAGACCAGAAAAGCCGGGCTTGCCCGGCTTTTCATTTTTGTGCCCGACGCCGATGCGCATGGCGACTGGGTTATGCGGTCGGCGCCTCAGTGCGCATGAGGCCTTCCTTCTTGAGATCGGCCCAAAGCGCTGCGGGCAGTTTTGCATCGAGCAGCGAACGGTTGCTCTCGACTTCGCTCGGCCGCTGGCCACCGGGGATCACCGAGACGACCGAGGGGTGCAGCAGCGGGAATTGCAGCGCGGCCTCGATCAGGCGCACGCCGTGGCGCTTGCAGACGCTTTCGATGGCGGCGACCCGGTCGAGGATGTCCTTCGGCGCTTCGGAATAGTTGTAGTGTGCGCCGGGCTTCGGTCCCGTCGCCAGGATGCCGGAGTTGTAGGGCCCGCCCAGAACGATGCCGATGCCGCGCGCCTGGCAAAGCGGCAGGAAGGATGTCAGCGCCTCCTGTTCGAGCAGCGTATAGCGGCCGGCAAGCAGGAACAGGTCGAAATCGCCGCGCTCGGCCAGCGTCTGCGCAACCTGCCACTCATTGATGCCTCCGCCGAACGCCTTGATCACGCCCTGGTCGCGCAGCGAGAGCAAACCGTAATAGCCGGAGCGCATGAATTCTTCGATGCGCCGGTCGGACGCTTCCTTGCTGCCATGGGTGAAGATGTCGACATCGTGCACGAAGAGGATGTCGATACGGTCGACGCCGAGGCGCTCCAGCGAGGCTTCGAACGAGCGCATCACGCCGTCATAGCTGTAGTCGTACACCTCGCGGCGCGATGGCGTGTCGAAGAACTTGCCGATGCCGGTGCGCTCTTCAGGCGGGCAGACGCGCATGATACGGCCGACTTTGCTCGACAGCACATAGTCGTCGCGCTTCTTGCCGCGCAGGAAAGGGTTGAGCCGGGTTTCCGACAGGCCAAGCCCGTAGAGCGGCGCGGTGTCGTAGTAGCGGCAGCCGGTCGCCCAGGCGGCCTCCAGCGTGGCGTTGGCATCCTCGTCCGAGACGGCACGGTAGAGATTGCCAAGCGGCGCCGTGCCGAAGCCGAGTTCGGTGAAGCTGATGCCGCCATTGCCGATGCGGTCGAAATGCCGTGTCTTCATATCCTGCCGTTTGCCTCACTTGATTTGTCTGCATGACATTATCATGCCTGTGATCAGGCAAAAGCGCCGCGCAGCGTTGGACACGCATTTTCGCGATTGCTAGCATGAACGAAATCAAGCTGTTCGTGGCAGCAAGAGCGGCAAATCCCAGGGTGTTTTCGATGGCAGGTTTGCGGTGAGCGACAAGAGCAAAGGCCTGTTCGGGACCGCGCTTGACGAACTCGGCGGCGTGCTGGCGCGCGTTGACGAGCGCCGGATCGATGCTGCCTGCAAGATGCTGGCCGGCGCCAGGCAGATCGTCGTCTATGGCTGTGGCCGCGAGGGTTTGCAGGTCAGGGGCTTTGCCATGCGGCTCTACCATCTTGGCCTGCCGGTCGCCGTGGTCGGCGACATGACCACGCCGCCCCTGGGGCCAGGCGATGTCTTCCTGGTCAGTTCCGGACCCGGAGAAACCTCGACCGTGCTGACCCTCATGCAGGTCGCGAACGATGCAGGCGCGACCAACCTGCTGCTGACGGCCCAGGACGATGGCAGCGCGGCAAAGCGCGCCGATTTCACGCTGCTCATTCCAGCGCAGACCATGGCCAGCGACCAGGGAGCGCGGAAGACGTCGGTGCTGCCGATGGGCTCGGTCTTTGAAGGCGCATTGTTCCTGCTGTTCGAGGTGATGGTGCTGAAGCTCAAGGATTTGACCGGCGCGTCGCCGGACGCCATGCGCGCCCGCCACACAAACATGGAATAGATCATGCGCTACGAACTGATGCTGCCTCACCAGATCCGCAGGGCGATCGCCGAGAACTGGCCGGTCGCCCTCCCGCTTGGCGTGCTCGAATACCATGGCGAGCACATGGCCGTCGGCATGGACACGCTGGCCGTCATCAAGACCCTGGAGCTATTCGAAAAGGAGAGGGACGTCGTCATCCTGCCACCCTTCTACTACGGTTCTGCGAGCTACGCTGTGGCGCCGCCGGAGGGCAGCGGCTCGGTGCAGGTCGGCGGCAATGCGCTGGCGCCGTTCGGCGAGGAGCTGTTCTACAGCCTGCTGCGCATAGGTTTTCGCAACATCCACGCCATCATCCACCACCAGACCGAGAATTTCACCGCCGGCATGCCGACCGATCTGGCGTTCAAGACCGCCGGCCGCCAGGCGATCTTCCGCTTTCTCGAGAAGGAACGCGGCGAAGGCTGGTGGGGCTCCGAGGCGATGGCCGACTACTATGCCGAGCACGCCGAGGGCGCCAATTTCTTCAACTGGGTGCAGGTGCATCCGCTGATGTCGGCTGATATGAATGGCAAGTACCCGTTCGATCATGCCGGCATTTGCGAGACGTCGCTGATGCTGGCGCTATGCCCGGAGGCTGTCGATACCAACCACTTCGAAGACAATACCGGCTGGTATACGGCGAGTGCCAAGGATGCTTCGGCGGAGCTCGGAGAAAAGGGCGTCGCAATGATCATGGATCACCTGCGCACGATCCTGAGACGCTAGCAGACAAAGCCGCTATGCAGCGATCCTTCACACCCCCCTCTGTCCTGCCGGACATCTCCCCCGCAAGGGGGGAGATTGGATGCCGCCAAGACTTTCGCCAATCGCCAATGTCGGAAGGCTGGCGGAACGCATGAGCTGCCGATCTCCCTCCTTGCGGGGGAGATGGCCGGTAGGCCAGAGGGGGGTGCTGCCCCGCCGAGGTCGAAAATTTACAGATCAGGGGCGCGAGGCCGCCCCCTCCCGCTCTACTTCACCGCTCCCGCGGTCATGCCCATGATCAGATAGCGCTCGAGCGCTATGCCGATGACAGCGAGAGGCGCGATGGCCGCCGTCGCAAGCGCCGCCATCGACCACCAGTTGATGCCTTGCGAGCCGGTCTGGCTCGCCACCATGACGGGGATGGTCTTGGCATCGGTCGAGGTCAAAAGGGCGGCGAAGAAATATTCATTCCAGCACAGCACCATCGCCAGGATGAAGGCGGCGACCATGCCGGGCAGCGCGATCGGCATGACGATGCGGAAGAAGGCTCCCCAGATCGACAACCCGTCAACGAGCGCTGCTTCCTCGAGCTCGACCGGGATGGAGTTGAACTGGTCGCGCATGATCCAGATGACGATCGGCAGCACCATCAGCGTGTAGAGCAGGATCAGCCCGACGCGCGTGTCGAGCAGGCCGACTTCACGGTAGAGCACCAGGAAGGGCAGAGCCAGCACCACCGGAGGCAGGATCAGCTGCGACAGGAAGAAGAACGAGATGTCCTCGTTCTTGAACCAGGCGAAATGGTAGCGATAGCGGGTGAGCCCGTAGGCGGCGAGGCTGCCGATGACGATGGCCAGGCTCGATGCGCCGACCGAGGTGATCACCGAATTCATGAAGCGCTTGAGGAACTCCTCGCGCACCGTCGAGGTCTGGAAGATCGAGTCCGGCGACAGGCCGAGCGAGCGCCAGCCCTTCCAGTCCGGCTGGAAGTCGACGAAGGGGATCAGATGGCCTTGGGTGACGTCGACCGCGGTCTTGAACGAGGTCGTGATCGTCCAATAGATCGGGAACAGGCAGACGAACGCCCAGAAGGCCAGCGCCGCATAGATGAAGAAGCGGCTGGCGAGGAAGCTCGCCGGCGAGCGGATCTCCGAGGCTACATATTCGGTGGTCAGTACGCTCATCTTGCTTCAATTCACCCGATCTTGCTTCAATTGATCCGCCCTGCTTCAATTCACATTGCGCACGAAGCGGTTGGCAAATTTCAACAGCCACGTGACGAATACGATGATGATCACCAGATAGGCCATCGCCAGCATGGTTCCGTAGCCGACATTCGAGCGGTCGCGGTATTCGCGATAGATGAAGCTCGACACGGAATCGGTAGCGCCGCCCGGGCCGCCCGATGTCACCGTGATGATGATGTCGGCAAGCTTCAGCTTGAAGATGATGCGCAGGATCACCGCCGTCACCGACACCGGCAGCATCAGCGGGAAGGTGACCTGCCAGAAGGTCTGCCACACATTGGCGCCGTCCACGCGGGCGGCTTCGAGCACCTCGCGCGACATCGCCTGCAGCCCGGCCAGCAGCATGATCATCATGAACGGAATGAACGTCCAGGCATCCAGCACCATGATTGCGATGCGCGCGATGATCGGGTCGCTGAAGAAGGCTGGATTCTCCCAGCCGAGATGGCGCGCCAGCGTCGCTGCCGGTCCGAAGCGGTATTCCATCAGCGATTTGCCGATCATCCACGACACCGCGACCGGCGACAGCATCAAGGGCAAGAGGAAGACGACGCGGAAGAATTTGCGCGCCCGGATCTGCGCGTTGAGCAACAGCGCCAGGCCGAAGGCAATGACATATTCGACCGCCACCGCCAGCACATAGAGCACCATGTTGAACAGCGCATTGCGGTAATAGGGATCGCCCAGCATCTGCCAGAAATTGGCGAGCCCGTTGAACTTGCGGCCAGAGAAGGAACTGAGATTCCAGTCGGTGAGCGCGATGTAGAAACCGAACAGCGTCGGGAAGATCACCATGGCGATGGTGAACAGCAGCGCCGGCAGCAGGAACAGCGCACGCTGGCCGTCTTCGCCGCGCGTCAGCACCTGGCCGATGCCGATAGCCACGCCCCACAGCACATAGGCGTAGACGACCGGGCGCCAGGTTTCGAAGCCGACGGTGTCGGCTTCGGTCTTGTACAGGATCTCCAGCGCGATCACCGCCAGCAGACCGAGAGTTGCAGCAGCCATCAAAGCCCAGCCCAGGCGTTTGCGGCTCGGTGAAATCAGATCGTAAGGGGCGGCGTCTGCCGGCCACGCATTGGTGGGCAAAGTCTGGTTAGCCACGCGTCCCGTCCGTTCACAGAAGGCCCTTTGCCGGCCGTCAGGTCCGGCGGCTTTGCGCCGCCGAACCACGGTTTATAAGCCAGCCTACATGCCGAGCGAGGCCTTGTAGAGCTTGATCTGGTTGTCGCGGCCGATCTGATCGGTCAGCTTCTCCCAGGCCGCCGCAATGGCGTCGGCGCCTTCCTGCGCCTTCATCTTGCCGGCGAAGGTGTTGGCCAGGATGTCCTCGGCGGCGCTGTAGTATTGGAAGATGCCGGGGATGCGCGGCTCGATCGCCGCATTCGGATGGTTGTAGCTGTCGGCCTCCGACTTGAGGTAGGAGGTGATGAACGCCTCGTCGTAGCCGGCCGCCACCCATTCCGGAATGTCGAAATGGGAATTGCGGTACGGCTGGAAGCCCGATGGATATGCGGCGCACCAGAGCGACAGGTCCTTGCCGCCGAGATGGGCTGCCGCAGACCAGGCTGCCTTTTTCTTCTTCTCGTCACTGTCGACGCGGGCCATGACATAGACGCCCCAGCCGAGATAGGCGCAGTTCGGCGCATAGTTAGGGCCGCTGGCCAGTTTGTCCCACTTGCCAGTTTTGGAATTGTAGACATCGTCGGAGCCTGGCAGGATCGAGAAGCCTGTGACATCGCCGACGACCGACGAATCGTTAGTTTTCGCATTCGAGCCCGCGTCTCCCCACCAAGCTAGCATCGAACCGGTGCCGCCCAGGAATTGGGAGAAACAGGTCTGGTTCGGGTCGGCATTGATTTGATCTTGCGGCTCGGAAGGCAGCGCATCGATCACGTCCTGGATCGCGCGCACCCAAGCCGGGTTGTTGACGCGCGGTTTCATGGTATCCGGATCGAATAGCCACGCCTTGTCATCCGGATGCTTGGCATAGGCGGAGGCGCGGCTGCCGAGGAAATAGAAGCCGAAGCCGCCCCAGGGCTTGGGCGCGTCGAGGTAGCCGTAGACGTCCTGGCCCTTCATCTGCTTGCCCTTGAGGAACTTGGTCACTACCTGCACCTGCTGCCAGGTCTTCGGCACGCCCCATTCCGTCAGGCCTGCCTTGTCGCCGCTATCGGCTTTCCAGGCTGCTGCCAGATCAGAGTCGGAGAACACGTCGGTGCGGTAGTTGAAGTTGTGCGCGTCTCCGTCGACGGTAACGCGATACTGCTTGCCGTTCCAGGTGCCGACCGGCGGCTTCAGATAGGCCACCAGATCATCCATATCGATCTGCTTCCTGACCCAGTCGGGCATCTCGGAAGTGAGGCCCTTGCCGCAGACATCGCCTTCGAAAGGCGCGCCCATCTCGACGATATCAAAGTCGATTGTGTTCGTGGCGATAGCCTGCTGCAGGCGCGGATTGTAGTCAGCCTGCGCCAGGTCGATCCAGTTGATCTTGGCCCCGGTATAGGCCTCCCACGGCTTCAGGAAGCCGCGGAACAGCACATTGTGCAGGTTCTGGTTGTTGAGGCCCATGAAGGAGAGCTCGACGCCGGCGAATTCGCCTTCCTTGACGTTGGCCTTGGTGGCTTCGAGGCAAAGCTCGCCGACCTTCTGGAAGTCGGCATCGGTCGGCTGACCCTTGCCGACGCCGGGGATCTGCAGGATTTTGGAGCGAAGTTCGCTTGCAGCGGAAGCCGGGCGCGTCAAGGCGCCGAGCCCTGCACCAGATGCCGCTGCGATTGCGGCCATGCTGGCCGCACCCTTCAATATGTCGCGCCTTGTGGCGCCGGCACGAACCAGTTTCTCGTAAAGATCCGTTCTCATTGCCTGTTCCTCCCAGAATTCAGTGTGAATAAGTGACCAACTGTCGGACGCTGGAGCGCCAACGATGCTCCCGTTCGGAAACGAATTAGGCAGGACCCCACCCTGCGGCGATTAAAGTTCCGATTGCGGATCGGGTACCGACATTTTGACCAGCAGCTGCCACTATTCTCGCAACCAAACGCCGTGTCAACGAGAACGGGTTTACCTGTATCAGACTGACTTGCCCTGACCGGTCGCGTTGGTTAGCTTCTGCGCCTACGGCTAATGGAGCCGGCGGGGGAGATATGGCGCAAGTCGCGATCAGCAAGGTGGCCAAGGCATTCGGAACCGTCAAGGTTCTGCACGAAGTCAGCGTCGACATCTCAGACGGGCAGTTCGTGGTTCTGGTGGGGCCTTCGGGTTGCGGCAAGTCCACGCTGCTCAGGATGGTTGCCGGGCTGGAGACGGTCTCCGGCGGCACGATCGCCATCGGCGACCGGATCGTCAACCATCTGCCGCCGGCCAAGCGCGACATCGCCATGGTGTTCCAGAACTATGCGCTTTATCCGCACAAGACGGTCGAGCAGAACATGGCCTTTGCGCTCAAGCTGCGGAAAACCGATCCGGCCGTGGTCGCCGAGCGGGTCAAGCGCGCCGCCGACATCCTCGACCTCAATCCCTACCTGAAGCGCTATCCGCGCCAGCTCTCCGGCGGGCAGCGCCAGCGCGTGGCGATGGGGCGCGCCATTGTGCGAAATCCCCAAGTGTTCCTGTTCGACGAGCCGCTCTCCAATCTGGACGCCAAGCTGCGCGTACAGATGCGCACCGAGATCAAGGAACTCCACCAGCGGCTGAAGACCACCACCATCTACGTCACCCATGACCAGATCGAGGCCATGACCATGGCCGACAAAATCGTCGTCATGCGCGACGGCCGCATCGAGCAGGTCGGCGCGCCGCTGGAACTGTTCGACCGACCGGCCAACCTGTTTGTCGCCGGATTCATCGGCTCGCCTTCGATGAACCTGCTCAAGGGCGTCATGCGCAAGGGTGCGAAGCCAGGTGTCGATATTGCGGGCACGCTGTTCCCGGTTGCATCGGACAATGCCGCACAGGACGGCCAGGCCATTGTCTATGGCGTGCGCCCGGAACACCTCGAAATCCATCCCGATGGCGTGCCGGCGAAGATTTCGGTGGTTGAGCCGACCGGCTCTGAAACGCTGGTCTTCCTGCGCTTCGGCGAAGGCGAGATGGTGGCGCTGTTTCGCGAGCGCCACGACTTCAAGCCGGGCGACACGCTCACGCTGAAGCCGCGGCTCGACCAGATCCATCTTTTCGACGCCGAGACCGGCAAGCGTCTCTGATCTCAATCGGACTTCACGAGGAATATCATGCTCAAAGGCATCAACCCGCTGCTCAATGCCGACGTGCTGCAGGCATTGCGGGCAATGGGGCATGGCGATGATCTGATCATCGCCGACACCAATTTTCCGTCCGATTCGGTGGCGCGCCAGACCGCGCTCGGCCGCCTTCTGCGCATCGATGCGTCGGCCGCGGAGGTCGCAAAGGCGGTGCTGTCGCTCTACCCGCTGGACACGTTCGTCGACGACTCCGCCGCGCGCATGGAGATCGTCGGCAAGCCAGACGAGATTCCCGCTGTGCAGAACGAGGTACAAAAGGAAATCGACGCGGCCGAGGGCAAGTCGTGGCCGATGGTAGCGGTTGAGCGCTATGCCTTCTACGAGCGCGCCAAGCAGGCCTATTGCGTCATCCAGACCGGCGAGCGCCGCTTCTATGGCTGCTTCGCCTTCCGCAAGGGCGTCGTGCCTCCGGATGCGGAGTAGCGGCGTGGCTTCGGGCAAGCCTGTCGTCATATTGGGTGTGTTCGTCGCCGACACCGCCTACAGGGCACTGCGGCAGCCGCGCATGGGCGAAACGATCCTCGGGACATCCTTCACGCTGGGGCCGGGCGGCAAGGGCTCAAACCAGGCGGTTGCCGCCGGCAAGCTTGGCGCCGATGTCACCTTCCTCACCCGCCTCGGCGTCGACCCCTTCGCCGACATGGCCAGGCAGACCTGGGCGCAGGCGGGCGTCAAGAATGCCGTCATCGACACACCGGAAAGCTATACCGGTGCCGCCTACATCTTCGTCGAGGAGACGACCGGCAACAATGCCATCATCGTCAGCCCCGGTGCCGCCATGCTGATCTCGCCAGCCGACATCGAAGCCAATGCCGGGCTCATCCGTAGTGCCGGCGTCTTCGTCACCCAGCTCGAACAGCCGATCGAAGCAGCTATGCGAGCGCTGGAGATCGCACGTGGGGCAGGGGTGACGACGATCCTCAACCCGGCCCCGGCGGCAAAACTTCCCGACCGCATCTATGCGTTGTGTGACTATTTCACGCCCAACGAGACCGAGACGGAGGAATTGACCGGGATGAAGGTGTCCTCCGTCGACGAGGCGCGAGCCGCCGCGGACAGGCTGCTCGAAATGGGTGTCGGCACAGTCATCGTCACGCTGGGTGACAAGGGCGCGCTTTTACACTCGAAGGGCCGCTCCGACCATATTCCCACCGTCAGTGCGGGACCGGTGATCGAAACAACCGGGGCGGGCGACGCCTTCAATGGCGGCCTGGCCGCGGCACTTTCGCGAGGCGTGGAGCCGTTTCAAGCCGTGCGCTTCGCCTGCGCCGTCGCCGGAATTTCAGTGACGCGACCAGGGACCGCGCCGTCGATGCCGACGCTTCAGGAGGTCGAGGCGCTGCTGGCGAGGGGATAAGGTTAGGGCTGCTCGGATTGCAAGGCTGGGCACGCGACCGCCAACCGATGTTCTTCAGCTTCATTCCTGACAACGAAGGCCGTGATCAGGCTCGCAATCGCTGTAGAGGCCGGGCCGTTTAGGCCATGCCCGCTGCCTCACGGTGGCGGGCTTCTGTCAACGCGACACGGTGCTGACAACGAACGATTTCAAGGTTGCCCTCGGGTGCTCCGGTGGCAGGACAGCTCCGCGGAGTGTCATTATATTAGCACTAAACGATATATTAACAGCCGTGATGCAGCCTTTCCACATCACGGGGGAAAACACGTCCTCGTCGACGTTTCCGGTGGGACGGTCGACCAATGCGGAGCAAACGCATGAGTGTCGGAGCAGCTCTCGAACAATTGCTGCGGTTGATTCATCGCCGAGCCATGAAATTAGCGGCGATGCCGGAGGATGAAAGGGATTCACACTACGATCTCATCCGCCTGTCATGTTGCGCAGCCGCCGAACGCATTGGCCAAAGTCCCGACAAGGCCGCCATTACGGCAAATGATATGGTTGAATTTGTTCGCGCACTGGTCGGAATCATCGAGGTAGGCTGCGGGTCAGACCAAAGGCCAAGTGACGATCGACCGGCCGCATCATCGGCACGGCATTTTGGCAGCCGGGAGAATGGCGCTGCGCGCATCTAGGGGGGGCGCGCTTCAAGCGGCAGCAGTCGTCCGCGAATTCTTCGCAGCCTGCTACATGGTCCGATTGCCTGACAAGGCCGAAGCCTACTTAGCGCGAAAACCATTTAACTATCAGTAAGTTAAATGGCGCGAGTGACGGGGCTCGAACCCGCGACCTCCGGCGTGACAGGCCGGCACTCTAACCAACTGAGCTACACCCGCGCATGGCGAACACGTGTCAGCCGTGTTCGTCGTTGGGGCGCTGGATAAGGGGTTCGCCACCGGGTGTCAAGCGTGACGGCACAGCATAACAGCAAACAGGAGAAGGTTTTTTGACAGCCGGCCTTTTGTTGGCAAAACCGGTATCCAACCAGAGCGCTCTGCGCTCATTTGGCCTTGCGAAGCCGATCCCGACCGCTTAAAGGTCCGGCCCGGAGCGGGCGATTAGCTCAGTTGGTAGAGCGCTTCGTTTACACCGAAGATGTCGGCGGTTCGAGCCCGTCATCGCCCACCATATGCAAATTTCAGGGCAATTGGCCTGTCACGCCCCCAGCGGCCTCGATGCGTGAGAAGCCAGCGCACCTTCCGACAGGATTGCAGCATCGTTTGATGGAACTCTTTCGGCAATGCTCTTGTCGGCTGATGCCGTCGCGGTACTTCTCCTGAAGGGGTGAATGCTGCGCTGTCAACAGGAGCCGACCATGAAACACCAGACGCTTCACGAGCTGCGAACAATCGCAGACGTCAATCCCTTGGCGCAAAGCGCCATCATGACCAGAACGCAAAGGATCGAACGTTGGGCAGAGCTCCTCGAGCGGCAACCCGCGCGATGCCTTGGAGCACTGACCGGCACCGAACATCTGCATCCGAAAGTCCGCGCGGAAACGCGAACGGCGGGGTCGGCGATCACCGTTGCGTTCGAGGATCCGCTGCTGCGTGCCGCGGGTCTCCAGGGTGATAGCTACGGGGAAGCAAAACGTTTCTTCAAGCTGAGCGATGGGCAACTGCACGACATCGTCTGCAGCTGCCATATCGGGGCAACGATGCAAGCCAGCTGGGCTGCCGCCAGGGTGCGCAAGACCATCCGTGGAAGCAGGCTGATGGCCTGGCTGCGGAACGTGCTGGTACACTGAAGCCGCTTTGCACAAGCATCTAAACGGTGCGGTGATTGTCGACGGATGTTTCAGCGACATTACGGCGCACCGGCCAGCGCAGGCCGCTCATGCGCCGTTGAAGGACTTCGACGAAGCAAAGCGCTGCTTTCGCTGTAAGCAGTAAGCGTCATTTTGGCCTTCGCATCACCTTCCACTAAGGCGATATGAGCGGGCGCACCTCGCCACTGAAGAGAGCCCGAGCAAGACCAGGGGAGCACGTCACCTGATCCGTCGCCCGCGGCAGACGTGAAAAAGAACGCCGAAGAGATTGCCGAAAATGCCGGGCCAGCCTCATCCTGGAGAATTCTTCGACGGTGCTCGGTCGCCCGGGAACTTGTCTCCGGCAGGTGGGTTATCGAGTGCCTCGCACTTTTGCGGAGGCTGCTACCAACCCAGCGGGAGACGATTATGGCAACCACGAAGAAAACAACGAAAGCGGCAAGGAAGGGTCTTGAGGACCTATTCCTCGATGGACTGAAGGATCTCTATTATGCCGAGAAGAAGATACTGAGGACCCTGCCCAAGATGGCCAGAGCGGCGGAATCGGAAGAAGTGACCGCCGCCTTCGAGAAACACCGGATGGAAACGGAAGGCCATGTGGATCGCCTCGAGGAAGTGTTCGAGAAAATCGGCAGGTCGGCACGCGGCAAGACCTGTCCTGCCATCGACGGCATTGTCGAAGAGGGCTCGGAAGTGCTGGAGGAATATGAAGGCGCGCCCGCACTTGACGCCGGACTGGTTGCAGCCGCGCAGGCAGTCGAGCACTACGAGATTGCTCGATACGGCACTCTGATTGCCTGGGCCGAACAGATGGGTAAGAGAGACGTCGCGGACTTGCTCAATGCCACTCTTAAGGAAGAGATGGCGACCGACGAAGCGCTTTCCAGGCTGGGCGAGGGGGGTGTCAACGAGCGCGCTCTGCAGCAAGCTGCGTAGCCCGATTGCGATCGGCGGAATCCCTGCGACGCGTCGGGCTTCCGCCGTCTTATCTCTTCTCTCGGAAGTTGGTCGGCGTTCGTTGTCACGCCGACCACGGCGCGGGCCCCGCCCTGAGGGACAGACTGGGTCGCTGCGCTATATGCGCCCGAGGAGAGCCAGGATGATGATGATAATCAACACCAGTCCAAGCCCACCGCCGCCGTAATAGCCGGTGCCATAGAACGGCCCGCCGCCTAGGCCGCTGAGGCCGCCGAGCAAGGCAAGTACCAGTATGATGATGAGAATAATTCCGAGGATGCTCATGTCCTCTCCATTTTGCCAACGCGTGCGTTCGCCGCGTATTTTGATGAAGATGACTATGGAACGCGCAGCAAGCCGTCCTGTTCCCAGCGGCGGCCCGAACACGCGATTGATATAGGCGGGAACAATCAGCCTGCAGAGCGCTGGAGAGAAAGCAGCGAGAGGGCGAGAGCCACGAAACCGCCCAGCTTTATGGCGGCGACAGCCACGGAGCAGCGTATCAGACTGGGCTTGATTATGGATATCAGCGTGGAAAGGCCCGCCATGCCTTCGGCGCGGCGGGCATGTGTCCCCGTCAGGTCAGGATAAGGACGATCTTCAGCGTATTCGGGTCGACGATCACGATGCGGCCATCGGCCAGCACGAAGTACTCGTAGCCCTCATAGGCTGGGACAATCTTGACGATACGGGCAGGCAGACGATGCAGCCGAACCTTTTTCCTGGGAATCTCAACGCCTACGCTGATGTCGAAGGTCACATTCGACACCGGTTCGACCCTGGTCTCATGGATCACGTTGACGATCTGCGTCTTCTGTTCGACCGTCACGTTGTTGATGGACGCGGTCGAGGTGTTGTCCTGGGTCGAGGTTTTGCCTTGGGCCTGCTGATTGGTGGTCATGCCGGCTTTGCCCTGCGCCTGCTGGTTGGTCTGGGTCGACGCCTTGCCTTGGGCCTGCTGGTTGGTGGTCATGCCGGCTTTGCCCTGCGCCTGCTNGGGTCGACGCCTTGCCTTGGGCCTGCTGGTTGGTGGTCATGCCGGCTTTGCCCTGCGCCTGCTCGTTGGTCTGGGTCGAAGCCTTGCCCTGGACCTGTTCGCCCTTCTTCGAGCCCTTCTTGCAATTGGGCATTCCAGCTGTGCAGTTGGTGCCGGCCTGATCCTGCGCCTGCTGCTCGGTGGTTGCGCCAGCCTTGCCCTGGGCCTGCTGCTCGGTAGCGCCGGGCTTGCCCTGGGCCTGCTGCTCAGTCTTCGCATTGGCCTTGCCCTGGGTCTGCTCTTCGGTCTTGACCTTGCCCTGCGCCCGCTGGCCCATATTGGAACCCTTCTGACATTTGGCGGTACCCATCGTGCATTTGGTATCGCCGCCCGACTGGTTGTCCACAGGTTGCTGCGTCTGGGCGAGTGCCGCCCCGCAACTGACGCCAAGCGCCAGCATGCTGGTGATCAGAACGCGTTTCATGGGAATTCTCCTTGAACGTGTGAGTCCCTTCGCGGGGTAGAACTCTGACCCAAAAACTTTGTTCCCGGTCTGTTAGCGGGCGGTTCGGAGGAACAAGCCGCATCCGATGGCGTTTACGACCAGGCAGCCCGGGCTGCGGGCGGCAACGATGTGACGCAGCCGAGAGGTGGCCAGCTTTCACAGGAGACCATCCAGCTTTCAAAGGAGACCATCATGAGATTGCATCTTACCAGTGTTGCGGCGGGCTTCCTGCTGCTGGCGGGCGTTGGCGCGGCGGCTGCTCAGGATGTGGTGATTCAACCCGAGCAGGAAACGGTCATCAAGGAGTATGTGAGGAAGCAGCCTCTGGCTTCAGTTAACCTGCCCGGCGTCGAGCTCAACATCGGTTCCGCCTTGCCCGATACCGTCGAACTGCACGAGATACCCAACGTCCAATACCGCTATGTCGTCGTCGACAATCAGACGCTGCTGGTAGATCCGAGCACCCGCAAGGTGGTCAAGGTGATTCAGTGATCGGCGATCAATTCGGACGGGGGCGCTGCACGGAATTCCGACCCGCCTTTTTCCGTAGCAGAGGCGGTGAGGGTACCCTCGTCGCCTTTCGCTACTGTTCGAACCGAGGACCAGGAATTCCGTTATCGGCAGGCGTTATCGCAGCCGTGTAACGACGTGCTGTGCGACGGCCACTCCGTCGAGTCCGGACCACAGAGCACCGGCAGTTTTTTGGGAACATCAGCGCCGACCGCCCGTTTGGTGGGTATCTGACTTGGACAGAGAGGAGCTCAAGAAATGCCAACTCCGAGTGGCCATACCGACGCCATCCGTGCCTCGCGCGTGATTGGCACAACTGTTTACAACACGGNCCGTTTGGTGGGTATCTGACTTGGACAGAGAGGAGCTCAAGAAATGCCAACTCCGAGTGGCCATACCGACGCCATCCGCGCCTCGCGCGTGATTGGCACAACTGTCTACAACACGGCGGGCGAGGAAATTGGTACGATCGACGACGTGATGCTCGAAAAGACCGCGAATGGCATCATGTTCGCAGTGATTTCCTTTGGCGGTTTTCTGGGCATCGGTGAAAGATACCACGCGGTGCCATGGTCCCTCTTGGATTATGATCCGGACCGCGGCGGATACGTTGTCTCTTTCAGCACAGATCAGCTCAAGNCCGTCGACGATGGAAGGCCGGCCCGCGAAGCTTCGTATCGATATTGGAGGGTCGAACCCTACTGGCACTGATCGTTATGCCAGCCCTTGCGGCGTATGCTGATGTGGGCGCGAATGCGCGCTCCGAAGGTGAATGCCGAAGCCTAGGAGAGCCCGATGACACCAGGCCCGATGACACCAGGTAAGAAACCCGTCGTCACATCCGAAGGACCAGCACTCGAAAAGCAGGATTGGGACGCGATCCGAGGCAGCGAGGTTCTTCCGGATGGTGTGCCGCCAGACGGCGACAGTNCTCGAAAAGCAGGATTGGGACGCGATCCGAGGCAGCGAGGTTCTTCCGGATGGTGTGCCGCCAGACGGCGACAGTCGCAACGCCACCGAGAAGAGTGGTGAATTGCCCGAAGAAGAGGACGATAACGCGTACCAGAACAGACGAAGCGCTGCCGGATGACGAGGAAGAGCGTCTCATTTCGCAGAACCCCTCGAAGCTGGACATCGACGAGCCGTAGAATTCCCTCAGTCGACGGTTGCAGAAAGACGCGCGAAGCAGCGTGGAACGACAGCTTCCAGTCGCTGAGCTGGATAGCGACGCTCTCAAATGCTCTGTGAGAGCGGCTGGTCATTGCGCAGGGGATCGGATGTCAGGACCGACATGCCTCATCTTGTTGATCCTGAAATCCGCATCCTCCGCAGCAAGGACCAGGAGAGAGTCCACAACGAGAATCGTGCCGACGAATAGCGCGGTTCGTGGGAGATTACTGGATACGATGGAGGCAGCAGCCAATGTCACGCGGAAGCAAGAAACAAATCGGAGCGGGTTCACGTGGAAAGGGTTCCGGCACGGGCGCCATGACCATGACGCCGAAGGACAAGCTCAAGGAAAACCAGATCCTGTCTAATCGCGACAAGGCCCAGCATACCCGAGAACGTGGCCTGGATTCCAAACAGGTCGCAACCGAGCAGCGCCAGGACCAGTCTGCCAACCGTTTGCGGGACTGACGGCCCATCGGCGTCCGCAGCGCGCTGGTAACTTGCGAAAAAGAGGATTGGTGGCTTTCCGGGGTGCGGAACCCGCTTCCACTGGTTCGGGAGGCACTGAACGTCTCCTGAGCACCAACTGAAAATGATAGGCTGGTTTAGCGCTATCGGACGCCGACGCTGTCGGGCCAGAGCGCCTGGATTTCCTTCGGCAGTGCATCCCGCACCTTTGCCGACTGGCCAAGGTCGACATGCCGCGCCAGCACCCGAAAGACCGAACGCGCCGCATCCTCGGGGTCGACAGGGCGAATGGTCTTCAATTCCTCACTGATACGCTGCGAGAATTCTTCCAGCGAGCCTGTCTTTTCGGCCTCAGCCGCAGGCCGGTACTGGTCGTAGTAGGCGCCGCGTACCAGCAGCGGCAGCTCAGCGCCCAGTTTGGCGGCGAGCCCGAGTTGCAGCCTGTCCCTTAGCGTCCGCAGGACAGCGCCCAATATGTGCCAGGCAATGCGCCGGTCGGGACCCAGATCGGCCATGATCTCGTCGAGCCAGATGTTGGTGGTCTGCAGCGTCTTGTCGAAGACATCCAAGCCGGTTGCGCTCATCATCGCCTCCTTGCAAACTCATGACTGGATCGAAACGATGCTCGGGGACAATTGTTTCGTCATCCGAGGACAATTATTGTCTCGGCGGCGAGCAAATTGGTGCCTGTGGCAAGCACCGGAAAAGACGGGGCCAGATGCCCGCGAGAATGCGCACGCCATGCTGTGGCCGTACATCGTTTCCGTCTCGATCAGAACAGCGCGGCGCTTGCCCATTACATCGTAGAGATATCGGGCAATGGCTGCTCCGGTCTGATCGTCCCGGTTGGTGAAGCAAAAGACGTTCGTCAAAGCGCGCTCGGTCAGCGCCGTGTCGGAAGCGATGGGCGTGATCATCGCGAGGTCGTGGGCGGCATAGATATCGGCCGCGGCGATGGTGACGATGTTGTTCACGGCCTTCAGTCGCGTGAGACCGGGAACAATCGATCTGTCTGGCGCGTTCGACTGTTTTGCATCTCAAGGTTTCCCAATGGCGCCACGTCCCTTCTGGAAAGGCTATCTGAAGCTCTCGCTGGTCACCTGCCCGGTCGCGATGACGCCCGCTACCACCGAGAGTGAAAAGGTCCGCTTCCACACGCTCAATCGCAAGAGCGGGAACCGCGTCGTCAGCCAGTATGTCGATGCCGTCAGCGGTAAGCCGGTGGCTGAGGACGATGAGGTGAAGGGCTACCAACGCGGCGAGGACGAATTTGTGCTTCTCGAGGATGAGGAGCTCGACGCGGTCGCACTGGAGAGCACGCGGACGATCGATATCGATATGTTCGTCGAGGCCGACAGCATCGGCTGGATCTGGTACGACAAGCCTCACTACCTGACGCCGGACGATCCGGTCGGGGAGGAGGCATTCTCGGTCATTCGCGATGCGATGAAGTCGACCGGAACCGTTGGGATATCGCGGCTGGTGATGTATCGGCGCGAGCGTGCCGTGATGCTGGAGCCGCGTGACAAGGGTATTGTGCTGTGGACGCTTCGCTACGGCGATGAGGTGCGCGACCCCAAGGGCTACTTCGGCCAGATCAGCGAGAGAAAACCTGACAAGAAGCTGATGGACATGGTCGAGACCCTGATCGACGAGCGTACCAAGCAATGGGATCCCGCCATGTCGGCAGATCCCGTCCAAGCGCGACTGCTCGAGATCATCGCCTCGAAGAAGAAGGGCAAGAAGCGCCCGGCCAAAGCCAAGGCCGAGGCTGGGCAGCCGCCCAGCAACGTGATCGACATCATGGATGCGCTGCGCAAAAGCATCCGTTCGGAGGCGGGAAAAAAATAGGTCCTTGGAGGAGGAAGGGCAGGGTGGCGGCGGCGCAAACGAGGCAAGATCATGAAGGCCATCCCCCATGAACCCGCTTTGGACAATACACTGGCACTGCTTCGCGAAGTCTACGAGTTTATCGGCCGTCGATGCGACCGGCTCAACACCGACATCTTTGCCACGCGCCTGCTGTTGAAAAGGGCGATCTGCGTCCGCGGCGCAAGCGCCGCCGAAATGTTCTATGGCGGCGACCGCTTCACCCGAAACGGTGCGATGCCGCAAACGACGCTGCGACTGCTGCAGGACAAGGGCAGTGTCCAGGGTCTCGACGATGGCGCGCCCATCGCCACCGCAAGGCAATGTTTCTTTCCTTGCTCCTTGCGGCGGATCCGGTGGAGCGCCTGCGCACGATTTTCCGCGAGGAGTGGCTTGAGGCGCTGAGGCACTGGCAGCGGCGCGGCGAGATCAGCCTGTTCGAAGAGGTGAACCTCATCCTGACGAGATCCGTCGCGCGATGGTCGGCACTGCCGCTCGACGAAATCAGCGCCGAAGGCCTCTGTCGCGAACTGAGCGGCATGGTCGAGAATGCCGGCGGTTTCGGACCGAACACGTGGCTTGCACTTTGGCGGCGCCGGCGAACGGAGCGATTTGTCGGCTCCGTGGTACGGCGTATCCGCTCAGGAGAACTCACGCTCGGCGAAAACGCACCGATCCGGATCATAGCCGAGCATCGTGATGAGACAGGAAATCTGCTCGAAATATCGGACGCAGCGGTCGAAATCATCAATATCCTGCGCCCGGTGGTCGCGATCGGCCGCTACATCGTCTTTACCGCCATGGCGCTGAATGAGCAGCAACAATGGGCGGATCGCTTCGCAGCCGGGGATGAGGCCAGCCTTGAAGCGTTCGCCGAAGAGGTGAGACGGCTTTATCCGTTCTTTCCGTTCATCGGCGGCGTCGCCCGGGAGACGTTCGAGTGGCATGGCTACAGGATCGACAAGGGCGCCTGGGTGCTGCTTGATCTCCACGGTACCAATCATGACCCGCGGCGGTTTCCCGCGCCGGACACCTTTTCGCTCGACCGCGACATTGGCTGGCGGATGCAAGGCTTCGATTTCGTACCGCATGGCGGCGGCGACGCTTCGGTTACGCATCGTTGTCCGGGCGAGGCAGTGACAGTCGCGTTGATGAAGGAGGCGATCCGTGTGTTAACCCGATCGATGACGTACGAAATCACCGACAAAGTGTCGCCGCTGGACCTGTCTCGCATACCGGCACTGCCGAAAAAGGGCCTGCGAATGCGCGACATCCGCCGCAGCGACACCGGGGCAGGGCAATGAGCGGCGACTTCGCCTTGCCACTCGACACGCCTCCCATGGAAGCCAAGGCGGCAGACGAAATTCCCGAAGGAGAGGGTTGGCAATATGAGCGCAAATGGGACGGCTTCCGTTGCCTGGCGTTCCGACAGGGCGAGGCGGTAGATCTGCGTGCGAAATCGGGCAAGCCGCTCGGCCGATACTTTCCCGAGCTCGTCGCGACATTGAAGGAGCTGCCGTCGCCGCGCTTTGTCGCCGATGGCGAGATCGTTGTCTCGATCGCCGGTAAATTGTCATTCGCCGCGCTGCAGATGCGGCTTCATCCGGCAGCGACGCGGATACGCAAGCTGTCCGTCGAAACGCCGGCCGATCTGATCTTGTTCGACATACTCTGCGACGAGCATGGAGAACTCATAACGAACCGGACGCTGAAGGAACGCAGGGCGGCGCTCGAGGAGTTTGTCGCTTCGGCCGATCGCAAGAACATTCTACTCTCGCATGCTACACGCGACGTAAGCGAGGCACGTTCCTGGCTGAGCGATGCAGGACATGGATCGACGGACGGCGTCGTCGCCAAGCGGCTGGACGAGCCATACCGGCCAGGCGTGCGGTCGATGGTGAAGGTGAAGCGACTGCGTTCGGCCGATTGCGTGGTCGGCGGTTTTCGCTATCTCAACAACAGTTCGCAGGTCGGCTCCTTGCTGCTGGGCCTCTATGATGATGCGGGCAAGCTCGATCATGTCGGGTTCACCTCGACAATTGCAAATGACCACAGGGCCGAGCTCACCCGCAAGCTTGAAGCGATGCGCGAACCGCCGGGCTTCACCGGAAAGGCACCGGGTGGGCCGAGCCGCTGGAGCACCGAGCGCAGCAGCGAATGGGAGCCGGTTCGGCCGGAACTGGTGGTGGAAGTTCGATTCGATCATGTGACCGGCGATCGTTTCCGGCACGGCACCAAATTCTTGCGCTGGCGACCGGAAAAGGCGCCAGAGCAGTGCACGTTCGAGCAAATCGCCTAGGGCAATTCCAGGAAAGATGTGGAAACGTTTTGCCACCCGGAATTGCGTCGAGGCAAAGGCGCCTGCTCTGCGTTGATGCTCCTCAAGCCGCTTTCTTGCGCTGACGCTCTTCGATTGGCGCCGCGGCTGTGCGAAAATCTTGCCATGGATCAGAAGACAGCGAGGCAAGCCGGGTTGGGGTGTTTTCCACTGTGAAATAGGCCGGCCCGACGCTGGGGCCGAGTTCGTCCCATGACAGCGGCATCGAAACTGCCGCTCCCGGCCGTGCCCTTGTCGAATAAGGAGCGACCGCGGTGGCACCGCGCTGGTTGCGCAGATAGTCGACGAGGATTTTCCCGCGCCGCTTGGACTTTGTGATGGTCGCGACGTAGCGGCTGGGACTGTCGGAGGCCATGGCGTCCGCGACTCCCTTGGTGAAGGCTTTCACGGCGGGCCATTCGGCTTGCGGCTTCAACGGCGCTACCACATGCAGGCCCTTGCCGCCGGAGGTCTTGAGGAATGGGACAAGCCCTGCTTCCCGCAGCCGCTCGCGTGTCTCGACAGCCGCTTCGGTCATCGCCTCCCAGCTCACGCCCTCGCCGGGGTCGAGATCCATGATGATCGTATCGGGACGCTCCCAGTCGCTCACCATCGACCCCCAGGGGTGAATCTCCAGCGCCGCCGACTGGACGAGACCCATCAAGCCGTCGAGGTCGTTGATGCTGATCAGCTTCTCATCCGGCGGATCCCTGGGGTCCTGGACCAGCACGATGTTGGGATTGAGACCCTTCCAGGCATGCTTCTGGAAGAACTGCTCGCCTGAAATGCCGTTGGGGCAGCGCAGCAGTGCCAACGCACGCCCGACCATATAGGGCGACGCATAGCGCCAGGCTTCGGCATAGTAGTCGGCGAGGCCCTCCTTGGTGACGCCCTGGTCCGGCCAGTAGAGGCGATCGGGATGGGTGAGCTTGACGGTCCGCCGCTGCGGCTGTTCGGTCTCCTTGTTCATCTTCGTCGCCTCGCGGACGATCTCTTTGGCTGGCTTGTCTTCGCGAAGTCCGCGAAACGAGGCATGGCGAAGATTGCCGTCGGCGGTCCAGGCGCGAAACTCGATCTCGGCGACGAGTTCGGGTCTGACATAACGGACCTGCCGCGCCTCTTCCGCACTCAGCCGCTCGTCGAACGGGCTCGAGGCAACGCGCATGCGCTCGAGTGTCTTGAACAGGTCCTGCGCGACCGCGGCCGTGTAACCAGTGCCGACGCGCCCGACATGGTGAAGCTTGCCTTGGTCATGGACGCCGAGCACGAGCGAGCCGATGGCATTGCGCGAGGTGGTCGACGGCACATAGCCGGCCACGACGAACTCCTGCCGCGCGGAGCATTTGGACTTGACCCAATTCCTGCCGCGGCCGGAGCGATAGGGCGCATCGCGAAGCTTGGAGACGACGCCTTCGAGGCTCAGCCGGCAGGCATGCCGCAGCACCAGCGCGCCGTTCTCCTCGAAATGCTGGCTGTAACGGATGAGCTCTGGGCCGGCGGCTGTGATCTTTCCCAACAGCTCCTTGCGTTCGGCCAAGGCGACATCGCGCAGATCGTATCCATCGAGATACAGCAGGTCGAAGACGTAGAAGCGAAAGCGATCGTTGCGCCCGGTGCTGAGATCGGCTTGCAGGGCGCCGAAGTCGGATGCGCCGACCGATGTCTCAACCACGAGTTCGCCGTCGATCAGTGCCGTGCCGACGGCGAGTTCGGCCAGCGCCGTAACGACCGCCTTGCCGAACTTCTGCGTCCAGTCGAGGCCGCTGCGCGTCAGCAGCTTCACCCGGCCGGCTTCGATCCTGGCCTGCAGCCGGTAACCGTCGAATTTGATCTCGTGCAGCCAGCGTTGACCTGATGGCGCCGTCGAAACTAGCGTCGCCAGCGTCGGCTCGACGAAATCCGGAAGCGCCGCCTTCCTGGCGCCCTTGATGCTGGACGGGTCCGTCACGTCGACAGGGGCGGTCTGCTCTTGGAGCGGGGCGGCCTTTGTGTGCCGGCCACGGGTCTTTCGGATGCGGCCGGTGCTCGATGACCAGCCGGGCTCCTCGCCGGCGATATCTTCGATATCGCGGCCGGTCAGGACCGATTCCGGACGCTCGTCCAGGATGTCGGCCTCGCTCTTATCGCGCGCGGCGTCGTCGTCGCCCTTGATCAGCAGCCAGTTCTCACGTTTTTCCCGCGGCTTTCCGGCCATGCGCACCAGATGCCACCGGCCGCCAAGTTTCTCGCCATGCAGTACGAAATCCATTTGGCCCTTGGCGTAGCCACGGCGGGCATCGCCGATCGGGGTCCAGGTGCCCTTGTCCCACAGGAGGACGGCCCCGCCGCCATATTCGCCCTTCGGGATCGTCCCTTCGAAGCCGCCATAGTCCAGGGGATGATCCTCGACATGCACGGCAAGACGCTTTTCGCCGGGGACGAGGCTCGGTCCCTTGGTGACCGCCCAGCTCTTCAGCACGCCATCCATTTCGAGACGGAAGTCGTAATGGAGCCGCGTTGCGGCATGTTTCTGGATGACGAAGCTGTTGCCGGTCTTCGCCGCCTTGCGGCCCTGCGGTTCAGGGGTGATGGAGAAATTGCGCTTCTTGCGATAGGTCTCGAGCGCCATCTGTCAGCCGGCTTTCCGACGCGGTGCGGTTTCCTTTGCCCTCGCACGCTGCGGTTCCTTGGATTTTGCAGCGCCTTTCCGCGGCGTTGGCTGTTTTTCGCCAACGCCTGCACTTTGGCGCAGCGCGTCCATGAGGTCGACGACCTTCTCGCGCTTCGGTTGTTTGGGTGGCTCGATCTTCCTGCCCTCAAGCTTCGCCTTGACGAGTTCGGCAAGCGCCGCCTCGTAGCGGTCGTCGAATGTGGTCGGGTCGAACTTGCCTCGCTTGGTTTTGATGATGTGCTCGGCCAGATCGAGCATCTCGCCCTGGACCTTGATGTCGGGTACGTCCTCGAAGGCGTCGGTCGCCGAGCGCACTTCATAGTCGAAATTGAGCGTGGTCCCGATCAGGCCCTCGTCGTAGACGCGGATAAGCAAGGTGCGGACGCGCCGGAACAGAACCGTTTGGGCGATGGCGGCGACTTTCTTCCGACGCATGCCTTCACGGATGAGCGTGAATGCCTCTTCGCCATGCTTGTCCGAAGGAGCTAGGTAGTAGGGTTTGTCGAAATACACGTCGTCGACGCCCGAGCAGCCGACGAAGGCCGAGACCGACAGTGTCTTGTCGCTTTCGGGGACGGCGGCGGCGACCTCGTCGGGCTCGACCACGACATACTCGCCCGAACCTGTCTCATAACCCTTGACCTGCTCGTCCTTCTCCACCGGCTTACCGGTCTCGCTATCGACGAACTCGCGATGAACCCTGTGGCCGGTCGCGCGGTTTACCGTGTGAAAGGCGATCCGCTCGGAAGTCGAGGCGGCGGTGTAGAGCGCCACCGGGCAGCTGAGCTCCCCTACCTTCAGGAAACCTTTCCAATTTGCCCTGGGCGCCAAAATACTGCCTCGCTGGTTCAACACGTGAGCAGGTGCAACGTGGCGGCGCCGGGATTTGTTCCTGGAGATAAACAATCATGCCATGCGATCGCGGCCGCTACCTGCAAACCCTCTCTTCACGCGCCTGCCGAATGGTCTCGTACCGCCTGGCGAAAACCTTGGAAGCAATGTCGAGCCGCGAAGGAGCCGCGCCCGTGGGAGCGGCGGAACATCAACGGCTCCGCACGAGGCGCCGGCGGTTCGTTGGCTCATGCCGGTGTTAGGGACCTCCGGCCATGGAGCCGACGACCACCATAACCAGCGCGTCGACGTCGATCTCGCCATCGACGATTATTTTATCGCCATCCCGTCGAACCTTGAGTTTCGACGGGTTTTCGGCCGCCTGCCTTTCGAGTTCCTCTATCACTCCGGTGATCGCCTTGACCTCGAGCGGTCGCGCTTTCATTTCGCTGGCACCCATTCCAGAACACTCCTTCTTTTGGCTTGGGACAATGCTTGAATTCGCATTCGAAGCGACCCCATGGGATGCGGCGGATGTAAGCCTGTCGCCAAGCTAACCCTCGAAGGCGAGGAGTGTTCCCGATCAGTGTCCAAAGACGCAACCGTCAGCGGATCTCTTGCTGGGTACGTCAGCGGATCTCTCGCTGGGTAGTTGGAACATTTCCTGACCGGCCCAGTTTGTTGCTAGGAACATATCGGGAGTGACACATGGCAAAAGATGGCGATGAACATGGCCGTATCCGCGAGCGTGGGCTGAACGCAAGGCAGATGGAATCCGCGCGCAAGAGCGGATGGTCAGACCGGGTGTCGCAGGCGCCGAATGAGCCGGAGCCAGTGTCGACAGGGATGGTCACCCTTGTCGACCACGAGGCTATTCGTGATTGGGCAGCAGCACGCGCTGGCTTCCCCGCGCTTCTCCCGGCCGAGCCTTCGATCGAACAAAATGAGCCCTCGCTTGTCATCGTCTTCGGCCAACACACCTATCAGGACCAGGACCGAGGAGCGGATCGACCACCGACCATGGGTGGACCGGAACAGGTTGAATGGGAAGAATGGTTCGAGATTTTTGACGCCCGCGGACTTGCACTTGTGGTGGCTGAGGACAGGCCCGGCGTCCGCGAGCAATTTCATGAGTTGGTAGCACGGTGAGCTGGCGGTCCCGTACGGAGACGCCACTCACGGCTCCCGGTCGTTTATCCTTCGATTTCTGCTCAGCCGGATTATGGCTGGTGCGCTGGCCTGGTGCCGCCACCTTTCCTTTCTGCGTCATGCGTATGGTGGCTGTCACGCTCGCCGCCGCCTCCAGATATCCTGCTGCGCTTGCGCTGGTCGGAATCCGCGGGCGGTTTGTTGATCTTGAGCGGAGCCTTGGCATTTTCGTGTGAAGCGCCAGGGCCACCCTGCCGGATGCTCGCAGGGGTTTTCTTGGACGTGGACATCTTTCTCGCCTCAGCGGTCTTGCTGATTGATCTGATGAGTGGTGTTGACGTTGATATTGCCTTGCTGGCCCTGCTTCTCGGGGTTGGGAGCCTGGCGTTTGCTCGCCTCATCGAGCCGAACCGACTTGCGTTCGCCGACACCCTTGGGACTCCGATTTTCGGCTGGGACCGGTGGGGGTTTCTTGCTCATGGCTGAACTCCTTCCTGGAGAAGAACCGATGGCACGGTCGATTGTTCCGCGAATTGCCGCGCGCACTGATCATCACGCGTTCTCCGCGCTTCGGTCGGGAAGCTAAGGCTCCCGAGAAGCTGTACACAGCCAATAATCCGGCGGTCGCTGCCGAGGTTCGTCGCGCCGTCGCGAGCGGTCAAGCCGTTGCCGAAGTGCGAGGCTGTGTCACTCGCCAATGCGAGCGCAATGCTCAAGGCGGCAAAAGCCTGAAATCATTGCCCTCGGGCAACAGCTGCCCGCCGTCGACAACAATGGTCGTGCCGGTGATGTAGCTGGCGTCGTCGGAAGCGAGGAACAGGAAGGCGTTGGCGACGTCGCGCGGGCTGCCAAGGCGGCCGAGCGGAATGGAGTCCTCCATGTTCTTGATGTATGCCGCGCCGCGATGCAGCTCGATCGCCTCGGTGAGGATGTTGCCAGGCTCAACGCCGTTGACCGTGATGCCGTAGCCGGAGAATTCGAGCGCTGCAGCGCGGATGAAGCCGTTGATGCCGGCCTTGCTGGCGGAATAGTGGCCGTGGCCAGGGCTGGTGACGTGTGGGCCGGTGATGGACGAGGTGTAGAGCATGCGGCCAAAGCCTTGCGCCTTCATCGGCACCAGAGCGGCGCGGCTGGCATTGAAGGTGCCGCGCAGATTGACGGCCATGACGCGGTCCCAATCGTCGGCACTGGTGTTTTCGATCAACTGCCAGGGATAGATGCCGGCATTCTGCACGATGATGTCGAGGCGGCCGTGCTGTTTGAGCGCCAGCGCCACCGCTGCCTCTGCATCGGCCATCAGCGAGATGTCGGTGTGAATGAAAGGCACGGCCAGTTCGTCCGCGGTCGCTTGTCCGGCCCCATCCTCGGTGTCGGCGAGGACCAGCCGCGCACCCTCTTCGGCGAAGCGCCGCGCGATGCCCTTGCCGATGCCGCGGGCGCTGCCGATGATCAGCGCCACTCTGTCCTTCAGTCGGTCGGTCATGCGAGCAGTCCCGTCATGCGAGCCTCTGGCGGATGGTCTGCTTGAAAGCATCGAGCAGCACTGCGGCCAGAACCAACAGGCCATGGATCACCTGTGTGAAGTTGGCCGGCAAGCCCATCAGGTTGATTGCCGTGTTGATGGCCGAGAGCAGCAGCACCCCGGCATAGACGCCGGGCAAGGTGCCGACACCGCCTTTCAGGCTGACGCCGCCGATCACGACGGCGGCGAAAGCATTGAACAGCAGGCCGACGCCGAGATTGGCGGTGGCTCCTGACGTGCGGATCGCCAGCAGCCAGCCGGCAAGGCCGGCGATTGCGCCGGCGAGAACGAAGGCGATGACGAGATTGCGGTTGACGCGGATGCCGGCGCGAAAAGTTGCCGTCTCGTTGCCGCCAATCATGACGAGATGCCGGCCGAACGGCGTCTTGGCCATGATCAGCGAGAAGACGACGAAGCAGCCAACCGCGATCCATGCGGTGAGCGGGAGGCCGACAAGGCGCTGGATGCCGAACCAACGGATGGCCGGCGCCAGGTCCTGAGCCGAGCGGCCGCCCGAAACGACAAGCACAAGGCCGCGTACCCAGATGTAGGACGCCAGCGTGATGATGAAGGCGCTCATCTTGACCTTGACCACGAGGTAGCCGTTGAAGGCGCCGATGATGCCGCCGACAGCAAGCGCCAGCAGTAGCGAGACCGGAACCATCAGCCATTCCGGATGCAACTGCACGCCCATGCCGATGCCTGACGAGCAGAACAGGATGCCGACCGCCATGGCGCTGAGCGCGGCCACGGATTCCACCGACAGGTCCATGTGACCGGCGATGATGACCAGCGCCAGGCCGATCGACATGACGCCGAGCACGCTCGAAGCCTCGATGATGTTGGCGAAGATGCCGAGCTGGAAGTAGTTCGGGACAAAGATGGAGAAGACCACCAGCACGAACAGCAGCATGAACCAGACAAGGTTATCGAGAACGAACTCCAGGGCTTTGCGTGTGCGCGGGTTCATAGGATGATCCGGTTGGCGCATGCCCCGCGAAATCAATTCGATTTCGTCGGTTTCAGGCGCGGAGTCAAATTCGCCACGGCGTCCTTTCGGACGCGGCGTTGTGAAAGGGCAGGCTCCGGGCCACTACGGCCCGGAGCGCTTTCAGATGACTATTCGACGGACTTGATGGTGTCCGTCGGCGGCTTCTGGTTGCCCCAGAAGGCCGGGTTGTCGACATTTTCCTTGGTGATGGCGGCGCCGGGGATCTTGATGTTCGGGCCCCAGGCTTCCTTGGTCACGGTCGATTTCAGGCCGAGCACGTCGTATTCGCCGGGCTTGATCTCTTCCTTTTTGACGATCTTGTCCATGAACATGGCGACAGCCGCGGCCTGCGCGTAAAGCGGCTGCTCGACTTCGACGTTGAGCCAGCCCTTGCGGATCAGGTCGAGTCCGACCGGCGCGCCGTTCGAGCTCATCAGCATGACGTCACCCGGCTTTTTACCGGCGGCCTCGAGCGAGGCGACGGCAGCGACCGACAGGTGCGCGGCATGGCTGAAGATGAGGTCTATGTCGGGGTTTGCAAGGATCTGGTCGTTGACGATAGTCCCGGCTGCATCCGCTGCCCACTGCATGGCCGGAAGCGAGATGATCTTGACGTCCGGGAACGCCTTCATCTTCTCCTCAAAGCCCTTCTGGATATCGAGCGTGTAGGGGTCACCCGGATCGCCGAGCACTTGCAGCACCTTGCCCTTCACCGAGCCGTTCTTGGCTTTCAGCAGTTTCTGGGCCTGGTCGGCGGCGACGTAGCCGATCTCGACCGTTCCCGCGACAGAGGTGAAGTCGGAGGGCGTAGCGGTGATCTGGCGGTCGAACTCGACCACGGGGATGCCGGCCGCACGGGCGGCCTCGACGGACGGTTTCAGCGCATTGAAATCGACGGCCGCCAGAATGATGGCCGCCGGCTTCAGCGCGATGACGTCGTTCATCTGCGATTGCTGGGCGTCGGTCTTGTTGTCGGCGTTCAGCGTCTTCATCTCATAGCCGGTCTGCTTCAGGAACAGCTCCAGAGCGCTCACCGAGCCGGTCTGGAACTCGTCCAGCAGTGTCGGCACCAAATAGTAGACGATACCCTTGGACTGCGCGAATGCCGGCGTGAGCGTGGCAAAGGCCAATGCCAGGATACCGAAGACAGCAAGAAGTATTCGCTTCATGTCGTTCGCTCCTCTTAAGCCGGACCCCTCTTTTTGTCCCTCAGCCCGCCGGTCCGGCACCGGCAAGCGTCTCCCCGGTGATCATGTTGATCACCGCGTCGGGACTTGTTTTATTGCGTGCGACGTCGCCCGCCACGACGCCTTGCCGGATCACAACGATCCGATCGGCGACCTGGAAGGCCTGTTGCATGATGTGAGTGATGATGACGACGCCGATGCCCTGGTTGGCCACCTGGCGGATCATGTCGAGACCGCGCCGCGTCTGCTCGACACCAAGGGCTGCGAACGGTTCGTCGAGCAGCACCAGCTTGCCGCCCCAGTGCACGAAGCGGTTGAGTTCGATGGCTTGCCGCTGGCCGCCCGAAAGGTGCTCGACATTGGTGCGCAGCGACGGAATACGGGTGCCGGCACTGGCCAGCGCCTTTCCGACGACGGCTTCCATGGCGCGCTCATCGAGCACGGGAATGCCAAGAACCTTCCTGGTGATTTCGCGGCCCATGAAGAAATTGGCGACCACGTCGACGTTGGTGCACAGCGACAGGTCCTGATAGACGGTCTCGATGCCCGCCGCCTTGGCCTCGGCGGGTGTTCGGGCAAGGAACTCCTTGCCTTCGAACAGCATGCGGCCCGAGGTCGGCTCCAGCCCGCCAGCGATGATCTTGACCAGTGTCGATTTGCCGGCGCCGTTGTCGCCCAGCAGCGCCACGACTTCGCCCTTGCCGATCGAGAAGCTGATCCCCTTGAGCGCTTCGATGGCGCCATAGTTCTTGGTGACGTTGTCGAGCACCAGCAAGGGTTCGTTCATGCCGCAATCTCCCTGCCTTTGAGAAGGTCGCGCTCGCGTTCACGTTCGGCAGCGAACATCTGGCCGAAGCGAGGCGACAGCACGCCGGAAACCGCAAGGGCGGCAGCGCCGCGCAACACCGAATGTTGGCCGCCGCGCGCGACGAGGATTCGAGGCGTCGTGCGGTCCTGCCGTGCCGAAACGGAGTTGTGCAGGCCGACGGTCGAACCGGCAAGCCGTTCGAGCAGATCGGTGGATGCCAGCCCGCCGAGGATGACCGTTTCAGGGTCGAACAGGTTCTCGATCGTGGCGACGGCATTGTGAAAGATCGGTGCGACTTCGGCCACCCATTCGGCCTCGCCGCCGGTCCAACGCCCCCGCGCTTCGAGCGAGAGGTAGCGTTCGAGACAGCCTCGGTTGCCGCACGGGCAAGCCTCGCCGCCGGGAACGACGGGAATGTGTCCGATCTCGCCGGCATTTCCCCAGGCGCCGCGCAACGCGGAGCCGTCATGAACCATGACCCCGCCAAGGCCGACGCCGAAATAGAGATAGTAGTATTCGGAAAACTGGGCGCCGAGGCCATAGAGGCGCTCGCCCATGGCTGCAGCCGCCATGTCGGTTTCAAAGAAGGCCGGCAGCCCGGTGGAAGTCGCCAATCGCTCGCCCAGTGCCACACCCTTCCAACCGGTCATGGTGGTCGGACCGACGAAACTCATGGATTCGACATCGAATGGCCCGGGCAGGGCCAATCCCACGCCCAGCACGCGTCCTCCAGCCCGCAGGCCGGTCAGTTCGATTGCCATCGCCGCGATCAAATCGAAGGCATGGTCCGGCGTCGCGTTCGGCGCCTCGCGATAGGTGCTCTCGATGACGTCGCCGCTCAGATTGATCAAGGCTGCACTGATACCAAGCGGGGTAATGTGAACACCGACGGCATAGCCGCCCTCGGGGTTGATGCGTAGGGTCGCCGGGGGCAGGCCGCGCCCCTTAGGCTCTTCGCGCAGCGACAGGATATAGCCTTGCTCTTCCAACTCGCGAACGATGGTCGATACGGTCTGGACGGTCAGCCCGACGCGCCGGGCGATCTCGCCGCGGGCGATCGGCCCATGCAGGCGGATGGACTCAAGCACGATGCGCCGGTTGTACGGCCGCCCGAACTCCTGATTCGTCCCCCGCAGTGCCATGATTTGCGTGCCCTTAGGAGATGGTAGCTTCGCACCTGTTATTTATTCAGTCAAATGGAATTCAAAAATAAAATCACGGGCGCATCAAATGGCTGCTTGCCGGCATGCATCGGCCGGAACGGTCCACGCTCCCGCGAGAGAGCTAAGCGGCAAAGACGGCGATGAACACGCCGGGCATGTCGACGCTGGTGCCATTTGAGGCTGAGGTGGAACGCGTTGGATGCCGACCACTATATGGGCTTCGACAATCTGCGTCCGTCCCGCAAGCAGAAAGCCCGAACGGCGACAAGAGTCCGAAGAAGGAATGAGGCCTGCGCGAGATGGAGGTTGCCCGAACGGTTCGATTGCCTGAGAGCCGGGATTCTGCTCCCGGCCTGCATTCCTCAGAGGTACTGTGCGACCTTCCTGCCGACGGTGAGGAAGCGCAGTGGATCGATCGCTTCGCCATTGTGGCGGACTTCATAATGCAGATGCGGGCCGGTCGACCGGCCGCTGCTGCCGGTCTTGCCGATGACGGCGCCGGCATCCAGTTTCTCGCCCACGGTCACGTCGATTTCGCTGAGATGTCCGTAACGCGTCGCAAAGCCATTGCCGTGGTCGACTTCCACCATGCGGCCATAGCCGCCGTTCCAGCCTGCCTTGGTGACGACACCGGGAGCCGTGACCTTGGCGGCCATGCCGATCGGGGCCCTGAAGTCCATGCCGGAATGGAGTGCCGCGGTGCCGAGAAGGGGATCGGTGCGCACCCCGAACGGGCTGGTGACGGAGTGACCCGGCGCCGGGTTGGTGAGCGGCAGCCGGCGCGCTTCCTTCTTGAGATGGTCGAGCGCATCAAGCGCTTCGTCCAATTCCTTGACCTTGCTGTCGAACTTCATCGAGGAGTCGAGCGGGATCAGCGGTCCGCCGACATCGCTATCGCCCTTGCCGAAATCGCTGTCGACCGGCAGTCCTGCTGCCTGAAGCGCCTGTGTGATCGCGTCGGCGCTCTTATACGCGTTGTCGGCAAGCGTGCTGATGCGGGTCAGTTGGTCATTCTCGATGGATTTCAGCGACTGGTTGATCGACACGAACAATTTGTCGGCACGATCGGCGGCGGAATCGTTGGGCAGCGGATCGGAGCGGGTCGACCATAGCGAAAACGGCCTGGTGTCGCCGGCGCCGAGGTCGGCGCCAAGGCTGGCGACCGCATAGTTCTGCGCTGGCTCCTTGATGCTGCCGATCACTTCGGCGCGTTTGTCCGGTTTGCCCACCGCTGCCGGATCTTCGGCTGGCGCCGCGCCGACTTCGTTCTCCGCACGTTCGAGCAGCGGGCCAAGCCTACCGTGGCGCTGGCTCAACTGGCTCTGCCGTTCCAGCAGTTCGCTGACCTTGGTTTCCATCAGCTGCTGGTCGAGCAACTGGCGGCTGGTGATGCGGTCGACCTGGGCGCGAAGCGCCGAAATGCGATCTTCATAGGCTTGCTGCATGCGTGCCTGCCGCGCCGTGGTGGCGCCGATCAAATCGTCACGCAGCACGAGATAAGAGGTGGCCATGAGGTAGCCGATGGCAATGGCGGCCAGCGCCGAGCCGACAAAAGCCGCGAGCCAGGGACGGATCGTGAAGTGCCTGATCTCATTGCCCCGGGCGATGATGACCGTATGGGGCTCCTTGCGCCTGCCGAAGACTGCTGACTGACCGGTTGCGTTCACGGGACCAAGCTTTCGGTTACGACACCACGACAGCTTGACTACACATTATTAAGGTTAACAAAGGCTTGTTGTGCACCGGCTTGCGGCGGCGCCCGTCAGGCGAGCATAAAGTTTGGGGGGAAGGCACGAACAGCCGTGCGGTAAGCGCTCAAAGCGCGCGAACGGCCTCGAGCACCTCTTCGGCATGGCCCTTGACGCGGACCTTGCGCCAGATCCTGGCGATCCGTCCGTCGCGACCGATCAGGAACGTCGCGCGCTCGACGCCCATGTATTTGCGGCCATACATCGATTTCTCGACCCACAGATGGTAAGCCTCGATCACTTTGCGCTCCTCGTCGGCGGCAAGGTCGATGGTCAGATTGTATTTCGACTTGAACTTGTCGTGCTTCCTGGCGGTGTCGGGCGACAGGCCGATCACCACGGCGCCCGCCTTCTCGAAGTCTGGCTTCAGCTGCGAAAAGCTGATCGCCTCTTGCGTGCAGCTTGTTGTGTCATCCTGCGGATAGAAATAGAGGACAATGGGCTTGCCGGAGAATGCGGCAAGGCTGAGCGATCCGCCGCCGTCGCGCGGCAGATCGAATTGCGGCGCAAGATCGCCTACGTCGAGGTCAGCCATACCGATGCCCTTGTTTGAGGTTACGCGCGAAGCCACACCGATATAGTGTCGAGCGGGGAGTCGTCCACGATCGAGTTCGTACAACGGAAAATTGCTTGGATCAGGAGCAACCGCAGCACAAGAAGATCCGGTTCAGGCGTGGCGAGATCACCGACCTGGCGGCTTTCCCGTCGGCGTGTCGCGTGCCGCCGCTCGGTCAGGCGCGGATCGGACGCGGCTTTCGCATCTTGTCGCGGCTGTTCGCCAGTCTGGTCGCTCTTGTATTGCTGGCCGCCGTGCTCGTTTATCTGGTTGGCGCCTCCGGCATCGGGGCCGACCGGCTTCGCATCGAGGCGGAAACGGCTCTTGAGAAACTGGCCGGCGTCGATGTCAATGTCGCGGTCGGGCCGGCGCGCATCACGCTCGACAGTTCGAGTTTCATAGCGCTCCAGGTCAGCGACGTCAGCCTGAAGACCGCCGACGGCAAGCCGATGGCCGATGCCGGCCGCGTGCGATTCGGCGTGCGCCTGGTTCCGCTGCTGTGGGGGGATGTGCGGCTGACCAGCGCCAGGATCTCCGATGCTCGCATAGTCGTGGCGGCGATGCCGTCCGGCGGCGACTGGACCGCCGCCCTGCGCAATGCGGACGGCCTCATCGACCCGGAGAAGCTGTCCAATGCGGTGTTCGGAAACGTCAACCGCGCGCTCGATGCCGTGCGGGAAGATTCGCTGCGCCAGATCGATCTTCGCAATGTCGAATTCGTGCTGCCCGAAACCGGAACGATCAACCTCTTCAAGATAACCGACGCCACCGTCGTGCAATCGGGACCGGGCGGCATGCAGTTTTCATCCAAGGCGGATGTCAACGGCAGGACGGTTACCGTTGCCGCTTCCGCCACCCGCGACATCGCGGCACACCGCGTCACGGCGCTGGACGCCATCATCGACCTGGCGGATGCCGACGGTCCCGCGGCCGCCGCCGGGAAGTTGGGCGCTGTCGCGCTGAAGCTGACGGGATCGGAAGGATCGGGGGCAAATGCATCGCGGCTGACGGCTCTTTTGTCGTCGACGGGTTCCGTTCTCGATCTGGGCACACGCGGGCTGCTGCCGGCCGACGTCGATGTCGACGCAACGCTTGTTGCCGGCAGCAACAAGGTTCAGGTCGACAGGTTGCTGCTGAAGACTGGTCGCTCGACATTCGATTTCGCGGGTTCGATCGGTCCGAAGCCGACAAGCGGGGCGGCGGGTGAGGAGCCTTCCTATCGCTATGACCTGACCAGCGACGGTTCGTCGCTGGCGCCTTCGGAGTCGCCTGAGCCAGCGCTGACCTTCCTCGCCCGGATTGCCGGTGTCTACAACACGGTTAGCCACAGACTGGTCGCCGACCAGATCGCGCTTCGGTCCGCTGCCTCCAGCGAAGTGCTTGGCACCGCTGCCGTGGCGTTCGTCGACGGCAAGGCGCCGGGGATCAACCTTGCCGTCAATATCCACAACATGCAGGTCTCTCACGTCAAGCAGCTGTGGCCGTGGTTTTCGGCGCGCAACGCGCGGCTGTGGGTGCTCGCCAATCTGTTCGGCGGCCGCGTCGTCGACGCCAACCTCCAGTTCCAGGTCGTGCCGGGCCGGCTGGGCAACGGCGTGCCGCTGTCCGCCGACGAAATATTCGGCCGCTTCCAGATCGAGGGTTCGCGCTTCGACACGGCCGGCCGCATTCCGCCGATACGCGACGCGGTTGGCGTCGTCGGCTTTCACGGCAACGATGTCGATATCTCCCTGTCCTCTGGCACCGTCTATATGCCCAGCGGCCGCACCGTGGCGGCCAGCAATGGCACGCTGGCGATCAAGGCGGCCAATCACCCGCCGGTCATCGGCGCGCTCGACATCGACGTTGACGGCGACGCATCCGCTGTTGCCGAACTCGCATCCTACGAGCCGATCAACGCCATGCGTCATGTCGGCATTCTGCCGGAAGAACTGTCGGGCAGCGTCACCGGCCACGTCAGGGCGAATATTCCGCTGCAGTCCGGCGTCGACTCCTCGAAGCTCGATTGGCTGGTGTCGCTCGACTACACCGGCNACTCGATCTGATCGAGCCGCTCAGGGATGATGGGCCGGCGCGCAGCCGCAAGGTGGCCTTGGTGCTCGACGACAAGGTCCGCGCCGCCGCCATGCCGGGTCTGAAGCCGCTGCTTGCCGGAACGGTGAAAGTAGCGATCGACAAGAACGGGAGCGGCAACCAGAACGTCTCGGCCGATCTGACCAATGCCAGGCTGGACATCCCCTGGGCGGGTTGGAGCAAGGGCGCGGGGGTCCCCGCCAATGTCACATTCGTCATGACCAAGGCCGGCGATACGACGACGCTGTCCGACTTCAACCTCGACGGAGAGAGTTTCTCGATCGACGGCAGCATCGTGCTGGTCAATGGTGCCTTGTCGTCGGCGCGGTTCAGCAAGGTCACCTTGAACAGGGGCGACGACGTCGCGGTTTCGGTGAAGCGATCCGGCAAGAGCTATGCGGTCGACATCACAGGCAATGCCCTGGATGCCCGGTCGCTCATCAAGCAGTTCACTTCGGATGTGGATACGGCCACCAAGACGACAGGTTCCGACGCCATTTCCGTCAGCGCCGATGTCGATCAGCTGACCGGTTTCCACGACGAGCAATTGTCTAATTTGAAGCTCGACTACAGTGCGGCCGGATCGCGGGTGAACGGGCTGAAGGTCAGCGCCATGGCAAGTTCGGGCGCTGCCATAACCATCAGCAACACCACCGGTGCCGGCCGACGCGCCCTCAACATGCAGTCCGCGGACGCTGGCGCCGTCCTCAGGTTCCTCAACATCTATGAGCATATGGAAGGCGGAACGATCACCCTGGCGCTGGCGGGGCCGAGCGACGGAGCGCTGAAGGGCAAGGTCGACACCAGCAACTTTTTCGTGGTCAACGAGCCGAAACTGGCCTCTATCGTCTCGACCACGCCGGCCGGCGACAACCGCAGCCTCGATCAGGCGGTCAAGGGTAAGCTGGACACGTCGCGGGTGAAGTTCGAGCGCGGCTATGCCGAGATCGACAAGGGCAGCGGCTACCTGAAACTGGCCAATGGCGTGCTGCGCGGCCCGCGCATCGGTACGACGTTCCAGGGCACGCTCTACGACCAGAACAACAACATGGACATGACCGGCACGTTCATGCCGGTCTATGGCCTCAATCGCATCTTCGGGGAGTTGCCCATCGTTGGCGCGCTGCTCGGCAATGGCCGCGACCGTGGCCTGATCGGCGTGACCTACCGGCTCAAGGGCAATGCCAACAAGCCGCTGCTCGACATCAATCCGCTGTCGGTCATCGCGCCTGGAATATTCAGGTCGATCTTCGAATACCGGTGAGGCGCGACCGGTGACGATGCTAGCCAAGATCTTGATTGCACTGGGCGCTGGTGCCGCACTCCTGGTCATCGCCGGCGGGTCACTCAACGCATCCAATTTCTGCTTTGCGCAGCGCAAGTTCCTGTCGGACGACGAGCTCTTGGCGGCTGCCGTTGCGGATATTCCAAAACTTGTCGAACTTACTCAGGAGAGAGGAAGAATTCTTCTGAGCTATGCAGACAAGTCTACCGATTATTCAAATGTAACGATCGTCAACTACGAAGACGCTTCTGATTTTGTTAAGAAAAACCCAAACTGCTGTCGCATCGGTCGCTTTGACGGACCGCGCGAGCCCGTATTTCCGCCGGATTGGTGGACCGTGGTGTCAGGTTATGCGGCAAAAATCGTTACCGTGAATTACAAGCTGCGTTTCCTTACTCCGACGGGTGAAGAGTCTTTCCAAAATGATCCTTTTTACATCTGGATAGACTCTTGTGGGAAAATTAAACCGTACACCTAAGAGACGGCCGGGATAGATCAGGCTCCGGTTAGACCGGCCGCACCAGAATGTGTTTTTTCTTTCCCAAAGACAGCTTGACGACGTTTTCCGGACTCAAATCCTTGGAGGTCACCAGCCGGCGCTCGTCGCTGACCGGCTCGTCGTTCAGGCGCACGGCACCACCTTGAACATGCCGCCGCGCCTCGCCGTTCGACGCCGCCAGTCCGGCGGTGACGAGCAGCGACAGGATACCGACGCCGGCCTCGAGCGCGGCCTTGTCAACCTCGACGGTCGGCAATGTTTCGGCGAGCGCGCCTTCCTCGAACGTCTTGCGCGCCGTATCGCTGGCTTGCTCCGCGGCTGCGCGGCCGTGCAGCAAGGCGGTGATCTCGGTGGCGAGGATTTTCTTCGCCTCGTTGATTTCGGACCCGCCGAGCCGCTCTAGCCGTGCGACCTCGTCCAGCGGCAATGTCGTGTAGAGTTTCAGGAAGCGGGCAACGTCGGCATCCTCGGTGTTGCGCCAGTACTGCCAGAATTCATAGGGGCTCAGCATCTCCGCATCGAGCCAGACCGCGCCCGAGGCAGACTTGCCCATCTTGGCGCCCGACGAGGTGGTGAGCAGCGGCGTGGTCAGCGCATAAAGCTGCGCGTTCTCCATGCGGTGGCCGAGATCGATGCCGTTGATGATGTTGCCCCACTGGTCGGAGCCACCCATCTGCAGGCGGCAGCCGAGACGCTTGTAGAGTTCGACGAAATCATAGGCTTGCAGGATCATGTAGTTGAATTCGAGGAACGACAGCGACTGCTCGCGATCGAGCCGGAGCTTGACGGAATCGAAGGCCAGCATGCGGTTGACGGAAAAGTGACGGCCGACGTCCCGCAGGAAATTGACGTAGTTGATCTCCATCAGCCAGTCGGCGTTGTTTACCATGATGGCGTCGTTCGGACCGCTGCCGAATTTGAGATACGGCATGAAGTTGCGGCGGATGCCGGCGAGATTGTCGTCGATGTCCTGCGGGGTCAGCAGCTTGCGCGCCTCGTCCTTGAACGACGGGTCGCCGATCATCGAGGTGCCGCCACCCATCAGCGCGATCGGCCGATGACCGGTCTGCTGCAGCCAGTGCAGCATCATGATCTGGATCAGCGAGCCGGCGTGCAGGCTCTTGGCGGTAGCGTCGAAGCCGATATAGGCCGTCACCGTCTCCTTGGCGAAGATATTGTCGAGGCCGGCATCATCCGAAGTCTGGTGGATGAAACCGCGCTCGCTCATCGTGCGCAGGAAATCGGATTTGAAGGCGGACATTGTTTCTTTCCCGAAAGCACCCGGCCGCTGCGGCTCGGACGTGCATGAACGCGGGCGTTTAGCATCCAAGCGCGATCAGCAAAAGTGGTTTCCGGTTTTGCGGCCCGGGCGGGTGGCCAAGTAGGGCAACGACTCGGGTTAACGGGTTCCTTCGGAGCCTTCGCCGGCGCGTAGGCTGACGGAAACGAAAAACCCGCCTGTGCGGCGGGTCACTGGCGCAAATCAGCACCATAGAGGAATATGTACCATAGCTGAGGGCACAGAGTCAAGAAAAAATTCCTATCGTGAAAAGCTGCCGGTACAGAAGCTGCCGACACCGCTGAACTGGCTGCCGTCAGGTTTTACCTGAGTTCGGAGCCCTAGATGGCCAAGCCCACTTCTTGCCTCATCCTTTTGGCTGGCGTATTGAGGCGCCGCGCAGGGGCAGGGCCGAAGCGCCACGACGGCGCCATCCCGCAGATCAGACCCGGAAAGCTCCCGCGATGAACAGGAACTATCTCCTCCTCTTTCTGTTCAGTCTGCTGATGACTTTCGGCGGCCTGATGAGCCTTCCGCCGGTCGACCGCGACGAGTCGCGTTTTGTCCAGGCCACCAAGCAGATGGTCGAAACCTCCGACTATGTCGACATCCGTTTTCAGGATGCCTCGCGCTACAAGAAGCCGATCGGCATCTATTGGCTTCAATCGGCGGCCGTGGCGCTGAGCGGCGAGGGCGCGGCGGCGCCGATCTGGGTCTATCGCCTCGTCTCCATGCTTGGCATTGCCCTGTCCGTCGTCGGTATCGCCTGGACGGGCATCAAGCTCTTCGGGGCCAATGCGGGTCTCGCCGCCGGTCTGATGATGGCGGCGATCTTCGCCACCGCCTTCGAGGGCCGCGACGCCAAGACCGACGCGATGCTGCTGGCTTGCTGCGTTGCGGCTCAAGGCGCGCTCGCCCAGATCTATCTGGCGTCGCGGCGAAAGGAACCGATAGCCGCCCATCTGCCGTGGGTCTTCTGGGCGGCCCAAGGCCTGGGGATCCTTATCAAAGGACCCGTCGCCCCGCTGTTGTCGGTACTGACGGTCGCCACCCTTTTCGCCTTCGAGCGCGACTGGCGCTGGATCCTGAAGCTGAAGCTCGGGCGCGGCGTCGCTCTGGTGCTCCTTATCGTGCTGCCCTGGGTCGCGCTCATCACCTGGAAGAGCGGTGGCGCCTTTCTGCAGGATGCCGTCGGCAAGGACATGGTGGCCAAGGTCGCGTCGGGTGAGGAGTCGCACGGCCTGCCGCCCGGTTTCTACATGCTGACCTATTCGCTGTTCATGTGGCCCTTCGGCCTGATCGCGGTCGGCGCCGGGCTCCAGGCCCTCAACCGGTTGCGCGACGATCCGCGGCTGCGTTTCTGCCTCGCCTGGTACATTCCGTTCTGGCTGGTGTTCGAGTTGATTCCGACCAAGCTGCCGCACTATGTCCTGCCGGCCTATCCCGGCATGGCGCTGCTGATCGGCTGGCTGCTGACGTTGTCGCCGCAGGAGGCGAATGCGCCGCTCAAGCGCTGGCAGAATTGGTTGTGGTGGTCGACAGCATTCGGTCTGGTCGTGGTCAGCCTCGGCCTTGCGGTAGTCTGCATCGAAGCGCCGATCTACCTCACCGGCACCTTCTCCTGGTGGAGCATCCCGGCCGCTGCGGCGGCGCTGGGGGCGGGCTATTTCGCCTTTTCGCGGCAGCTGCAAGTGCCGCTGCGCCGCATCGGCGCCATCGCGGTCTGCGCGGGCATCACCTATGGCCTGCTGTTCGGCGTCATCGCGCCTTCGCTGAAGCCGATCTGGCTGAGCCCGGCCGTCGAGGCGGCGGTCCGTGCCAACAGGCCCTGCGAGACCACGGTGCTCGCCTCGGCGGAATATCACGAGCCGAGCCTGGTGTTCCTGGTGGGCACGAAGACGGTGCTGACCGATGTCGATGGCGTCGCCAGGCATCTGCTTGGCGACCCGGCCTGCGCGCTGGCGCTGGCACAGGTCGGCGACGAGCAGAAATTGAACGGCCTGCTGGCCGCACAAGGCAAGTCGGCAAACCGAGTGGCGCGGATCGACGGGCTCAACTACTCGTCGGGAGACAAACTGTCTCTCGGCCTCTATCGTGTGGCCCAATGACGGCTCGTCGATGCCCATGACGGCAACAATGGGGTCGAATTTCCAATGCTGGTGAAATCGCGCCCTTCCGTTTCCGGCCTGCTCCTTGGGCTAGGGCGCCGGTCCGTCGACAATTTTCGCGATACGATGCAGATCGTCAAAAGGCGCTTTGCCGTCCGTCCGGCCAGATACCCGAACATCTTGTGGTCGGTCTGGGTGCTGGTCTGGGCTTTGTTGACGGCAGCAGCGTTCGTCCGCCTCGACACGCCGGCCGGAATGCTTCACGGCCAGTGGTCGGCGAAATTTGTCCGACTTGCCGACTTTTTCACACAGTTCGGCCTGGGTGGCTGGTATCTCATCCCGTCGGCGCTTCTGCTGGTTGCCGCGAACCTGACGAACTGGCGAAGCCTCTCGAGGCGCTCGCTGATGCTCGCCTACAACTGGACCTGCCTGGCTTTTCTGGTGCTGGGCGCCGTCGGCCTGTCGGGCCTCGCCGTCAATGTGCTGAAATACGCGATCGGTCGGGCTCGCCCGCTCTATTTCGGCGACTTTGGTGTGCTGGCCTTGCATCCCTTCGCTTTTGATGCGCGCTTCGCCGGCTTCCCGTCCGGCCATGCCACGACCATGGGCGCCGTATTCGGCGTCGCTCTGCTGCTGTTTCCAAGGCGCTGGTACATCGCATTGGCGATCACGGCTTGCATCGCCTCGACGCGGGTCTTCGTCGGCGCGCACTATCCCAGCGACACCGTTGCCGGCTTCGGCCTCGGCTGCGCCTTCGCGCTGGCCTGCGGGCTGCTCTTTGCCCGGCTCGGCTTCATCTTTCGTCCGATGCCGTCCGGACTGCCGGTCCGCAAGAACACATTTCGGCTGGTCGGACCGACAAGGAAGGCCTGAACGCTCGGTTCGGCTCGAACCGCCCCTGGCGTGCGCCTTTCCCTGAGACGAGGAGGCTCGTACGTGGCTGCAGTTCTTCCCCGTCTATCTCAGCCGCTTCGGCCGCGGATCCGACAATTCACCGGCAAGCCGGCGGTCGAGATAATCAGCGCATTCCTCGAGCAACAGGTCGGCGTCGTTGGAGAAGAAATGGTTGGCGCCGGGCAACGTCTTCTGCGTGATGGTGATGCCTTTTTGCGTGTGCAGCTTGTCGACCAGGCCTTGCACATCCTTTGGTGGCGCCACCTTGTCGGCATCGCCATGGATGATCAGGCCCGATGACGGGCAGGGCGCCAGGAACGAGAAATCATAGGTGTTGGGCTGCGGCGCGATCGAGATGAAACCTTCGATCTCCGGCCGGCGCATCAAAAGCTGCATGCCGATCCAGGAGCCGAAGGAGTAACCGGCGACCCAGCAACTCTTGGAATCCGGATGCAGCGACTGCACCCAATCCAGCGCTGCGGCGGCATCCGACAATTCGCCGGTGCCGTGATCGAATTCGCCCTGGCTGCGGCCAATGCCGCGGAAATTGAAGCGAAGCGTCGTGAAATCCCGCTTCTGGAACATGTAGAAGAGGTCGTAGACGATCTTGTTGTTCATCGTGCCGCCGAACTGAGGGTGCGGGTGCAACACGATGGCTATCGGCGCGCTCTTTTCCTTGGAAGGCTGGTAGCGCCCCTCCAGGCGGCCGGCAGGACCGGTGAAAATGACCTCAGGCATAAAATACTCCACTTGCAACGAATGCGCGGCGCCCGGAACATGTCTTCCTCTGGCCTTGACGCAGGGCGAGCGTCTTCTTAGAAGCTAGTTTAGAATTGTTCAAAACTGAGTGGCAAGACATCGAGCCGGGCCACCCGCGCCGCAAGCCGCGTAAATAGGACGCCTCGCCTTGGAATTTCAAGGAAATAACGCGATACGTCGGCGGAATGGCTTCTAACGGGACCAACTGGACGAAAATGGCCGCAAAACGAGCCTATCTCGACTACAATGCCAGTGCGCCGCTGCTTGCAGTGGCCCGCGAGGCTATGGTCGCGGCGCTCGATATCGCCGCCAACCCGTCCTCGGTCCATGCCGAAGGGCGCGCCGCGCGACGCCTGATCGAGACCGCAAGGCGTGACGTGGCGGCACTTGTCAACGCCAAGCCCGAGCACATCGTGTTCACCTCCGGCGCGACTGAATCTGCCTCGACGCTGCTTTCACCCGATTGGCAGATGGGACGCGGCGCCATACGCATGAGCCGGCTCTACGTGTCCGAAGCCGATCATCCCTGTCTGTTGAACGGCGGGCGCTTCCCGGCCGGCCTGGTGACGCGGCTCGGCGTCGATGCTGACGGTACCGCCGATCTTGCAGCCTTGGCCGCAGCGCTTGTGGCGCATGACAAGGCCGATGGCCTGCCGCTGGTCGCCATCCATGCCGCCAACAACGAGACCGGTGTCATTCAGCCGATCGATCGCATCGCCGGGATCGTCAAGCAGGCGGGCGGCATCCTCGTCGTCGACGCCGTCCAGGCTGCGGGGCGCGTTTCAATCGACATGTCAGCGGGTTACGCCGATTATCTGATACTGTCTTCGCACAAGATCGGCGGCCCCAAGGGCGTCGGCGCCATTGTCGCCGCCTCCAATCTGATGATGCCGAAGCCGCTGATCAATGGCGGCGGCCAGGAAAAGGGCCACCGTGGCGGCACCGAAAACCTCGCCGCCATTGCCGGTTTTGGCGCCGCCGCATGCGAGGCTCTGGCCGGGCTGCCGGCCATGGATGCGGTGCGGCAGCGCCGCGACGAGATCGAAGCCATCGTGAAAATGTTGGTGCCGGACGCGGAAATCTTTGGAACGGGTGCGCCAAGGCTTGCCAATACGACATTCTTCGCTATTGCGGGCGTCAAAGCCGAAACCGCTCAGATCGCTTTCGATCTGGCCGGCGTGGCGCTATCGGCCGGCTCGGCCTGTTCGTCGGGCAAGGTCGGACCGAGCCATGTGCTGAAGGCCATGGGATACGGCGACAGTCTTGGCGCCTTGCGCGTGTCGATCGGTTCGGCGACGGGCGCTGAGGATATCGAGCTGTTCCGCACCGCGCTGGCGGGGATCGCCGCACGGCAAACCGCCAGGGATAAGGCGGATAGAGACCAGGCCGCGTGAGCGGTTGGACAAGTTTGGGCCTTTCGGCCTGGTAGAGCCGTGCGTTTCATATTGGCCGGGTGAATTTCCGGTCGAGGCGCACTATATTGAACTCACGCTGCCGCTAGCGCTTTTTCGGCGTTGAATGGCAGTGCCATAGTTTGAAAACTGTCGGGCCTTGACCCCGGCGTGGATGGAGAACGCATATGCCTGCTGTGCAGGACACGATCGATCGGGTCCGAAAGATCGACGTCGACCAATACAAATATGGATTCCAGACCGAAATAGCGATGGACAAGGCCCCCAAGGGCCTGAGCGAAGACATCATCCGTTTCATTTCGGCCAAGAAGGACGAGCCATCCTGGATGCTGGAATGGCGTCTGGAAGCGTATCGCCGTTGGCTGACGCTGGACGAGCCGACCTGGGCGCGCGTCCATTATCCGAAGATCGATTTCCAGGACATCTACTATTACGCTGCGCCGAAGAGCACGCCCGGCCCGACGTCGCTGAGCGATGTCGATCCCGAACTGCTGAAGGTCTACGAGAAGCTCGGCATTCCGTTGAGGGAACAGGAAATTCTCGCCGGCGTGCAAAAGGCTGACGCCTCCGAGCTTGAGGAAGCCAGCGACAATGTCTACAAATCGGGCCGTGTCGCGGTCGACGCCGTGTTCGATTCCGTATCGGTCGTCACCACCTTCAAGAAAGAGCTGGCGCAGGCCGGCGTCATCTTCTGTTCGATCTCGGAAGCCATCCGCGAGCATCCGGAACTGGTGAAGAAATATCTCGGTTCGGTCGTGCCGACCTCCGACAATTATTACGCCACGCTGAACTCCGCCGTGTTCACCGACGGCTCGTTCGTCTTCGTGCCCAAGGGCGTACGCTGCCCGATGGAACTGTCGACCTATTTCCGCATGAACGAGAAGAACACCGGCCAGTTCGAGCGCACGCTGATCATCGCCGAGGAGGGGGCCTACGTCTCCTATCTCGAAGGTTGCACGGCGCCGCAGCGCGACGAGAACCAGCTGCATGCGGCAGTTGTCGAACTGGTGGCGCTCGACGATGCCGAGATCAAATATTCGACGGTGCAGAACTGGTATCCCGGCGACGCCGAGGGCAAGGGCGGCATCTACAATTTCGTCACCAAGCGCGGTGACTGCCGTGGTCACCGTTCGAAGATCTCGTGGACGCAGGTCGAGACCGGTTCGGCGATCACCTGGAAATACCCGAGTTGCATCCTGCGCGGCGACGATTCCAGCGGCGAATTCTATTCGATCGCCGTGTCGAACGGCTATCAGCAGGTCGATAGCGGCACCAAGATGATCCATCTCGGCAAGAACACGTCGAGCCGCATCATCTCCAAGGGCATCGCCGCCGGCTTCTCGCAGAACACCTATCGCGGCCAGGTCTCGGCGCACCGCAAGGCGACCAACGCCCGCAACTTCACCAACTGCGACAGTCTGCTGATCGGCGACCAGTGCGGCGCGCACACCGTGCCCTACATGGAAGCCAAGAACTCGACGGCGCAGTTCGAGCATGAAGCCACGACCTCGAAGATTTCCGAGGACCAGAAGTTCTACGTCATGCAGCGCGGCATCCCCGAGGAAGAGGCGATCGCCCTGATCGTCAACGGCTTCGTCAAGGATGTGATCCAGCAACTTCCGATGGAGTTCGCGGTCGAAGCGCAAAAGCTGATCGGAATTTCGCTTGAGGGCTCGGTCGGTTGACCGGACAGATATTCAGGAAACAAAAGAATGCTTGAAATCAGAAATCTGCATGCCCGCATCGTCGATGACGGCACCGAAATCATCCGCGGCCTGAGCCTGACGGTGAAAGCCGGCGAGGTCGCTGCGATCATGGGACCGAACGGCTCGGGCAAGTCGACGCTGTCCTACATCCTCGCCGGCCGCGAGGACTATGAGGTGACCGAGGGCGACATCCTCTACAACGGCCAGTCGATCCTCGAAATGGATCCGGCCGAGCGTGCCACGTCGGGCATTTTCCTCGCCTTCCAGTACCCGATGGAGATACCGGGCGTGGCGACCATGGAATTCCTGAAAGTGGCGATGAACGAGCAGCGCAAGGCGCGTGGCGAGGAGCCGTTGAAGATTCCGGAATTCCTGAAGCGGGTGAAGGAGGCAGCTGCCTCGCTCAGCATGGACATGGCGATGCTGAAGCGGCCGCTCAATGTCGGCTTCTCCGGCGGCGAGAAGAAGCGCGCCGAGATCCTGCAGATGAAACTGCTTGAGCCGAAGCTGTGCGTGCTCGACGAGACCGATTCCGGCCTCGACATCGACGCGCTGAAGATCGTGTCCGACGGCGTCAACGCGCTGCGCGCGCCAGACCGGGCATTCCTGGTCATCACCCATTACCAGCGCCTGCTCGAACACATCGTGCCGGACAGCGTGCACGTGCTCTACAAGGGCCAGGTCATCAAGTCGGGCGACAAGTCGCTGGCGCTTGATCTTGAGGCCAATGGCTATGCCGGCGTGATCGGCGAAGCCGCGTGAGATGCCAGAGGGCAGATTGATGAATATGCACACTCAACCGCAGCGGACGCAGGCCGAGACAGCGTTGATCGACGCGTTCGGCGACCGGCTGTCGCTGCTGCCGGGCGACGGCGCGGTGATGCTGAAGCGCGACGACGCCATCGAGGCGATCAAGCACGGCCTGCCGACTCGGCGCATCGAATCCTGGCATTACACCGACCTGCGCCGGCTGTTGAATGCGGTGCCCGACTTCGACCCGGCCGCCATGGCCAAGGCCGTTGCACCGATCGTCGATGGTTCTGCCGTGGTGTCGATCCTGAACGGCAAGTCCGACGCGAAGGTGCCGGCGGTCGAAGGCGTCGCCTTCCAGCCTCTGTCGGAGAAGCTGATCGATGGCAGCATCGCGCCAGGGCTCGATCCCTATGGCAGCGACGATGCCATCGGCGCGCTAAACACGGCGTTCGTCGCCGACGGATATTTTGTCGACATCGCCGATGGCACTGAACTGGAAAAGCCGATCGAACTGCAGAATTTGCAGGCCGGCGGCCAGACGCATGTGCGTTTGCCGGTGCGTATCGGCGCTGGCGCCAAGGCCGTCATCGTCGAGCGTCAGACGGGTGACGGGGCTGCTTTGGTCAGCTCGGTTAGCCAGCTCGTGCTCGGCGAGGGCGCCGAGGTGACGTGGCTGATCGTGCAGGAGCAGCCGGAAACGGCGACGCATCTGGCGCAGTTCAAGGCCCATATCGGCAAGAATGCGAAGCTGACGCTGTTCGTCATGAACGCCGGCGGCAAGCTCGTGCGTCAGGAGATCATGGTCAGGACGACTGGCGAAGGCGCCGATTTCAAACTGCGCGGCATCAATCTTCTGGCCGGCGACACCCACACCGACGTGACCATGGTTCTCGATCATGCCGTGCCGCACACGACCTCGACGGAAGTGATCCGCAATGTGGTGACGGGCAAGGCGCGGGGCGCCTTCCAGGGCCGCATCAACGTCCATCAATACGCGCAGAAGACCAACGCCAAGATGGCTTGCAACACGCTGCTGCTGTCGGACGACGGCGAGTTCTCGACCAAGCCCGAGCTTGAAATCTTCGCCGACGACGTCATCTGCGGCCATGGCGCGACCGTCACCGAGATCGACCACGACCATTTGTTCTACCTGATGGCACGTGGCGTCGACGAGAAGACCGCGAGGGGGTTGCTCGTGAAAGCCTTCGTGGCAGAGGTGATCGAGGAACTGGACGACGAGGCGATTGTCGAGGCGCTCGAAGCGCGGCTCGACGGCTGGTTTGTGGCACACGGGTGAAGTGATGAACGCGCCGGGCAAGATCGGAGATTTCTACGACGTCGAAGCGATCCGCGGCGATTTCCCGATCCTGTCGCGGGAAGTCTATGGCAAGCCGCTGGTCTATCTCGACAATGGCGCCTCGGCACAGAAGCCGCAGGTGGTGCTGGACACGATACAGCACGCCTATTCCCAGGAATACGCCAACGTCCATCGCGGCCTGCATTTTCTTTCCAATGCCGCGACGGACGCGTATGAAAAGGCGCGGGAAACGGTGCGCCGTTTCCTCAACGCGCCAAGCACCGACAACATCGTCTTCACCTCGAACACGACCTCGGCCATCAACACGGTCGCCTATGGCTATGGCATGCCCAACATCGGCGAGGGCGACGAGATCGTGCTGTCGATCATGGAGCACCACTCCAACATCGTACCGTGGCATTTCATCCGCGAGCGGCAGGGCGCCAAGCTGGTCTGGGCACCGGTCGACGATCTCGGCGTCTTCCACATCGAGGAATTCGAGAAGCGGCTGACCAGCAAGACAAAGCTCGTTGCCATCACGCAGATGTCGAATGCGCTGGGCACGGTGACGCCGATCAAGGAGATCGTGCGCATCGCGCATTCGCGTGGAATTCCCGTACTCGTCGACGGCAGCCAGAGCGCGGTGCATATGCCTGTTGACGTGCAGGATCTCGACTGCGATTTCTTCGTCTTCACCGGCCACAAAGTCTACGGCCCCTCGGGCATCGGCGTGCTCTACGGCAAGAAGGACATTCTTGAGGGCATGCGCCCCTTCATGGGCGGTGGCGAGATGATCGAGGAGGTGACGGAAGACATCGTCACCTACAACGAGCCGCCACACCGCTTCGAGGCCGGCACGCCGCCGATCGTCCAGGCGATCGGGCTGGGCGCCGCGCTCGACTATATGGAAAAGATCGGCCGCGAGCACATTGCGGCCCATGAGGCCGACCTCAAGAATTATGCGCATGAGCGGCTGCGCGCCATCAACTCGCTGCGCATCTTTGGCGACGCACCCGGCAAGGGCGCCATCATCTCCTTCGAACTAAGGGGTATTCATGCTCATGACGTCTCGATGGTGATAGACAGGCAAGGGGTGGCGGTCCGTGCCGGCACCCATTGCGCCCAGCNCGACGCACCGGATAAGGGCGCCATCATCTCGTTCGAATTGCAGGGTATTCACGCGCATGACGTGTCGATGGTGATTGATCGGCAAGGCATTGCCGTCCGCGCGGGCACCCACTGCGCCCAGCCGCTGTTGAAACGCTTCGGCGTAACCTCCACATGCAGGGCATCGTTCGGCATGTATAATACCAGGGCCGAAGTTGACGCTTTGGCCGAGGCGCTTGAGAAAGCGCGCAAATTCTTCGGATGACGATTTGTTTGGGTGACGACCATGGATGATGTGAGCCACACCACCGAGACCGCACCGGAAGCGGCCATCAACCCGCTGGTTTCCGCCTCGGCGATTCCCGCCGACGAATTGGCGCGGCTGACCGACGACATCGTCTCGGCGCTGAAGACCGTCTACGACCCGGAAATCCCAGCCGATATCTACGAGCTTGGCCTCGTCTACAAGATCGACATCGAGGACAATCGCGCGGTCAAGATCGACATGACGCTGACCGCGCCCGGCTGCCCTGTGGCCGGCGAAATGCCTGGCTGGGTGGAAAATGCCNGCCCGATCGCATGTCGGAAGAGGCGCAGGTGGCGGTGGGTTGGTACTAGCGTCGAGCCCGGCACACTTGCGCCAGTGATAAAACTTCACCATTTTAGGTGAAGAATCATTCGGCAGGGCTTGAACCTGCATGGAATGGAAGGAAAAAGAATGGGACGCTTCGCCGTCATCACGATGACCGAAAAGGCCGCCGACCGGGTGCGCGAGATCGTCGCCACCCGCGACAACGCGCATGGCATCCGCCTCGGCATCAAGAAGGGCGGCTGCGCGGGCATGGAATACACGGTCGACCTGGTGACAGAGCCCAACACCAAGGACGACCATATCGAGCGCGACGGCGCCCATGTCTATGTGGCGCCCGAGGCCGCGCTTTTCCTGTTCGGCACCGAGATGGATTTCGAGCAGACGACGCTGCGCACCGGCTTCACCTTCCACAACCCGAACCAGAGCTCGGCCTGCGGCTGCGGCGAATCCGTCGAGTTGAAGCCGGCGGACCTCAAGGCGCTGGCAGAGGCACGCGCGGCAACCGCCGCTTAGCGTCTGGCGATGAGCGCCGAGGCGTATCGCTGGCGGTGTGCCTGTTGCGGTGAAGAATTTACCGGTCTTCCAACGGATATGGCATTCGATGCGCCCGTCAATCGGGACGCACTCGAAGAAGGCGGTCAATCGACCTTCCGAAAAAATGACGATTTCTGCGAAGTACGCCACGCCTCGGGCAAGACGGATCGGTACATTCGTTGCCTGCTACCTCTGCCGGTGCCCCAGCTATCCAACGAGTTCTGTTTCGGGGTCTGGATGTCGGTCTCGGAAAGAAGCTGGAATTTGTACCGAGATGGGTATGACAGAGGCCAATACGAGGAAGAGCTCTGTTTTGGGTATCTGATGCACGACATCCCAGAGTATCCAGGTTCGTTGCTCCTGCATGCCGATGTTGTGTTTCAGCCCGGTAATCAGCGGCCGAAGGTGTTTCTGCATGACGCAGACCATCCCTTGGTTGCGGTCCAACGCGGTGGGGTGGATGTGACCCAAATTGAGCGCTGGCTCGCTCTCACGCACCGGTCCAAAGCCGGGAGCAACTAATCCACCCACATTCCCGTCCGTTTGTGCCAGTCGGCGATCGATTCCTCGGGATAGACGTCGAACGCCTTGTCGCCCTTGCCGATATCGGGCTCGACCCAGTTCGCCTTGTATTTCAGCATCAGATGCACTCGGCTCGGTGGAATGGGCAGGTCGCTGTCGACAGCCGAGGCAAAGGGATGCACCAGTTCCGGCCAAGTCGGATCGTAGAGCCACAGCGCCGACCCGCACTTCTTGCAGAAATTGCGTTCGCCGGTCGATATCTCGCACCGCGGGTGCTCGTCGTCTTCGATCTCGGCCTGGTAGACGCCGAGGCTTCTCTTGCCCCTGACATTCAACGTTTCGTAGTCGGCGCCGAGATTGATGGCAAAACCGCCGCCGCCCTGCTGCTTGCGGCAGATCGAACAGTAGCACAGCATGAATGGCGCCGGCGTGTGGCTCTCCACCTCGAAGCGGACGGCATTGCAGCGGCAGGACCCTTTGAGCAAAAGCGGCATGGCAAAACTCCCACGGATGGCTCTCAACCTGTCAGCATGATTTTGGTTGCGGCGATGACAAGGTCAAATGCCGGTGACATGATCGCGGCATGGACAATGAACGCATCGCCGAACTGTTCGAGGGCCTCGGCCCGGTCAGCATCCGAAAGCTGTTCGGCGGCAAGGGCATCTATTTCGACGGCGTCATCGTTGCCATCGTGCTGCGCGGCGAATTGATGCTGAAGGCAGACGACCAGAGCGCGCCCGAGTTCGAGGCCGCCGGCTGCACGCAATGGACCTATACCGGCTCCCGCCACGGCAAGCAGGTCTCCATGCCGTACTGGAGCGTTCCCGACAGCGCCTTCGATGATCCCGACGAGATGACGGTCTGGGCAAGGCGAGCGTATGAGGCGGGACGAAGGGCGGCGAAGTGACGGGCAATAATTGGGAACGTCGGCGGGACAGTACCCCCCTCTGGCCTGCCGGCCATCTCCCCCGCAAGGAGGGAGATTGGCAGTTTCAGCGTCTGCCTGCTTTTTTCAACGTTGAAGATTGGCGGAGGGTTTGATGACATTCGATCTCCCTCCTTGCGGGGGAGATGTCCGGCAGGACAGAGGGGGGTGCTGTCCCGCCGACATTGGCGGCTACAGCGCCTTCGCAATCCTTGCCGCAAGCCGCGCATTGTTCTCCACCAGCGCGATGTTGGTCTTCAGGCTCCTGCCGCCGGTCAGTTCGAGGATTTTCGACAGCAGGAACGGCGTCACCGCCTTGCCGGTGACGTTGAGCGCCTCGGCCGCCTTCTGCGCGGCTTCGATGTAGCCGGCCATCTCTTCGGCCGGGATTTCATGGTTCTCGGGCACCGGATTGGCGATCAGCATACCGCCGGTGAGCCCCAGCGAGGCCCGAGTCTGGTAGAAATGCGCGATCTCTTCCGGCTTGTGCAGGGTCAGCGGCGCGCGGAACGGCGAATGCCGCGACCAGAAGGCCGGCATCGTCTCGCAGCCATGGCCGATCACCGGCACGCCGCGCGTTTCCAGCACTTCCAACGTCTTTTCGATATCGAGGATGGCCTTGGCGCCGGCCGACACGACGATGACCGGCGTGCGTGCCAGTTCGTCGAGGTCGGCGGAAATATCAAAGCTCTTTTCCGCACCCTTGTGCACGCCGCCGATGCCGCCGGTGGCGAACACCTTTATGCCGACCATATGCGCAGCGATCATGGTGGCGGCGACCGTGGTGCCGCCTGTGCGCCCTTGCGCCACGGCAAAACCGAGGTCGGCGCGCGACAGCTTCATGGCGTCGCCTGTCATGGCAAGGGACTCACGCTCGCCGTCCGACAGCCCGATCTTGATGCGGCCGCCGACCACGGCGATCGTCGCCGGCACCGCGCCGCCATCGATGATGATCTTTTCGACATCCGCCGCCATGGCGCCATTGTCGGGGTAGGGCATGCCATGGGTGATGATGGTGCTTTCCAGCGCCACCACCGGCCGGCCGGCGGCCAGGGCTTGCGCCACCGGCGCGTGGATATCGATGAAGGGGCGGGCGGTCTCTGGGGTCATCTGGATCTCCAACCCGGAATGAAGCGCATCCTCATGGGGCGTGCGAAAAGATTCCGGCACTGTGAATTTGCCGGTCTCATGCCACTTCCTGCGCATCCGGCACAAGAGCCAACGCTTCCGCGAAGGTCGCCGCGGTGAAATCGGGAACGGCGTCGGCGCTTTCGATGGCCAGTGTTGCCGCGGCAATGCCCTCGCGCAGGGCCACCCGCAGCGGCAGGCCGTGCAGCAAGGCAGCGACCGTTGCGCCGGCCAGCGCATCGCCGGCGCCGGTGACGTCGGCGACCTTTCTTGGCGGCGGCGGCAGGATCGAGAAGGCGCCGGCTTCTTCGAAGCCCAACATGGCACTGCCGCCCGCCGTCACCACGCCGCTCTTGAGCCCCGCGCGTTTCAGCCCGGCGACGATGTCTTGCGGGGAAGCCGCCGCGTCCAGGTTTGCCAGCGCGATCGCCTCGCGCCGGTTCATGAAGACGACGGCCAGATTGCCAAGCACCGGCTTCAAACGCACGATCTTGGCCGGCGAAATGGCAATCGCGAAGACGGGCTTGCCGGCGGCAAGCGAAACCAGCCGCTCCAGTGCCGCCGTCGGCAAGTTGGCGTCGCAGAAGATGGCATCGGCCGCCGCGACCACCTCGCGGACCCTGGAGCGCCTGATCTGCTTGGGAAAGGCCAGGTCATAGAGCGCCATGTCGGCAAAGCCGACGATCAATTCGCCCTCGCTGTCGATGAGCGCCGTATAGCTGGGCGTCGTGCGGTCGAGGAACACCGCGGACAGGTCGGCAATGCCTGCCGCGGCGATGGCCCGTGAAACGGTATCGGCAGCGGCATCGCCGCCGCGCACCGACAGCAGCGATGCGGAGACGCCACGGCGAACCGCGCTGCGCAGCGCGTTGAAAACGCCGCCGCCGACATCCTCGCGCATCGTGCCCGGATTGGAGGCGGCCGGCACGTACGGGCCCGACACTTGGCCGCGCCGGTCGATATGGGCGCCACCTACGGCCAGTATTCTCGCGGATTTCAGCATGCAGGCGATATGACCTTTGTTATTCCAGTCGCACAAGCGCTAGGCTGCGTGACCGAGTTTCGCAACGCGAAGGTAGCGATTCGGCGGATCGAAACAATCGAGCCGCCTGGCCCAATGCGTTAGACATCGTGAAGCCAAATCGTGAGACAAAAAAAGAACAGATCTGGATATTTATTGTTTTTCAGATATTTGACCCCTCTTGCCAAACGAGAACAAAAAAGGTACAAATTGGGGCAGGGATTACGGATTGTCCGGCCTTCATTGACGACCAAGGGGTGATGTATCATGGCTCAGAATTCTTTGCGGCTGGTAGAGGACAAAGCGGTGGACAAATCAAAGGCTCTGGATGCGGCGCTGTCGCAAATCGAGCGGGCTTTCGGCAAGGGCTCGATCATGCGGCTCGGCGCGAACGAGCAGGTCGTCGAGATCGAAACGGTGCCGACCGGCTCGCTTGGCCTCGACATCGCGCTTGGCGTCGGTGGCCTGCCGCGCGGCCGCATCGTCGAGATCTACGGGCCGGAAAGCTCGGGCAAGACGACGCTGGCCCTGCACACGGTGGCCGAAGCCCAGAAGAAGGGCGGCATCTGCGCCTTCGTCGATGCCGAACACGCGCTCGATCCGGTCTATGCCCGCAAGCTTGGCGTCGATCTGGAAAACCTCCTGATCTCGCAGCCCGATACCGGTGAGCAGGCGCTGGAAATCTGCGACACGCTGGTGCGCTCCGGCGCCATCGACGTGCTGGTGGTCGATTCGGTCGCTGCGCTGACGCCACGCGCCGAAATCGAAGGCGAGATGGGCGATTCGCTGCCCGGCCTGCAAGCTCGCCTGATGAGCCAGGCGCTGCGCAAGCTGACCGCCTCGATCTCGCGTTCCAACACCATGGTCATCTTCATCAACCAGATCCGCATGAAGATTGGCGTCATGTTCGGTTCGCCCGAAACCACCACAGGCGGCAACGCGCTGAAATTCTACGCCTCGGTGCGCCTCGACATCCGCCGCATCGGCTCGGTCAAGGACCGCGACGAGGTCGTCGGCAACCAGACCCGCGTCAAGGTGGTCAAGAACAAGCTGGCGCCGCCCTTCAAGGTGGTCGAGTTCGACATCATGTATGGTGAAGGCGTGTCCAAGACCGGCGAACTGGTCGATCTCGGCGTCAAGGCCGGCGTGGTCGAGAAGTCGGGCGCCTGGTTCTCCTACAATTCGCAGCGTCTCGGCCAGGGCCGCGAAAACGCCAAGCTGTTCCTGCGCGACAACCCCGACACCGCGCGCGAGATCGAACTCGCGCTCAGGCAAAATGCCGGGCTGATCGCCGAGAAATTCCTTGAGAATGGCGGCTCCGAAGGTAGCGACGACGGTTTCGAGGAGGAATCGGGCGCGATGTGAGAGCCTCGCGCGATGGCCGGAGTTCGGCCATAATCTCGCTCTATTATCTCAGGCTTATGTAATCGAGTTCCGTGTTAATTGCGTTTCGAACCGCCGGCGTAGCGCCGGCGGTTTTTTGCGTCTTGGCAGGGAAACGGGGCCTGGCTCGGACAGCCGGCAAAGGTCATGGAATGGACCAATTCCGTGTTTCTGGACAGGGTGAAGCGCGGCGGCTAAAAGGCCAACTCTATCTCTGGAAACGCAGAGACCATTTCCGCCGGTTTGCCGGCGGCTCTCTCGAAAAGGCAGCATTCATGAGTGGCGTGAACGAAATCCGGTCGACATTTCTCGACTACTTTCGCAAGGAAGGTCACGAGATCGTCGCGTCGAGCCCACTGGTGCCGCGCAACGATCCGACGCTGATGTTCACCAACGCCGGCATGGTGCAGTTCAAGAACGTCTTCACCGGGTTGGAGAAGCGGCCCTATTCGCGCGCCTCGACCGCCCAGAAGAGCGTTCGCGCCGGCGGCAAGCACAACGACCTCGACAATGTCGGCTATACCGCGCGCCATCTGACCTTCTTCGAGATGCTCGGCAATTTCTCCTTTGGCGACTACTTCAAGGAGCGCGCCATCGAACTAGCCTGGAACCTGATCACCAAGGAATTCGGCCTGGACAAGGACAAGCTGCTGGTCACCGTCTATCACACGGATGACGAGGCGGCCGGCTTCTGGAAGAAGATCGCCGGGTTTTCCGATGACCGCATCATCCGCATCGCGACCTCGGACAATTTCTGGGCGATGGGCGACACCGGACCTTGCGGGCCGTGCTCGGAGATATTCATCGACCGCGGTGAACACATCTGGGGCGGACCTCCCGGCAGCCCGGAAGAGGACGGCGACCGTTTCCTCGAATTCTGGAACCTGGTGTTCATGCAGTATGAACAGGTGACGAAGGAGGAGCGCATCGATCTGCCGCGTCCGTCGATCGACACCGGCATGGGCCTGGAGCGCATGGCCTCCGTCCTGCAAGGGGTGGAAAGCGTCTTCGAGACCGATCTGTTCCGTCATCTGATCGAGGCGGCGTCGTCCGCGCTTGGACAGGGGCCCGACAAGGAGACGGTCGCGTCCTTTCGCGTCATTGCCGATCATTTGCGCTCGTCCGCTTTCCTGGTAGCCGATGGCGTGCTGCCGTCGAACGAAGGCCGCGGCTATGTCCTGCGCCGCATCATGCGCCGCGCGATGCGTCATGCGCAGCTGCTCGGTGCCCGCGATCCCCTGATGTGGCGCCTGGTGCCGGCGCTGGTGCGTGAGATGGGCCAGGCCTATCCGGAACTGGTGCGCGGCGAACAGTTGATCACCGAGACGCTGAAGCTCGAGGAGACCAGGTTCCGCAAGACGCTGGTGCGCGGCCTCGGACTGCTGTCGGAGGCGACGGAAACGCTGCGTGCCGGCGACATGCTGGACGGCGAGACGGCCTTCAAGCTCTACGACACCTACGGCTTCCCGCTCGATCTGACGCAGGACGCGCTGCGCCAGCGCAGCATTTCGGTCGATCTTGCAGGCTTCACCAATGCCATGGAGCAGCAGAAGGCCGAGGCGCGCAAGCATTGGGCTGGCTCCGGCGATGCGGCCACCGAGACCATCTGGTTTTCGGTGCGCGAGAAGGCGGGCGCCACCGAGTTCCTGGGCTACGAGACCGAGCAGGCAGAAGGCATCATCCAGGCGCTTGTCCGGGACGGCAAGACCGTCGACAGCGCCGGCAGAGGCGATGCGGTGGCGGTCGTCGTCAACCAGACGCCGTTCTATGCAGAGTCCGGCGGCCAGATGGGCGACACCGGTATCATTTCAGGCGAAGGGTTCTCGATCGAGGTCTCCGATACGCAGAAAAAGGCTGATGGCTTGTTCGTGCACATCGGCAAGGTGGCCAGCGGCACCGTCAAGACGGGCGCCGCAGTCGAGTTGAAGGTCGACCATAGTAGGCGCTCCCGGCTGCGCGCCAACCATTCCGCGACGCATCTGATCCATGAGGCGCTGCGTGAGGTGCTGGGCAGCCATGTCGCGCAGAAGGGCTCGCTTGTCGCACCGGAGCGTCTGCGCTTCGACATCTCGCACAACAAGCCGATTTCACCGGAGGATCTCGAAGAGGTCGAGCGCATGGCCAACGAGATCGTGGTGCAGAACGGCCCGGTGAACACGCGCCTGATGTCGGTCGACGATGCCATCGCCGAAGGCGCCATGGCGCTGTTTGGCGAGAAGTATGGTGACGAAGTGCGCGTTGTTTCGATGGGCACCGGCATGCATGGCGCCAAGGCCAACCGGCCCTATTCGGTCGAGCTCTGCGGCGGCACGCATGTCAGGGCGACCGGCGATATCGGTCTGGTGCGTGTCGTGTCGGACAGCGCGGTCGCCGCCGGCGTGCGCCGCATCGAGGCGCTGACCGGCGAGGCGGCGCGAAAACATCTCGATGAGCAGGACCGGCGTCTGAAATCGGTTGCGGCGACGCTGAAGATTTCGCCGGCCGACGTGCCGGCACGTGTCGAGGCGCTGCTCGACGAGCGCAAGAAGCTCGAAAAGGAGCTGACCGAAGCGCGCAAGAAGCTGGCGCTGGGCGGCGGTGCAGGGCCGGGTGCGCCAGCCGAGAACGAAACGGTGGCGGGTGTCGGCTTCCTCGGCAAGGCGGTCTCCGGCGTCTCGCCAAAAGATTTGAAGCCGCTGGCTGACGCCGGCAAGATCTCGCTGGGTTCGGGCGTCGTCGTCTTCGTAGGTGCCGGTGAGGACAACAAGGCGAGCGTTGTGGTCGCTGTCACCGACGATCTCGTCGGCCGTTTCAGCGCCGTCGATCTGGTGCGCGTGGCCTCCGCCGCATTGGGCGGGCAGGGCGGCGGCGGGCGGCCAGACATGGCCCAGGCCGGTGGTCCAGATGCGTCCAGGGCCAATGATGCGATCGCCGCGGTAAAGGCTGCACTCGAAGCCGCCTGACTAACGGCCGTCACGGCGGGGAGCCCTATCTTTGCTGGGTAGTGCTGCCCCTCATCTGGTTGCCGCCATCTTCTCCCCGTGAACGGCAGGGCTATCGCATCTGGAATTCCTCCGATGTCTGCCCGGCACGGACCCCCACCCCTAACCCCTCCCCACAAGGGGGAGGGAGACTTCCGTTGGTGCTGGCCCAGGAGAATCGCCTTCTTTTCGGCGCCAAGAAGAATTAAAGTTGTGTGCGTCAAGTTCTGCAAAAATGGCGTGGCGGTAGCTGTGACGTCGGCGTGTCCGCCGCGCAGCTCCCGTGTTTAGCGGAGCGGCGGAC
>NZ_AYWO01000010.1 GCF_000502955.1 Mesorhizobium sp. LNHC252B00 | reverse complement strand
TGCAGGTCGCGGGCGAGCGCCGCTGTCAGCGCATCGCGGCCTGCCGGCGCCAGCAAGGTCACGCTCATCGGCAGCCCGTCGTCGCGCGTGCCTGTCGGTACGGCGATGCCGCACATGTCGAGCAAGTTGACGAAATTGGTGTAGGTGCCGAGGCGGGTGTTGGTCTCGATCGGATCGGCGAGCACAGCGGCGGTTGTGTAATGCGTCGGCGCGGTCGGCACACAGAACAAGTCGACAGAGGCGATGACGGGAGCGAGCTTTGCCCTGTGGGCCTGCAAGGCATAGAGACCGCGGAAAGCGTCCGCCGCCGTAAGCTTGCGCGCGCCGCCGATGATCTTGCGCGTCACCGGATGCAGGGCCGCTTCGTTGGCCTCCATGAAATCGCGGATCGCTGCATAGCGCTCGGCCACCCAAGCGCCCTCGTAGAGAAGGTTGGCGGTGGCGTAAAAATCGCCGAAGGGGATTTCCACCAGCCGGCAGCCGAGCCGCGACAGCGTGGCAAGCGAGGCCTCGAAGCCGGCTTGCATTGCCGCATCGCCGAAGAATTTCAGGTCGGCCTTTGCCGGGATGCCGACGCTCAGCACGGGCGGGCGTACGGCGAGCGGCTGGACAGCGATGTCGCGCGAATATGGATCTGCGGCGTCGCGCGCCGCCGCCACCGAGAACACCCGATAGGCGTCGTCGACGGTCAATGCGAACACCGACACGCAGTCGAGCGTGCGGCAGGCCGGCACGACGCCGGCGGCCGACAGCGCGCCGACCGTCGGCTTCAGCCCGACTATATTGTTGAGGCCGGCGGGGATGCGGCCGGAGCCGGCGGTGTCGGTGCCGAGCGCAAACGAGACGATGCCGCGCGCCGTCGCCACCGCCGACCCGGACGAGGAGCCGCCCGGCACCAGCTCGGCGTCGATGGCGTTGCGCGGGATCGGCCATGGCGTGCGCACGCCGACAAGGCCGGTGGCGAACTGGTCGAGATTGGTTTTGCCGACGACCAGCGCGCCGGCCGCCCTCAGCCGCGCCACCACGGTGGCGTCCCTGTCGGGCCAGTAGGTGTATTCGGCGCAGGCCGCCGTCGTCGGCATGCCGGCGACGTCGATATTGTCCTTGACGGCGAAGGGGACGCCCCAGAGTGGCTGGGCCACCGGGTCGAACGAGCAGAGGGCGGCGGCGGCCGCCAGCAGCGCGGCCTTGTCGGCCAGATGGATGAAGATGCCGGGATCGTCGGCGGCCCTCAGGCGGGCGTACACCGTCTCGATGACTTCGTCTATGCCAATGCCTGCCCGATAGGCGGCGTGCAGGCTGCTTATGTCGAAGCGCAGGTCGCTCATTTGGCCTCCCCCAGAATGATCACCGGCAGGTCCCACTGGATCAGCACGACGCAGCCGTCTTTCGTCCACACCGAATGCTCTGTGCCGACCGGATTGAGCACCACGCTGCCGGTGGCATAGTCGCCATTCTCGTCACTCTGCGTTCCCTCCAGCACGACGATGGTTTCCAGCCCGACATGGCGATGACGCGGCACGCCGGCGCCGGGCCGGTAGCTGAGGACGGCGACCGACGGCTCCACCGGCCCGCCCTTCAGCAGCCAGTGCACACTGATTCCATCTCGGAAAGGCTCGAACGCCAGATCGCGCCAGCCGCCGTCGAGCAGGCCGGCAAAGGCAAGATTAGGCATTGGCAATTCCCTTGAGTACCTGATCGGTGGTCGCTGTCCAGCCGACGATGGCGCCCTGCGCCCTGATCATGGCGATCGCCGCGGCCTTGAACTCGGGGAAATAGCTTTCCGTCGCGTCCTCGGCGAGCAGGCACTCATAGCCACGGTCGTTGGCCTCGCGCATCGTCGTCTGCACGCAAACCTCGGTGGTGACGCCGGCAAAGACCAGCTGCCCTGCGCCAAGCCTCTTAAGATCTTCGTTAAAGGAAGTGGCGTAGAATGCGCCCTTGCCGGGCTTCTTGATGACGATCTCGCCAGGCAGCGGCGCAAGCTCGTCGAGGATCGCCGTGCCCGGCTCGCCGACGATCAGCACGCGGCCCATCGGCCCTACATCGCCGATGCGGATTGTGGGATTGCCGCGATTGCGCTTGGCTGGCGGCAGATCCGAAAGGTCCGGACGATGGCACTCCATCGTGTGGATCACCGGCAGGCCGGCGGCGCGAAATCCCTCGATCAGCCGCTTCACCGTCGGCACGATCGCCACGACCCGGCTGACATCGTTGCCGAGGCTGGCGCCGAAGCCGCCGGGCTCGGCGAAATCGCGCTGCATGTCGATGACGACCAGCACCATGCTCTCACGCTTGAAGGCGAACGGAAACGGCTGCGCTGCGATTTCAGCCATCAATGATGTCCAGCCATATGCGCGCCGATCGTCTGCACGCTCGCCTGCGCGATCGGCGTCTCGTAGACCAGTGCGCCGTCCGACATGACCAGGATACGGTCGGAGAGTTCGAGCAGCTCGTCGAGGTCTTCCGACATCAAAAGCACGGCCGCACCCGCATTGCGCGCCTTCATGATGCGGGCGCGGATTTCGGCCACTGCCGAGAAGTCGAGGCCGAAGCACGGATTGGAGACGATCAGAAGGTCGACTTCGCCGGTGAGTTCGCGGGCGAGCACGGCGCGCTGCACATTGCCGCCCGACAGCGAGGCGATCGGCGAGGATAGCGAGGCGGTCTTGACCTTGAACTGCTCGACCAGGTGGGCACTGAAGGCCTTGATGGCACCGGCACTGATCCAACTCACCGGCTTGCCATTGCCGTCAATATCGAAGGTGCGGAAGGAGATGTTTTCGGCCACGGTCATCTTAGGCGCGCAGGCGTTCTTCAGCGGCTCCTCCGGAATGAGGCGGACGTTGAGCGCACGCGCCTCGGCGCGCGTCGCCGCATAGGCAGTGCCGCGCACCATCACTTCGCCGGCGTCGCGCGGGCGCTGCCCGGCCAGTACTTCGAGGAATTCCTTCTGGCCGTTGCCGGAAATACCGGCGATGCCGACGATCTCGCCGGAGCGCACGCCGAGGTCCTCGATCCGGATCGACTTCAGCCCGGTGCGATCAGGCGCCTTCAGCGCCTTGACCTTGAGTACGATCTCGGCGTCCGGCTTCGGCTCGGCGCGGCTGTCGAGCGCCGCGATCGGCTGGTCGCCGATCATCATCGCCGCCATCTGCCTGTGGTCGAGGTCGACGACGCGGCCGGTCCCGGTGAGCCTGCCCTTGCGCAGCACGCTGACGTCGTCGGCGAACGCCGTCACTTCGTGGAACTTGTGCGAGATCATCAGCACGGTGAGGTCGCCGGCCCTGGTCATGGCGCGCACGAGGCCGAGCACCTCCTGCGCCTCGGCGGGGGTGAGCACCGAAGTCGGCTCGTCCAACACCATGAAGGAGCGGCCGAGATAGAGCTGCTTGACGATCTCCAGCTTCTGCTTCTCGCCAGCGGCAAGCTCGGCCACCTTGACATCGAGGGGAAGCTTGAAAGGCATCCGGTCCATGAACACGGCAAGTTCGTCGCGCTCCTTGCGCCAGTCGATGATGGCAGGCACCTTTTCGCGCGAGATGACCAGGTTTTCCGCGCCGCTCAGCGACGGCACGAGGGTGAAATGCTGGTAGACCATGCCAAGGCCGAGCGCCGAGGCGTCCTGGGGGCTGGCGATTGCCACCTCGCGGCCGTCGACCAGCATCTCGCCGGAGGTCGGATGGTAGAAACCCATCATGCATTTGACCAGCGTCGACTTGCCGGCGCCGTTTTCCCCGAGCAGCGCATGGAATGATCCCGCCGGCACCTTGATCGAAACATCGCCCAGCGCCGTGAAGGCGCCGAAGCGCATGGTCATGCCGATGGTCTCGACACCGACGGCCTTGTGGCCGGTGATCTTGCTCATCCCGGGTTCCTCACGGCAGTTGGGCGACGAATGAGGCCGAGCTCGACACCGCGCCGAAGACGCCGCCCTGCATCTTGATCATCTTGATGGCGGCCAGATGGTTGCCGTAGTCGGTGGCGCCGCAGCAATCCTCCAGCATCACGCATTCGAAGCCGCGGTCGTTGGCCTCGCGCATGGTGGTATGGACGCAGACATCGGTCGTGATGCCGGTAAGCACGATGTTGTCGATGCCGCGCTGGTTGAGGATCAGCTCCAGGTCGGTGGCGCAGAAGGAGCCTTTGCCCGGCTTGTCAATGATCGGCTCGCCCTCGGCCGGATAGAGGTCCGGGATGATGTCCCAGCCCGGCTCGCCGCGCACCAGGATGCGCCCGCAGGGGCCGGGATCGCCGATGCCGGCATTGATGCGACGCGAGCGCCAGCGCTTGTTGGCCGGCAGGTCGGCGAGATCGGGCCGATGGCCTTCACGGGTGTGGATGACCGTGTAGCCCTTGGACCGCATCGCCGACAGCACCGACTTGATCGGCTCGATCGGCGCACGCACTAGCGACAGATCGTAGCCCATATGATCGACATAGCCGCCCGGCCCGCAGAAATCGGTCTGCATGTCGATGATCATCAGCGCCGTGTTGTCTGGACGAAGCTCGCCATTATAGGGCCATGGATAAGGATCGGCGTCGATATAGCGCTGGGTGATACCGGCTCTGGCGTTCATGGCAAAAACTCCGGTCTCATTTGGTGATCGACAGTTCGCCCGGAGCGCCGGCGAGCGAGCGGCTCGGCGACGAGGTGGCGATCATGATGACCAGGGTGAGGATGTAAGGTGCGGCGTAGAAGAGGTAATAGCCTTGCGTGACGCCGACCGACTGCAGCGCCGGCCCGAGCGCCCCGGCACCGCCGAACAGAAGTGCGGCGGCAAAGCAGCCGAGCGGGTTCCAGCGCGCGAAGATGACCAGCGCCACCGCCATCAGCCCTTGTCCAGACGAGATGCGCTCAGTCCAGCTGCCGGGATAATAGAGGGACAGATAGGCGCCGCCGATGCCGGCGAGCGCGCCGCCGACGCCGGTGGCGATCAGGCGCACGGTGTTGGGGTTGAGGCCCATGGCGCGCGCGGCATCGGAACTGTCGCCAACGACGCGCACGATGAGGCCGGCGCGGGTGTTGCGGAAGGCCCACCACAGGAACACCGCAAGAGCGGCGCCGATCAGGAACAGCACGTTGACGTCGAGGGCTGCCTGCACCTGCGGAATGTCGGACCATGCGCCCAAGGGGATGGCCGGCAGGTCGGGCGCCGAGGGCTGGATAAACGGCTTGCCGAAGAAGAAGGCGAGGCCCGAGCCGAACTGCATCAAGGCGATGCCGATGGCGATATCGTTAACCCGAGCGAATTTGCAGATCCAGCCGTGGAAGAGGCCGAAGCACAGGCCGGCGAAGGCCGCGGCGACGAGGCCGAGCCAGGGCGAGCCGGTTATAACGGCCACCGCATAGGCGGCCATGGCGCCGAACACCAGCGTGCCTTCCAACCCGAGGTTGATGCGGCCCGATCGCTCGGTGATGGCTTCGCCGAGCGAGACGAAGATGAAGGGCGTGGAGACGCGGATGGCGCCGCCGAGGATGGCGAGCGGCACGCCCCAGAGGCCGATCCCGCTGGCGTCCATCAGTTGCTCCTCTGCCACAGATCGGGGTTGAAGGCCTTGAAGCGGCCGTAGAAGGTCTCGCTGAACAGGATGACGATGAACAGCATGCCCTGCAGCACCAGCACGGTGGCATCAGGCAGGTCCATGCGGCGCTGGATCAGCCCGCCGGAGGCGTCGATCCCGCCGAGCAGGAAGGCGACCGGGATGATGGCCAGCGGATTGTGGCGGGCGAGGAAGGCGACGAGGATGCCGGTATAGCCGTAGCCGGCAGCAAGCGAGGCGTTGGCGCTGCCCTGCACCGCCGCGACCTCCAGCATGCCGGCAAGACCGGCGAAGCCGCCGGCCAACCCGGTGAAACCGACGATCAGCGAGCCGACGGCAAGCCCCTGCACCTGGGCGGCCCTGACATTGCCGCCGGCGATGCGGGCGGCGAAGCCCCAGCGGGTCTTTTCGATCAGCACCCAGGACACGACGCAGGCGACGACGCCAACGGCAAGGCCCCAATGCACCTCCATGCCCGGCATGTCGCCGATGCGGTAGATATCGGCCAACGGCTGGGTCGAGGGCTTGTTGAGCGACGCTGGGTCGCGCAGCGGCCCTTCGACCAGCTGGTTCATCAGGGCGATGGCGATATAGGCCATCAGCAGGCTCGAAATGGTCTCGTTGACGGCGCGGTAATGGCGGAGCGCGCCGACGGCACCTATCCAGATGCCGCCGGCGGCCATGCCCGCCACGCCCATGACGAGAATGACGATGAAGGAGGGGACGCCGTCGAGCGCCGTGCCTGCAGCCGCGGCGGCGACGCCGCCCAGCACGATGGCGCCCTCGCCGCCGATAACGACGAGGCCGAGCCGCGCCGGTAGCGCCACGCAGAGCGCCGCCAGCAACAGGGGTGCGGCGCGTGACAACGAGTTCTGCATCGAGAACCACGAGCCGAAGCCGCCACGCCACATCGTTTCATAGAGCTGGACCGGCGACTTGCCGACAGCCAGGATGAACAGGCTGAACAGGGCCATGCCGACGACCAGCGCGGCCAGCGGAATGACGAAGGCCTCGGCCCGCCGGGCCATCCATTCCAGCGCTGCCGGATGACTCCTGGCGCCGAACGTCACCGGCATGCCGACTTCTGTCACTATCTCGGCCATCGCCCCGCTCCCCTTCGATCAGGCGGTCGAGCCGACGACCCCGTCGACCAGATAGTCCATGCTTTCGAGTTCGATCGCGTTCTCGAGGAAGGCCTGGCCCGCAGTGGCTACAACAGCACCCTTGTTGCTGTTCAGTGGACCCTTGATGACGGCGAAGCCGCCCTTCATCATTTCGGCCAGCGTGGCGTCGAACTGCTTGCGCGCCGGCTCGCCGACGGCCGGGCCAAGCGGGCTCATCTTGACGAAGCCATCGGCCAGTCCGCCGCGGGTGAAATTGGGCAGCGGGTTGCCGGCGACGAGGTCGTCGACGAACATCTTGTAGACCTTTGCCCAATTCCATTCGGCACCAGTCAGGTATTTCTCGGGCGCCAGTGGGCTCTGGTTGGCGTGGTAGCCGCAGACGAAGGCGCCGCGGCCGGCGGCCGTCTCGACCACGACCTTGGGGCTGTCGACATGACAGGTGATGACATCGACGCCCTGGTCGACCAGTGCGTTGGTGGCCTCCGCCTCCTTGACCGCCAGGGACCATTCGCCGGTGAAGATCACCTGGCAGGTGATGGTCGGGTCGACGGAGCGCGCACCGAGCAGGAAGGAGTTGATGTTGAGCAGCACCTGCGGGATCGGCTTGGCGGCGACAAAGCCGAGCTTCTTGGTCTTCGTGGTGTGGCCGGCGACGACACCGTTCAGGTACTGGCCCACGCCGATATAGCCGAAATAGGATCCGGCATTCTTCGGATGCTTGTCCTTGTTCCACATGCCGCCGCAGTGGCGGAACTGCACGTCGGGGAATTTCGTGCACATGGCCAGCATATGCGGGTCGAAGTAGCCGAAGGAGGTCGGGAAGATCAGCGAGGCGCCGTCGAGGTTGATCATCGATTCCATCGTCTTCTGGACATCGACGGTCTCGGGCACGTTCTCCTCCTCGACAATGGAGAGGCCTTCGATACCCTTCAGCGACGCGGCCCCCTCGGCATGCGCCTGGTTATAGCCATAGTCGTCCTTCGGGCCGACATAGATGAAGCCGACAGTGGCCGAAGCGGCGAAGGCGCGGCCGATGGGAAAAGATGCCGACGCGAGCCCAAGTGCGGCTCCGGCAGCGGAGGTCTTGAGCAACTCGCGGCGGTTAAGCGTGAATTTCGCGGTCATAGTGAATGCTCCCCTGTAAGACCCTTTTCCGGGTCGGTTAACATGCCTTCGAGAAATTGCATGCAATCGCCGTGCCAGTTCCGACGACGAAATTTATCTTATAAAATCAGCATCTACATGAAACACACCTGCTCAGATCAAAGGCAATTGCATGCACTTTTTGCCTTGAAAATAGCCAGTTTGACAGGCAGATTAAAATAGAGGCATAAGCAGGGAATATCGATTCGACGGGCCGCTGAGCCGCCCAACGAGAAGACCAAACGGAGGAAACTTGTCGGGGAAGCGCAGCTTGATCAGGTCCGGTACGACCGTGGATCAGATGGTGAGGGCGATCGGCGACCGGATCGTCACCGGCTTCTTGCGCCCCGGCGAAAAGCTGGACGAGACCTCTCTCGCCGCGCGCTTCGACGTATCACGCACCCCGGTGCGAGAGGCGCTCGGCCAGCTGAGCGCCATGGGCCTGGTCGAAAGGCGGCCCAACCGCGGCGCCATCGTCGCCGTGGTGACGCAGGAGCATCTCGCCTCGATGTTCGAGAGCATGGCCGAACTGGAAGCGATCTGCGCGCGCTTCTCGGCCGAGCGCATGACCAGCAGCGAGCGCCGCGCACTCGAGGTCGAGCACCAGGCCTCGGCGCGGATGGTGCGTCTGGGCGCCGAGGAGGACTACGAGTACTTCAACACGGAGTTCCACAGCAGGCTTTATCGCGGCGCCCACAACGCACATATCTACGAAATGACCGTGATGACGCGCAGTCGGCTGGCGCCGTTCCGCCGAGCCCAGTTCATGCTGCCAGGCCGGCTCGCCAAATCCTGGCAGGAGCACGATGCCATCGTCACCGCGATCATGCGCGGTGACGGAGTTACTGCGGGAAACTCCGCCAAGGATCACGTTTCCATCGTCAGCAAGGCCAGTTCCGTCTTTGCGCTCGGCGAGCAGCCAAAGGGCACAAGTACGACAATGCCGGTTACCGCCGGTTGACGCCCACACGCCTTCATCTCGCTTTCCTCCCTTACGCCGCGCAAGCCTGCCACAAGCTTGTTGAGGCATGGTCTGGCTAAGGAAAACCGACAAAAGGCGGACTTTCTTGGCGATTTCTCCACCCAGCGACATCGTTATGGATGTGGCCCGAGCCGTCGACCCGACGGATATTGAAGCCGCCCGCGCCGCGCTTACAAAGCGAGCCGGTGGTGCTGCTGGCGCATTTTCGGTCGGTGACGCCGCTTCGGTGAATGCCGGCTCGATCCTGTCGCGCGCCACCGCCGACAAGGCCGCCGCTTCAACCGACCCCGCCAAGAAGTTCAAGAAGTTCGAGGCCATGGTGCTGCAGACCTTCATCCAGAACATGCTGCCCAAAGACACCGAAGGCGTCTACGGCAAGGGCCTGGCCGGCGACATGTGGAAATCGCAGCTTGCCGAGCGGGTGGCCGACGTCATGGCCGACCGCGGCGGCATCGGCATCGCCAAGTCGATGCTGGCCGACCACTATGTCGAAGGCAAGCGCATCGTGCCGGTCGGCCCGGTTTCGGGCGGGCCGGAAAAAACCGAGATCGATCAACAGAGCAGCCTGTCGACCTCGCTGGTCCACGAATTGCAGCGCAAGGCGGCGCGGTCAATCACCGGTGGCGAGACCACCATCAGGACAGACATCAAGATTTAAGGCATGCCCGGAAGCGGAACCAGTTTTGGAAAGTCACGCTGAACCAAGCAGATAGTGCGTATCCGAGTTCAATCTAACCAGACCGGGATTTCTCATGGCCGACTTTTCGGAATTCACCGCCAACCTGCCAGCACGCACGACCGTGTCGGAAGCGCCGATCCCGTTCGCGCGGCCTGGCAACCTCGCTGCCATCATCGGCCGCATCGAGGACGTGGTTGAGGAAGAGACGGCCGGCATTCGCAACGCCACCGATTATGATCTCAAGGCATCGAACGCCCGCAAGAGCCGCTACCTCTATGAACTGACCCGCGCCATGAAGGGCGGCAGCGAAGCCGAATTTCTCGAACAGCACCGCGAGGGCCTGACCCGGCTGCGCCATAAGCTGGCGAAGAACGAGGCGGCGATCCTGGCGCACCTCAGCGCGGTCAACGAGGTTGCCAACCTGCTGCGGCACGCCATCCAGCGCGCGGAAACCGACGGCACTTATTCGGCCGGCGAATTCGGCTGGGCAAAGGCATGATGCGGGACACAAGGAACGCATCGGCGACCCTGCTCATGCAGGAGGGCAGCGCCGCGTTGCCATCGCAAGTCAATGACGGGGCCCGATGATCAAGGTCATCGCGATCGCGGTCTGGATCTGCGCCGCGACGCTCGGCGCGGTGTTCTATTCGTTCCAGGCTGCGGGCGAAAAGGGCGTCGGCGAAACGCCGAAGCCGATGCTGGGCGGTCTCGACTACGTCAAGACGGATATCATTTCGGTGCCATTGATCCGCGATTCGCAGATCGGCGGCTATTTCCTGACAAAGCTCGTCTATACGGTCGAACCCGAGCAGATAAAGAAGCTGTCCATTCCGGCGGAAGCGCTGATCACCGACCAGGTCTATTCCTACCTCTATTCCAATCCTCAGATCGACTTCACCAACAAGGCGACGATCGATCTCGATGCCTTCCGCGCCGCGATCCGCGATACCGTCAACACGCGTGTGGGCGCCACTTTGGTGCATGAGGTTCTGATCGATCAGGTCAATTTCCTGTCGAAGGACGAAATCCGTGACAACTGGCTGCGTCGCAAGAAAAGCGAGACGGCCGCGGAAATGACCAAGGCTTTCAAGGAACACTGAGTTGCCCTGCCCACGGGTTCCGATCACATCGGGCCCCACCTGCCGCCAGCGCAGGAACCAGCCACCGGAATCCGCGTTGACGTAAACGTCAACCCAAAGCTATATGCGCCAGCGACCGTGATCGCGAAACCGCGGCATGGGCTTCGGCCGGATCGAAGCGCCGTTGCGAGACAGATGCAACCAGACAAGGAGAACAGCGTGAGCGTTCAGGAGATTGCCGAGAAGATCAAGTCGCGCGTGGCAAGCAGCGGGTTCGATCGTTCCGTGAAATTCGACACCGGCAGCGACGGCGTCATCGTCATCGACGGCGCGACAATTTCAACCACCGACGCGCCCGCCGATTGCACCATCAAGCTTTCGATCGACGACCTGGATTCGCTGATCGCTGGCGACCTGAACCCGACCATGGCCTTCATGACCGGCAAGATAAAGGTCGAAGGCGACATGACCGTCGCCATGGCCCTCAGCCAGTTGATCGGCTGAAGGTATATCTGTCGCAAGCCGCGCCGCGGCTTGCGACAGATATGCATAAGACGAAGCCGATCCGCGCCACTTCCGTCCGCAATTGCGTCATGAAAGGAAGACAGGGCGGCTCAGCGTTTTCCATGAACGATGAAGCGCTCCGGGTCACCATCCTCGAGACGGCATATTCGTTCCACAGGGTTCGGCAATCTTGGCACGAAACCTTCACGCGGCCGGGAACGGCAAGCCGCTCATACCTTTGATTGTGAAATCATCCATTTAGTCTGGCCTCGGCTCCAGAAAGGAGCAAAGCAGCGAGGTCCGGTAATGAATATCCACATCGTTCGAGCAATGGGGCGTGCGCTGCTTGTCGCTGCCCTGGTTTCGGTGACAGCGGCAGCGGCGGCTGACGAGCTTGTCCTGATTTCCTACGAGGCCACACCTTCCGTGGGCTTCGACCTGCCAAATCTGAAGACGGCCGGCTATGCCGATCGGGCTGCCTTTTCAGCGGAGGTGCTTGAGAAGATCGTGCCCAAGGTCGCCGCCGGCATAGGCGTCGATCCTGCGGTGCTTGAGACGGAAGTGACTCCGGGTGGCTACCTCCTCAAGACCAACGCCTCGCTGCAAACCGAGGCGGCGCTTGACGACGCAACCGCCGATCGCCTTGCGGCTGCCTTCGGCTACATTTTCCACCAGCATAGCGTGCTTGTATCGAGGCTGGACGACAACGGCGGGAGCACGGGTTTCGTTACCGTTCGCTTCCCGAAGGATACGCTCGACGCCGGCGTGGCACAGCGTTTCTTCGAAAAGGCCGATGCTGTGGAAAAAGGTCTGGGCGGCGGTTACACCGCCTTTGGTGACGAGCAGATATTTCTCAATGTGGTGGACGGCAGCGGCAAGCCCTACAGCGGCCTGGACAATGCTGCGTTTCTGGATGGTCTCAAGCGCACGGCAGCCTCGTTTGGATCGCCGACGCCCGAAGTCTCGGACTCCGGCACGGCAGCGGCCCGCTTCATCGGCAACGACTGGGACAAGGCTCCCAAGGGTGAGGATTACGCAGCCCGCCTGGGAGGCGCCGGCTCACCGACCGTGACCGGCCTGGATGCCGTCGCGACCGAGTATGCCGAACTGGTTTCAGCCAGCGCGTCGCGCTTCGGCTGGAACCGATAGCTTGCGCCCTGCCGCCCGCAGCGTGCCTTCGACGCCGTCCAGCGTGCCTTCCACCAATTCCAGGGCCAGCAGGCGGTGCCGCTCATAGGGGCCCGGCATGGCAAGCGAACCGGTCCTGGCGGCCGAGAATCCGAAGCGTGCGTAATAGGGCGCATCGCCGACCAGCAGGATCGCGGCATGGCCAAGACGCGCCGCCTCGGCGATGGCGTGGCGCATCAGCGCCGAGCCGATGCCGGCACTCTTGAGCGACGGATCGACGGCGAGCGGGCCAAGCAGCAGCGCTGCCGGGCCGCCCTCGCCCAACCGCACATCCCACAGCCGCACGGTGCCGGCGACGCCGCCCGCCGCATCCCGGGCAACGAAGGCCAGGCCTTCCGAAGGCCGCCGGCCACGCCGCAGCTTCTCCGACGATTTCTTCCGCCGCTTCGGCCCCATGGCCCGATCGAGCAACGCCTCGCGCGCCGCGACATCGGCAGCGGTTTCGGCGACCATCACAAAGGCCGGTGCGTGGCCCACGATTTCAACTGACATTTCCATTTCCGTCATCCCTGGCGAGCGGAGATTGTTCCACAGGCGAGCCCGGGTGGACGACAGACGCCACCTGGGATGATCTGATCGGTCTTTCGAACCGTCAGATCACGTAGGATCGGAGAGGCTCGAAGCCGTTGAAGGCGACCGCCGAGTAGGTGGTCGTGTAGGCACCGGTGCCTTCGATCAGCACCTCGTCGCCGATCGTCAGCGACAGCGGCAACGGGTACGGCGTCTTCTCGTACATCACGTCGGCCGAATCGCAGGTCGGGCCGGCGAGCACGCAAGGTGCGGTCTCCGTGCCGTCATGGCGGGTGACGAGGGGATAGCGGATAGCCTCATCCATCGTCTCGGCAAGGCCGCCGAACTTGCCGATGTCGAGGAATACCCAGCGCACATTGTCGTTGGCGGCCTTCTTCGAGATCAGGACGACTTCCGACTTGATGACGCCGGCGTTGCCGACCATGCCGCGGCCCGGCTCGATGATGGTTTCCGGGATGGCATTGCCGAAATGCTTGCGCAGCGCCGAGAATATCGCCTGGCCATAGGCCTGCGCTGCCGGCACGTCACGCAGATAACGCGTCGGGAAACCACCGCCCATGTTGACCATCTTCAAGACGATGCCTTCCTCGGCGAGCGTCGCGAACACCGCCTTGGCATCGGCCAGCGCGCGGTCCCAGGCGGTCAGGTCGGTCTGCTGCGAGCCGACATGGAACGACACGCCGTAGGCATCGAGGCCGAGCCCCTTGGCATGGCGCAGCACGTCGACGGCCATCGCAGGCACGCAGCCGAATTTGCGCGACAGCGGCCACTCGGCGCCCTCGCCATCGGTCAGCACGCGGCAGAACACGCGGGAACCTGGAGCGACACGGGCGATCTTCTCGACCTCTTCGACGCAGTCGACCGCGAACAGGCGGATGCCGAGCTGGTAGGCGCGTGCGATGTCACGTTCTTTCTTGATGGTGTTGCCGAAGGAGATGCGGTCCGCCGGCGCACCGGCGTCCATCGCCATCTCGACTTCGGCAACGGAAGCGGTGTCGAAAGACGAGCCCATCGCAGTAAGCAGGCGCAGGATCTCCGGCGCCGGGTTTGCTTTCACCGCATAGTAGATTTTCGAATCGGGCAGCGCCTTCTCGAAGGCTCGGAAATTGTCGCGCACGACATCGAGGTCGACGACGAGGCAAGGGCCGGTCGGACGTCGGGTGGCGAGGAAGTCAAGGATGCGCTGGGTGGCCATCGGGGTCTCTCCATCAGCGCCTTTCGGCGCGCAATAAGGCTGCGGGAAGCGGGCTGTTGGCCTCGCGAACACGCGGTGGACAAAGGCGGGACGGAAATCCATGGAACCAGCCGGTGGAGACCCCGGAACCATGAAACGCCGTCTCGCGGCGGTGAACCTTGGCCTTGCCCGGCCTCGGTTCGCTTTGTCTGCCTTGGCTTGGATGGGAAACCCGTCCGCACTGCCGGCAATGAAGGTGTGCCTCTTCAGTAACCCCGGTCTTTGGACAACCGGCAGAACACCAGAAAGGCCCGCACCGTCGTTGCTTCAAGGTGTCCTCGGGCTTGCGGTTGGCCGCTAGACCGACTGGAGGGGTTAGCTCCAGTTACCTTACCGATTTCCCTCACCATTCGAGGATCGGCGGACACCCACAGGCACGTGCGACTTTGGGCAAGCGCGATATAAGATTGAACGATTTCACAATCAATAAAAATCGTATTCCAGGTTGTAAAATTCCTGGCATCGAACAATGCTGCGCCAACCGTATCCGGATAGCGAACGATGACAGGCACGCACGGCCCTCTAAACGCCTTTCTCGACCTTTGCCAGATGCCGGTGGCGCATGCCGAAACTGGCCCTCTGGCCGGCCTGCGGCTGGCCGTCAAGGACATCTACGACGTCGCCGGCTACCGCACTGGCTGCGGCAACTTGCAGAAATTCGCAGACAGCCCCGCCGCCTCGCGCACGGCGCCGGCCGTGCAAGTGATTCTCGATGCCGGGGCGCGCTTCGTCGGCAAGACCCAGACCGACGAGCTTGCGTTCGCGCTGTTCGGCCAGAATGCGCATTTTTCGTTTCCGGTGAACCCGGCCGCGCCCGACCGTGTCACCGGCGGCTCGTCATCGGGATCGGCGGCGGCGGTGGCGGGCAGGCTTGCCGATATCGCCACCGGCTCCGACACCGGCGGCTCGATCCGCGCGCCGGCGAGTTTTTGCGGACTGATCGGGCTGCGCACCACGCATGGCCGCATTTCGCTCGATGGCACGATGAAGCTGGCCCCGAGCTTCGACACGTTCGGCTGGTTCGCCGACGACATCGAGACCTACGAGACCGTTGGCAGGCTGCTGCTCGGCCGCGACCCGCACCAGAACACGCTCAATCGGCCGCTGGCGCTGGACTGGCTGGATGGGATGGTCCACCACCCGGCGCTTGCCGAATATGCCCGAATGAAGGCACTGGCGAGTACGGTGTTCGGCGCGCCGGCGCCGGCAACGACGCGCTTCACCTCATCTCCCGATGAACTCTACTGGTGCTTTCGCCGGCTGCAGGCCAAGGAGGCTTGGGCGGTGCATGGCGAATGGATCACCAGCGGCGAGCGCGACCTCGGTCCGGGCGTCGAAGAGCGCTTCGGCTTCGGCCGTGCCGTCGATGACAAAACAGCCCAGGCCGAGAAGGTGCGCCGACTGACCTTTCGCGGCGAATTGAGCGCCCTACTGGGCAAGGATGGCTTCCTCATCCTGCCGACGGTGCCGGGCCCAGCTCCCTACGTGGACAGCACGCCGGAGCAGTTCCAGGCCTATCGCGAACGGGCGCTTCAACTTCTGTGCCTGGCCGGCCTGTCCGGTTTTCCACAGATCACCCTGCCCATCGGCTCGGTCGCCGGCGCCCCGTTCGGCCTGTCGCTGCTTGGCCCTTCCGGCAGCGACATTGCCCTGATACGGCTCGGCCGGAAACTTCTCGACGCCGCACGAAAGGCCTGACCATGGACACACTGACCCGCATGCGTGCCTTCATCGACGTGGTCGAGGCCGAGGGCTTTTCGGCGGCGGCACGCAAGATCGGCCGTTCCAAGGCCCTTTTGTCGAAATATGTGCGCGAACTGGAGGACGAACTCGGCGCGCTGCTGCTCAACCGCACCACGCGCCAGTTCTCCATGACCGAGGCCGGCCACACCTATTACCGGCGCGCCTCGGAGATCGTGCGCGAGGTCGACAGCCTGGCCGACGCCGTGCGCGAATCTTCCGGCGACGTGCGTGGCCGGATCAAGCTGTCGGCGCCGCGCACCTTCGCCGACGCGCCGGTCGGCCAGTCGCTGATCGATTTCGCCAAGCAGCATCCCGACATCGTGCTCGACGTCCAGCTCGACGACCGCTTCGTCGATTTGGTCGAGGAAGGCTTCGACCTCGCGGTGCGCATCTCGCGGCTCGAGAACTCGTCTCTGATCGCCAGGCGGCTGGCGCCATTTTCTATAAAGCTCTGTGCCTCTCCCGAACTGATCGCCAAGCATGGCATGCCGACGCGGCCGCAGGATCTTAGCCGCATGCCCTGTATCGTCGACACCAATGGTCGCGGATTGAGCAACTGGCCGTTCAAGGGCGACAATGGCGATCCGATGAGCGTTTCGGTGTCGGGTCCCATCGAGGTCAACAGCCCGATGACGGCGCGTGCGGCGACCGTGGCCGGGTTGGGGTTTTCCGTCCTGCCGGATTTTATCGCCGCGCCCGACCTCGAGAGCGGCCGGCTGGTGTCGGTGATGGATGACCGTATCCTGCCGGGCGGCGGAATATTCGCCGTCTACCCGCACCGCCGTTACCTACCCGCCAAGGTTCGCGTTTTCGTCGATTTCCTGGTGCAGTGGTTCAGGACGCGTGAAGCTGCCTGACCCATTCAGTCGAGTCCCGGTCCCAATTTCGCCCCCTTTCTGATAACTCTCGACATCACTCCGAGGCACATGGAATCGCGACTGAGAATGCACCTGAAACGGCACGCAATCATGCTGGCTTCGGCCCTGGCGGCGACCTTTGCCGCCACCGGACCGGCTGAGGTGCACCCGCACGTCTTCGCCGAGGCCCGCCTGGACGTGATCCTCTCCCCGGATCACCAAAGTGTGAAAGCGCTGCGTCATCTCTGGCGCTTCGACGATCTCTTCTCCAGCACGGTGATGATGGAGTTCGACAAGAACTCCGACCTGAAGCTCGACGACAACGAGCTCAAGGAGGTCGCCGACACCGTCCATGCCTCGCTGGCCGAGTTCAATTACTTCCAGCTCGTCACCGTCGATGGCAAGGACGTGGCGATGACGCCACCGCCGCATCTGATGGCCAATTTCGACAACGACCAGTTGATCATCCTGTTCGAGTCCGAGCCGAAAGTGCCGATCAAGCTCAACGGCAAGATAGATATCGGCGTCTACGATCCGACATTCTACACCGCGATCGACTTCACCGACGATTCCAACATCACGGTTGAAGGCCTGCCGTCGAACTGCACCAGCAAGGTGATCCGTCCGGACCCGGACGAGGCCATCAAAGAAAACCAGAAGACCCTCACCGATGCCTTCTTCAACGATCCGACAGGCACCGACATGAGCAAGATCTTCGCCACAAAGCTCGAACTGACCTGTCAGCCAGAAGGATGAAGCCGGTGACGAAACCGTCCCTGCGTTTGGCATTCGGCCTGTTGGCCGCCACTGTCGTCATGATGCATCTCGCCAACTCCGCCCATGCCCAGAGTTCGCTCGGCATCGGCGTCAATGACGGCATCGCGCCCAGCACCGGCCCCTTCGCCCACATACTGATGTGGATCAATCTGCGGCAGCAGGAATTCTATCGCGCGCTGGCAACTGCAATGAAGGCGATGCGCCAGGACGGCAGCAAGATTTGGATACTCGTCGGCCTGTCCTTCGCCTACGGCATCTTCCACGCCGCCGGCCCGGGCCACGGCAAGGCGGTGATCTCGTCCTACATGGTCGCCAACGAAGTGGCGCTACGGCGCGGCATCCTGTTGTCCTTCGTCTCGGCGCTGCTGCAGGGCCTGACGGCGGTCGCGGTGATGGGGGTAGCCTATTTCGTCCTGCGCGGCACCTCCGTGACGATGACGGACGCCGCCTGGTTCATGGAGATCATGAGCTTTGTCTTCGTCACCCTGTTTGGCGCCTGGCTGCTGTGGCGCAAACTCGGCCCTGCCGTCCTGCGCATGTTTGGCAAAGGCCCCGCCTACAGCCTGTCGGCGGCGCACGCCGGCCATTCTCATGGTGGGCATTCGCATGCCGGTCATGCCGGTCACAGCCATTCGGCGCATGCCCATTCGCATGCGCTGCAGGTGCATCACGATCATGACCACATGCACGACCATTCCCACGATCATCACGACCACGGAACGCATGACCATGATCACGCCACCCACGATCATGCCCATCACGATCACGCGGCCGGCGAGGTCTGCGACACCTGTGGCCATTCGCACGCGCCCGACCCGGCGTTGCTGTCGGGCGACCGCTTTGACTGGCGCACCGCCTGGTCGGCGGTGGCGGCGGTCGGCATCCGCCCCTGTTCCGGCGCGCTGATCGTGCTCAGCTTCGCGCTTCTCAACGGACTTTGGCTCGGCGGCCTGCTGTCGGTGCTGGCGATGTCGCTGGGCACTGCCATCACCGTCTCGGCGCTGGCGACACTGGCGGTGACGGCAAAGAACTGGGCGGTGTATTTCGCCGGCGACGGCCGCATGGGCAACCGCATCCACTCGATCGTCGAGATCGGCGGCGCCGCCTTCGTGTTCCTGTTCGGACTGTTGCTTTTGTCGGCGAGCCTAGCGTCAGGCGGATGATATCCCCACCGTAGTGCTGCGGGTTTAACTCGCGATCTTGCCGCCGAGTTCATCCTCGATGTGAGCGCGGATGATCTCGTCAAAACTCTTTTCGGCGACAAAGCCGAGTTCCCTTGACCGCCGCGCCTCGAACCGGGTCGGCCAGCCCTTGACGATCGCCCAGATCGTCTCGTCCGGCTCCTCGCGGATCAGGCTTGCCACCTTCGGTCCGGCGATGCGTTCCAGCGCCTCGATCTGCTCGCCAACGGTGACGGCGACGCCCGGCATCGTCAGATTGCGGCGCGGCCCCACGGCAGCGCCATCGATCTCCGCCGCATGGATCAGGAAATTGACTGCCGAACGCGGGCTGGCGTGGGTGTGCACGACGGAGCGCGGCACCGGCAGGATCGCCTCGCGGCCGCTCAAGGGCTCGCGGATGATGCCAGAAAAGAAGCCTGACGCCGCCTTGTTCGGCTTGCCGGGCCGCACGCAGATGGTCGGCAGCCGGATGCCGATGCCATCGAAGAAGCCGCGCCTGGTATAGTCGGCCAGCAGCGCTTCGCTCATCTGCTTCTGGGTGCCGTAGGAGGTCAGTGGCGTCGGATGGAAGTCGTCCGGAATGACATCCGGGAACGGCGCGCCGAACACCGCGATCGACGAGGTGAAGACGACACGCGGTGCAAAGCCCGCCAGGCGAATGGCATCGAACAGCGCGCGCGTGCCATCGAGATTGACGCGGTAGCCGAGTTCGAAATTCGCCTCCGCCTCGCCGGATACGATACCGGCGAGATGGAAGACGACATCGGGGCGCGATGCGACCAGGCGCTCGGTGGCACCCGCCTCGGCAAGATCGCCGGTGTGGAAGGTGATGCTGACCCTATCCATGCTAGGTGCCTGCGGCGGCACGATATCGTGCAGGTCGAGCGCGGTGATCCTGCCGCCGCGCAGCGTGCCGTCCTTGGCCAGCCGGGCGATGAGCTTGCGGCCGACCATACCCGCGGCGCCGGTGATCAGAATGCGCATGTCGAAAATCCCTTGCCTATTTACCCTGGTTTTTGCGCTGGTTGCGGGCCCGCAGCCAGAACACCGAGAAGAACGCCAGCACGAAGACGATGGCAAAGGCGCCGGCCAGCACGGTCGAAAGGCTGCCGAGCGCCAGCATCATGGTCGGCAGATAGTAGGCGCCGATGCCGAACAGAAGCATGATCCACACCGCTGCGATGGCCGCATTCCTGGTGTCGCGATCCATCATGCCGCGTCCGGGCAGTGGGCGTTCATCAAGCTGGTTTTCAAGGTTTGGAACTCCTGAGGCAGGACCAATCGATCGGTCCTAGTGATGGTGGTCGTGATGCGCAGCCGCTTCATGCCCATGCTCGTGGCTATAGTCGGCGCACTGTCCGAATTCCGGTTCCACGGTGGCATGGCTGATGCCGTGCTCGCTGGCAAGCCGCTTCTTGACGGCGCTGACCGCCTGGTGCGCGTCGACGCCCTCGTCGAGACAGGCATGCAGCGTCGCCATGTTGCTGGTTCCGTCGAGCGACCAGACATGCATGTGATGCACTTCGCGGACGCCGGGGACCGTCGCTTCGATGTCCATGGCGATGAGATCGCGGTCGAGGCTGGGCGGCACCCCCTCGAGCAGGACATGGGCGGCTGCGCGCATCAGCGACCATGCCGTATACAGGATCAGCAGCGAGACCAGGACCGACAGGATCGGGTCTATCGGCGTCCAGCCGGTCGCCAGGATGACCAACGCGGCCGCGATGGCGGCGGCTGAGCCGAGCAGGTCGCCCAGCACATGCAGGATGGCGCCGCGCATGTTCAGGTTCTCGTGATCGCCGCCATGCAGCACCAGGAAGGACCCGATATTGACCAGCAGCCCGAGGGTCGCCACCACCAGCATCGGTCCGCCAAGCACCGGTGCCGGCGCCTGCAGCCGCCTCCAAGCCTCGTAGACGATCCAAAGCGCGATGACGAAGATGGCGATGCCGTTGGTATAGGCCACCAGCGTCTTGACCCGGCCGAAGCCATAGGTGAGGCGCACGGTCGCCGGACGCCCCGCAAGATGAAACGCATACCAGGCAAGGCCGAGCGCGATCGAATCGGCGAGCATGTGGCCGGCATCGGCCAACAATGCCAGTGAGCCGGTAAGGATGCCGCCGAGCGCTTCGGCGACCATGAAGCCGCCAGTCAGGCAGGCCGCGGTAAGCACGCGTTTCTTGTCGGTCGAGCCAGGCACATGACCGGGCGCATGATCGTGCCCAATGTGATCGTGCCCGCTGTGATCGTGGATGTGGGCCAATGGCAACTCCCGTTACGCGCCTGATCTCACGCACCGAACTGCACGCGAAAATCCTCAAGCCGTCGCTTCTGCTGGCCGTCGCCATCGAAATTGGCCGGATCGAGCCACGCTTCATAGGCCTTGCGCAAGGCCGGCCACTCCTTGTCGATGATCGAATACCATGCCGTATCGCGGTTTTCACCCTTGACGATGAGATGCTGGCGGAAAATGCCTTCAAACTTGAAGCCGAACCGTTCTGCCGCCCGCTTAGATGGCTCGTTGTGGTTGTTGCATTTCCATTCGTAGCGGCGATAGCCAAGCTCGTCGAAGATGTATTTCATGAACAGGAACTGCGCTTCGGTCGCTCCCGGCTTGCGCGAGATGAGTGGCCCCCAGTAGATGTTGCCGATTTCGATGACGCCGTAGGCTGGATCGATGCGCATCAGCGTCTGGCGTCCGGCGACCTTGTCGCTGGCCTTGTCGATAACCGCGAAGAACAGCGGATCTTCACTGGCCTCCACCTTGTCCAGCCATGGCTGGAAGGCGGCACGGGTCTCCGGCGGATAGTCGGGCAGCCAGGCGAAGCGCCCATCGACATCGGATACGGACGACGCTTCATAGAGACCGTCGCCGTGTTTTGCAGCGCTCAGCGGTTCAAGCCGGACATACCGGCCGTCGATGGCCTTTCGTTCGGGCCGCGGGCGCGGTTGCCAGTCTTTGAGATTTTCCGACACCGAAAGCTCCAATCCGTTTGACTTTTGCGGCCTGAGGCTCACAAAAACGCGACCCAACAGTAAGAACCACACGGACGGGAAAAATGCTCCACACGATTTCGGCCTTCGACCGTCTCGGCGAGGAAAACGCCTTTGCCGTGCTCGCGAGGGCCACAGCACTGGCCCAACAAGGCCGCGACATCGTCAATCTCGGCATCGGCCAGCCCGACTTCAAGACGCCGCAGCACATCGTCGAGGCGGCGATCAAGGCGCTGCGCGACGGCCATCACGGCTACACGCCGGCCAATGGCCTTTTGGCGACGCGCGAGGCGGTGGTGCGGCGCACGCTGACCACCACCGGCGTAGAGGTGTCGCCCGAAGCGGTGATGATCCTGCCCGGCGGCAAGCCGACCATGTTCGCCGCGATCCTGATGTTCGGCGAGCCTGGCGCCGAGATCCTCTATCCCGATCCCGGCTTTCCGATCTATCGCTCTATGATCGAGTTCACCGGCGCGGCACCTATTCCAGTGCCGATGCGCGAGGAAAACGGCTTTGCCTTCTCCGCAGAGGAAACGCTGGCGCTGATCACCTCCAAGACCAGGCTGTTGATCCTCAATTCGCCCGCGAATCCGACCGGCGGCGTCACGCCGCGCGCCGAGATCGAGAAACTGGTCAAGGGTCTGGAGGCACATCCCCAGGTTGCCATCCTCTCCGACGAGATCTACGACGTCATGACCTATGACGGCGAGACGCATTGCTCGCTGCTTGGCTTCCCCGGGATCCGCGATCGGCTGATCGTGCTCAATGGCTGGTCGAAGACCTGGGCGATGACAGGCTGGCGCATGGGCTGGTCGATCTGGCCGAATGGCGACAAGGGCGCTCACCTCTACGACAAGGTGCGCAAGCTAGCGGTCAATTGCTGGTCCTGCGTCAACGCGCCGAGCCAGTTTGCCGGCATCGCGGCCATCGACGGCCCGCAGGACGACGTCGACAAGATGATGCGCGCCTTCGACCGCCGCAGGAAGATCGTGGTTGACGGATTGAACGCCCTGCCTGACATATCCTGCATCACGCCCAAGGGAGCGTTCTACGCCTTCCCCAACGTCTCGAAGACCGGCTGGAAAGCAAAGAAGCTTGCTTCGGCCCTGCTCGACGAGGCCGGCGTGGCATTGATTGGCGGCCCCGATTTCGGCATTCTCGGCGAAGGCTATATCAGGCTCTCCTACGCCAACTCCGAGGAGAACATCTTGCGGGCACTGGAGCGGATCGGAGCGTTCCTGGCCAAGTGAGGCTGTCGGGCCTTGCGACCGGCGCTGGATGTTTGCAATCACGACAGAAGGTGACTCGATGTTTTACGCCATCCTCGCCTACCATGTGGAAGGAGCCATCACCGCGCTGACGCCGGAGCAGGACGCGGCATTGATGGCCGACCTGCTCGAAATCAACGATCGGCTTTACCGGGAAGGCAATCTTGGCCCATCGGCGCGGCTTGGGGCGACCCAGTCGGCCTGCACCTTGCGTGGACCGGGCGATGGAACCATTTTTGACGGGCCGTTCGCCGAGACGAAGGAACAGCTTCTCGGTCTCTATGTGGTCGACTGCGGGACACGTGACGATGCGATCGTTATCGCCCGCGACCTGCGCCGCGTTAATCCGACCGCCGTCTACGAAATCCGTCCAATCGCGCTCTACCTGCCGGGCGTGCCATTGGCCGGGAAATAACTACCCACGCCCGACGAACGGCATCTTGGTCGCCATCACCGTCATGAACAGCACATTGGCGTCGAGCGGCAGGCTGGCCATGTGGACAACGGCGTCGGCAACGTGCTGAACGTCCATCACCGCTTCGGCAGCGATAGAGCCGTTGGCCTGTGGCACGCCGACCGTCATCGGCTGCGCCATGTCGGTCAGTGCGTTGCCGATGTCGATCTGGCCGCAGGCAATGTCGTAGGGCCTTCCGTCGAGCGCCAGCGTCTTGGTCAGCCCGGTGATGGCATGCTTGGTCGCGGTATAAGGCACGGAGCCCGGGCGCGGCGCGTAGGCCGACACCGAGCCATTGTTGATGATGCGGCCGCCCATCGGCCGCTGCTTGCGCATGGCGCCAAAGGCGGCGCGAGCGCACAAGAATGAACCGGTGAGATTGACGCCGACGATATCGTTCCACACCTCGACCGGGATCTCGTCGATGGGCGTCGATTTGTAGCCCATGCCGGCATTGTTGAAGAGCAGGTCGACGCGGCCGAAGGCCGCCGCCACCGTCTCGAACAGATCGTCGACCTCGCCGGCCTTGCTGATATCGCAGGCAACCGCCAATGCCTTGGCATCGGTGCGGCCAGCCTCGGCGACCGCGGCATCCAGCACCGGCTTGCGGCGCCCGCAAAACACCGTGTTCCAGCCGGCCTTGAGCAGCGCCGTAGCGACGCTCTTGCCGATGCCGGTGCCGGCGCCGGTGACGATGGCGGTTCTTTTTACGGTCATGGCTATTGTCCTCCGAAGCGACGCGCGCGCGCGCTATTTTCCGGGTTTGCGCACGAAGCAAAGGGATCGCAAATGACGGCGGCGATGGCAAGCCGAAGCACAAAGCATGATCCGAAAATTGGGATCCGATTTTGCTCGAGATCATGCTCGGGCGAGCAGATCGTGCCGACAAAAAGGGCGGTCATTGGCGACCGCCCTGATCTGGACCGGGCTTGGGAGGAGGAAAGCCGATCCAACTGGTTAGAATGATGCGCTTGCTGGGTTAACGAAAGGTTAACGCCAGACAAGCCGCCTGTGCCGTTTTGGCCTACCAGCGCGGATTGGGTGAAGTTCCGGCCTTGGCCGGCACCTTGGCTGCCGAAACTGTCGCCTCGACATGATCGACCAGCGCATCCGGCAGGCCAAGCCGGCCGGCCAGCAGGTCGAGGTAGCCGCGCTCGGCGCGTGTGTCGGGATCGATGGTCAGGCGCGATGCCGTGTAGAGTTCGAGCTTCTGCGCATCGGTCTGGGCGCCTGCCACCAGCGCGTCGAGGTCGAGCGGGCTCGCCAGCTCCGCCATCAGGAATTTTTCGGCGTCGGAGCCGATGCCCGAAAGACTGAGCTTGCCGGCGATCTTCTGGCGCTCGTCATCGTCGACATGGCCGTCGGCCTTTGCTGCCGAGATCATCGCCCGCACCAGCGTCAGCGTGAATTCGTCCTCGCCTTGCGGCGCCTGCGACGGGTGGAAGGCGGTGTCCTTGGGCGGCGGCAGCAATTCAGGTTCGCCGCCTGCCGGCGCCTCGGCCGGAGCATTGCCGGCCTTGTAGTTCTGGTAAGCCTTGTAGGCGAGCCCGCCGATCGCGGCCAATCCACCGAGCTTCACCGCGGTACCCGTCACCTGGCGGCCGGCACCGGTTCCGAGCAGCACTGCAGCGAGCGCTCCAGCGGCCAGCGGATTGTCCTTGGCCATCTGCACGGCCTGGCCCGCCTTGTCGCGAACGGTGCCACTGGTGCCCGGGATTTGCGAGCCGAGCAGATCGTCGAGAAGCTTCTTGGGATCGAACATTCAGTGCCTCCAGGATTGCCCGGCCGAACGGGCAGGTTTCGAACGTCGAAGACGTAGGTCCCGGATCCTTGCATTACAATGACAAACCGTCGCCTTGCGGCTGTCGATAACAGAGCCAAACTAGGATCCGATGTGCGGATCCCTGCCCCGCGCCTGCGCAAGCTCGACTTGCCGCTGACGCTCGGCATAGCGCTGGCGGTCCTCGTCCGAACGCGCATCGAAGCAATGCGGGCACGAAACACCGGCGGCAAATTTGGGCGATGTCAGGTCGTTCGGCGTCAGCGGATGGCGGCAGGCGCGGCAGAGTTCCGCCTCGCCCTCGGCGAGGCCGTGCGACACAGAAACGCGCTCGTCGAAGACGAAGCACTCGCCTTGCCAGAGGCTCTGTTCGGACGGAACCTCCTCGAGGTATTTGAGGATGCCACCCTTGAGGTGGAACACGTCCTCGAAGCCGAGCGATTTGACGTAGGCGGTCGCCTTTTCGCAGCGTATGCCGCCTGTGCAGAACATCGCGACCTTGCGGCCTTCGAACTCCGCCCGGTGTGCTTCCACCCAGGCCGGAAACTCGCGAAAGCTGGCGGTAGCAGGGTCGATTGCGCCCTTGAAGGTGCCGATCGATACCTCATAGGCGTTGCGCGTGTCGATGATGACAGTGTCGGGCTCGGAAATCAGCGCATTCCAGTCGGCAGGCGCGACATAGGTGCCGGCGCTCGTCGCCGGATCGATATCGGCGATGCCCATGGTGACGATCTCGCGCTTCAGCCGCACCTTCATGCGATGAAACGGCATTTCCGCGGCTACGCTGTATTTGACCTCGAGGCCGGCGAGCCCTTCGACGGCTTCGAGATAATCGATCAGTTCGCCGATCGCCGTTTCGCTGCCGGCCACGGTGCCGTTGATACCCTCATGCGCCAGAAGCAGTGTGCCCTTGATGCCGCGCCCGCAACAGAAGGCAGCGAGCGGCGCGCGCAACTCCTCGAAGGCGTCGAGCCGGGCAAACCGGTAGAGCGCCGCAACGCGAAAGGGTTGAAGTGATGTCATGGCCGAAGCCACTAAACGCTCCCGCAAGCCGATTCAAGGCAGCGCCGGAATCCAGCCAAGTATCGGGGCCGCGCGTGACATCGCGACACGCTTCGTTTCATGGACAGAAAAACACCCGTCTGCTAATCGGTTGAATTGCCCTCAAGCGCGTCGCGCCGAAACCAATTCATACGTCGCGCTTTAGGTCTTTGTTTTATGGATGTCGTTTTCCCAAAGCCGGGATCCCTTTGGGGCGACATGCGCTAGGATACGGAGAGACAGATGCCCAGCAAGACCGAAAACCTCCTGTCGCTCCTAAACGGCCAGCCGGTCATCCCGGTGCTGAAGATCGCCAATGTCGCTGATGCCGTGCCCTTGGCCCGCGCCCTGGCACGCGGCGGCCTGCCGGCGATCGAGATCACGCTGAGGACCGCCGACGCGCTTGAGGCGATCCGGCGGGTGGCTGGTGAGGTCGAGGAAGCCATCGTTGGCGCCGGCACCATTCTCGATGTCAGGCAGTTCGAAAAGGCAGCGAGCGCAGGCTCGCGATTCATCGTCAGCCCCGGCATCACCCGCGAGCTTCTGGCGGCAGCAAGCGACAGCGCTGTTCCGCTGCTACCCGGCGCCATCACGCCCGGCGAGATCATGGCCGCACGGGAAGCCGGCTTGCGCTTTCTCAAATTCTTCCCGGCTGAGCAGTCGGGCGGCATCGCCTCACTGAAGGCCCTCGCCTCGCCGCTTGCCGATGTGAAATTCTGCCCGACCGGCGGCATCACCGGCAAGAACGCAGCCGATTATCTCAGCCTGCCCAATGTCATCTGCGTCGGCGGCTCCTGGGTGGCCCCGGACGATATGGTCAAGGCCGGCAAGTGGGACGAGATCGAAGCCCTGGCGCGTGCGGCAAGCAAGCTGGCGAAGTAAGGCCTTCGTCGCCGCATGAAAACCCGGCCGGCTTCCGTCGACCGGGTTGCCTGATGCGAGCAGGATCCGTCGCAGGTTTTGAGCCGTCCGCGATCACCGCGATGTCAGACCGGGGTGATCGGCCGATGGCAGGCGGTCTCGCAGCAAAAAGCAGCGCAGGTTGCCCGGCGCGGCTTTGTGGATTGGCTGGTCGCTTACTTGGTCTGGAAGCGGGCGACCGAGAGGAACTTGACGGCATTGCCGGTGAAGCGGTTGGCATCGGCCATCTGGTTGTCCTGCTGGAAGCCGGCCGTATAGACCTCGCTCGGCGCCGTGTGCACGATGCTGTAGGCATAGCCCGGCGCCGTCGTCGCGCTCGAAACGGTGGCGACATGCTCGCCGCTGGTCAGCGCCCAGCGGGCGGCCTGCGGTGCGGCGGCAACCACCATGGCCTTGGGGCCCGGCTTCAGGTCTCGCGCGGTGGCTCTCGATTCCTTGCGGGTGGTTTTCACGCCGGCGCCGATCGCGGCGGCCGGATCGGAGCCGGCCGGGCGGGCAACGACAGCCTCGCGCGGCGATGCGGCATCATTACCCGAAGGATCGTTGAAGGCCGAACGCGGCTCGGACTCGGACAATGAAGCAACTTGGTATTCGCCGGCCGCGCCGACCTGGGCATTGGCCTCGTCGAGAACGGCCTTGACCGCGTCCGGCCGGGCCATCTCGGGGCGCGCCGTCGGCAGCACCGAGAACGCGTCGGTCGCGGTCTTGCTGTGCTCAGCCGTATCGGCCAACGCCATCAGCACAGTCTTGCTGGGCGACGCAGCCAGAGCGGCTGGCAGAGAAGCGTCGGGGCGCCATGTCGGCAACGGTATGTTGTTGACGGCAATCTGGGCCGGATCAGCCGAAGCCGTTGCATCGGCCATGCCGAATGGAACGGTAGCAGGCGCATGTGCGGTCGCTACGGCCTGCTCGGTGGTGGCTGTCGCATCCGCCATCCCAAACGGAACATTTTCAGGCGGCTGAGCGCCGACATCGGCCTTCGGCCGCGGTGCGAAATCAGGCAACGGAACGCTGCGTGCAGGCAATGCCGCTATGATCGTCTCCGGCGTGTCCTGTTCAGGCTCGGGGGCCTGCTCCTCGGTCACCTGCGGAATCTCGGCGCGCTGCGCGTTCTCCGGCGCCACGATGGCGATGCCTGGCAGGTTGCTGGTCTTTGCCGCCTCGGCCGGCTTCAGGTTTCTCGCCTTGGGCGGAGGTGCAGCCGAAGCGGTTTCGACATCGGCGCTGTCGTCGGCCTCGTCGTCGCCGCCGCCAAAAAAGGCCGACAGGAACCCGCCTGATTTCTTGCCGCTGCCACCAGCGCTGGCCAACTCGATGGCCGGCGAGCCCGAACCCTTGCGCGCCTTGTAGGAGGCGAGTGCCTGCTCAAAGCCGGGCAGCGGCCTGCCGTCGCTCGGCACATGCAGTGTCTTGCCATTGGGGAACAGGCTGACCAGTTCCTGGCGGCTGATGCCGGGCCAATGGCGCACATTGCCGACATCCATATGGACGAACGGCGAACCGGAAGACGGATAGTAGCCGACGCCGCCGCCCTGCATCTTGAGACCGATATTGCGCAGCTTCTTCAGCGGCACGCCGGGAATGTAGAAGTCCATCGCCTTGCCGAGCATGTGCTGGCTCTTCTCGGCGACGCCCCGGCTGCGGCTGCGCAGCATTGAGTTCGTCGACGGCGAGCGATAGCCGCAGACGACCTGGATATAGTCCGTGGCGCCGGCTTCCCGGTACGCTTCCCAGACCAGATCGAGCAGACGCGGATCCATCTTGGTCGGCTCGTTGCGACGCCAATCGCGCAGAATGATGTTGATCTTCCTGAGACCCTCCGGGACGTAGCGGCCGTTGCGCTTGTAGACGATCTCGGCCTTCTCGTGTGTGTGGAGGTGATAGAGCTTCAGCGAACGTGTTTCGGCGCTGGCTCCGGTCGCAGCCGCGGCAACAAAACCAAGTGCAACAATCAATGCCGCCAGCCACTTCGGCCAGACGTTCACTTGATGGTGCCGCCCGTTTGTGTGTCGTTCGATTCTGTTCAAATCAAAAGGCCCTGCAGGCTGCCGTTTGTCCCCGGATTTGCCCAAACGGATGTGTCGCGATCACATCCGAATATCGATCCTAATGGTTAATCATCGCTTATTGAAGTCGAAATGCGGTAACACAGTGGCGATATCCCGCCAAAAATTGTACACGGGGTTTCTTGGTAAACCACTGGTTTAGATCATGTTTCCGCCTTTGCGTGGAACACGATCTGTTACCGTTAGCCTTAATGCGTGAACAGCGCTGTCCATAGGCCCGCCACAATCCGCCAACGGCCGGTATGTGGCCTGTTGTGGCATTGCAGACTGGTGCCGAGCTTGCGCCTCAGGAAGCGAGCCGGTCGACCCGGCCGGTCTCGGGGTCGATGCCGTATTCCTTGAGCTTGCGATAGAGCGTCGAGCGGCCGATGCCGAGTCGGCGGGCGACTTCGCTCATCTGGCCGTTGTAGTGATCGATGGCGAGCTTGATCATCTCGAATTCGACATCGGCCAGAGCGCGTACATTGCCGCGATCGTCGAGCGCTCGCAACGTGCCGAAGCGGGGCGGCAACCTGGCCGGTGAATTGGACTCGGTTGCCGGGCTAACCTCGCCGGGCAAGGCTTCTTCTTCGTCCCCCTGCGGAGGCAAGGACGGCGACAGCGCATCGCCGTCGGTGTCGAGGTTGACGGTGCCTTCCACCTGCGCCCGGATCTGCGGGAAGTCCTCCGAGGTCAGCAAATCGCCTTCGCAGAGCACCGAGGCCCGGAAGACGGCATTTTCGAGCTGCCGGATGTTTCCGGGCCAGTCATAGGCCTGCAGCACGGCGAGCGCCGCGGCCGAAATGCCTTGCAGTCGATGACGCGGGTCGGCCGGAGCCACCTTATCCATGAAATGGGTGACCAAGTAGGGGATGTCGTCGCGGCGGTCGCGCAGCGGCGGCACGAAGATCGGATAGACGTTCAGCCGATAGAACAGATCCTCGCGGAACTTGCCGTCCTTGACCTGCTGCAGGAGGTTGCGGTGCGTTGCCGAAATCAGCCTGATGTCGACCCTGACGGTCGAGCGTCCGCCGACCGGGTCGACCTCGCCGTCCTGCACGGCGCGCAACAGCTTGACCTGCACGTCGAGCGGCAGGTCGCCGATCTCGTCGAGAAACAGCGTGCCTGAATGCGCTTCGACGAATTTTCCGGTGTGCTTGTCGGTCGCGCCGGTGAACGAGCCCTTCTCGTGGCCGAACAGGATCGATTCGACCAGATTGTCGGGAATGGCGCCGCAATTGACGGTGACGAAGGGTTTCGAGCGGCGGTCGCCGCTGCCCTGGATGGCGCGCGCCACCAGCTCCTTGCCGACGCCGGACTCGCCCTCGATCAGGATCGGAATGTTGGATACCGCCGCCTTCTGGCCAAGGCGGATCACCCTGTCCATGGCCGGGCTGTGCGTGATCATGTCCTTGAAGGTCAGAAGGCCGCTGCGCCGGCGCGACGTGCGCTTGACCTCGCCCTCGACGGCCTCGACCTTGAGCGCATTGCCGATCGACGCCTGCAGTCTGTCCGGAGACGCCGGCTTGACGACGAAATCGAAGGCGCCGTGGCGCATCGCCGAGACCACGGTCTCGATGCCGCCCTGGGCGGTCTGCACGATGGTCGGGACATTTATGTCGCGCTCGCGCATCGCCTTCAGCACGCCGATGCCGTCGAGACCGGGCATGACCAGATCGAGGATGACCACCGAAACCTCGCGGGCGCTGGGCCCGTCGAGGACATCGAGAGCAGCCGCGCCGCCATCGATGACGATGGCCGTGTATCCGAACCGTGTCACCGCCGCTTCGAGCAGCCGGCGCTGCACGGGATCGTCATCGACTATGAGTATGGAACCTGTCATGACTGGTATGACTGCCCGCCCGAGGAATTCTGCCCTGTGGACCATCTTGGCACAGGGTTCTAAATAAGGTTTCAAAAAACCCGGTGAATGAATTCCTTAGGATTTGACCGGCTTCTCGTTTCCCCCTGAATCTTGGCCACGGAAGGTGTCGGCAATGCACATGGTCTCTGGGCACATGGTTTCTGCTCGGCAGCTTGCGGCACCAGCGTCCAGTCAGGGCGCGGCCGAGCTTGGCGACCTGCCGGAATGGAATCTTGCCGACCTCTATGCCGGCATGGACGCGCCGGAACTGAAGCGCGACATCGCCAAGGCCGCCGCCGATGCGATCAGCTTCGAGAGCCGCTGGAAGGGCACGCTGGCCGCCGAGGCAGAGCGCGGCGGCGCAGGCAGGCTGGGCGAGGCGCTTGTCGCCTACGAGGCACTGGAGGAACTGATCGGCCGCATCGTCTCCTATGCGGGGTTGGTCTATGCCGGCAACACTGCCGACCCGCAGCGCGCCAAGCTCTATGGCGACATCCAGGAGAAGATGACCGACGCCAGCGCGCACCTTCTGTTCTTCGCGCTCGAACTCAACCTGATCGACGATGCCGCCATCGAAGGCGCGCTCACCGGTGATCCGGCATTCGGCCACTACCGGCCTTGGGTGCTCGATCTGCGCAAGGACAAGCCCTACCAACTCGAGGACCGTGTCGAGCAGCTCTTCCACGAAAAATCTATCACCGGACGCGGTGCCTGGAACCGACTGTTCGACGAGACGATGACCGATCTTCGCTTCGACATCGACGGCGAGGAACTGACGCTGGAGCCGGCGCTGAACCGGCTCCAGGATGCCGATGGCGAGGTGCGCCGCCGGGCGTCCGAGGCGCTGGCCACGACCTTCCGCAAGAATTTGCGCACCTTCACATTAATCACCAACACGCTGGCCAAGGACAAGGAAATATCAGACCGTTGGCGCGGCTTCGAGGACATTGCCGACTCACGCCATCTCGCAAACCGCGTCGAGCGCAGCGTGGTGGATGCCCTGGCGTCCGCCGTTCGCGATGCCTATCCGCGCCTGTCGCACCGCTACTACGCGATGAAGGCGCGCTGGCTGGGCATGGAGGCGATGAACCATTGGGACCGCAACGCGCCGTTGCCGGACACGCCTCAGGCGATCATCGGCTGGGACGAGGCCAGGAACACCGTGCTGTCGGCCTATCAGCGCTTTTCGCCAGACATGGCGGAGATCGCGCGAACCTTCTTCGACCGCAACTGGATCGACGCGCCGGTGCGTCCGGGCAAGTCGCCCGGCGCCTTCGCGCATCCGACCGTGCCGTCGGCGCATCCCTACGTGCTGCTCAACTACATGGGCAAGCCGCGCGATGTGATGACGCTGGCGCACGAACTTGGCCATGGCGTGCATCAGGTGCTGGCCAGCGGCCAGGGCGCGCTGATGGCCTCGACGCCACTGACCCTGGCCGAGACCGCGTCCGTCTTCGGCGAGATGCTGACCTTCCGCTCCCTGCTCGACCAGACCACGGACAGGCGCGAGCGCAAGGCCATGCTCGCCCAGAAAGTCGAGGACATGATCAACACGGTCGTGCGCCAGATCGCCTTCTACGAATTCGAGCGCAAGGTGCATGCCGAACGCAAGAACGGCGAACTGACCTCTGACAGGCTCTGCCAGTTCTGGCTCGAAGTGCAGGCCGAAAGCCTGGGTCCGGCGATCAAGCTGCGCGAAGGCTACGAGGTGTTCTGGACCTACATCCCGCACTTCATCCATTCGCCCTTCTATGTCTATGCCTATGCCTTCGGCGACTGCCTGGTGAACTCGCTCTATGCCGTCTATCAGAACGCCGAGCGCGGCTTTCAGGACAAGTATTTCGAAATGCTCCGCGCCGGCGGCACCAAGCATCATTCGGAGCTTCTGGCGCCCTTCGGCCTTGACGCCACCGACCCCGCCTTCTGGCAGATCGGGCTTGGCGTCATCAGCGGCCTGATCGACGAGTTGGAAGTGCTCGACACTTGAAATGCGTCGCGCAGGCGTCACCAAACAGTTTAGCCCGAATGCATGTTGGTATCGCTGTATTCGTGCTCTAAATATCTGTTCTTGAAGTACTCTCCGTCGAAGTTTTCAGATAGCTTTCCACAAGCTCTATGATAGCCTTCGCTCCAAGCTCAGCCGGAGCGCATGCGGATCGGCGAGGAAAGATCTCAGCCGGCAGTAGCGCTCAGGCGAACGCGACGATGGCCGTTGGCCATGGCAAGCAAGGCCGATTGCCGACAGCTCGAACCGAAGCCGGCTGTTCTGCGAACCGCGGAACCACCATCGAGTAGTCCTTCGCCGAAGGTCATGACCCAACGGCAGACGGATCTGACTGGAGAGAGACAATGGGCACTTTTTTCTACATGCTCCTGGCATTCCTGGTAGGCGTGCTTGTGGGCTGGTTCCTGTGGGGCCGCCTGCGCGGTGAGTTGGACAGCTTGCGTGGCGACATCGACCGCACACGCAGCGAGCGCGACAGACTGCGGGCCGACAGCGACCGGCTGACCGGTGAACTCGATGCATGCGGCAAGACTCGCGCCGATCTTGAGCGCCGGCTGCGCGACGCGCAGGCGACGCCCGCTGCCAGTGCCACGACAAACGCCGCCCCCTCGCCCCTGATGTCGCCGCCTTCGACGGCCAAATCCGCGCCCACAAAGCCGGCGCCTGCCAAGCCGGTGGCCGCAAAGGCAGCCCCTGCAAAGGCAGTGGCTGCGAAATCGGCGGCGCCAAAGGCGGCAGCGTCGAAACCTGCGGTCAAGCCCGCGGCGAGCAAGCCGGCAGCCGCGACCTCGGCAGCCAGGAGTTCGACCGCACCAAAGGCAGCCCCAGCCAGGAAAGCCGCACCGGCACCGGCCAAGCCAGCATCCGGCAAGCCCGACAATCTGCGCCGGCTGATTGGCATTGGGCCGGTCAACGAGAAGCTGCTCAAGGCGCAAGGCGTCACCAGCTTCGCCCAGATCGCCGGCTGGACAGCCGCCGATATCAAGCGGATCGAGGACGTGATGAATTTCGACGGCCGCATCGCACGCGAGCGCTGGATCGAGCAAGCGAAGCTGCTCGCTGACGGCAACGAGAAGGAATTCGCCAAGCAGTTTCCAACTGCTGGAACCGCCAGCAACACCTGATTGTCAGGCAATAGCTGAAGATTGCAAACGGCGGCGCCAATCCTGCGCCGCCGTTTGCTTTTGGCCCTTGGGTTTGCCCGGAGTCGACCCGAAGGTCGGCTCAAAGGTCGGCCCAAGGTCGGCCCAAGGTCGGCTTTGAGTGGCGGCGTGCCGTTCCCTCGATTGCGCGCGAGCGGCCCCCCATATAGAGCGATCGACGGCTTCATTGACCGCAGCATCCGGTGCCCATGTCCCTGCCCGCCGCAATTTTCCGCAACGACGAAAGCGCGCGCCAGCTCGTTTTCGACCGGCCGGCCGATATCATCGTGGCGCATGAGGCAAAGGATTTCCTGCCGGCGCTGGAAGCAGCGCAAGCCGCGCACGATGCCGGCAAATGGCTTGCCGGCTATTTCTCCTACGAGGCGGGTTATTTGCTCGAACCGAAGCTCGTTCCCTTGCTGCCGGACGGGCGCCGAACTCCGCTCGTGTGCCTTGGCGTTTTCGATGCGCCGGTCGAAGAGGCGGTGCCGCCGCGCAATACCGTGGCGACCAATGGCCCGATCTTCGACGCCCGCGCGACGTGGTCGCCCGAGGATTACGAGAAGCGGTTCTCACGGCTGCACCAGCACATCAGGCAGGGTGATTGCTACCAGGGCAATTTGACCTTTCCGGTGCATGCGCAATGGTCAGGCGACCCGCTGGCCGCCTTCGATGCGCTGACCGAACGCCAGCCGGTAAAGTATGGTGCGCTCGTCGCGCTCGGTGAACCCATCGTGCTGTCGCGCTCGCCCGAACTCTTCTTCGAGATCGACGCTGGGGGCATGATCGAGACGCATCCGATGAAGGGCACGGCGCCGCGCGGCGCGACCAAGGCCGAGGACGAACGGCAGAAAATCTTTCTGCGCAACGACGAAAAGAACCAGGCCGAAAACCGCATGATCGTCGATCTCCTGCGCAACGATATCTCGCTGATCAGCGAGGTCGGCACGCTGGATGTGCCGGCGCTGTTCCGCATCGAAACCTATCCGACGGTCCACCAGATGGTGAGCGACGTCAGGGCCAAACTGCTGCCGGGTCTTTCCATCCGTCAGATCTTCGCGGCGCTGTTTCCTTGCGGCTCGATCACCGGCGCGCCAAAGATCCGCGCCATGGAAATCCTGCATGATCTGGAAGGCACGCCGCGCGATGTCTATTGCGGTGCCATCGGCTGGATCGCGCCCGGCGGCAGGATGCGCTTTTCCGTGGCGATACGCACCATCTCACTCTTTTCCGGTGGCGAGGCCGTCTACAATGTCGGTGGCGGCGTCGTCTTCGATTCGACGGCGCAGGAGGAGTATCAGGAGTGTCTGCTGAAAGCGCGCTTCGCGACGGGAACACCGCCAATTTCCAGCTGATCGAGACCATGCGCTGGGAACCCGGTTCGGGCTTCCTGCGCTTCGATCGCCATCTCGCCCGCCTCTATGGTTCGGCGGCGGAACTCGGCTTCCGCTATGATCCGGGCAAGGTCGGCGAGGCATTGAGCAGCGCGGTCAGCGGATCCCGCATTGCCATGCGCACCCGCCTCGTCCTGTCGCAAGACGGCGAGGTGACGGCCTCGGCACAGCGCTTTGAACCCCTCGCCGCCGACAAGGTCTGGCTGCTGCGGCTGGCGCGAACGAGGCTCGATTCGCACGATACGCTGCTGCGCCACAAGACCAGCCGGCGGCAGCTCTACACGCATGCCCGCGCCGAATATCTCATCACCCAGGCGGACGAGGTGATCCTGGCCAACGAGCGCGGCGAAATCTGTGAAGGTACCATCACCAACGTCTTCGCCGATTTCGGCGACGGAGCATTGGCGACGCCCCGGCTCGACTGCGGCCTGCTGCCTGGCGTATTGCGCGCGGAGCTTCTGGACGAAGGCCGCGCCCATGAAGCGATCTACAGCTTGGACGATCTGAAGACCGCCAGGGCGCTGTTCGTCGGCAACTCGCTGCGCGGACTGATTCCGGCCAAACTTACCTGAGGGAAGCCCAAACAATGTTTGTCGTCTCGCTGAACTACAAGGTGCCGCTGACCGAAATCGACCGCTTGCAGGCGGCGCACGTGGAATGGCTGAACGCCTGCTATGCGGACGGCATCTTCGTTGCCTCCGGGCCGAAGAAGCCGAGGACCGGCGGCATCATCATCGCACGATGTCCGCGCGAGGTGCTCGACGCTAGGCTGGCCGCCGACCCTTTCGCCAAGGCAGGCGCGGCCGACTATGATGTCACCGAATTCCTGGCGAGGATAACCGCCGCCGGCCTCGATCATTTCAAGGAAATATGAGCTTGGCCGAGGTGCTGCCCGCCCACACGCCTTATGATGGTTCGTCGAAACTCTTCAGCATCGGACTGAAGCCGCTCGATCCGGCGGACTGGATCGAGGTCGACGATCATCTGCTGCCTTATCTCGCCGAGAAGCGCCGGCTCTACGCGGAACTCCCCGAGCGCGTTTTTGTCGAGGAGGACGGCACGCGGGACGCCCAGCGGGAAGTGCTCGAATTGCTCCGCGCATATCTGCCCGGTAGATTTCCCGGTATCTATCACCCCACCGATGCGGGCATCGAGGCCTTTGATGCCGCGAACCATCCCGCCATTCCTTCCGGTCTGGGCGATGCGCCGCTGGTCACGGCTTCGCTGCTGGTCCAGGAAGACCTGATCCTGATGCGCCGCAGCGACAGCGGCTGGCGGCTTGTCGCCGGTTCGCTGTGCTTTCCCTCTTCCTGGTCGCTTCTCGAGAAGTTCGGCAAGCCGCTGCAGGACATCCACGCCCCGGTGCCGGGTTTCGGCCCGGGCACGCGTCCGGCCGAGCTGATCAACCGCATGTTCGACGGTCTGCAGGGCCAAGCCGTCGAGCGCTACAACTGGTCGATCCAGTCGGGCGACGCGCTCTACCATCCGCTCTCCGACCTGCAGCGCATCGACCGCGCCACGAACCGGCCCTCGCGCTTTCCCGACGGCGACATCAACGCCCATGCCTTCATCCGTGTCGAGCGTCAGACATTGCGAAGACTGCCTGTTACACGCGATATCCTGTTCACCATCCGCATCCATCTCGACCCGCTCGCCGTCCTCGCCCGGCACCCGGATCGGGCGATGCTCGCGGTGTCATTCGCCGCCCAACTCGAAGCGCTCGATCTCGCCCAGCTCGACTACAAGGGCCTGACCGCAGACCGCGACCGGCTGATCTCAGTCCTTAACCACATGGCCAATGACGGCTAGCCGCTGGTTGGCGCTTTTCGCTGGTTTGTGACAATGATCTGTGATGTAGCGCATGGCCGCCGGGCAAAGATGCCCGGTTTTGTGTGCGTGTTCCCAGTTTCCTGGGCTTTAAAGGAGTGTTCGATAAAATGGCGACCGAAAACTGGCCCGTTTACGGTGAAATCACCGGCCCTGTCGTGATGATCGGCTTTGGTTCGATCGGCCGGGGAACGCTGCCGATGATCGAGCGCCATTTCCAGTTCGACAAGTCGCGCATGACGGTCGTCGACCCGCGCGACACCGACCGCAAGCTGCTCGACGATCGCGGCATCGCCTTCGTCCAGGAAGCGGTGACCAAGAAGAACTACAAGGAGCTCTTGACGCCGCTTCTGACCAATGGCGGTGGCCAGGGCTTTTGCGTCAACCTGTCGGTCGATACCGGCTCGGTAGACCTGATGCGGCTCTGCCGCAAGCTCGGCGTGCTCTACATCGACACCGTCGTCGAGCCATGGCTCGGTTTCTATTTCGATGCTGAGGCCGACAACGCCAGACGCACCAACTATGCGCTACGCGAGGCAATGATCCAGGAAAAGCACGACAAGCCCGGCGGCGCGACGGCGATCTCCACCTGCGGCGCCAATCCCGGCATGGTCTCGTGGTTCGTCAAGCAGGCGCTGGTCAATCTCGCCACCGATCTTGGGCTCGAGTTTTCAGAGCCTGCGCAGGACGACCGCGAGGGCTGGGCCAAGCTGATGAAGAAGGCCGGCGTCAAGGGCATCCACATCGCCGAGCGCGACACCCAGCGCGCCAAGAAGCCGAAGCCGATGAATGTGTTCTGGAACACCTGGTCGGTCGAGGGCTTCATCTCCGAAGGCCTGCAGCCTGCGGAGCTCGGCTGGGGCACGCATGAGAAGTGGATGCCGAAGAACGCCAAGAAGCACAAGCATGGCTCCAAGGCCGCGATCTACCTGGAGCAGCCCGGCGCCAACACGCGCGTGCGCTCATGGTGCCCGACGCCCGGCGCGCAGTACGGTTTCCTGGTCACCCACAACGAGGCGATCTCGATCGCCGATTTCTTCACCGTACGCGGCAAGAAGGGCAAGGTGCACTACCGCCCGACCTGCCACTACGCCTACCATCCCTGCAATGACGCGGTGCTGTCGCTACACGAGATGTTCGGCGCCGCCGGCACGGCCCAGCCTGTGCACCACGTGCTCGACGAGAACGAGTTGGTCGACGGCGTCGACGAGCTCGGCGTGCTGCTCTACGGCCACGACAAGAATGCCTACTGGTACGGCTCGCATCTTTCGCTCGCCGAGGCGCGCAAGTTGGCACCCTACCAGAACGCCACCGGCATGCAGGTCACCTCGGCGGTTCTCGCCGGCATGGTATGGGCATTGGAAAACCCGGAGGCCGGCATCGTCGAGGCCGACGAGATGGACTACAAGCGCTGCCTGGAAGTGCAGTCCCAGTATCTCGGGCCGGTCGAGGGCCACTACACCGACTGGACGCCGCTCGATAACCGCCCCGGCCTGTTCCCGGAAGACCTCGACCGGAACGACCCGTGGCAGTTCCGCAACATCCTCGTCCGATAGCGCCCCGCAGGGCATACCGCGCTGCCTTGCAATCGCCCGGAAATCGGGCGATTGAAGGGATGCGGACGAGAGCGACGCGTGCCCGTTTGAAGGCACGATGTACGCTCTGGAAACTTGGATGCGCGCATCGTGCTTTCCGAAAATCGATTCCGATTTTTCGGCCGATGCGAGAGGAGAGGATTTTCACATGACTTTTGCGCGCAAAGTTCTTTCTATGAGTTTGGCGGGGGCCATTGTGGCGATGCTTGCTGCTTGTGCCACCAGTGGCCCCGACGGACCGCCGATGGCGGCGTCGCCGAAAGGCGTTGAAGGCTCCTGGATCGATGCCAAGGGCACCGGCCTGTCGACCTTCACCGGCGGCACCTTCACAACCGTCGCCACCGACACAGGCCAGAAGCTTGCCGATGGCAGCTACACGATGACCGGTGCCACTTCGGTACAGATCAACGGCACCTCGCTAATCCGCCAGACGCCAGTCAGCTTCAACTGTCTGATGGTTTCGACAAGCCAGCTCAACTGCACCAGCTCCAGCGGCCAGAATTTCGTGCTGACACGACGCGTTTGAACCTGCTGGCATTCGCTGACCACGGACGGCGGCCGATTGGCCGCCGTCCTTTTTACGCCGGCAAAGTTCCCGGATTTCCGCTTGCGTCATCCGGGACGCGATGGGAACATGGCCAAAGCGCCGACTGTTATGTTCCAGTCAAGCAAGAGCGTTAAAGGCCTCTGATCAGCTTTCCGGGAGACGAAGATGAAGAAGCTTGCTGCCGTTGCCGCCCTGTCCGCCTCAGCACTCGGCCTGTCGGCCGGCGCATCCTTTGCCGACTACACTTTGAACATCTTGCACATCAACGACTGGCACAGCCGCATCGAAGGCAACAACAAATACGAGTCGACCTGCTCGGCCGACGAAGAGACCAAGGGCGAGTGCATCGGCGGCGCGGGCCGGCTGATCACCGCGATCGCCCAGGAACGCAAGAAGCTGGATGGTCAGAACGTGCTGCTGCTCAGCGCCGGCGACAATTTCCAGGGCTCGCTTTTCTACACGACCTACAAGGGCAAGGTCGAAGGCGAGTTCCTCAACCAGATGAAGTTCGACGCCATGGCGCTCGGCAACCATGAATTCGACGACGGCGAAGCGGCATTGGCGCCGTTCCTCGACATGATCGAATTTCCGGTGCTGGGTGCCAATGTGAAGGCCAATGCGCAATCCAAGCTCGGCGACCGCGTCAAGCCGTCGATCGTCGTCGAGGTCGGAGGCCAGAAGATCGGCATCATCGGCGCGATCACCAACGACACGCCGGAGCTCGCGTCCCCCGGTCCCAACGTCGCCATCGAGGACGACGTCAAGTCGATCACTGCCGAGGTCGAGAAGCTGAAGGGCGAAGGCGTCAACAAGATCATCGCCGTGACCCATATCGGCTACAAGCGCGAGCGCGATGTCATTGCAAAAATCCCGGGTATCGACGTCGTCGTCGGCGGCCACAGCCATTCGCTGCTGTCGAACACCGACCCCAAGGCTGAAGGGCCCTACCCGACGATGGTCGACAACCCGGACGGCTACAAGGTGCCGGTCGTGCAGGCGGCGTCTTACTCGAAATATCTCGGCGAGTTCAAGGTGGTGTTCGACGACAATGGCGTCGTCAAATCGGCCAGCGGCGACCCCATCTATCTCGACAAGTCGATCACGCCCGATCCGGCCGTGCTCGCCCGCATCAAGGAGCTTGGCGCGCCGATCGAGGCACTGAAGAACAAGGAAGTGGCCGAGACGACCGACGTTATCGACGGCAGCCGCGAGAGCTGCCGCACGCGCGAGTGCGCGATGGGCAACCTCGTCTCCGATGCCATCCTGGACCGCGTCAAGGGACAGGGCGTCGAGATCGTCATCTCCAATGGCGGCGGCCTGCGCGCATCGATCGACAAGGGCACAGTGACCATGGGCGAGGTGCTGACCGTGCTGCCGTTCCAGAACACGCTGGCAACCTTCCAGATTTCCGGCAAGGACCTGGTAGCCGGTCTCGAGAACGGCCTCAGCCAGGTCGAGGACGGCGCCGGGCGCTTCCCGCAGGTCGCCGGCCTGAAATACACCTTCGACAGATCCGCCGCACCCAATGCCGGCCGCGTCAAATCGGTGGAGGTCATGGAAGGCGGCGCCTGGACGCCGCTCAATCCGGACAAGGACTATCTGGTCGCCACCAACAATTATGTCCGCCAGGGCGGCGACGGCTACAAGGTCTTCGCCGACAAGGCGAAGAACGCCTACGATTACGGTCCAGGTCTTGAACAGGTGGTTGCCGACTATCTCGGCGCCCACCGGCCGTACACGCCGAAGCTCGACGGCCGCATCACCGAGATCGCGGCGACCGTCGCGGCGGCACCCGCGGCCGAACCAGCCAAGCCTGCGGAAGCGGCCCCGGCAATGCCTGAACTTCCGGCCAACTCGGGTGATATCGCCAACACACCGCCGGCCGTATCGACAGAGACAGCGCCAGCCGCGCCTGTCGCACCGGCCGAGCCGGCAAAACCGGCTGAAGCAGCACCGGCTCCTGCCCCTGCGGCACCGGAGCCGGCAAAGCCCGCCGAGCCCGCACCGGCCGAAAGCAGCCATGTCATCGTTGCCGGCGATACCTACTGGGATCTGGCGGTGAAGGCCTATGGCGACGGCACCAAGTGGAAAGTCATTTCGGACGCCAACAAGGGCTACGAGCCGCGCCGTCTTCCGGTCGGCGCAACGCTGACCATCCCGCCGAAATAGCATCGCTTCTATGCCTGAAAGACACCGCCCGCCCGAGAAACCGGGCGGGCGTCCTGTTTTCGAGCTAAGGTGCGGCCAGACGCTGCATTGAAAGTGCGCACAAGATAGTTAGGTTCGCGTCTCCCGGAGAAACCCTATGACGCTGTCCACCCCTGTCGATCGCAAGGCCGCGAAGGCACTTGGCCCGTTGCCCGCCGGACATCCGCCAGTCAAGGCGGGCAAGATCGGCATCATGCTGGTCAATCTTGGCACGCCTGATGGCACCGATTTCAAGTCGATGTGGCGCTATCTCCGAGAATTCCTGTCCGACCCGCGCGTCATCGAGCTCAACAGGGCGATCTGGTATCCGATCCTCTATGGCCTGGTGCTCACCAGGCGGCCGAAGACGTCGGGCGCCAACTATGCCCGGATCTGGAACCGGGAGAAGAACGAGTCGCCGCTGCGCACCTACACCCGCGCCCAGGGCGAGAAGCTGGCCGAAGCGCTGCGCGACCTGCCCGACGTCGTCGTCGATTGGGCGATGCGCTATGGCAATCCTTCGACCGAAAGCGTTGCCCAGCGTCTGGTCGAGCAAGGCTGCGACCGTATTCTTTCATTTCCGCTCTACCCGCAATATTCGGCGACGACCACGGCAACCGCCAACGATCAGCTGTTTCGCGCCTTGATGAAGATGCGCCGCGCGCCGGCCATCCGCAGCGTGCCCCCTTACTATGACGAACCGGTCTACATCGAAGCGCTGGCGCGCTCGATCGAACAGCATCTGGCGACGCTTGATTTCGAGCCGGAGGTGGTCATCACCTCCTATCATGGCATCCCGAAGCCCTATTTCGAGAAGGGTGATCCCTATTATTGCCATTGCCAAAAGACGACGCGATTGTTGCGTGAACGGCTCGGCTGGGATGACAAGAAGCTGATCATCACCTTCCAGTCGCGCTTCGGCGCGCAGGAATGGCTGCAGCCCTATACCGACAAGACGGTAGAGAAACTCGGCAAGGACGGCGTGAAATCGATCGCCATCGTCAATCCCGGCTTTTCCGTCGACTGCATCGAGACGCTGGACGAGATCGGCCGCGAGGCGGCCGAGACCTTCCATCATGCCGGCGGCAAGAATTTCGCCCATATCCCGTGCCTCAACGACAGCGCCGAGGGCATGGCAGTGGTCGAGGCGATGGTGCGGCGCGAACTGTCCGGCTGGGTCTAAAGCAATTCCAGAAAAAGTGTGAAACGGCTTTCCGTCCGGAATTGCTTCAAACAAGAATTAGAGCGGCTCGCCGCTTCCGTGAAGCGGTGAGCCGCTCTGAACCGGAACAACACGAACTCCGGAGCGTTAAGGCGCGCCCTCCGGAGAATTCGATGCCTCGCAAGCTCGACCTGAGAACCGGCCGGCCCGTCTGGTCCGCCTATCGCGCGCCTGCGGTGCCGACGGACAGCCTGACCCGGGACGTCAAGACGGATGTGCTGATCGTCGGCATGGGCATCAGCGGAGCCATGATGGCGGAGGCCCTGACGGCGCAAGGCCATGCGGTAATCTGCATCGACCGGCGCGGCCCGCTGAAAGGCTCGACATCCGCGACCACTGCGCTGGTGCAATTCGAGCTCGATCAGCCGCTTTCGACGCTTTCAAAGATAATCGGCAGTGCCTCGGCGAACCAAGCCTGGCGACGCTCGCGGCTCGCCATTTCCAATCTTGCTGCCCGCATCGCCGAACTCGGCATCAATTGTAGTCTGAGCCGCACGCCGTCGCTCTACCTGGCCGGCACCTTGCTCAGCCCATCGCAGCTGCGTGACGAGGCCGACGCGCGGCGGCAAGCCGGTATCGGCGCGGCCTATCTCACACCAGCGCCGCTGGCGGAGAAGTTCGGCATCGATCGCAACAGCGCCGTCCTCAGCCATGGCAATATAGCGCTCAACCCGCGCAAGCTGACGGCCGGGCTGCTGCTCAAGGCCCTAGAGCGCAAGGCAGGTCTCTACGCCCCCGCCGAAGCGACGGCGATCGTCGACAAAGCCGACGCGGTAGTGGTCGCAACCAGGGACGGCCCGGCCGTCACCGCGCAACATGTCGTGCTTGCCACCGGCTACGAACTGGTCGATATCGTGCCGGCGACTGCCCACCAGATCCGCTCGACCTGGGCGATCGCGACACGACCGCAACCGCGAAAGATCTGGCGGCAGGCAGCCTTCATCTGGGAGGCGTCGGACCCCTACCTCTATATGCGCGCGACGGCCGACGGCCGGGTCATCTGCGGCGGCGAGGACGAGGATTTTGTCGACGAGGCGCGGCGCGACGAGCTGATCGGCGACAAGAGCGCACGCATTGCCGAAAAGCTTGGCCGGATATTTCCGCATCTCGACAACAGGCCTGAATTCGCCTGGACTGGTTCTTTCGGCACCACGACCACCGGCCTGCCCTATATCGGCGCCATTCCCAGCCACCCTCGTATCCATGCCGTGATGGGCTACAGCGGCAATGGCATTACCTTCTCGCAGATCGCTTCCGAGATTGTCTCGGCTTCGATCAACGGGCTGGACGACATGGATGCAAGGCTGTTTTCTTTCAACCGTAAGTCGCAATCCGACAAACAATGCATCATCACCTGATTGTAACGCATCTGAAATACACTTAAGCCTTTGGTGAAGTCGGCTGCGCGAGAATGGCTTGTGCGGCCTTCGTCTGGGGAGAGCCAAATGGATTTCAGTGGTTTCGATATTGCGGTTGGTGCACTTGCCCTTCTGGTATTGGTGCTTCTGATCAAAGGCATAAGGACGATCCCGCAAGGCTACAATTATACGGTGGAGCGCTTTGGCCGCTACACCAAGACACTGAGCCCGGGCCTCAATTTCATTTTCCCGTTCGTCGACCGCATCGGCGCCAAGATGAACATGATGGAGCAGGTGCTTGACGTTCCAAGCCAGGAAATCATCACCCGCGACAACGCCATCGTCGGTGTCGATGGCATCGCCTTCTACCAGATCCTCAATGCGGCTCAGGCCGCCTACCAGGTTGCGGGTCTGCAGAACGCCATCCTCAACCTGACAATGACCAACATCCGCACCGTCATGGGTTCGATGGATTTGGACGAGCTTTTGTCGAATCGCGACGCCATCAACGAGCGGCTGCTGCGCGTCGTCGATGAAGCAGCGCATCCGTGGGGCATCAAGATCACGCGCGTCGAGATCAAGGACATCAACCCGCCGGCCAACCTCATCGAATCGATGGGCCGGCAGATGACGGCGGAACGCAACAAGCGCGCGCAGATCCTCGCCGCCGAAGGCCTCAAACAATCGCAGATCCTCGAAGCCGAAGGCCGCAAGGAGGCCGCCTTCCGCGACGCCGAGGCACGCGAGCGTTCGGCTGAGGCGGAAGCCCGCGCCACGCAGGTGGTATCGGAAGCAATTTCCAAGGGCGACGTGCAGGCGCTGAATTACTTCGTTGCCCAGAAATACACCGAGGCGTTGGGTAAGATCGGCACCGCCACCAACAGCAAGATCGTGCTGATGCCGTTCGAGGCGTCGTCGCTGATCGGTTCGCTCGGTGGCATTGGCGAGATTGCCAAGGAAGTCTTCCGCAGCGAAGGCACGACCGGCGCGCAAAGGCAGGCCGCACGCCCGCCAGTCGTGCGCCCAAGCGACAACTGAGATCGTAGGAGCATGACCCCGAAAAGTGGAAATCGGTTTTCGGAAAACGTCATACTCAAACAAGAAGAAACACACCCATGATCGACCGCATCATTTCCGAACTTGGCCCGTGGAACTGGATGGTTCTCGGCTTCGCCCTGCTGGTGATGGAAATCATCGCGCCCGGTATCTTCATGCTGTGGATCGGCATCGCCGCCCTGATCATCGGCGCCGTGTCGCTACTGATCTGGGACACCGGTTTCTGGACCTGGCAGGTTCAGGTCCTCGCCTTCCTGGCGCTGTCGCTGGTCTCAGCCTATATCGGCAAGAAGCTGGTTGGCAGTCGCAATGACCCGACCGACCAGCCGCTGCTCAACCGCCGCGGCGCGCAAATGGTCGGCCGTATGGCGACACTTGCCGAACCGATCCGGGATGGACGTGGCCGCATCAAGCTGGGCGACACGCTGTGGCGTGTCTCCGGTCCGGATCTGCCGGCCGGCACGCAAGTGCGCGTGACGGGTGCGGCCGACACCGATCTGGAACTGACAGTGGAGCCCGTCTGAACGTTCAGGCCGCGCCGATCCGCAAGAGATCGTGCAGGTGGATGAGGCCGACTGGTTTCCGGCCCTCCACCACCATCAGGCTGGTGATGGCTGAATTGTTGATCGTCTGCAGCGCCGTTGCGACCAATGTGTCCGGCGCCGCCGTCTTCGGTCCTTTCGTCATCACCTGATCCACCGTCATCGCCAGCAGATTGCTGCCGATATGACGGCGGATGTCACCATCGGTGATGATGCCGACCAGCGCACCGTCGGCGTCGACGATCGCCACGCAGCCAAATCCCTTGCGCGACAGTTCCAGGATAGCGTCCTGCATGCCGGTGCCCGTGACCACCAGCGGCAGCCTGTCGCCGACATGCATGATCTCGCGGATCTGCGTCAGGTTGACGCCGAGCTGGCCGCCCGGGTGAAAGGTTCGGAAATGGTCCGGCGTGAAGCCGCGTGCTTCAAGGAGAGCAATCGCCAATGCATCGCCCATCACCAGTTGCAGCAGCGTCGATGTCGTCGGTGCCAGGCCGTGAGGGCAGGCCTCCGGCGCGCGCGGCAAAAGCAGCACCACATCCGCCGCCCGCGCCAGCGCGGATGTCTCTCCGGCTGTTATGGCGATAAGCGGAATGGAAAAGCGCCTGGAATAGGCGACGATGCCCATCAATTCCTTGCTCTCGCCCGACCACGACATGGCGATGATGGCGTCGTCCCTGGCGATCATGCCGAGATCGCCGTGATTGGCTTCGGCGGAATGGACAAAGAAAGCCGGCGTGCCGGTCGAGGCCAGCGTCGCTGCGATCTTCGAACCGATATGGCCGCTCTTGCCGACGCCGGTGACGATGAGGCGGCCTTCAACCCCGGCGATCATGTCGACGGCCTGGCAGAAAGGCCCGGCCAATCCGTTCTCGAGGGCCTCGGCAAGGGCTGCGACACCAGCTTGTTCTGTCGCCACCGTCCTCAGCGCCGAAGCGATCGCCGCTTGCCCGTCCGAAGGCTTGTTGTCAGGAGATCCCGCATGCATGGCTGATGCGATTAACGCTTTGCCGGAGCGCTGTCCAACGGAAATGGCCGCAGGCATGTCGTCCGAATGTTTGCGGCGGTTTGCGATTGCGACAGGCATGGAGACAAAAGGCTTAACGCGAGCGGTATGAATCCCTTGGGAAATCAGCGCTTCGGGCGGCCAGCGGCCTGCCTCCTCAACCCTCCGTTAACCATCCCCATTTACGGTTCGGTAAGTATGGCGCGCGTGCGCCGCGCAAGCAGTGGTGGCGATGTCCAGGGTCCAGCCAGAAAAATCGACAGGACGAAAGGGCAAGGCGGCCTGCGCGTTGCTGCTGGCGACCAGCATGTTTGCCCTGCTGCGCCCAACGGCGCTCCATGCCCAGGAAACGGAACTGCGCGGCGAGGTTTCGGAATCGGCGATCCTGTCCGACCAGCAGCGCAAGGCGAGGCAGCTAGCCCAAGCAGCGCAGGGTCAGGCGCAGACCAACGCCGCGCAGGACGACGCGTCGGCCCGCACCTATCTGCCGGCCAGCGCCGGCGCTGTGCCTGACGACACCGATGCCGCCGATGCAACCGCGGACGGCAGTATTTTCGGTCCGCCGGAGGTCACCGGCGACACCCCTGCCGGCATTCAAGCGCCGCAGAAGCCTCGCCGTCGCTCGTCGACCGCCGGGCAGAATGCGGCTGACCAGACCAAGGACAAGGCTGCGGACAAGTCTAGAAAGAAAAAAAAGTCGACGGCAACAGCCACCGACATCACTGCTTCCACGACCGCCTCCACGACGGACGCCAGCGACAGCGCTGACACCCCCGATGAGGAGACGGCCAACCGTCGCGCCCTCACCATCGACAGCGCCGACAAGCAGAAGCTCGACCCAGGCGCAAAACGCACGGATGCCATCGAAGGCCAGAAAAAGAAGCCGGAGGATGACCCGTTCGCCGCCACCGGCGTCAAATGGGGCTCCTTCGTCATCCGGCCGACGATCGAACAGGGCCTGACCGCCACGTCGAACGGCGATTCGAGCAATGCCGGCAAGTCGGCACTGCTGTCCGAGACGGCGCTGCGCTTTTCCGCCGCCTCCGACTGGCGCGAGAACTCCGCCACGATCGACGGCTATGGCCTGTTCCGCGAGACCGTCTCGGGTTACCCCGTTCACAACGAGCAAGGGCGCATCGAAGGCCAGCTCAATGTCGACCTCGACAATGAACTGCGCGCCATTGCCAAGCTCGGCTACGAGGCCGTACCGGAATCGGCATCCTCGCCTGACGCCATCGCGGGCGTCAGCAAGCAGCCGCTGCGGCAGACCGTCAACGGCAGCCTCGCCGTCGAAAAACACATCGGCAAGATGCAGTACACATTGACCGGTGCGGTCTCGCACGACTTCTACGGCGACGCCAAGCTTTCGAACGGCACCTCGCTGTCCCAGAAGGATCGAGACTCCACGCTCTACACCGCGACCTTGCGCACCGGCTACGAGATCTCCCCCGCCCTCACCCCTTTCACCGAAATCGAGGTCGGCCGTCGGGCCTATGATCAACGCATCGACAATGAAGGCTTCGAGCGCTCGTCGACGCGGCTAGGCGCCCGCGCCGGCCTTGCGCTCGACATGGGTGAGAAATTGTCGGGTGAATTCTCGGCCGGCTGGCTCAGGGAAGCGATCGATGACAAAGACCTGGATGCGATTTCGGGTGCCACCGTCAACGCCGACCTCAAATGGTCGCCCGAACGCGGCACCACGATCGGCCTGACCGGGCGGACCACCGTCGAGCCCACGACCACAGCCAATGAAAGTGGCGATATCCTTTATTCCGGCCGCCTGACCGCCGAACGCCAGATTCGCGCCAACCTCACCGGAAATGCGGCTTTGGGCCTGGACTGGCGTGACTATGTCGGCATCGACGGCCACGACAGGATCTGGAGCGCCGAGGCGGGCCTGACCTGGTGGCTGAACCGCTATGCCGGCCTAACGACAAGGGTGAGGACCGAACAGCTGACCAGCAATTTACCGGGCCGCGACTACACCGCCAACAGCATCTTCCTCGGTGTAAAAGTGCAGAGATAGGAAAGCCAGCCAGGCGCAGTCTGGCAAGCGACAAGTCCCCAGCTTGACTGCCTCAAGCGACGCCGAGCCGCTCCGATGGTCTTATCTCATCGAGAAGCGTGCGGATCACGCCGGCCATGTTCCCGTTCATGTCGCTGCGCCACAATGCGAAGGCGACATTGGCCTCGACAAAACCTTCCGGCGACCCGCAATCGAACGTGCGGCCCTGATAATGGTAGCCATAAAAGGCTTGCTGCTTTTCCAACTTCAGCATCGCGTCGGTGAGTTGGATCTCGTTGCCGGCGCCCTTTTCCTGGCCTTCGAGGATATTGAAGATCTCGGGCTGCAGGATGTAGCGGCCGTTGATGTAGAGATTGGACGGCGCGGTGCCGGTCTTCGGCTTTTCTACCATCTCGGTGATGCGGAAGCCGTGATGCGTGTCCTCGCCCCGGCCGACGATGCCGTATTTGTGGGCTTCGGCGGGATCGCATTCCTGCACGGCGATGATGTTGTTGCCGGTTTCCTCGTAGAGCTCGACCATTGCCTTCATGCAGCTCTTCTCCGACTGCATGATCATGTCGGGCAACAAAAGCGCGAACGGCTCGTCGCCGACGAGCTCGCGGGCGCACCAGACGGCGTGGCCGAGCCCCATCGGCACCTGCTGGCGGGTGAAGCTGGTCTGCCCCGGCGCCGGTTGCAGCCGTTGCAGGCGGGCGAGCTGGTCGTCCTTGCCGCGCTGGGCCAGCGTGTCATAGAGCTCGAACTGAATGTCGAAATGGTCCTCGATGACGGCCTTGTTGCGGCCGGTGACGAAGATGAAATGCTCGATGCCTGCCTCGCGCGCTTCATCCACCACATATTGGATGACTGGTCGGTCGACGACGGTCAGCATTTCCTTGGGAACGGCCTTGGTGGCCGGGAGAAACCGCGTGCCGAGACCGGCGACCGGGAACACTGCCTTGCGAACTCTCTTCATGCAGTCAATTATCCGCTTGATGGCTAGCTCCGCAATCCCCGCTGCAAGACATTTTCACGCCGGAATTGAGGATTACTGGGCGACAGGGCTGGAGCGATCGTCGGAAAGCTTCGAGACGTCTTTTCGTTCCCGGCGGCGCCTATGGTAAACTAATTCCTAACCTGGTTCGGCGATGAATGGTCTTTCCTGAGACAGAGAAGGAGGAAAAGATGTCCGTTCGCAATGCCGCAAAACGTTTTACCAGCGTCATAACGGCAGCCAGCCTCTCGCTCGCTCTGCTGATGCCTGGCCCCGCTTTCGCCGATGCCGGCTTCCGGCAATGGGTTGCCGGCTTCCGCGCCACCGCCGTGCAGAGCGGCGTTTCCGGCGCCCTCTACGACCAGGCCTTCAGGGACATTCGGGATATTGACCCGGTGGTTCTGGAAAAGGCGCGCACGCAGCCTGAATTCACCGCCCCTGCCTGGGACTATTTCGACAACCGCGTTCATGACCAGTCGGTCTCGGTCGGCCAGCAGATGGCCAGGAAATGGAAGCCGTGGCTGGACAGGATCGAGTCAAGGTTCGGCGTCGACCGCCACATCGTGCTGGCCATCTGGTCGATGGAATCGAACTATGGCGAGATCCTCAAGCGCGACGACATCATGCGCAACGTGGTCCGCTCTCTGGCGACCTTGGCCTATGCCGATCCGAAGCGCGCGAAATTCGCCCGCACCCAGCTGATCGCCGCGCTGAAGATCCTGCAGACCGGCGATATCGACGAAAGCCATCTGAGCGGATCGTGGGCCGGCGCCATGGGCCACACCCAGTTCATCCCGACCAGCTATCTGCACTATGCCGTCGACATGGACGGCAACGGCAAGCGCGACATCTGGAATTCGATACCCGATGCGCTGGCGACCGCCGCCAACCTGTTGGCGAAGAATGGCTGGCAGGCCGGCAAGACCTGGGGCTATGAGGTTGTCCTGCCTGCCGGCAAGCTTCCCGGCGGCTCCAAGACGCTGTCGCAGTGGCAGGCTCTCGGCGTGGTCAGGGCCAACGGCAAGCCGTTCAAGAACGGCTCCGACAAGGCAACGCTGAAAGTGCCGGACGGCCGCAGTGGGCCGGCCTTCTTGATGATCAAGAATTTCTCCGTCATCAAAGCCTATAACAACGCCGACAAATATGCGCTTGCCGTCGGTCTTCTTGCCGACGAGATCGCCGGCTCCAGCGGTCTCGTGCAGGACTGGAAGCGGCCTTTCACCAAGCTCACCTTCGAGGAAAGGCAAGAGCTGCAGAAGCGGCTTTCCCAGCACGGCCTCTACGACGGCAAGTTCGATGGCAAGATCGGCGACGGCTCGAAGTCAGCCATCATGGCCTTCCAGGCCAGCGCCGGCTTGACCCAGGATGGCTATCCGAGCATGGAAGTGCTGAAGTGGCTCCGGCAGAAATAGAGCCGCATGCAGTGCCGCGCGGCCCTTCGGGCGCGCAAAGGACGCTGTAGCAATCTGCCAAGGGATGGAGGAAACGATTGGCTTCGGCTGCGCGCATCGCAGGGCTTGTTCGTCGCATGCCGGTGCTCATTCTGGCCGTAATCGTGCTCGCCGTCGGTGTGGCCGGCGTCTTTCACGCACCTGCAATGGCGCAGGAGCAGCAAGACCGCGGCTGGTCGTTGCGCGACCTTCTGTTCCCGCGCCGCAGCGAGCGATTCGAGCCGCCGCAGGATATCCAGAAGGCAAGGCCCAGGCCGATGGTGAAAAAACCTCGCGCGCCCCGCCCGCCCGCGGAACCGGAAACCCCTGTGGTCGAAAAGGCGCCGGACGCCCGCGCCGTCCTGGTGGTCGGTGACTTCATGGCGGCCGGTCTCGCTGAAGGCCTCGACACCGCCTTTGCCGAGAATGCCGGCGTCAGGATCGTCGTGCGCAGCAATGGTTCGTCCGGCTTCGTGCGCGACGACTTCTACAACTGGCCCGAACAGATCAAGTCGTTGATCGAGACCGAAAAACCCGCCGCCGTGATCGTCATGCTTGGCTCCAACGACCGCCAACAGATGAAAATCGGCGACATTCGCGAACTGCCGCGGTCCGAAAACTGGACTAAGGAATACGAGCGTCGCGCCGACGCGTTCGGCAAAGCCATTACGGAGGCCAAGGTGCCTTTCCTTTGGGTCGGCATGCCGGCCTTTCGGGTACAGAAGATGACCTCCGACATGCTTGCCTTCAACGACATCTACCGTCAGGCGGCCGAAAGCCATGGCGGCGAATTCGTCGATATCTGGGACGGCTTCGTCGATGAGAACGGTGCCTTCGTCACCAGCGGCCCCGACATCAACGGCCAGCCGGTGCGACTGCGTGCCGATGACGGCATCAACGTTTCGAAGGCAGGCAAGCGCAAGCTCGCCTTCTATACCGAAAAGCCGCTGTTGAAGATCCTCGGACTGACCGCGCCGGGGAGCGCGGTCACGGCATCTGCCCCCGCAGGCGCTCCCGTGGAGGCGCCGGCGCCGGCCGCGGCCCCCATTGTCATCGACCGAACCGCACCGATGCTGCTCAGCGATCCGGCACTCGATGGCGGCACCGAGCTGCTTGGCGCGGCACCGCTAGCGAAGGCCAATCCGGACCTGCCGGGTGAAAAGCTAATAATCGAGGGCAAGGCACCAAACGCCTCGCCCGGCCGCGCCGACGATTTCTCCTGGCCGCCGAAGGCTACCACCGCGACCGACACCACGACCGCGATCAGTCGTTAGTATCGCAGAGCGGCTCTGAGGCCGTTTGGCTCAGCGCGGCAGAACGCTCGACCCCATTAGCGCCTCGTCGATCGATCGTGCCGCCTGTCGGCCCTCGCGGATCGCCCAGACGACCAATGACTGGCCGCGGCGCACGTCGCCGGCCGCATAGAGCCTGTCGACGCTGGTCCTGTAGTCACGGTCGTTGGCCTCGACATTCCTGGAGCGGCGGTTGTCGGTGACGATCTTCATCTTACCGTCCAGCTCCGTCGCCACGCCGGCCTTCGCCGGTCCGGCAAAACCGATAGCGATGAAGGCGAGATCGGCGCGTATGACGAATTCGCTGCCGGGGATCGGCTTGCGCTTCTCGTCGACCTCGCAGCACTTGACGCCGGTCAACTGGCCTTCCTCGCCGATGAATTCGAGTGTCGCCACCTGGAATTCACGCTCCGCGCCTTCCGCTTGCGAGGACGAGGTGCGCATCTTGGTCGCCCAGTAGGGCCAGACAGAAAGCTTGTCTTCCTTCTCCGGCGGTTGCGGACGGATGTCGAGCTGGGTGACGCGCACCGCGCCCTGGCGGAAAGCGGTGCCGACGCAGTCGGACGCGGTATCGCCGCCGCCGACAACGACGACATGCTGACCGCCGGCGATGATCGGATGCGACGGCCACGCCACAGACTGGATCGGCTCGCCGCCGACACGCCTGTTCTGCTGCACCAGATAGGGCATCGCATCATGCACGCCGCCGAGATCGTCGCCGGGAATACCGGCCGCACGCGGCGTTTCCGACCCGCCGCAATAGAGCACGGCATCATGTTCGGCGAGCAACTCGGCAACCGGCTTGTCGACGCCGACATTGACGCCGCAATGGAAGGTGACGCCCTCGCCCTGCATCTGCTCGATGCGCCGGTCGATATAGTGCTTCTCGATCTTGAAGTCGGGAATGCCGTAACGCATCAGCCCGCCGGGTCGGCTCTCGCGCTCATAGACATGGACGTCGTGGCCGGCGCGGCCGAGCTGCTGGGCAGCCGCCATGCCGGCCGGTCCGGAGCCAATGACGGCGACACGTTTGCCGGTCTTCTTCTCCGGCGGATAAGGCCTGATGTGGCCGGTTTCATAGGCCTTGTCGGCGATCGCCTGCTCGACCGTCTTGATGGCGACGGGGATGTCCTCGAGGTTCAGCGTGCACGCTTCCTCGCAGGGCGCGGGGCAGATGCGGCCGGTGAACTCCGGGAAATTGTTGGTCGAATGCAGGTTGCGGATCGCGTTGTCCCAGTCCCTGTTGTAGACNGCCCAAGCTGCTGGGCTGCTGCCATGCCGGCCGGACCGGAACCGATGATGGCGACCCGCTTGCCGGTCTTCTTCTCCGGCGGATAGGGCCTGATATGGCCGGTCTCGTAAGCCTTGTCCGCGATCGCCTGCTCCACCGTCTTGATGGCGACCGGAATGTCCTCGAGGTTCAGCGTGCAGGCTTCCTCGCAAGGCGCGGGGCAGATGCGGCCGGTGAACTCCGGGAAATTGTTGGTCGAATGCAGGTTGCGGATCGCGTTGTCCCAGTCTCCATTATAGACGAGGTCGTTCCAGTCGGGGATCTGGTTGTGGATCGGACAGCCGGTCGGCCCATGGCAGAACGGAATGCCGCAATCCATGCAGCGCGCGGCCTGTTTCTCGACCTCCTTGTCCGACATCGGCAGCGTGAATTCACGGAAATGCCGGATGCGGTCGGAGGCCGGCTGGTACTTGTGTACCTGCCGGTCTATTTCAAGAAAGCCTGTTACCTTGCCCATAGTCCAGTTCCTGCTGTCCAGATGGTGCGGTTTTCGCCGCACCCGTTAACCTCTTGAGGCAGCCGTGGCAACCTTTCGCACGAGGTCAAACTGTCGATGAAGATAGGCCGGGAGACCTGAGCCTCCCGGCAATCCCAAGTCTATTCCGCCGCAACGCCCATGCGCATGCGTTCCATCTCGATCAACGCGCGGCGGTATTCGACCGGCATGATCTTGCGGAATTTCGGCCGGAATGTCGTCCAGTCGTCGAGGATCTCGCGACCGCGCACCGAACCAGTGTAGTGCACATGGTTCGAGATCAGCTGATAGAGCCGCTCCTCGTCATGGCTGGTCATGTCGCCTGACACATCGACGCGTCCCTTGTGGTCGAGGTCGCCGCCGTGATGCAGCAGCCTTTCCATCAAATCGTCTTCTTCCGGAACCGGTTCCAGCTCGACCATCGCCATGTTGCAGCGCTCGGCGAAATCGCCCGCTTCGTCGAGCACATAGGCGACGCCGCCCGACATGCCGGCGGCGAAGTTGCGCCCGGTCTGGCCGATGACGACGACGATGCCGCCGGTCATGTACTCGCAGCCATGGTCGCCGACGCCTTCGACGACAGCCGCCACGCCCGAATTGCGCACCGCGAAACGCTCGCCGGCGACACCGGCGAAATAGGCCTCGCCCTCGGTAGCGCCATAGAGCACCGTATTGCCGACGATGATGGAGTCAGCCGCGACGATCTTGGCCGCTTCTGGCGGCCGGATGACGAGGCGTCCGCCCGACAGGCCCTTGCCGACATAGTCGTTGCCTGCGCCGACAAGCTCGAACGAGATGCCGCGCGCCAGGAAGGCGCCGAAGGACTGGCCGGCGGTGCCGGTCAGCTTCACCGAAATCGTATCCTCGCGCAGGCCCTTGTGCTTGAAGCGCTTGGCCACCTCGCCCGACAGCATGGCGCCGGTCGAGCGGTCGACATTTCGGATGTCGACCTCGATCTTGACCGGCTGCTTGCTTTCGAGCGCCGGCTTGGCCAGTTCGATCAGCCTGCGGTCGAGCACGTCGTCGATCGGATGCTTCTGCCGCTCGGTCCAGTGCGCCGCTTCATGCGGCGCATCCGGCTTGAAGAACATCTTCGAGAAGTCGAGCCCGCGCGCCTTCCAGTGGACGATCAGGTCGCGCTTTTCCAGAAGGTCGGTGTCGCCGATGATCTGGTCGATATGGGTGTAGCCCATTTCGGCGAGCAGACCGCGAACCTCTTCCGCAACGTAGAAGAAGAAGTTGATGACGTGTTCCGGCGTGCCCTTGAAGCGCTTGCGCAGCACCGGATCCTGCGTAGCGACGCCGACCGGGCAGGTGTTGAGATGGCACTTGCGCATCATGATGCAGCCGGCCGCGATCAGCGGCGCGGTCGAGAAGCCGAACTCGTCGGCGCCGAGCAGCGCGCCGACGATGACGTCGCGCCCGGTGCGCAAGCCGCCGTCGACCTGCAGCGCGACGCGTGACCGCAAGCCGTTCAAAACCAGCGTCTGGTGAGTCTCGGCGAGACCCATTTCCCACGGGCTGCCGGCATGCTTGAGCGAGGTCAGCGGCGAGGCGCCGGTACCGCCATCATAGCCCGAGATGGTGATGTGGTCGGCGCGCGCCTTGGCGACGCCCGCCGCAACCGTGCCGACGCCGACTTCCGACACCAGTTTGACCGACACGTCGGCGGCCGGATTGACGTTCTTCAAATCGTAGATCAGCTGCGCCAGATCCTCGATCGAATAGATGTCGTGATGCGGCGGCGGCGAGATCAGGCCTACGCCCGGCGTCGAATGCCTGACCTTGGCGATGGTGGCATCGACCTTGTGACCGGGCAGCTGGCCGCCCTCGCCGGGCTTGGCGCCCTGCGCCACCTTGATCTGCATCATGTCGGAATTGACGAGATATTCGGCCGTGACGCCAAAACGACCCGAGGCGACCTGCTTGATCGCCGAGCGTTCGGGATTCTTGCCGCCGCCAGGCAACGGCAGGTAGCGGTCGGCCTCCTCGCCGCCCTCGCCGGTGTTCGACTTGCCACCGATCTGATTCATGGCACGCGCCAGCGTCGTGTGCGCTTCGCGCGAGATCGAGCCGAACGACATCGCCCCGGTCGAGAAGCGCTTGACGATGTCGGCCGCCGGCATGACGTCGTCGAGCGCGACCTTCTTGCGGCCGGTTTCCTCGGCTAGCTTGATCCTGAACAGGCCGCGAATGGCCTGTGCGCGGGCCGTCTCGCTGTCGATCTGGGCGGAATAGTCCTTGAACGTCTCCCACGATCCCTGGCGCACGGCGTGCTGCAATGTGGCGACCGCGTCGGGCGACCACATATGCGCCTCGCCGCGCATGCGGAACATGTATTCGCCGCCGACCTCGAGGCTGTTGCGCAGCACCGGGTCGTTGCCGAAACCGTCATTGTGGCGGCTGAGCGTCTCGGCCGCGATCTCGTCCAGCCCGACACCTTCGATCAGCGTAGCGGTGCCGGTGAAATATCGCTGCACGAAATCGGTCTTCAGCCCGACGGCGTCGAATATCTGGGCGCCGCAATAGGACTGGTAGGTCGAAATGCCCATCTTGGACATCACCTTGAGAATGCCCTTGCCGATCGACTTGATGTAGCGCGAGACGACTTCGTAGGCGTCCACTTCCTTCGGCAGCTCGCCACGCTTGTGCATGTCGAGCAGCGTGTCGAAGGCGAGGTACGGGTTGATCGCCTCGGCGCCATAACCGGCAAGGCAGCAGAAATGATGCACCTCGCGCGGCTCGCCGGATTCGACGACGAGGCCGACCGAGGTGCGCAACCCCTTGCGGATCAGGTGATGATGGACCGCGGCCGTCGCCAAAAGCGCCGGGATGGCGATGCGGTCCGGCCCGACCTGGCGGTCCGACAGGATGATGATGTTGTAGCCGCCGGCGACCGCCGCCTCCGCCCGCTCGCACAGGCGGTCGATGGCGCCTTGCATGCCTGCCGCCCCTTCGGCGGAGCCATAGGTGATGTCGATCGTCTTGGTGTCGAAGCGGTCCTCGGTGTGGCCGATGGAGCGGATCTTTTCGAGATCGCCATTGGTCAGGATCGGCTGGCGCACTTCGAGCCGCTTGCGGCGCGAATTGCCGACCAGGTCGAAGATATTCGGCCGCGGCCCGATGAAGGACACCAGGCTCATCACCAGTTCCTCGCGGATCGGATCGATCGGCGGGTTGGTGACCTGGGCGAAGTTCTGCTTGAAATAGGTGTAGAGAAGCTTCGACTTGTCCGACATGGCCGAGATCGGCGTGTCGGTACCCATCGAGCCCACCGCTTCCTGGCCCGTCGTCGCCATCGGCGACATCAACAGCTTGGTATCTTCCTGGCTGTAGCCGAACGCCTGCTGGCGATCGAGGAGGCTGACGTCCTTGCGCAGTTCGCGCGGCTCGACCGGCTTCAGATCTTCCAGGATGAGCTGCGTGTTGGCGAGCCAGGTCTTGTAGGGATGCTTGGCCGCGATTTCCGACTTGAGCTCCTCGTCGGAGACGATGCGCCCCTTTTCCAGGTCGATGAGAAGCATGCGGCCGGGCTGCAGCCGCCACTTCTTGACGATCTTCTCCTCCGGCACCGGCAGCACGCCGGCTTCCGAGGCCATGATGACCCGGTCGTCGTCGGTGACGATGTAGCGCGCCGGGCGCAATCCGTTGCGGTCGAGCGTAGCGCCGATCTGGCGGCCGTCAGTGAAGACGACCGCCGCCGGTCCGTCCCACGGCTCCATAAGGGCCGCATGGTATTCGTAGAAGGCCTTGCGGTCGGCATCCATCAGCTTGTTGCCGGCCCAGGCTTCCGGGATCAGCATCATCATGGCGTGGCTGAGGCTATACCCGCCCTGGAACAGGAACTCGAGCGCATTGTCGAAGCAGGCGGTGTCGGACTGACCGTCATAGGAGATCGGCCAAAGCTTCGAGATGTTGTTGCCGAACAGTTCGGAATCGACCGAAGCCTGCCGCGCTGCCATCCAGTTGTTGTTGCCGCGCACGGTGTTGATCTCGCCATTGTGGGCGACCATGCGATAGGGATGCGCCAGCTTCCACGACGGGAACGTATTGGTCGAGAAGCGCTGGTGGACGAGGATCAGCGCGGTCTCGAAGCGCGAATCCTTGAGGTCCTTGTAATAGGCACCGACCTGATAGGCCAGGAACATGCCCTTGTAGACGATGGTGCGCGCCGACAAAGACACGCAATAGGCGCCGATGTCCTTGTTGTCGTTCTCGGCATAGATCCGGCCGGATATGACCTTGCGCAGCAGATAGAGCCTGGCCTCATACTCCTCGTCGTCGGTAATGTCTGGCGTGCGGCCGATGAATATCTGCCGATGGAACGGTTCCGACGCGACGATATCAGCCGCCTTCGACAGTGACGAATTGTCGACGGGCACGTCACGGAAACCGATGAGCGGAAGCCCCTCGGATTGCGCCGATTCGGCAATGATGTCCTCGACATGGGCGCGAAGTGCCGCATCCTGCGGCATGAACCAGTGGCCGACGCCGTATTGGCCCGCCGGTGGCAGGTCGATGCCCTGGGCCGCCATTTCCTCGCGGAAGAAACGATCGGGAAGCTGCACCAGCACGCCGGCGCCGTCGCCGACCAGGGGATCCGAGCCGACGGCGCCGCGATGCGTCAGGTTTTCGAGCACGGCAAGTCCGTCCTTGACGATCTGATGCGACTTCACGCTCTTCATGTTGACGATGAAGCCGACGCCGCAGGCGTCATGCTCGTTACGCGGGTCGTAGAGACCTCGGGCGGAAAAGCCGTTGACGGTGCGACCGTTGTTGGATCGGCCGAGATTGGTCAGGGACGTATTTTTGACGGTTGCCGCTTTCGTCTGCGCGGCCTGGCCGTTCGTCGCAGATTGCGTCATGTCCGTCATCTCCTGTCCTCCGTTCCCAGCCCCTCGGGCGCTGGTTTGCCTCGGCAAGCGCTTGGCTCACCCTGATCCTTGCGGCACGTCTTGCGAAATCCTTACCGGACCAGGCGGCTTTCCGCATGGTTCGTATTCGTACAGGCCAAATCGGGGCCGTCCACCTGTCGCTCGCAGCAACAGCCGGAGAGGCCCAAATGATACGCCAATCCAGCTCGTTTTGTGCGACAAAATAAGACAGCACTACTGTCCTAAATTTTTATGACAGAAATCCCGGACGCATACAAGATCGATTCACAAAAAACTTGGGCCTCTTGCGACAGAAAATTACGTGAAGCCGGGGAGAAACGTAAGGTTCAGTCGCCAATCTCTCTTCTGTCGGCTGGCTGGCTTTACCGATTTTTCGGCGCCCGGCCCCCTTGCGATCAGCATGCGAAACCGGTCAACTTCAGGCTGACTTCCCCAAAACCCGATTTCCCTAGACATAGGCAGATGAATGTTCTTCGCTTCCGACAATTGGGCAGGCGCCCATCCCAATATCGTTGCTGGCCTGTCGGCCAATGCGGGGGGCTATTCCACCGCCTATGGCGACGGTGCACTCGACCAAGCCGTCTATCAGCGCTTCAATGAGATCTTCGAACGAGAGGTCGCGGTGTTCTTCGTCGCAACCGGCACTGCCGCCAACTCTCTGGCGCTGACCGCCTATAACAAGCCTGGCGGCATCTCCTTCGCCCACCGCGAATCGCATGTCATCGAGGACGAATGCGGCGCGCCGTCATATTTTTCCGGCGGTTCGCGCCTGCATGAGATCGACGGCGCGCTTGGCAAGGTCGACCCGCACAATCTGGAACGGACCATCGGCCGTTTTGCGCCCGAAATCGTCCATTGGGGACGGCCGATGGCTGTTTCGATCACCCAGTCGACCGAGGTCGGCACCGTCTACGGGCTGAATGAAATCGAGACGATCTCGGCGATCGCCAAACAACATTCGGTGCCCCTGCACATGGATGGCGCCCGCTTTGCCAACGCGCTGGTCGCGCTCGACACCACGCCTGCCGAAATGACTTGGAAACGCGGCGTCGACATCCTCTCCTTCGGCGGCACAAAGAACGGCTGCTGGTGCGCCGAGGCAATCGTGTTGTTCGATCTTGATCGCGCCAAGGAATTGGCCTTCCTGCGTAAACGCGCCGCCCAGCTGTTTTCGAAATCGCGCTTCGTCGCCGCGCAGTTCGAGGCCTATTTCAAGGACGGATTGTGGCTGGACACCGCCCGCCACGCCAACGCCATGGCCGCGCGCCTTGCTGCGGCGATCGAGGATTCGGCCACGGCCAAGCTGGCATGGTTGCCGCAGGCAAATGAGGTGTTCGCAGTGATCAAGAAAGCCGAGGCCGAAAGGCTGCAGGCAGCCGGCGCTGCCTTCTACGACTGGCACAGGCCACATGGCTTTGACGGCCACATCAGTGAGGACGAGCTGCTCTATCGCTTCGTCACCAGCTTCGCGACGACCGCGGAAGACGTCGACCGGTTTGGCCTCATGCTCGCCTGATAGGTTTCTCCCGAAAGAGCTCGGAGCCCGTTTCGAATTAGCCTGGGCCGTGATAGGCAGACATAATGGTTGGCAAGGGATCGGGTTTCGGGAGACCGCTACGCCGTGCGCTACACTGGACAGTGCGGCTACGGGCAGTGCTGGTCACGATATTTCTCGTTTCCAGCTTGCAAGGGGCTTGGTCCCAGAGCTGCTCCGTCACGGCCGTCAGCGGGTCGTACGGCGCTGTCGATATCCTAAGTGGTGCCGTCGACGACACGACTGCGACCTTCTCGATCAGCTGCTCGGGCGTGATCTTCTCGACCGTGCGCCTGTGCGTCGAACTTTCGCCCGGCCAGACCAACACGGCCGGCAATCGCCGGCTGGCGTCGGGCACCCAACGATTGGTGCATGAGCTCTACAGCGACGCGGCGCGAACGACGATCTGGGGATCCTGGGGCCTGGCCACGACGGCCTATGCCCTCCATCCCATCGGAACGACCTACGATCTCAACATGGGCTTCTCCGGTAGCGCCAATGCCACGCTGACGGTTTATGGCAGGGTGGCCGCGAACCAGACCACCGCCGGACCCGGATCATACATCTGGACCATGACCTCCGCGCCGGCGATTGGCTACGACTACGTGACGGCAACGGCGTGCCCGACAGGCAGCCGACAAGCCGTCTCAAGCGGCTCCACCTGGACCGCGACAATCAACGCGAACTGCAACGTCTCGGCCACCAACGTGAATTTTGGCTCCGTCGGGGTACTGGCGTCGAATGTCGATTCGACAGGTTCGGTCACCGTCCGCTGCACCAATTCGACGCCTTACTCTATCGGACTCAGTGCGGGAACGGGTTCCGGAGCTACAATCGCCGCCAGGAAGATGACGAGCGGCACCAAGCTCGTCAGCTATTCGCTTTACCGCGACAGCGGCATGGCTACGGTTTGGGGGAACACGATCGGCACCGACACCGCCAGCGGCACCGGCACCGGGTTGGACCAGCCCTACACCGTATATGCCGAGGCGCCCGCACAGACGACCCCCGCGCCAGGAACTTACACCGACACGGTCGTCGTCACCGTCACCTACTGACATCCGGCGACCGCCGGCATCAACGGCAGGAAATCTCGACGACCACTTGCGCGTTTGTCTTCGGCGTATAGTTGAACGCAGCACTGCACGTACCGCTGGCGGTTTCGGCCACGACAGTGTTCTTGCGCGCCAGCCCCTCGACATAGGCACGCCCGTCATAGCCGATGACGAAGTCCTGCTTGCCGTTGATCGTGCCGTGCGACCCCGCCATGAGCGGCTGTCCGTCCGGGCCTGACAGGACCAGGACTGCGGCGTCCACATTCGTGCGAATCCGGAAATCGGCCCGTACACCGGCCCGGTCGGCCGGCGCGATGACATCCTGCGTTGTGGATACATCGGCATCGATCGGCAGGTTGGTGGTATCGATGGCGATTCTGTTTTTCTGATAGGAGCGCAGGCCCGGCAGCAGCAGCCGGCCCTTGCCATCCGTAACCCCCACCGGTCGATTCTCGTACAACACGCCGACATCGGGCACGCCTGTTTCGACGACGGCGAAACTGTCGTCGATGCGGTCCGTCAGGAAGACGCCGGATCCCATCGTTGCGATTGCCCCATCGAACTGGGCTGTCGCCGTGGTGCCCGAGATTGAACGGCCGACGGCGGCATCGGCACGGCCATGGGAAGAGCGATAGGCAATCGCTGCGGAGCCCTCCGCGGATCCGCCCTGGCTAAGGCTTGTCCGCCAGCCAACGTTGCCCGGTTCCTCGCCGAGCGGCTTGCTCACGTCGGCAATCATGTCGAGCCCGTCCTTGCCGGCCGAGACAGCCGTCGATGCCATTGCATCGCCGCCGATCGGCATCGACAGTCCGGCGAAGAGACCGGCGCTCCTTCGCCCGCCAAGCTCAGCGAAGGCCGTGGCGTTGAGGTAGCCGAAAGGCAGCGTGCGCGAGTAGGACGCAGTGACGACCTTGGAGCTCTCGCCGCCGGCCGATGTCAGGTCGATGTAGCTTGCGCTGACGCTGCCGCTGTCGAAGGACAGTGGCGTTCCGACGGAAATGCTGTTCACCCTCTTGGGCGGCCTGGATCTGGCCACCGCGTCCGTCGCTTCCGGATCGAACGACGATAGATTGAAGAACGCGTGACTGGGCGCTTCGCTATCCTGAAGCCGGTCGGTCACCGAGGCGAGATCGTCATAGGAACCGAGCGTCATCTGCGAACTGGCATTGACGCTGAGGGTCCCGATCCTGATCTCGTAGGAGGCATAGGCCTGCAGGCCGTTGCCGGCCCGGCCATGACTGCCGGCCAGCGCGAACGAGGCGACGCCAAGCGAGCCGGTTCGCATCGCCATGCCTATTCCGCCATTGACCAGATCCTTGCCGGCCTCCGCATGGCTCTCCAGCGTCAACCAGTCGTAGATGCCTTTTCTCAGGCTTGCCGACACGACGGGCTGATTGACGGCGTAGGCATCCGACGTCGTCGCATACCCGAGCCTTGGCATGCCAGCCTCCAGCGAAAAGTCGAAGAGGCCCGGCCTCAGCAAACTGGGTGAGGCGTAGAACGGTACGCTCGTGCGCGTTTCATGGCCGGCGGCATCGCGCAGCACGACAAGTGCCTGCCCGCCGCCCGTGGTGACGGGAATGTCGGTGATCTGGAACGGACCCGTGTCGACTGGGTGTGAATAGGTTTTCAAGTCGTTGACGTAGACGTCGACCGTCGACGGCACCGCCGCGCTGCCGCTCACCGAGGCCAGCGGCTGCGTGATCAGGTCGGCGCGAAGCCCGAAATTGCGGCGCACCTGAAGCCCGCCGACGCGGATCGGCCTGGTCCAGGCGAAACCACCGGAGATGACATCGCCAGCCTGATACGTCACCAGCTTCGCCGGGTCGGAATAAGTATAGGCGGTGTCGAGCCTCAGCGCATCGGTCCGTCCGTTGTCCGTCAGCCGCATGATCGCCGACTGACTGAACGTGCCGACCGGCGAAAATGCCCTGGCGTCCAGGGTTGCGGACACGCCGCTGAAGGAGAAGCCGCTTGCGTCCGGCTCCTGTCGTGACGCCGCGAACAGATTGTAGTTGAGGACGCCGCCAAACCCCGCGTGAACGTCAGGCGATGCCTCGCGATCGGGCGCGGCGTCATAGGATATCGTCCCGCGCAGGCCGTTACCTACGGTCAGGAAAATACGCTGCTGCGCCGCCTCGTAGCGGTAAGTCAGGCCCTGGACACCGTCGAGCATGATGGTTGTGGCGGTGGATCGACCCTTGCCCAGATCCAGCCCCAATGCCTGCAGCTCATCAGGCGTGGCGCCGATATGCTGCCCGTCGGTAGAAATGAATGCCGCGATCTGATTGGTTGGAGCGTCGTTGATGAAGACTTCGAGTTGAAGCTGCTGGACCGCTCCGGCTGCCTGATTGGACTGCGTCAGTGCAGCGATCAGGATCGACATGGCCAGCAAGCAAGCCGGATTCACGGCGCGGCGACAACCGGCGCTGTGGCCTCGATGGCACCATCATTTCCCTGACCNCCCTGACCGGCGATCGAGATCGATCCCTTCGCGGCGAATTTGCGCCCGCCAGCAGGCGCCGTCCATCGCATGGTCGACTGACCGAGCGCATAGCCGACGAGCCCTCCCCCGAACGAGATCTTGTGTCCGCCCGCGTCGCGCAGCGAGAGTGCGGAGACACGCAGGCGTGTACTGCCTTTGTTGTGGGCCGACACGATCAGCCTGCCGTCCTGCTTCGATACGGTCCAGTCCACGGCCGGTGGCGTTCTTTCCGGCGAACTGAAGAAGACTGGGATCGAGTGGCGAACCAACAATCTAACCGTGCCGGTCTTGGCCCGGCTGGCGTCCGGTAGCTCGTCGACAAGGAGGCGATAAGCCTCTTCAGAGGCAATCGGCCGCTTGGCCACGCGCACGATGCGAACCACATAGTCGGCGCCCGGCTGAAGTGTAGCGCCCGGAGGAGAGGCGACCACATCTTGCGTGGGCAGCAGGCTCTCCTGGCCATCAGCTTGCGACCAGCGAAAAACACGAATCTGCACGTTGCTTGGCGTCTGCCCGTCATTGCGCAGCGTGATCGTCGACGCCGCGCCGGGAGCGACGACATCGACGAGAGCAGGCTGCACTTGAAGCGATTCCGCGTGCGCCTGCGCACCGCCGAACAACAATGCTCCCATCAAAGCCAAAGTCAGCCTTGCCAAATTCATTTGCACCCCCCGGGCGTCGACCGTCGATGCGGCAGACCTAGTAAGTGACCGTGACCGTCACCGTATCTGTGTAAAGGGCTGGCGCAGGTGTTGATTGCGCTGGCACGCGTCCATACACGGTAAAGCTTTGTGAAGATCCGGTACCCGTCGAAGAGACCGTATTGCTTCCTATTGTGTTTCCCCAGACGGTCGTTCTGCCGCTGTCGCTGTAAAGAGAATAGGTGACAGTGGCGGCGCCATTGGTCATCTTGCGCGCGGCAACCGTCGCGCCCGATCCAGTGCCGGCGTCCAAACCAATATTATAGGGGGTCGTGTTCGTGCATTGAACCTGAACCGTCGATGTCTGGTCGACATTGGCTGCAATGAGGCCCGATGAGCCGAAGTTCAGCGTCGATGCGCTGCCAATGGTGCAGGATGCGGTGATTGTCATCTGCACGGTCATGTTTAATGTCGTCGTCGTCGCGCGTGCCTCGGCGCCGAGAAGCGCCAGGATCGCCAGGCACGCTGCCGTTTTTCTTCGCCACATTCGTCGAGAGTCCTTTTTCGATGGTTCCGGAGAGAAGGTGAAACGGGCGTTGGAGCCTCCGGGGCCTGTGGACTGGCCGAGCTAAATATGTTCGAACTTGGTTAAAAAGGGATTACTTATTTAGATAACGCTAAAGTAACAATCGCGCTCGTTTCCCGCGAAATCCTTTGGTCGCCCCATCCGGCGAGCGCGATCACCCTCAAGTCAAAGACTGCGCAGTTCCGGCCTCTCGTCGAGCGAACTGATACAAAAAAAGGCGACGCCTTTCAGCGCCGCCTTTGCCTTGGGAGGCTGCAGGTTTAATTGGCGGTTTTGGCCTCGATCTGCTTGGCCTTGGCCGGAGCCGAGGTGATCGCGATCTTGCGGGGCTTCAGTTCCTCGGGAATGTTGCGCTTGAGATCGACGAAGAGCAGGCCGTTCTTCAGCGCGGCGCCGACGACTTCGACGTGATCGGCAAGCTGGAAGCGGCGCTCGAAAGCCCTCGAGGCGATACCGCGATAGAGCAGTTCGGACCCTTCGCCGGTGCCTTCGTCCTTGCGCTCACCCTTCACGGTCAACACATTCCGATGGGCTTCGATCGAGATTTCCTCGTCCGAGAAGCCGGCAACCGCCATCGAGATGCGATAGGAATCCTCGCCGGTACGCTCGATGTTATAGGGTGGATAGGTCTGCGCGCCATCCGGCTGCGCAAGCGAATCGAGCATGGTGAAGAGACGGTCGAAGCCGACGGTCGAACGATAAAGCGGGGAAAAATCAACGTGACGCATGGGGTGTTCTCCTGTTGAGCAACATGGTTTGCGTATGGCCGGTGCGAAACCCTTGAGCGGCATTTCTGCTGGACCAGCGACCCCAACATTGGCGGCCGCATCAGACATTTGGGGAGCAATCGAATGCATTTCAAGATTACATCCGGCGGCAAAAAACCGTGTGGCTGATGCCTTGATGAACGGCAGATGAACCGGCGCTTCGGCGCGCGTTCAGACAGCCGGCGCTAAAGTGCATTCCAGGATCAAGGACTGGCGGCGCCGACAGGCACCGCGACGAGGCCGACCGGGTGTCAACGTCCCTTCCTCCCGGATCGACAGGGGCCGGAAGCATGCTTTCAAGCGGCTTCCGGCCTTCCCCGTTACAGCCTCCGTTGCCGTGAATTGCTTTGCTTTTGGCGCATGGGCGTCTATCACCTTAGCAGAGCCGGCCGGCACAGGCAGGCATGCGAGACGCCAAGCACGAAGCGCCGAATGACGGATCTTTTCAACGACAACCGCCTTTTTCACGAAATTGAGGGCAATCCGCGGCCGGAAAACGCCTCTGCCGGCTTCTTCACCACGCGCGACGGCAAGAAGATCCGCTACGGCCTGTTCGGCGCGGTCGCCCGCCCGATCAAGGGCACCGTGGTCCTGCTGTCTGGCCGCAACGAGTGCATCGAGAAATATTTCGAAACCATCCGCGACCTCGCCGATCGCGGCTTTGGCGTCGCCACCCTCGACTGGCGCGGCCAGGGCGGTTCCGACCGGCTGATCCGCGATCGCCAGCGCGGCTATGTCAAGCGCTTCCGCGACTATACCGCGGACCTCGAACAGTTTTTCGAGGAGATCGTGCTGCCCGATTGCCGAGGGCCGTACTACATCCTGGCGCATTCGGCAGGGGCGTTGATCACGCTGCTTGCCGCACGGTCAATGATGAACCGCGTGCGGCGCATGGTGCTGATCGCGCCATTCCTGACGCTGCCCGACCTGCCGGTCTCGATATCGACGGTTCGCCGCGTCTGTTCGTTATTCTGCGCTGTCGGCCTCGGCCGGCTCTATGCCGCCTGGGGCCCGCGGCCGAAGGTGACGGCCCCGTTCGAGACCAACAAGCTGACGAGCGACCCGGTGCGCTATCGGCGCAACACGCGGATCTACGAAGAGTACCCGCAACTGGCACTTGGTGGACCCACGATCCGTTGGCTGCGGGCAGCCGCGAAAGCCTCTGAAGCCGTCAGCGACCCCGACTTCATGGCTCGGATCCAGATTCCACTGCTGATAATCGCAGCCGGCGCCGACCAGGTCGTCTCGACCAAGGCCGTGGAAGCCTACGCCAGGCGTCTGCGGCTCGGTTCGCTGCTGATGATCGACGGTTCCCGTCACGAAATCCTGCAGGAAGCCGACATCTACCGTGAGCAGTTGCTCGCCGCCTTCGATGCCTTCATTCCCGGCAGCGACGACCCGACTGCCTGAAGCGCCGATCACTGGTTCAGGTCGCGCTGAGGCAATTTCGAGAAAAGCGTGAAGCGGTCAGCCGCGTAAGGCGGCCATGGCCGCGGCATGGAGCTCCGGCGTCGCCGCTGCCAGCACATCGCCACCCTGTTCCGCCGGCCCGCCGTCGAATGTGGTGACGACGCCGCCTGCCTTCTCGATGATCGGGATCAGCGCGACGATGTCGTAAGGCTTCAAGCCGGGATCGGCGACGATGTCGACGCTTCCTGAGGCTATCATGGCAAAGGCGTAGCAATCGGCGCCGTAGCGAGCGAGTTGGATCTGCTTTTCGAACTGGTCGTAGCGATTGCGCGCCTCGCCTTTGAACAGTGCCGGCGTGGTTGTGAACAGCGTCGCCTCGGCCAGCTTCGTCGTCTTGCGGGTTGTCAGTTTTCGCGAGCCACCTGGACCCTCATAGTGAGAACCCGAGGCGTTGGCGTAGAACAGTTCACCGGTGAAGGGTTGAGACATCATGCCGGCAACGGCGTCTCCGTCGACGGTGAACCCGACCAGCGTCCCCCATACCGGCAGGCCGGAAATGAAGGCGCGCGTGCCATCGATCGGGTCGATCACCCAGACATGCCGGCTCGAAATGTTCTCGCTGCCGTGCTCCTCGCCGAGAATGCCATGGTCGGGATATTGCGCCGATATCAGCGTCCGGATAGCGCGCTCGGCCTCGCGATCGGCCTCGGTGACCGGGTCGAAACTGCCCATTTCCTTGTTGGCGACAGCGCCTTGGCTGCGAAAGCGCGGCAAGGTCTCCGCCGCCGCCGCCTGCGCTATGCGGCGCATGAAATCGATGCTGATGTCCAACTGATTCTCCCGCATTGCGGCATGCCCGAGCCGTGCTCTGCCGACAATTTTGTCCCAAAACAAGGGTGTTCGATGATTTTTCCGCGACGACATCTGTTGCCCGGATGTCACACAAGCATCTTCGAAACGCAATTTCCACATCACAGTGAATTAAAAAAGCCTGAAGGTCGCTTGACATTTGTGCAGCGCACAATACCCTTGTTCTCGGACAGCTTATCCTGTCCATGCCCTCCTTGGGCGTTTCCTCCCTAGACTTCGACCGTATCGTGCAAACGATGCGGTCTTTTTTTACGCCGGGATTTCCAAGGCATGTCGCCCAAAAGCGTGCCCACGGGCCTGACCCGAGGTGCGCAGCGGTTTTGGGCCAACGACATGCACCAACAAGGCGAACTTCACTCCGCAGCCAGCGGCAGGTCGACGAAATGATGGTCGGGCATCGACATCAGGTCAGCTGAAAATCGCGTCAAATCGTCGGCCAGAGCGTCAAAGCCGGCGACCTTCTCAAATGTCCGCTCGTTCATGTAGAGCCCGCGATTGACCTCGATCTGCAGCGCATGCAGATGGCGCGCCGGGCGACCGTAGTGCTCGGTGATGAAGCCGCCAGCATAGGGTTTGTTGTGAGCGACCGCATAGCCCATGGCGGTGAGCAGGCCGATCGCGGCCTCGGTCAAGGCCGTGGTGGCCGAGATGCCGAAACGATCGCCGATGATGAAGTCGGGCCGCAAGCCGTTGTCGCCGACACGAATGCTCGCCGGCATCGAATGACAATCGATCAGCACGGCAAAGCCGAAACGCGCATGGGTCCTGGTCAAAAGCCGCTTCAGCGTCTCATGATAAGGCTTGTAGACGGCCTCGATGCGGGCGACCGCCTCGGCCAGAGGCAAGCGGCCGGGATAGATGTCGAGCCCCTCGCCGACCAGTTTCGGCACCGTGCCAAGTCCGCCGGCCACCCGCGCCGAGCGGATGTTGCAGAAGGACGGCACCGGCTCGGCGAACATGCGCGGATCGAGTTCCCAAGGCTCGCGGTTGACGTCGAGATAGGCGCGCGGAAAATTCGCCGCCAGCATCGGTGCGCCGAGCGCGACGGCGCCGCCGAACAACTCATCGACGTAACAGTCCTCCGACCGGCGGATGGCGTTGCGATCCAGTCTTGCCATGGCCAGGAAGCGTTCGGGATAGTAGCGGCCGCTATGCGGTGAGTTGAAGAGGAAGGGGACGCGCTGCTCGGCGCCCGACCGGATTTCGAAGGGCGGAAAGACCGAAAAATCCTCGGCTGCCGTCTTCAATTTGAACGAACCCGAAAACACCAGTGCATCATGATGCGAAAGTGCCACCTTGCTGGCCGCGTGTCCAGCATTTCAGGGGTCGAGCCGCCGGGCAAATATGGATCATCGCCGTCCGCGTTCACTTGATGTTTACCCTCACCTCCTCATATACAGGATGGTTAACGGGCTTGCCCAACGGCAATCTCGGGCGGGTGATTCGGACGGGACATCATGGCACGCATTCTTCTGGCGGAAGACGACGACGATATGCGTCGGTTCCTCGTCAAGGCGCTGGAGCGCGCCGGTTACCAGGTCAGCGATTTCGACAATGGCGCCAGCGCCTATGAGCGGCTGCGCGAGGAGCCGTTTTCGCTGCTGTTGACCGACATCGTCATGCCGGAGATGGACGGCATCGAGCTGGCACGCCGCGCCACCGAGATCGATCCTGATTTGAAGGTCATGTTCATCACCGGTTTCGCCGCCGTTGCGCTGAACCCGGATTCCAAGGCGCCGAAAGACGCCAAGGTCTTGTCGAAGCCATTCCATCTGCGCGATCTCGTCAACGAGGTCGAGAAGATGCTTCAGGCGGCCTGAGCCGCTTTCCAAGCGAGGCGCCGCACCTCTTCGCCACTGCGGCGAGACGACGCCTTCTTTCCTTTTTCCTGCTATTGACGCGCTGGATCAAAAATGGTGTATGCGCGGCTTCGGATGGGCGTGTAGCTCAGCGGGAGAGCACTGCATTGACATTGCAGGGGTCACAGGTTCAATCCCTGTCACGCCCACCATCCAATCCAGACATTGGCGAGCTTGAGCGCAATGCGCCCGTCCCGGCACTGACCAGAGCGGGCCTGCGTGAGATACCTGCGTTAGAAGCCAGGACATTGGTTCCGTGAGGGACCCTCCGGCTCAGACGCCCGCGACGGCGCAGAGGCTCCTCATTCTGGCAACCGCTAGGTCTGGATCGGCCAGCAATCCGACTTGGTCGGCAAGGCGGAACACATCGGCATAGTGACGGATGCCGCGCGCCGACTGCATGCCGCCGACCATAGCAAAATGGTCCTGATGGCCGTTCAGCCAGGCCATGAAGACGATGCCGGCCTTGTAATATTCGGTAGGCGCCTCGAAGATTTTTCGCGCTAGCGGCACGGTCGGCGCCATCAATGCGTCATAGCCGGCGCGATTCCCCTCCGCCAGTTTCGCCAATGCGGCATTGGCGACCGGCGCGATGGCGTCGAAAATGCCGAGCAGCGCATGCGAATGCCTTTGCTCGTCGCCGGCGATCAGTTCGGGGTAGTTGAAGTCGTCACCGGTGAACATCACGACGCCGTCCGGCAGGCGGTTTCTGAGCGCGACCTCCTTGCCGGCATCGAGCAGCGAGATTTTTATCCCGTCCACCTTGCCGGCGTGGCGGTCGATGATGGCGACGACGGTGTCGAGCGCGGCCTCGAAATCGCTGCTGCCCCAATAGCCCTTGAGCGCCGGATCGAACATGTCGCCCAGCCAATGCAGGATGACCTTGCCGGAGGCCTGGCCGAGGATGCGGTCGTAAACATGCACATAGTCAGCCGGGCCCTTGGCTGTCGCCGCGAGCGCCCGGCTGGCCATCATGATCGCCTTGCCGCCCAGCCCTTCGATAAAACCGAGCTGCTCCTCATAAGCGGTGATGACATCGTCGAGCGTTCTGGCAGCGGCCGGCGCCAGATGGTCGGTGCCAGCGCCCGAGGCCAGGTCGGCGCCATCGACGGTACGCGCCTCGGCGATCGAGCGGCGGATCAATTCCTGCGCGTTTGTCCAGTCGAAACCCATGCCACGCTGCGACGTGTCCATCGCCTCGGCGATGCGAAAGCCTAGCCGCCACAGGTGGTGCCGGAACGCCATCGTCCTGTCCCAGTCGACCACCGGCCTAGACCACGGATCGGNGTCATCGCAAGCGGATCGGCAACGACGTGTGCGGCGGCATAGGCGATGCGCGTAAACCGCGCGCCGATCACCGGCTGCACCGGCTGGCCGGCAAGCGCGTAGCGGGCACTGCGGCCATCCTCGCCAGGCAAGGAAATGTCCATCGATCTCTCCCTTTCCCGCGCCTATAAATGGAACGTTCCAATAAATCAAGAACCTTTAGGATTCAGAGTTCATTCACAGGCAAATGCTGCATTGCAACAGATAAAAGCCTTATACAATATGACATTGGAGTACGTACGATCGATCGTTCCCGACCGGGAAAAGATCTGGGGTTGACTCAAGATCCAACCGATGATTAGAACGTTCCAATAAAACGCGATCATAAAGTTGGGAGGATGCATCTGAATGGCCAGCCGGGCCAAGGCGACGATATTCGACATCGCCCGTGAAGCAGGCGTGTCCAAATCGACGGTATCGCTCGTGCTCCAGGGTAGCGGGCTGATCCGGCCTGAGACAGCAAGCAAAGTTCGCAAGGCGATCGACGATGTCGGTTACGTTTACAACCGCGGCGCCGCCAACCTGCGCAAGGCTCACTCCAACGTCATCGGCATGGTCATCAACGATCTCACCAATCCTTTCTTCGCAGAACTGGCGGTCGGCATGGAACGCGTCTTCCAGTCGGCCGGGATCGTGCCATTCATCGCCAACACGGCTGAAAATCCGGTGCGCCAGGAGGAAGTGCTGAAATCGCTGATGGAGCAAGGTGTCGCCGGTCTCATCGTGTCGCCGGCCCGCGGCACGACGCCGGGCGCCTTTCGGCGGATCGAAACGGCGGGCCTGCCTGTGGTCTTCGCCATGCGCCGGCTGCCGGAAAGCCGCATCCCCGTGATCGCGCCGGACAATCATCGCGGCGCCTATCTCGCCACCGCTAGATCGGAAGAGCACACGTCTGAACTCNGACCGCTCTCGCGATGGCTGAACCGCCGACCGCGGCACTCTGCTTTAATGACGCCGTCGCCTTTGGCGCGATGCTGGCGCTGCGCAAGCGTGGGCTTGAGCCGGGCGCTGATTTCGCCATCGTCGGCTTCGACGACGTGGCCGAGGCCGAGCATCATATGCCGGCCCTGACCAGCGTCGCGGTGGACTCGGCGGGCCTGGGCGAACGTGCCGCGCATGTCATGCTGAAAATGATCCAGTCGCGCACCACGCGGGCCGAGGACCATATCGGCGCGGTCAATCTCGTGGTCAGGGAAAGCTGCGGCCCGGATCGCCGCACCCGAAACAGGCCCGCGGGTTCGGGGGGCGCGGCATGAGCGTCAAATGGGGCTTGATCGGTGCCAGCACGATCGCCAGACAGTTCATGATCAACGCCATCCGCGCGCAAGGCGATGGCGAGATCGCGGCGGTGATGAGTGCCAGCCCCGAGCGCGCGATGGCCTATGCCGGGGAAAACAACATTCCGCTTGCCGTTTCGACGCTCGATGGCCTCCTCGGCGCCGATATCGACGCCGTCTACATCTCGACCACCAATGAATTGCACCTCGAGCAGGCGCTCGCCGCCGTCAGGGCGGGAAAGCACGTGCTGTGCGAAAAGCCGCTGGCGCTAAGCAGCAGCGACGCCCGCAAGATGGTTGCCGCCGCCAAGGCCGCCGGCGTCGTGCTCGGCACCAACCATCATCTACGCAACGCCGGCGCGCACCGCACCATGCGCGAGGCGATCGCCGCCGGCCGCATCGGCAAGCCGATTGCCGCGCGCGTCTTCCATTCCGTCTATCTGCCTGAGAATCTGCAGGGCTGGCGCATCACCAAAGCCGAAGCGGGCGGCGGCGTGGTGCTCGACATCACCGTGCATGATGCCGACACGCTGCGCTTCGTGCTCGGCGACGATCCGGTCGAGGTTTCCTGCTTCACGCAGTCGGCCGGCATGGCCGGCAGCGGGCTGGAGGATGGCGCCATGTGCATCTGGCGCTTCAAATCGGGCGTCATTGCGCAGTCGCATGAAGGCTTCACCACCAAATTCGCCGGCACCGGCTTCGAGGTGCACGGTTCGGAAGGGTCGCTGATCGCCAGCAACGTGATGACTCAGAAGCCGATCGGCTCGGTGCTGCTGCGCACGGCAGCAGGCGAAGAGGAATTGAGCTTCGACCGCGAGGATCTTTATGCGCGCTCCGTGCGCCAGTTCCACACCGCGATCCGTGGCGAGGGCCAGCCTGCCGCAACCGGAGAGGACGGCATCTGGTCGCTGACCGCTGCCGAAGCAGCGCTGCAATCGGCAAGTTCCGGCAAGGCCGTCAAGATCGACCCGAAACTCGGGAGCATGAATTGAATAAGGTCGTTTCCGCATCTGAAGCCGCAAGCCTGATCAAGGACGGCATGGTCGTGTCGGTGTCCTCGTCAAGCGGCCTCGGCTGCCCGGACGCCGTGCTGGCCGCCATCGGCGAGCGCTTCGATGGGGAAGGCCATCCGAAGAACATCACCACGCTGCATCCGATCGCCGCGGGCGACATGTATGGCGTCAGGGGTATCGACCATCTGGCCAAGCCCGGCCTGCTGAAGCGGACTTTGTGCGGTTCCTACCCGTCCGGCCCCTCCTCTTCCGAACCGCCGCAGATCTGGAAGATGATCGGCGACAATTCGGTCGCCGCCTACAACGTGCCGTCCGGCATCCTGTTCGACATGCACCGCGAGGCTGCCGCCAAGCGGCCGGGCGTGCTGACCAAGGTCGGTCTCGACACCTTCGCCGATCCCCGCCACCAAGGCTGCGCCATGAACGCCGCCGCCAGCGAGCCGATCGTTTCCGTGCAGCAGTTCGACGGCGAGGAATGGCTCTATTTCCGCTCCATCGTGCCGGATGTCTCGATCATCCGCGCCACCACGGCGGACGAGCGCGGCAACCTCACCTACGAGCATGAGGGCGCCTATCTCGGCGGGCTGGAGCAGGCGCTTGCTGCCCGCAACAATGGCGGCATCGTCATCGCGCAGGTCAAGCGCGTCGTCGAGAACGGCACGCTGAAGCCGCATGACGTACGCGTGCCCGGCGTGCTGGTCGACCATATCGTCGTCGCGCCCGACCAGTTGCAGACGACGCTGACGCCTTACGATCCGGCAATCTCGGGCGAGATCTTCCGGCCGCTGTCGAGTTTCCGCAACGCGGAGATGAATATCCAGAAGGTGATCGCGCGCCGCGTCGCCATGGAATTGCGCGACGGCATGGCCGTCAACATCGGCTTCGGCATTTCGGCCAATGTGCCGCGCATCCTTCTCGAGGAAGGCCAGCACGGCAAGGTCACCTGGGTCATCGAACAGGGCGCGGTCGGCGGCGTGCCGCTGCTCGACTTCAAGTTCGGCTGCTCGTCGAATGCCGACGCCTTCATGCCCTCGCCGCACCAGTTCATCTATTTCCAGGCCGGCGGCTTCGATGCGTCACTGCTGTCCTTCCTGCAGATCGACCGTCATGGCTCGGTCAACGTCTCGAAGCTTTCGGCGCGGCCGCATGTGACAGCCGGCGCAGGCGGCTTTGTCGACATCACCGCACGGGCGAAGAAGATTGTCTTCTCCGGCTTTTTCAACGCTGGCGCCAAGCTCTCATTGGCCGATGGCGGCATCCGCATCGACCAGGAGGGCAAGATCAAGAAGGTCGTCGCAGAGGTCGAGCACATCTCGTTTTCGGGCAAGCGGGCGGTCGCGCAGGGGCAGGACATCACCTATGTCACCGAGCGCTGCGTGATGAAGCTGACGCCGGAAGGTCTGGTCGTCACCGAACTCGCCCCGGGCATCGATCTGCAGCGCGATGTGCTGGCGCAGGCAGAGATCCCGCTCGGCGTCGCCAAGGACCTCAAGACGACACCAGAGGCGCTCTACCTGGACCAGCCGATAGGCCTGTCGCTGAATGGCGGCGCCTCGCTCGGAGGCGCGCATGGCTGAACGTCTCGTTACCTTCGAGCAGCATGGCGCCATCGGCACCGTCACGCTGCGCCGGCCGGAAAAATTCAACGCGCTCGACATCCCGATGCTGCGGGCGCTGGAGACGGCGCTCGACGCGGCCGAGTTGGCGGAAGGCGTGCGCGTCGTGCTGCTTTCAGGCGAGGGCAAGGGCTTTTGCGCCGGCGGCGATGTCGAGGCCTGGGCGCAGATGAGCGCGGCCGATTTCCAGGTGCAATGGGTGCGCTACGGCCACCGGGTGTTCGACCGGCTGGCGCAGCTGCGGCAGCCGACCATCGCCGTCCTGTCCGGCCATGCGCTGGGCGGCGGCCTGGAACTGGCTGTGGCCTGTGATTTCCGCGTTGCGGAAACACAGGTGAAATTGGGCTTCCCGGAAACCTCGATCGGCGTGGTCCCCGGCTGGTCCGGCACGCAGCGCGCGGTGCGCCGTTTTGGTGCACAGACGGTGCGTCGCATGGCGCTGGGCGGCGAGATCTTGCTCGCGCCCGAAGCGCTGGCCCTGGGTGTGGTCGACCGGGTGGTCGAGACCGGCAAGGCTCACGACGAAGCCAGGACCTGGGCCGAAAAGATCGCCGAGCGCGGGCCGCTGGCGACAGAGGCCGCCAAGTTGATGATCGCTGTCGCCGAAGGCGAGGAAAGCGCCGCCGCCACCGAAGCGCTGGCCAGCGGCTTCATCGCGATGTCCGGCGATCTCAAGGCCGGTGTCGGCGCTTTCAAGGCCAAGCACAAACCGACCTTTTCGAGATCCTAGAGGAACCACATGAACGCACCTCTCAAGATTTCCATGCCGGTCGAGGCGTCCGCGGCGCCAAAGGCGTACAAGCTGCTGATCGACGGCAAGCATGTCGATGCCCGCGACGGCCGCACGATTGCGCGCCAGAGCCCCGGCCACGGCTTCACCGTCTCGCACTATGCGCAGGCCGGCGAGGCCGAAGTGGAAGCCGCTGTGCAGGCTGCGCACAAAGCTTTCGAAACGGGCCCATGGCCGCGCATGAAGGCTGCTGAACGTGCCGCGATCCTGCTCAAGGCGGCCGACTTGATCGAGGCGCGGCTCGAAGACATCGCCCGGCTCGACGCGCTGGAATCCGGCAAGCCGATTGCTCAGGCGCGCGGCGAGATCGGCGGCGCCGTCGACATCTGGCGCTACGCCGCCTCGCTCGCCCGCACGCTGCATGGCGAATCCTACGCCAATCTCGGCGATACGATGCTGGGTGTCGTGTTGCGCGAGCCGATCGGCGTCGTCTCGATCATCACGCCCTGGAATTTCCCCTTCCTGATCGTCAGCCAGAAACTGCCCTTCGCGCTCGCCGCCGGCTGTACGGCGGTGGTCAAGCCGAGCGAAATGACCTCGGCTTCCACCTTCGTGCTCGGCGACATCCTGATGCAGGCCGGCCTTCCTGCCGGCGTCGTCAACATCCTCGCAGGACTCGGCGCCGATGTCGGCGCCCCGATGGTCAGCCATCCGCTGGTCGAGATGGTGTCGTTCACCGGTTCGACCCGCGTCGGCAGGATGACGATGGCCTCGGCCGCGCAGTCGCTGAAGAAAGTCTCGATGGAACTCGGTGGCAAGAACGGCCAGATCGTTTTCCCCGACGCCGACCTCAAGGCGGCCGCCGACGCGGCGGTGTTCGGCGGCTTCTTCAATGCCGGCGAATGCTGCAATGCCGGCAGCCGGCTGATCGTGCACGAGGCGATCGCCGACGATTTTCTCGACGCCGTCAAGGCGCTCACCGCTAGGGTGACGGTCGGCGATCCGCTCGATGACAAGACCAAGGTCGGCGCGATGATTTCATCCGACCATTTGGCCAAGGTCGCCGGTTACGTGGCAGCAGCCGCGGCCGAAGGCAGCAGCGTCTACAGCGGCGGCAATCAGCTGGCCTCCAATGCCGGCCAATACCTCGATCCCACCATCATCCGCGGCGTCACCGAGGATATGGCCATTGCTCGCGAGGAAGTGTTCGGCCCGGTGCTCTCGGTGCTGACTTTTGGATCGATTGAAAAGGCGTTGCACATCGCCAACGACACGCCCTATGGTTTGTCGGCGGGCGTGTGGAGCGCCAGCATCGACACTTGCATGTCGATAGCGCGTGGGGTGCGTTCGGGGACCGTCTGGGTGAACACATTCATGGAAGGTTATCCCGAGCTGCCTTTCGGAGGCTACAAGCAGTCCGGTCTCGGACGCGAACTCGGCAAACGCGCCGTCGAGGACTATACCGAGGAAAAGACAATCCAGTTTCATCGCGGCCAACGCACCGGATGGTGGGTCGGCTGAGTTGAGAAGAACCCGGTGGGCCTCCACCGGTCGTGTAATGAAACAAGGGAGGAAGTACATGTTGCGCAAACTGCTTATCGGAACGGCTCTCGCATCGGGTCTGGCTTTCGCGGCCCATGCCGCGGACGTCAAGGAAGTCCAGATGCTGCATTGGTGGACGTCGGGCGGCGAAGCGGCTGCTCTCAACGTCCTAAAGGGCGACCTGGCCAAGGAAGGCTATGCCTGGAAAGACGTGCCGGTGGCCGGTGGTGGCGGCGACGCTGCCATGACCGCGCTGAAGGCGATGGTCGCGGCCGGCAATTACCCGACTGCCTCGCAGATGCTCGGCTACACCGTGCTCGATTATGCGGCGGCCGGCGTCATGGGCGATCTGACCGAGACGGCGAAGAAGGAAGGCTGGGACAAGTCCGTTCCGGCAGCCCTGCAGAAGTTCTCGGTCTACGAAGGCAAATGGGTCGCGGCTCCGGTCAATGTCCACTCGGTCAACTGGCTGTGGATCAACAAGGCCGTCATGGACAAGATCGGCGGCACCGAGCCGAAGACCTTCGACGACTTCGTTGCCCTGCTTGACAAGGCCAAAGCAGCAGGCGTGATCCCGCTCGCTCTCGGCGGCCAGAACTGGCAGGAAGCCACCATGTTCGACTCGGTCGTGCTGTCGACCGGCGGACCTGAGTTCTACAAGAAGGCCTTCAACGATCTCGACGACGCTTCGCTCAAGTCCGACACGATGAAGAAGTCGTTCGACAACCTCGCCAAGCTCGTCACCTATGTCGACCCGAACTTCTCGGGCCGCGACTGGAACCTTGCCACCGCCATGGTCATCAAGGGCGATGCCCTCGTGCAGGTCATGGGCGACTGGGCCAAGGGTGAGTTCCACGCCGCCAACAAGACCCCGGGCACGGACTTCCTGTGCTACCGCTTCCCGGGCACCGACGGCTCGGTGATCTACAACTCCGACATGTTCGGCATGTTCAACGTTCCGGACGACCGCAAGGCCGCCCAGATCGCATTGGCCACCGCTACCCTGTCGAAGAGCTTCCAGTCGGCCTTCAACGTCGTCAAGGGTTCGGTTCCGGCTCGTACCGACGTTCCGGACACCGACTTCGACGCTTGCGGCAAGAAGGGCATCGCCGACCTGAAGGCTGCCAACGAAGGCGGCACGCTGTTCGGTTCGCTGGCCCAGGGCTATGGCGCGCCTCCAGCGGTCGCCAATGCCTATAAGGATGTCGTCTCCAAGTTCGTCCATGGTCAGATCAAGACCTCGGACGAGGCCGTGACCGAACTGGTCAAGGCCATCGACGACGCCAAGTAAGCGCCACACAAGAAAAGGCCTTCCCTGCTCCGGTGGGGAAGGCTCCGATCCGCGAAGCCGGTTGGTCGCGCGTCGACGGGAGGAGCCTCATGAGCACGGTAGCGACAAGCCAGATCAAGCTGACGCCGGAGCACGCACGCCCGCGCGCCTCGGTGCGCTCGCGCCTGCAGGACGCCTTGCCCAAGATCGTGCTGGCACCGAGCTTCGCCATCACCATCGTCTTCGTCTACGGCTTCATCCTGTGGACGATCTATCTGTCCTTCACCAATTCCAAGACCTTCCCGTCCTATGCCATCACCGGCTCGCGCGCTTATCAGCGGCTGTGGGGCTGGACCTTCGACACCGACCCGCCATCGAGCTGGTACACGTCGATCACCAACATGGGCATTTTCGGTTTTCTCTACATCTTCATCTGCCTGGCGCTCGGCCTGTTCCTGGCCATCCTGCTCGACCAGAAGATCCGCGGCGAAGGCGTGCTGCGGCCGATTTATCTCTACCCGATGGCGCTGTCCTTCATCGTCACCGGGGTTGCCTGGAAATGGTTCCTCGATCCCGGCCTCGGCCTCGAGCAGACCTTGCATCAATGGGGTTGGACGAGCTTCCATTTCGACTGGATCAAGAACAAGGATTTCGTCATCTACACGGTGGTCATCGCCGGTGTCTGGCAGGCCTCGGGCTTCATCATGGCGATGTTCCTGGCCGGTCTGCGCGGCATCGACGGCGAGATCATGAAGGCGGCGCAGATCGATGGCGCCACCACCTTCCAGCTCTATCGCCGCATCGTCATCCCGCTGCTGCGGCCGATCTTCCTGTCGGCCTTCATCGTGCTCGCGCACCTCGCCATCAAGTCCTACGATCTGGTGGTGGCGCTGACCAGCGGCGGCCCCGGCGGCTCGGCCTGGCTGCCGTCCAACTTCATGTATGAGTACACCTTCAAGCGCAACGAGATGGCCGTCGGCTCGGCCAGCGCCGTGATCATGCTGATGACCATCATCGCCATCATCGTGCCCTATCTCTATTCGGAACTCAGGGAGAAGCCGCGATGAGCGCCGTCACCACTCCCGCCCGTCAGGCCTCAGGCGGCGTCAACGTCAAGCTCATCAACCGCGTCGTCATCTACGGGCTCTTGGCGCTGTTTGCGCTGTTCTACCTGATGCCGCTGTTCGTCATGCTGGTGACCTCGTTCAAGACCATGGAAGAGATCCAGAACGGCAACATGCTGGCGCTGCCGCAAGCGCCGACCTTCGACCCATGGATAAAGGCGTGGAGCGAAGTTTGCTCGGGCCTGACCTGCGTCGGAATGAAGGGCTATTTCTGGAACTCGATCAAGATGGTGGTTCCGGCAGTCATCATCTCGACCCTGCTCGGCGCGCTCAACGGCTATGTGCTGACAAAATGGCGCTTTCGCGGGGCGACGCTGGTGTTCGGGCTGATGCTGTTTGCCTGCTTCATCCCGTTCCAGTCGGTGCTGTTGCCGATGGCGACCATCCTTGGCAGCATCGGCCGTTTCGGCGTGACTTTGCAGAATGCGACCGGAACGAGCTTCGGCCTCGGTAATTCGACAGTCAACCTTGTCTTCGTCCACGTCGTCTACGGCATCGGCTTCACCACGCTGTTCTTCCGCAACTACTACGAGACGTTCCCAACCGAACTGGTCAAGGCGGCGCAGGTCGACGGGGCAAGCTTCTTCCAGATCTTCCGGCGCATCATGCTGCCCAACTCACTGCCGATCATCGTGGTGACGGTGATCTACCAGTTCACCAACATCTGGAACGACTTCCTGTTCGCCTCCGCCTATGCCGGCTCCGGCGACGTAATGCCGATGACGGTGGCGCTCAACAACGTCGTCAACACCTCGACAGGCGTCGTCGAATACAACGTCAACATGGCGGCCGCGATGATCGCCGCGCTGCCCACCCTTCTCGTCTATGTGCTCGCCGGCCGCTATTTCGTGCGCGGTCTGATGGCTGGCGCCGTCAAAGGATAATCTGATGGCTTTTCTGGAAATTGATGGTCTGCGAAAGCGCTTCGGCCAGGTCGAAATCCTCAAGGGGATAGATGTCGAGCTCGAGAAAGGCGGCTTTCTGGTGCTGGTCGGCCCGTCCGGCTGCGGCAAGTCCACGCTGCTCAACACCATCGCCGGGCTGGAGACGATCACCTCGGGCGAAATCCGCGTCGATGGCCGCCAGATCAACGATCTGCATCCCTCCAAGCGCGACATCGCCATGGTGTTCCAGAGCTACGCGCTCTACCCGAACATGACGGTGGCCGGAAACATCTCGTTTGGCATGGAGATGCGCGGCGTGCCGACGGCGGAGCGCCAGAAGGCGATCGACAAGGTAGCCAAGGTGCTGCAGATCGGTCACCTGCTGCAGCGCAAGCCGAGCCAGCTTTCCGGCGGCCAACGCCAGCGCGTCGCCATGGGCCGGGCCCTGGTGCGTGACCCCAAACTGTTCCTGTTCGATGAACCCTTGTCCAACCTCGACGCCAAGCTTCGCGTCGACATGCGCATCGAGATCAAGCGCCTGCACGCCACCACCGGCACCACCATCGTCTACGTCACCCACGACCAGATCGAGGCGATGACGCTGGCGACCAAGATCGCTGTCATGCGCGACGGCGAGGTACAGCAGTTCGGCACCCCGGCCGAAATCTACAACAACCCGACCAATCTCTTCGTCGCCGATTTCATGGGGTCGCCGGCAATGAACCTGATCCCGGCGACGATCGGCACCAACGGCAACGCGCTGTCCGTCGTGCTCCAGCGCGAGGCGCGCGCGCCGATCAATCTGCCGATGGCCAATGCACCGGCCGGCCTGTCGGCATTCCAGGGCAAGCCGATCATCTTCGGCGTCCGCCCTGAAGCGCTGACCGATCCGGAAGGCGCCGAACGCAACGCCTCGAACATCGCCACGGCCGACTGCCATATCGAGGTCGTCGAACCGGCCGGCTCCGATACCTTCGCCGTCACCAATCTCGGAGGCAAGGGCGTGGTGGCGCGGCTGCGTGCCGACGCCAACATCCAGCCGGGCACCAACACGCCGCTCGCCTTCAACCTGACAAAGGCAGTGTTCTTCGATCCGGCGACCGAGAGCCGCATTCGCTGACGGCCATGACAAATCCGGACATCGTCATCATCGGCTCCGGCATAGGCGGCGCAACGATCGCCTCAGGCCTTGCCGGCAGCGGCGCCTCGATCCTGATGCTGGAGCGCGGTGTGCCGTTGCCGGCGACGCCGCATGCGCGTGACACGCGTTCGATCTTCGTCGACGGCCACTACCGGCCGAAGGAGATGTGGCGTGAGGCCGGAGGAGCTGCCTTCAATCCCGGCAACTACTACTATGTCGGCGGCAATTCGAAATTCTATGGCGCAGTGCTGATCCGCTACCGCAAGGAAGACTTTGCCGCGATGGAGCATTTCGGCGGCGTTTCGCCGGCCTGGCCGTTTTCCTACGAGGAGTTCGAGCCCTGGTATTCGACAGCCGAACAGCTGTTTCGCGTGCGCGGTGCGCTGGGTGAAGACCCGACAGAGCCTTTCCACTCGATCCCGTATGCCTACAAGCCAGTGCCCGACGAGGCACCGATCGCCCGCGCCCGCGCCGAACTCAAGAGCCTCGGCCTGCATCCGGCCTCGCTGCCGCTCGGCGTCGACATCGACAGCTGGCTGAAGGATGGCAGGACCGGTTGGGACGCGTTTCCCAATACCGGTCAGGGCAAGATCGACGCGGAGACCGGACCGCTGACTGCAGCACTCAAGGACAGCAACATCCGGCTCGAGACCAGCTGCTATGTCGAGTACCTAGAAGCGTCACCCGACGGCAAAAGCATCGCCGCCGTCCACTATCGCCAGAATGGCGAGGCGAAGAAGGTCACGCCGAAGCTGGTCATCCTCTCCGCCGGCGCGGTCAATTCCGCCGTCATCCTGCTGCGCTCGCCCTCGCCAGACGGCAAAGGCCTCGCCAACCGCTCCGACCAGGTCGGCCGCAATTTCATGAATCACAATTCGAGCGCCATGCTGGCGATCGACCCGCGCCGCCGCAACGATGCCGTCTACCAGAAAACGCTGATGCTGAACGACTATTATCTGTCCGACGGCAAGGGCGGCAAGCCACTCGGCAATGTCCAGCTTCTCGGCAAGATCGACGGCAACATGCTGAAGGCCAATATAAGGTTCGCGCCGAAATTCGCGCTCGACTTCATGGCCGGTCATGCGGTCGACTGGTACCTGATGTGCGAAGACCTGCCCGATCCCGAAAGCCGCATCATGGTCGACGGCAACGACATCGTCATGCAGTGGCGGCGTTCCAACATTCAGTCACTCGATGGATTGACCAAGGTGATGCGCGAAAACTTCCGCGCTTGCGGCTATCCAATTGTTCTGTCGCGGCCTTTCGACAAGCGCACCCCCTCGCACCAGTGCGGTACGGTGAAGATGGGCGACGATCCGGCGACCGCACCGCTCGACCCCTTCTGCCGGTCGTTCGACCACAGGAACCTGTTCGTCGTCGATGCCAGCTTCCTGCCCAACTCGGCTGCCGTGAACCCGGCCCTGTCGATCGCGGCTCAAGCGCTGCGGGTGGCTGATCATATCCGCAAGATGGAGTTGACCGCATGACCCGCCCGGCGGCCATCGTCACCGGCGGCGCGCGCGGCATCGGCCTTGCCTGCGCCGGGGCGCTCGCCGATGCCGGCTTCGATATTCTGGTCGCCGATCTTGCCGAACAAGCGCCAGATGGTCTTGCTACTGATATCGCCGGGCGTGGCGCAAAGTTCGCCTACTCCCCTTGCGACATCGCCTATCTCGCCAGCCACACCACGCTTGTCGATGCCGCGACGCGCGCCTTCGGCCGCATCGACTGCCTGGTCAACAATGCCGGCGTCGGCGCTGCCGTGCGCGGTGACCTGCTCGACCTCAAACCGGAAAATTTCGACCGCACGCTGAACATCAATCTGCGCGGCACTGTCTTCCTCAGCCAGGCCGTCGCCAAGGCGATGCTGGCCGCACGTAGCGATCATCCGAAATCGATCATCACCATTACCTCGGTCAGTGCCGAAATGGCATCGCCCGAGCGGCCCGATTACTGCATCTCGAAGGCCGGGCTTTCGATGTGGGTAAAGAACCTGGCGCTGCGGCTGGCGCCCGAAAACATCGGCGTCTTCGAGGTGCGGCCCGGCATCATCCGCACCGACATGACATCCAACGTCGCCGCCAAATACGATGCGCTGATCGACGGAGGGCTGGTGCCCGCCAAACGCTGGGGCGAAGCCTCAGACATCGGTGCGGTGGTGGCGACGCTCGCCGGCGGCAAGCTCGGCTTTTCGACCGGCTCGATCATCAATGTCGACGGCGCGCTCTCCGTGCCGCGACTGTAAGTGGACAGTGTCATGACCGACTACATCATCGTGGGCGCCGGTCCGGCCGGCTGCGTTCTGGCCAACCGATTGAGCGAGGATCCGGGCAATTCGGTCCTGCTGCTGGAGGCCGGCGGCAAAGACTGGCATCCCTATATCCATATGCCGGCCGGCTTTGCCAAGATGACCAAGGGCATTGCCTCCTGGGGCTGGTCGACCGTACCGCAGAAGCACATGAAGGACCGCGTCTTCTGGTACACGCAGGCCAAGGTGGTCGGCGGCGGCTCGTCCATCAACGCCCAGATCTACACGCGCGGCAACGCCCGCGACTATGATGCCTGGGAGAAGGAGGAGGGCCTCGCCGGCTGGGGCTATCGCGATGTGCTGCCTTACTTCAAACGCGCCGAGAACAACCAGCGCTACGCCAACGACTTTCACGGCGACCAGGGCCCGCTTGGCGTGTCGAACCCGATTTCGCCGCTGCCGATCTGCGAGGCCTATTTTCGAGCCGGCCAGGAAATGGGCATCCCCTTCAACCCGGACTTCAATGGCGCCAGCCAGGAGGGCGTCGGCTACTACCAACTGACCCAGAAGGACGCCCGGCGCTCCTCCGCGTCGGTCAGATCGGAAGAGCACACGTCTGAANCGCCTATCTCAGACCGATCCGCTCCCGCAAGAACCTCACCGTCAGGACCGATGTGCTGGTGACGCGCATCGTCGTCGAGAAGGGCCGCGCCATCGGCGTCGAAATCGTCGACAGGCCAGGCGGCGAGAAGAAAATCCTGCGCGCCGAGCGCGAGGTGATCGTCTCCTCCGGCGCCATCGGCTCGCCGAAACTGTTGATGCAATCGGGCATCGGTCCGGCCGATCATCTGAAATCGGTCGGCGTCACGCCGGTGCATGACCTGCCAGGCGTCGGCTCCAACATGCAGGATCATCTCGATCTGTTCGTCATTGCCGAATGCACCGGCGACCACACCTATGACAACTACGCGAAGCTGCACCGCACGGCCTGGGCCGGCCTGCAATACCTGCTGCTAAAGAAGGGGCCGGTGGCCTCCAGCCTGTTCGAGACCGGCGGCTTCTGGTACGCCGACCCGACGGCCGCCTCGCCCGACATCCAGTTCCATCTCGGCTTGGGCTCCGGCATCGAGGCCGGCGTCGAGAAGCTGAAAAACCCGGGTGTCACCTTGAATTCGGCCTTCTTGCGGCCACGCTCGCGCGGCACGGTGCGGCTGAAAAGTGCCGATCCCGCCGACCACCCGCTGATCGATCCGAACTACTGGTCCGATCCCTATGACCGCGCCATGTCGATCAGGGGGCTGAGACTGGCGCGTGAGATCATGCGGCAGAAGGCGCTTGCCCCCTATGTGCTGCGCGAGGTGCTGCCCGGCCCATCGCTCGCCAGCGACGACGAGCTGTTCGACTACGCCTGCCGCAGTTCCAAGACCGACCATCACCCGGTCGGCACATGCCGCATGGGTCATGACGACATGGCTGTCGTAACACCGGATCTGCGTCTGCGCGGCGTCGAGGGGCTGCGCGTCTGCGACGCCTCGGTGATGCCGCGCATCCCCTCCTCCAACACCAATGCGCCGACCATCATGGTCGGCGAAAAGGGCGCCGACCTGATCCTCGGCCGCGAGCCGCTGCCGCCGGCCGTGTTTTCTGGAAACCGGGCGGCTTAGGAGCAATTCCAGGAAAAGTGTAAAACGGTTTTCCGTCCGGAATTGCTTACAACAAAGGGATAGAGCAAAAAATGATCAGGCACTGTGTGTTCGCTAGATTCCGCAACGATGTTCCCGTCGCCGAGCGCATGGCGATCCATGCCGACCTCGAGGCGCTGCGACAGGTTATCGACGGCATGGACGCAGTAAATTTCAGCGCCAATGTCAGCCCGGAGCCGTTCGCGCGCGGCTTCACCCACGGCTTCACCATCGACTTTCGCGATGCCTCCGCGCGCGACGCCTATTTGGTGCATGGGGCCCATCAGCGCGCCGGCGCAAGACTGGTCGCGGCGCTCGAAGGCGGCACGGACGGACTGATGGTCTTCGACCTTAGGATTGCTCCTTAAGACAAGATGCTCACCTTCAATCGAAAAATTGGGGCACATTTGTAGATGTGCTTAGTTTCGTCGCCCCATTGGTGAAATGGGTGATCGCGAGACGACACCTGGACTAACCGAGCCTGAGCGCAACGACACCGGCGACGATGCTGAGCGCGGCGGCACCGCGCCAGCCCGTCATCTTCTCGCCGAGCGCGAAGACCGAGATCATCATGGCAAACAGGATCGAGGTCTCGCGCAGCGACGCCACCGAGGCGATCGGCGCCTTGGTCATCGCCCACATCACGATCCAGTAGGCCGCGCCGCTGAGCACGCCGGTGAACAGTCCTGCCTTCCAGTCGCGCGCCAGCACCGGCAGCGCCTTCGGCCCACGGAAGATAAGGCACAGCACCAAGGCGCCAAAAGCATCGCAGATGAACAGCCAGGCGGCATAGCTCTGCGCCGTGGCGGCCAGCCGTGCGCCGCTGCCGTCCGACAGTGTGTAGCTGGCGATGAAAATCGAGGTGGCCAGCGCAAAGCCGACCGCGCGCAAGTTGAGCCTCTCCAGATGCGCACCGCCGCGAAACGACATCACCAGCGTGCCGGCCGACAACAGAAAGATACCCAGAATGGCAAGCGGGGCCGGAACCTCGGCGACGACGAACATGCCGCCAAGCGCCGCCAGCAGCGGTGCGGTGCCGCGCGCCAGCGGATAGGTCTGGGCGAAGTCGCCGGCCCTGTAGGCGCCGATCAGGAAAGTCCGGTAGCCCATGTGGAAAAACACGGAGGCGATGATGTAGGGCCACACTTGCGCTTTCGGCATTTCGACGAAGGGCAGCACCAGGAGGGCCGCGGCACCCATGCCCAGCGTCATCAGCGTGATCGACAGGAAGCGGTCGAGATGAACCTTGACCAGCGCGTTCCAGATCGCATGCATGGCGGCGGCCGCAAGCACTGCGAAGAAGACGAAAAGTGTCATGGGGCGAAGCCGGGTGTTTCCAGATCGATGTCGACCCGGAGCGGGAAATGGTCCGACGCAACCTCGCCGATGTCGGCGCTGATTGAACGCACGCGCCCGGCTAGCATGCCGCCGACGAAACAATGGTCGAGCCGCCGCCTTGCCACCTTGCCGTCGATGGTCTTCACATGGGTGTGGAAGTCCGGGACCGGCTCGCCGGCCACGGCAGCGGCATCGACGAAGCCGTCGAGATAAGCAGCACCGCGATGGTAGGGCGAGCTGCCGACGATGCGATGGTATTCGGCACTGCCCGGTTCCATGTTGAAATCGCCCATCCAGATCGCCGCCAGCGGGTTCTCCGGCTCCGCTTCGCCGCTGGTCCAGTTGCGCGTGGGCTCGTCGTCGACGCCGCTCCACGGCCCGCCATCGGAGGGTGCCCGGCGGTGCGCGGCCATGAGGTAATCGATCTGCTCCAGCCGCTCTTCGACCGCGATATGGGCGAGATGCAGCGAAACCATCCGCACCGGGCCCGCTGGCGTGCGGATCATGCATTCGAGTGCCGCATTGCGCGTGTTGAGTGGCCGGAGCGTACGGCGCATCGGCAGCGCATGCAGTCGCGACCAGACGATCGGCAGCTTCGACAGCACCATGGTGCCGAACTGCCGGCGCCGGTTGACCAGGCGGCCGTCGCGCCGCTCGCTGGCATCCATGTCGAAAGCTGGGCCGTAAACCCAGTGATAGCCCGACAGCAGGCGCGAAAGCAGTTCCGGCTGGTCGTCGAAATTGCTGCGCTGCCAGTGCCGCTCGACCTCCTGCAAGGCGATGATGTCGGCGCCGGCAACGATGCCTGCGGCGCGCGACAGATCATAGCGGCCGTCGCCGCCGAACCCGTACTGGATGTTGTAGCTGACCAGCTTCATTGCTTATCCGGCTCAATGTTGAATGGCAGTAGCGGTTCGGCAGATTGGTTGCAATGTACCGGGCGAGCGACGGGGCTGGGCCAGCGGCCAAAGTTTGATCTCGGAAAGTGGAACCCGGTTTTCGGAATAGATCATGCTCAAACAGGAATCAGAGCCTGCTTCATCTTGAGTCCATCGGATGGAGCAGGCTCTATGTCGTCAGCGGTTGGAACCGGCCTGGTGGCGACGCCGCCAGTTCGGTCCAATCGATCTCTTCCTCGAGGCGGTGATAGGCTTCGTCACCGATCGTGCCGTTGCGGCGCAGTTCCTCCAGCACGTCGCGCTGGCTCTTGATGGCATAGAGGCGCAAGCGGTCATATTCGGTGGCCGCCTGGGCATCGTCAGGATTTTTGGCGATCTTGCGTTGAGCGGCATATTGCTCGCGCACCGCAGCCGCCGCGTCCGATGTCTTGCGGCTCAATATGTCGAGGGCGGCCTGCATGACCAGAACGCGTGCCTGCGCAACCTCTCGGTCGACCGTTTCATCCGGGTCGAGGTCGAGCAGGCGCAGCAGCGGTTTCAAGCTCATGCCCTGGAGCACCAGCGTACCTAGCACAACCGTGAAGGCAGCGAGCACGATCGGGTCGCGGGCGGGGAATTCAGCCGGCAAGGCAAATGCCGCCGCAAGCGTCACCAGACCACGCATCCCGCACCAGCCGATGAGCATGCCGCCGCGCAACGATGGCGCGTCTCGCTGACGATCCGCATTGCCGAAACGGGCCAACCACCTGATGGCCGCGCCGCAGCCCAGCACCCAGGCCAGACGGGAAACGATGACGATGGCAAGTACGGTCCCGGCCAGCAAGAAGGCATCGGTCTGCTGCTCGCCGGCAAGCCTGCCGACAATCGAACGTGCCTGCAGGCCCATCAGCACGAAAGCCAGCACGTTGAGCACGAACACCGCCGTTTCCCACACCGAATAGGAACTGATGCGGTTTCTGGCCGGCATGCGGCGCGGCGCGGTGCGAGCGATTGTCATTGCATAGACCACGATGGTGATGATGGCAGAAAGGCCCAGCCTGTCGGCCAGGATCCAGACCCCGAATGTGCCGGCAAATTGCACCACAGTGCCGCTCGCCGGATCTTCGATACGGTCCAGTGTCATCAGAGACAGCCGGCCAAGCAGATAGCCGGCCGCAAGGCTGCCCAGGGTGGACAGCAGGATCATCGGAACGGCGCTGCTCAGCAGGATGGAGCCTGCTGCCGCCGAAACCGCCATCCGGTAAATCAGCAGCGCGGTGGCGTCGTTGAGCAGGCTCTCGCCTTGCAGGATGGCTGTGATTCGATGCGGCACCTTGAACTGGCCAAGCACGGCCGACGCCGCCACCGCATCGGGCGGCGCCACAATGGCGCCGAGGGCTATGGCCGCGGCGATCGGCAGGCCTGCCATCGTCCACCCGACCAGAGCCACGGTCGCCGTCGTGAAAAGGACAGCACCGAGTGCCAGCAGCACAAGCGGCACCTTGTAACGATTGAGGTCGCGCAAAGACGTATCATAGGCGGCATCGAGCAGCACCGGCGCGATGAACAGGGCAAGCGCCAGTTCCGGGTCGATCTCGATCGTCGGCACGCCAGGCACGAAGGCGATGCCCACCCCTGCCAGCGCCAGCAAGGAGGGATAGGGAACCTGCACGCGCCGTGACAGCGCCGTCAGCGCAACGGCGATCAACAGCAGAAGGAGTGTCAGTTCGAAGAGGGCCATGGCTTGTTTATAGCCGGTAAGCGGGATTGTCGGCAGTGGCAAAGCAGCTGGAAAACGCTTGGCCAGCAAGCTCAGGATGGCAGGCAATGTACCCCCACCAGCTTTTCTTCCACACTCTACTGGTTTCGGCGAGCGCATCGACCCAAGGTCGAAATCACTGCGCCGCCGTTGGAAGCCACGCGAATGGAAGCCCTGCCGGTTTTTCAGGCGGTGTTGCGTCCATTCATGGTGCCAGCCTGAGGGAGAGCTGTCACGCCTAGTGCAGCACCAGCATATCGCTCGACGAGAACGATATCTCGGCCTTTTCACCCACCGCGGGGGGCGGCGTTGCCGGGCTGTTGAACGTATCGAGCGAGACCGTGCTGCCGCCGATGCCGACCCGAACCCGGATCACCGATCCGAGGAAATGCACTTCGGAAATTTCTCCCGAAAGGCTGGAGTCACGGCCGGGCTGGCGGCCCAGCGAGATCGCCTCGGGCCGCAACGCCAGCGACAGCGTGTCGCCCGACTTGGAACCGTTGAGCTTGCCCTGCAGCGATATCTGTTCGGAATTGACCCGCACCGTGCCCGCAGCGGGATCGGTGACGGTTCCCTCGAGCACGTTCAGCGTGCCGACGAAATTGGCGACGAACTTGGTTGCCGGGCGGTTGTAGATCTCGAACGGCGTGCCGACCTGCTCGGCCTTGCCGCCATACATGACGGCGATGCGGTCGGAGATCGACAGCGCCTCTTCCTGGTCATGCGTGACGAAGATGGTGGTGATGCCGAGCTTCTTCTGGATCGAGCGGATTTCCTCGCGCAGCGACACGCGCACCTTGGCGTCAAGCGCCGACAGCGGCTCGTCGAGCAGCAGCAGCTTCGGCTTCGGCGCGATGGCGCGGGCCAGCGCGATGCGCTGCTGCTGGCCGCCCGAGAGCTGGTAGGGATAGCGATCTGCCATCTGCGGCAGCTTGATGATCCCGAGCATCTCGGCGACACGGGCATCGATGTCCGCCCTCGGCATGCCGACGACCTTGAGGCCGAAGCCGATATTCTGCGCCACGGTCAGGTTCGGAAACAGCGCATAGGCCTGGAACACCATGCCGACATTGCGCTGGTTGGGCTTCAGCCTTGTGATGTCCTTCCCACTGACGACAATCTTGCCGGCGCTCGGCTCCTCGAAGCCGGCGACCATCCGCAGCACGGTGGTCTTGCCGCAGCCGGACGGGCCGAGAAAGGAGACGAATTCGCCGCTCTCGACATCGAGATTGAAATCCTCCACCACCGTGGTGGCACCGAAGGATTTTCGAACGTGCTGGATGGACAGAAACGGATCGGCCATGGCTTTGACTTTCAGTTCGGACGGTTCGCCGATCTCGGCGCGAAGCGGGACAGGATCTGGATCAGCGACATGCAGCCCCAGGTAATGGCGAAGGCGATAATGGCGAGCGCTGCCGGCTCATAGGCGCGGTTGGCGCCGATATTCTGCAGATAGGGGCCGAAAGCCGGTCGATTGAGCAGGCTCGCCATGGTGAACTCGCCAATGACGATGGCGAAGGTCAGGAAGGCGCCCGACAGCACCGCGATCAGCACATTGGGCAGGATGACACGGGTGATGATCGTCCCCCAACCAGCACCAAGGATCTGTGCCGCTTCCGTTAGGGTACGCACATCGATGGTGCGAAGCCCGGTGTCGACGGCGCGATACATATAAGGCAGCGCCAGTGTCGCATAGCCGATGACCAGCAAGGCATTGGTGCCTGTATCGGTCGCCAGGAACGGCAGCGGCGAATTCGACCCGTACATTCTGATGTAGCCGAAGACGATGACGATGGCCGGGATGACCAGCGGCAGCAGCGTGATGAACTCGACGATCGGCCGCAACTGCGGCAGGCGAAGCCGGATCCAGTACGCAGCAGGCACCACGATAAGCACACCCAGAATGATGGTGAAGACGGCGGCAAGCACCGAATAGCCGAAGGTCGCCTGGAAGCGCGCATCGCCGAGCACGACCTTGTAGGCGTCGAAGGAGTACTCGCCACGCCGCATGCGCATGGAGAACTCCACGGTCGCGATCAGCGGAATGAAGAAATAGGCCGCACCCAGGGCGAAAACGAGCCAGGCCCAGAACTTTCCCGACTTCATTTCAGCCACCTCTCGGAACGGGTCCGGAACCAAATGTAGAAGACATTGGCCAGGCCGGTAATGAAGATCATGCCGAAGGCTATGGCATAGCCAAGATGGGCATTGTGCAGCACGTCACCGCGGATCTGCGCATAGAGCAGGATCGGCACGATGTTGAGCGACGAGCCAGTCAAAGCATAGGCGGTGGCTATCGCGCCGAATGCGTTGGCGAACAAAAGGATGACGGTGCCGAGAAAGCTCGGCCAGATCACCGGGATGACAACCATGCGCCAGTATTGCGCCATGGTCGCCCCAAGCGTTGCGGCGGCCTCGCCCCATTCCTTCTTCAGCCCATCGATTGCCGGTACGATGATCACCACCATCAGCGGAATCTGGAAGTAGACATAAGTCAGCGTCAGTCCCCAGAATGACAGGATGTTGAAGCCATGCGCATAGATGTTGAGACCGAACAGGGTGTTCAGGATCACCGTCGCAAGGCCGAGCCGGCCGAGCGTGGCGAGGAAGGCGAAGGCCAGCGGCACGCCGGCAAAATTGGAAGCGACCCCGGAAAAGGTCAGCGTCGCCGAGCGTATCCACTCCGGCAGGCCGCCGCGCACAATGGCGATGGCGATGGCGAGACCTGCGAAGGCGCCGATCAGCGATGAGGCGAGGCTGACCTTGATCGAAATCCAGTAGGCGGCAATGATCGAAGGCTGCGCCAGTGCGGCAATATTTTCGAAGGTGAATTCACCCGCCTCATTCTGGAACGCGCCCAGCATCAGATACAGCGTCGGCAGGATCAGGAACATTATGGCGAAGATGAAGAACGGCGCGACACCCAGCCATTGTGTGGGCAGCCGCATGCTGCGTGCTTCGGCGGGAGGCGCAGTCTTGCCGGTAACAGCGTGGTCGGACATTGAGATATCGGTCATGCGCCGGCTACCGTCTTCGAGAGAAAGACCGGGCGACCCAGAGGCCGCCCGGCATGGCGTAACTTACTTGACGTTGGCGCCGACAACGGCATCCCAGTTCTTGGTGATGGCTTCCTTCGCCTTGCCCTGCTCGTCGAGCGTCGGGAACGCCGCGGCCGCGTAGGACTCAGCCGGCGGCAGCTTGGCCAGCACGTCCGCCGGGATCTTGTTGTTCTTGGCAAGATCGTTGAAGCGGATCGGGTGGCAATAGCCCTTCAGCCAAGCGATCTGGCCTTCGTCGGAATAGAGGTATTCCAGCCAGAGCTTGGCTGCGTTCGGGTGCGGCGCGTAGGCGCTGATCGCCTGCACGTAGACGCCGGCGACGACACCGGTCTTCGGCACGACGACGTCGACGGGCGGGTTGCCCTTCAGCGTGTCACGGCCGGCGAGCGCGTTGTAGTCCCAGGTGACGAGGATCGGAGTCTGACCCTGGGCGAGCGTGGCGGCCTTGCCGATGACCGGCACGAAATTGCCGGCGGCGTTGAGCTTCTTGAAGAAGTCGAGGCCAGCGGTGCCGGCGGCCTCGCCAGCAGCCGCACCCGACGACAGGCCAGCGGCATATACCGCCTGGATGGCCTGGTTCGACGCGCGCGGATCACCGGCCAAAGCGACCGAGTTGGCGAATTCCGGCTTCAGCAGGTCGGCCCAGTCCTTCGGCGATTCCTTGACCAGATCCTTGTTCACCTGGAAGGACAGCACGCCGTAGTAGTCGCCGGTCCAGAACCCTTCGGCGTCCTTGGCGCTGTCGGGGATCGAATCCCAGGTCGACACCTTATAAGCCTGGATCAGGCCATCCTTCTTGGCCGACGGGCCGAACGACAAGCCGACGTCGATGACGTCGGGCGCCTGCGGGCCCTTGTTGTCCTTGTTGGCCTTGATCGCCTCGACCTCGTCGCCGGATCCGGCATCGGGGTTGAGTTCGTTGACGGTAATCCCAGGATACTTGGCCTTGAAGCCATCGATGACGGCACCGTAGCCGCACCAATCATGCGGCAAAGCGATGGTAGTGAGCTGGCCTTCGGCCTTGGCGGCCTTGACGAGATCGTCCAGCGAAGCCGCGGACGAAATCACCGACGACACCATCAGGGTCGCGGCCGAAAGGGAAAGCATTTTCCCCGTGAATTTCAACATGTGTTCTCTCCGTTGAACTGACGCCGTTGGACGCCTGCGATGCGGTATCGTTTTCATGTGACAGCCAGATGAAAGCTTTATGAAACCGGCTGCTCGCAGTGCGAAAAGTAAACTCTTTTTAACCGGCTGTAGCAATCGCTTCGCGATTCTTTTTCCGGCTAACTAATTTCTGCCTTGCCCGTCATCCTCCCCCTTGTTTTTGTAGCCCCTTTTCAAATCACTTTGCGATGCGGAAAACGCCTCAGACCGTGCCGGCGATGGCGTTTTCGAGCAAGGTCAGCGCCGCCTTCTTGGTCAGCTTGACCGGGTTGCCGCCTGCGGTCGGATCGACCACGGCCATGTCGGCGATCAGCGCCTTGCGCTTCTTGTCCATGTCGAGCCCTTTGATCAGGCCCGGCAACGCGTGCGGTACCTTCAGTTCCTTGCGCAGCTTGATGACTGCCTTGGCAAAGCCGTCGAAGCCGCCCTTGATGCCGCAATAGGCGGCGAGCCGGCCGATACGCTCCTCGATGGGATCACGATTGAAGGCCAGCACATAGGGCATGAACACCGCGTTGGTCATGCCATGATGAGTGTCGTAGAGCGCGCCGACTGGATGCGACAGCGAATGGATGGCGCCAAGCCCCTTCTGGAAGGCGGTGGCGCCCATCGCGGCTGCGCTCATCATATGGGCGCGCGCGACGAGATCCTTGCCGTTGGCAAAAGCCTTCGGCAAGTTTTCGAAAGCCAGCCTCACACCTTCGACAGCGATGCCATCGGCCATCGGATGATAGCCCGGCGCGCAATAGGCTTCGAGACAATGGGCAAGCGCATCCATGCCGGTGCCGGCGGTGATGAAGCCGGGCATGCCGACCGACAGTTCCGGATCGGCGATTACGATGGCCGGCAGCAATTTGGGATGGAAGATGACCTTCTTGGTGTGGGTCGCCTCGTTGGTGATGACGCCGGCGCGGCCGACTTCCGATCCGGTGCCCGCGGTGGTCGGCACGGCGATGATCGGCGCGATGGCCTCCGAATTGGCGCGCGTCCACCAGTCGTCGACATCCTCGAAGTCCCACACCGGCCGCGTCTGCCCGGCCTGGAAGGCGATGAGCTTGCCGAGATCGAGCGCCGAACCACCGCCGAAGGCGATGACGCCGTCATGCTTGCCCTTCTTGAACACGTCGATGCCGGCGGTCAGATTGGATTCGACCGGGTTCGGCCTGACCTCCGAGAAGACGCCGTAGGGGACCTTGGCGTCGTCAAGGATCTTCAGCGTCGAGGCGACGACCGGCAGTTTTGCCAGGCCTGGATCGGTGACGAACAGCGGCCGCTTGATGCCGGTGGCCGCCAGCACCTCAGGCAATTCCTTGATGCGCCCGGCGCCGAAGCGGACGGTGGTGGGGTAGTTCCATTTGGAGATCAGCTTGGACATTTTTGTCTTTCAATAAATCAAATGGCTTCGCGCAGATGGAATGACTTCGGCCTCGTCAGATTGTCGTAGCCGATGGCCGACAGCCCCGCGCCCTTGCCGGTGTCCTTGACGCCGGTCCATACCAGTGCCGGATCGAGGTAGTCGCAGCGGTTCATGAACACCGTGCCGGTTTCGACGCGGTTGCCGATCGCCACCGCATGCTCGGTATCGCGCGTCCAGATCGAGGCCGTCAGCCCGTAAGGACTGTCGTTCATCAGCGCGATCGCCTCTTCGTCGTTGCGCACCTTCATGATGCCGACGATCGGGCCAAAGCTCTCCTCGCGCATGACGCTCATCTGATGATCGACATTGGTCAGCACTTCCGGCGCCAGATAGGGCGAACCGGCCTTGTCGTTCGCCACCTTCATGTTGATGTGCGCCACCGCGCCTTTGCGCAGCGCCTCGGCCTTCTGCTCACGGATCAGGTCGGCGAAGCGCGCCTGCGCCATCGGCCCCATCGTCGTCGCCTGGTCGAGCGGATTGCCGACGACATAGTTCTTCGTCTCGGCGATGAAGCCTTCGACAAACTCGTCATAGACGTTCTCGTGCACATAGACGCGCTCGATGCCGCAGCAGCACTGGCCGGAATTGTAGAAAGCGCCGTCGACCAGATTGGCGACCGCATGGTCCATCTTGGCATCGGGCAGCACATAGGCCGGATCCTTGCCGCCGAGTTCGAGGCCGAGCGTCATGAAGGTGCCCGCCGCCGCTCTTTCAATGGCGCGGCCGCCGGCGACCGAACCGGTGAAATTGACATGGTCGATCTTGCCCGAGCCGAGCAGCTTCTCGGTCTGGGCGTGGTTGAGCACGATATTCTGGAACACACCCTTCGGCAGACCGGCCTTCTCGAAGGCCTGCTGAAAGCGCTCGCCGACCAGCAGTGTCTGCGCCGCATGCTTGAGGATGACGGCGTTGCCGGCCATCAGTGCCGGCACGATGGTGTTGACGGCGGTGAGATAAGGATAATTCCACGGCGCGATCACCATGACCACGCCGAGCGGATCTTTCTTCACATAGCGGCGGAAACCGTCCTTCGGATTGGAAGCCGGCATTGACCTGAGTGCCTGTTCGGCGATCTCGACCATGTAGTTGGTGCGTTCCTTGACGCCGCCGAACTCGCCGCCATAGCGAACAGGCCGCCCCATCTGCCAGGCAATCTCCGGCACGATCTCGTCGGTCATCGCGACCAGCGCTTCTAGCATCGCCAGCATGTACTTGCCGCGCTCGACGATCGGTGTCTCAGCCCACTTCTCCTGCGCCGCTTTGGCGCGCTCGACCGCGGCGTTGATCGCCTGGTCCGTTGCCACGGGCCTCTCGGCATAGATCGAGCCATCGACGGGGGATATGAGTTTCACGGTTTCCAATTAAACGTCTCCAAATCAACAAGGAACTGTTTTGACGAAGCCAGCCGAGCCATAGGCAAGGATCGCGCGATCGCGGGTGATAATTTCCAAATTCTTCGAGCGCGCCGTAGCTATGATGATCCGGTCTGTTGGATCATTGTGAACGACGCCGGGCAGGAACGAAGACTCGACCAAGAGCTCACTGTCGATTCCTTCAACACTCGTTGCACCAGTCTTCACGAACCGTTCAAACCATGCGAGCGGTGACTTGATGAGCGGAAGCCGGCCTTTAGAAACCAGCATTCCGATTTCCCAAGCGGACATGACGGAAACGGCGATCACGTCGCCATTTTTCCGCGCGCTTGTCACCCTCTCAACCGCCGCTCTCGCGACCGGTTGTTCCGTCGACAGCCACAGTATGAAGCATGTGTCCAGGAGCACCCCATCAGTCGTCATACACCTTGCCCCAATCCGGATCCGCGGGTGCGGTGTAATCGACGTCCGGGAGAAGCGTGAGCGTCCCAGCCATGCATCCAAACAACGGATCGCCGCCTCGAGGCGGCACGATGTATTCTCCAGCGGGGTCGTTTACGTCTAACGCCTTCTCGAAATCCACCTGCCCCTCCATGAAGCCGGGACGACGCTCCGCCGCCTTCGCATCCGAAGAGCCCAGGTGGACCAACACCTCGCTTTCCGGCTGGTCGAAAATTTCAGCGATCTTGCGTATTTCATCAACTTGCATACGCCGCTCGCCGTTCAGCGTCCGCGACAGGGCGCTGTAGTGCATGTTCATTTGGGTGGCCATGCGGCGCACCGTCAGGTTGCGCTCCTTCATCTGACTGTCAAACCACACCTTGTCGACATTGGCTTTGCCTCGGGGCAATCCTGCCTCCCGTATGTTGCGATGCCATAATTACAACATAGTGCGAAAAACGCAACACTGTCAATATCGCTCGAACCCTCTATGCAGTTCCCAATCCGTAATCCGGCGGTCGTATTCGAACTGCTCCCACTTGGCGGTATGGACATAGTGTTCAAGCACGTCCTCGCCGAGCGCCTCCTTCAGCATCATCGAGTTCGTCAGCGTCTCGGTGGCATCGCGCAGCGTCTTCGGGATCTCCGGCAGGCGAGATGCCTGATAGGCATCGCCGACAAACGGCTTTTGCAGTTCCAGCTTCTCGTCGAAGCCGGCAAGACCGGCTGCGATCAGCGCCGCGAAGGCAAGATAGGGGTTGAGGTCGGCGCCGCCGATGCGGCACTCCATGCGGATGCCCTTGGTGCCCTCGCCGCACAGCCGGAAACCGGCGGTGCGGTTGTCCTCGCTCCACATGATCTTGGTCGGCGCGAAGGTTCCGGCCTGGAAGCGCTTGTAGGAGTTGACGTAAGGTGCCAGGAACCAGGTGAATTCGTTGGCGTATTTGAGTTGGCCGGCCGCCCATTGCTGGCCGAGCGTCGACAGCGTCCACTCCGCATTTTTGTCGAAGAACAGCGGCGTCTTGCCGTCGGCGCTCCACAGCGAATTGTGGATGTGGCTGGAATTGCCGGCGAGCCCATAATTGTATTTGGACATGAACGAAATCGCCTTGCCCTCGGACTCGGCGATTTCCTTGGCGCCGTTCTTCAGGATGACGTGGCGGTCGGCCATGTCGAGCGCCTCGGCGTAGCGCACATTGATCTCTTCCTGGCCGGGACCCCATTCACCCTTGGAATTCTCGATCGGGATGCCGGCCGCTTCCATCTCGTTGCGAAGCCGGCGCATGACGCCTTCTTCCTTGGTGGTGATGCCGATCTGGTAATCGCCGATATAGGGCGATGCCGTGTCGAGGCCCTGCCAATGCTTCTTGCGGGCGGAATCGTAGGTCTCGTTGAACAGGTAGAATTCCAGCTCTGAAGCGAAATAGCCGATATAGCCGCGCTCCGTCAGCCGCTTGACCTGCTTCTTGAGGATGGCGCGCGGCGAGTGCGGCAGGTCGTCATGCGTGTGGTGGTCGAGCACGTCGCAGATCACAAGTGCGGTCTTTTCCAGCCAGGGAATGCGCCGAAGCGTGGCCAGTTCCGGCTTCATGACGAAGTCGCCATAGCCTTTCGACCAGCTCGCCGCCTTGTAGCCGGGCACGGGCTCCATATCGATGTCGGCGGCCAGCAGATAGTTGCAGCCATGCGTTTCGTCGTGCGCGGAATCGACGAAGTATTGCGCCAGGAACCGTTTGCCCGCCAGTCGGCCCTGCATGTCGACGATGCAGGCCAGCACCGTGTCGATCTCGCCGCTGGAGACCGCTTTCTTCAATTGATCGAACGAGAAATTTCCGGCCATTCCTTTGGCACTCCAGCGCTTGACGATTGAGAGGGGCTAACGAAACCATGGCCGGCAAAAACGCCGGCCATGGCCATGATGGTTGATGTCAGTAGCCGGTTTCGCCGACGGCCAGTTCGGCGGCCGCGATGGCAGCCTTGCGCTTGGCAATCTGGTCGCCGATCGGTGGACCCTGGAAGCGGCGGTTCTCGAAACCGAACCAAAGCACGGCGGTCAGCACAATGAAGCCAATGGTGATGTATAGCACCTTGTCGTTCGGCGGCTGGATGGCGATGTAGAAGATGATCGCCATGCCGACAACCGACAGGACGCAAAACAGCTTGAACAGCCCGGCGCCGAGGTTCCACGGGCCCGGATTCGGCCATTTCGCCGTTCCGAAAGTCATCATGCCGAGCACGATCGGAATGATGAACGACAGGAACAGGAACACCAGCGTAGAATTGACGACGATGGTGTAGATGTTGGTGCCGCCGATCGAAATGAACTGCGCAAGAAAGACATAGATGATCTCAAGCACCGCAGCGGTCCAGATCGCGTTGACCGGCGTGCGCCAGGTCGGGTTGACTTTGGCGAGCGATGCGGAACCAAACGGCATGCCACCGTCACGCGAGAAGGCAAACAACATGCGCGAGGCCGAGGTCACCGTGGCGAGACCGCACAGGAACTGCGAGATCAGGATTGCGAGATACAGCAACGTCTTCAGCCAGACGGGCATGATCGCGTCCATGGTGGCGAAGAACACGTTCCAGCCCTGCTTGGCGCCGGCGGCCAGGTCGGGGATTGCCAGAACGATTGCGCACAGCATCACCCAACCGATTAGCGAAGACCAGAGCACGGACGAAACGATCGCCTGCGGCACCGAGTGTGCTGCTTTCTCTGTTTCTTCGGAGGTATGCGCTGACGCGTCGTAGCCGGTGATGGTGTAGACCGGCAGAAGCAGGCAGAGCAGGAACAGGTAGCTCATGGAGTCGGACTGCGGGAAGACACCGCCACCGGCATCGCCCGAATAGTTGGTGAATGTCCACAACCGCGTGATATCGATCGCCGGCGCAAACACCAAGCAAGCCACGATCAGTACTGCCGTCGCGCCCAGGATGAGGAAGCCCGAAGCATCCGTCAGCATGGCCGTGAGCCTGATGCCAAAATGGTTGAACACCGCCTGCAATACCGTGATGAAGGTAACGAACCCGACGATCTCGCCAGGCGTTCCGGTTATGCCAAACCAGCTTCCGAACGTTCCGACAAAGAAGAATGCGGTGCCGATATTGATCGCGCCCAGCACGGTGATCAGGCCGAGCAAATTGAGCCAGGCGGTCAGCCAGCCGGTGAAGCGGTTTCCGAGGATCGAAGACCAGTGGTAGAGGCCGCCAGCGGTCGGAAATGCCGAGGCAATCTGCGCCATCGCAAGGGCAAAGCAGGCCGAAACACAACAGCCGACGATCCAGCCGATGCCCGCCGCGGCGCCGCCGATCGACCCGGTGGCTTGTGCAAAGGAATTGATGCCACCCGAAAGGATGCAGATGATCGAGAACGAGATCGCGAAATTCGAGAAGCGGCTCATGCTTCGCGACAATTCCTGGGCATAGCCCATACCGTGGAGAACCTTGAGGTCCTCCTTCTTGTCAATGTCTGTGTAACCCGGTGCTATCATTGGAAGTCCCCTGTTGTTTCCGAGCGAGATGCGTCAATCTCATCTCGCTCTGGCTAGCCGATTGAACTGACTTTCCGACTGAATGCGATCTGGCCGACTGAATGCGATCTGGTCTGTCCTGCCTCCTCCGGCTCCAGATCCGAAAAAATGCCCGTGAGCAGATCCCCCCATTTCCGCTGCCCGGTCTCGCCGGAAATTTCATCATTGCGGATTTCGATCATCGCGCAAGGCAAGCCGCGCGAGCGCGCGTGGCGTTCCAGCGTGAAATAGACGCGGTCGGCCGGCGAATAGGGCTCGTTGACGCCGACGGTGACGCCGGCAAGCCGCTTCAGCGCTGATATCAGCGGTGACGCCAGCCGGCGATCCTCGTCGTGGATGATGCCTATATGCCAGGGCCGATTCTTACCCTTGAAGACCGGGGTGAAAGAATGGATCGACACCAGTCGCGTCTCTCGGCCCGACGCCAACCGATCCTCGATGGTCTTCTCGATAGTGTCATGGAACGGGTGCCATGCGAGCGCTACACGCGCCTCCCGCTCGTCGGCGGAGAGTCCCTGGTTCGCTGGAACGACGGTTTTCTCGCTGACACTGACACTCATTATGAGGTCGGGCGCGTCGAGCGGTCGGTTGCAGTCGATGACGAGACGCGAGATACGGGTTTCGATCAGCGTGGCATCGAGCGCCTCCGCCATGCGGCGGGCAACCGGCAGCGCGCCGGGATCCCAGGCGATGTGGCGCGACAGGTCCTCGGCGGCAAGGCCGAGCGTGCCGAATTCAGCGGGAAGGAAGTTCGAGGCGTGGTCGCAGGTCAGCACAAAAGGGCTCGATCCGCCGGGGTTCGTCACCCTCACGGTATCAGACGCTGCAAGGCTGGCGGGCCGTGCTTTCTCCATAGTCTGCTGTCCCCGGGGACGCTGTATCATATGTTACGTATTTTGTGTCATTGCGTCCCTATGGATGATTTCATACAGTTTGGGCGACTTTGTCAAATGCGATTTCGGAAAAGACCTTCGACTAGGCCGAAGCGTTTTGCAGCCAGGTAGAATCACTTGGCGTCGGAGAAATGGGACCAAGACAAACAGACGGAGCGGAATGGTTTACCATCCCGCTCCAAGGGTGGGGAAAAGATGATTTCCAGTATTGCCGAACTGATTGCCGACCGCATCGGCACGATGCCGGCCGGCGAACGGCGCGCGGCCCAGACGCTGATCGCCAGTTACCCGATGATCGGCTTGAAGACGGTTGCCGAATTCTCGGCCACGGCCGGCGTCTCTTCGCCGACGATCCTGCGTTTCGTTGCCCGGCTCGGCTTCCAGAACTATCCGGAATTCCAGTCGAGCCTGCAGGATGAACTGGCGGCGCAATTGCAATCTCCGGCGACAAGGACGCTCAACCCGCCCTCGCCCGGCGGCGGCACGGTGTCACCAATGCTGGAAGCGACGCTCGACAACATGCGCGAGACGTTCAGGCACCTGTCCGACGGGCAGCTTGCCGACATCGCCGCCCGGCTTGTCGACCGGCGCGGCAAGACATTCCTGATCGGCGGCCGCTTCACCGATCCGCTGGCGCGCTACATGGCCGCCCACCTCGCCGTCGTTCAGCCCGATGTCTTTCACCTTGCCGGCCAGGAAAGCATGTGGCGCGACAGGCTGATCGACATGGGCAAACGCGATGTGCTGGTGATCTTCGACATCAGGCGTTATCAGGACAGCCTCGCTCGCTTTGCCGAGAAGGCGCATCAGCGCGGCGTGCAGATCGTGCTGTTCACCGACCAGTGGCTGTCGCCGATCGCGCGTTTCGCCCGCCATGTCATCGCTGGACGAACGGCTGTGCCGTCGGCGTGGGATTCCTCCGCTGCCCTCTTCGTCGTTGCGGAAATGCTGATCGGCGCTGTCACCAGGCAACTGGAAGCAGAGGGCGCCAAGCGCATTCGCGAGATGGAAAGTCTGCGTTAGTGCATGTAACGACGACCCCAAAGGTTACGCATGTTTTCTCAAATGTTACATATATTTAATGTGCGCGGCCCTTGGAGACTTGTCATAAAAACGCGATATCAGGGTGGCTTCTTGCCTTATAATAGCCTCGCTGCGTCTGCTTCATTTCGGGAAACCCGGTAGACGGAAGGATTGCTTTGCCAACCGGAGTGCCGATGGCCGCCTGGAAACAGATAATTTTTGCGCTTGTGGTGCTGGTGGTGGCGGCATCCGCCTGGCTGCGCTTTTATCCGGGCGCTCACGACGTGCTGGCACGCTGGGGCATTGACTGGGCTTATGCGGCAACGTCCCCGGCTGAAAGCGGCGCCGCCAACGCGAAGCAGGCAATCGGCCGCGAAGGTGGCAACCAGCGGGTGAACGTGGTGGCCCTGGCGGCCACGTCGGCCGTTATCAACGATCGCCTGCAGGCAATCGGCACCGGTCGTGCCAACGCCTCCGTGACCGTCAATCCCTACAGTTCCGGCCGCCTCGCCGAGTTGCTGGTCGAATCCGGCAGCCATGTCGACAAGGGACAGATCATCGCGACACTCGACTCCGAGACCGAAACGATCGCCCAGGACCGCGCCAAGCTTGCCTTGCAGGACGCGCAGGCCAAGCTCGATCGCGTCAAGTCGCTGCGCGCCTCCAACGCCGCGACACCGGTTGCCGTGGCCGATGCCGAAGTGGTTTTGGCCGGCGCCAAGCTGGCGCTTCAGGACGCGGAACTTGCGCTGCAGCGGCGATCGATTCTGGCACCGATTGCCGGCACTGTCGGCATTCTGCCGATCTCCGCCGGCAATTACGTGACCAACCAGTCGGCGATCGCCACGCTCGACGACCGCTCCAGCATTCTGGTCGATTTCCTGGTGCCGGAGCGTTTCGCCGCCGCCGTCAAGGTCGGCGCGCAATTGACGGCGACGCCGATCGCCAATCCCAGCAATGCCTATACCGGAACGGTTTCGGCCATAGACAATCACATCGATGAGAAGAGCCGCACCCTTCTGGTCAAAGCCAAGATCGCCAATCCGGCCGATTCCCTGCGCGCCGGCATGTCGTTCGGCATCAGCATGAAATTCCCGGGACAGACCTATCCGGCCGTCAGCCCGCTGGCGATCCTGTGGGGTTCGGACGGCGCCTATGTCTGGCAGATCGAGGACGGCAAAGCCAGGCGGGTCCCGGTGCGCATCATCCAGCGCAACACCGAGACCGTGCTGATCGACGCCGAGATCGACAGCGGCGACATGGTGGTCACCGAAGGCACCCAGAGCGTCAGCGAGGGCGGCACAGTCCGCTTTGCCGGCGAAGAGCAGCGTGCCGTGGAGGCGGCCGAGGGCTCATGACCGGAACCATCAACACCGCCAGCGATACCGGCTTCACCGCGCTGTTCATCCGCAGGCCGGTGATGGCCTTCGTTCTGAACACCCTCATTGCCGTTGCTGGCCTTGCCGCCTTCTATGGCGTCGANCTGACGTCGATCGTGCGGTCGTTACTGTTTCCACCGCCTTTGAAGGGGCGGCGGCAGAAACCGTCGACCGCGAGTTGACCGACACGATCGAGGGCGCCGTCGCCCGCGTCTCCGGCGTCAAGTCGATCTCGTCTTCTTCCTCGTTCGGTTCGAGCCGCGTCACCATCGAGTTCAACGACGGTGTCGATCTCGACGTCGCCGCCTCGGACGTGCGTGATGCCGTCGGCCGCGTCGCCAACCAGATGCCAGATACCGCCGACCCGCCGCGCATCGTCAAGGCCGACGCCAATTCCGAACCGGTGATGCGATTGGCGGTGACCTCGGACAACATGTCGATCCAGGACATGACGGTGGTGGTCCAGGACCAGATCGAGGACGAACTGGCCGCCGTGCCCGGCGTTGCCGATGTCCAGGTCTATGGCGACCGCGACAAGATCTTCCGCATCGACGTCAACCAGAACAAGCTGGCCAGCCTCGGCTTCACGGTTGCCGACCTCAGGACGGCGCTTGCCTCGGTCGCCTTCGATTCGCCGGCCGGTTCGATCACCACGACCAACCAGGACCTGATCGTCCGCACGACGGCCGACGTGACCACGCCGGAAGAGTTCGAAAACATCATTATCGGCGGCACGACACGCATCCGCGACGTCGCCACCGTCACGCTCGGCCCCGATGTCGGCCAAACCACGCTGCGTTCGGATGGCAAGACCGGCATTGGCGTCGGCATCATCCGCCAAGCGGAATCGAACACGCTGGACATCTCGACCGGCGTCCAGGCCGCTGTCGCCAAATTGCAGCAAAACCTGCCGAAGGGCATGTCGATCAAGGTCACCAGCGACGACGCCGTCTTCGTCAAGGGCGCGGTGCACGAGGTCGAGATCGCGCTTGGCCTGTCGGTGACCATTGTGCTGCTCGTCATCTATGTCTTCCTGCTCGACTGGCGCGCCACGCTGATCCCAGGGCTGTCGATGCCGGTCGCCATGATCGGCACCATCGCCGCGATTTATCTGGCCGGCTTCTCGGTCAACATCCTGACCCTGCTCGCCCTGGTGCTGGCGACCGGACTGGTCGTCGACGATGCCATCGTCGTGCTCGAAAACATCGTGCGACGGCGCAACGAAGGCATGGGGCCGCGNATGTCGGTGCTTCTGTCCTGCGTGGTCGCGCTGACGCTGTGCCCGATGCTCGCTTCGCGCATGCTGACCAGTGCATCCCTCCACCACGAAGGCGGTCACGGCGTCGGCGCCCGCATCGGCGGCGTGCTCAATACTGCCTACAAGCGCAGCCTGCACGCCTGCCTCGATGCACCATGGATTGTGCTTCTGGTCGCGGTGCTGTTTGCCGGCACCGCCTTCGCGCTGTTCGGCACCATCCGCCAGGAATTGACGCCGACCGAGGACCGCGCCGCCGTGCTGCTGCGTATCAGCGCCCCGCAGGGCGTCAGCCTCGACTACACGACACAGCAGATGCAGAAGATCGAGAAACTGATCCAGCCAATGCGCGATTCCGGCGAGATCCGCAGCACTTTCGAGAATGCCGGCCAGAACGGCTCCTACAATTCCGGCTTCATGGTGATGACGCTGGCGCCGTGGAACGAGCGCAGCCGCAGCCAACAGGAGATCATGGCCGAGATCAGCCGATTGACCAAACAGGTGCCGAGCGTGCGCATCTTCCCGGTGCAACCCAACAGCCTCGGCATCCGTGGCGCCGGCAACGGCCTGCAGTTCGCGCTGGTCGGCAACGACCGCAAGGCGCTCGGCGACGCAGCGGTGAAGATCATCGCCGAGATGCAGAAGGATCAGCGCTTCCAGACCCCGCGCCTGTCGATCGACCCGACGCAGCCGCAGCTCGCCGTCGCGATCGACCGCGAGCGCGCCTCCGACCTCGGCATCGACATCACTGGGCTGGCCAACACCTTGCAGGCCATGCTCGACGGCAACGACGTCGTCGACGTCTACATCGCCGATCGCAGCTATGGTGTGAAACTGGTCTCGACGACAAATCCGATCAACGACCCGACCGACCTGGAAAACATCTTCCTGAAAACAGCCGACGGACGCTTCGTGCCGATGTCGACAATCGCCACGCTGACCGAGCGTGCCGTGCCGCCATCGCTGTCGCGCGAACAGCAGCAGCCTTCGGTGGCCATCACATCCAACCTTAGCGGCGACTTCGCACTCGGCGCCGCGCTGACCCGCGCCGAGGAGATCGCCACGCCGCTGTTGCCGCCCGGTAGCCGCATCCTGCCGCTGGCCGAGGCCGCGACGCTGGGCGAGACCAACAGCGCCATGGTCACCATCTTCGGCTTCGCCCTAGTCATCATTCTTTTGGTGCTGGCCGCCCAGTTCGAAAGCTTCGTCAGCGCCGTCATCATCATGGCGACGGTACCGCTCGGTCTTGCCTGCGCCATTTTCGCGCTGCTCTTCTCGGGTAGCAGCCTCAACGCCTACAGCCAGATCGGCCTGGTCTTACTGGTCGGTGTCATGGCCAAGAACGGCATCCTGATCGTCGAATTCGCCAACCAGCTGCGCGACCGCGGGCTTGGCGTGCGTGAGGCGATCGAGCAGGCCTCGATCATCCGCGTGCGGCCGGTGATGATGACGATGATCTGCACCGTGCTCGGCGGCTTGCCGCTGGTGCTGGCGAGTGGCGCAGGGGCGGAGGCGCGCGTCGCGCTCGGCTGGGTCATCGTCGGCGGACTGGGGCTTGCCACCGTCTCGACGCTGTTCCTGACGCCGGTCGCCTATCTCCTGCTTGGCCGCTTCGTCACCCCGAAGACCCATGAGGAGGCCCGGCTGAAGCGCGAGCTCGAGGAAGCCGTCTACACCAATGCGGAGCCGGCCGAGTAGAGACATTCCGGGAAAACTGAGAAGCGGCTTTCGCCGCTATTTCAGCAACCGGCCTTCGATCGACCAGCGCGCGGCGAGGAAATTAAGCACCGCGGCGATGACGACACCGGAAATCTTTGCCGGCCAAACTCCAACGGTCGTTGCGAACAGCGCGATCGAAAGGCTGGAGACGCCGAGCGAAATCAGACCCCCAAGCGAGGCGAAGCGAAGGAACGCATCATGCAGCCGGATGGCTCGATTGCGCTCGAACGACCAGAAGCCGTTCGCCGCGAACGAAAATATGACGGCGACAAACCAGGCACCGATGTTGGCGGGCAGCGGCGGCATCTGCAGCTTGAGCAGCAGGGAGAAGCTGGCAAGGTCAATCGCTGTGTTGGCGAGTCCGACAATGGCAAAGCGGACGATCTTGTTGCCGGTCGAACGCGGGGGCCGCTCGGCGTCGCTCATCCCTTGCCACCCATGATTGCGACACCGGCGCGGGCCAGGCTGGCGCCGAACGCATCCGATGCCAGGGTCGCGAATTCGACCTCGCGCACGCCTTGCATCGGGTCGCGCGCGCGCAGGGTCGCGTCGACATGGCCGGGGTGACACATGAACAGCCCATGTTCCGGCAACGCCTCGACGGCGGCCTGCAGCACGGAAGCGAATTTTTCGGGTTGGCGCCAGTCATAGATGCCGGCGAGCGGCTCGAAAACGGTAAAGCCGGCGCGCCGCATCGACCGGTTGAAGCCGGAGGCGAGCGCGGCGATCGCGGCGACTTTCGGCGCCGCAGTCAGAGCCGGGGCGCCGCGTAGCGCCGGCTTGTCGCTTTCTTCGCCAAGACGCGCGCGCAGCCATTTGCGCACCACGGGAAGGAAATGCACATGCTGGTGCCCGTCGATGAAATCGGGGCGGCGCCCGAGTGCTTCGACGAAGCGGCTGTATTGGGCGTCGAGCTCGGCATGAACATCGCGATCATTGACGCGGCCGCGTAGGATCGGCAAGGCCAGCGTGCGGAGTGGCGGCAGCCGACCTTCCGGCGCCAGGCTCGACCTGCCGGTGATGGCAGGCTGGTCGGTCAAGGTGAGATGCAGCCCGACCGCGACATGGCCGCAAAGAGGTTTTATGCGCGCCGCCTCCTTTGGCCATTCCGGAAAGCCGGACATACAGCTGGTGCCGGTCAGGCGGCCGCGATCGAGCAGATCGAGAATCCCATCGGAGACGCCGGGCGCCAGGCCATAGTCGTCGGCGATCAGGCGGATGCGCCGCGTCATGTGTCGAGAGCGCCTGCCACCGATCTGTCGGCGGAGACCTCACTGCGAACGACATCGCGCACGAGATAGACCGGCCGATCCTTGCTTTCGCTGAGCGTGACCCAGACATATTCGCCGATCAGGCCAAGCAGCGTCAGATTGAGGCCGCCGAGCAGGACGACGGCGACCAGCAGGCTGGGATAACCCGGAACGGCAATGCCGTAGAAGATCACCTCGAAGAGCACCTTGGCCCCGTAAACCGCGCCCGCAAGTGCCGCGAGCAGCCCGCTGAGGCTGATCAGGCGCAGCGGAATGACGGAAAATGAGGTGAAGCCTTCCAGCGAGAAGGCGATCAGGTTGAGCCGGCTCCATTTCGACGTGCCGCTGGCCCGGCTCTCCGGCGAATAGGGCAACGCCTTCTGGCGGAAGCCCGCCCAGGCAAACAGGCCCTTGTTGAAGCGACGCTTGTCGCGCAGGCTGGTCAGCGCACGCGCCACGGCGCCGCGCATGACGCGGAAGTCGCCGGCATTCTCAGGAATGTCGAAACGCTGACTGCTGTTGATCAGGCTGTAGAAAAGCCGGGCCAGCTGGCTGCGCCGCCAGCTCGCCTCGCGCCGGTCGTTTTGTGCATAGACGACATCGACATCAGGATGTTCCACCAGCTCGGCGATCAGCTTCAGGCTGATGTCCAGGGAATGCTGGAGGTCGGCGTCCATGATCAGCACCATGTCGCCGCGCGACCGATCGAGGCCGGCTAGCACCGCGACCTCCTTGCCGAAATTGCGGCTAAGGCGGACGATCTCCCACGACCCCGTCAGCGCCTGCGAAAACCGTTGGGCGCCATCGTCACGGCTGCCGTCATCGACCAGGATCTTGTGCACGGTCATGCCGAACCGCTGTGCCACGGCCGCTTCGAGTTCGCCGAGCAGGCGTGCGAAGGCCGATGCCGATTGCGCCTCGTTCAAGAATGGCGCGACGATATCGAGTGTCGGCCGCAATTCAGTCATTTGCGATCCCTGCATTCACCACCTTTACCCGCGCCGTGGCCCAGAACCACCAGATCAGCGAACCCGCGATGAACGTAACCGCGATCGGCCGGAACCAGGGGTAGAGCAAGTCGTGCACATGGCGATCGATGCCGGTCAGTCCGGTCGCGAACAGCACCGTCGACAACACCGAGGCCAGAACGCCACCGCGTTCTTCGCGCCACAACAGCGCGATGGCGAGACCGGCGGGTACCGCGATCATTGCATAGGTGTTGGGCTCGACGCGCGGGTTGAAGACGCACATGTAGAAAGTGGCCGTCAGGAAGATCGCCAGCCCCGCCGGTCCGCGTTCCAGCTTGCGGTCGAACCAGATGACCGCCGAAAGCGTAAACAGGGCCATGACGATGCGCATGATCGTGGCGCCGAATTCCGGAATGGGCAGCCCTATCCTGGTGAACGGCGCCGTGAAATCAGTCGGCACGAAATGGCTGGTGTTCTCGACGGCCATCGAGGTCAGCATCCTGGCGAAGACACGATACTGATCGTTGAGATAGCCGGGAGGAGCGAAAGCGTAAGGTAGGGCGAGGACGAACAGTACGGCCAGCCCCAGCACCGGTATCAACCGGAGCCGAAGGGCTCCTACCAACAACAGCATGATGATCGCGGTCGGCTTGGCGATGACGGCAAGCGAAGCCCAGAAGAACGTCTCCACCCGCCGTCCCTCCAGCGCCGACAGGGTGAGAAGCCAACAAGCGCCGGTCAAGAGGATCGTCGCCTGGCCGTTGCGGATCGCCCCCGCTGCCATTGGCAAGGCGAGGAAAAGACCGAAAGAAAGCAGCCACGTCAATTCGCCGCCGCCGAGCTTGCGCACCTGTCGCATCGCGGCATAGGTCAGCACCGCAAAGCCAAGGCTGTGCCAAACCACGCCGCCCAGCTGCGGACCGAGTTTGGCTATTGGAATATACAGCGCGGCAAAGGCTGGCGCGTAAAGATACCCCATCTCGGATTGGGTGTCGTAGAGTGGCAGACCGGCCAGAAGCGCCTCGCTGCCGTCTATATAGGCCTTCCATACCGTGCGCGTATGGGGTGACCACAGGACCAGGACAAGAACGACCAGGAACGCTCCGATCCACAGGCTGAACCCCAAACGGTCGAAGACCGGCTTGGATATCGTCATCAAATCACCCTACACCCGCCCGGATCAGGCGCTTGCCCACGTCGTCCGGAATTCGATGGCGGCGACATATCACGGACAAAGCGGCGTGGCATAGGGGGTCGCAAGATGGGAACAGAGGCCGACGATCCGGGCAGCGGCCAGATACCGGACATTCTTCCGGCTCATGTCCAAGTTTCTCGCGTCTTTCGGATTGGGCCAAGGCTGGATGAACACCTTGCCGTTGGGCCAGTTCCGCGCCATGGCCTCGGCAAGCGGTCGCCGGAAGATGATACCGGCGCTCAGACCTTTTCCTGCGAGTATTTCTTCAGCTCCGTCCGCGCCACCTGCCGGCGATGGACGGCGTCAGGCCCGTCGGCAAGGCGCAATGTCCTCAGATGCGTCCACGACCGCGCCAGCGGCGTGTCCTGGCTGATGCCTTGCGCGCCGAACATCTGCACCGCCTCGTCGGTGACCTTGAGCGCGACGCGGGGCGCTATCACCTTGATCTGGCTGATCCAAGGGGCGGCGGCCCGCGCGTCGCCCTGATCGATCATCCATGCCGCCTTGAGGCAGAGCAGGCGGGCCATCTCGATCTCCATGCGGCATTCCGCGATGATGTCGAAATTGGCGCCGAGCTTTGCCAGGGGCTGGCCGAAAGCCTCGCGGCGCATGGAACGCTGGCACAGCATTTCCAGCGCCATCTCGGCTTGGCCGATGGCGCGCATGCAGTGATGGATGCGGCCGGGACCGAGCCGCCCTTGCGCGATCTCGAATCCCCTACCCTCGCCTACGATCAGGTTCGACGCCCTAATCCGCACATTGTCGAAGCGAAGATGCATATGGCCATGCGGCGCGTCATCGTCGCCATAGACCTGCATGGCGCGGACCTTGGTGACGCCTTTGGTGTCGGCGGGCACCAGGATCATGGAATGGCGGCGGTGCTTTGGCTCGCTGTCGCCCCCGGTCCGGACCATGACGACGTAGATGGCGCAGCGCGGATCGCCGGCGCCCGATGCCCACCATTTCTCGCCGTTCAGTACATAGTCGTCGCCCTGCCGCTCGCAGCGCATTGCAATGTTGGTGGCGTCGGACGAGGCGACATCCGGCTCGGTCATCAGATAGGCCGAGCGGATCTTGCCCTCGAGCAGCGGCTCCAGCCACGCTTTCTTGTGATCGGCCGAGCCGTAGCGTTCCAGCACCTCCATATTGCCGGTGTCCGGTGCCGAGCAATTGAAGGTTTCCGCACCGAGATGCGACTTGCCCATCTCCTCGGCCAGATAGGCGTATTCGACCGTGGAAAGGCCGTAGCCGCGCTCCGAGCCGGTCAGCCAGAAATTCCACAGGCCGCGCTCTCTCGCGGTCCTTTTCAGCCCTTCGAGGATCTCGCTCTGGCGCGCCGTATAGACCCAGCGATCGCCTTCCTTGCCCACTTCGGCGAGAAATTCCTTGTCGAGCGGCATGATCTCGTCGCGCACCATGGCCGCGACGCGCGCGTGGATCGGCCTCAGCCGCTCGGTCATGCCGAGATTCATGTCCGTCATCGGTCGCTAACCCTTCATGGATGCCAGGCATTTTGTCGGTGGCAAGGATGACTGTACTTCGGATAGCCTTGTCAACGCGAACTGTTTGCCCGCATGCCGAGCGCGGAGGACTGTGATGAGCTATCTGGACGAGTTGTTTTCGGTGGCCAGCAAGACCGCGTTGGTGACGGGTGCTGCAACCGGCATCGGCCGCATGGCGGCGACGGCGCTGGTGCAGGCCGGCGCCGGCGTGATGATCGCTTCGCGCAAGGGCGAAGACTGCATCAAGGTCGCCGCCGAACTGAATGGACTTGGCGCACCCGGCCGCGCCGAAGGGTTTGCGGGTGATGTCTCCAGCGAGGCCGGCATTGCCGCACTCGTCGCCGAGGTCAAGGCGCGGACCGATAGGCTCAACATCCTGGTCAACAATGCCGGCGTTTCCTGGGGCGCACCGCTCGAAAGCTTTCCCTATTCGGCGTGGGCGAAAGTGTTCGGCGTCAACGTCACCGCGGTCTTCCATCTGACCCGTGAATTGCTACCGCTGCTCGATGCCGCCGCCAGCGATGCCGACCCGGCCAGGGTCATCAATCTCGGTTCGGTGATGGGCACGCAACCGCTGGCCGACGACGCCTATTCCTACACGGCTTCGAAGGCCGCGGTTCACCATCTGACACGCACCCTGGCGCTTGAGTTCGCCGCTCGCCGCATCACCGTCAACGCTTTCGCCCCTGGCCCCTTTCAGAGCCGAATGACGGCGTTTGCCACCGGCACGGAAGAACAGGCCAGACATGTCGGAAACGATGTTCCGATCGGCCGTATCGGCGCACCGGATGACATTGCCGGCGCAACGCTCTATCTGTGCAGCCGTGCAGGAAGCTACGTCACAGGCGCCGTCCTGCCGATCGACGGCGGACAGTCGGTGCAGCATGGGCTGACGCTGTTCAAGGAATAACATTTTCCGGCCACAGAAGCCGGAGGTGAACTGGAGGACATGAGCGTGGAACCGATCAGTCTCGATGTGCTTCTGGCCAATGTCGGCAAGGAGGTTGGCGTGTCGCCGTGGCGGGTGGTCACGCAGCGTATGATCGACCAGTTCGCCGACGCCACCGACGACCACCAGTTCATCCACTGCGATCCGGAGCGCGCCAAGCGCGAGACGCCGTTCGGCGGCACCATCGCACATGGCTTCCTGTCGCTTTCGCTTTTGTCGGCGATNGCGCGAGACGCCGTTCGGCGGCACCATCGCGCACGGCTTCCTGTCGCTGTCGCTGTTGTCGGCGATGACCTTCGAGACCATGCCGCCGCTGGAAAACAGCAAGATGGGCGTCAACCACGGCTTCGATTCGCTGCGCTTCCTGGCGCCGGTGAAGACCGGCGCGCGCATTCGCACCCGTTTCGTGCTGGCCGACGTCAAGGTCAGGCCGTCGGGTTGGGTGCAGACCGCGCATGACGTGACCATCGAGATCGAAGGCTCGAAGAAACCGGCGCTGACGGCACGCTGGCTGACGCTGACCTTGATCGAACGCCAGCCCGAGACGGCATGAGCGATCCGAACGTCCTCGACCAGGCGGCGCTCGCGCCTTACCTCGAGGCAAACATACCGGGCTTTTCCGGGCTTGCCGCAATCGAAAAATTCAAATCCGGCCAGTCGAACCCGACCTATCTGCTGACGGCGGCAAGCGGCCGTTACGTCCTGCGTGCCAAGCCGCCGGGCCAGCTGCTGAAATCGGCGCATCAGCTCGACCGCGAATTCAGGGTGATGAAGGCGCTTGCCGGCACCGCCGTGCCCGTGCCGGAGATGCTGCATCTCTCGTCGGAGGACTCGCCGATCGGACGTATGTTCTACGTCATGGATTTCGTCGACGGCCGCATTTTCTGGGATCCGGCGCTGCCGGAGGCCGGCGATAACGATGAACGCGCCGCCATGTACGATGCCATGAACGACACCCTCGCCGCGCTGCATGATGTCGACGTCGGGGCCGCGGGTCTCGGCGATTTCGGCCGGCCGGGCAACTACTTCGAGCGCCAGCTGGCGCGCTGGACCAGCCAGTACCGTGCCTCGGAGACCGGCACCGTGGCCGATATGGACCGGCTGATTGCCTGGCTGGAAACGCACATGCCCGAAGATGACGGCAGCGTCTCGCTGGTGCATGGCGACTACCGGCTGGACAATCTGATCTTCGCTTCCGATCGGCCTCAGGTGGTGGCGGTGCTCGATTGGGAACTGTCGACATCAGGCCATCCCTTTGCCGATATCGCCTATCAGTGCATGCAATGGCGCCTGCCTCACGCCTCAGGTTTTCGCGGCCTGGGCGGTATCGACCGGTCCGCGATCGGCCTGCCTTCCGAAGAAAACTATGTCGCCAGCTACTGCCGGCGGCGCGGACTCAGCGGCGTCGGCAACTGGACGTTCCTCCTCGCCTTTTCCTTCTTCCGGCTGGCGGCAATCTGTCAGGGCGTCTTCAAACGGGCGCTGGACGGCAACGCCTCCAATCCCGAAAAGGCGAGAACCTATGGCGAGGCGGTGAAACTGCTTTCGCATCTCGCTGCCCGACTGATCGACAAGGAGGCGTGACGATGGCCGCTTCGACGCAGCAACAATGCCGGTCGCGGATGCCGCCGGCGGGCTTGGCCGGGGCGTCGCGAAAGGCTTTGCCGCTTTTGCCGCTGAAGACGCGCTACTGATGCTCTCGGATATGGACGAGCCTCGGTGCGAGCTGAGGCATGTTGCCGTTTGGGAGCCTGTCACACCCTTGTCCGTTTTCGTACAGCGTATATAATTTGGGCCAGCACCAACCCGAACAAAGGCACCGATCTTTGCCGCCGAGTGTCCAGACACGCCGCGAGAAACAAAAGGCCGAACTGCGCTCCGAACTGGTCGAGGCCGCGCACAGGCTCGTTCAGGAGGAAGGCTATGAAGGCCTGACCATCCGCAAGCTGGCCAAGCGGGTCGGCTACGCACCGATGTCGGTCTATTCCTATTTCGCCGACAAGCAGGACATCCTGTTCGCACTCGCCGAGGATGCGTTCGAGACGCTAGCCCGCCGCATCGAGGAGCACCCATCCGACGATCCGATCGAGGCGTTGCAGGCCGTCATGACCGAATATGCCGCCTTCGGGCTCGGGAATCCCAACGAATACCGCACCGTGTTCATGACCGAGAAGACGAAGCTGCCGGAAGGCAGGAGCTACGAGGACATGGAAGAGGGCAACCCGGCGATGAAGGTGCTGATCAGCAGGGTCGAGGCCTGCGTGGCCGCCGGCAAATTGCAGGGCGACCCGCGCGCCATCGCCACCATGCTGTGGGCAGTTGGCCACGGCACGATCTCGCTGCTGATCACCTTTCCGTTCTACCCCTTCGGCGATCCGCAGGCTTTCGTGAAGCGCATGTGCGATTTCACGCTTGCCACGCTCAGCACGCAAAACGTGCCGCCGCTGACCGACACACCGGTCAACTGCTGAACGCCAGTTTCCTTTCGAATTCTTGGTTAACAAAAAGTTTAGCGTACGCGTACGGTTTTATCTTGAACTTCGCGATCTACGGACGTATGTGTACAGTGCATCGTACATGTACGACAAGAATTCACCCGTCGAAAACGGAGACAGACTATGAAAAAGACACTCTTCACCCTCGCAGCCGTGCTGGCACTTTCGGGCTCGGCCTTCGCCGCCAGCGCGCCCCACATGGTCAAGCATGCGTCCGCTGCAACCTGCGTAGACACGAAGACCAACGTGAAGCTCGATTGCGCCTCGACCGGCTCGGTCGAGAAGAAGGGCGCCACGGAAAACACCGCTGAAGGCAAGAGCCCGCGGCTCGGCATCAGCATCGACCCGTGGATCGTGCCGAGCTCGTTCTAAGATTCGCAGAAATCGCGTACGGCCGGCAAAAGCCGGCCAGCTTCAGGCGACCAGGATCGGCAGCTTGGCCGCAGAACTCTCGAAGGCCGCGTCGATCAGTTTCTGCATGTCGGCGGCGCGCCGGAAGGACGGATCGCCGTTTCGGCCTGCATCCAGCGCGTCGGCAAAGCGCCGGGCGTTACGCTTGACATTGGGCAGCGGCAGCGTTCGCCAGCGCTGAAGATCGACATCGCCAGCCAGGCAGGCCGACAGGTTCGACACCTTGCCATTGGTCTCGACCTTGATGGCGCCCTTGGTGCCGTGCAGGGCCAGCGACAAATCGTTGGTATGGCCGGTCATGTAGCGGCTTGCCACGATCGTGGCGAGCGCGCCGGAATCGAGACGCGCCGTCATCGCGACGCTGTCATTGGCATCCAGCACATAGTCGCCGATGCGCTCGCCCTCGGCCTTCGGAAACGTCACCAGATCGGCATGCAAGCTGACGATATCCTGGCCGGCGCCATAGGTGGCGAAGTCTAGGATGTGAATGCCGACATCGCCGAGAACGCCGGTCGAACCGTGCCGGCTCGACAGGCGCCATAGCCATTTGTCCTCGACCCGCCAGTCGCCCCATGATTTGCTGATCAGCCAGCTCTGTCGGTAGCTCGCCTCGACATGGCGCAGCTCGCCGATCTCGCCGGCCTGCACCATGCGCCGCGCTTCCTGGATTGCCGGTGAGTTGCGATAGGTCAGGTTGACCATGTTGACCACCCCGGCTGCCTCTGCCGCTTCGGTCATTGCCAGCGCGTCGGGGTGGTTCGGCGCCAGCGGCTTTTCGCAAAACACATGCTTTCCCTCGGCAAGCAGCGCCAGCGTCGTCGCCAAATGTGCACCATCCGGCGTCGCGTTGATGGCGGCATCGAAATGGCCCCAGGCGACCGCCGCCTCCAGGCTCTCGAAGAAATCTCCGATCTTGCTGGCAGCGGCGAATGCGGCCGCACGGCCGGGCACCTGATCGACGCAGGCGACGATGCCGCAGCCGGCAATCCCGGCGAACTCCTCGACATGATGCCCGGCGATGCCGCCCGTGCCGAGCAGAAGAATTCGATGCATCAGTTCAGGCCCCCAATCACCTCACGCCGCAATCGACTCACGCGCCGATCAGCCAAGACCCCTGTCGCCATCGGCATGCAGGCGCAGGCCTTTTTGGACGATCTTCTCCTTGGCGGCATCCGTCGGCACGTTCGGGGCATTGGTGATGCCGGACCAGGCCGGCGCCGGGTTGCGCGCCCAGTGCACCGCATTGCGCAGCACCTGCCGCACGCCTTCGTTGTGATAGATTGGATAGGTCTCGTGACCGGGCGAGAAGTAGAAGATCCTGCCGGCGCCGCGCTGGTAGGTCAGCCCGGACCGGAACACCTCACCGCCCTCGTACCAGGAGACGAACACCGTCTCGAGCGGCTCCGGCACGGCGAAGGGCTCGCCATACATTTCGGTCTCGCCGATCTCCAGGCACTCGCCGATGCCCTGCGCGATCGGATGGCCGCGGTTGATCGCCCAGACGCGCTCGCGCTCGCCCGCCTCGCGCCATTTCAGCGAACAGGGCGTGCCCATCAGCCGCTTGAAAATCTTCGAGTAATGCCCGGAATGGAGCACAATCAGCCCCATGCCTTCCCACACCCGCTTCTGCACCCGCTCGACGATCTCGTCCTTGACCTCGCCATGCGCCGCATGGCCCCACCACAGCAGCACGTCGGCGGCGGCCAGGCGCTTTTCGCCCAGGCCGTGCTCGGGCTCCTGCAAGGTGGCGGTGGTCGCCTCGATGCCCTTGTCCTGGTTGAGCGCCGCGGCAATGGTGCCATGCATGCCCAGGGGATAGAGGTCGCGCACGGCGGCATTGGTCTGCTCGTGGACGTTCTCGCCCCAGACGATCGCTTTTGTCGGCATTTTTATCTCCCAAAGCGCTTTAAGTAGCATGTCCAATGGGATTGAGAAGGTCCGATGCCGCCTGGCCCGATGAAAACTACGCCTTGCGCTTCTTGCGCCCGGGCACGGTCTTGGCCTGGCCCGGCTTCGCCGGAGCGCCCGAGATGGACGATCCAGTGATCGACACCGGATCGCTGGCCGGGAACGTGTCTTCGAGGCCTTCCTCGAGTTCCTCTTCGGCGCTCGGCGCTTCGTGCCGCTCCTGTTCGAGCGAACGGACGGCCGACGTCTTTTTGACCGGCGACTTGGGCGCGGAATTCGACGGCATCGGCATTCTCCCTCGGCGTGAGGATGCAGAACGAGCCTGCCCTGCAAACGTTCCGGATTCAGACCGCTGCGTCGCGCGATCCCTCGGACAAAAAAGTAAAGACATAGTCCGAGAAGGAACGCCAGCATTCAACCCTGAAGGCGTCCGGCGCCGTGCGCAACAGCACGATCTCGGTCTTGCCGAGGATGGTTCGCGACGCCGCTCCAACCGGGAAGCCATCGGGCGACAGGTCCTGCGGGCAACCCGCATTGATCGTCGCTGCTGCCCCGGTGCCCGTCACGGCGATAGCGATGTTGCGATGCGAGATGCCGACCGCCGAGTGCAAGGCGGAAACCCCAGCACAATCGGCCAGCGGATCCTTGCCCGCCTCATCGATGACCAGCCATTCGTCGGGGCCGAGCCACAAGGCGGTTCGCCCGCCCTTCGAAGCGGACGTCTTCGGCTTTTTCGGCAAGGTCACGCCGAGCGCCTTGGAAAGCGCTGCAAGCGAGGCCTCCGGTGCGCGCAATGAAATGCGCTCGGCCGGCGGCAGCACCTCGACCTTGACGCCGATACCGGTCGTGCTGCGTCCGGCCAGCGCCGGACGGCGTTCTACCGAAGGCGATGTCACCGGTGCCGTCTTTCTTGCAGCAGCCTTAGCCATTGAGGCGCCCTCCCGTCTCGTCGAAGAACACCATGCTGGCAACCTCCACTTCGATCGCGCCGTTCGGCATCGGCACAAAGAGCGTGTCGCCCATGCGGTCGCGGCCGCCGGCGACCAGCGCCACCGCGATCGAGCGGCCGCAATTTTCCGACCAATAGCTCGAGGTGACATGGCCGATCATCTTCATCGGGATCGCCTGCCGGGGATCCTCGACGATCTGCGCGCCCTCTTCCAGCACCACCTTTGGGTCCTTGGTCTTCAGGCCGACCAGTTGTTTGCGGCCCTTGGCGACGAGATCAGGCCGCGTCAGGCCGCGAATGCCGACGAAATCGGCCTTCTTCTTGCCGACCGCCCAGTCGAGACCGGCATCGTTCGGCGTCACCGTGCCGTCGGTATCCTGGCCGACGATGATGTAGCCCTTTTCGGCGCGCAGCACGTGCATGGCCTCGGTCCCATACGCGGCAGCGCCGTGCTTCTGGCCTTGCGCCCACAGCGCTTCCCAGACAGCCTGCCCGTAATCGGCAGGCACGTTGACCTCGAAGCCGCGCTCGCCAGTGAACGACATGCGAAACAGCCTGGTCGGCACGCCGCAGATCTTGCCTTCGCGCACCGACATATGCGGCAGCGCCTCGTCCGACATGTCGATGCCTTCGACCAGCGGAGCGATGATGTCGCGGGATTTCGGTCCCTGCACCGCGATGACGGCCCATTGCTCGGTGATCGAGGTCAGCCAGACGTTGAGATGCGGGAACTCTGTCTGGAGATAATCCTCCATGTGGTTCATGACGCGCGGCGCGCCGCCGGTCGTCGTCGTCACATGGAAACGGTCTGGCGCCAGCCTGCCGACGACGCCGTCATCATAGATGAAGCCATCCTCGCGCAGCATGATGCCGTAGCGGCAGCGGCCGGGCTCCAGTTTCTCCCATGGGTTGGTGTAGAGCAGCTCCATGAATTTCGCTGCGTCCGGACCGACCACTTCGATCTTGCCCAGCGTCGAGGCATCGAACAGGCCGGCCGTCTTGCGTACCGCAACGCATTCGCGGTCGACCGCGGCGTGCATGTCCTCGCCTGCCTTGGGGAAATACCAGGCGCGTTTCCACTGGCCGACATCCTCGAACACCGCGCCTTGCGCCTCTGCCCAGGGATGGATCGCAGTCTTGCGCGTCGGGTCGAACAGCGGACCCCGCGCATGGCTGACGATCGCGCCGAAGGTCACCGGCGTATAGGGCGCCCGGAACGTGGTCAGCCCGACCTCCGGGATCGGCTTGCCCAGCGTCTCGGCGGCAATCGCCAGGCCGTGCATGTTGGAGGTCTTGCCCTGGTCGGTCGCCATGCCGTTGGTGGTGAAGCGCTTGACGTGCTCGATCGACCGCATGCCCTCGTGCACCGCCTGGCGGATATCCTTGGCGGCGACGTCGTTCTGGAAATCGACGAAGGCTTTCACGGTCGTGTCCGGCCCGGCTCCTGGCGCCGCACCCAGCATGCCGCGCGACCAGTTTTCCGAGGCATCGACTTTCGGCTTTGTGCCCTTGGCGGTTTTCGCGCCCGCATCCTTGGCCGACTTGGCGCCCGCCGCATAGGCTTCGTCGATCGTCGCCGACAGCCCGTCGGTGCCGTTGCAGGCGCCGACAGAGACGCAGTCCTGCGCATAGGTGCCCGGCACGAAGCGCTTGGTCTCGTCGTTGAAGGCGACCTTGCCGCGCGACTGCGAGAACAGATGCACCGAAGGCGTCCAGCCGGCCGACATCAGGATCGCATCGACCGGGATGGTGCGTTCGCCGCCGCCATTCTTCGGCTGCACGGTCATCGACGACACCCTGAGCTTGCCGCCTGCGCGGATGACGGCACGGCCGAAATTCACCTCGATGCCGAGCGCCCTCGCCTCGTCGATCGCCGGCCCGGTCGGGTTGTCGCGTAAATCGACGATCGCCGCCACGTTAATGCCGGCTTTCTTCAGGTCGATTGCCGCTGCATAGGCGGAATCATTGGCGGTGTAGACGCCGACATTCTTGCCGACCGCAACGCCATAGTGGTTGAGATAGGTGCGCGCCGCACCTGCCAGCATGACGCCCGGCCGGTCGTTGTCGGCGAACACCATGTGGCGCTCGATGGCGCCGGAGGCCAGCACCACGCGCTTGGCCCTCACCTGCCACAGCCGCTCGCGCGCCAGATCGTGGCCGGGAGTCTTCAAATGATCGCTGACACGCTCGACCAGCCCGACGAAATTCTGCGCGTAATAGCCGAACGCCGTCGTGCGCGAGAGCACGCGTACATTGTCCATGGCGGCGAGCTTGGCCACCGCACCTTGAGCCCAGGCAAAGCCGTCCTGGCCGTCGATTTTCGCACCGCTCTCGAACCGTAGGCTGCCGCCGAACTCGGCCTGTTCGTCGGCAAGGATGACGCGCACGCCGGTCTCGGCTGCGGCAAGCGCCGCCGCGATGCCGGCGGCGCCGCCGCCCAGCACCAGGACCTCGCAATGCGCATAGCGCGACGAATAATGGTCCGGGTCCGGTTGGTCCGGGGAAACGCCAAGTCCGGCCGCGGCGCGGATCTTGGGTTCGTACAGGCTCTTCCATGCAGCCTTCGGCCACATGAAGGTCTTGTAGTAGAAGCCGGCCGAAAACAGCGGCGAAGCAAAGTCGTTGACCGCGCTGACGTCGAAGGACAATGAAGGCCAGCGGTTCTGCGACTGCGCGTCCAGCCCGTCATAGAGTTCCTGCACGGTGGCCCGCACGTTCGGCGTCTTGCGTGCCGCGTCGCGCTTGATCTCGACCAGCGCGTTCGGTTCCTCGGCGCCCGCCGACAGGATGCCGCGCGGACGATGGTACTTGAACGAGCGGCCGACAAGATGGACGCCATTGGCGAGCAGCGCCGAAGCCAGCGTGTCGCCCTCGATGCCGGTATAGGACTGGCCATCGAAACTGAACCGCGCGGTCTTCGCCTGCTTGAAGCGACCGGCGCCGGGAATGCGGAACGCGCCGATCATTTGGCAACCACTTCGTTGGAGTTTTTGGGCAACTTGGACGGTTTCGGCTCGCCAGCCTTGTAGGTCATGACGAACTTGTCGGTGACGGTGTCGCGCACGGCGTTGAAGAAACGGGCGCAGCCATGCATGTGCCGCCAGCGCTCATAAATGATACCCTTGGGGTTCGAGCGGATGAAGAAGAACTTCTCGAAATCGTCGTCGCTCTCGCCGGCCATGTTGGCCGAGCGCGCGATATGCGCCTCGCCGGCGTTGCGGAACTCGAGTTCCGGGCGCTCTTCCTCGCAATAAGGGCAGCGGATGAGAAGCATTGTCCTGGTTCCTACAATTCGCCGTGGCCGACGCGGGCGCCCGCCGGTTGATCGCAAAGCTTCTGTCCCAACGTCGCGAACGGTGCGACGAGCCGGATGCGCTCTTCCACGCTTGCAGCGGGACGAAACAGATCGCGAGACGCCATGTTGCCGAGGGTGAGTTGCATCGGATCGGTTGTGACGATGACCTGACGTGGCTGGAACGTCTCGTCCTCCTCGAGCCCTTCGGACCGTCCCTCGAAGAACATCACCACCCTCTGGCCGCCGCTCCAGACGCAGGCCAGCGTGCCATCGTCGACCGAAAATGGCCAGTCGGCCTCGTTGTCGGCGCGACTGATCGGCTGCAGCCGCAATTCATCCGCCGAAGGAAAATGGAACATCCCCTGTTCCCCCGCCAGCATCAGCGGCATAGCGACAGCCATCTGCGCCATCATCAGTGCGCCACCGCCGCCGCCGCCGCCTCGTCGATGAGCCGGCCGGTGCGGAAGCGTTCGATGGTGAAGGGTGCGTTGATCGGATGCGGATCGTCCTTGGCGATTGTGTGGGCAAAGACATGGCCCGAACCCGGCGTCGCCTTGAAGCCACCCGTGCCCCAGCCGCAATTGACGTAGAGGCCAGGCACCGGCGTCTTGGCCAGGATCGGCGAGCGGTCCGGCGTCACATCGACGATGCCGCCCCAGGAGCGCAGCATCTTCATGCGCGTGAAGATCGGGAACATCTCGCAGATGGCGTCGAGCGTGTGCTGCAGGATGTGCAGGCCGCCGGTCTGCGAATAGGACACATACTGGTCTGTGCCGGCGCCGATCACCAGTTCGCCCTTGTCGGACTGCGAGATATAGGCGTGCACTGTGTTCGACATGACAACGCAAGGCACCACCGGCTTGACCGGCTCCGACACCAGCGCTTGCAACGGATAGCTCTCCAGCGGCATGCGCACGCCGGCCATGTTCATGATCACCGAGGAATGGCCGGCGGCAACGACGCCGACCTTCTTGGCGCCGATGAAGCCGCGCGTCGTGTCGACGCCCGTGACGGCGCCATTGGCGGCCCGCTTGACGCCGGTGACTTCGCAGTTCTGGATGATGTGCACGCCGCGCGCCGAAGCGCCGCGCGCATAGCCCCAGGCAACCGCATCGTGGCGCGCCGTGCCGCCGCGCCGCTGCAGTGCGGCACCGACGACTGGATAGCGCGCATCCTTGGAGGTGTTGAGCGGCGGGCAGAATTCCTTCGCCTGCTCCGGCGTCAGCCATTCATTGTCGATGCCGTTCAGCCGGTTGGCGTGGACGTGGCGCTTCAGCACCTGGACGTCGTGCACGTTGTGGGCGAGCATCATGACGCCGCGGGCCGAGTACATGACGTTGTAATTGAGCTCCTGGCTCAGCCCATCCCACAGCTTCAGCGCGTGGTCGTAAATGCCGGCGCTCTCGTCATAGAGATAGTTGGAACGGATGATGGTGGTGTTGCGGCCGGTGTTGCCGCCGCCAAGCCAGCCCTTTTCCAGCACAGCGACATTGGTGATGCCGTGCACCGTGGCGAGATAGTAGGCTGTGGCCAGGCCATGGCCGCCGGCGCCGACGATGATGACGTCGTATTCCTTCTTGGGCTCCGGCGAGGACCACTGCTCCTCCCAGCCCTTGTGGCCGCGCATGGCCTCGCGGGCGATGGCGAATACCGAATATTTCTTCAACGTCCCAACCTCGCCCCAGAAAAGGCCTCGCGAATAGCAGCCGGGCGTTCATTCGATCCCGGCGCGCGAGGTGTATCACTAGCGAAACAGCGCTTCCACCCTTGCGCTGTTTGCGACGGCGCTTGCCGTTTTGCGCCACGGCGAAAAAGCCGCATGCGATCTGGCAGCTAAGGCCCCGTTCGGTCACACTGTCTGTCGCGAGACTTTGGAGGACTATTATGGGCAATGCCTGGTGGAATCTGACGTTGCGCTTCCTGCTGGAGCTTGCGGCCTTGCTCGGGCTCGGCATCGCCAGCTGGGGCCTCTCACACGATTGGTGGCGCTGGGTCGCTGCGTTGGCCATACCGCTCGTTGCTGCTGCGCTGTGGGGAACCTTCGCCGTGCTCAATGATCCGAGTCGGTCGGGCCGCGCCCCTGTGCCGGTTCCGGGCGCGGTGCGGCTGGTGCTGGAACTCGTCATCCTGTTCGCCGGCGCGGCTGGGTTCTACCTGGCCGGCCAAACGACCACGGGCATCGTCATGGCCCTGCTGATCGTCATCAGCTACGCATTCTCGCTCGATCGCCTGGGATGGTTGTTGCGGCAATAGTTCGCCCCACTGGCCTCGCCTGTTTGGCGAGCGACAAGGAAGGCGCGGCGTGTCGATCAACCGGACGTGAAGTCTTTTTGCGGCCAGGACGCATGTTCGTAGTCATAACGCAGACCGCCGGTCTTGCTTTTTCCACGCGATTTGGCGATGCCGTTTCGAAACGGGTCTTCTTGCCAAAACGGGTCCTGCCAACATGATGCTGATCAGAACCTACGTGGCTGCGAGCGCGATCGAGGGCGTCGGCATGTTCGCCGCCGAGCCGATCAGGAAAGGCGCTTCGATCTGGCGGCTCGATCCGGATTTCGACCGGTTGATCCCGATGGACAAATACGAGGCGGCACCGCCGCCTCTGAGGGAATTGCTCGAGCGCTATGCCTATCCGAGCCCTGACCGGCCTGGCTTCATGGTCTATGAGGTCGACAATGGGCGCTTCATGAACCATTCGGCCAGCCCGAACACGGATTTTTCGCAGTATGGCGGGGCCACCGCGACCCGCGACATCGCCGAGGGCGAGGAGATCACCTGCGACTACGGCGAGTTTTTCGAGGATTTTGAGCGGCTGCATTTGGCAACGGCATAGAGATCCGCCGGGGAGTGGGAGGCAAGCTGGCCTCGGCTTGCCCGCCATCATTCGTCTGAAGCGACTGCCTTGCCGCCTTGGCCATAGCCGTGACGGCAACTATGCTAGTGTTTTGGGTATGGTGCTGATTTGCGCCTGAACCCCGCCCATGAGGCGGGTTTTTTGTTTCGGCTTCGGCGCCATTCTTCCATTTCGACTGTGGACAGCGCGGCCTGATTCTGCTATCAGCCGCCCCAATTCGTGGTGTAAACCGCCGCGGAGGCTAGTGGCTATGGCCGCTTGCCTGTTGACATCAAACCCGAAAGACAGGATTGCCCGTGCAGGTACTCGTCCGCGACAATAACGTTGATCAGGCGCTTCGCGCTCTCAAGAAGAAGATGCAGCGCGAAGGCATTTTCCGCGAAATGAAGATGCGCGGTCACTACGAGAAGCCGTCCGAAAAGCGCGCCCGTGAAAAGGCTGAAGCTGTCCGCCGCGCCCGCAAGCTGGCCCGCAAGCGCGCCCAGCGCGAAGGCCTGCTGCCGATGACGCCGCGCCCCGTTGCTGCTGGCGCCGCCGGCGGTGCTCCGCGTCCGCCGCGGTTCTAACGCCAATTTTTCGTCCTTTTCGAAGGATATCAGAGGTGGCGCGATGCGGAATCGCCGCCACCTTTTTGTTTTGGTTGTGACCCGGCCCGGAGGGGGGAACCGGACCTGAGCGACGCGGCTTGAAGTGAGGACAGGGCAGACATGAACGCAGCAAGCGTGGAGCGCGGGACCGCATTGCGTGGTTTCGCCCTGACAGTGGCCCTGCTCTCCGGATTGGCGCTTGCCGGCTGCCAGACGTCAGGCCCGACCGGCGAATTCAACAACATCGACAAGGCGCAGGGGTCGAGCGAGAACATCTCCTCGCTGTCGGCGGTCATCCAGCGCAATCCCCAGGATCCCGAAGCGTACAACGTGCGCGGCTCGGCCTATGGCCGTGGCGGCCAGTACCAGGCAGCGCTCAAGGATTTCAACCAGGCCATCCAACTCAACCCGAATTTCTTCCAGGCCTATTCGAACCGCGCGCTCATCCAGCGCTTCCTCGGCAATCAGACGGCCGCGCTCGAGGACTACAACCGTTCGATCCAGATCAATTCAAACTATGACGCCGCCTACATTGGGCGCGGCAACCTTTATCGCAAGGCGGGCCGCACCCAGGACGCTTTCAACGACTTCCAGAAGGCGATCCAGCTCGACACGACCGACGCGCGCGCCTACCACAATCGTGGCCTGATCTATCAGAGCCAGGGTCAGCACAAGTTCGCTATCGAGGACTTCTCGACGGCGATCTCGCTGGCGCCGGACGCTGCCGAACCCTACAATGGCCGCGGCCTTTCCTATCTGGCAACCAACGACGAAGACAACGCCTTCTCCGACTTCAACATGGCGATCAAGCTCGACGGCAACAATGCCGAAGCCTGGGCCAATCAGGCGTTGATCTACGAGCGGCGCGGNGCGCGGCGACAAGGCCAAGGCAGCGAAATCCTATCGCGAAGCCGTCCGCCTGAACCCGGCCTACCAGCCGGCCAAGGACGGCCTCGCCCGCGTCAGCTGATCGATTTCGGTAGCATTCCCAGACAATCTGCGTGGCATCCAAGTGCCGCGGCGTCCTTTGCGTGTCCGAAAAGACGCATCTCGGCAACCGTGCGTTAACCCCGGCAGCAAGGGGTTGACCCGTGCCTTGTTCGCGCCAAGTTTTCAGCGGAACGGTCTGCCCACCGTTGTCAAAAAGCTATTTGCGAAAGGACCTCCCATGATCAAGAAACTCGCCTGCGCCGCTGTCCTCGCCATGACGGAGTTTGCCGTCGCCCCGGCCAGCGCCGGCAAGCTGCAACTCGGCACGCTCGACTGCACCATTGACGGCGGCACCGCTTATATCGTCGCGTCCAACAAGGGTGTGTCCTGCGTCTTCCGCCCCCATCATCACGGACCGTCCGAGGTTTACACCGGCGTGATCTCCAAGGTCGGCCTGGATGTCGGCAAGACGCATCAGGGCCAGCTCGTCTGGGCCGTGCTGGCGGCAACGCGCGACCGCGACGGAGGCGATCTCGCCGGCAGCTACTACGGCGTCAACGCCGAGGCGAGCGTCGTGACCGGCGGCGGCGCCAACCTGCTGGTTGGCGGCCTGGACAGCGCCTTCATGCTGGAGCCGCTCAGCGTCCAGGCGCAGACCGGCGTCAACCTTGCTGTGGCCGTGACCTCGCTCCAGCTCATCCATTCGTTCAAGTGAATGCAGTGGAGCCATGCGCTCCACGACCCCTCACCCTGCGGCGCGGAACCGGATAGGATGGTTCCGCGTCGTTTGTTTTTGAGGGGGACCGCCATGCCCAAAGCAACCATACCGCAGACAGCCATTGCCGCTGCGATGATCGCAACTTTGCTCGCCGGGACGGCGCGGGCGCGGGACCAAGGGATAGAACTCGGCACGCTTGATTGCGCCATCGGCGGCGGCACCGGTTTCATTTTCGGCTCGAGCAAGGATTTGAGCTGCACGTTCAACCCCGCCGACAAGAGCTTCGCACCGGAAGCCTATTTCGGCGCGGTCAACAAATACGGCCTCGACATCGGCACGACGAAGCAGACGTTCATGCAGTGGATCGTGCTGACGCCGCTGAAGAACATCTATGCCCCGGGTGCGCTGGCCGGCGACTATATCGGCGCCAGCGCCGAAGTGACGGCAGCCGTCGGCGCCGGCGCCAATCTGCTGGTCGGAGGATCCTCGCAGGCCTTCACCTTGCAGCCGCTCAGCCTGCAGACGCAGACCGGCATGAACCTCGCGATCGGCGTCAGTCAGTTCCAGTTGCGCAGTACCGAGAATTGACCGCGCAACCGGACCGCAACCCTATCTCGAAAAAATCCGCTTGAGCTCAACCCCAGTTGAGGTTTTACAAGCCTGCCCGACCGGAGCAGCGCGCTCGATGCGGTGCGCGATACACGCTCCTGCCTGCGCATGGTCCTGCCGGAAACCGGTACTGGCTTCTGGCGTCCTGCTCTGGCGTCAGGATATGGAAAGCAGGGGTGGACATGACCGAAATCAGCACAAACAGGGTCGACTGGCGCGCATTGTGGGCAAGCGGCGACCNGGAAAGCAGGGGTGGACATGACCGAAATCAGCACAAACAGGGTCGACTGGCGCGCATTGTGGGCAAGCGGCGACCTGGCGCGCTTCTGCTTCATCAGCCTCGGCATCCTGCTGCACGCCACCAACGAAACCATGGTGGCCACGGTGATGCCGGCCATGGTCGGCGAACTGGCCGGTGTCCAACTCGTCGGCTGGTCGCTGGCTATCTACGAACTCGGCGCCATCGTTGCCGGCGCGGCAGCCGGGCGTCTGGTGAGCTATGTTCCGCTGCGCACCAACATGGTGGTCGCCGCGCTCCTCTACGCAGCCGGAGCGCTGGTCTGCGCCACCTCGCCTTCCATGCAACTGTTCCTTGCAGGCCGCCTGATCGAGGGGCTTGGCGGCGGTGCGCTGGTGTCGTTGGCCTTCGTCTCGGTCGAGCGGCTGTTCTCGCGCACCATCTGGCCACAGCTTTTCGGCATCATGTCGGCGATCTGGGGCGTAGCCGCCTTCAGCGGACCGTTGCTCGGCGCGATCATGACCGAGCTTCTGTCATGGCGCTGGGCCTTTGGCGTCTTCACCCTCGGCGGCACCGCCATGGCGCTGGCAAGCTTCATCGTGCTCGACACGCCGGAGGCGACGAAACCCAGGACGAGCATAGGCAAGGCGCCGCCCTTCCCGTTCGCAGCCCTTGGCTGCCTTGCCGTCGCCGTGGTGCTGATCGCCTCGGCCGGCGTCGACATCGCCTTGCTGCGTTCCTCGCTGCTGATGGCCCTCGGGCTGGTCGGCCTGGTGCTGTTCTTCTCCATCGACGCGTTGAAGCCGCGTTCGCGGCTGTTTCCGGCGCGGCTGTTCTCGTGGCGAACGCCGGTCGGCGCCGGCATGACCATGGTTGCCGCCTTTTCGGTGGCGACCTGTTCCTTCGGCGTCTACGGCCCGCTGCTCCTGACCAGCCTGCACGACATTCCGCTGCTGACCACCGGCTACATCATCGCCGCCGAATCGATCGCCTGGTCGATCCTGTCGATCCTGGTCGCCAACGCACCACCGCAACGCGAGCGACTGATCATCGTCGGCGGCGCGGCGATGATCGCGGCCGGTATTGCCGGCTTTGCCTATACGATACCCCTAGGCTCCATCCCGCTGATCCTGATCTGCGCGCTGCTGCAGGGCGGCGGCTTCGGCGTCTCATGACCCTTCCTGACGCGCGTCATCGTCGCCTCAGCGCCTGAAAGCGAGCAGACCATCGCCTCGGTGGCGGTGCCGACCATGCAGCGGATCGGCTATGCCGTGGGTGCCGCACTTGCCGGCATCGTCGCCAACGCCAGCGGCTTTTCGCAAGGTTTGAATTATGACGCCGCGGCGAATGTCGCGTCATGGCTGTTTCTTGCCTTCGTACCGCTCGGCATTGTCGGCTGCCTTGCGGCCTTCCGGGCATCCACGCCCTTCGGTCAGCCGCGGGAAGCGATCGGCTAGACCTTGCCCGCTCACTCGACCTCGCGCAGGCGGTAACCAACGCCGGTCTCGGTGGTGATGTAGCGCGGCTGGTCGGGGGTCTTCTCGATCTTCTGCCTGAGCTGCCGGACATAAACCCTGAGATACTGCACGTCGGTCGAATCGCCCCAGACCTGCTTCAACAGGAATTGATGGGTCAGCACCCTGCCGGCGTGCTGCACGAGAATGCGCAGGATATCGTATTCCTTCGGCGAGAGCTTTACGTCCTTGCCCTCGACCTTGACGATGCGTTTGACCAGATCGACGGATAGGTCGCCGGTCTGGAAAACAGGCTTCTCGCCCTGTTGCTGGAATTTGTGCCGCAGCGCCACGCGGATGCGCGCGACCAGTTCGTTCATGCCGAACGGCTTGGTGACATAGTCGTCGGCGCCGAGTTCCAGAGCCTGGACGATGCCGGCCTCGTCGGTGCGGCTGGACAGGATGACCACCGGAATGTCGAGACCGTCGTCACGCCATTTGCGCAACAGCTCATGGCCGCTCATGCCGGGCAGGCCGAGGTCGAGCAGGACAAGGTCCGGCTCCTCCGTCTCCATCAGTTCGATCGCCGCTTTGGCGTTCGGCGCCTCGCTGATCGCATAGCCCTGGCTGCCGAGCCCGACACGCAGCAGCTTTCGGATCGGCGGCTCGTCATCGACGACCAGGATCCTGACATTCGAGTTTGTCATTCCAAGTCGCCCCCATCATCCGTGGCAGAGGCGTCGAGATCGGGCGTGTTGGCCGGCTTCGGCATCTTGATGGTGAAGACCGCGCCTGAGCGATCGGTCCGGTTTGCCGCCGTGATCGTCCCGCCCATCGCCTCGATGAAACCACGACAAATCGACAGCCCGAGCCCGGTGCCGGCGCGAACCTGGTCGCCCTTGCGCACCCGGTAGAAGGTGTCGAAAATCCGTTCCAGATCGCCGGTGGGAATGCCCGGCCCTTCATCCATGACCTGCAGGAGGACAGAACCATTGTCGGTCCAGCCCTGAACGCGGATCGTCGAGCCGGCCGGCGCGTATTTCGCTGCATTGTCGAGAAGGTTGAACAGCGCCTGCTCGAACAGGACGGGATCGACCTTCAACATCGGCAAATCCGAGGTGATGTCCGTCTCGATCTTGTGCTCGGCGATGATCTTCCTGGCCCGCTGCAGGGCGGAGCCGACGATGTCGCCGACATAGTGGAAGGCGTAGTTCGGCTCCATCGCGCCGGACTCGATCTTGGTCATGTCGAGCAGATTGGCGATGAAGCGGTTCAGCCGCTCGGATTCGTCGAGCACGGTCGACAAAAGCTCTGCCCGATCCTGTTCGGGAAGTGCGGCTGAGAATTCCCTCAGCGTGCCGGCCGCGCCCATGATGGCTGCGAGCGGCGTCTTCAGATCATGGGAGATCGAGGTGAGAAGCGCCGAGCGCAGCCTGTCCGCCTCGGCGGCAAGCTTTGCGCGGTCGACGTCGGCGACCAGTTGGATGCGCTCGATGGCGACCGCCGCCTGATCGGCCAGCGCGTCGAGCAGGCGCTGTTGCTCGGGCGTCAGCAGCGGCCCCTGTTTGTCATTGTCGAGGCCGACGACACCGAGTGCCGTGCGCCCCGTGCGCAAGGGAAGATAGAGGCGCTTGGCGCCGGGAAGCGTATCGGCGCCACGTCCGGCGGCCCGATTGTGCTCCCAGGCCCAGCGGGCGGCGGCGATGTCGGCTTCGGCCAATGTGTCGTCTGGCGGATAGCCGGCCTTGACGGTGATCGTTCCGTCTTCAGGCAAAAGCAGCACCACCCGCAGCTTCAGCATCGAGGCGATCTGGAAAGCGGTGGCCCAGAGAACGTCGTCGAGCGTGCCGGCACCGGCGAGCTTCTTTGAAAAAAGGTAGATGTCCTCGGTGGCCCGCGCCCGTGAGCGGGCGGCGACCGCCTGGCGCTGCACGCGCGCCGTCAAATTGCTGGCGATAACGGCGACAACCAGGAACACGCCAAGCGCGACAATGCTTTCCGGATCCCGGATGGTCAGCGTGTAGCGCGGTTCCATGAAGAAATAGTTGAAGGCAAGGGCACTGACGAAACAGGCATACAGTGCCGGCCACAGGCCACCGGTCACCGCCGATGCCAGCACCGCGATGAGAAAGATGATCGCCAGATTGCGGACGTCGAGAAACTGATCGAGAACGACGGCGAAGGCGAGCGAGCCCATGAGATAGGCCGTGGCCTTGAGATAGGGCCAGATCTCGAACTGCCGCTGCTCGTCCGCCGCCCGGACGCTTCTCGAAGCCGCCTCGGTGCCGCGTTCGTTTCCCGAAATGACATGGACGCTGATGTCGCCGGCATTGCGGATGAGATCATAGGTGAGCGAGCCTTCGATCAATTCCCGCCAGCGCGACCGGGTCGGCCTGCCGACCACGATATGGGTGAAGTTGTTCGCCGTCGCGTAACGCACGATGTCCTGCGCCACGTTCTGACCCGGTATGGTCGTCACCTCGGCGCCAAGCTGCTGGGCGAGGCGCAGGTTGTTTGCGAGCCGGTCTTTGTCCTCTTCGGGCATACTGGCCAAGCGCGTGCTATCGACATGCAGCGCGGTCCAGGGGGCACGCAGCCGGTCGGCCAGCCTGCGCGCATAGCGGACGCGGGCCGCTCCTCCAGGACGCGCGTCGAGGCAGACGAGAACCCTTTCCCCGGCTGCCCATGGTCCGGGAATGGCATGCGCCTGCATATGGATCAGCAACTGGTCGTCGACGCGCTGCGCGGTGCGGCGCAGCGCCAACTCCCTAAGCGCCGTCAGATTGCCTGATGAGAAATAGTTTTCGATCGCGCGCTGGGCGGTGTTGGGGAAATAGACCTTGCCTTCCTCGAGCCGTTTGATCAGGTCGTCGGGGGTGAGATCGATGATCTCGACATCGTCGGCTTGGTCGATGATGGAATCGGGAACCGTCTCGCGGACCCTGACCTTGGTGATCTGGGCGACGACGTCGTTCAGGCTTTCGACATGCTGGATGTTGAGCGTCGTATAGACGTCGATGCCGTGCGTCAGGATTTCCTGAACGTCGAGATAGCGCTTGGGATGGCGGCTGCCGGGCGCGTTGGTGTGGGCGAGTTCGTCGACGAGAACCAGCGCCGGGCGCCGGGCAAGGATGGCGTCGATATCCATCTCTTCGAGGATGCGCCCTCTGTAGTCGACCTTGCGGCGCGGAATGACCTCGTAGCCCTCGACCAGGGCCAGCGTTTCCTTGCGGCCATGCGTCTCGACGATGCCGATGATCACGTCCACGCCGTCGGCCACCCTGGCGCGGCCAGACATCAGCATCTCGTAGGTCTTGCCGACGCCCGGTGCCGCGCCGAGGAATATCCGCAGACGGCCGCGACCTTCCCGCTCGGCATGATCGAGCAGTGCGTCGGGAGAAGGTCTGGTGTCGTTGCTTCTGTCGTCCGGCATCATTATCGATCATGGATGGAGCCGGGGATACTGTCGATCCCCGGCCCGAGCCATTCACTCTTTCGCTACGTCCAGTGCAAGGTTGAGACCCAGCACATTGACCACCGGTTCGCCCATGAAGCCGAGCTCCCTGCCCTCGACACGGGCGTCGACCAGCGCCTTGATCCTGGCCTCGTCGATCCCCCTGGCCTTGGCCACCCTTGCGACCTGGAAGTACGCGGCTTCTGGGCTGATGTCAGGATCGAGGCCGCTGCCTGAGGTGGTGACCAGGTCGATCGGCACGGGCTGGCTCGGATTCTGCGCCTTCAGCTTTTCCACATCGCCCTTGATGCGGTCGATCAGCTTGGGATTGGTCGGACCTAAATTGCTGCCGCCGGAGGCGGAAGCGTCATAGCCGTTGCTGCCGGCAGCCGAGGGGCGGCCATGGAAATACCGGTCGCTGGCAAAGCCTTGGCCGATCAGTTCGGAGCCGATGACCTTGCCGTCCTTTTCGATCAGGCTGCCATTTGCCTGGCGGGGGAACAGTGCCTGGGCGATGCCGGTCATGCCGATCGGATAGATCAGGCCGGTCAGCACCGTGAAGAAGACGATCATGACGATCGCGGGTCTTATCTGGGTGAGCATGGGGATATTCCTTAAGCGAGGCCAAGCGCCGTGACGATCATGTCGATCGCCTTGATGCCGACGAAGGGGACGATGATGCCGCCGAGGCCGTAGACGAGCAGGTTCCGGCTGAGCAGCGCGCCGGCGCCGATGGCACGATATTTGACGCCTCTCAGCGACAGCGGAATCAGCGCGATGATGATCAGCGCGTTGAAGATGATGGCCGACAGGATGGCGCTTTGCGGCGTCGCCAGATGCATGATGTTGAGCGCCTGCAACGGGCCGGTGGTTTGCCCAGGCGCGATGTAGAAGGCAGCGAACATCGCCGGGATGATGGCGAAGTACTTGGCCACGTCGTTGGCGATGGAGAAGGTTGTCAGCGAGCCTCGCGTCATCAGCAGCGCCTTGCCGATCTCGACGATCTCGATGAGTTTGGTCGGATCGCTGTCGAGGTCGACCATGTTGCCGGCCTCGCGCGCGGCGACCGTGCCGGTGTTCATGGCGACGCCGACATCGGCCTGGGCAAGGGCCGGCGCATCGTTGGTGCCGTCGCCGCACATGGCGACCAGCTTGCCCTTGGCCTGCTCGTCGCGGATCAGCTTTAGCTTGTCCTCCGGCGTTGCTTGGGCGAGGAAGTCGTCGACGCCGGCTTCCGCGGCAATGGCTGCCGCCGTCATCGGATTGTCGCCGGTGATCATCACCGTGCGGATGCCCATCTTGCGTAATTCGGCGAAGCGCTCCCTGATGCCGCCCTTGACGATATCCTTGAGGTGGACGACGCCGAGCAGGCGCCCGTCGCGCTCGACAGCCAACGGCGTGCCGCCCGATTTGGCGATTTCGTCGGCGATCGCCTGCAGGTCGCGGACGGTATCGCTGCCGGGCCGCGTCGCGTGGGCGGCGACCGTCGACTGGCTGACATGGGCAAGCACGGAATCGACCGCGCCCTTGCGCACCGAGGAGCCATCGATGTCGACGCCGCTCATACGGGTCTGGGCGGTGAAAGGCACGAAGGTGGCGTGCAGCGTGGCCATGTCGCGGGCGCGGATGGCGTATTTCTCCTTGGCCAGCACGACGATCGAACGTCCTTCCGGCGTTTCATCGGCAAGCGAGGCGAGTTGTGCCGCGTCGGCCAGTTCCTGCTCGGTGACGCCCTTGACCGAGCGGAACTCGGTTGCCTGGCGGTTGCCGAGCGTGATCGTGCCGGTCTTGTCGAGCAGCAGCGTGTCGACGTCGCCGGCAGCCTCGACGGCGCGTCCCGACATGGCCAGCACATTGAAGCGCACCAGGCGGTCCAAGCCTGCGATACCGATGGCCGACAGCAGCGCGCCGATCGTGGTCGGAATCAGGGTGACGAACAGGGCGACGAGCACGGTGACCGAGATATAGCCGCCCGAATAAGTCGCAAAGCTCGGGATCGTTGCGGTGGCCAGCACGAAGATAAGTGTCATGCCGACGAGCAGGATGTTGAGCGCGATCTCGTTCGGCGTCTTTTGCCGCTCCGCGCCTTCGACCAGCGAAATCATCCGGTCGAGGAAGGTGTGGCCGGACGCCGCCGTGATGCGCACGCGGATCCAGTCGGACAAGACCTGCGTGCCGCCGGTGACCGCCGAGCGATCGCCGCCGGATTCGCGGATGACCGGCGCGGACTCGCCGGTGATCGCCGCTTCGTTGACCGAAGCGACGCCTTCGATCACCTCGCCGTCGGACGGGATGATGTCGCCGGCCTCGACCAGCACCGCATCGCCGACCTTGAGGCTGGTGCCGGGCACGAGTTTGTATTTCGTACGATCTTCGCCGGTCAAAAGCTTGGCCTGGGTCTCGGTGCGCGCCTTGCGCAGCGAATCNTCGCCATCGGACGGGATGATGTCGCCGGCCTCGACGAGAACGACATCGCCGACCTTCAGGCTGGTGCCGGGCACCAGCTTGAACCTGGTGCGGTCCTCGCCCGTCAAAAGCTTGGCCTGGGTTTCGGTGCGGGCCTTGCGCAGCGATTCCGCCTGCGCCTTGCCGCGCCCTTCGGCGACGGCTTCGGCGAAATTGGCGAACAGCACGGTGAACCATAGCCAGATGATGATCTGCAGCGTGAAGCCGAGATTGCCGCCGCCGGTGACTAGGTCCTTGACGAACAGCACCGTGGTGAGCACCGAGACGACGGCGACGACGAACATCACCGGGTTCCTGGCCAGCGTGCGCGGGTCAAGCTTGCGGAAAGCGTCGCCAATGGCGGGAAGCAGGATGCGGGCATCCATGATGCTTGCTGATTTCGAGCGGCTCATTTTGAAGCTCCGGCTTCGGTGTTGTTGGACGGCACTGGATGATCGGATGCCGAAAGGAAGTGCGGCGGCCCGTAGACCAGCAACCAGAGGACGAGCATGACTGCCGCGAGGCCGAGAAAGGTCGACAGGGTCGGGAAAGGAGGAGGTCTCTCCTCCTTTCCTTGATCGCCACTGTGGCTGATGTTGCGGCGCTTGGTGCTGAACCAGGGCATGACAGCCTCAGAAGGTCTGCCCGTGGATGCCAGCCAGATGCTCGATGATCGGTCCGACGGCGAGCGCCGGGAAGAAGGTCAGACCACCGACGATGAGGATGACGCCGACCAGCAGCCCAACGAACAGCGGGCCATCAGTCGGGAAGGTGCCGGCGGAAGCCGGAACCGTCTTCTTCGCCACCAGGGAGCCGGCGATGGCCAGCGCCGGGATGATGACCAGGAAGCGGCCCATCAACATTCCGATGCCGATGGTGATGTTGTACCAGGGCGTGTTGCCGCTGAGGCCGCCGAAGGCCGAGCCATTGTTCGCCGCAGCCGACGTATAGGCATAGAGAACCTCGGAGAAGCCGTGCGGGCCGGCATTCCCCATCGACGCCACACCGGTCGGCAGCACGACCGCGATGGCGGTGAAGATCAGCATCGCCAGCGGCAGGCACAGTATGGCCAGCATCGCCATCTTGACCTCCTTGGCCTCGACCTTCTTGCCGAGATATTCGGGCGTGCGGCCGACCATCAGGCCGGCGACGAAGACGGCGATGACGATGTACATCAGGATGCCGTAGAGACCGGCGCCGACACCGCCGACGATGACTTCGCCAAGCTGCATGTTGATGATCGGGATCATGCCGCCGAGCGCCGTGAAGGAGCCGTGCATGGCATTGACGGCGCCGCAGGAGGCGGCGGTGGTGATGACGGCAAACAGCGCCGACAAGGCGACGCCGAAGCGCGTCTCCTTGCCTTCCATGTTGCCGCCGTCGATGCCGAGCGCATGCACCAGCGGGTTGCCGGCGGCTTCCGCCCAGTAGCAGACGATGACGCCGGCGACGAACATGACGCCCATGGCCGACAGGATTGCCCAACCCTGGCGCTGGTTGCCGATCATGCGTCCGAAGACGTTGGTCAAGGCTGCGCCGATGGCGAAGATCGACACCATCTGGATCAGGTTGGAGATCGCGTCGGGATTCTCGAAGGGATGTGCGGCATTGGCGTTGAAGAAGCCGCCGCCATTGGTGCCGAGCATCTTGATGGCAACCTGCGAAGCGACCGGGCCGACGGCGATGGTCTGCTGTGCCCCTTCGAGCGTGGTGGCGTTGACGTAGGCGCCAAGCGTCTGCGGCATGCCGAGCCAGACATAGACCAGCGTCAGCACGATGCAGAACGGCAGCAGCACATAAAGCGTGGAACGGGTCATATCGACCCAGAAATTGCCGATCGACTTGCCGGAAGCGCGGGCAAAGCCGCGGATCAACGCAATGGCGATGGCAATGCCGGTGGCGGCCGAAACGAAATTCTGCACCGTCAGGCCAGCCATCTGCACGAGGTAGGACATCGTGCTCTCGCCGCCGTAGTTCTGCCAGTTGGTATTGGTCATGAAGCTGGCGGCGGTGTTGAAGGCCAGACCTGGTTCAACCGCGGTCATGCCGGCCGGATTGTAGGGCAGGCTTCCCTGTAGGCGCTGCAGGACATAGAGCACCAGGAAGCCGGCAAGGTTGAAGAGCAGCAAAGCCACCGCATAGGTGGTCCAGTGCTGTTCCTCGCGTTCGTTGGTTCCGCAAACGCGGTAGAGCCCGCGCTCGAGCGGGCCGAAGACTGGCGAGAGCAGCGTCCGGTCGCCGTTGAAGACGCGGTGCATGTAGCCGCCGAGCGGCTTCACCAGCAAAATGATGATCCCGCAAAAGACCAGGATCTGTATCCAACCGTTCAGGGTCATGGCTGTGCTTTCCGTGCCTTCAGAAGCGTTCTGGACGAACGAGCGCGTAGGTCAGATAGGCGAGCAGGAACAAGGTCACGCCACCACTGAGGATGTAGTCGAGAAGCATGGTCCTATCCTCAGCTCAAATTCGGTCGCATGCTTTGACGTAGGTGAAGAACAGGGCGAAAAACAAAACCCCGATCCCGAGAACAATGATGTCCATTGTGTTTGTTCCTTGCGCCTGTCTGTACTTTGCGCCCTTGACGAAAAGGTGCGCAAAATCGTGGCCCGCCGCACACTTTGCCGCCGACGAAACCAGTTGTGTTTTCTCAAGGGGAATATGGACCCGATCGCCATAAAGGTTCGAGACGGGACGGGGCGGAAAGAAATAGGAATTTCATAAAGGTTTTCGGTCCGGCGGCCGTCCGAGGCGTCGCGGTCGGTGCGTCGTGCACGCTCTACCGGCTGGCCGTCACACCGGCCATGCGGGGCATCATGGTACAGCCAGTCCGAAACGCCGAAAGGGGCCGGAGACGATGGGAGGCGCCGTCATTGCTGAACGGATTTGGCCGGCATTCCAATATCGTTCTGTATTCCTCTGGCATCCGAGGCCCATTCCCGCATTTCCGGGGAAGCATCGCTGGACTTGAGAATCGACACTGCCAGCGCTGCCATATCGGCCGGCGATTTTTGGTTGGCGGCCATGGCGGCCATATAGGCGAAATAGCCGACCGTGACGGCACACCCTATCGAACGATGTACTGCTCGCAGCCGGTGGGCTGGACGGAAGGCTGCAGACAGAGGCGATTAGCAACAATCACCCCGCCTTGTGCGCTGTTTGGCAGGGACGTGGCGGTTGCCGCCTTGAGGGTCACGCCTTCTTCACGAACTCGGTTTTGAGCACCAGGCCCTTCACTTGCTTGGTGTTGCATTCGATCTCGCCGGGATTGCCGTTGAGGCGAATGTTCTTCACCAATGTACCCCGCTTGATCGTCTCCGAAGTGCCTTTGACTTTGAGGTCCTTGATCAGCGTGACGGAATCGCCGTCATTCAATTGAGCGCCATTGCTGTCGCGCACGACTACATCGTTTGGCATGCCGTCTCCTGTGATTTGGATCACCACTACCAGATCGCGCAACAATTCCAAAACCGGCTTGTCGGCATTCACACATGCACCCTTGCTAGCCGACAAGATCACCGTGAATTTGGACACCAGAATAGGGCATTGATCCTTCTGGCGCCCCTTACGAAACGCAACGATATCAGACGATTCTACCATTTTTGTGGAATGGCGGAGAGAGCGGGATTCGAACCCGCGTTACGGTCTCCCGTAAACACACTTTCCAGGCGTGCGCCTTCAACCACTCGGCCACCTCTCCGTCCATGCATGTCACGCCGGCCGGTTTCGCCGCGCGGGTTGGGGAGATGCACCTCCCTTGGGGCGGAGGCGTGGAATTCCTCGCCGGCGTCGCCAACCAGCGAACGCCCTTCCCCTGCACCTGAGCCGTCGAAGCAACAGGCGCGGGGCTCATCTAGTCGATCCGGCGCCGAATGCCAAGCCATAACGGCAGTCTATTCGCTTTGCCGGCCACACAGCGTTTCGCGAAGCCGCCAGCGCGGCGCAAACGCAAGCCGGCGGTATAGCTACGACCGGACAAAGCGCCGGAATTCGCGTAGGACGATTGCGAAGTAGGCAGGCCCATTCTATCTCTCGTTCGAAACGTGCCGGAACGCCCTCGGGAGGAGCTTGAGGACTGGCCCGGGAGGAAGGTCGCTGATGTTTCGCTTCATCTTTCGTCTTGCCGCCATGGTCGCCCTGTCGATTTCCGTCATCATGGCGGTGCTTGACGCGACGCGTACCGTGGCGGCTTCGGCACTGGTTCTGACTCCGCTCAACACCAGTTGGCTGGCGGTCTCGCCGGACACTCGGGCCGAATTCGAGACCTTCGTGCGAACCAAGGCCAGCCCGCTGCTGTGGGACGGCGCCGTCGCCTGGGTGCTCAATCAGCCGGGCTTCGCCGTGTTCGCCGCGCTGGCCTTCCTGCTCTATGCGATCGGCTACAGGCGGCAACCGCGCGGACGGTTCGCCGCGAACTGATTCCCTTCCGCGTTTCACTCAGAGGAAAGCAGCGCATGTTCTTTCTCAGCGACATGCTGAACAAGAAGCTCAATCTGCCGAAGCCGTCGGAGGCGTTGCCGGGCCGTACCAGAGCGATCCCGACCGCACGACGGCACCAGGTCTCGAAACGACCGCTCAAGGGTCCTTATCCCGAGGGGCTGGAGACGGCGATGTTCGGGCTCGGCTGCTTCTGGGGGGCGGAGCGGCTGTTCTGGCCGATCGAAGGCGTCTGGGTTACGGCGGTCGGCTATGCCGGCGGCATCACGCCCAATCCGACCCACCAGGAAACCTGCACCGGCCTCACCGGCCATGCGGGAGTTGTGATGGTCGTCCATGATCCCAGGATCGTCTCCTATGCCGCGCTTCTGAAGCTGTTTTGGGAAAGCCATGACCCGACGCAAGGCATGCGCCAAGGCAATGATATCGGCACCACCTACCGCTCCGCGATCTACACGATCGGCGATGCGCAATTGCAGGCGGCGAGCGCCTCACGCGATGCCTATGAGGCTTCGCTGCGCGGCGCCGGCCACGGCGGAATCACCACCGAGATCGCGCCGGCGACCGAATTCTACTTCGCCGAAGCCGATCACCAGCAATATCTGGCGAAGAACCCTTACGGCACTTGCAACTTGAAAGGCACGGGCGTCGCTTACGGCATTCCGGCCGCCGCCTGAGGTCTTAGGCGCAAAGATCAAGCTGCTGCGGCTGGCCTTCGCCATGCTTTTCCAAAAGGTCAAAATTCCGCGTGAATTTTGTTTCGGGCCGTGCCAGATTGCCGCCGAGCGGGAGGGGAATACACTCCTGGCTGATGTCGCATGCCTGCCGGAGAACCGGGCCGGTATGCGGTGCATAACGGAAAAAATAACCGACAGGGTGTGGATCACATGAAACGTATCGTTCTCGGCCTCCTGGCCGCAACCGCAATGGTTCTTCCGGCTTTCGCCGCGGATGTCCAGCCGGCCATCCTCTATGATCTCGGCGGCAAATTCGACAAATCCTTCAACGAAGCTGCCTTCCACGGCGCCGAAAAGTTCAAGACCGAAACCGGCACGGCCTATGTCGAGTTCGAGGTTTCCAACGCCTCGCAGCGCGAGCAGGCGCTGCGCCGCTTCGCCGAGGACGGCCGCAACCCGATCGTCATGGCCGGCTTTGCCTGGGAGGACGCGCTGAAGAAGGTCGCGGCCGAATATCCTGACCTCAACTTCGCCATCATCGACGACGCCGTCGATCTCCCCAATGTCCGCTCGCTGGTATTCAAGGAGAATGAAGGCTCCTATCTGGTCGGCATCCTGGCGGGGATGGCTTCGAAGTCGAAGAAGGTCAGCTTCATCGGCGGCATGGACATCCCGCTGATCCGCAAGTTCGAATGCGGCTATGTCGGCGGCGCCAAGGCGGCCGGCGCGACGGACGTCATCCAGAACATGACCGGTGACACGCCGGCCGCCTGGAACGACCCGGCCAAGGGCGGCGAGATCGCCAAGACGCAGATCGACCAGGGCTCCGACGTGGTCTACGCCGCGGCCGGCGGCACCGGCGTCGGCGTGCTGCAGGCGGCGGCCGATGCCGGCAAGCTTGGCATCGGAGTCGATTCCAACCAGAACGGCCTGCAGCCCGGCAAAGTGCTGACCTCGATGATGAAGCGCGTCGACGTTGCCGTCTACAACGCCTTCATGGACGGCAAGAACGGCACTTTCAAGGGCGGCCTGCAAAATCTCGGCCTCAAGGAAGGCGGCGTCGACTACGCCATGGACGACAACAACAAGGCACTGGTGACCGACGAGATGAAGGCAGCCGTCGAAAAGGCCAAAGCCGACATCATCTCCGGCAAGATCCAGGTGCACGACTACACCGCCGACAACGCCTGCCCCTATTGAGCGGCATCCGGCCATGATCTGCAAACCGCCGGGCGCAAGCCTGGCGGTTTGTCTTTTACCGGATCGAGCGAAATAGTCACCGCTCCGCCACGGATGACATTTCGAGACAACGATGCAGCCGATAATCGAACCCATGGACGAGCGCGATGTCGAAACGATCGCGCGACTGCGCCTCGCCACCTTTTTCGAGGGGACCGCAAGGACTTTCGAAGAGGACGCGGCAGGCCTTCGCGAACTGCTCGCCGGTGACGGCTTCGAGGCGGCATTCGTGGCCCGGATCGGCGATGTAGCGGTTGGCTCGCGCCTGCTGGTCCGCCACGAACTGGAACCGGCGCATGATCTGACACCATGGCTGGCAGGATTGGCTGTCGATGGTGGTCACAGAAACAGGGGAATTGGCGGTGCGCTGGTCAGGGCGACTGAAGCCCATGCAGTTGGGCAGGGTGTCGAGACGCTCTATCTCTACACATGGGAAGCACGTGATTTCTACGCAGCCCTTGGCTGGAACATGATTGAGGTTTTTGGGCAGGACAACGAAACAATGGCTCTGATGTCGTGCCGGCCGCGAGCGTGATCCCGAAAATAAACCCCTAGAATTTGCCCGCCAGATACCCCAGCGTAAAAGCCACGATCAGGCCGACGGCCACGGCAAATCCGCGCCGGCCGCCAAGCGCGTGCAAGCCGATGCCGTGCGGCCGCTGCGACAGGCTTTGGATCACGGCTGGCGACGCGGCATCGATGAGCCCAGAGCTGCGCATCTGCGGCAGGTCGCCGATGCGCTGCGTGATCTGCTTCCAGCGCTCTTCCGGCTCGGCATGGTCGAAGACATGCATGCGTTCGGCAAGCTGCACGACCGCGTCGCGAAAGGCCGGGTCGATTTCCAGATCGCGCTCGGCTCGTTCGCGTTCCGTGTCGTTCATCAGGCCGAGCACATAGTCGCCGGCCCGCGCGATGCGATTGCTTTCACCGGCCACGGCGTGCACCCTCCCCTCTTTCCTCACCAGTGCGGCGGCTTGGTTACAGGCACTTCGTCTCCTGCCTGCTCCTCCAGCGCCAGGAACCGTTCGGCCAGCGCATCGAGCTTTCGCTGCATGCGCTCGATCACCTTCCACTGCTCGGCAATCTGACCGGACAGCTCCTCGATGGTCTTCTCCTGTTCGGTGGCGCGGATCTCCAGCGTCGTCAGCCGGTCGGAGGGCATGGTCATTCAAATCCTTGTCTTGCAGCGTAAAGCCTTTGCGCCGTGATGCGAATTTCGGCTTCGCCATATTAGCGAATATGAAGGCCCCGGACACGTTGGAAATTGACAAGCGCACCGGGATTTGTCGAGAGTGGCCCTGCTCCGGCCAATTGGCACGGGCGGAGCGTCATGCTAGGCGTTTTGACCAAGCGATAAAAAATAAGAGTGGGACAGGCTGCATGGCGCAAGCCGCAATCGAGTTGATCGGCATCAACAAGAGTTTTGGCGCCGTGCGCGCCAACCGCGACATCAATCTGGAGATCGCGCGCGGCACCATCCACGGCATTGTCGGCGAGAACGGCGCGGGCAAGTCGACGCTGATGTCGATCCTCTATGGCTTCTACCAGGCCGATAGCGGCGAGATCCGAGTCGGAGGTCAGCCGGCGGCGATCAAGACGCCCAATGACGCCATCGCGCTCGGCATCGGCATGGTGCATCAGCACTTCATGCTGGTCGACAACTTCTCGGTGCTGGAAAACGTCATCCTCGGCGCCGAGAGCGATGCCCTGCTGAAGAAGAGCATCGCCAAGGCGCGATCCGAACTGGAGCGGCTGGAGCGCGAATACGGACTGGAAGTCGATCCCGATGCGATTATCGAGGAACTGCCGGTCGGCCTGCAGCAGCGTGTCGAGATACTGAAGGCGCTTTATCGCGGCGCCGAGATCCTGATCCTCGACGAGCCCACGGGTGTGTTGACACCGGCAGAGGCCGACCATCTGTTCCGCATCCTCAAGCAGCTGAAGAACCAGGGCAAGACGGTGGTGCTGATCACTCACAAACTGCGCGAGATCATGGATATCACCGACACTGTGTCGGTCATGCGCCAGGGCACGATGGTAGCGACGCGCGAGACCGCCAAGACCACGGTCGAGGAACTGGCTGAGCTGATGGTCGGACGGCGCGTGCTCCTGAGGGTCGAAAAGGGCGAGGCGGAAGCCGGCGGCGTCAAGCTGGCGGTCAAGAACCTGACGGTGAAGGATACACGCGGCGTCACCATGGTCGACGACATCTCCTTCGATATCAGGGCCGGCGAGATTGTCGGTATCGCCGGTGTCGCCGGCAACGGACAATCCGAACTGCTCGAGGCGATTTCCGGCATCAGGCGGGCTGTCTCCGGCTCGGTCATGCTCGACGGCAAGCCGATCGACCTGACCGGCGCCGCCGATCCAGGCGAATTGCGTGACCGCGGGCTCGCGCACGTGCCGGAAGATCGCCATCACGTCGGGCTGGTGCTTGCCTTCGAGGAGAATGAGAATTCCATCCTCGGCTATCATGACGACCCGCGCTATCTGAAGGGCCCCTTCCTCAACATCGATGCCATCCGCAACGATGCCAAGGACAAGATCGCCAAATACGATATCCGCCCGACGGACTGCCGGCTCAAGACCGCCAATTTTTCCGGCGGCAACCAGCAGAAGATCGTGCTCGCGCGCGAAATGGAACAGGATCCCGGCGTGCTGATCGTCGGCCAGCCGACACGCGGCGTCGACGTCGGCGCCATCGAATTCATCCACAAGCGCCTGATCGCCATGCGCGACCAGGGCAAGGCAGTGCTGGTTGTGTCGGTCGAACTGGACGAGATCCGTTCACTCTCCGACCGCATCCTGGTGATGTTTGCCGGCCGCATCGTCGGCGAGCGCGGCCCGGAGGCGACCGAAGGCGAACTCGGCCTGCTGATGGCCGGCGTCGAACACCAGGAGGCCGCAGAGTGAGCACGCCTTACGCCAAGCTGCCGGCCTGGGCCGACTACGGCCTGATCCCGCTGATCAATCTGTTCGTTGCCTTCGTGGTCGCCGGCTTCGTCGTGCTTCTGGTCGGCGAAAACCCGCTGCGCGCCGCCGTCATCCTGGTCGAGGGTGCCTTCGGCAAGGGCACAGGCATTGCCTTCACCCTTTTCTATGCCACCACGTTCATCTTCACCGGGCTTTCGGTGGCCGTGGCGGCACATTGCGGCTTGTTCAACATCGGCACCGAAGGACAGGCCTACATAGCGGGCCTCGGCATAGCCGTCGTCTGCCTCAGCTTCGACACGACGCTGCCATGGTGGCTGACCTTTCCGCTGGCCATCGTCGCGGCAGCGGTCGTGGGCGCTTTGTGGGCATTGATACCCGCCTATCTGCAGGCCAAGCGCGGTTCACACATCGTTATCACCACCATCATGTTCAACTTCATCGCCGCCTCGATCATGGTTTACCTGCTGGTTGGCCCGTTGAAGCCGGCAGCCTCGCAAGCGCCGCAGACGCGCAACTTCTTCGCCGGTGCGGAATTGCCTAAGCTCAACTGGATCATCGAACTGTTCGGCGCCAAGATCCGTTCGGCGCCGCTCAACATTTCCTTCCTGCTGGCGCTGGCCATGGCCTTCCTGGTCTGGCTGCTGATCTGGCGCACCAAGCTCGGCTATGAGATGCGCACCTATGGCCACAGCCCCAAGGCGGCGCGCTATGCCGGCATTTCCGAAACCCGCATCATCATCACCGCCATGATGATCTCGGGCGCGCTGGCCGGCATGATGGCGCTCAATCCGGTGATGGGCGACCAGCACAATGTTGCGATCGACTTTGTTTCAGGCGCCGGTTTCGTCGGCATCGCGGTGGCGCTGATGGGCCGCCTGCACCCGGTCGGCATCGTGCTGGCGGCAATTCTGTTCGGCATGCTCTATCAGGGCGGCGCCGAACTCGCTTTCGAGATGCCGGCGATCAGCCGTGACATGATCGTCATCATCCAGGGGTTGGTGATCCTGTTTGCCGGCGCTCTCGAGCACATGTTCAGGCCCTACATCCAGGCGCTGTTCGCCTCGTTCAACCCGAGGTCGGTCGGCATGGAAGCGATAAAGGGGAAGGGTGCCTGAGATGGATGTGTTCAACGCAATCGTCCAGACACTGGACTCGACCATCCGGCTCTCGGTGCCGCTGCTGCTCGCTTGCCTAGCCGGCCTTTATTCGGAACGTGCCGGCATCTTCGATATCGGCCTCGAAGGCAAGATGCTGGTCGGCGCCTTCGCCGGCGCGGCGGCGGCTTCCGTGTTCCATTCGGCCTTTCTCGGCCTTGGCATGGCCATCCTGATCTCGGTCGCCTTTGCCATGATCCACGGCTTTGCCTCGATCACCCATCGCGGCAACCAGATCGTCTCCGGCGTGGCGATCAATTTCATCGCCGCCGGATCGACCATCATCCTCGGCCAAGCCTGGTTCCAGCAAGGCGGGCGCACGCCGGCGCTGCAACCGGGCGAGCGCTTCGAGGCCATCATCTGGCCCGGCGCCGATGCCATCCACGATGTGCCGATCATCGGACCGATCTATGCCGAGCTGCTGTCGGGCCACTCGATCCTGGTCTATCTCGCTTTCCTGATGGTGCCGTTTACCTGGTGGGTGCTGTTTCGCACCCGCTTCGGCCTGCGCCTGCGCGCCGTCGGCGAGAACCCGGCCGCCGTCGACACCGCCGGAATCTCGGTCGCCTGGCTGCGCTACCGGGCGCTGATCTGTACCGGCATCCTCACGGGCATTGCCGGCGCCTATCTGTCGATGGTGCAAAATGGCGGCTTCGTGAAGGATATGACCGCCGGCAAGGGCTATATCGCGCTGGCAGCCCTGATCTTCGCCAAGTGGAAGCCGGTCAACGCCATGTTCGCTTGCTTGCTGTTCGGCTTCCTCGACGCGCTGTCGATCCGCCTGCAAGGCTCGCCGCTGCCCATCATCGGCAAGGTGCCGGTGCAGTTCATGCAGGCGCTGCCCTACATCCTCACCGTCATCCTGCTCGCCGGCTTCATCGGCAAGGCGATCCCGCCCCGCGCCGGCGGCGTCCCCTACGTCAAGGAACGCTAAGGTCGAAATGCTGCTCGGCGCAAGCGCCGGGTTTTGGACATGATCCTCGGAGAGAACACCTGAATGTCGCATGATCTGTTCGAGGCCGCCAAGACCGCCATGGCCAAGGCCTACGCGCCCTATTCGAAGTTTCCCGTGGGCGCTGCCTTGCGCACCGAGGACGGTCGCGTCTTTGCCGGTGCCAATATCGAGGTCGCCTCCTATCCGGAAGGCTGGTGCGCGGAGACCACCGCGCTCGGCCATTACATCATGGGCGGCGGTGGCAAGATCGTGGAAATCGCCGTTGTCGCCGAACGCATGGTCAAATGCTCGCCCTGCGGCGGCTGCCGGCAGCGGCTGGCCGAATTCTGCCAGCCCGAAACCAAGCTCTATCTCTGCGACGATGCCGGCGTGGCCGAGACCGTGACCATGGGCGACATGCTGCCTTACGGCTTCCGGGGCGACATTTTGAAATGAAGAGGCGGCTGTGATGACGGAAAAGGCGCTGGATCATCTCATCGAAAGACTGGACGGCCTGGCGCCGTTGACGGCGCTTGTGCTGGGTTCGGGCCTGGGCGGGCTGGTCGATCAGATCGAGGATCCGATCCGCATCTCCTATGGCAAGCTGCCGGGTTTTCCCCGAAGCGGCGTCACCGGCCATAGATCGGAAGAGCACACGTCTNGCTGGAAGTGCTTGCCGGCATCGGCATCACGAAGCTGATCCTCACCAATGCCGCCGGCTCGGTCGATCCGGAAATGCCGCCGGGATCGGTGATGCTGATATCGGACCACATCAATTTCTCGGGCAGCAATCCGCTGATCGGCGAACCCAGCGACCGCCGCTTCGTTGGTCTTACCGAAGCTTATGATGCCGGCATCCGCAGGGCGCTCGAACACGCGGCGAAGGCGACCGGCACCGCATTGCACACGGGCGTCTACATGTGGTTCTCCGGCCCGTGCTTCGAAACACCGGCCGAGATCCGGATGGCGCGCATCATGGGCGCCAACGCGGTCGGCATGTCGACCGTACCGGAGGTCATTCTCGCCCGCTTCCTCGGGCTGCGCGTCGCCGCCTGCTCGGTCATCACCAATTTGGCTGCCGGCATGACCGGGGCCGAGCTCTCGCACCAGGAGACCAAGGACATGGCACCGGTTGGAGGCGCGCGGCTGGCAACGATCCTGCAGCGCGTGTTCCGCGACGGCCTGCTGGAGAGCTGATGCTTCCGCAGGAAATCATCCGCCGCAAGCGCGATGGCCTGAGGCTGTCGGAGCAGGAGATCGCCGCCTTCGTCGAAGGGGTGACATCAGGCGCCGTTTCGGACGGCCAGGTCGGCGCCTTCGCCATGGCGGTGTTCTTCAACGGCATGAACCGCGACGAAGCGGTGGCTCTGACGCTCGCCATGCGCGATTCCGGCGATGTGCTCGACTGGTCGGACCTGCCCGGCCCGGTTACCGACAAGCATTCGACAGGCGGCGTTGGTGACAACGTCTCGCTGATGCTGGCGCCGATCGTCGCCGCCTGCGGCGCTTATGTGCCGATGATATCGGGCCGTGGCCTTGGCCACACCGGCGGCACGCTGGACAAGATGGACGCGATCCCAGGCTATGTCAGCCAGCCTGACATCGCCCTGTTTCGCAAGGCGGTGCTTGAAACCGGCTGCGCCATTATCGGCCAGACCGCCGACCTCGCACCCGCCGACCGCCGGCTCTATGCGATCCGCGATGTCACCGGCACGGTCGAATCAGTGCCCTTGATCACCGCTTCGATCCTGTCGAAGAAGCTGGCGGCCGGGCTGCAGTCGCTGGTGCTCGATGTCAAGGTCGGCAACGGCGCTTTCATGGAGAAGTCGCGCGACGCGACGGCTCTGGCCAACAGTCTGGTCGAGATCGCCAATGGTGCAGGGCTGAAGGCCTCGGCATTGATCACCGGCATGAACGAGCCGCTGGCCTCGGCCGCCGGCAACGCCGTCGAGGTGCGCAATGCCGTCGATTTCCTCACCGGCCGGTTTCGTGACCATCGGCTGGAGGACGTGACGCTGGCGCTGGCCGCCGAAATGCTGCAGTCGGCGGGACTGGTGTCGTCCAATCAGGATGGCATGCGGCGCGCCACCGAGACGCTCGCCAGCGGCCGTGCCGCCGCCACGTTCGCGCGCATGGTGGCCGCGCTCGGCGGCCCCGCAGATTTCATCGAGAAGCCGGAAAAATACCTCGCTCCGGCTGCGACCGAATTTGCCGTCAAGGCGACCGCGAACGGCTTCGTCAGCGGCATTGCCACTCGCGACATCGGGCTCGCCGTGGTTGCCCTGGGCGGTGGACGCACGCGGCCGGACGACAAGGTCGACCCTGCGGTCGGCATCACCAGGCTGTTGCCAGTCGGAGCGGAGGTCAGGGTCGGCGAGCCCTTGGCTCTGATCCATGCCCGCACGATGTCGGATGCCGAGACTGCGGCGGCAGCCGTGCTTTCGGCCTACGCGATCGGGGCCTCGAAGCCAGCGGCCGACAAGTCGGTCATCCGTCGGATTCTGCCGCGCGGCTAATTACTGAACAAGCAGCAGCGTGCCGTTCTCGACTTGATATTTGTCGAGCCGGTTGAGGAAGCTCATTCCGATCAGGTTGGTGCGCAGCGCCTTGTCGTCGAGCACGATGGTCTGGACCTCGTTGACGGTGATGCTGCCGATCTGCAGGCGGTCGATCACTGCCACGGCGGCCTTGATGGTGCCGTTGGCGGTGCTGACCTCGTGAGTGAACTCGGAAGGGTTCAGCGACAGGCCGATCCTGCGCGCCGTCGAAATGTTGATGGCGACCAGCGTGGCGCCGGTGTCGATCATGCCGTCGATCTGACGTCCGTTGAGCTTGAAGGCCGACGAGAAGTGTCCGCGATCGTCTGCCGCGACGACCACCCTGCGGCCCATCGGCAGCGGCGCCGCCGGCTTGTCGGGCACCGAAGCCAAATTGACGCCAGGCTGCGTTTCGACCGTTTGTTTGCCCGGTGCCGCCGATCTCAGCAGGCTTTCAACGAGTTGCGGATTCGACTGATACACGATCGGTATCGATGCCGACGTGCCGGCGAAAACGCCAAGGATGAGAAGTTTGCGCAGCATGGATCGGCCTCGCCGCATGACCCCGAAAATCGGGATCGATTTTCGGAAAGGATCATGCGCAAAATCAAAGTGCTACAGCGTTATTTGCGCGTCCGAATGGTCGCGCGGCGCTGTAGTGAGCCGATCCTTAAGCCCGGATGGTGTTTGCCGCTTTAACACGCGCCAAAACCCCGCCTTTGCGTAAATATCTGGTAAATCGTACCAGGCAACTTTGGCTGGTACTATTTGGTCCCGTACATGCGATCACCGGCATCGCCGAGGCCGGGCATGATGTAGCCCTTCTCGTTGAGCTGGCGGTCGATGGAAGCCGTGAATACGGGAACGTCCGGATGCGCCTTGGTGAAGCGCTCGATGCCTTCGGGCGCCGCCAGTAGGCAAAGGAAGCGGATATTGGTGGCGCCGCGCTCCTTCAGCTTGTCGATCGCCGCGATCGCCGAATTGGCGGTTGCCAGCATCGGATCGACGACGATCACCAAACGGTCGGCGAGGTCGCTCGGCGCCTTGAAGAAATATTCCACCGCTTCCAGCGTTTCGTGATCGCGATAGAGACCGACATGGGCGACGCGGGCCGCCGGCACCAGGTCGAGCAGGCCTTCCAGCAAGCCGTTGCCGGCGCGCAGCACCGAGGCGAAGACCAGCTTCTTGCCCTCCAGCGTCGGCGCCTCCATCGTTTCCATCGGCGTTTCGATCGTCGTCGTCGTCAGTTCGAGGTTGCGGGTGACCTCGTAGCCAAGCAGCAGCGAGATTTCGCGCAGCAGCCGGCGGAAGCCGGCCGTCGAGGTCTCCTTCTTGCGCATGATTGTCAGCTTGTGCTGGACAAGCGGATGATCGATGACGGTGACGCCCTGCATGGTGTTCTCCTGATGCTGCGCCCGAAAGTGCGCGCATGGTCCTTATGAGACGCGCCGCGCTTCAAGCTGCTTGAGCGAACCCTAGCGACAATGCGGCGGCCAAGGAACCGCCTGGCCCAACCCGACCACAGTTTTGTCGGCAGAAATCAGCGTGCCGCGCTGTTTAACCGGGCAAGAAGTGCTGACTTGGTTTTTTTGTCGACGAAAGCAGCTTCGATGGCGGTCCGGGTAACGGCGACCAGCGCCTTTTCGTTCATCGCGAAATGCTCGGCCGCGATGTCGTATTCGCGCTTCAGCGAGGTCCAGAAATAGGGCGGATCGTCGGAATTGAGTGTCACCTTGCAGCCGGCCGCCTGCAGCGCCGGAAACGGATGGTCGGCAAAACTGTCGAACACCTTGAGCGCGACGTTGGAGCCGGGGCAGCATTCGAGCACGACGCCCTCGTCGGCAATGCGCCGGACAAGATCCGGATTCTCGATGGCACGCACGCCATGGCCGATGCGAGAGGGACGGATGTGATCGAGCGCCGCCTGGACGGTCTCCCAGCCCGTCAGTTCGCCGGCATGGATAGTGATGCCGAGCCCAGCCTCGCGCGCGATCTCGAAAGCCCTGACATAGTCATCCATCTCGCCGATGCGCTCATCTCCGGCAACGCCGAAACCGGTGACCAGCGGGTGCTCGCAGCGCGCCGCGAAACGCGCCGCCTGCTCGATCGACTCGACGCCGACATGGCGCACGCCGGTGACGATCATGCGGCCCTCGATGCCGGTCTTTGCCTTGGCACGCGCCATGCCTTCGCCAAGCGCGTCGGTATAGGCCTTGGGCGAAAGCCCGGCCTTCCTTGCATGGTCCGGCGAGGTGAATATCTCGGAATAGATAGCCCCGTCGCGGGCAAGGCTGGTCAGATAATGATCGGCCAGCCGCGCATAGTCCTCCTCGGTCCGGAACAGATCGGACGAAAAGTCGTAAGCGGCGAGGAAGGACGTGAAATCGTGCCAGACGAACGAACCGTTCTGGATATAGGGCGAGGTGTCCTTGCCGTATTTCTGCGCCTGGCGGATGACGAGCTCTGGCGACGCTGCCCCTTCGATGTGGCAGTGCAGTTCCGCTTTCAAAGGCATTCAATCATCCCGTCGGTCAGTCCAGGTCTCGAAAACCGCCACCTGGAAGCGCGGCTGAACACCGCGCCTTAAACAATAGCGCCCACACTATCGATCGGCTATGGTCCCGCCGGTTTTATGACGGATCAAAAAAATGTCAGTTGAGAGAACCACGGCCGCGGGCGGCATGGAAACCTCCTATGGTTTCAAGCGTGTAGGGGCTGGCGACAAGCAGTCTCTGGTCAACGATGTTTTCCACAAGGTCGCCAACCGCTACGACCTGATGAACGATCTGATGTCGGCCGGCCTGCACCGGCTGTGGAAGGATGCCATGGTGACATGGCTCAATCCTCCAAAAAGGATCGGCTGGCGCGTGCTCGACGTTGCCGGCGGCACCGGCGACATCGCCTTTCGCATCGTCGATGCCAGCCACGGCACTGCCCATGCCACGGTGCTCGACATCAATGGCTCGATGCTGGCCGTCGGCCGCGATCGCGCCGAAAAGAAAGGCCTGTCCGGCAACACCGATTTCGTCGAGGCCAATGCCGAGGAACTGCCCTTCGCTGACGCCTCATTCGATGCTTACACCATCGCTTTCGGCATTCGCAACGTGCCGCGCATCGATGTCGCGCTCAGCGAAGCGTTTCGCGTGTTGAAGCCGGGCGGGCGATTCCTGTGCCTTGAATTTTCCGAAGTCGAGATGCCGCTGCTCGACAAGGTCTACGAAGCTTGGTCATTCAACGCCATTCCGAAGATCGGCAGGATGGTGACCGGCGACGGCGAGCCCTATTCCTATCTGGTCGAATCGATCGCCAGATTTCCCAACCAGCAGAATTTCGCGACGATGATTTCCCGCGCCGGCTTCGATCGCGTTTCCTTCCGCAACTATTCCGGCGGTATTGCCGCGCTTCATTCGGGCTGGAAGCTTTGAGGCCGGGGCGCATTTTTCACATTCGACATGCGCTATGCCGGTTCGAAGAGCCGGCAGAACGAGCGCGGCCATGAGCACCGCCAGCGCTGGATTTCGGCTTATGCGCGCCGGCTGGGTGCTTATGCGCGAGGGCGTCGTTGCCGCCTTGCCAGGCGAGGAACTGTCCGGCCTGCCGAAATTCGGCTGGCGACTGGCGCGGCTGTTCACCCGCCGCCGCGCGCTTGCCTATGAGCGCAGCGACCGGCTGGCCAAGGCGGTTGTCCGGCTCGGACCGTCCTATGTCAAGCTCGGCCAGTTCCTGGCGACACGGCCCGACGTTGTCGGCAACGACATGGCTCTCGATCTCGCCATGTTGCAGGACAAGATGCACACCTTCCCGAAGGTCGAGGCTATCGCGGCTATCGAGGCTTCGCTCGGGCGCAAGATCGGCGATCTCTATTCGCAGTTTGGTGATCCGGTCGCTGCCGCCTCCATCGCCCAGGTCCATGCCGCCGACGCGGTCCATGACGGCGTTGCCACCAAGGTGGCGGTCAAGGTGATTCGGCCGGGCGTGCGCCGCCGCTTCTTCCAGGATCTCGAAAGCTATTTCCTCGCCGCCCGCCTGCAGGAAAAATACATCGCGTCGTCCCGTCGTCTGCGGCCGGTCGAGGTCACCGAGACGCTGGCGCAGACCACCAAGATCGAGATGGATCTTCGCCTCGAGGCGGCCGCGCTTTCCGAGCTCGGCGAAAGCACCAGGAACGACCCCGGCTTTCGTGTGCCATCTGTCGACTGGGAGCGCACCGGCCGCGATGTGCTGACGATGGAATGGGTCGACGGCGTCAAGATGAACGACATTGCTGGCCTCGAAGCCGCCGGCCATGACCTGAAGGCGATCGCCGCCAACCTTATCCAGTCGTTCCTGCGCCACACGTTGCGTGACGGCTTCTTCCATGCCGACATGCATCCGGGCAACCTCTTCGTCGAGGCAAACGGCACCATCGTCGCCGTCGATCTCGGCATTGCCGGACGCCTCGGCAAGAAGGAGCGCCGGTTCCTCGCCGAAATCCTCTACGGCTTCATCGTGCGCGACTATCTGCGCGTCGCCGAGGTGCATTTCGAGGCCGGCTACGTGCCGCGCCAGCACAATGTCGCGGCCTTCGCGCAAGCGATCCGGGCGATCGGTGAGCCGATCCATGGCCAGCCGGCCGAGACCATTTCGATGGCCAAGCTTTTGACGCTGCTATTCGAGGTGACCGAACTCTTCGACATGGCGACGCGGCCGGAACTGATCCTGCTGCAGAAGACCATGGTGGTGGTCGAAGGTGTCGCGCGCACGCTCGACCCGGCCTTCAACATGTGGAAGACGGCCGAACCGGTGGTAAGCGGCTGGATCGCCGGTAACCTCGGGCCGCGCGGCATGATGCTCGATGCGCGCGACGGCGCCAAGGCGCTGCTGACGCTCGCCCGCCAGGCGCCCGAGCTTGCGGCGCGCACCGATCGCCTGTCGCGCGAGATCGATCTGATGGCCGAGCACGGCCTGCGCTTCGACGAGACCACCGCGCGCGCCATCGGCAAGGCCGAGGCGCATTACAGCCGCTCCGGCCGTCTGGCGCTGTGGGTGATCGCGCTGGCGCTGGTCTATATCGCTTGGAAGATCGTCTAGTACTTAGTCGCTTCGGACTCCGAGGCTGCAATTTGCGCCAATTTGATTGCATTGCTATCATTGCATTCGCCCATCTCAGCCGAGTGCAATCACATGGCCAGCATCACGATCCGCAACCTAGACGATGAGGTCAAGGAGCTGCTGCGCCGGTTGGCGGCGGAGAACGATCGCTCCATGGAAGAACAGGCACGGGTGATGATCCGTGCCGCCGTTGACGGGCAGATCGGCCCGGTGGGTCGCATCGACCAGATCGAGAAGACGCTGCGCGAACTGACCAGCGCGCACGGCGCGGCGGTCCCCGCTAACGCACCGGCAGGCAAGAGGCTGCAGCACGGTCTCTCCGGCAAGCGCATCCTGCTCATCATCGGCGGCGGCATCGCCGCCTATAAGGCGCTCGATCTGATACGTCGGCTGCGCGAGCGTGGGGCTGCGGTTCGGGTGGTTATGACATCCGCTGCACAGGAATTCGTTACCACGCTGTCGGTCGGCGCGCTCTCCGCCGATCATGTCTTCGCCGACCTGTTCGACCGCCAGGACGAGCACGATGTCGGTCATATCAGGCTGTCGCGCGAGGCCGATCTGCTGGTGGTGGCTCCCGCCACCGCCGACCTTATGGCCAAGCTTGCCAATGGCCACGCCAACGATCTTGCCTCCACCGTGCTCATCGCCACCGACAAGCCTGTGTTGATGGCGCCTGCCATGAACCCCAGGATGTGGGCGCATCCGGCCACCCGCCGCAACCGAGCGACGCTGCAGAAGGACGGCATTGCCTTCGTCGGCCCGGCCAAGGGCGAGATGGCCGAAAGCAACGAGGCGGGCGAAGGCCGCATGGCCGAGCCGCTGGAGATCGTCGCCGCCATCGAGGCGCTGCTCGATGTCGGCCCCAAGCCGCTGTCGGGGCGCAAGATCATCGTCACCTCCGGCCCGACGCATGAGCCTATCGACCCGGTGCGCTATATCGCCAACCGTTCCTCCGGCAAGCAGGGCCATGCCATCGCCGCGGCACTGGCGAGACTCGGCGCCGATGTCCGTCTCGTCTCCGGCCCGGTCGGCATTGCCGATCCCGCCGGTGTCAAGACCATCCATGTCGAACGAGCGCAAGAGATGCGCGATGCGGTCGAACAACTCCTGCCCGCCGACGCGGCGGTGTTCGTCGCCGCGGTTGCCGACTGGCGCAGCGAAAATTCGGCCGGTGAGAAGATCAAGAAGGTTGCGGGCGAAGGGCCGCCGGTGCTGCGCATGATCGAGAACCCCGACATTCTCGCCGGGATTGGGCATCACAGCCAGCGACCCGGCCTTGTGATCGGCTTCGCCGCCGAGACACAGGATCTCTTGCGCAACGCCGAGGCCAAGCTGCGGAAGAAAGGTGCCGATTTCATCGTTGCCAACGACGTGTCGCAGTCCAGCGGCGTTGGCCCTTCAGGCGTGATGGGCGGCGATCGCAATCGGGTGCGGATCGTATCGAAGTCCGGCGTCGAGGAATGGCCCGAGATGAGCAAGGACGAAGTGGCGGCGCGGCTCGCCGCCCTGATCGCCGAAAGGCTGAAAACGATCGTCGTTTGAGCCGACGCGAAGACGTCCGGCCACTGCGTTCTGCTGCGGCGACGCACCGCCTTCAAGCGCCGCGCTTCAGGTCCTGCGGCTCCACATGACCTTTGCGGTCAATTGGTCAAAAGCTCCGCGGTTCGGGCAAGCGCGCCGGCGAAGCCGTTGAGCGGAATGGAAAAGCTCACCGCCTGTCCGGTGTCGGCCGCGAAGGCATCGATCTTCAGTGTGGTGCCTGACTTCAGCAGCGGCGTGACCGTCGCATCGAGCGCCACCGGCACCAGACATCCGACGACCTGGCAGGTGTTGAATGCCAGGGTGCCGTCCAGCTTCTGGTCGTCGATGGACAGACTGACCCCCTTGGCCAACGCCAGCCCGAACGGCAGTGCAAGCGTTCCCGTGGCGTCCTCGCCGGTCTTGCTCGACAGCTCGATCGCCAGCAGGCGCTGGTTGGTTTGCTTGTTGAATTGCTGATGCGACAGACTGCAGATCTTGGTCGTGCCTGATATCTGGCAATTGACGGTCCAGTCGCCATGGGTTTCGGACAGGGCGGACGCTCCACCAGGCAACTGCGGCGCATCGGCGGCGGGCGGCGCCGCCACCTTGTCGCCCTTGGTCTGCGCCGCCGCGGCCGGCACGCCGATGGCACAGGCAACACCCAGCATCGCCATGAGATACGCGTACTTCCTCATCAAGTCCTCCCGCCCGGCTCCGCCTCGGGCCAGAAGCTGACCTTGAGAGACGCGCTGATCGCGTTCTGTTTAACCGTTTCGCCGAAGGCGCCATCATACCCGACGGCCACCATTGACGCATCCAGCACAAGGCTGACGCCGACCCGATAGAGCGGCGAATCGACGGCCTCCGTCAAGTGCAATGCGGGGTTGCCGGGCAGATTCTCCGCCACCGAGCGGGGTCACCCAACGGTCGACAAGCCGATGTCGCTTGGAACGGCGCCTGGATATGGCACGGCCGGGCAGATGCCCTATATTAAGGCGAGGATTTTTGCGCGGGAATGAATGGATGTTAGCACTTCGACCATCAATGATTTTCAGGTCGGCAATGCTGGCCACGGCAATGCTGGTGGGCGCTTGCCTGCCCACTTTCGCGCAAGCCATCGATTCCGCCGCCGGCGACAACGCGTTGATTCGGCAGAACGACCTGCAAATTCTGGAAAACAGGATACAGCGCCAACAATTCCAGCAGCAACAGCAGCAGTATCGCGCCCAGGACCGCCAGATCGTTCAGCAACCGCCACCGATGGTGCAACAACTCAATCCAAGCTGCCAGACGCAGATAATCGGCACCACCGCGGTGCGCAATTGCCGCTGACATCCAGTCGTTTTTCGTTTATTTAGCCGACTTATGTATTCGGAGCGCCCTGCGGCACAAGCGAAATGTTTGGTTTGCAACGATGCCTGGTCGCGGCTATGCGGCATTGCATCGACTGGATGACGAATGGCAGCCCCCAAGAAAAAGGCCGTCCGCAAGGCAAAGAAGGGCGACAGGATCCGCCAGGTAGCTGCTATTCCCTTTCGGCTGAACGCGCGCGGCGATATCGAGGTCATGCTGGTCACGTCGCGAACCACCAGGCGCTTCATCGTGCCCAAGGGATGGCCGATGAAAGGCAAGAACGGACGCAAGGCGGCGACCATCGAGGCGCAGGAGGAAGCTGGCGTGCTCGGCAAGACGCTGAAGCAGCCGGCGGGCATCTATTCCTACTGGAAGCGGCTGGCCAACCGCTTTGTCCGCGTCGACGTCATCGTCTACCTGCTTGAAGTGACCGAGGAACTGGGCAACTGGCAGGAAGCAAAACGACGCCAGCGGGCCTGGCTGACGCCGGCCGACGCAGCCATGCTCATCGATGAACCCGATCTTTCGACGCTGGTGAAAACCTTGAAGGTCCCCCAGCCCGTGACGGTCGATCAGGCCTAGAGCAAGATCAATCAGGCCGCGAGCAAAGAGCTCCGAGCCTCACTCGTCGGCCGCCACCTGCGCCTTCGGCGAGGACGCCTCCATGCTCGAGCAGGCGAGCCTCGCGGCGGACGCGCTGTCGTAGAATGCGTCCTCGTTGGGAAGGCTCGCTCAGTTCAACTTGACCAGAACCACTCGGCGGTTCTTGGCGCGGCCCGCGTCGTCATCATTGCTGGCGACAGGCGCCATCATGCCGGCGCCGGCCGCGGTCAACCGCCCCCCGTCGATGCCGTATTTCGCCACTAGCGCTGCCTTGACCGCTTGTGCCCGTCGCGACGAGAGGTCGAGATTGTAGTCGAAGGCGCCCTGGTTGTCGGTGTGGCCGACGACGATCACGGCCATCTTCGGGTCGTTGGCCAGCAGCGTCGAAATTTCCTTCAGTGTTGGTTCCGACTCCGGCTTGATGTCGGCCTTGTCGGTGTCGAAGAGGATGCCGTAGAGCGAAATGCTGCCGGTGGCGGAAAGCGAATCCGCCATCTTGGCCGCCTCGACGACCACCATCTTCTTGTCGCGTGCCTTGGGTTCCAGCACCTGGACGATGGCTATGGTGCGGCCGTTGAGTTCCTTGCAGTAGAGATCGCCGGTCATCGAATAGGTCTGCACGGTCACATAGGCGTCGCCGCCTTCCTGCGGCACCTTGGCCGAGAAATAACGCTGGTCATTGATGCCGGAGGTCAGTGCGCAGGCGCCATTCGAGAAGGCTGCGTCCTTCAGATCGCTCTCATGAAAGGAATACATCGTCAGGCTCATGTCGCCACCGCCGCCACTCGACGAACGGTCGGCGGCGCCGCCGCATTCCTCCTTCTTGCATTCGAACAGGATTTCGCCGCCCGCCGCCGCAATCACATCCTGATAGTTGCGCAGCACTTCGAGCGGCGAGCGCTCGGCCGGCAGCACATAGGCAATGCGGGTCAGGGCGCCTTCGACCTCGGCCTTCTTGTCAGGTGCAAAGACACGATTGTTCATCGCATCACGCGCATCCGGGTCGGCGCTCGGCTTGAGTGGCGACAGCGGCACGCTGAAATCGGTGAAGGCTAGTTTCTCGTATGAGACGATGAATGAGCCTTCGTAGCGCTTGGCGAGATGGTTGTCGGCGGCACCCTTGATATCGGCGGTCGGCACCGTCGCGTCGGCAGCGGCCAACCGCAATGTCAGCACGAGAACAAACCCCGCCCAGAAAAACGCCATGGCTATCGTCTTGAATGCACGCATCGATCATCCCCCTTCGCACTATGATCGATGCTAGCAGACCGGGTATGTCCAGTCGATGACGCCGCCGAGAGCATGATGCCGAAAAGTGCGAAGCGGTTTTTCGGGCGACATCATGCTCTATCCCTTTGATTTAGAGGCAGATTCAGATCTCAGGTCGGTCGATTCGACCTGAGATCTGAATCTGTCGCTAAGGTCATCGCGCCAGCAGGATGGTCGGGGCGTTATGGTAGGTGGTCTGCACCACTTCCCGGTAGCCGCACTTCGCCGCAACCCTCAGCGAAGCGGCGTTCTCCGGATCGATGATGCAGACGGTCTTCGCACGCCCGAACGCGTCTTCGCCCCATGCGAGCACGCGGCCTACCACCTCGGTGGCGAAGCCTGCGCCGTGAACAGTCGGAACCAGCGCCCAGCCGGCCTCGGGAATGCCTTCGATCGACGGCTCCATATCGCGCTTCAGATCGTGAAAGCCGGCCTCGCCGATGAAACGGCCCGTCGCCTTCTCCTCGATTGCCCAGAAACCGTAGCCGAGCAGCGACCACAGGCCGGCGTGACGCAGGAAACGCATCCAGCTCTCCTCGCGCGTGCGCGGCTTGCCTCCGATGAAACGGGTGACGACGGGCTCGGTCCACATCGCGGCATAGGTGTCGAAATCGCCCAGCCGGTGCGCTCGCAGGATGGTTCGCTTCGTCTCGATGACCGGAGCGCTGGTCGCTTGTGGATTGTTCATGAGATCTGTCTCGCACGGATAGTCAGCGCTTAGCAAATAGCCGGCGCGGTGCAAGGGCCAGGGGCGATACGGGCCATCATCCACGCGCCGCTGCTGGGATTTTCGCGCGACGGTGTTACTTTGACCGCAGGCTGATTCAGCACCTGCCGACGCCTCCCCTTTTAGGCGCGGCGGTGCCGTCAAACCAAGGGATAGAGCATGGACACCACCGATCTTGTGCTTGCCATTGCCCATCATGTGCTGGTGTTTTCGCTGGCGGGGATCATCGGCGCCGAATTCGTACTGACCCGTGGCGATCTGGCCGCCGCGACGCTCAAGCGGCTCGCAGGCATCGACCGCCACTATGGCATCATCGCCGTGCTTATCATCGTCGTCGGCATCGGCCGTGTGTTCTATGGCCTCAAGGGCTGGGAATTCTACGTTTACAACTGGGTGTTCTGGGCCAAGATGACGGCGTTTGCCGTCGTCGGCCTGTTGTCGATCATCCCGACGATCCGCTTTGTTTCCTGGAACAGACAGGCGAGCGCCAGTCCCTCGTTCCAGGTGCCGGCGGCCGAGCTTGCGTCCGTGAAGAGCTACATCCGCGCCGGGGCCTTCATCTTCCTGCTCATCCCGGTCTTCGCTGCGGCGATGGCGCGCGGCTACGGCTATTAGCTAGAATAGGCCGTTTGGAGAGTTATGCCGTTGAGGCGAGCGGCGCGAGCTCGATCAGCGGTGCCGGCACATCGGTCGTCTTCACCTCTGCCTTGCAGATGTCGGCGATGACGCAGGCCGGGCAATCCGGCTTGCGCGCCTTGCAGACATAGCGGCCATGCAGGATCAGCCAGTGATGCGCGTGCCGCATATATTCGTCCGGGATGATCTTGAGCAGCCCCTGCTCGACCTGTTCCGGCGTATTGCCAGGGGCCAGCCCGAGCCGGTTGCCGAGGCGCAAAATATGGGTGTCGACCGCCATCGTGTGCTGGCCGAAAGCCATGTTGAGCACGACATTGGCGGTCTTGCGCCCGACGCCGGGCAGCTTGACCAATTGATCGCGCTCGTCGGGCACCTCGCCGCCATGGTCGCGGATCAACGCCTGCGACAGCGCAATCACATTCTTGGCTTTGTTGCGCCAGAGCCCGACGGTGCGGATATGCTCGCCGACCTTGGCTTCTCCCAGTGCCAGCATCTTCTGCGGCGTATCGGCGGCCCTGAACAGCGCCCGCGTCGCCTTGTTGACACCGGCGTCGGTTGCTTGCGCCGACAGCACCACCGCGACCAGCAGCGTGAACGCATTGACATGTTCGAGTTCACCCTTCGGCTCCGGCCGCTGGATCGAAAAGCGCCGGAATATCTCGTGCACTTCCGCCGGGCTGTAGCGCGAAGTGCTCCGCACCGGCTTCGGGCGCGGCTTGGCGTTCGACCCCTCGCGCCGGCCGGGCAGCAATTCTTTTTTGGACATGGAAGAATCTTTGGACTTGGGGCTCGCCATTTCCCTCCTATAATATCCCGCCATGAGCGACACAAACGCCTCGTTTCAGGCCGACGAACCATTCTTTCAGGCGCTACTGACCCCGCACCGGTCGCTGGGCCGGACAGGCTTCTTCATCCTGATGGGCGCGCTGCTGTTCGGCTGGCTGGTCACAGGCGCGTTTTTCCTGTCGCGCGGCGCCTGGCCGGTGTTCGGATTCTTCGGCCTCGACGTGGCCGGCGTCTACATCGCCTTTCGCCTCAACTACCGTGCTGCCCGCGCACGCGAGGAAGTGTCGGTTTCGCGCACCAGCCTCGACATCCGCAAGACGGCACCATCCGGTAAATCGGAAGCGCATCGCTTCAATCCGTTCTGGACGCGGTTTTCGATCGCCCGTCATGCCGAGATCGGGATCACAAGGATGACGGTGGAAGGCCAAGGCCAGAACGTGCCGATCGGATCTTTCCTGGACCCTGACTCCCGAGAAAGCTTTGCCACTGCCTTTTCACGCGCGCTGGCCACAGCCAAGGCGCGCTAAAGCAAAGCAACTCCGCGGAAAGCGCTGCGCGCTTGATCCCCGAGCAGCGAATCCGACATCCGGCTCTCCAGCGCCTTGCCGTAGAGCGTAATCAGCAAGGTTTCCTTAGCGCCGGTGAGGGCTACTTTTTCGCCAGCCATGAGCGACTCCTGGCTCAAGATCCGAGTCTATCTGGGTATGCGCGGCCAGAAGGCAAGTTTCGGGTGGCGGTCACCGCCGCAAGGGGCGATATTCCGGCTCAAGGAGATAGTCCATGAGCACACACACAGCGGTCCTCAAAAAGGACATCACGCCTGAAGGTAGCGACTACGAAATCGTGCGCCGCGCCATCGAGAAGATCAGCCTCGACTATCGCGATCAGCCTTCCCTCGAAGAGCTGGCCGAGGAGGTCGGCGAGACGCCCACCGGCCTGCAAAAGCTCTTCACACGCTGGGCCGGCCTGTCGCCCAAGGCCTTCCTGCAGGCGGTGACATTGGATCATGCCCGCAGGCTGCTCGATTCAGGCATGCCGCTGCTTGAAACCTCGTTCGAATTGGGCATGTCGGGCCCTGGCCGGCTGCATGATCTTTTCGTCACCCACGAGGCGATGTCACCGGGCGACTACAAGACGCGCGGCGCCGGTCTCACCATCCGTTACGGCTATCATCCCTCGCCGTTCGGCACCGCCCTGATCATGTCCACCGACCGCGGACTTGCCGGCCTTGCCTTCAGCGATCCCGGCGAGGAGCGTGCTGCCTTCGCCGACATGTCCAGCCGTTGGCCAAACGCCATCTATGTCGAGGACATGGCTGCTACGGGCCCCTATGCCGCGCGCATATTCGACCCGACGCTGTGGCGCCCGGACCAGCCGCTGCATGTCGTCATGATCGGCACCGACTTCCAGGTTCGGGTCTGGGAGGCGCTGCTCAAGATCCCGATGGGCAAGGCCCGCACCTATTCCTCGATTGCTGCCAGCATCGGTGCGCCGTCCGCCAGCCGTGCGGTCGGTGCGGCGAACGGCGCCAACCCGCTCTCTTTCGTGGTTCCCTGCCACCGCGCTATCGGCAAATCCGGCGACCTCACCGGCTATCACTGGGGATTGACGCGCAAGCGCGCTATCCTGGGCTGGGAAGCGGGACAGGTGTCGTGAAATATCGATTTTTCGAGCTTTGCCGGAGAGATGTATAGATACTGATAAATTCCCAAGTATAAGTGCGATATCCGCGTCAATTTTATTTCTTGCAACCGGGAGCAACCTCCGGTTTTCCTGTTTGTTGTTTTTAGCATTTATTTCAGTTAACTCAAAATTAACTACGACAAAGTGATGATGACCCCTATTAATTCGGGCGATCCGAATTGATAGGAGGTCTCGATGACATGGTTTCGCGCCGCCCTCGGCGCAGCAATGCTGTTTGCCTGTCTTGACCAACCCGTATTGGCCACGACGCAAAATGTCATTTTCAACGGCACGATCACGCCAACCTGCACGCTTGTCATTGCCACCAATGGCACGATGACAGTCAGCCCCGACCTGCAGTCACTCAGCTCTCACAACAGCGGCGGTTCTGCCGGAACCGTGACGCTGACGACAACCGGAGGCGTGTCGCTCAGCGTCGATCCGGTCACCACGACGACGGTACCTTCGGCGGACGTAACGTCGACGACCTGGACACCGACCTACTCCGCTGCGGGCACGCATTCTATCGTTGAAACCGGCTCGGCCACCAGCATCGGAACACCCGGCGCCGACCTCGTCTCGGTCAATCTCGCCGGCACCAAGGGTGGCAGCAACCGCTTCGCCTCCGGCAACTATCAGGCAACGGTAACGCTGCGCTGCGAATGACGCCGTAGCGATGGAGGGGTCCTTGAAACATGCTCGAATCCTGACGACGGCACTGGCCATCGGATTGGCACCCATTGCCGCCGAAGCCCAGTCGATGTCGCCGATGCGTGGCGAGGTCAACAGCTTCAGTGACGCCTTCGCTGTCCGCATTTTCCCCGCCAATCCCTATGACCGGAAGATCCGGGTCGAAATCCACGTCTACGATCAGGATTTTCAGCCAGTAGACGCCAGGATCTCTCCGAAAGTCTTCCAATTGGCTTCGCAGGCTTCACGTCCTGTCCTTGTGGTCGTGCCTTTCGACGGTGCCCCCGAGCGTAAAGTGCGTATCTGTACCGAAAGCATCCCCTTCCCCAATCAACAGACGCAGATAAGGGCACAGATATGCGGAAAGTTCTTTGGGCGCCGCAAATCCTGATAGTCGCGCTCGCGGCTGCTTCGGCGGGCATCTCGCCTGCGGTGGCCGAGGATGTCTACAACCTCAACCAGAACGAGAGCGGTTTCAACCTGCCCGGCGTCACCTTGCCCCAGGGCCAGGACGAGGTCCATGCCGCGGACGGCACCACTTGCCGTTCCGCAGTCTCCGGCACCGGCGCCTATGTTGATCTCGGCGTCATCAGAGGTAACAGTCAGTCGGACAACAGCGTTGCCACCTATGGCCGGGTTGTGATCCCGATCGGGCGTACGCCGAAGCGCGTCGACTGCAGCCGGCTCTACGAACTCGAGGTCGACCGCCTGCAACTGGAACTGAAACTGCTGAAGATGGGCCTTGGCGCCGACGGCCAGACGGCGAGCGTGGCCGCCAGCGCTCCCGCGGCCGCATCACCCGGATGGGCAAACGAAGGCTGGAGCATCAGGACCGGAAACGGCGATGGCAAGAAAAAGAAGAAGAAATAACCGTGCGCTGCTTGCGATGGCAGCATTTGCCGGCTTCTGCCTTCCGGTGCAAGCGGCGATCACCGGCACCTGCACCATCATGGTCGGGACGTCGGGAACAATGACCGCAAATCCCGCTATCGGCATACTGGGCTCCAAACAGGCGGGTGGATCCAGCGCCAGCGCCACCATCGTGGCAAACTCACTGCTGTGCTCCTTGCTCAATCTGCTGGACTGCTATTCGGTTTCGGCGCCGGCGCCGGCCGCATTCACGTCCGCACCGAGCGGCGGCGACACCAACGTGACCTTCGCCTCAGTCTTCCGCCTCGATGGCTCGGGGGTCGACATCAACGGAAGTGCGCCGCAACGGGTCGTCAACGGCACTCACACCATGCAGGTCGACCTCACCGCCACCAAGTCGAGCGGTATCTTTCCCGCCGGCAACTATCAGGGAGCGGTCACTGTGCGCTGCGAATAGGCCATGACGCATCAAATCGAGGCGGACCCTTCGCGCGGTCTGGCAAGCTGCGGCCTTACAGGTTAGCTTTCGCGCACGATTGGAAACGACCTTCGCCCGCGCGGACCAACGAGGACGCTCCGACACTTTGAATTTGTACTGCCAGGAGGCCTTGCTTGATTATCGTCATCGGCTCGATAAACCTCGACCTTATCGCCAATGTCGACCGCCTGCCGCGCCCCGGCGAGACGGTGGCCGGCTCGGCCTTCACCACCGCGCCCGGCGGCAAGGGCGCCAACCAGGCGCTGG
>NZ_AYWO01000009.1 GCF_000502955.1 Mesorhizobium sp. LNHC252B00 | reverse complement strand
GTCGATGCGCGCGTAGTAGTGCTCGATGTTTTCGAACACCACCGCCTTGCCGCGATGCTGCATCAGCGCGGGCGTTGCCGCAGATGGCTTGATGACCGCGCCGTCAGGCGCCAGATTGCCGCGCAGAATGGAGATGCCGCCCTCCTTGGTCAGCGGCTGGCTCAGAGGCCGGATCACCTCGCGGTTGTAGTTGGGCGCGCCGTCGATCAACTCGCCGATCGTCTTGTCGCAGACGGTCGTGGCGTCGCGATGAAGAAGCCCCACTTCATCAAGCGACGCCATGACCGCAGCCAGCCCCCCGGCGTAGTAGAAATCTTCCATCAGGAACCGGCCCGATGGCATCAGGTCGACAATGGTTGGAACGCCGCGGCCAAGGCGGTCCCAGTCATCGAGACTGAGATCGACACCAATCCGGTTGGCGATGGCGATCAGATGCAGCACGGCGTTGGTCGAACCGCCAATCGCGCCGTTGACGCGGATGGCGTTCTCGAACGCCTGCCTGGTGAGGATCTGGGCGATAGTCACATCCCTGCGAACCAGATCAACGATCTGGCGTCCGGCCAGCTGGGCGAGCACACCACGCCGCGAATCCACCGCCGGGATCGCGGCGTTGTCCGCCATGCCGATGCCGAGCGCTTCCACCATGCTGGCCATGGTCGAAGCCGTGCCCATCGTCATGCAGCTGCCGGCCGACCGGCTCTGGCCCTGCTCCGCGGCAAGGAAGTCGGCAATCGGCATGCGGCCGGCCTTCACTTCCTCGGCGAATTTCCAGACATGTGTGCCCGAGCCGATATCCTGTCCGCGGAACTTGCCGTTGAGCATCGGCCCGCCGGAAACGGCAATGGTCGGCAGATTGCACGACGCAGCGCCCATCAGCAGTGCGGGCGTGGTCTTGTCGCAACCGACCAGCAGGATGACGCCGTCGATCGGATTGCCGCGTATGGATTCCTCGACATCCATACTGACCAGATTGCGAAACAGCATGGCGGTGGGGCGCATGTTGCTCTCGCCCAGCGACATCACCGGGAACTCCAGCGGCAGGCCGCCGGCTTCATAGACCCCACGCTTGACGTGATCTGCCAGGCCGCGGAGATGGGCATTGCAGGGGGTCAGTTCCGACCAGGTGTTGCAGATGCCGATCACTGGGCGGCCGTCAAAAGCGTCGGCGGGGATGCCCTGGTTCTTCATCCAGCTGCGGTGCATGAAGGCGTTCTTGCCCTCACCGCCGAACCAGGCCTCGGATCGCAGCTTGCGTTTGGTCTCGGTCACGATGTCTGTTCCCGTTCCTGGCGGCGCCTGTTGCGATTCTCGACGCTGCGGCGCACGTCTTCCTCGGCATTGTCGATGAGCACCAGCAGCGCATTTTGCGCGCCGGCGGCATCGCCGGATGCGATCTTTTCGGCCACTTCGCGGTGCAGCGGCAAAGAATGGCGCTGCCCTTCCGGATTGTCGTTGGAGAGGCGAAAGCTCATCACCAATGCGGTTTCGACCAGAGCCGCCAGCGAGCCGATCAACTCGTTGCCGGTCATGCGCAGAATAGTCTGATGGAACAAAAGATCGGGTTTGGCGAAGCGGTCGCCGTCTTCGACCACGGCTTCCATTTCGGCCAGCGCGGCATTGATCTCGGCAAGCTGCGCCGGTGTGGCGCGCTTGGCGGCAAGTGCGGCCGACATCGGCTCGATGGCTCGCCTAAGCTCAAACAGCGCCCGGACGTCCTCGGCACTGACGTCGCTGGCATAGCGCCACGACAGGACATCCGGATCGAGAAAATTCCAGTCGGCGCGGGGACGCACCCTTGTGCCGGTCTTCGGCCGCGATTCGACAAGCCCCTTGCCGGCCAGAACCTTGATCGCCTCGCGCAGCACCGTGCGGCTGACCCCTAGCATCTGGCTGGAATCGTCGGCGTTGGGCAGTGCCTCGCCGGGCAGGAAGTCGCCCTGCACGATGCGCAGCCCGATCTGCTCGACCACAGTTGCATGCAGCGCCGTCGAGCCGCTGGAAACCGCCACCGTGACTCTTGACGTGCGCGCGGTGCTGAAAGATTTCTTATTCTTCATACTATTCATAAGATATGTCTTATAGGCGTGAGAATTGGAGTCAAGGGGCGAGGAGAGCCGATGACAAAGAATCCATTCTCTGAAGCCCTTAGCCCATAAGAGATGCTGAGTGCCGCGCGATACTTCAGGCCCGGGCCCGGGGCCGCCATCAGCAGGTTGGAAACCTCCTCGATGCTCAAGACCACCGACAACTTCTGCGGTTGCCGACGGAATTGCGTATGCCGCTTCATGTCCTCGCGGCCGCAGGTCGTGCCAAAGAAAAAGCGAAGCGCGATGATACGGGCATTGAAAGTTGGCGGCGCGATGCCCGCGTCGAAACTCGCCTGCCGCAGTGCCACGCCGAGCGTGAGAAGTTGCGACCGCCGGCAGGTCTTCCCGCCGCCACCTAAGAGGAGGCTGCAAATTGCACAAAGTACCGTCTTAAGCCCGAATTAATACGTCATGTGCGACATTAAAGGAATTCACTCCTAAATTCTCGTTGAATTGGCGTACGTGGGGCGGGATTGGCCGTATTGTGCCAGTGTTTTACATGAACCACCTGAAGGGCGTTAGCGTTAGGACCAAGCTTTCGCTGGGCTTTGGTTTGGCGTTGCTGTGCATTGTGGCAGTAGGGCTATTTGGAGTCGCGCAGCTGCGATCTCTCAACGAAGTCACAAGCGAGATCACCGCGGTTTGGTTGCCGCAGGTCCAGGTCGTGGAGGAGATGAAGCGCAACCTGGCGGAACACCAGCTCTATGCGACCCTGCGCATGCGCACTGACGATACTCAACAATTGCTCGGCATCAATGACAAGATGGCGAAGGAGAGCGATGAGATACTCCGAGGTCGGCGAGCCTACCGCAGGAGTGCCGGATCGCTGGCCGAGCAGGACCTGTTCGACCAGTTTGTCTATCTGTGGACGGCCTATGAAGATTCCCTGACGTCGATTTTCCCGCTCCTGGAAACAGGAGAGCGATCGAGGGCCTTTAAAGAGTTCGAGACAGTGTCGCTTCCAATTGTTGCCGAGGCGGCTCAGCGACTGGACGGCCTGCTGGCCCTCACCAACCAGCGCAGCACTGCTGTCGCAGCGATGGCCGATCGCAGCTACAGCGTCGCACAGCGGCTGACCTGGATAGCGATTGTTTTTGCGGCCGCGTGTCTTGGCGGGCTTGTCGCCTGGATTCACCACAATGTCAGCAAGCCGATCCTCGCCGCGAGCGAGGCGATGCACCGGTTGACGCAAGGCGACCGCCGCTCAACCCTCGTTGCGCTGAAAAGCGATCGGCGCGACGAGGTTGGGCTATTGTTCTCGGCGTTTGCCGGCTACCGTGCCAGCCTGGAGCGCAGTGACGCCTTGGCCCGCGAGGCCGAACAGGAACGGCAGCACCTAGCAGCCGCCGCCGCCAACATGCCCGTGGGCCTATGCATGTTCGATGCCGGGCGACAGCTGGTTCTTTGCAACCAGAGTTACGCTGATCTCTACAACCTACCGGAGGCCCTGACTCGTCCAGGCACGCAATGGGCCGATCTGATGCAGTACCGAATTTCGGCGGGGCTGTACGTTGGCCAAGACCCGGGAAAGTATCTGCAACAACTCTCTGAGACCATCGACCGCGCTGAGCGCGTGGAGAGCTTGGTGGAGTTCAATGATGGACGGACCATCGACCTCATCCACCAACCACTGCCGGGCGGCGGGTGGCTCGCCACCCATCACGACGTGACCGACTTGCGCCGCAACGAGGCCCGCATCTCTCACATGGCACGCCATGACGGGCTTACCGACCTTCCAAACCGCATATTGTTCCGCGAACGCGCCGAGGAAGCCCTCGCCGAGATGGGACGCAGAGATGGCAAAGTCGCCTTCCTTTGCCTTGATCTCGATCATTTCAAGATGGTCAACGACACGCTGGGGCATTCGGCCGGCGACGCCCTTCTGAAGGAGGTTGCCTCCAGGCTGAGGCGGCTGGTCCGCGATGATGACACAGTGGCCAGGCTTGGGGGCGACGAGTTCGTGATCATTCAAAGGGAGGCAGGTCAACCGGTCGAGGCAACCGCCCTCGCGCAACGGGTCATCGATGCGCTCAGCGCGCCTTATGTAGTCGACGGTCATGGGGTCGTGATCAGCGTCAGCGTCGGCATATCGATTGCGCCCAACGACAGCAGGAACACCGACCAGTTGCTCAAGAACGGCGACATGGCGCTCTATCGGGCAAAGGCCGAGGGACGCAGGACGTATAGGTTCTTCGAGTCGCAAATGGATGCCCGCATGCAGGCGCGGCGATTTCTCGAACTCGATCTGCGCGAAGCGCTGGATCGCGGGCAATTCGAGATCTACTACCAACCGCTCCTCAATATCGGCCGTGGCGAGGTTAGTTGCTTCGAGGCGCTGCTTCGCTGGCATCACCCGAGACGCGGCATTGTCTCCCCAGCCGAGTTCATTCCCCTGGCCGAGGAGATTGGCCTGATCGTCCCGGTCGGGGAATGGGTGGTCAAGCAAGCCTGTCTGGATGCGGCACACTGGCCCGATGGCATCAAGGTCGCCGTCAATCTGTCGCCCATGCAGTTTCGCAACTCGCGCCTGCTCTCGGCAATTGTCGAGGCGCTCGATGTCTCGGGACTGCCCCCGAACCAGCTCGAGCTTGAAATTACCGAAACGGTGCTGCTGGCCAACACCCAGGCGACGCTGGCGATGCTGCAGCAGATTCATATGCTGGGCGTGCACATTGCGATGGACGATTTCGGTACCGGATATTCGAGCTTGAGCTACCTGCGCTCGTTCCCGTTCGACAAGATCAAGATCGACCAATCCTTAATCACGGACGTGGGGGGCATCGACAGTTCTGTTGCCATCATCCGAGCCATCACGGGTCTAGGCAACAGCCTCGGAATGCGGACCACCGCCGAAGGGGTTGAGACGGTGGAGCAGCTCGACCGCGTCCGACGAGAAGGCTGCACGGAGGCGCAAGGCTTCCTGCTCAGCCGCCCGCTGCCTGCCCGGGATATTCCCAAGATGCTGGAGCAGGTGCGCGCCGTGGTGGCGGGCGAGATCATCGAGACTGCACTCGACGCGACCGGAGGGCGGAACAGAGCGCAGTCCTCCGGTGGCCGGCGTTTCAGGAATGCGCCTTTCTCCGCTTAACCGGAAGCGAATTGATCGCGGTGATGCAGTCCCGGCGGTCTCCCGGATGGCTGCCCCAAAGCGACACGCCGTGAAGCCAATCACTTCTTGGCCGCGCCTTTCATATCCGCACACATTCAGCCGATAGCTCAGCAGAGCGAACCTCGATCGCCTAATGGCTGCGTCCGTTTTGACCAAAGTAAGGCTGGCTGAACCAACCGCTGAGGCGAAAGCGGCCATGGCGCGCAATCACCGGATCCCGTGGAAGGAGAAGTGCTATGACCAATCGAGAAGCCAGACTGAGCAGGGGTGAGTTGAACGCCATTGATCTGAAGCGAAGGGCGCCCGAGGTGACCCTTGATTGGAACCATTCTGTCCTGAACGAGTTTGGCGCTCTGGAGTGGGATAGTTCCAATCATGGCCGAGCATTATCAATCAGGGCAGATGTCGGCTGCGCACGCTGTTCGGCGCATGATTGCGTCCGATGAGACCCGTCATTTCCTCCACAAGGTGTTAGATTTGAAGGTCGAGGCGCACCTACCTGGCGCCATTGGGGCACTCCTTGCTGTGCTTGATCAGAAAGGACAAGACGAACCGTCCGAACCGTCCGAAACCCCCTGACCTTTCCCCTATTGCTCTCAGTTGGTTCCATGTCACCGACGTGATCGGCGGCGCCCTCACTGGCATCTTAGGTGCCGTCTTCCGAATCGGGCCGCGGCTTTGCGAACGACCATCTGGCCAAATGGCTTTGAATAAAAGTTAGCAATCGCTCGAGGTGAGCAGGGTCGGGAACATTTTAGCTGAGTTGCATGTTTCAATCACGATCACGATCATGGGCGATTTGAATGGCGCGAAAACCGAAAATCGGAGATGAGATCACGCTGTCGGCCATCCTGAAGGTGATGGAGGACGGCGTTTCGAGCGTTAGTGTGCCGACCTATAATTTCCCGCTCGCCATCGACACGCCGCAGAAGGCCAAGGTAGGCCAGAAAGTCGAAATCAGTGGTTTCGCGACGCGCGTCGATCAAGAGGACGGCAAAGTCACCGTTCGGATCGACGGATGCGGTCTTGTCACTGTCGATATGGATTCCATCGCCGAGGTCTCAGCGACATCGCGGGTAACCGTGCGCGAGTAGCTCGCGCAACCTTCCTGCGCGACAACGCCATAGGGCGATGACGAACGCACGTTAGCTTGTGCTTGCGGGGTGCCCGGACCGCCCCTGCCGGCGCCTTCGATCCCAGCGATACCAGCTCGTTTAGGGCTGAGATCGAAGAGGACGAACTGGCTGGGATGGATAACCGCGTCGATTAACTCCTTCGCGGTAGTCGTTGGCTTGTAGACCGCCTGAAGCCTCATTGCCGCGTCCGCCTCAAGGAGAAATCCAGGATCTATCCTCTTGGGCAGCCAGCCGGAGCGTGCGTAAAAGGCGATTGTCAGCCCGACCAGGTTTGACGTACCTAGCGGATCCGCGCCGACCGCAGCCAATGAAAGTGCGCCTGGCCGATCTCCGGATCAAGGCCCTTGCCGCGAGTGCACGAGATCGACTGATCCACGAGCTCCACGCCCCTCTCAAGGGAAGAGAGACTCTGTTGCGTTCCGGCAACAGGTCGAAGATTGCACCCAATCCGCCCGGCCGGCTGGCCTAATAGTCGTCATTTGACGACTGGTCGCATCATCCTCACTCCGCTTATCTTCGTTCGGAGCGGATCGAATCTGCGGAGGCCACATGTTCGGTCGGTGGATAGGGCTCGCAGGCCTGGCCGTCATGGCCCTGCTGGTGCTGACGGGCGCGGCGGCGGCGCAGGCGGTCTGCGGCGTAAGCGCAACAGGCGCCGAGCCACAGGGCAGTGGCGGTGCGACCGTGGACGGCTCCACAGGCTCCTTTGCCTGCGGTCCCGGCGCCACAGCTGTCGGCAACTCTACTTCTATTGGCGTGGATGCCGGAGATAGCGCCGCCCCCGGGAATGAGTTCAACGTCTCTGTGGGCACTAGCGCTGGCGGAGTCGTGAATGGTGCCAACAACACGGCCCTCGGCTCAGCGGCTGGCGTCCATGGCCGGTCTCCTTCCCGGCCAACAGAATCCCGCTTGGTTACCAGAGCGTTAACGATTCATGATTCCGCCCTGCGATGTCGGCAACCGACGTCTTATGGTAGCCGATGCGGCGAAAGTGCTGCTCCGCCACCTCCAGAATGCGCCGGCGCACCTCGTTTCGATCAGGTGGCTTTCGAACCGGGCGATCCATTGATGTCTCCAGTGCTGATGCCCCCTTCGCGGCTTGCGTGGCCAGTCATCGGCAGACGGCAAGATCGCGCAGCCGGCCTTGCGCATGTCAGGCAAGGCCAGCGGACGAAGTTGAACCGTCTCCTCCGACACCAGTGCCCTATTCGGCGGCCATCGCTGTTTGCAATTCCGGTTCTTCGGTCGAAGCCTGATGGGCCTCATCCGCAGTCGGCTTGATCCGGAACCAGGCGGCATAAAGAGCGGGAAGGAAGAGCAGGATCAGCACCGTGCCGGCCGCCGTGCCGCCGATCAGTGTGTAGGCCATCGATCCCCAGAACACGGAGTGCGTAAGGGGGATGAAGGCCAGCACGGCGGCGAGAGCGGTCAGGATGACGGGCCTCGTGCGTTGCACGGTGGCCTCGATGACGGCGTGATAGTCGTCAAGACCGGCAGCACGGTTCTCCTTGATCTGTTCCGTCAGGATCAGCGTATTGCGCATCAAGATGCCGGCCAGTCCTATGAGGCCCAGAATGGCGTTGAACCCGAAAGGCTGGTTGAAGGTGAGCAACATCGGCACGACGCCGACGAGCCCAAGCGGTGCCGTCAGCACTACCATGAACATCGTCGAGAAGGATCGTACCTGCAGCATGATGACGATCAGCATGGCGGCGATCATGGCCGGGAAGATCTTGCCCAAAGCAGTGTTGGCCTTGGTCGCCTCCTCGATTGATCCACCCATTTCGATGCGATAGCCGGCCGGAAGGGAAGCGATCAGCGGCTGCAGGGCCGTCATGACCTGCTTGGAGACCTCTGGAGGCTGCGTTGCCTCATTGATGTCCGAGCGGACCGTAATAACCGGCAGACGATCGCGGCGCTTCAGGATCGGCTCTTCAAGACGGACCTCCGAATGACCGATCTGGTCGAGTGGAATCTGGCGGCCGTCCCGGCTCATCAGCGAGAAATCCGCCAGACGCGACGGATCCAGCCGCTCAGCCCCAGCGCTGCGCGCCACGATCGGGACATTGCGAATGTCCTCGCGGACCTGCGTGACGGGAATGCCGGTGAGCAGGAACTGCAGCTGCTGGGCCACCTCCGCAGGCGACAGCCCGATGAGGTTCAGCCGATCCTGGTCAGGGATGAAGCGCAGTACGGGCGTGCGGTTGCCCCAGTCGCGATTGGCCTGTCGCACGTCCGGGACGCCCCGCATGATAGTGAGGGCGTTCTCGGAGATGCTATAGAGTTGCGCGGGATCAGGCCCGATGACCCGGAACTCGACAGGAAACGGTGTGTAGGGTCCGAACACAAGCTGTGTGACGCGCACATTGGCCTCGGGAGCGAGCCCCTGCGATACCGCCTCCCGGAGCCGGTGCTTCAACGCCTCGCGCGCCTCGGCGTCCGGGGTCAGCACGACGATCTTGGCAAAGGCGGGATCAGGCAGTTCCGGCGCCATGGCGAAGAAAAAGCGCGGAGCGCCCTGACCGACGTAGCTCGTCACGATCTTGGCTTCGGGCTGGCCGTCCAGCCAGTGCTCCAGCTTCTCCACTGTGGCGGTCGTGGTCTCCATGCTGGTGCCTTCCGGCAGGCGAACCTCGACCAGTACTTCGGGGCGGTCGGATGTCGGGAAGAATTGCTGTTTCAGGCTGCCCATGCCGACAACCGAGAGCGCGAAGACGATGGCGACGACACCGCAGGTCACGAACTTGTGGCGCACGGCAAAGATGATGAGCCGCCGTAGGCGCCGATAGTTCGGTGTGTCGTATATGGCGTGAACGCCGCCTTCGACCGGTTTGATCGCGGGCAGCATCTTGACGCCAAGGTAGGGCGTGAAGACCACCGCGACGATCCAGGAGACGATGAGAGCGAACCCCACGACCCAGAAGATGTTGCCGGCGTACTCGCCGGCCGTCGAGCGTGCGAAGCCCACGGGCAGGAACCCAGCGATCGTCACGAGCGTTCCCGACAGCATCGGCGCCGCGGTATGGCTCCAGGCGTAGGCCGCCGCCTTGATGCGATCCATGCCTTCTTCCATCTTCACCACCATCACCTCGATGGCGATGATGGCGTCGTCCACGAGAAGACCGAGCGCCAGGATGAGGGCGCCGAGCGTGATGCGATCGAAGAACCGGCCGGTCTCCAGCATGATGAGGAACACGGCGGCAAGCGTCAGCGGGACGGCGGCCGCCACGACGATGCCGACGCGCCAGCCCATGCTGAGCAGGCTGATCAGCAGCACGACGCCGAGCGCCATCGCGAACTTCAACATGAACTCGTCGACCGCCGAGGTGATGTTGACGGCCTGGTCGGACACCTTGTCGAGCGTTATCCCAAGCGGCAATGTCCGTGCGATGGCCGCCGTCCTGTCCTCCAGCGCCTTGCCGAGCGCGCGACCGTCCCAACCCTCCTGCATAACGGCCGCGAGCATGATGGTGGGCTCGCCCTGGCGTCGGATGAGATAGGTGGGAGGGTCCTCGTAGCCGCGGCGGACCTGTGCAACGTCGGAAAGCTTCAGCGTCCGCCCCCCGGCAACGATCGGCGTGTCGGCGATAGCCTGGACACCGTCATAAGCGCCGTTGAGCCTGATGAAGACCTGCGGCCCCTGAGTATCGATCGAGCCCGCCGGCGTGACGGTGTTCTGTCTTTGCAAGGCCGCAACGATATCTTGTGCGGACACGCCGAGGGTTGCCAGCTTGGCATAGGAAAACTCGACGAATATCTGCTCCGGACGTTCACCGAGGATGTTGATCTTCTTGACGCCAGGCACGTGCAGAAGATCCTGGCGAATGGTCTCGGCCTGCCTGGCCAGCTCACGCATCGGCATGCCTTTTGCCTTCAGCGCATAAAGGGCGAAGCTCACATCCGAATATTCGTCGTTGACGAAGGGGCCGTAGACGCCGGGCGGCAGGTTGCGGGCTTCATCCCCGAGCTTCTTGCGGGCCTGGTAAAATTCTTCCTGCACGGCGGATGGCGGCGTGCTGTCCTTCAGCGTGACCGTCATATAGGCGTATCCCGGCCGCGTGGTCGTCTCGACCCGATCGTACCAGGTGAGCTCCTGAAGCCGCTTCTCCAACGGCTCGGCGACAAGGTCCTGCATCTCGCGGGCCGTCGCGCCCGGCCATGCCGTCGTGACCGTCAGGGTCTTGATGGTGAAGTTGGGATCCTCCGCCCGCCCGAGCATAAGGAACGCGTAGGCGCCAGCCGCCACGAGCAGGAGGATGAAGAACAGGGTGACGGCGCGTTCGCGAACGGCGATCGCTGAAAGATTGAGGTTCATCGTCAGTTGCTCCCGCTTTCGGAAGCAGTCCTGACGCGAGCGCCCTCCTGCAGAAGATGAGCGCCGAGCGAGACAATCTGATCGCTGGAACCCAATCCGGAGATCACGGCGGATTCGCCGGTCACACGAACAAGCTTGACCGGTTGAAAGTGTACGGTCGACGTGCCGTTGTCCAAGACCCAAACGCCTGTCTTCTTGCCGTCGTCGAGCACTGCCCCAAGCGGCACCTGGACTTCCGGCTGACTTGCCTGGGTTGCAAGGCGAATGGTTACCGTCGCGCCAAGCGGCGCTGCCGCTGCCTCACCGTCAAGCACATAGCGGGCCTCATAGGTGCGGGTCTGGGCATCGGCGGAGTTGGACAATTGTCGCAGATGTGCCGCGTGGCGTTGCTCATCACCCCCGTAGACGCTGGCCTCGGCCGCGGAGCCGATCGCCGGCCGGATCGTTTCGGGAAGTGCGACCACAGCTTCGCGGGGGCCGGCCTGGGCGACACGAACCACCGCCTGGCCGGCAGAGGCGACCTGACCAGGCTCGCCAAGCGTATCGACCACTGTTCCATCGGCATCCGCGACCAGGACCGCATAGGTCGCCTCATTCTCCGCGACCTTCGCTTCCGCTTCGGCGGCGGCGAGCTGGGCCGTGGCGGTATCCATTGCGGCCTTCGCCTGCTCGTACCGCTGCCGGGGGACCCATCCGTCTTTCAGCAGATTGGCGTATCGCCGTTCATCCGGCTCGGTCTGGGCGACGATCGCACGCGCGGCGACAACGGCATTATGCTTTGCAGTGAGCGCGAGACGAAGGTCGGTGTCATCGATCCGCATCAACGGCTGACCGGCTTTTACCTGCTGACCGACATTCACGAGCCGTTCGATGATCTTGCCAGGAACGCGGAAGCCGAGATTGCTCTCCACCCTGGCCCCTATGATGCCCGTGAAGCTGCGTTCGGAACCGCTCACTTGCGCTGCCGTCGCCAGCCTGACGACGGGCGGCTCCTGCCTCGGGTCGGTCGAGGCGGAAGCTTCCTGCGCGGAACTGGCAAATGTGGCGAATGCCGTCGCCGCTGACACCGCGATCAACCCTGACCCCGCGATCAGGATCGCACCCAGCATAATAACCGGTCTCTTTTTCATGCCCATCGCCTTACGTCGAAATAGATTGCGTTCATTCTCTATGCTGTGTCCTGCGTCGCCCGAGATTCTGCGGACCATCTTCGTATCCCCCTTGTTAGATTGTGGTCGAACTCTATACCATTTAGATTTCGAGCGCAATCTAAAAAGGAGACATATTCGGTCCGCGACAAACCGCCACACCGCTCACGTGGCGAGCATCCGTCCCGCATCTCCTCTTGATAGATTGCGTTCGGTCTCTAACTGACATATAGATTTTGGACGCAATCTAAATATGGAGATGATGATGCGCGTAAGTCGCGTTCAGGCTGAGCAGAACCGGCAAACCGTGATCGATGTGGCCAGCCGGCTCTTTCGGGAGCACGGCTTCGACGGCATCGGCCTCAAGGATCTGATGAAGGGCGCCGGGCTGACCCAAGGCGCTTTCTACAAGCAGTTCGCATCGAAGGAGGACTTGGCGGCACAGGCATCTAGCCGGGCGATGGAACATGCGACCAGCAGATGGTCGGGTGCTATCGCTGCGAAACCGGAGGATCCGCTTGGCGCGGTGATCGACCTTTATCTCAGCACGGGGCATCGCGAAGAAAAGATGGACGGCTGTCCGGTTGTTGCCCTCGGCTCGGATGCTGCCAGGCAGGGGAGCGACGTCAAAGCATCGTTCGAATCCGGAATCAGGGAATACCTCAAGATGTTGGGACCATGGGTCGGCGAGGCCGGCGGCGCGCAGCCCAGCGGCAAGGCCAGGGCCATTCTCTCGATGATGGTCGGTGCGGTCGTCCTCTCGCGCGCGGTCAACGACCCGGACCTCGCAAAGGCCTTTCTCGATGCGGCGACCGATCAAGTGCGCAAAGCAGTCGCGGCTTGAAGGGCATGCACAGCGCGACCGACACGCCCAAGCCATAGGAGAATGGATGCGACGGATTGTGGTTACGGGCGTAGGGGCGGTCACGCCGCTGGCCGCCAATGTCGAGGCGTCGTGGTCGCGTCTCCTGGCCGGTCGCTCCGGGGTCCGGAAGCTTCCGGACGATATGGTGAGCGACCTGCCGGCGAAGGTCGGCGGCGTGGTCCCCTGCGTGGAAGAAGACCCCGAGTCCGGCTTCGATCCCGATATGATCTTGGCTCCGAAGGACCAGCGCCGGGTGGATCGCTTCATCCTCTTCGCACTGGCGGCTGCGGATGAGGCGCTTGCCCAGGCGAGATGGGCACCCGTGTCGCAGACAGATCGCTTGCGTACGGCGACGATCATCGCTTCGGGGGTCGGCGGCTTCCCGGCGATAACCGAAGCCGTGCGAACGGTTGATCAGCGCGGTGTTCGCCGTCTTTCACCCTTCACGGTGCCATCCTTCCTGGTGAACCTCGCGGCGGGCCACATCTCGATCCGCCATGGCTTCAAAGGCCCGCTCGGCGCGCCGGTCACGGCGTGCGCGGCCGGCATCCAGGCGATCGGCGATGCGGCTCGCCTCATCCGCGCCAATGAAGCCGATATCGCCGTATGCGGCGGAACCGAGGCATGCATGAATGTCGTCAGCCTTGGTGGTTTTGCAGCGGCACGCTCTCTTTCGACCTCCTTCAATCATCGTCCTGATCAAGCCTCTCGTCCATTCGACACGTCACGCGACGGTTTCGTCATGGGCGAAGGAGCCGGCGTGCTGGTGATCGAGGATTTGAACCATGCGCTCGCGCGCGGCGCCAAGCCGCTCGCCGAGCTCGTCGGCTATGGCACGACGGCGGATGCACACCACGTGACTTCCGGTCCCGAGGATGGCGATGGCGCGCGCCGTGCCATCGAGATCGCAATCGCCCAGGCTGGCATCTCGCCGCATGAGGTTCGTCATCTCAATGCGCATGCGACCTCCACGCCGGTGGGCGATCTCGGAGAGATGGCGGCAATCAAAAGCGTCTTCGGCGGGGATTTCAATATCGCCGTCAGCGGCACGAAGTCGGCGACCGGGCATCTGCTCGGAGCCGCGGGTGGGCTTGGCGCGATCTTCACCATCCTGGCGCTCAGAGACCAGGTAGCCCCGCCCACTCTCAATTTGAGCGCTCCCGATCCGGCCGGTGACGGTATCGATTTCGTCGCAAACCAAGCCCGGCCATTGGCGATGGATTACGCGATTTGCAACGGCTTCGGCTTTGGGGGCGTCAATGCCAGCGCCTTGTTCCGGCGCTGGGACGACGAAGCTGGCCGGCGCGCGGCTTGACTGAGACCACCTGTCCTCATTCCCGACATACACAAAGAAGAGAGCTGAAATGCTGACCTCGCCCAGACCCAACCTTCTGCAGATATCGGACACGCTTACTCTGCGTTATGAAAAGACCGGCAATGGGCCACCATTGGTCCTTATGCATACGATCCGCACGCAGCTCGAGTACTTTCGCGGTTTGGCACCCCTGCTCGCCGAGTCGTACACGGTGTATGCCATCGATCTCCCTGGACACGGTCACTCGCCGATCGACCCACTCGCACCCTTCGATGAGCCGTATTTCAGGCAAGGCGTCATCGGCTTCATCGAGAAGCTCAACCTCACCGACGTCACGCTTGTGGGCGAATCGATCGGCGGCGCATTGGCGCTCACGGTCGCGGCCGCAATTCCGCAACGGGTCAAGCGCGTCTTCGCCAGCAATCCCTATGACTACGAAACCCGTTACGGAGATGGACTCCGACGTGGCAACTGGCTCGCGAATTTCATCATCGGAAGTCTGCAAGTCCCAGTTCTAGGCCCATTCAATGCCTGGATGGAAAACCAGATGGTACTCGGCAAGATCATGGGCGGGGGATATCACGATCCGCGCAAGCTTCCTTCCGACCTTCTTGCCGAGTTCGGCCGCGTCGCGAAGCGCCCTGGATACAAGCGCATCGCACGCAAGGTGCTCGCAGGCTGGCGATCCTGGTCCGCGGCGCGGGACCGGTATCGGCTCGTCTCTGCACCCGTAACGCTCATCTATGGCGACAGCGATTGGTCGCGCCCCGACGAGCGCGAGCGGACCCGGGCACTGCTTCCCAACGCGCGCATGTTCACACTCAAGAACACTGGGCACTTTTCAGCGGTGGAGAATCCATCGGAACTGGCACGCATCATACTGGGATCTACGGGTTGAGCTGGGTCCTCAGCGTCGTTCCACAAATAACTCTGTTGATAAGTATCCTATTACAGTTTGGCGTCGTATTCCCAAAATGAAAGATGAGTACCGATAGGCAACTTGGCTTGGGGGACTCATGAAACGGTTTCTTGTTGGCGCCGCAGTGCTTGCCTTGAGTGTTGTGGGCGCGGATATTTCTGCTGTCTCTTATATTAGCGGAAGTGCAGGGATAGTAGTGTTCGCGCAGGAGAGCCGGGGCTCTTCCGCGGCTACAGAAACATCTGCTGCCGGCTTCGGGAATGGCGGCGCGGCACTGGGATCAGGCGCACAGCCGGCAGGTGGCACGCCAGCGTCGGGCACTGCGGCGCCGACGGCGGGAGATGCAGCATCAAGTGCGGCAACCGACAGCCCGGATGCGGCGGCCAAGGTTGGCGCCAAGCCGGTGGATGCCAAGGCGACAGATACCAAGGCTGCGGATGCCAAGAGCAGCGGCAAGGCGGCCAAGACGACCGACACGGAGGCCGCCCCCGAGGCGCCGGCCGTTGCAACTACGCTGGCGACCACGACCAGCGGCGATCCAGAAGCCATTGGCACGCCGAAGGTTGATCTGCCGAAGAGTTCGGGTAACGGCAATCTGGGCTATTCCATCGGCATCGATGTGCCTGCCTTCCATGGCATCGAGCCGCAGATCGCGCTGAACTATAACTCATCCCGCAAGAGCAAGCTTGGTGGCCTTTATCAGGGCTGGCTCGGCTATGGATGGGGGCTCGATGGTCTCGATGTCATCGAGCGGGCCACGCCGGGCTATGGCATGCCGGCCTACGATGCCAACGACATCTATCTGCTCGACGGCCAGGCGGTGGTCGCGTGCGTTGCCGGGATGGTCTCGCCGTCGTGTGCGACCGGCGGCACGCATGCGACCGAGAACGAGAGCTACCGCCGCGTTGCGCTGAACAGCAGCACCAATGAATGGAGGGTGACCGACAGGGATGGCACCGTCTCGACCTTCCGCTCGGTAGCGGCGGTTGCCAATTTGACGCCAACCGCCGGCACGCCGGCCTATGACCTTGCCATGAGCTACCGCTGGCTGCTGACCTCGGTCGCCGACACCAACGGCAACAGCGTTTCATACAGCTACACTTGTCCGGCCAGCCCGGTCTGCTATCCCGACAGCGTCAGCTACAACGGCACCATCGTAAAATTCTACTACGAGACCCGTCCCGACCTGATCCTGATGGGCAATGGCCGCGACATCTCTCTGACCAGCCAACGCATCAAGACGATTGGCATCACCGTTAGCGGCGCGGTGCGCGGCGCCTATAGGCTCACCTATGACCAGGCGCCATTTTCCAACACCTCACGGCTGACCCAGGTCACCCACTACGGCACCGATGCAACAATCGCCGTCGATGGCACCATCGGCGGCGGGACGTCGAAATCGCTTGGACAAATGGCCTATCAGGATGCCGGCTGGAACTACACCACCGTCAACACGCCGATCTACGAGCACATCCCGACATCTGGTGACAATCCAACTTACGCGAATCCAAAAGAAAACCTCGATGTCGACTTCGACGGTCGAGATGAACTTTGTTGCGAATATGCTGAGACGACGACAACAACCACCAACGGAGGAGGAGGATCGACCGGAGATCACGAAGTATTGACGTCGAAGAAGACACAACACTACAAAAGAATAATAAAATTCGGCAGCAATGGTGTGCCTTTTGACGTAGCAAGTTTGTTTGGCAGTACAACTTCAACAACGACGTCATCACTCGGCACCGATCTTACACCGAAAGGTAGCTCTGTGTTGACCGTCTTGGGTCCTGGACGCTTCCTGGCGACCAAGAACGCGATGGATTTTGCCCAGTATCAGAATACGAAAACAGCTTCCTGTCATAGCACGCGTGATAATGGGGAGGTTTGCACTTACACTTACTCAGCGACCCCTTCGCTGGTGCTGCCGGACGCCAATCTCGCGATGACAACTGTTGCATGCAGCCCAGCGCCTGTGGGCTATGAGGCCCTGTGCAGCAGTTTGCCAAGCTACAGCAATGTTTCCACTCTTCCCGCAAATCCGTCATTCGCGGCTGACACGAATGGCGACGGAATCGATACTCTCGAGAAACGCACCACATTCACCGACACCAGCATGGGCGTTGGTGATTTTCTCGGCAATGGCAAGCAACAACCCTTGTTCATTGTGAGTACCACCCTCAAAAAGGGCGTCCTTTCCAGCGGCAAATGGCAAGCAGGCGGAACTGCCTTCAACATAAATTGCCAGTTTGACACAGTCTCGAATCCTGGCTCCTGCGTCTTTGCGGACCTCAACGGCGACGGTGCGACTGACGTTGCCAGGTATAGATCAAGCGCCGACGAGATCACCGTATATCTGTCGACCGGCGTTGGTTTTAAAAGCTTCACAGCTACCGCCAATATTCTTGGCGGCAAGGCAATTCTGGGTGATTTTGACAATGATGGAAAAACGGATGTTTTTACGCTGAGCGACAACGTTGTTGTGGGCCCGGGTGAAACACGTTTGATCAAAGTTTACTCTCTTCAACCCTCCTCATCCACGACTTACGCTGCGGTCAATCTCCCGCGGCCAGCATCGATTCCAACAGTCGGGGACGTAATCGGCGACTTCAACGGCGATGGGCTGCCGGATTTCACCAACTATACCAGCATGATCATCTCGAATGCCGGCACCGGCAATCCGAACCTGGTGAAGCAGATCACGACGGAGCTGGGAGGGACGGTGGCGGTCGAGTACACGCCGTCGTCGACCTGGACGAACAACTACCTGCCGCAACTGGTGCATGCGGTGTCAAAGCTCTCTGTCGGTGATGGCCGCGGCCAGACGGCGGTGACCACCTACACCTATGCCGGCGGCAAGTACGATCCGGCGGCGCGCAAGTTCCTGGGCTTTGCCTCGATCGTCGAGACAAAACCGCTGGCCAATGGCGAGACGGCAGCCTCAAAGATCGAGACCACCTATCGGCAGGATCTGGCAAGCTACGGCCTGCCAGCGCTGACAGTGTGGAAGGATGGCACTGGGACCGTGCACAAGCAGGTGGCCGAGACCTATGCGGTCAATGCGGCGACAAAACCCTACACAGTGCAGAACACGGCGACCGACACGACGCTGACCGAGAACATCGCGCGCAACTTGCGCGTCGAGCGGGGCTTCGATGCCTACAACAACGTCACCAGCCTCAAGGACTATGGCCGCACCGATGTCGGTGGCGACGAGACCTGGACCGAGCGCTTCTTCTCGCCCAACACCTCGGCCTACATCGTCTCGGCGCTGATCGCCGAGCGCACGCATGCCGGGCTTGCCGGCACGGATCCCTATGTCAGCTACAGGCACAATTATTACGACGGCAACACGACCGACGTCTGGGCGGTGCCGACCAAGGGCAACCTGACCTGGGTGCAGACCTTCAGCGATGTCACCGCGGGCAAGACGGTGAATCAGTATTTTGCCTACGACGCCTATGGCAACAGGACCGCGGCCATTGACGGTGTCGGCAACAGGACCGAGTGGGATTACGGGACGACCTATCACATCTTTCCGATAACCGAGCGGGCGCCGCGCTATTTCGCAACGGGCGGACAACCGGCCGACACGCGCTTCGTCTCAACCGCCGCCTACAATGCGGTGTGTGGCCTGCCAATGACGAAGACCGACCCCAACGGCATCGTCAGGACCTTCGCCTACGATGCGTTCTGCCGACCCTACCAGGTCTCACAGAACGTGCTGGGTGCCTATGTCAGGACGCAGTTCTTCAACGAAGGCAATCCTGCGGCGCAAGCGCTGGTCAAATACACTCCCCTGCCCAATGGCGCGGGTGAGGACTTTATCGTCTCCTATTATGACGGCCTTGGCCGGGTTTATCGGGTGGAGGCTCCCGGCGAGACGGCGGCCGGTGCACGACGCGTCGTCGAGACTGACTACGATGGGCGAAGCAATGTGCTGCGCACTGCCTTCCCGCGCTTTGTCGGCGAGGCCGCGCAGTGGACCACCAACTTCTATGACTGGGCCGACCGGCTGACAAAGACAGTCAATCCGGATGCCAGTCAGCGCAGCTATCTGAACGAATTGGCCACTGCTGCCGCCACCACTCCACGGCTGAATGCCGTGACAACGACTGACGAGCTTGGCCATCAGACCAGAACGGCGTGGTCTGCGCACGGCGATATCGCGGGTGTCGTTCGCGACTTTGCGGGGCTTCAGCTTGCCGATATCCGCACCTTCGATCTGCTCGGCCGCTTGATCGGCGTCACCGATCCCGGCGGCTCTACCTGGACCTACACCTACGACATGCTGGGCAACAGGCTGTCGGCGTCCGATCCCGATCTCGGCACCTGGACCTATGTGTACGACGCCGCCAACCGGCTGGTCAGCCAGGCCGATGCCAGGGGCACGGTCACCACGCTCAGCTATGACCAGATGGACCGGCTGACGCTGAAGACGGCCACCGCGCCGGGCGGCGGCCCGGTGACGCTGACGCAGAACACCCACGACCAGGCGGCATCAGGCTACTACAACATCGGCCAGCTGACCCGCTCGGAAAACGCCGCCGCCGTCCAGCTCTACAATTATGACGGTCTCGGCAAGGTTGCCCGTCAGGATGCCACCATCGCGGGCATCACCAACACCACGTTCAACGTCCACGACGGCTCCGGCCAGAACGTATATGTCCAATACTTCCCCGTTCAGCTCGACTTCGGTTCGAACACCAACCACTTGCAGTACACCGCCGGCAACAGGCTCTATTCCGCTCCCGGCTTCATCACCTCGACCATCTACGAGGCTGACGGCCAGACCAAGGAGATCACCTACGCCAACGGCGTAAAAACGTCCTTCACCTACTCGCCGACACGGCGCTGGCTGACGCGCATCACCAACGCATTCGGCGCCAGCATGCTGATGGACCGGCAATTCACGCGTGATGCTCTCGGCCGCATCACCAACATTGTCGGGGCCGCTCCCCCAGGCAGTTGGAATTATGTCTACGACAATGCCGACCGGCTGGTCTCATCAGACAATCTCGGCGACAACACGCTCGACGAAACCTTCGCCTATGCCGCCAACGACAACATGATTTCGCGCACGCGTGTCGCTGGTACCTATGTCTATCCTTCGGCGAGCGCAGCTCGTCCGCATGCGCCGGTCTCGGTCGGCGCCAACGCGATGGCCTATGATGCCAATGGCAATCTGACATCGGACGGCAGCCGCACGCTGGTCTGGGACGAGGCCAACCGGCTGAAGACTGTCACGCGCGCCTCCAACACCGTCAATCTCGCCTACGGCCCGGACGGGGCGCGTGCCAGGAAGTCATCGAGCTTCGCCACGACGCTCTATCCCGACGCCAATGTCGAGATCAATCCGGCGATACCCGGAGCAGAGGTTTATACCCGCTATCCGCATCCCGACATCAAGGTCGTCGGCACGACCAAATACTTCCTGCACCGCGAGCATCTGGCCTCCGTGCGCCAGGTCACCGACATGTCGGGCACCGTCGTCGACGGCACCAGCTACGCCACCTATGGCGAAAGCCTCAACACCGGCTTCCAGACGCAGAAGAACTACGTCGGCGAACGTTTCGATGCCGAGACCGGACTGCTGTATCTCAATGCACGCTACATGGACCCGGTGCTGGGGCGGTTTATTTCGCCGGATGATTGGGATCCGACCAAGGAAGGTGTTGGCACCAACCGGTATGCCTATTCTCAGAATGACCCGGTCAACAAAAGCGATCGGAATGGCCACGGATGGGAAAGCCTATTTGGCGGAGGGGGTATTTTCAGCGGAGGCCCTGGAGCTGTTGCCGCCAGAGGTTACATCGGCAATCAGGCCGACATATCTGGACATGCGGGCGTTGATGCCGCCGTTAATACAGGAAAAGCGATTGTATCGGCTACTCCGGTCGGAGACTTGCAATCGATATACGAGGGAGTAAAAGAAAAAGATAAGGGAAAAATTGGGCTAGGCGTGGCGGGCCTTGCGCTGAGTGTGGCGCTACCCGAGGAGAAAATAGGGGCAGCGTTAGTTGAAAATGGACTAAAAGCAGTCGTAAAAGAAACCCCTCTATTATTGAATCCATCAATAAAAATTACTGCAAAAGGTTTGAAGCATACCGTAGATCGTCATACAATTAACAGCATATCGAAGTATGCGGATAAAAGTAAGTTTAGCAACGGTGAGGATGTAGAGTCATTAATAGATTTGGCGACGCAGCAAAAGGCGACCGTGCAGCCAAATGGAAACTTTGTTCGCACCCTTGACGTGAATAGGGATATTGGTGTTGACAGGTCAACAGGACAACCGACGTCGGTAATGTCTGTTGTTACCAATCCAAAGGGTGAATTGGTAACAGCCTTTCCAGGGAGGCCATAGAGTCTAATGTCGCTAGATTTCTCAATCCTTGATGCAAGTGGCGCCCCAAAAAAATCAGTCCCACTAGATGTCGAGCTTCATCATGAATTGTTGGTGGCCGCCAAATCTCTTGGGTTGGGCGAGGTTGTTAGATTCCATGATTACTATGAGGATGAGGAGATACCTCTTTCTTCAATACCGATATTTATGCAAGAAATTTTCATACTAAAAAACAACACTAACTCTTCCAGGTTACTGGATTTCTTAGAAAAAATGACATCGCTCGGGAGTTCCGCTTTATCAGAGAAGAGAAGCATCGTTGCAATATCGGATTGATTTCGAATTACAGTGCACTTTTTGCCATCTTCGCCCGTCCGCCGATGCGGCGAGGAATTACGGTGACAGTGCACTTTATTCATATTCGTTCGACCTTCATTGCGTGTAGATTGCTCCCATGGCTCGCCTCGCCCGCATTGTCGTGCCCAGTCTGCCGCACCACGTAACCCAGCGCGGCAACGGGCGCGCCAAGGTGTTTTTCACGCTTGGTGACTACGCGCTCTACAAGGCCCTCCTAGTCGAGCATTGCCGCGCCGCCGATGTCGGCATCTGGCCCTGATGCCGAACCATGTGCACCTGATCTCGACACCGGCAGACCCGGATGGCCTGCGGCGCGCGCTTGCCAAGGTGCACCAGTGCCTATGCCGGCACCATCCATGCGCGGCAAAAGAAAACCGGGCATTTCTGGCAAGGTCGCTTCGGCGCCGTCGCGATGGACGAGGATCGCCTGTTGTCGGCAGTGCGCTATGTCGGGCTGAACCCGGTACGCGCGGGGCTGGTGAGCCAGGCGGCGGATTGGCCCTGGTCAAGCGCTCGGGCGCATCTGACGGATGAAGCCGATGGCGTTACGGATCTGGGGCCGATGAAAGACCGGCTGCCCTCGTCGGCCGGACTGTTCGACCTGATCGAGACGGATGTCGCGGCTTTCGACGCCCTGCGCAAAGCCGAGAGCATCGGCCGGCCGGTGGGCAGCGAAGCATTTCTGGACCGGATTGCCGGGCAAACCGGAAGGGCCGTGAAATCGGGAAAGCGAGGCAGGCGGCGAAAAGAAAATAGTGCACTGTCACCGTAATTCAAGAAATTCTAAAAATGGTGGTCGCAAATAATGTCCGGCTCTAGTGCTCGCTTTCAACTTAAAGAGATAAATGACGGCGGCCGTCATTTGTCCGAAAAAGAAAAAGAATCCGTGCGTGGTATGCTGCTAGGGAAAATAGCGCGAGCACATATGGGCGACGGTATAATCCCAGACCGGAAAATCTATGCTCCAATGGTCAGAAATAACACCCGGCTACTGGAAGGGTGTTTGGGTATTCAAGGGCCGAGTAAAGGCACTTGGACAGAGGAAATGTTCGATGTTTTCTTCGGAAAGCATTTCGTTGGCGGGTGTTACCTTTGGGTGGAGCCTCCAGTAGGGCACATACCGGATCCTATCTTTTGGGCACCTTACAGTCCGGCGCGCCGAGACTGGCTATATATCTATGCAAGCAATTTGGGCATGCGACCTTGTGGAATGATGCGCGTGGACGGCCGCCTAGCAGTTTACGCCAATTTGGACTGTGATTTCACATTTGTATTTGGCGACGATGGCATCATTAAAAATTTTGACAAAGCATTTGGTGGGCGGGAAAAGATTTGTGAAGAATTTAACAAATTTTTGGATTCAAACGAAGTAGATCTTGGTGAAGGGAATATATATGCGTTTATGAAGTTATACTTACCAGAGATTGAAGGTTGCACTTGATGGAATTACGGCGACAGTATTCGCCTGACCATCGCTGTGAGCAGCTTCAAAACCCCGCCTGATCGCGAAACAGCTCCGCATTGTCCAGCTTCGAAACCTCGATCACCGCTTGCGTGCGGCTGTACACATTGAGTTTGGAATTACGGTGACAGTGCACTTTATTCATGTTCGTCCGACCTTCATTGCGTGTAGACGGCCAGCATGGCTCGCCTTGCCCGTATTGTCGTTCCCGGTCTGCCGCACCACGTGACGCGGCGTGGCAACCGGCGCGCCAAAGTGTTTTTCGCGCCTGGTGACTACGCGCCCTACAAGAACCTGCTGGTCGAGCATTGCCGCGCCGCCGATGTCGGCATCTGGCCCTGATGCCGAACCATGTGCACCTGATCCTGACACCGCCCGACCCCGATGGCTTGCGGCGCGCGCTTGCCAAGGTGCATCGCGCCTATGCCGGCACCATCCACGCGCGACAGAAGAAAACCGGGCATTTCTGGCAGGAATTACGGTGACAGTGCACTTTTTACCATCTTCGCCCGTCCGCCCATACGGCAAGGGGCCTGCTCGGTGGCCATCTCTGTAGCTCACCGCAGTCTCGGCTGCTCTGGTCAAGTAGCCGGCTTCCCTAATTGATATCCAGATCTCAGGCATTAACCTGACCCGGCAGGTTGCCGCCCTCCGCCACCAACCCTGTGGATAGACCCCAAACACCCACATCATTCCCGACATCGGCTTGCAAAGGCCGTAGACTAAAAACCCAGGGGAATCGGGTGGATGTCGATCAAGCCGAGTCATCGGGTCGTGGTGTGCACGTTGCTGGCGATTGCCGGCTGCACCTCTGCGCCGGGCAAGGACTTCTTCACCGAGACCATCGACAGCCTGCACGCCAAGAACTCGCCGTTGCGGGCGGGCTACACCGGTCCCGGCGCCATCACCTCGGCCGCCGGCCAGGCGCAGCGCTTCAACGGCACGCAGTATCAGGGGTCGGGCCAGTTCGTCTCCTCCGGCGCGCCCGTCACCAAGGTGACGACAGACGGTTCGGGCCAGTTCGAGCTCAACCTGATCAATGCGCCGATCACCGAGGCGGCCAAAGCGGTTCTGGGCGATGCGCTGCACCTCAACTACATCGTCGATCCGCGCGTACAGGGCACGGTGACCTTGCAGACCTCGCAGCCGGTGTCGAAGGACGCGCTGGTCGACATCCTGCAATCGGCGCTCGCGGTGAATTCCGCCGGCATCACCAACCGCGCCGGCACCTATCAGATCGTGCCGCTTTCCGAGATCATGTCCAGCACACCGCCGGTCAGTGTGCCTTCGGTTTCGCCGTCCGGCCCCGGCGTCAAGGTGCAGGTGCTGCAGCTGCAATTCATCGCCGCCGACGAGATGAAGACCATTCTCGAACCGATCACCCGACAGGGGTCGGTGCTGCGGGTCGATTCCGTTCGCAACCTGATCACGGTCGCCGGCAACGACAGCGACCTCAACGCTATCAGAGAAGCGGTCTCGGTGTTCGACGTCGACTGGATGCGCGGCATGTCGGTGGCGCTGCATCCGCTCAAGACCTCCAAGCCGGAGGCGGTTGCCGCCGAACTCGATTCCATCTTCGGCACCAAGGAAGGGCCCGGCGCCAAGCTCATCCAGTTTATCCCCAACGACAGGCTGAATTCGGTGCTGGTGATCACCTCGCGCCCGGCCTATCTCGCCCGTGCCGCGACCTGGATCAACAAGCTCGATAGGCTGGCCGAGACCAACGAAGATCAGCTTTTCGTCTACCAGATCCAGAACCGCCCGGCCAAGGAACTGGCTGCGGTGTTGAGCTCCGTGCTTGGCACCACGGTCAAGACCGAGGGAGATTCAGGCGGCTCGAATGTGTCGCCCGACCAGACGCCGATCGCCATGCAATCGGATGGCGTCACGCCGGTGCCACTGACCGGGCCGTCGCCTTCGATGCCGATGCAGGATGGACAGGCGCCGGCCCACGCCACGGTCGTCGCCGATGTAGAAAACAATGCGCTACTGATCCAGACCACAGCGCGCGACTACGAACGCATCGAGCAGATACTGGCCAAGGTCGACGTGCTGCCGACGCAAGTCATGCTGGAGGCTGTCATCGCCGAAGTGACGCTCAACGACGATTTGAAATACGGACTGCGCTGGTTCTTCGAGAATGGCGGCATGAACATCTCGGTGACCGACGTGGCAAAGGGCGTTGCCGCGGCGGCACTGCCCGGCTTCAACTGGAGCTACGCCACCGACAATATCCAGGTGACGCTGAATGCACTTTCCAGCATCACCGACGTCAATGTCATCTCGGCGCCGACCATCATGGCGCTGAACAACCAGAAGGCGATCTTGCAGGTCGGCGACCAGGTGCCGATCGCGACAAGGCAAGTGGTGGACCAGACGCTCGGCAGCTCGCCGGTCGTCTCGGTCGAGATGAAGGACACCGGTGTCATCCTGACGGTGACGCCACGCATCAACAATGCCGGCAGGGTCATGCTCGACATCCAGCAGGAGGTCAGCAACGTCACCAGGACGACCAGCTCCGGCATCGATTCGCCGACCATCCAGCAGCGCAAGATTCAGACCCGCGTCCTGGTCAATGACGGCGAGAGCCTGGCGCTGGGCGGCCTGATACAGTCGCGCAATAATGTCGACCGCACGCAAGTGCCTATCCTCGGCGACATCCCGATCATCGGCAACGCGTTCAAGCAGAAGACGGACAGCATCGGACGCACCGAGCTGATCATCTTCATCAGGCCGCATGTCGTGCGCGACATCAACGAAGCCCGCGAGGTGACGGACGAATTCCGCGGCAAGATCAGCTTGCAGACGCCGATCCAGAAGCGACGCGGCGGCACCAAGCTGCAACAGGACCTGAAGAGGCTGGCGTATTGACGATGCACTCATCCCTCGTGCTGGCTGCCACGATCGCCCTGGCGGCTATTCTCTGCGCTATTTCGATCGCCGATTTCCGCCGGCAGATCATCCCGGATGGGTTCAACCTGGCCCTGGCCGGCATCGGCCTTGTCTATCAGATGGCGACGCAGGCGGATGGCCTGCCGGCGCGCCTGCTGTTCGCCGCCTTGACCTTTGCCGCTGCCTGGTTGATCCGGCGCGGCCATTTCCTGATGACCGGCCGGATTGGCCTCGGCCTCGGCGACGTCAAGATGCTGGCCGCCGCTGCATGCTGGATCAGCCCACGGCTGTTGCCGGTGCTGCTGTTCGTCGCCAGCGCCAGCGCTTTGCTGTTCGTCGGCGGGCTGGTGATCGCGACAGGGCCGGCGGCGGCCAAAGCCCGTGTCGCCTTCGGCCCGTTCATCGCCATCGGCCTCGGCTGCAGCTGGGCACTGGAGCAACTTGCAGGTTTGGACATGGGACTGCTCTGATGATCACTCCACGCTTTACCTCTGAAAAATCCCGCCGAGAACGCGACGATCGCGAAAGCGGCTTCACCCTGGTCGAGCTTCTGGTCGTGCTCGCCATCATCGCGCTGATCGCCACGCTCGCAGCACCTCAGGTGCTGCGCTATCTCGGCTCGGCAAGAACCAACGCGGCCAAGGCGCAAGTCCGCAACATCGAAAGCGCGCTTGAACTCTACTATGTCGACAATGCGAAATATCCGACCGCGGAGGAGGGGCTCTCGGCCCTGGTTGCGGCGCCCACAGGCGAAGCGCGTTGGAACGGCCCTTACCTCAAGGGGACGACCGGTCTCAAGGATCCGTGGGGGAGGCCTTATTCCTACGAAGTGAAGGCCGATGCGAGCGGCGTGGTCATCCGCAGCCTTGGAAAAGACGGCAAGCCCGATGGAACCGGCGAAGACCAGGACATCAGCAACTGATATTTCTTCTCTATGGTCGGCGCTGTGTTTCGGGGCGCTGTGTTTCGTTCATGCCCGGCAGCTGCCGGGCATTGGCCAGATCGAGGCGAGCAAAACCGCTCGCCGAAAAGGCGGCACCATCGCGCTGAACCGACACGGTGAACCGCACTGCGGCGGGCAGGCGCCGCGGCGCATTCCAGTTCGACAACCATGATGAACCAGCCGTCGAACCGTCGAGATATTCGAATCTTATGGCGTTCACACCGCCGAGCAGCCGCACCGGCTGGCTCTGCGTCGACGCGCCGGGTCCGCTGCCGCGCCGTGTTTTCTGGACAATGGCCAGTGCACTTCCGCCAAGCGAAACTGCAATTTCGCGCAGCGCGGAGGATTTGAAGCCGATCGCCTGAACGGCGTTGAACTCGATCCGGGAACCATCGCCGTCGAGATAAAGCACCTGGTCCGGCGACGACTTCGACAAGGGCAAGGGCTCGGCATGGCTGATCGCCGTTTCCAGAAACCGCGATGCGGAATCGACCTCCATCTGGAACTCGGTCGCCTTTTCGATGCGCAGCATGGTTCGAGCCTGGCCGAGGAAGACCATCATCAGCGATGTGATCACGCCGATCAGGGCCAGCCCGACCAACACGTCGGTCAGCGCAAATCCCTCGACTGATGCCGATGGTCCCCTTGATGATCTGGCGTCGGGCAGGGGGATGCCTGAACGGCGCTCCGGCCGGCAGACGGCGCGGATTTTCGAGTGAGCGCGGGAAAACAGGCCGCTCATTGAGCACCGGGCTCCTGCACCGGCACGAAGGTTAGAAACGGCTTGCCTGGAAACGCTCCGCCCGTCTTTTCTATGAGCACAGCCGTCACCTTGGCCTTCGACATTTCTATCGTGTACGTCTTCAGGGTCCAGCCGTTTGGCGCCGTGGTTTGTGTCCGGGCTTCGTAGTCGGCCAGCATCACACGCACCGTCCTGGCGGCTTCGACCTGGCGCTTGGCCGCGGCGATGCTGCGGCTCGCCAGAACGATCGACTGGCTGGCGATGCCAAGCACAAGCGCCAGGATGGTCATGGCGACGATCATCTCCAGGATCGAAAATCCGTCTTCGGAGGTCGGTTGAGACGATGGCGCCGTCATGGCAGCGCGCGCCAGGTTGAAAGCCCGGTCAGCCAGTTGACCGCGATGCGCGCGGTCCGCCCTTTTTGCAGCAGCGAGATGTCCATGCCGGAAGCGCTGCCATCGGGAAGGAAGGTCAGGACTGTCTGCCGGTCGGCGATGACGGTCTCCTGGCCGGTGGTCACGGTCATTTTGACATCGTCCGGCAGCGTGAGCGTGTTCTGTTCGCCGAACCGGAAGGTGCGGGTGCCGAGATCGACGAGAACCTGCCTGGGCCTGGCGGCGGCGATCGCCGATGTGCGCGACAGGCGCAGCCGCATGGTGATCTCGCCGGCCAGTGTCTCCAGGTTCCTGGTGCGATAGTTGCTGACCAGCCCCGGTGCAGCGATGGCCGCGACGAGGGCCATGATCGCCAGCACGACCAGCATCTCGACCAGAGTAAATCCGGCCGTTGCGTGCGCCGGCGCGCCGGCTCTCGACGCAGCTGTCATTGCAGTGCCAGATCGTTGATGCTGAGGATCGTGGTCATCACCGAAATGACCAGGCTGCCGACGAGGAAGCCGAGCGAAATCGTCAAAGCCGGGGTCAGCAGCTTCAGCACAGTGTCGATCCGGCGCGTCAGCGTCAGCTGGAGCATTTTCGCGGCCCGATCCAGGACCACGGGAAGGGCATTCGCCTCTTCGCCGAGCGAGACCAGCGACATCGTCGCATTGTCGAAAATCCCTGCCTTGACGATCGCGCCATGCAGGCGGGCGCCGTTGGCGACGGTTTCTTCGATCGCCGCAAAGCTTGCCGCCAGCGAACTCTGCCTGGAAACATTGGCGGCCAGGCCGAGCGCCTCGGTCATCGCCACGCCATTGCCGAGCAGCAGCGCAAGCGTTTCCAGATAGCGCGCGATCACGGCATCCCTGACCAGCGCGCCGATCAGCGGGATCTTCAACAGCCAATGCGAGAGGCGTTTTCTCGCACCGGTGGATCGGGACAGAAAAAGCCAGGTAAGCAGGCCGAGGACCGCCGCCAGCGGGAAGACGAACGGATAGTCGCGGAACACCGTGCCGAATGCAGAAAGCATGGTCATGGTGAACGGCTTGGGAGCAGATGAGCCTTCGAAAATCGGTTCCAGCGCCGGTACCAGGACCGTCGCCAGAATGACCAGCGCCCCGCTCATCACCAGCAGCAGGAAGGCAGGATAGGCCAGAGCCTCGATAATTGCCGCACGGCGTTTGGCCGTTGCCTCATAGGTGTCCGCCAGCCGCTGGCATATATAGGCCATCTTGCCGCTGCGCTCGCCGCTGGCGAGCAGGGCGGCAACGTCGGAGGTGATACCCGGCAGCCCGGCAAAGGCCTCGGCGATCGGCCGGCCGCCGGTTGTGAGATCGAGCACCGATTGCAGCTGTTGACGCCGCTGACCGTTGGCCTCGCCCGAAATGACCGCATGCAGGGCGCGGTCGACGGTGAACCCGGCATTCAGAAGCACCGAAAGCTCGGAAAACAGACGGCCGAGATCGACCTTGCGGGTCAACGTCAGCGCGCTGCGCCCGGGCAGGCGAAGCTGCTGCTTGTCGCCGCTCACAGGCGCAAGGTGAAAGGAACGGCGGCCCTGCTGCGCCAGTTTGCGCGCCGCATCTTGCTTGGTCGACGCATCGAGAATGCCGGTCTCGGTGCTGCCGTCGACGAGATAGGCGCGATAGGCGAAGGCCGGCATCAGCCCCCTCCCGCGAGATCGATGACACGCCGGACTTCGTCCATCGTGGTGACCTGCGATCGGGCAAGGGCGGTTGCGTGGACCGACATCGGCACGAGGTCGTCCTCGGCGGCAATTTTCCCGATCTCCATTTCGCCGGCGCCCTGGTCAATAAGCTCGGCGATGCGCGGCGATACCTGCAGCATTTCGTAGGTCACTGTGCGCCCGCTGTAGCCGGAGCCGTTGCAGGTGCGGCAGGCCGGGCCGGTTTGGTCGGCGCCGTGGCAGGTCGGGCAGACACGGCGCAACAGCCTCTGTGCGATGACGCCCCGGATCGTCGCGCCGAGCAGATAGCCGTCGATGCCCATGTCGCGAAGCCGCGTCAGCGCGCCCGCGGCACTGTTGGTGTGAAGTGTCGAGAACACCAGATGGCCGGTGAGCGCCGCCTGGACCGCGACCTGCGCCGTCTCGCGATCGCGAATTTCACCGAGCAGGATGATGTCGGGGTCCTGCCGCAAGATCGAACGCAGGGCGGCGGCAAAGTCGAGGTCGATCGCCGGATTGACCTGCAACTGGGTGATGCCCGCCATGCGATATTCGACCGGATCCTCGACCGTGAAGATCTTGACGTCCGGCCGCGAACGCTCGGCGAGGATCGAATAGAGTGTCGTCGTCTTGCCGCTGCCGGTCGGCCCGGTGATCAGCACGATGCCGTTGGCGGCTTGCGACATGGAGCGGATCTTGCCTTGCGCGACACCGTCGAAACCCAGTTTCTCCAATTTCAATTCGACGCCGGCACGGTCAAGAATTCGAAGTACGATGGCTTCGCCGTGAATCGACGGAATGACCGAGACGCGCAGGTCGACGTCGCGGCCGCGCACGGCGATGCGCATGCGTCCATCCTGCGGCAGGCGCCGCTCGGCAATGTTGAGGCGCGACAGGATTTTGATGCGGGTGGAGATGCCGGACAGCATCGCAATCGATGCGGTATCGACGGTCGACAGCATGCCGTCATGCCGGAAGCGGATGCGGACGTGATCCTCGAGCGGCTCGATGTGGATGTCGGTGGCCCTTGCATCGACAGCCTTGTGGATGGTCTCGGCGACGAAGCGGACGATCGGCGCCTCACGGGCAAAATCCTTCAATCGTTCGAGGTCGTCGGGGCCGAAATCCAGGAATTCGCCACCGCCGCCGCCATTTGAAACGGCCTCCAGAGCCGATTGCTCGATGCGATCGATGCATTCGGTGATAGTGCGCCTCGGCAAGATGCGTAGCGCCAGTGTCCGCTCATAGTGAAAGGCAAGCGCGTCGATCATTGCCGACGAGAAGGGATCGGCGACGGCGACAACTAGCCGCTCGCCATCCATTTGCAGCGGCAGGATCGCGTTTGCACGCAGGTAGACCAACGGCACGCTTGCCAGCATTTCGGGGCTGATCTGTTCGGGAATCTCGACCGTCGGTGCCTGGAGGTAGCGGCTGAGGCTGTTGGCAAGCTCCTGCTCGCCGATCAGTCCGAGTTCGGTCATCACCGTATCGAATGGGTGTCCTGATGTTCGCGATGCTCCCAATGCGCGCTGGGCCGCGTGCGCAGTCAGCACCTTCTCGCCTTCGAGAAAGGCCAGAAACGCCTCGGTCCCCTGGGGCTGGACGGGGGCGTTCATGAGCTCCACCCCTGCAGGAGCTGTGCGGCCTCGCTGCCGAAAAGCACCTCGCAGCCGGCACTGCCGGCGCCTGCCGGCAATGTGCCGGCGTCACGCGCAGGGCTTCGCGAGACGCGCCGGAACGCCGTGTCGCTCACCGGAGATTTCTCGATGATGAACTCGGCCTGACCCGTGATGCCGGATCCGTCGCGTCTGACGGCCACGTCGACCGTGTAGGCCGATGCCTCGGCAGCCTGAACAAGCGCGGCGCTGGAACCAGTGGCAAGGGCCGCGCGAAGACGGTTCGGTGCACGATCGGCGCTGATCGTGCCGCGCTTCGAGTTGACCGTGAAGGCGGCATGGAGGGCCTGCAGGGGCACTGACGCAAGGGCAGCGAACTCCTGCAGTTCGGACACAGATTCGAACGGCGCCTGCTTGTCTTGCGGCGGCCCGACGGCGCTTCTTGGCCCGGGCTGGCCGGCAAACAGCTTGGCGTTGTCACGAAACCGGAGCGCGGCCTCGGCCAGCGCTTGCGACGCCTGCTGCTCGAAGCCAAGCGATGCGAAACCAAGCGCCAGCAAATTGTCGTCGGCGGCATTGAGATCGATCAGCCCGCCGTGATCCTGGACGCGCACATCGAAGCTGAACGCACCCGACCGGCACGCCGCCGGTGTGGAATCCAGCGCAAACGTCTTTGTCCCCGAGCCGCCGGTCAATTCGCTCGCAACAAGATTGCCCAAGCCCTCGGCAAGCAGCGACAGGCGCTCCTGTTCTACCTCGTTGTTGGCGATCATCAGCCGCGTTTTGGCCGTCACGGCGAAGGGCACGACGATTGCCGAGACGATCAGCATGAACACCAGCACGGCGACCAGCGAAAAGCCGCTACTTGGGCTTTCGTTGCCTGCGCTTGCGCCGTCGTGAGGTGTGCGGCCGCTCATAATTCCGGGACCGGGGGTGGCGGAGGGGGCGGTGGTGGTGGCGGGAGGTTCTCCCATGGCGGATAAAGCAGGATGTGGGCCACCTTGCCGTCACGCTCGAGCACGGCCTGATCCTTGTCGATCGCCGACACCTTCCAGCCATCGACGGTCTCGCCATTGCCATACCAGACAGCAGCATCGCTGCCCGCGACGCGCAGCAGCGCCTTTGCCGCTCCGCCGTTTCTGCTGATGCCCAGCAGCGATGGCGTAACGGCCGGTGCGGCTTCGGGCCGTGGAGCCGGCTGCTCGGCCGGTGCGACGGCGATTTCCACCGGCTGCGGCGGGACTGGCGGCGGCACGATTTTCCGGCGCGTCGGTGTGAACAGCGGACGCTGGAACGTCTCGCTGAAATCGCCGGCCTCAGGAAACTGCAGCGATCCCGCCGCTGATGCCAACGCGCCGTCATGCCCTTTCCCGGAGGCGACCGGCGTGATGTCCACCGGCGTGCCGTAGAGCACGACATTGACCAGGATGAGGCCCGCGATCATGGCCGCAATCGCCAGGCCGGTGACTTTCAGGGTCATGGCTTGACCCCACTGGCTGCCGATGCGCCTTGCGTTTGCAGCGGGCCGTAAAACAGGATCTCGGCAAAGATCTCGGGGTCGCCGCTGTGCCCGGCGGCCGGTCCGACATCGGTCGTGCGCACGGTGGCCTCGCGAATGAACAGCACCGGAAGCGACGTTTCGATGGCGAGAACGGCGTTGTGAATGCCCTCGAGCGGCCCCGAAAGGTTGGCCCGCAGCCCGATGAAATCGACGCCGGCTTCGCTGAGCACCGGTGCATTGCCGGCCGACAGCACGTTCACGCCATTGGCGGCGGCGATCGCGTTCAGGCGGGTCTGCAGCCCGCCGCGAATGATCGCTTCGCTCCCGCCGGTGAGAAATTCGGGATTTGCTGCCACTGCCGGACTGGCGGCGCTATCGAGGCGCTTGGCCAGTGCCGCCACGCTCTGCAACTGGCCGAGGAGCTCGCGCTTCTCCTCGATCCCGGCCTGTGCCGAGGCGACACTGTCGAGCGCCGCGAACACCACCCAGGCGAGGACGCCAGCCGATACCGCCGCGATGGCCAGCGCGATCAGGCGGCGAACCAGCGGGCTGGTGTTGAGGATGGCGAAGAGCATCGCTAGAGCGCTCCGATCTTTGCCGTAATGGTGAAGTGTTCGCCCTCCTGGCCGGGAACCTTGACCACGGGCGAGGCGAATTCGGGCGCCGAAAACAACGGCGAGGCGTCGAGCGGCTGGATCAGCTCGGCGGCGGAGGCCGAAAAGCCTGTGATGGTCAGGTCGTCGCCCTTGGCCGAAAGATCGGTCAGCCAGGTCGTGTCGGGAAGCAGGTGCGTCAGCTCGGCCCAGACACGGACCAGCGACGCCGTCGTCTTCTTTTCCTGGCGGATTCTTTCGATCTGCTCGATGCCGGCCTGGCGCTTCTGCAGCGAGGTGCGTGCCGCCTTGGCCTGCACCTGCGCATCGGCGATCTGCGCGTCCAGTTCGGCACCCGCCTGCCAGCTGCGCCAATGCGCGTGAGCAAAGGTGACCAGCATGGCTCCGGCCAGGATCGAACAGGCCGCGATCCCTATAGTTCTGCGGCTCCGGTCGCCAGCGCTCGGCGGCCAGACGGCGGCGAGGCTGAGCGGATCGGCCGGCAGCACGCTGTGCGGCTGCAACAGCGATAGGCAGCGGACCGATCCACCAGCCCGGCGGACCGCTTCGAGCACCGCAGCAAGTGTCTTCGCCTTGACGACATGGTAGAAGCAGTCCTGCTCGGCGTGCCTGGCAAAGACGACATGCACCTGCGCCGGATCGATCGGCGTCGAGGCCAGGAGGTCGAGCTCGGCCATGTCCCGAGCCTGGCGAAGCGGCAGCCGCCGCGCCGCCAGTTGCCGGGTCAGGAACAGCCCGGGCTCAATGCGGATATCGAAGGTCGGCCGCTTGCGCCGAGGCCCGCCCTGAAGAAGCGCCAGAACCTCGTCCGAAGCGGCGGTGAGCGCCAACGGGATTGATTGGAACTCCGGCGCATTGGCCTCGCGGGCGCGGATGCCGTCATCGGCCACGCTGACGATCCAGTCGCAGGTGGTGGCTTGCCTTTGTTTGGGCGCAAGCCGCGCCCGGACCCCTCGCAGCTCGTCGAGCCACCAGTCGAAAAAATCCAGAACCTGCGCGTTGAGTGTCGCCACAACCAGCCGCCCGCCAACCCGGCTGATTCTCGGCCGAGGTTTTCAAGATGAGATTACTACAAAAGCCGATTTGATGCGGATATTAGCGAAGGCGCGGTAGGCCGATTAGTCACAGCTTTTGTTGAGACCGAAGAACGACATAAAACCGCAGGCATTCCGATTTTTGGTCTTGAGCACCTCTGCTTTACTTCTCGGTCGGCCTGCCAAGCGGGTTCTCGTTCAGTCGATGGTCGAGCAACTGGTCGACTGAGAGGTATCGGAAGCCCCTTTCATTTCCCTGGTTCGGCATACAGGGTTGGAGGCATCAGGTGGAGGCGGTCCGCGTGGCGTTTGCGGCGATCCTCGGGTTCCTGACTGCCGTTTCGTCCAACAGTTCCGATTCCGGCAAGGCCGTGTCGAGGAGACTTGCGACGGCCAAGGAACTGCTCGCGCTTCGCCCGTGCGCATGACGACGGCGTTGGTGTCATAGGGCCTGCTGACTTCAGCCGCGCGGCATTAATCGCCGGTTTCAGCGAATGTCGGGATTGTTCGACCATACCGCATTGCACAATTCCTTCGCTTGGTCACAATGCAGGCATGGTCCGAACTTCTCTCGCCGTCCTGGTGATCGACGAAAACCGTATCCGCGCCGCGATCATCGAGGCGGGGCTGCGCGAGGCCGGGCATGAGCTGGTCACCGTCATCCATGACGTGAGCGGCATTGCGCGGCGGATCGCCGAGATCGAGCCTGACGTCATCGTCATCGATCTCGAAAATCCGAACCGCGACATGCTGGAAAACATGTTCCAGCTGTCGCGCGCGGTGAAGCGGCCGATCGCCATGTTCGTCGACCGTTCCGATCAGGCCTCGATCGAGGCGGCGGTCGACGCCGGCGTTTCGGCCTATGTCGTCGACGGGCTGCGGCAAGAGCGCGTGAAACCGATCCTCGACATGGCGGTGAGCCGCTTTAACGCTTTTTCGCGCATGGCGCGCGAACTGGAAGAAGTTCGCGGCGAACTCGAGAGCCGCAAGGTGATCGATCGCGCCAAGGGCATCCTGATGAAGTCGCGTGGCCTCTCCGAAGAGGCGGCCTACACGCTGCTGCGCAAGACGGCGATGAACCAGAACCGCAAGATCGGCGACATCGCCCAGAGCCTGGTGACTGCCGCCGGGCTGCTGGGACCGGCGGAGGACGAATGAGCATGGGCGCCGAGCACCAGATCACCGCCGGCTTCATGCCGCTTTTCGACAGCGCCGTGCTGGTCGCGGCCGGCGAGCTTGGCTTTGCCGCGCGCGAAGGCATCGAGCTTGCGCTGCATCGCGAGACGTCCTGGGCCAACATCCGCGACCGCATCGCCATCGGCCACTTCCATCTCGCGCATATGCTGGGACCGATGCCGCTCGCCTGCAATCTCGGGCTGACGCCGCTCGCTTCGGAGACCATCGTGCCGTTTTCGCTCGGGCTCGGCGGCAATTGCGTCACCATCTCCAACGCCGTCTGGGCCGGCATGGCGGCGCATGGCGCCGAACCCGATCTCGACCCGGCGCGTGCCGGTGCGGCACTTGGCGCGCTCATCCGCGAGCGTGCCGTGGCCGGTTACGACCCGTTGCGCTTCGCGGTTGTGCATCCGCATTCCGGGCACAATTACGAACTGCGCTACTGGCTCGCCGCCTGCGACATCGATCCAGAGCGGCAGATCGAGATCGTCATCGTGCCGCCGCCCTTCATGGCCGACGCGCTGGCCGCTGGGCGGATCGACGGCTATTGCGTCGGCGAACCCTGGAACAGCGCCTCGGTGGCTGCCGGCACGGGCCATATCGTCACCGTCAAGGCGCAGATATGGCGCAACAGCCCGGAGAAGGTGATCGGCGTGCGCAAGGCCTGGGCGGACGAGAATCCTGCGGCATTGGCGGCACTGCTGCGCGCGCTGCATCACTCGGCGCGCTGGTGCCAGGATCCGGCCAACCACGGTGAATTGGCCGCGGTGATGGCGCAGGCCGGTTTTCTCGGCCTGCCGCCGGCGGTCCAGATGCCGATCCTGACCGGTCATCTCCAATTGGGCGGCGGGGCCGATCGGACCATCGACGACTTCTTCCTGCCCTTCGACAAGGCGGCGAATTTTCCCTGGAAGAGCCATGCGCTGTGGTTCTACACGCAGATGGTGCGTTGGGGGCATGTGGCGCACACGCCGGAAAATCTCGCCATCGCCCGTGACTGCTACCGGCCCGATCTCTATCGTTCGGCGCTGAAGCCGCTTGGCGTAGCACTTCCCGGCGCCAATTCGAAGGTCGAGGGCGCGCTGAGAGTGGCAACCGCGGTCGGCGCGACAGGGGCCGGCCTGGTGCTCGGCCCGGACGGTTTCTTCGACGGCCAGATATTCGATCCCCTTGAGATCGACGCCTACATTGCCGGCCAGAAGTCGGCTCACACTAACGACTGATCATTTCCGCGCCACTCTTGTGCATTGCACAAAAGTTGTGCGTGCACCAGCGCTAATGAACAATCTTTGGCTTGCTCGCCCGGCGGGCCGGCGCGCCGACGATTGTGGCATCTCATTGATATCATTGATATTTGTCATCCATTCCGAAACTGGCATGGTTCCTGCTTTGTAATAAGCAGACTCTTCTCGGGGTCACGGAACAGGCGTCCAATGGCGGGCGCTACAGGCAAAGCTGCCGCTCAGGTCAACACGCGATCCCGGATGGACGGACGCGCGCGGCCTGGCCGGCGGCTTTCTTGTTTTGATCGAACACGCAATCGACGGCGCTGATCCCAAGCAGTGCCCAACGGGAGACGATGATGACGAAACGCATCAAGACTGAAGCCCCTCTCGAGGGAATGACTCGCCGCAATTTCCTGATGGCAAGTGCTGCCACCGCGGCAACCCTGGCGGCCGCGCGTGCGCTGCTGCCCTCCGGCGCCCATGCCGCAACTGCCGCTCCGGAAGTCACAGGCGCCAAGCTCGGCTTCATCGCGCTGACCGATGCGGCTCCGCTGATGATCGCCAAGGAGAAAGGGTTGTTCGCCAAGTTCGGCATGCCCGATGTCGAGGTGCTCAAACAGGCCTCCTGGGGCGCGACACGTGACAATCTGATGCTCGGCGGCGCGGCCAACGGCATCGACGGCGCTCACATCCTGACGCCGCTGCCTTATCTCATGCACACCGGCAAGGTGACGCAGAACAACCAGCCGATGCCGATGGCGATCGTGGCGCGGCTCAACTACGACTGCCAGGGCATTTCGGTCGCCCAGGAATATGCCGGCACCGGTGTCGGCCTCGATGCCTCGAAGCTGAAGGACGCCTTCGCCGCCAAAAAGGCGGCCGGCAAAGAAATCAAGGCCGCCATGACCTTCCCGGGCGGCACGCATGATTTGTGGCTGCGCTACTGGCTCGCCGCCGGCGGCATCGATCCCGACAAGGACGTCTCGACCATCGTCGTGCCGCCGCCGCAGATGGTGGCCAACATGAAGGTCGGCAACATGGACGTGTTCTGTGTCGGCGAGCCATGGAACGAGCAACTCGTCCACCAGGGCGTCGGCTTCACCGCTGCCACGACAGGCGAATTGTGGAAGGGGCATCCGGAAAAGGCGCTCGGCCTGCGCGCCGAATTCATCGAGAAGTACCCGAACGCCACCAAGGCGATCCTGATGGCCGTGATGGAAGCCCAGCAATGGTGCGAGGCCAGCGAGAACAAGGACGAGATGGCCGCCATCATCGGCAAGCGGCAATGGATGAACGTGCCCGTCGCCGATATCATCGGCCGCCTCAAGGGCGACATCAACTACGGCAACGGCCGCGTCGCCAACGGCACCGATCTCTACATGAAGTTCTGGAAAGGCGGCGTCTCCTATCCGTTCAAGAGCCACGATACGTGGTTCCTCGCCGAGAACATCCGCTGGGGCAAATTCGCGCCGTCCACCGATCTCAAGGCGCTGGTCGACCAGGTCAACCGCGAGGATCTGTGGCGCGAGGCGGCCAAGGACCTTGGCGTCGCGGCAGCCGACATCCCGGCGTCGTCGTCGCGCGGCGTCGAGACCTTCTTCGACGGCAAGATCTTCGATCCGGCCAACCCGTCCGCCTATCTCGACAGCCTGAAGATCAAGGCCTCGGCTTGACCGCCGCAAACGGCGCAGTGCGCCGTTTGTCGACCCCAAGCGCAGCGGCGCCGCTTGCGCCGTTGCCGCACGCAAGCGGCGCTCGCGCCGTTTGTCGCAAATCCCGACCACGGAGTTTTTCCCGGACATGTCGATCCAGACTATCGAGGACACAAAGGTGAAGGCGTTCCCCGCGAAACCGGCGGCGGTGATCGCTTTCACCGCCAAGACGCGGCGCCGCTTCGATCTGCTCGCCATCGCTGGCAAGCTGGCCAGGGCGCTGGTGCCGCCGGCCATCGTCATTGCCATCATGCTGGTCGTCTGGCAGATCGCCTGCTCGTCGCCGACATCAAGCCTGCCGCCGCCGAGTCAGGTGTGGAACGAGGCCTATGATTTGATCGCGCATCCGTTCTTCGACAATGGCCCGCAGGATATCGGGCTCGCCTGGCGCGTACTGATCTCGCTGCAGCGCGTTGCCATCGGCTTTGGCCTGGCGGCGATCGTCGGCGTGGCGCTCGGCGCGCTGGTCGGCCAGTCGATCTGGGCGATGCGCGGTCTCGACCCGGTGTTCCAGATCCTGCGTACCGTGCCGCCGCTGGCGTGGCTGCCGCTGTCGCTGGCCGCGTTTCGCGATTCCAGCCCGTCGGCGATCTTCGTCATCTTCATCACCTCGATCTGGCCGATCATCATCAACACCGCCGTCGGCGTACGCAACATCCCCGAGGATTACCGCAACGTCTCGCGCATCCTGCGGCTCAACCAGTTCGAGTTCTTCGTGAAAATCATGGTGCCGGCCGCCGCGCCCTACATCTTCACCGGCTTGAGGATCGGCATCGGCCTGTCCTGGCTCGCCATCGTCGCCGCCGAAATGCTGACCGGCGGCGTCGGCATCGGCTTCTTCATCTGGGACGCGTGGAACTCGTCGCGGCTGCCCGACATCATCGTCGCGCTCGCCTATATCGGCGTCACCGGTTTCTGCCTCGACCGTTTGGTCGCTGCGGTCGGCGCCTTCGTCACCCGTGGCACAACGGCAAAGTGAGGGGAGGGGCGATGACGGCCTATCTGAAACTCGACCATATCGACAAATCCTTCGCCCGCGGCATCCAGGTCAGCGAGGTGCTGAAAGACATCCGGCTGACCATAGACAAGGGCGAATTCGTCTCCATCATCGGCCATTCCGGCTGCGGCAAGTCGACCCTGCTGAACCTGATCGCCGGGCTGACCAAGGTGTCCGCCGGCGCCGTGCTGCTCGAGGACAAGGAGGTCGACAGCCCCGGACCCGAACGCGCGGTCGTGTTCCAGAACCACTCGCTGCTGCCGTGGCTGACCGTCTACGAAAACATCAACCTCGCCGTGTCGAAGGTCTTCGGTCGCTCGAAGAGCAGGGCCGAGCGGCATGACTGGATCATGCGCAATCTCGATCTCGTGCAGATGGCGCATGCCAAGGACAAGCGCCCGGCGGAAATCTCCGGCGGCATGAAGCAGCGCGTCGGCATTGCCCGGGCGCTGGCCATGGAGCCGAAGATCCTGCTGCTCGACGAGCCGTTCGGCGCACTGGATGCGCTCACGCGCGCCCATCTGCAGGACGCGGTGATGGACATCCATTCCAGGCTCGGCTCGACGACGATCATGATCACCCATGATGTCGACGAGGCGGTGCTGCTCTCCGACCGCATCGTCATGATGACCAACGGCCCGGCGGCGACCATTGGAGAGGTGCTTGCCGTGCCGCTGGCCAGGCCGCGCCGCCGCGTCGAACTCTCTTCCGACCGCACCTTCCTGCGCTGCCGCGAGGCGGTGCTGAAGTTCCTCTACGAACGCCACCGCTTCGTCGAAGCAGCGGAGTAAGGCCGTGACCGAAAAACAATCTGCACCGGCAATGGGCAGCATACCGCATTGCACAAATATTATGCTGCTGTGCAAGGCATTCTGACTAATCTTTGATCCGCTGCCGGGCTTGGTCAAAAGTCGTGCGGCTGCGGTTCACATTGATTTCATTCGATAATTCAGAGCGCTGTCGAATTGGCACGCTTCCTGCTTATCAGAATGTAGGTCCGCAAGGGCCAAGTGACACGGCGTCCAATGGCGGGCGCCACAAGCAAAGCTGCTGCTCAGGCCAATACGCGATCCCGGATAAACGGACGCGGCGGCCTGGCCGGCAGCTTTTTTGTTTTGACCGAACACGCGATCGACGGCGCTGGTCACAAGCGGCGCCCAACCGGAGACGATGATGACGAAACGGATCGGAACTGGCGCTTCCCTCGCGGACTTCGCGCGCCGCGATTTTCTGGCCAGCAGCGCGCTGACGGCGGCGCTGTTCACCGCTGCGCTCCTCCTCTTTCCCGCAGGCGCCAAGACTGACGGCAAGGGCCTTAGTGTGACCGCGCAGAGGTCGGTTTCAACCAGTTCGCCGATGCCGCGCCGCTGACAGCCGTGAACGAACAGACAAGGGCGGTGCCTCCCACGCCGCAAACCGGAGCCTGATAATGACCGCAAATCTCCCAGCCGCGCCGAGCCAGGACAATGCTTCCCGGCAGGCGCTCATGATGTCCACCATCGCCTTCACCGTCTGCTTCGCGGTGTGGACGATCTTTTCAATCATCGGCATCCGCATAAAGACGGAGCTTGGGCTGAACGAGACGGAGTTCGGCCTGCTCGTCGGCACACCAATTCTCACCGGCTCGCTCGTACGCATGCTGCTCGGCATCTGGACGGACCGCTTTGGCGGGCGGCTGGTCTACACCGCGACCATGCTTGCTGCGGCGGTCGCGACCTTCCTGCTGGCTTTTGCGCACACCTATGTGCAAATGCTGATCGCCGCGCTCGGCGTCGGGCTGGCCGGCGGCTCCTTCGCCGTCGGTGTCGCCTATGTTTCGCGCTTCTTCCCTGCCGGCAAGCAAGGTACGGCGCTCGGCATTTTCGGTGTCGGTAATGTCGGGGCCGCGGTCACCAAGTTCCTGGCGCCGTTCGTGTTTCTGTCCTGGGGATGGCAGTCGGTCGCGCTGATCTGGGCGGCCGCGCTGGTCGTCATGGCCGTCGTTTTCTGGTTCACGACGGGCGACGACCCGGTCATACGTGAGCGCCGCGCCGGCAAGGCGGCACCGGCGAGAAAGTTCTGGGAGGAATTCGCGCCGCTGAAGAACGTGCAGGTCTGGCGCTTCGCCTTCTACTACTTCTTCGCCTTTGGCGGGTTCGTGGCACTGTCGCTGTGGTTGCCGCGCTACTTGATCGGCGTCTACGGCTTCGGCATCGCGACCGCCGGCATGATCGGCGCAGCCTATTCGATCCCGGCGAGTGTCTTCCGCGCCTATGGCGGCGTGCTTTCCGATCGGATCGGCGCTCGCACCGTGCTCTATTGGACCTTCGCGGTGTCGTCCGTCGCCGCGTTGATCCTGTCGCTGCCGCCCACGGATTATATCGTGCACGGCATTACCGGGCCGATCGCCTTCCACTTCGCCATCGGGCCGCTGGCTTTCATAGCCGTCGCAAGCGTGCTCGGCTTCTTCATGAGCCTCGGCAAGGCTGCCGTCTACAAGCACATACCGGCCTACTATCCAGGCAGCGTTGGCGCAGTCGGCGGCGTTGTCGGCATGATCGGCGGGCTCGGCGGTTTCGTCCTGCCGATTGCCTTCGGCGCGCTCAACGACCTCACGGGCGTCTGGTCGAGCTGCTTCATGCTGCTCTTTGTCATCGTCGTCGCTTGCTTTGCCTGGATGCAGTTCAGTATTCGGCGGATGGAGCGTGCGGCATCTGCCGAAGCCCCAGCCCTTTCATACGCGGCTGAGTGAGACCGGAGCGGATCAGGAATATGACCGAAAAACTCGTCATCATCGGCAACGGCATGGCCCCTGGGCGCATGCTTGAGCATCTCCTGGAAAAGGCTCCGGGCCGCTACCAGGTCACCATCTTCAACGCCGAGCCGCGCGTCAATTACGACCGCATCATGCTGTCGCCGGTTCTCTCCGGTGAAAAGGCCTATGAGGAAATCATCATCCACGGCGATGGCTGGTACATCGCCAACAACATCACCCTCTACAAGGGCCACAAGATCGTTGCCATCGACCGGGAGGCCAAGACCATCACGTCCGATCATGGCGTTACCGAGCCCTACGACAAGCTCGTCATCGCCACCGGCTCGGTGCCGTTCATCATCCCGGTGCCCGGCCACAATCTGCCGGGCGTGCTGACCTATCGCGATCTGGATGACGTCCGGGCGATGATGCTTGCCGCCCAGTCGCGGGCCAAGGCCGTGGTCATCGGCGGCGGCCTGCTCGGCCTGGAGGCGGCAGCCGGGCTGAATGCGCAAGGCATGGACGTCACCGTGCTGCATGTCATGCCGACATTGATGGAGCGTCAGCTCGATCCGGCTGCCGGCTACCTCTTGCAGCGCGCAGTCGAGCAGCGAGGCATCAAGGTCATCACCAAGGCCAACACCCAGGCGATCACCGGAAACGGCAAAGTCGAGCAGGTGGAACTTGCCGACGGCACCATCATTCCGGCGACGCTGGTGGTCATGGCGGTTGGCATCCGACCGAACGCCGCAATCGCCAAGGAAGCCGGCATCGCCGTCAATCGCGGCATCGTCGTCGATGCGGGCATGCGCAGCAACGACCCCGATATTTACGCGCTCGGCGAATGCGCCGAGGTCAACGGTCAGGTTTATGGGCTGGTCGCGCCGCTCTACGAAATGGCGCGCGTGACAGCCAGCCAGCTCGCCGGCGACGAGGCCGCGGCTTTCATCCATTCGGACACGCCGACCAAGCTCAAGGTCACCGGCATCGAATTGTTCTCGCTCGGCGATTTCGCCGAGGGCGATGACCGCCAGGAGATCGTGCTGCGCGATGCCTCCGCCGGCGTCTACAAGCGTCTGGTGCTCAAGGACGACCGTATCATCGGCACCGTACTCTATGGCGAGACGGCCGACGGCGCCTGGTTCAACGATCTGAAAAAGAAGCAGACCGATATTTCAGAGATGCGCGATACGCTCATCTTCGGCCAGTCCTACCAGGGGGGTGCCCCGCTGGACCCTATGGCGGCCGTTGCAGCCTTGCCGGATGATGCGGAAATCTGCGGCTGCAACGGCGTTTGCAAGGGAAAGATCACGGGCGCGATCACGGCCAAGGGCCTGACCTCGCTCGACGACGTGCGCGCGCACACCAAGGCATCGGCCTCGTGCGGCTCCTGCACCGGGCTGGTCGAGAAGCTGATGGTGCTGACCATCGGCGACAAATACAATCCGGCGGCGGTGCAGCCGATGTGCGGCTGCACGACGCTCGGCCATGACGAGGTGCGCCGGCTGATCAAGGCCAAGAGCCTGAAGACCATTCCGGCGGTCATGCAGGAATTGGAATGGACGACCTCTTGCGGCTGCGCCAAATGCCGGCCGGCGCTCAACTATTATCTCGTCTGCGACTGGCCGGACGACTATGCCGACGACTACCAGTCACGCTTCATCAACGAGCGCGTCCACGCCAACATCCAGAAGGACGGCACCTATTCGGTGGTACCGCGCATGTGGGGGGGTGTCACAAACGCCGCCGAACTGCGCGCCATTGCCGACGTCGTGGACAAGTTCGAGATCCCGATGGTCAAGGTCACCGGCGGCCAACGCATCGACATGCTCGGCATCCGCAAGGAGGATCTGCCGGCCGTGTGGGCGGATCTCGGCCAGGCCGGCTTCGTCTCCGGTCATGCCTACGCCAAGGGCCTGCGCACCGTGAAGACCTGTGTCGGCTCCGACTGGTGCCGCTTCGGCACGCAGGATTCGACTGGGTTTGGCGTCCGCATCGAAAAATTCATGTGGGGCTCGTGGACCCCGGCCAAGGTCAAGATGGCGGTGTCGGGCTGTCCGCGCAACTGCGCCGAGGCGACCTGCAAGGATGTCGGCGTCATCTGCGTCGACAGTGGCTACGAGATCCATTTTGCCGGGGCTGCCGGCCTCGACATCAAGGGCACCGAAGTGCTCGGACTGGTCAAGACCGAGGACGAGGCGCTGGAGCATATCGTTGCGCTGACGCAGATGTACCGCGAGCAGGGCCGCTATCTCGAGCGCATCTACAAATGGGCCAAGCGCGTCGGCATCCCCGAGATCAAGCGCCAGATCATGGACGATGGGGAGAAGCGCAAGGCCTATTACGACCGCTTCGTCTTCAGCCAGAAATTCGCCCAGGTCGATCCATGGTCGGAACGCGTGTCCGGCAAGGACAAGCACGAATTCCGGCCGATGGCCTGGGTCGGCTTTGCGCAGGCGGCGGAGTGATGGAGATGTCTGCGGGAGCCGCCCCCCTCTGGCCTGCCGGCCATCTCCCCCTCAAGGGGGGAGATCATCCTTCATCAAAGGTTCCGCCAATCTCCAACGCTGCAAGATGGGCGACAAAATCAACGCTGCCAATCTCCCCACTTGAGGGGGAGATGTCCTGCAGGACAGAGGGGGGTGCCTTGGCGCATTCACATCAAGCAAAGGCAGCTCAATGAACTGGGTATCGATAGGCTCCATCTCCGACATTCCGCGCCGCGGCGCCCGCTGCGTCGCCACGCCTGAGGGGAAAATCGCTGTCTTTCGCACCGCCGACGATCAGGTCTACGCCATCGACGACCATTGCCCGCACAAGGGCGGACCGCTCAGCCAGGGCATCGTGCATGGCACGGCCGTGACCTGTCCCTTGCACAATTGGGTGATTTCGCTGGAGACGGGCAAGGCGCTCGGCGCTGACGAGGGCGCGGTGCGGACCATTCCGGTACGGGTCGAAGGCGAGCATCTGTTCATCGCGCTGGAAGCGCTGGCGAGCCGCGCGGCCTGACACATGGAAATTGAAGAAGCGCGCGAGGTGAGGACCACCTGCCCCTATTGCGGGGTGGGCTGCGGCGTGCTGGCGAAGGTCGCCGCGGACGGGCAAGTGTCCGTCCGCGGCGACCCCAACCATCCGGCCAATTTCGGCCGGCTCTGCTCCAAGGGTTCGGCACTGGCCGAGACCGTCGACCTTGACGGCAGGCTGCTCCATCCGGAGATCCACGGCCGCCGCGCCGGCTGGGACGAGGCGCTCGACCTGGTCGCCTCGACCTTCTCGCAAACCATCGCCGAGCACGGCCCGGATTCGGTTGCCTTCTATGTCTCCGGCCAGCTTCTGACCGAAGACTATTACGTCGCAAACAAGCTGATGAAAGGTTTTATCGGCTCGGCCAACATCGACACCAATTCGCGCCTGTGCATGGCCTCCTCAGTCGCCGGCCATCGCCGTGCCTTCGGCGCCGATACGGTGCCGGGAACCTACGAGGATCTGGAGCTTGCCGACCTCATCGTGCTGGTCGGCTCCAACCTCGCCTGGTGCCATCCCGTGCTCTACCAGCGCATCGCGGCGGCCCGGGAAAAGCGGCCGGAGATGAAGATCGTGCTGGTCGATCCGCGTCGCACGATGACCGCTGACATCGCCGACATGCACCTGGCGATCGCGCCGGACGGCGACGTTGCCCTGTTCACCGGCTTGCTGGCCTATCTCGGCCAGCACAATGCGCTCGACCGCGCCTATATCACGACGCACACGACCGGCTTCGGGCAGGCGCTTTTCGCGGCGTCGGCGCTCGACCTGGCCGGCGTTGCCGCCGCCACGGGCCTGAGCGAGGATGAGCTTGGCCGGTTCTACAGCCTGTTTTCGGCGACCGCGAAAACGGTGACCGTCTACAGCCAGGGGGTGAACCAGTCATCCTCGGGCACCGACAAGGTCAACGCCATCATCAACTGCCATCTTGCCACCGGCCGCATCGGCAAGCCGGGGGCAGGGCCGTTTTCGGTGACCGGCCAACCCAACGCCATGGGCGGCCGCGAGGTCGGCGGCATGGCCAACATGCTGGCCGCCCATATGGAAGTCGAAAACCCGGAACATCGTGACCGCGTGCAGCGCTTCTGGAACGCGCCGACTGTTGCCGAAAAAACCGGCCTGAAGGCGGTCGAGATGTTCGAGGCGGTGGCCGACGGGCGCATCAAGGCGCTGTGGATCATGGCCACCAACCCGGTCGATTCGATGCCGGATGCCGACGCCGTCGAGGCGGCGATCAAGGCGTGCCCGTTCGTCGTGGTGTCGGACGTGTTGGCCCAGACCGACACCGTGCGCCACGCCCATGTGCGGCTGCCCGCCGCCGCCTGGGGTGAGAAGGACGGCACAGTCACCAATTCCGAGCGCCGCATCTCGCGCCAGCGTACTTTTTTGGACCTGCCCGGAGAAGTGCTGCCGGACTGGCGGATTGTTGCCGAGGTGGGCAAGCGGATGGGTTTTGGCGAGGCGTTTTCCCATGCCACGCCGGCGGAGGTGTTTGCCGAGCATTCCGCGCTGTCGGGGTTCGAGAACGATGGCGCGCGGGATTTCGATATTGGCGCTTATGCCGGGGTTGATGCGGAGGGGTATGAGGCGCTTGAGCCGTTCCAGTGGCCGGCGCCGAGGCAAGGCACCCCCCTCTGGCCTGTCGGCCATCTCCCCCTAAAGGGGGGAGATCGGCTGTCATACGGGCTTTCACCAATCTCCAGCGTCGCAGAACTGAGCGAAGCGCCGAAGCTGCCAATCTCTCCCCTTGAGGGGGAGATGGCCGGCAGGCCAGAGGGGGGCGCTCAGGCTGGACTTAAACCAGAAGGCGAACATACCCGCTTCTTCGCCAACGGCAATTTCTACACACCCGACCGCAAGGCGCGCTTCATTGCCATCCGCCCCACTACAGAAATCCGCACCAGCCCGGACTATCCGCTGATCCTCAACACCGGCCGTATCCGCGACCATTGGCACACCATGACGCGGACGGGGAAAAGCCCGCGGCTTTCCCAGCACATCGCCGAGCCCTTCGTCGAAATCCACCCGGCGGATGCCGCGCTTTACGGCATCGGCGACGCCGACATCGCGCGCGTTTCCAGCCCGCGCGGCGACGTGCTGGTGCGCGCGCTTGTGACCGCACGCCAGCGCCAGGGCAGCCTGTTTGCACCGATGCACTGGACCGCTCAGTTTGCGGCAAAGGGCCGGCTCGATGCGCTGACCGCGCCGCTGACCGACCCGATTTCCGGCCAGCCGGCGCTGAAACACGTGGCTGCCCGTATCGAGAAATTCGCAGCGAAAGCCTTCGGCTTCGCGGTGACGCGGCGGAGGCCGGAACTCGACATAGCGGCCTACTGGGCCGTGGCCAAATGCAAAGGCGGCTGGCGGGTCGAGCTTGCCTTTGGCGATGACGACATCGACTGGTCCGGCTTCGCCGGCTCCTTGTTCGGCACGTCACCGGGCGCCGAAATCCTCGCCTATCATGACCGCGACGCCGGCCAGCATCGCATCGCTGCCTTCGACGGCGATCAATTGTCCGGGGCCTTGTTCGTCGCGCCCGGTCCGGTTGCCGTTTCGCGTGGTTGGGCGGCGGAACAGTTGAGTGCCGATTATGTCGACCGGCGCGGCAGGCTGGCGATCGTGGCCGGGCGGCCCGGCGGGATCGACGCCGACCGCGGCGCCATCGTCTGCTCTTGTTTCGGCGTCGGCGCCAACCAGATCGCGGAAGCGGTGCGTCAGGGTTGCGGCAGCGTCGCGGCAATCGGCGCGGCGCTGCATGCCGGAACGAATTGCGGCTCCTGCCGCGCCGAAATCAGGGTTATCGTCGACGCACAAATTCTTCAGGCAGCCGAGTGACGAACGCCAGAGCGGGCCGCGAAGAGTGCGCCCGACCGTTGCCGGCCGCTCGAAACCAAAAGGACCTGCGCGACGGCGCCGGTTGGGCTAAGATGGCGCAAGCGTGCAGCACCGGGCACGAATCATCTTCAGTCAGGGTCACCCAATGGCTAATTCCCCGCGCCGACCGACAAATCCGATGACGGCCGCCGAGGCCGCCTTCAAGCCGGTGAAGAAGCCGGCTGCTCCGGTTCGTGAGCCCTCGGCCGCTCCAGGTGTCAGGGAGCTTGTTTCGATCCGGATCGACCGAGCCGTTCTGGATTATTTCCAGGAGGATGGACCCGGCTGGCAGGATCGCATCAACGATGCCTTGCGGCAGGTGATAGAAGGCAAGCCGACTGCGGGCGGTTCGGAAGACGAGTAGAGCCCATTGCTTCGCAAAGGTCACGGCATGGTTGGCGATTTTCTGCGCGGCATGGCAAAACAGGACAACCGTCCTGTATTCGACAAACCGGGCGCGGATGCCGGCGCTTATTGGTCGGCGGCCTGACGCGGCCGGCAGGCATGCGTTGATCTAAGACCGGATCCCCGGAGGAATATCATCGGCGGACGCTTTGGTCTGGCGGTCGAAAACGACTGCCAAGCCCTTCTTGACGGCATGCGAGGCGACCATGTCGTCGAGTTCGCGATCGGGAATGGCGGGTTTGAGGACCTGCCGGATGGCCCGATAGGCGTGTTCGGTCGACACATAGTCGTAGCGCTTTTTGCGCGCTTCCACATACTGCTCGATGAGAATGCCCAATCGGCGGGCGGCGACAGAGTCTGGTTGCTGCTGCAAAGGAGCCTCCTCAAGCGTCAATGGTTTGCAGACGCCAAGGGATGTAAAAACCCACGCCGCGAAAGTTAAGACCTGCGTCCGGTTCGAGGCCAAATAAAATGTGCCGTCGACATTGATGACAAGGGTGCTCATGCGGCGAATGATGCCATCAGCAGCGCAGCTGAAGTACTTTGTATATGCTTGTATATGCAATATGATATGATAGCCTCGAAACCGAAGCCGGCACAGCAAGGAGGATCACATGCGCAATGCTTCTCTCTTCGATCTCTCCGGCAGGAAGGCGCTTGTCACCGGCGCAAGCCGTGGCATCGGGCGCAGCATCGCCGAGGCGCTGAGCGCAGCCGGCGCCGACGTCGCGGTCACGGCCCGCGGCCTGGCTTCGCTTGAGGCGACGACGACAGCCATCCGCGCGGCCGGCGGGGTGGCGCACGCCATCGCGCTTGACGTCACCGATGTCGAGCGGTGCCGGGCAGCAACCGCCGAGGCCGCCGGCCTGCTTGGCGGTCTCGATATTCTCGTCAACAATGCCGGGATGGAGGAGGTGCGGCCCTCGCTCGATGTCGATGAGGCGCTGTGGGACAGGATCGTCGATACAAATCTGAAGGGAGCGTTCTTCTGTGCCCAGGCCGCCGCACGGCAGATGCGGGACGCCGGCCGGTCGGGTGCCATCATCAATTTGTGTTCGCTGACATCGGAAGTCGGAATCCCCACGGCGGTGCCGTACGGCTCGTCCAAGTCGGGCTTGCTCGGCATGACACGGGCGCTTGCAGTGGAGTGGGCGGAGCTTGGCATCCGGGTCAACGCCATTGCGCCGGGCTATTTCAGGACGGCGATGACCGACGTGTTTTACAGCAGCGAAGCATGGCAGCAGTCGATGCTGGCCAAGATTCCGCAGCGCCGTTTCGGCGATCTCCGCGATCTGCACGGCATCGCCGTCTTCCTCGCTTCGGATGCCGCGGCCTACATCACCGGCCAGTCCATCCCGGTCGATGGCGGCTTTCTCGCCTCGATCTGATGGGAGCGGTTTGCCTCGGCAGTTTCGACCGGAAGGACGGTGGAAAAATTGCTGGCGACCATCATACATACATGTATATACTTTTTGTCCGAGCGAAGCCTCGCGATGGTTTTGATCCTCGTCCCGGGTCGACCCGTCGGCCCGCCGAAAGATGGCCGACCAGCCGTCATTGCGTTCGAAAAGTCCCAGGAGAACCAGCTGCCATGTCCGACATCAGCTTCCACGATTTGTCATCCATCGATGCCGACCAGCGCGCCAGTCTGCTGAAGCGCGCCGAGACCGATCTGACGGTCTTCGTCGAGAAGGTCCGGCCGATCATCCGGGCCGTCAAGGACGAAGGCGACGCCGCCTTGATCCGGTTTGCCAGGGAACTCGACAAGGCCAATGTCGCCGAGGGTGAACTGCAGGTGTCGGAGAGTGAGTTCGACGCGGCGTTCGACAAGGTCGAAAAAGATGTCGTGGAGAGCATCCAGTTCGGCATCGACAACATCCGGCATTTCCATGAGGAGCAGAAGCCGGAAACAATGTGGCTCAAGGAAGTCCGGCCGGGCGCCTATGCCGGCGACAGATACACGCCGATCGCTTCCGTTGCGCTTTACGTGCCGCGCGGCAAGGGCGCCTTCCCGTCGGTGACGATGATGACATCGGTACCGGCGGTGATTGCCGGCGTGCCGCAGATCGCCATCGTGACGCCGCCGACATCGGATGGTTCGGTGGACGCTGCAACGCTGGTCGCCGCGCGCCTTGCCGGCGTCGGGACCGTCTACAAATGCGGCGGCGCGCAAGCCGTCGCCGCCGTCGCTTACGGCACCGAGACAGTGAAGCCCGCACTCAAGATCGTCGGTCCCGGCAGCCCGTGGGTGGTGGCGGCCAAGAGCGTGTTGTCCTCCGTCATCAATACGGGTCTTCCAGCCGGCCCGTCGGAAGCGATCATCTTTGCCGATGACAGCGTCGACGGCGGCCTTGCCGCGCTTGATCTTCTCATCGAAGCCGAGCACGGGCCGGATTCCTCGGCCTATCTGGTGACGCACAGCCGCAAGGTCGCCGAAGCAGCACTCGCTGCACTTCCGGATCACTGGTCGCGGATGACTGAACAGCGTGTTGAGTTCTCGCGCGCAGTGCTGACGGGAAAGCGCGGCGGCATCGTGCTGACCGCGTCGCTGGAAGACAGCTACCGCTTCATCAACGACTATGCGCCCGAACATCTCGAGATCCTGTCGAAGGAGCCGTTCGCGCATCTGGGACGCATCACCGAGGCAGCCGAAATTCTCATGGGACCGCACACGCCGGTGACCCTTGCCAACTTCGTCCTCGGACCCAATGCCGTACTGCCGACCAGCCGCTGGGCGCGAACCTATGGGCCACTTTCGGTGACGGATTTCGTCAAGCGCTCGTCGGTCGGCTATGTGACCTCGGCGGCCTATCCTGAACTCGCGCTGCATGCGCGCAGGCTCGCCCGCTACGAGGGCTTCAGCTCGCATGAGAACGCGGTGTCGGAGATCCGCGACCGCTATCTCGCCGGCTGAGCGGAAACGATCGCGATGAAGGCCGCACGACTTTATGGACCCGGCGACCTGCGCGTCGAGGACATCGCCGCGCCGGGCACGCCGGATGCGGGCTGGGTGAAGCTGAGGGTCGATGCCGCCGGCATTTGCGGTTCGGACCTGCACAATTTCCGCACCGGCCAATGGATAAGCCGGTCGCCTTCGACGGCCGGCCATGAGCTGACCGGCACGGTGATCGCCATTGGCGAGGGCGTCGATACGGTCGCCGTCGGCGACAGGGTGATTGCCGATTCCCGCTTCTGGTGCGGAGATTGCGCGCAATGTCGCGCCGGGAGGTGGCATCTCTGCACTGATCTGGGCTTCGTGGGCGAGATCTGCGACGGCGGATTTGCAGAACAGGCGGTGCTGCCCGCACGGCTGCTGCATGTCATCGATGCCGCACTTGACGAGCGGGTAGCGGCGATGGCCGAGCCGCTGGCGGTGGCGCTGCACGCGGTGCGGCGGCTGCCGAAAACGGCAGGTTCCGTGCTGGTCGTCGGCTGTGGACCCATCGGCGGTCTCGCCGCGCTGCTGCTGTCACGCACCTTCGCTGGTACCGTGCTGGTCGCCGACCGCAACCTGGCCCGTTGCGCCCGGGTGGCGCGGGTGACCGGGGCAACGATCGTCGACCTGAACCGGGATGCCGTTGCCATCGCCACCGCCAATGCCCCGTTGCTCGCGGCCGTCGAAGCGACAGGCAGCGTTACGGCACTTAACCAGTTGCTCGGCGTTCTCGATCCCGGCGGCACGGTTGCGATGATCGGCATCTTCCATGGCAGGCTCGACATCGACCCCAACATCCTGGTCGAACGCGAAATCGGGTTGCTGGGATGCCACGCCTTTGCCGACGAGCTGCCCGAGGCCGTCCGGATGCTGGGTGAACTCAGCGAACCGCTGCTGGCCCTGATCGATCAAGAGATCGGCCTGGATGAGATTCCCGCCACCTACGAGCGGCTGTTGGCGGGGCGCAGCGACGGCTTGAAAACAATCATTCGCATGCGGCAACCTGTCGAGCCGTTGTGATTTCCGATCAATCGCCGGAAAGGACTTTGAAATGATCACTTTGCCCGATACGGCCAGCCCTCTCTACGAGAAGGTGAAGGACTATATTCTGACGAATATCGGAACCGGCAAGTGGAGCAAGGATCGCAAGCTGCCGTCCGAGAATGAGTTGGTGGCGTCGCTCGGCGTATCGCGGATGACGGTGCACCGCGCCTTGCGCGAACTGACCGCGGCGGGATTTCTGACCCGGCTGCAAGGTGTGGGAACTTTCATTGCGCCACCGCGGCCGCAATCCGCGCTGATCGAGATCAACAATATCGCGGCGGAAATCGTCAAGCGCGGCAACAGGCATCGCTCCGAAGTCCTCGTGCTCGAAACGATCATGCCGACAAAGGAGTTGGCGCTGTCGTTCGAATTTCCAAAACGTGTCTCGATCCATCATTCCGTTGTCGTCAATTTCGAGAACGATCTGCCGGTGCAGTTGGAAGAGCGCTTCGTCAATCCGACTCTGATACCCGACTACGACAAGCAGGATTTTTCGAAGACGGCGACCTATGACTACCTGATGCAGAAAACCCCGGTGACCGAGGTCGAGCATATCATCTCGGCGATACCGGCTGATGCCGAGACGGCGCGGCATCTGGGCATCGATGTCGGCGCCTGCTGCCTTTTCCTGCACCGCCGGACATGGACGGGCGCGGTGGTGGCAACGATCAGCAGGCTGACTTATGCCGGCAGCCGCTACTCGCTCGGCAGCCGCTATTCCCCTTCCAAAAACAGCTGACGGCAACGCTGCGACGCAAGACGGAGAGGTTTCGTTGCCAACGTATCTGCATGTATTAAGGGCAGGGAGATGCACCCGATCAAAGTGGAAATTGAGTCCCTTCCAACTTGTATATGCATGTATGTATTTTAGCCTTGACATCCGCTCCTGCTGACGCTGAAATATCGTCGCACTTCACCATGAAGTGGCAGGTAAGACGCCGAGGCACAGTGCCGCAAGAGCAGAAACCCGCAGTCTCAACAGACCGGACGCCTGGGTAAGAAAAGCGGTCTGATCATCAAGGGGAACAAAGATGATGCGTAACCTAACAGGACAATTTCGCGCGCTCGTGATGGCCGCCGCCATCGGGCTCGCCGCCGCCCCGGCAGCCCATGCGGCCGATGCGGCCATTCCCACCACACCCGAGGCGGGAGCGTTCAAGATCGGCATCGAGCCCTGGCTTGGCTATGGCCAGTGGCATGTCGCCGAGGCCAAGGCGCTGTTCAAGGCAAATGGTTTGACCGACGTACAGATCGTTAATTTCGCCGAGGACAAGGACATCAACGCGGCGCTTGCAAGCGGCCAGCTCGACGCCGCCAACATCGCCACGCACACGGCGATGGGCATGGTTGCGGCCGGCCTGCCGGTGAAGATCGTGCTGCTGCTCGATGTCAGCATGACCGCCGATGCCATGATCGCCGGCAAGGACATCACTTCCATCAAGGACCTCAAGGGCAAGGAAGTCGCCTTCGAGGAAGGCACGACGAGCGACATCCTGCTCAAATACGCGCTCGCCAAGAACGGCATGTCGATCGACGACGTGAAGCCCGTGCCGATGCCGGCATCCGACGCAGGCGGCGCCTTGATCGCCGGCCAGGTGCCGGTCGCGGTGACCTACGAACCGTACCTCACTGTCGCTATGGCGCAGAACAAGGAAGTCAAGCTGCTGTTCACCGCCGGCGAGGATCCCGGCCTGATCAGCGACGTGCTGGTGGTGCGCGACGAGGTGATCAAGTCGCGGCCCGGCCAGGTGCTGGCCATGATCAAGAGCTGGGACGCGGCGCTCAAGGACTACAAAGCCGATACATCAGGCGGCCGCGCCATCATTGCCAAGGCCGTCGGTTCGGACGTCAAGGACCTCAACACCGCCTTTGACGGCGTGCGCTATTACTCGCTTGCCGAAAACAAGACGGCGCTCACCGGCGACTTCAGCACGAAGACCTTCGCCGATGTCGAAGCCGCTGCCAAGAACGCCAAGCTGCTGCAGGCCGATGTGACGCCGGAACAGATGATCGACCCGTCTTTCGTCAAGGCGGCGGAATGACCAAGGCCGGATCGCTGTGGTGACGCAAATGTCGGCGGAGCGACCGGCGGAAACAGGCCCGGCGCATTCCGCGCCAGGCCCCATCACGAAACCGGCGAGGCACCGCCGATCCTCCGGGATCGGCGTGCCCATCGCCAGATCGCGTTTCCTGACGATCGCGGTGGCTGTCTTTGTCGGGCTTGGCCTTGCCTGGTGGACGGCGACCGGACTGGGGTGGGTGAAGCCGATCTTCCTGCCATCGCCGGGCAGCGTCGCGACGCAGATCGCCAAGCTCGCGGCTGACGGCACGTTGTGGCTGGACCTCAAAGCCTCGATGTACCGCATTTCCATCGGCTTCCTCATCGCCTCGGCACTGTCGATACCGATCGGCGTTCTGATCGGCAGTTTCCGCTCCTGGGAAGCGGCCATCGAACCCCTGGTGGACTTCATCCGTTACATGCCGGTCGTCGCCTTCGTGCCGCTCTCCATCCTGTGGGCGGGTACCGGCGATACGCAGAAATTCCTGATCATCTTCATCGGCACCTTCTTCCAGCAGGTGCTGATGATCATGGACAACGTCAAACGGGTTCCCGCCGATTTCATCGGCCTTGGGCGCACGCTCGGCCTGCCGGATCGCAAGATCCTGACGCGCATCGTCGTCCCCAGCGCCCTGCCGGGTATCTGGGATACGCTGCGCATCAGCCTGGGCTGGGCGTGGACCTGGCTGGTGCTCGCCGAACTCGTCGCGGCGACATCCGGGCTTGGCTATCGCATCACCGTGTCGCAGCGCTATTTCCAGACCAACACCATCATCGGCTATATCCTGCTCTTGGGCCTGCTCGGCCTGATCACCGACCAGGTCATGAAGGCGTTGGAAAAGGTGCTGTTCAAGCAGGAGGGCCGCTCGCAATGAGGTGCCGCCGATGACCCCCCCCAAATTGCGGATCGCCGGTCTCAACAAGAGCTTCGGCATGGGCGAGCGGCGCAAGGAAGTGCTGCGCGACATCAACCTCGATCTTGCCGACAACGAGTTCGTCTCCCTGGTCGGCATATCGGGCTGCGGCAAGAGCACGCTGCTGTCGATTGTCGCCGGATTGCAGGATTTCGACGCCGGCGATCTCAGCATCGATGGCGCGCCGATCCTGCAGCCGGGGCTCGATCGCGGCGTCGTCTTCCAGTCCTACACGCTGCTTCCCTGGCTGACGGCGCGGCAGAACATCGAGTTCGCCCTCAAGGCCGCCGGCTACGACCGTTCGACCTGCCGTAGCATCGCGCTCGAGCATCTCGAGCTCGTCAAGCTGTCGGACAGCGCCGACCGCTATCCGGCCGAACTCTCGGGCGGCATGAAGCAGCGCGTTGCCATCGCCCGTGCGCTTTCCTATCGGCCCAAGATGCTGTTGATGGACGAGCCCTTCGGCGCGCTCGATGCCTTGACCCGGCACCAGATGCAGGAGCTGCTGACGCAGATCTGGGAGGAACACAGGTTGACCGTCCTGTTTGTCACTCATGACGTCGAGGAGGCCGTCTATCTGTCGGACCGGATCGTGGTCATGGGGATCGGTCCGGGGCGCATCACGCAGACGTTCAACGTCGACATCGAGCGTCCGCGCCGTGAAGAGGTGATGGAAAGCCCGGCATTCATGGATTTGCAGCGCGGCGTCCACAAGGCCATTCGCGAGGCGTCAAGACGTCCCGAAATGGCGTAGCATCCGGGCGGTCAAACAATTCGTTGGCCCCACATATCAGTCAGGAATCAGGGGCCGTGGGGACCGCATAGACCGAGCGTCCACGCGACGGTTCCGCAAAAGTCGCCGACATACCCATGGTAGCTGCCGTAACCATTGTAGTAGCTGTCCATTCGGGCATTGTCACCGGCCGAGTTGTCGCCCGTCCAACCGCCGCCAACCCACATGTCAGTCCGTAGATATTCCCGGTGAACCACGTGCCGATGCTCGCCGCCGCGATGTGTCGCGACATGGCGGACAAAATGGTGCCTGACGACCGCGGCATCGGCGACAGTGCTAAAAGAGATCGCGCTCGCGGCCGCCAAGACAATGGCACCGGTGAGCATCATCTGCCGTTTCATGAGGATGCCTCCTGTTCATGCGAGACATGCACGGGACGGAAACGGATTCTGCACCCACACGTTCCTTCACAAAATCGGGACAAGCGATCTTTGGACAACGGCCATATTGCGCAATCGCCGCTTGCCTCAGGCGATCTCGCACATAAGCCTTCTCAGAAAACGCACGGGCAGCAGGCGATCTGTCGGGTCGAACCTTGCCGGCCGCACTCAGGTCGCTTTGCCGAGCGCCGCGTCCATTGCCATTTCTTCCCCAGAAATGTCATCGAACGAGGCGTAATTCATGTTGTAAAGGCGGGCGTAGAGGCCCTTTCCTGCCATCAGCTGTTCGTGGTTGCCGCTTTCGACGATCTCGCCGTTCTGCAAGACGATGATGCGGTCGGCGCCGCGGATGGTGGCGAGCCGATGGGCGATGACCAGCCCTGTGCGGCCTTCCAGCAGTTTGACCAGCGCCTTCTGGATCAGCATCTCGGTGTAGGAATCGATGCTGGCCGTGGCTTCGTCGAGCACCAGGATCTTCGCATCCGCCACCAGCGCGCGCGCAAAACTGATCAGCTGGCGCTGGCCGAGCGAGAGATTGCCGCCGCGCTGCTCGAGCTCGGTGTCGTAGCCATCGGGCAGGTTCTCGATGAAATCGTGCGCGCCGACAGCCTTCGCGGCACGCACCACTTCCTCGCGGCTGGCACCCGTCTTGTGATAGCGGATGTTTTCCAGCACCGAACCTGAGAACAGGAACGGCTCCTGCAGCACCATCGCCACCTGATCGCCGAGCGAATCCTGCGTCAGGTCACGCACATCGTGGCCGCCGACCAGGACCTGACCCGACCAGACATCGTAGAACCGGTGCACCAGCGCCATCGAGCTTGACTTGCCCGACCCGGTCGGGCCGACAAGGGCCACGGTCTCGCCCGGATTGACGCGAAAGGAGATGTTCTTCAGCACTGGCTGGTTCGGCCTATAGCCGAAGGTGACGTTCCTGAATTCGACCGAGCCGTCCATGTAGCGCGTCAGGGCGACGGCGCCTTGCCTGTCACTGACGTCGACGGGGACATCGAGCACTTCGGAGATGCGCTGGCCCGAAGCCATGGCGCGCTGCATGACGCTGTACTGCATGGTCAGCGAGCGGATCGGGTCGAAGAAGCGCTGGATGTAGAACAGGAACGCCACCATGACGCCGATATCGAGGCTGTGCGAGAGCACCATCGAACCACCGACGACGATGACCGTCGCCATGGCGATGCCGGTCAGCGTGTCGACGATCGGCACCATCACCTGCGCATATTTCGCCGAGCGCAGATGGGTATTGAGATTGGCCAGCACCTTCTCGTCGTAAAGGTCGAAATTGACGTGCTGGCGCTCGAGGCTCTGCACCGTGCGTACGCCATGAATGCCTTCGGCCAGCGCGCCGTTGGCGATCGAGTTGGTTTCGTGCGCGGCCATGAAGGCGACCTTGGCGCGCGGCAGCCAGAACAGGCGCACGACGAACAGCACCGGCATGGTCGACAGCGTCAGCAGGCCGAGCCGGAAATCGAGCCACAAAAGCACGCTGACAATGCCGAACAACAGCACGATGTCGCCGACCGACATAACAGACGTCTCGAGGAATTCCTGCATCGAGTTGACGTCGCCCTGCAGGCGCGACATCAGCCGGCCGACCTCGGTCTTGTCCATGAAGCTCAGCGAGACACGCTGCAGATGGCTGAACATGGCACGGCGCAGGTCGGACAGCACGTTCTCGGCGACCTTGCCGACGACGCTTTCCTGCACGTAGCTGGCGGCATAGTTGATGAGGATGACCAGCGTGAACGCGCCGGTCGCGGCGATCATCACCGACCGGTCGAGCCTGCCCGCCGTCATGCCGTGGTCGATGGCGTAGCGGATGACAAGCGGGATCGCCAATTGCGTCAGGGTGAACACCAGCACCGCGGCGACCGAGAGGAAAATCCGGCTCTGGTAGGGTCTCACGAAGCTCCAGATACGCCTGATGATGCGCGGATCGTACGCTTTGCCGAAAACCTCTTCCTCGTCGCGATGCGAGCCGACGACGGCCTTTGTCGGCCGGCCGCTGGTGTCTTCCTTATCGTCGTCGGCCTGCGTCGACATCACGCGGCTCCCGCCAAGGGCCGATCGTCGTCCGGCCGCAGCTGCAGGTCGTAGAGCGCGCGATAGCGTCCACCGAGCGCCAGCAATTGCTCATGCGTGCCGCGTTCGACGACCCGGCCGCCCTCGACGAACAGGATCTGGTCGGCATGCATCAGCGAGCTCAGCCGGTGCGAGATGATGAGCGTGACGCGATCCCTGGCGAAGCGCTTCATCGCCGCCCGGATCCGCTGCTCGGTACCGGCGTCTATGGCCGCGGTGGAATCGTCGAAGACCAGCACGGACGGCCGCAGCATAAGGCTGCGGGCGATGGTCAGGCGCTGCCGCTGGCCGCCGGAAAGCGACGCGCCGCGTTCGCCGACCACCGTGGTGTAGCCCGCGGGAAGTCCGATGATGTAGTTGTGCAGCTGGGCGTATTCGGCGGCCTGCCCGATGCGGGTCTCGCGCGCCCAGGGATTGCCGTAGGCGATGTTGTTCTCGATCGAGGTGGTGAACAGGAACGCATCCTGCTGCACGACGCCGACGGCCTTGCGCAGCGACTGCAGCGCCACCTCACGGATATCCTGGCCGTCGATGGTGATTGAACCTGAAGTGACGTCATAGAAACGCGGGATCAGGTGCGCGATGGTCGACTTGCCGCTGCCAGGCGGGCCGACAATGCCGACGGTTTCACCGGACCGGGCCTCGAAGGAGATGCCCGACAGCGTCGGCCGTCCGCCCGCGCCCTCGTAGCGGAAGCCAACATTGTCGAAGCGCAACACGCCGTCGGTGACGACGAGGTCCCTGGCGCCAGGCGCGTCCTCGATGTCGAGCTCAGCGTCGAGCAGTTCGAACAGACGGGTGCCGCACGTCGAGGCTCGCGCGAACGAGTTGACCATCAGGCCGAGCTGGCGAACCGGCATCTGCAGGATGGTCATGAAGGTGAGGAACTGGGCCAGCGTGCCGACGCTGATCTGGCCCGCGATCACCTTCTGGCCGCCGAACCAGAGCACCAGGCCCATGGCTGCCAAGAAGGAGAAGTTCATGGCGCTGGTGTTGGCGACGCGGATGTCGACGCGCTGATTGGCAAGCTCCAATGCCGACAGCTTGGCGCGGTCGAATTTTTCGAGCTCGTGCCGCTGCGCCGCGAAGGCGCGCACGACACGGATGCCGCCGAGATTCTCGTCCATCACCCGGCTCAGCACCGAGAGGCGCTCCTGCAGCGTCAGCCAGGTGCTGCGCAGNCGACGCCGATCAGCACGCCGAGCAGCACGACGCGCAGGATGCCGGTGGAAAAGAACATGCGCACGCCGTCGAGATCGAGCAGGCCGAGCGTGATCAGATCTCCGGTGTGGACCCTGTCGTGGAAGGAGAAGCTCAATCGCTGGATCTTCTCATAGAATGCCAGGCGCAGCTCATAGCCGGTGCGGTGGCCGACGGCCTCGCCATAGTAGTTCTGCGCCATGGTGAAGAGACCGCGCAGGATGCTGACGACGAGCAGTGTCAGCGCCGTGTTCCACAGCGCCTGCTCTGCCGCGGCACCGGCACCCGTGGTCATGACGCCCTGCGCCTGGTCGATGGCGCGTCCCAGCAGGCGCGGAATGAACAGCTGCAGCGTCGCGGCAATGAAGGTCGAGACGATGGTGATGGAGACCTGCCAGGGATGGCGCAGCGTCATGCGCACGATACGGAGCAAGGTGCTGAGGCCCTTGCCCCAGGAGGCTTCCGCCACATGGGCAAACGATCTGCCGCGCTCCGGCGCGCCGCCGATTGCTTGCGTGTTCAAAGGAAAATATCCAGACCAATCCGGACGTTAGCCCGGACTAATAAAGCAGACTCAATTCAGATGGCGCGATGGTACGCGGGTCCGGCTCCACCGTTCAAGAGCCAATGCCGTCGGCGCACTGTGCCTGAAGCAACATGCCGCGAGTGATCCGGTGCATTGCCGGGACCGGCTCGTAGCGGCCATCGGCCACGAGGCCGGCAGCCGCAGTTAGGCAAGAGATGGCCGGACGAGATGCAACCAACCGTCCGGCCGGAGTTCCAGTTGCTAGGCAGGTATCAGGACGGCGAGACGATGCACACCGACCTCCTTGCTTGTATTCGTCGCCTCGTCGGTCTTGCCCTTGGAGCAGGTGTACATGTCACCTGTCTTGAGCTTGAATTCCTTGTCTGCCTTCTTGATGGTGAACGCGCCGGAAGTGATCGTGCAGACCATGTCGTTGTCCATCACGGTTTGAGGGGCGTGTGCTCCGGGCTGAAAGACTATGTCGACAATGGCGATGCTCTTGTAGGCGGGAATGTCGGAGTTGCCGGTGCCGACCTCAACCAGTCTGACACCGGGCGCAATCTCCTTGCCTTCTTTCGGGCCGTATTTCTTGACCTTCGCGGACGCCGTCAGGGCAAAAAAAGGCGTCGCCGCGGCGGCCGTCATACCGAGAGCAATTGCAGACCTGCGATTCATGGTTTTCATCGCGTCCTCCCATTGGTTAGTCACGAACGATTGTGCATGACTAGGATATATTAGCATAAACGAATGTACTTGTATGCGAGGAAGTGCCCAAGCCCAGCACGGCGATAGAAACTCCGCGCTTCCGGTTACGGCAAGCCAGCACGCCACGGCAATTTTACATTGCCCCGCCGCAGCCGTCGGAGAGGTTCCATACATCGACGATCTGCTTGCCGTTAAAACCGTGCTCGTGGATCAGGTATTTCGCCAGTCCGCCATACACTTTCCAGCGCCAGCATTGGCAACAGCATGGTCCCTTTTCTTCGGAATTTGCCATCGCATAGTCGTAGGTCGGCTGTTCGGTGCTGGTGAGTTTCATATCGTAGTAAGGCATCATCTTCTGCGCGATGCCCGCCGGGATATCGTACGGATCGCTCGGAATCATCGCTATGTCCCGGTATCTGGCCAAGCCGTTCACCTGCTCGACATAGCGCTTCATTTCCATCGGGCTGCAGCACGAGCCCTTGATCAGCGAGGTGCTCGGCATGGTGGCGATCGATTCCGTGAATTTGGCCGAGCACGTGCTGTTGCCGTTTTCGCTGAGGTCTTTGAAGCGGCTCGCCAGTGCTGGATCCTCCGCGGCGATTGCCAAATCCGTATCCTTGAGGAAGCCCATAATCGCGGCGGCCCCAAAAATGCCGCGCAGAACCGTTCGTCGACTGGCGTGCGATATTTGGCTCATTTGGCGGCCCTGGCCTGCTCGACCAGGCTCTTCATCGTCGCAAGATCGGTCGCGCCCGGGAAAATCTGGTCGCCGACGATGAAGCCCGCCATGATCGGCGCCACCTGGCGGTTGCGTTGCAATGGCCAGCATGAGGGAACGGGCCATTTTGCCGGAAACTCCGCCGAATTGCCCTGAATTATAGATCATAGGGTTCTCCTTCCTTCGGATGATGCTTCAGAAAAGGTTCTTTAATTTCGCCAGCCAGCCCTCTTGCTGTTCGTGATGCGGCCGCTCGATGCTATTGGTCAGCGCATTGACCAAGGTGACGAGATTGATCGGTGCGAAATCCAGGCCATGGAAATTCGCGCGCCAATAGCCCTCCTTGTCGATCACATGCGCGACGATGCCGTGCGCCTGAATGCCGTCGTCCGTTTTGGTAAATTTGTGGCCAAAAGCTTCCGCCAGCGTGCGGGTAGCGTCCTCCGGCTGGTCCTGGGTTGTGGTCAGGAACGCCCAATTGACGGGATCGAGCCCATGCGTTGGTCCGTATTTTCGCATCACGTCCGGCGTGTCTCTCGTCGGATCTGTGGTGATGCTGACAAAGGTGACCTGGTCCTTCATCGGCGTGCCGTTCACCATTTTCTGGATCTCGGCGATCTTCTCGGCATGCAAGGGACAAACGTCCGTGCACGATGTGTAGATGAAATGGAGGATGACAACCTTGCCACGCAGATCAGCCAGCCGCACCATGTGCCCGTCTGCGGTACGCAGCGTGAAGTCGGGCGCGGGTTTGTCGATCTGCTGGAAATACTTTTCGTCGCCCTGAAGCATGGCGTCGAGTTCTTCGAGCGAGTGCGCTTGCGCGCCGTGGACGAAGCCCACAATCAGCGCAGCAACGGAAATCAGGCACCGCAGGAAATGCATCCATTCTTGGATACGGACTGGCATCAGCTGTTGCCTTTCAGATCGGCGGGCACCGTTGTCGGACCAACGGCGACCTCTTCAGCTTTGGGGGAACCGTCTTCGGCCGGACAGGCGCGACCTGTCATCTTGTGCATGCAGAGGCCGAGCGCGCACATTGCGACGCAGGCAAAGCGCTGAGAAGCAGCGGCGTGACGCCCGCCGCGGCCAGCCAGCTCCAGTTGGATGCAAGGCCTGCGAGGATCACGGCCGCCGCCAATGCGGGGAAGCCACGCCGGCCGCCGAGATAGTAGCGAATCGAGGCGAGGACATTGCGGCCGAACGAGGCCTCCTTGGCTCGGATCAGTTCTGTGGCGGTCACAGTGAATTCCTTCTCAGTTGGCAGCAAAATGGCTGCGGATAAAATCGACCATGTCGGGAGCATCCCATTCAGCCGGACCAATCAGGCGGGCGATCTCCTTGCCCCGGCGGTCGATCAGCAATGTCATGGGAAGGCCGAGGGCGCCGAGCGCGAACATCGCCTTGGCCGACGTGTCGATGTTGAGGGCGAGATGCTCGATACCGATCTCGGCGAAGAACTTTTTCACCTTGTCCGGACCGCCGCGATCCATCGACAGCGCGACGACCTCGAAGTCCGGCCCGCCGAGTTTGGCCTGCAGCCTGTCGAGCGTCGGCATTTCCTTTCGGCAGGGAGCGCACCACGTCGCCCAGATGTTGAGCAGCACGACCTTGCCGGAAAAATCGGCGAGCGTTTTGGGTTGTCCATCGCCGTCCTGGAACTGAATCTCCGGAAGCGGCTGCGGGCTCGCCTGAACAGCAAAATTCTGCGGCGGCTCGCCGGCCGTCGCAGGTCCAGGCACCGCGAGCAGTGCGCCGAAGAGAGCGAGAGCGACCATCTTCATAGCTGCCGTTCCCTCGATTCAAGCCGCAGGAACGTCATGGCGAGCCAGGTTCGGGCAGGGCAGTCCGACGTATCGGCCAGACATGGCGCTTTCCTTTCAGTCCGTCGCGTAGATCGTGGGCGCCTTGCCGTCCTTGGTGAAGGCGTAGACGATGAAAGGGCCAGCCTTCTCGCCACCCATGCCGGGGGCACCGGTCGGCATGCCGGCCAGCGTGATGCCGGTGATGGCGGGCCGTTCGGTCAATAGTTTCTTGACGATATCGACCGGCACCAGCCCGTCGACGACATAACCGTCGACCATCAGCGTGTGGCAGCCTTCGAGGTCCGCCGGCACGCCGGCGTCACTGCTGATCTGGGACAGATTGTTGACGGGCTTGATGTCGACCTTGAAGCCGTTGTGTTCCAGATAGTTGGCATAGGATTCGCAGCAGCTGCATTGCGGGTTCTTGTACATCACCGCGTTGATCGTCGCCGCGACAGCCGGCAGCGGCATTGCGATCGCGACGGCGAAAGCGGCGAGAGAGTAAGTCAGTTTCATTGCAGTACTCCTTGTTGTCTTATTGTTGTTTTGACGAGAAAATCAGGTCACACGAAACACCGTCATGAGGCCGGCCATCTGGTGGTCGGCGACATGGCAGTGCAGCATCCAGTCGCCGGGATTGTCGGCGACGAACGCGCATTCGATCGTGTCCCTGGGAGCGAGCAGCACCGTGTCCTGCCATTGCCGGTACGGTACCGGCGAACCGTTGCGCGCAAGCACCAGCATGCTGAAGCCGTGGATGTGCATCGGGTGCCACCAGGCAGTTTCGTTGCGCATTGTGAGATGACAGGTTGCGCCGCGGGGCAGGGTGAACTGCGGCGCCATGCCGGCGTGGCCGTCACCGGTCATCGACATGCCGTTGATCGCCCACGCAGCGCCACCCTTCATGCCGGGTGTCGCCATGCCCATCATGCCGCCGACGCCGGCGAGCTTGCCGCCACCCATCATGCCGCCTTGCAGGACGATCTCCTGGCGCTCGGCGCTTGCGAGATCGGGTTGCTGCAACGGGTTGCGCGGCAGGCCAAGCGGCGTACCGAGAGGATGGGTCCGAAGTGGCGATGCGCTGTCATAGGCAAGCGTGGTCAGCGTATAGGCGAGGCCGTCATAGAAATCGTCGATCACTGCGTAACGCTTGCCTGGGTCGCCCTGCATATCGATCACGACGTCGATGCGCATGGCAGGTGCCAGAACAAGGCGGCCGTCCTCCGGTTCATGCGGATCACAGGGCTGGCCGTCGATCGCGACGACGACCCGGGCGGTGGCCTTCGAAGCGCAGCGACATGATGCGGGCGAGCGACGCATTGGCCAGCCGCAGCCTGACATGTTCGCCAGCCCTTACGCTCTGGTCGGCCGGCGCCGTGCCGTTGATGGTGACGACGTTGCCGACGCGGCCGGACATCGCCGCGTCCATCGCGCTGCCGAAACCGGGCGCCATCTGCCCGTCGTCGGCAAGCCGCCAGTCCTGCAGCAACCACAAGAGGTCGCGGTCGACGGCAACGGGCTCGGTCTCCTCGACAATGAGGGCGCCGGCGAGCCCGCGACCGAGCTGCACAAGGCTGTTTGCATGCGGATGGTACCAAAAGGTGCCGGCGTCGGGCGGCGTGAATTCATAGACGAAAACTGTCCCCGGCTTGATCGGCTGCTGCGTTAGGCCGGGTACTCCGTCCATGGCGTTTTGCAGGCGGATGCCATGCCAATGGACCGTGGTTTCCTCGTCCAGCCCGTTCTCGACCGTGATGTGAACGGGTCGGCCCTGGCGCAGGCGCAGCATCGGGCCGGGGACCGTCCCGTCATACGCCCAGACAGGAGTAAGCGGATCGCCAGGGCTGGTGAAGCTGGCGTGGCCTGGCGCGATCCTGATGCGGCGCTCATCGACGGCGGATGCTCTTGGCGTTGCGGGGTGCACCAGGGTGGCCGCAGCAACGCCCGTCGCCGCAAGGACGAACCTGCGGCGCGACATCATATGACGGAAATCGGTACTCACTCTCACTCCCTTTGCGATCTCGATCGACGGCGAGCCTCTCGGCGTCGAATTGCTGTGTGCCTGCCGGCGCAAAGCGCCAGCGGCAATCAAACGCCGGAAATCAGCCGCGGGATGGCTGAACCGGCGTCAGGCGAGATCGATGGATTTGGGAGGGAATGGGTCGGGCAAGGAACTTCGCCCGTGAAGGAACGGCATCGGTGGCGCCGATGGTTGTTGCACCGGTGGAACCACGGCGATGGCGAGGCTTTGAGGGAGTACGGCGAGCACCGGTGCGATGCAGGTCGGTGGACAATGCATCGGTTTGCCGGTGTCGGCCGCGCCCTTGAGGCAGGCGTTGCAATCGCCATTCATGCCGGTGTCGGCCATCTTGGCCATGCCGGTGCCGACAGGCATGGTCATGCCGCCGCCAGTCATCATCATCTTCGCCGACATGACGCTCGCCTGAGCGGCAGACAGGCTGAACCCGGCGGTCAGGAATACCGCGAGCAGCATGACAAGCATATGTTTTGGCGACCGGCGTGCCATCATGCATCTAGGCTGGCCTCAAAAGATGGCATTTGCAAGCTGGATTCCGATGCTGCGACAATCCCGGCATCGCATCGTGCCTGAGGAAGAACCATGCTGTTGAGGGCTTTGGACTGTCGGTAATCCGCTTACGAAGCCTTGCCGTGTCGCCAGCAGGCGATGAAATGGCCGGCCGCTGTCTCTCTGGCGGGCGGTTCGGCCTTTCTGCAATCGGGCAGGACCAGAGGGCAGCGGTGGGCGAAGGAGCATCCGGTGTTCGGGGCTTCCTCGATGTCGGCTGGAGCGGATAGCTTCGGCTCGGCCTCATCGGACGCTGCCGCCAGAAGCAATGCCGTATAGGGGTGATTGGGGCCCTGAAAAATCTGGTCGGATGAGCCGGTTTCGACGAGGCGGCCGCGGTACAGAACGCCGATCCTGTCGGCCATGTAGCGCACGACCCTGAGATCGTGGCTGATGAACAGATAGGTCGTGTCCTTGTCGCGCTGCAGGTCGTTGAGCAGGTTGAGAACGGTCGCCTGGACGGAGACGTCGAGGGCGGAGGTGGGTTCATCGAGCACGACGACTTTCGGCACGCCGGCGAAGGCCCGCGCGATGGCCGCGCGCTGCCGCTGGCCGCCGGATAGTGATCGCGACTTCTGCTCGGCTGTGGCGCCGGCAAGGCGAACCGATTGCAGCAAGTCGCGGACGCGGGCTTTGACCTCACCGCTGCGCAGGCCAGCGAGCCGGCGCAGCGGGCGGCCGAGGATCCTGCCGATCCGCTGGCGCGGGTTGAGCGTGCGATCCGGCGACTGGAAGACCATCTGCACGTCGCGGCGTTCGGCAAGGTTCCTTCTCTCGACGCGCGGCGCGACGGTCCTGCCGAGCAGCTCGACCGACCCGGCGTCGGGCGGCTGCAGGCCGGTGACGATCCGTGCCAGGGTCGACTTGCCGGAACCAGACTCGCCGATCAGCCCGAAGGTCTCGCCCTGGCCGATGTCGAGATCGATGCCGTGCAACACTGGCTGGCTGCCGAAGGCATGGCTGATGCCCTTGCAGGCAATCGCGATCCGGCGTTCCTTTGGCGGGCTGGGGGCTTCATTCTGGACCGCCGGGTGTGATGGCAGGCCGTCCGTCTCCGCCAGCCTTCCGTTCCGTTTGGTGTAATTGAGCGCCGGGATCGAAGCGACGAGCGCCTTCGTATAGGCGTGAGACGGATTGTCGAAGACATCGCCGGCGGCGCCGCTTTCGACCACCTTTCCCGACTGCATCACCGCCACCCGGTCGCAGGAGCGGCGGATCATGTTGATGTCGTGGCTGATCAGCAGGATGCTGGTTTTGTGGTCCTTGCGCAGGTCGGAGAGGATGGCGATGATCTCGGATTGGACGCTGGCGTCGAGCGCCGTCGTCGGCTCGTCCAGCACCAGCAGCGACGGGTCGAGCGCAATGGCGATGGCGATGTTGGCACGCTGCTGCATGCCGCCGGAGAGTTCGTGTGGATAGAGCCCCAGCACCCGCCCCGGATGGCTCACCCGAACGCGCCCGAGCAGTTCGGAAGCCCGCTCGCGCGCCTCGTCATGGCCCACCGGGCGATGCCGCATGATCGTTTCGGTGACCTGGCGGCCGATCGTCATGCTTGGGTTGAGGGCCGCGCCCGGATGCTGGTAGACGGCGGCGATATGATCCCCCCTAAGCTGGCGCAACTGCTCGGCGGAGAGGTCACGGATTTCGCGGCCCTGGAACTCCAGCGCTGACGCGGCGACGCGGGCATTCCTCGGCAGATAGCGCAGGATGGCGAGCGCCACCGAGCTTTTCCCCGATCCGGACTCGCCGACAAGGCCGAGTGCTTCGCCTCCCGCTATGCGCAGCGAGACGCCGCTGACGGCGGGATGCGACCCATTACGCCCGTCATAGGCGATGGAAAGCTGGTCGACGTTCAGAACCGAGGAGAACATTGGGGCTTGAAACCACTTTCTTCCAGCGTCGCGATCGAGGGCAATCGCTTCCACTTTGTCAATGCATTATCTCTATAAAGTTACTCGAATTAAGCCGGAGCGCAATCTAACTTTCAGGGCTCAAGAGAGATTGTCGCCGTCTGCCGAAGCAGCGCGACGTCCCTCGGAGCAGATCTGGAAGGAGACCGGCATGGCTCGAGCCCACATGATCCTCAGCGCATTTTTCTTCAACCCGCAGGGCGATCATCGGATGTCGTGGCGCCATCCGCGGGCGCCGGGCCGCGAGGTGCTGGACTTCGAGTTCTACCGCGATCTCGTGCAGGCGGCCGAGCGGGCCAGGATCGACACCATCTTCGTCGCCGACCACGTGTCGATCTGGGATTCGGTCAAGAGCGGTGTCGCCCACTACGCCAATGCCCGCCTCGAACCGCTGACGCTGCTGTCGGCGCTGGCCGGGGCGACCAGCCATATCGGCCTGATCACGACGGCGTCGAGTTCCTACAGCGAGCCCTACAATGTGGCGCGCATGTTCGCCTCGCTCGACCATATAAGCAAGGGCAGGGCATCGTGGAACGTCGTCACCTCGGCGATGGATGAGGAGGCGCGCAATTTCGGCTGCGATGGCAACATCGAGCATGCGTTTCGCTATGAGCGCGCGGCCGAATTCCTCGATATCGTCAAGGCGCTGTGGGACAGCTGGGAAGACGAGGCGCTGCTGATCGACAAGGCGTCGGGCTATTTCGCCGACCCCGACAAGGTCCATCCCATCGATCACAAGGGCAAGCATTTCAAGGTGCGCGGGCCGCTCAACGTCTCACGGCCGCCGCAGGGCCATCCGCTAATCGTCCAGGCCGGATCGTCCGAGGACGGCAAGAACTTCGCCACCGCGCAGGCCGATGCGCACTTCGCCACCTACAGCACCAAGGAGGATGGCATCAAATATCGCCAGGACATCAACGAGCGTCTCGCCCGCCACGGCAGGCGGCCGGAGAGCTTCAAAATCTTGCCCGGCATCCTGCCGATCGTCGCCCCTTCCGAGGCGGAAGGCCGGGAAAGACAGGAATACCTCCAGACCCTGCTGCCCGACCAGGTCGGCATCGACCTGCTGTCGAGCTGGAGCGGCATCGATCTCTCCGTCTATCCGCCGGACGGGCCGCTGCCGCCGCTGCCGGACGAAAGCACCTTCAATGGCGGGCGCACGTCGCTCAACCGGGTCAAGCAGTGGGCGAAGCAGAATCTCAGCCTGCGAGAGATTGCCCGCAAGCTCGCCAACAGCGGTTCTGTACCGACCGTCGCGGGCACGCCAAGACAGATCGCCGACCAACTCGAAGACTGGTTCGTTTCCGGTGCCGCCGACGGCTTCAACCTGATGTTCCCGCTGCTGCCGGAGGACTGGGTGAACTTCGCCGAACAGGTGGTGCCCGAGCTGCAACGGCGCGGCGTGTTTCCGAGCGAATACGCGCAGGGAACGCTGCGCGACCGCTTCGGCCTGGCGCGGCCCGCCAACCGCTTCGCCGAGCAGCGCGACAATGCGCGCGCCGTGTCCTGACCGGGAGAACGATCATGACCGTCGCCCCAAGATTGCAGCCTCGTGAAGCGACCGCTCCGCAGCTCGTCAACGTTCTGCACAGCCCCAAGCGCGTGCGGGTCAAATTCGGTGGCCGCACCATCGCCGACAGCCGCAACGTGCTGGTGCTGCGCTCCAACCATTTCCTGCCGATCTATTTCTTCCCGCCGTCAGCGGTCGACCCGTCGGTGCTGAAGCCTTCGCTGCATCGCGAACCGCATCCAGTGGGTGGCGAGACGGCCTATTGGGATATCGACAGCGGCGACAGGCGCAGTGCCAACGCAGCGTGGGCCTTCATCTCGCCGCCGGATGAGAACCTGGCACCGCTCGCCGGCCGCATCGCCTTCACCTGGAAGGCCGTCGACCAATGGTTCGAGGAGGACGAAGAGGTCTTCGTCCATGCGCGAGACCCTTATGCGCGCATCGATGTGCTGCAAAGCACGAGCCATGTGCAGGTCTGGTTCGACGGCGAACCGATCGCCGACAGCCATCGTCCGGTGCTGCTGTTCGAGACGCATCTGCCGACCCGCTTCTATCTGCCCGCGGAAGACATCCGGCTGGAGCGGCTGACGGCGTCCGTCACAACGACGCGATGTCCCTACAAGGGCATCGCCTCCTACTGGTCCGGTCTGCTGAGCGATGGAACGGTGCGCCCGGACATCGCCTGGAGCTATCGCGATCCGATCGCGGAGATGCCTAAGATCAAGGGCCTCATCGCCTTCTATCCGCAGGCCGTGGACCGCATCCATCTCGACGGCGAACCCGTCGCATAGCTTTCAATCTTCATTTCAGAGCAGGGGTTTTAACATGACCAAACACAGGGATATCGACGCACTTCGCAATCTGTCGGGAGACATCTGGAATGTCGCCGTCGACGAATATCAAGACGGCTTTCTCAAGCGCCGCGATCTCCTGAAATATGCCGCTTTGCTTGGCCTGACCGGCTTTGCCGCCTCGCAGGGGCTGGGAGGCGCGCGCGCTGCCGCCGCAGCAGGCGGCACGGTGCGTGTCGGGCTCGGCCAGCCGACCAAGGCGATCGATCCGGTTTCAGTGACCGATCCGGCCAGTATCGGGGTGATCAGCCAGGTCGGCGAATATCTGATCCTCGACGACCCCAAGGACGGGCTGCAGCCGAAGCTTGCCCTGTCCTGGGAAGCCGACGAGACGGCCAGCCGCTGGACCTTCAAATTGCGGAAAGGGGTGAAATTCCACGATGGCCGTGCGGTCACCGCCAAAGACGTGGTGGCGAGCTTCGAGCGGCTGGTCGATCCGGCCAGCGGCTCGTCTGCCTTGTCGGCCTACAAGGGCATCCTGTCCAAGGGTGGTGCCAAGCTGGTCGACGAGCAGACAGTCGCTTTCGATCTCGACGGTCCGAACAGCAACTTCCCCTTCTATGTCTCCTCCGACGTCTACAACGCCGTCATCCTGCCGGCCGACTATGCCGGCGATTTCGAGAAGACTTTCAACGGCACCGGCCCGTTCAAGCTCGAATCCTTCCGTCCCAAGCAGGGCGCCAGCTTCGTGCGCAATGAGGATTACTGGGGCGACAAGGCGCTGCCCGACCGGGTTGAGATCAAGTTCTTCGACGACGAGCAGGCGCAGGTGTTGGCGCTACAGGCCGGCCAGCTCGACGTCATCCCGAGCACGACACGTCTGGAACTGGCGATCGAGGGCAATCCCAATTTCAAGCTGCTGAGCGTGCAGGCAAGCTCGCACGACCAGGTGCATCTCAGAACCGACCAGGCGCCGTTCACCGACAAGCGCATCCGCCGCGCGCTGGCGCTTACCATCGACCGCGAGGCGGTGGTCAAGGGCCTGCTCAAGGGCCGCGCCATCGTCGGCAATGACACGCCGTTCGCGCCGATCTTCCCCTCGGCCGATCCGTCGGTGCCGCAGCGCAAGCAGGACATCGCCGAGGCCAGGCGCCTGCTTGGCGAGGCGGGCGTGCCGAACGGCTTCGAGGTGACGCTGACCACCGAACGCGCCTATGACATTCCCGATTACGCGGTGATCATCCAGAACTTCGCCAAAAAGGCCGGCATCGACGTCAAGCTCAATGTCCTGCCACAGGACGCCTATTACGGCTCGGCGACTTTCGGCAGCTCGCCCTGGCTGGATTCGGTGCTCGGCATCACCGACTACGGCCATCGCGGCACTCCCGATATCTTCCTCAACGCCACGCTGAAGAGCTCGGGAGCCTGGAACGCGGCGCATTTCAACAACCCGGCCTATGATGCGCTGCTGCTCGACTACTCGAAGGCACGTGATCTGCAGGCGCAGCGCCTCGTTGCCGGCAAGATCCAGACCCTCTTGCTCGACGAGACGCCGGCGATCATCAGCTACTTCTCGCAATACAGCCGGATTGTCAGCTCAAAGGTCGAGGGCGTGCGCTTCACCGCGATCTCGCATCTGCTGCTCGATCGCGTTTCCTTCGTCCAGGCATGATCGCGACATGCTGACCGGCCGCATTCTGTCAGCGCGTGTGGGCACACTCGTCCTTACGCTGTGGCTGGTCAGTGTCCTGGTGTTCTTCGCCGGGCAGGTTCTGCCCGGCGATGTCGGCCGCGTAATGCTCGGGCCGTTTGCCGACGCGCAGGCGGTGGCGGAGCTGAACAAGCAGCTCGGTGCCGACCAGCCGGTTGTCGTCCAGTATTGGCTGTGGTTCAGCAAGGCGGTTACAGGTGACTTCGGCACCTCACTGTCGATGCGCGGGCCTGTGGCGCCCTTCGTGCTGGAGAGCCTCAAGCGTTCCGCGGCCCTTGCCGCCATTATTCTGATCTTTCTCGTTCCACTCGGCGTGGGCGCCGGGGTCGTTGCCGGACTCAACGCCGGCCGCCTCATCGACCGGCTAATCGTGATGGCAGGCGTCTCCTTTGGCATCGTTCCTGATTTTGTGTCCGGCCTGATGCTGCTCATCGTCTTCGGCCTGTGGCTGAACTGGTTCCCGATCTCAGGCGTTGCGCCGGATGGCGCGGGCTTCTGGACGCATGGCTATTATCTGATCCTGCCGGCGTTGCCGCTGGTGCTCAATCTTGCCGGCTATATTGCCCGGATGACGCGGGCAGGCGTGATCGAGGCGATGGCCGCCGACTACACACGCACCGCCGTACTGAAAGGTTTGAATCGACGCGAGATCATCCTTCGGCACGTGCTGCGCAACGCGTTGACCCCGACCATCGCGGTGCTGGCGACGCAGACCGGATACATGCTTGGCGGGCTGGTGGTGATCGAGGCGTTGTTCGGCATCCAGGGGCTTGGCAATCTGGTTTTGAACGCGGCCAAGGCACGCGATTTTCCGATGCTTGAAGCGGGCGTGCTGGTGATGGCGGCAACCTTCGTGCTGTCGGCGGCAGTGGGAGACCTCGTGCTGGCGTTGCTCGATCCGCGGCAGCGCCGTCGGACCTCGCCATGACGGATCTGACGGAATCTCCGCCGTCGCGGCGCGCTGTGGTTGGTTTGCCAGCGGTGCGCAGGATCGGCAGTGCTTTCTCCGGACTGCCCCCATCGGTCGTGATTGGAACGCTGCTGCTGCTGTTCTGGGTCGCCTGCGCGCTGTTTGGCAATCTCTTCGTTCCCTACGATCCCTATGCCGAGGATTTTCTGGCGACGCTGACGCCGCCCGATGCCTTGCATTGGTTCGGGACCGATCAGCTCGGCCGCGACGTGCTGTCGCGCATCGTGGTTGGATCGCGCGACATCCTGCTGGTTGCGCCGTTGGCGACGCTGGCCGGCGTTGCGGCCGGCAGCATCATCGGCCTGGTGCTCGGCTATTTCGATGACCTCACCGATGCCATCGGTGCGCGGCTGCTCGATACGCTGATGGCCTTTCCGTTCATCGTTCTCGTCACCATGACGCTGGTGGCGATCGGGCCGTCGAACCTGACCGTCATCCTGGTGATCGGCATCGCTTACGCGCCGCTGGTGGCGCGCACCGTCCGCGCCGCCGTGCGCGAGCAGAAGGAGCGCGACTATGTCAGCGCCGCCCGGCTTGGCGGCGAAGGCGCGCTTGCCATCATGTTCCTGGAGATATTGCCCAACATCAGGGAGACGATCCTCATCGAACTTGTCACCCGGCTGGGCTACGCGTTCTTTTCGATCGCGACGCTGAGTTTTCTGGGCCTCGGCATCCAGCCGCCGTCGGCCGATTGGGGACTGGCCGTCGCCGACGGCTACGGCTTCCTGACCGGCGGCAAATGGTGGGTGGTCGTGTTCAATTCCGCGGCAATCGTCTCGCTGGTGATGGCGACCAACCTCATCGCACAAGGCATCGGTGCCTTCGAAAATGGCGATGCGTGAGCCCTAATCCGGGCGCTGGAAAACTTCTTTTGCATTGAAGCCTGCCGCGCATCCTTATATCGCATGGCTATGAAGAAAATCGGTTTCCTGTCGTTTGGGCACTGGACGCCCTCGTCGCAATCGCAGGTGCGCTCGGCATCGGATGCCCTTTTGCAATCCATCGATCTTGCCGTCGCGGCCGAGCAGCTTGGCGCGGACGGAGCGTATTTCCGCGTGCATCATTTCGCCCGCCAGCTCGCTTCGCCGTTCCCGCTGCTGGCGGCTGTCGGCGCCAAGACCAGCCGCATCGAGATCGGCACCGCCGTCATCGACATGCGCTACGAGAATCCGCTCTACATGGCGGAGGATGCGGGCGCGGCCGACATCATCGCCGGCGGCCGCCTGCAACTCGGCATCAGCCGCGGCTCGCCGGAACAGGTGATCGACGGCTGGCGCTATTTCGGCTACGCGCCGCCGGAAGGCAAAAGCGACGCCGACATGGCGCGGCATCACGCCGAGGTCTTCCTCGACACTCTGCGCGGCGAGGGGTTCGCACGGCCCAATCCACGGCCGATGTTCCCCAACCCGCCTGGCCTGCTGCGGCTTGAGCCGCATTCGGAGGGCTTGCGCGAGCGGATCTGGTGGGGTGCAGCGACCAACGCCACGTCGGAATGGGCGGCGAAGCTTGGCATGAACCTGCAAAGCTCGACGCTCAAATTCGACGAGGGCGGCAAGCCGTTCCACGTCCAGCAGGCCGAGCAGATCCGCATCTACCGCGAGGCCTGGAAGGCTGCCGGCCACAGTCGTGAACCGCGCGTCTCTGTCAGCCGCAGCATCTTCGCGCTGGTCGACGATCGCGACCGCGCCTATTTCGGACGCGGCAATGAGAGCCGCGACCAGATCGGCTTCATCGAGGAGAACACCAGGGCGATCTTCGGCCGCAGCTACGCCGCCGAGCCGGACGTGCTGATCAAGGAACTGGCTGAGGACGAGGCGATCGCCGAGGCCGATACGCTGCTGCTCACCGTTCCGAACCAGCTCGGCGTCGACTACAATGCGCATGTCATCGAGGCGATCCTGACCCATGTTGCCCCGGCGCTGGGCTGGCGCTGACACCGGATCGCTCAAGACGGATCATTTCAGGGAGATATACCATGGCGAAGAAGGCTTTGATCGCCTGGGGCGGCTGGGAAGGTCACACACCGGAGCGCAGCGGCAAAATCATCAGCTCGCTGCTTGAGCGCAACGGATTCGACATCACGCTCGGCCAGGGCACCGCGATGTTCGCCGATCCGGAGCTTGCCTCTTTCGATCTCATCGTGCCGGTGATCACGATGTCGACGATCGAGAAAGCCGAACTTCAGAACCTGACGCTTGCCGTTCGCGGAGGCAGCGGGCTCGGCGGCTTTCACGGCACGATGGGCGACAGTTTTCGCAACGAACCCGACTATCAGTTCATGACCGGTGGCCAGTGGGTGGCGCATCCCGGCGACATTATCGACTATAGGGTCGCTATCACCAGGCCGGATGACCCGATCACATCAGGCATCGGTGATTTCGCCTACCGGTCGGAGCAGTACTACATGCATGTCGACCCGAGCAACGATGTGCTCGCGACGACCATTTTCACCGACGCGCATTTCCCGGGAATAGGTGGCGTCGTCATGCCGGTCGTTTGGAAACGTCGCTATGGAGCTGGAAAGGTTTTTTACAGCGCTCTGGGACACAATGCCGACGAGTTCGCGGTCCCGGAAATGGCCTTGATTGTCGAGCGGGGTCTTATCTGGGCCGCCCGATAGATCAGCGGAAATGAGGACATGAGCATGACGGTCTCGGTGGCAGATTTGCCGCTGCACACGCCCATCGATGGCCGGCACCGCAAGATGCTGATCGACGGCGCCTGGTGCGACGCGCTCAGCGGCCGGACCTTCGAGACGCGCAATCCCGCCACGGGCGCCGTGATCGGCACCGTGCCGCTCTCCGATCCCAGCGATATCGACCTCGCGGTGGCGGCGGCCCGGCGCGCCTTCGACGGGCCGTGGAGCCGGTTCAAGCCTTATGAGCGCCAGGTGCTGCTGCTCAAGATCGCCGACCTGATGGAGCGCCATTGGGAGGAGATCGCGCTTTCGGACACCACGGATATGGGCATGCCCATCGTGCGTACGCTGGCCAACAAGAACCGCGTGCTTGGCATGCTGCGCTTCTATGCCGGCATGGCGACATCGATCCATGGCCACACGATCGGAAATTCGCTGCCGGGCGAGATCATCTCGTACACGCGCAAGGAGCCGGTAGGCGTCGTCGGCGCCATCATTCCGTGGAATGCGCCGACCGCCGCCTCGATCTGGAAGATCGGCCCGGCGCTGGCGACCGGCTGTACCATCGTGCTGAAACCTTCCGAGGAAGCGCCGCTGACACCGCTGCTGATCGGCGCGCTGATGATGGAGGCCGGCGTGCCGCCCGGCGTCGTCAATGTCGTCACCGGCACTGGTGCCGAGGCCGGCGCGCCGCTCGCCGCCCATATGGACGTCGACAAGATCGTCTTTACCGGCTCGACAGTGACCGGCCAGAACATCCTGCGCGCCTCGGCCGGCAACATGAAGCGCGTTTCGCTGGAGCTTGGCGGCAAGTCGCCGGTCATCGTCTGCGCCGATGCCGATCTTGAGCGCGCCGTGCCGATCGCGGCGATGTCGGTGTTCGCCAATTCCGGCCAGATATGCATCGCCGGCTCACGGCTGTTCGTCGAACGGCCGATCCATGACGAATTCGTCGAGCGGGTCTCGGCCTATGCGGAAAAACTCAGGATCGGCGACGGCGCCGACCCCGAGACCGAGATCGGGCCACTGATTTCGCCCAAGCAACTCGAACGCGTCGCTGGATTCATCGAGGATGGCACAAGGCAAGGCGCGCGGCTGGTCACCGGCGGCAAGCGCATCACCGAAGGTGTGCTTGGAGCGGGCAACTTCATCACGCCCAGCGTCTTTTCCGGCGTCACCGATGACATGCGCATCGCCCGCGAAGAGATCTTCGGCCCGGTCATTTCGGCGCTGCCGTTCGACACGCTGGACGAAGTGGTGCGGCGCGGCAATGACACGCCCTATGGGCTGGGCGCCGGCGTGTTCACCCGCGACCTCGGCAAGGCGCACCAACTGGCCAACCGCCTGCGCGCCGGCTCGGTCTGGGTCAACACCTACCACGCCATCGACCCGGCAGTGCCCTTCGGCGGCTACAAGATGAGCGGCTACGGCCGCGAGGGCGGGGCGGAGCACCTCGACGAATATCTTAATACCAAGGGCGTGTGGATAAGGACGGATTGAGAGGGCCGTCTGGCGGCGTTTTGCGATGGAATGATCGAAAGACGGAGAAAATCATGGATTCCAGGGAAAGCTGGTCGTCATCCGAAAAGAAGATCGCACGCCGCGCCTTCGACGCGGCACTTGAGGTGGCGCTCGCAAGGACGATGGCCGAATTCAAGAGCAAAGCCAACGCCGCGACAGTCGCCGCCGACATGTGGGAGGTCGAGACTATTTGCGTGAACGGCGGCGGGAGATCGACCGGATGTTCGACTACCGCTACTCTCAGCTTTTGTATGTCTTCGCGGGTCTTATTTGGGCAGGCTATCTCGACGAAGGCCTGCTTGCCGGTCTGTCACAGGATAAGCGGGACGCCATTCGCCGGGATATTGCTTTTGCCGAGAGCCGCTGAGTCTCAAGGGCGTAGCAAGGAGCGAAGCGACGCGGCGCAGAGCGGCAAAACTGGTGCTCTATGGCGCCCCCCTCTGTCCTGCCGGACATCTCCCCCACGAGGGGGGAGATTGGCCGTCACCGCGGTCTTTGCCAATCTTCGACCTAGCGGGGAGAGAGCCGGCATCGAAATTGCCAATCTCCCCACCCGTGGGGGAGATGTCCGGCAGGACAGAGGGGGGCGCGAAGGAACTTGACGTGGATGCTGAGTTTCTTCCCCGCTCATTCGATGCCGCCGGTGACCACATAAGCGCCGGCGCTACGCCCATCTTCCAACAGCACCACGGCCGTCACGATCGACCCATACGAGCCGCGCCAGACGCTGTGTAGCCGCCGATGCTCGGCGGCCGGGACGAGGGCATGCCCGCTGAAGCGTGTCCCGCTTCGCCGCAGCGCGACCGCCTCGCCATTGACGTGTACCTTCACGCTGGCCGTTTCAGGGACGTCACTAGGCAGGTCGAGCGTGACGACGATCTCGTCCTGATCGCCGGAAGGCCGCGTCTCGGCGGCGAGCGTTATTGTGAGTGAAGGCGCCTTGCTGCTCCCTGCGTCGGGGCGGCCCGCAAACACATCGTCGACCAATTCTGGCGTGCGTGACGGGCGGGTGCGGCGCTGCGTGGAGCGCTCAAAATCGCCGGCCATGCACAGCAGTCTCTCGTCGTCATAAGCCTTGCCGGCGAAGGTCAGGCCGACCGGCATGCCGATATCGGCCATCGTTCCCATCGGCACGGTGACGGTCGGGATGCCGAAATGGCGCCAGACCAGATTGCCGTTGGCGACCCAGGTGCCGTTGCGCCAGGCAATGGCGGCGGATGCATCGTTGACGTCGGCGTCGGACGGGCCGACATCGGCGGCGGCGGGCAGCACCACCGCGTCGATGCCCAGTGCATCCAGCCAGTCCTCGAAATCGATCCGTCTCGTCGTCTCCAGCCCCTTCAGGCCCTCTTCGAGCGTTGGAATTTCCGCGAAAGGCGTGACGCCGGCTCGCGCCCGCTCGACATACTCGGCCAGGTCAAAGCCGCCTTCGTAGCGGTCGGGCAGTGTGCCCGGCGGGTGCGGGAAGATTTTGGGGCCATCGACCGAAACGAGATCGGGCAGGGCGGGATCGGCGTTGGCGCGCAAAAAGTCGTCCCAGCCCCAGATGCAGAGATCCCAGAGTTCGCGCTCGGCGAAATCTTGCGGCACCAGCCAGCGCTCGACCATAGTGCGTGAGCCGGGGCGGTCGCGTTCGTAGTTGGAGACAACCGGAAAATCGACCTCCACCACTTCGGCGCCAAGCCGCGTGAGATCGGCCGCCGCCTGCTCCCACAATGCAAGCACCGAGGCCCGGGTTTCGATCGGCTTGTCCGCTTCGCTGTCGCGGCCGATATACATTTTGGGCACGCCGAGCCGCATGCCTTTCAACGATCCCGCCAGTGCGAGGTCGGCATAGCGTGGCGGCCGCACGTCGGAGCCTTTCGGCAAGATGATCCAGGGCTGCGCGCGCCAGAAATCGCCTTGGGTCACGGGGTCGTCGGCGACGATCACGTCGAGCAGTTCGAGCATGTCAGGCACACTGCGCGTGTGCGGCACCACGACATCCATAGTCGGTACCAGCGGCCAGTTGCCGCGCACCGAAATGATGCCGCGCGACGGCGTGTAGGCGACCAGCGCGTTGTTGGTCGCCGGCGCGCGGCCGGACGACCAGGTCTCTTCGCCAAGCCCGAAGGCGCAGAAGCTGGCTGCCGTCGCCGTGCCGGAGCCATTGGATGAGCCCGACGCGAAGGCCGCAGCAAGGAAGTCGGCGTTGTAGGGGCTTTCGGCACGGCCATAGACGCCGCGCTGCATGCCGCCATTGGCCATTGGCGGCATGTTGGTGAGGCCGATCAGCACGGCACCGCCTGCCCTGAGCCGGGCGATGGTGAAGGCGTCCTCATTGGCGACGAGATGCTCGAAGGCCGGCGAGCCGGCGGCCACCGTCAGGCCAGATACCTTGTAGCTGTCCTTGGCGGTGTAGGGGATGCCGTCGAGCGGCCCGAGCACGGCACCTTTGCGCCGCCGCTCGTCGGAGGCGGCAGCCTCCTCGAACATCGCTGGATTGAGCACCGGGACGGCGTTGAGAGTTATGCCGTGGCGGTCGAAATGCGCGATGCGCCTGAGATACGCACCGACCAGTTCGACGCTGGTGACAGTGCCGTCGTCGAGCGCGCGGCGCAATTGGCCGATCGTCGCTTCGACGAGATGAAGGCTTCCATCGGTCATCACTGGTCCCACATTTCCACGCGCCATGGATGAGCGAGGTGGCCTGCTTCGGCAAGACCTATCGAGGTCTTCGTTGGAACTTTTGTCCGGCTGGCGATTTTGGATGTATGGTATGATTCCGGAATGGCCGGGAGGATGTTGCCGATGACCACGAAATGCGTTGCGATCCTAGCTCTCGCTGTGGCAATGGGCTCAAGCCTCTGTGCCCCGGCATTCGCTGGCGACCGGCATTACGACCGCCGAGCCCACTCCGAACGCTACGTTCCCGCCGAAGGCGATCTCATCGACATCTTGTTCGGCGGCCCGCGTTACTATGATCAGCAGCTGTTCACGACGGCGGCCGGCGCGTGCTCCTACCATCGCGTCGGGCCAGACGCGAATGCGTTGAACAAGATCAACGATCATCACTGCGGGAAGTAGGCACTAGGCAGTAGGCAGTAGGCTAGGCCTCGACGCTGGCCGCCTTCCTCTATCGCTCGACGATATCGGTCATCCGCGCCAGATCGCGACTGCAAGGTCGGTCAGTGGCTTCGCCGACCGCTACGGCATGCTCCTATCCCTGCGTTTTCCGCATGTCTTCCAATAAGTTGAGACGCGTCAGCATTTAGAACAGCGCTCAGGGATTTTGATCGTGCAGTCCTACGCCATGACTAGCTTGCCGGCATTCGCTACAACCAAGACGCGAAAAAGATATCGCGGAGTGAACCTTTTAGGAGTATCGGCTGGTAGCTGCTTTTGTGCAGGGGAGGTTTGGGATGGGAGCGTTTCGAAATCCTGGAGGAGCCGACAGGCCCATTCTCGATTTTCGACCCATTCACGGAACTGCCGGTGGGGGAGGCGTTGGGAGGTGAAACAATGCTTGGTCAGGACGACCTGATCCGAGCGGCCGTCGGACGGCTGCTCGCCGAGAAGACAGGTGCCGCCGTCATATCGATGAGAGAGAGCATCAGGGAGCTTCTGACGCTGACCGGTGCTGGGCTGGACGAAACACTGCAGGACCTGTTGCTGGAAATGGCCGAAGTCCGCGGCATGACGGTCGCTCTCGACCTTTAGGGTCGCCGTCGGCTGCGCGACTTCGGCAGATCGCACAAGGTTGAGCTTGTGCGGAGCTTTGCGCGTTGCATCCAATCCGTTTGAGGATGTCCTTTACATGCCCATGTGAGGCTGGACCAGCGTCCGCGCCGCGTCTTTCCCTGCCGCGAGGATGCGATCGGACAATTCGGTTCCTTTGACAGCGCGGGCCATTTGAAGCGCACCGATGACCGTCGCAAAGACAGCAAGCGCCACGCCTTCCGGGTCCTTGGCCCGCGGAAGTGCCTCACCCAATTGGCGCACCAAAGCCAGCAAATGGTCGGTATAGGCGTCGCGCGTTTCAGGTGGCTGACGCGCCAGCTCCGGCAGCAGCGCGGCTGACGCGCAGCCCTTTCCCGGGTTGTCCCGATGCTCGGCCGACAGATACGTCTCTATGGCCATCTCCGGACCACCCGAGGCCAATGCTTCCGCCAGCTGCTGTGCCTGAAGCTCCATGGCCGCCGCGATGCTTTCGCGGACAAGCTCCGCCTTGGATTGGAAGTGGGGATAAAACGCGCCGTTCGTCAGCCCGGCGTCGCTCATGATGGTTGCAAGTCCGGACGCGGCTATGCCGTCGCCGCGAAAACGGTCGGCGGCGACCTCCATGATTCGGCTGCGTGACGCGTCTTTCCGGCCCTTTTCGTAACGCATGGCTGCTATTCCTCTCTGCTATTGCATTATGGTCATAATCTGATAGTATGACTGTAATTCAATGGGCACAAAAAAGCTAGCCCCCATGAGTTTGGAGCACGAAATGAATATGAATTCCGGAAAAACCGCGATCGTTACCGGAGCCTCCTCGGGCATCGGCCGCGCCAGTGCCGAGGCGCTGGTGCGGGCAGGGTTCACCGTCTTCGGAACGAGCCGCCGCAAGGCCAACGGCCCGGATGGGGTAACCATGCTGATTTGCGACGTGACCGACGGTGAGGCCGTCGCCGCACTTGTCTCAACGGTGCTCGCGCAGACCGGCCGGATCGACCTCCTGGTCAACAATGCTGGCGTCGGTCTGCTCGGAGGCGCCGAGGAATCCTCCGTGGCACAGGTGCAGGCCCTGTTCGACGTCAATCTGTTCGGCGTCATCCGCATGACCAATGCGGTATTGCCGTCGATGCGGCGGCGCGGCGAGGGACGCATCATCAACATCGGCTCGGTGCTGGGCCTCGTGCCGGCGCCGTATTCGGCTTATTATTCGGCGGTCAAGCACGCGCTCGAGGGCTATTCGGAATCGCTCGACCACGAGGTTCGTGCCTTCAATATCCGCGTCTCGGTTATCGAACCGGCATTTGTCCGCACCGTCTTCGACCAGAACGGGATCGCGCCGGATTCCCTGTTGAGAGAATACGATCGGGCACGAGCCGGGCTCGAAGCGCTCCTTCGCGATGTGATGCCTGTAGCCGATCGACCGGAAGTGGTGGCCCAGGTGGTCGTCAAGGCGGCGACCGATGCCAATCCGCGACGGCGCTATACCGCCGGCAAAGCCGCGCGCCAGGTCAGCCTCCTGCGCCGCTTTGCCCCTGCGGGGATATTCGACAAGAGCCTGCGCAAGCAGTTCCGCCTGCCGGTCTGAACAACAGTCAGATAGAGGATCTCACGCACATGCGCCTAGCAACGACGACACAATTGGCCAGTCCCCACAAGACGGAGGTGCCAAGCACGACGCATAGGTTCAATCAGTCGCCCCGCTCACCGGCGTCGTTCCAGGACACGCCGACGCGTTCGGTGGATGTCGGCGGCACGGCGTTCGTCTACCGGGAGCTCGGCCCCAGGACCGGCGTACCGGTGATCCTGCTCAACCATCTCGCTGCTCAACTGGACAACTTCGATCCACGCATCGTCGATGGCCTCGCCGCGACCCGGTGGGTGATTGCCTTCGACAATAGGGGCATCGGTGCTTCGGGCGGCAAAACGCCGTCAAGCGTTGCCGAGATGGCACGGGATGCGGTCGCCTTTATCCGGGCGCTGGGGCTCGAAGAAGTAGATCTCTTCGGCTTTTCGCTCGGCGGCTTCGTGGCGCAGGAGATCGTGCTGAGCGAGCCCAGGCTTGTGCGCAAGCTCATCCTGGCCGGCACCGGGCCGGCCGGTGGCGAAGGCATCGACAAGGTGACGCCGTTGACGATCGTCGACATGATCAAGGGGGCGCTTACTCTTCGGGATCCGAAATACTATCTCTTCTTCACAAGGACGGCGAATGGGCGCCGCGCCGCCAAAGCTTTCCTGCAGCGGTTGACGGAGCGCCACGCCGATCGCGACAAGCCGGTATCGCTGAGCGCGTTCCGCGCTCAGCTCAAGGCGATCAAGGCTTACGGACTGCAGGCGCCGCAGGACCTGAGCGCCATCCGAATTCCTGCTTTGGTTGCGAACGGCGATCACGACAGGATGGTGCCAACCGGCAACACGCACGATCTCGCCCGGCGTATCCCTGGAGCGCAACTGGTGATCTATCCCGATGCGGGACATGGCGGGGTCTTCCAGTACCACGCCGATTTCGTCTTGAAGGCCCTGGCCTTCCTTGATGCTTGATGCCTGACGCCTCTCTCAGGGCGGTTTTTCGTCCCGGAACATCAACAAACACTTCTTCAGAAAGTCACTGTCATGAAGGCATTTGTCGTCGATAAATATAACAAGAAGGGCATTCTGCGGCTGGCCGAGATGCCGGAGCCGGTGCTTGGGGACAATGACGTCCTGGTCGAGGTCCACGCCGCGGCCGTGAACCTCCTCGATTCCAAGGTCAGAACCGGAGAGTTCAAGCTCATCCTGCCCTATCGCAGGCCCTTTATCCTGGGCCATGACGTGGCCGGTAGGGTTGTCCGCGTGGGATCGAAAGTCCGCAAGTTCAAACCTGGCGACGATGTCTATGCACGGCCGCGCGATGGACGGATCGGTGCATTCGCCGAGTTCATCGCCATGGACGAAGCCGACGTCGGCCTGAAGCCCAAAAATCTCAGCATGGAAGAGGCGGCCTCGGTCCCGCTGGTGGGGTTGACCGCCTGGCAGGCGCTCATTGAAAGGGCAAACCTAGGGAAGGGACAGAAAGTCTTCATCCAGGCGGGCTCCGGCGGCGTGGGCACATTCGCCATCCAATTGGCAAAGCATCTTAGCGCGACCGTCGCGACAACCGCGAGCGCGGCGAGCGCCGATCTGGTCAGGGGGCTCGGGGCCGACGTTGTCGTCGACTACAAGAAAGATGATTTCGAGAAAGTTCTGTCGGGATACGACGTCGTCTTGAACAGCCAGGACGCAAAGACGCTTGAAAAATCGCTGAATGTGCTGAAACCGGGTGGGAAATTGATCTCCATCTCCGGTCCGCCGGATCCCGAATTCGCCCGGGAAAAGGGACTGAACCCCGTGCTGAGGCTGATACTGCGCCTGTTGAGCCGAGATATCCGGACCAAAGCCAAACGCCGCGGCGTGAAGTTCTCGTTCCTTTTCATGTGGGCGCAGGGTGATCAGTTGAGCAAGATTGCATCCCTCATCGAATCCGGAGCGATCCGCCCGGTTGTCGATCGGATATTTCCCTTCGAAGCGACCAACGAGGCTCTGGCTTACGTCGAAAGCGGACGTGCCAAGGGCAAGGTCGTCATCAAGGTCAGATAAAACTCGGCAGTGAAAGAGCCTCAGCCGCGCCGGGCCGCGTCGATCGCTGCGACGTCTATCTTCTTCATGTCCATCATTGCATCGAACGCGCGCTTGGCTTCGTCGCCGCCGGCCGCCATCGCCTCGATCAGTGTGCGCGGCGTGATTTGCCAGGACACGCCCCATTTGTCCTTGCACCAGCCGCACGCACTCTCCTGGCCGCCATTGCCGACAATGGCATTCCAGTAGCGGTCGGTTTCCTGCTGATCGTCGGTGGCGATCTGGAACGAGAAGGCCTCGCTTTGCTTGAACGCGGAGCCGCCGTTCAGTCCGATGCAGGGAATGCCGGCGACGGTGAATTCGACCGTCAGCACATCGCCCTGCTTGCCGGACGGAAAATCGCTCGGCGCACGGTGAACGGCACCCACCTTGGTGTCTGGAAAGGTCTCCGCGTAGAAACGAGCCGCAGCCTCGGCGTCCTTGTCGAACCAGAGGCAAATCGTGTTCTTCGGCGTCTTTGGCACTGCGTGTTCCTTTCGATCTAAAGGCTGATTTCCGTCCTCGCGTTCCACCCGCGCTCTGACATAGGTCGCCAACCGCTTCTCGCCACTGCCGCAGCCCGCATGGACCGACGGAACCGGCGTGGCCCTGACGAATTCAATATTGGCACAGGAGGTTGCCATGATCCGCAAGCTGAAGTCCGGGGAGTTCCGACTCTATTCCCGGAAGGTCGATCCAAAAACCCACAAGCGCAGAAATCTCGGTACGTTCAAATCGCGCGAGGCCGCCGAGAAGCACGAGCGTGAGGTCCAGTACTTCAAGCGGCATTAGCGCACGCTGCGTTCGCCAGCTGCGGATGTCCATCTGCGTCAGGCTGTTCCAACATCGAGTCAGCCCAGAACATTGCGTGCCGCGCGCATGAAAATCCTTGAGCCGATCGGGATCAGCTCGTCGGGAAAGTCATAGTCTGGATTGTGCAATGCCGGGTGCCGCTCGCCTGCGCCGAGGAAGAACATCGCCGATGACGCGCTGTGGCCGAACAGGCCGAAATCTTCCGAGGCGCGCATCGGCAGCGCTTCTTCGCTGTGCGCGACGCCCTCTTCGCCGAGCGCGCGTTGCAGGTGCTCCACCGCATCCTGCGCGTTGACGCTGGCGACGAAGATTTCGTGATAGTCCCACCGGGCAGCGAGGCGATGCTCGGCGGCAATCTTCGCGACCAGCGCCTCGGCGGCGGCGCACAGGTCAGCCATACGCTCGTCGCGGCGGGTCCGCAGTGTCGCCCACACCTCGGCATGACCAGGCGCGATGCCGAACACGGCTTCGCCCATCGCGGCATGAGTAACGGTGATCATGGAGAAGTCGTCATCGGCGAAGGTCCCGCGCCCGAGCGCGGGCAGGGCCGGCATCAGCTGGCTGATCGCCAGCATCGGCGAGACGCCGGTCTCCGGCATCGACGAATGCGCGGTCTTGCCCTCCAGCACGATGCGCATGCCGCGTGAGGCGCAGTTGACCACGCCGGTTTTGAGCCGCACTTCGCCGAACGGCACGCCGGGCAAGTTGTGCAGCGAGAGGGCGAAATCCGGCGCGATCTCGCCGAAGCGCGGATCGGCGACGATGCCGGCCGCGCCATTGCCGGTTTCTTCCGCCGGCTGGAACATCAGCACGACGCGGCCGCTTGCCGGCCTCTCGCGCCCGAGCTGGCGGCCGAGGGATGCAAGGATCGCGGTATGTCCGTCATGGCCGCACATATGCGACTTGCCAGGCACGCGCGACGAATGCGGTACGCCCGAAAGTTCTTCGATCGGCAAGGCATCGAGCTCCGATCGGAACAGCACCGTCGGCCCCGCTCTGCCGCTGTCGTATATGGCCGCGACGCCGTGGCCGCCCAAGCCGGTCAGCACCTTGTCCGGTCTGGTATCGGCGAGGAAGTCGACGACCTCTTTTGCCGTCTTCTCCTCTTCGTTCGAGATTTCCGGATGCTGGTGCAACTGGCGCCGCCACGCGGTCAATTCGACGATGTCCCGGTTGGTAAGGGTCATGCTCTTTGGCCTCCGCTGCATTCACGACACGCCCGGAGGCGTCAAACTGCGATGACGAGTATCGACAAATGGCTGTGCCTGCCACACTCCAATCTTCAGGCTTTAGCGGGCCAGGCAACGCCGCAATGCCTCGCGAATGGTCCTAGCGCACGCGATTGGGGCACAGGGCTTTGAACTGGTCCAGAGTGTAGTCGTATCCCGAGGCACCCGAGCCATCCAGCACCACATTGTCGTCGGTGTCCGATATCAAATAGTCCGTCGTCGCGTCCGCATCGGGGTTGCGGCCCTGGAACCGCATGTTCGCACCATAGAGGGTGGTGAATTTGCCGGTCCGGCAGTTAGCGGTGATCTCGAGGTGCAAAGGCGTTTGCAACTCCTTGGCAATGCAGTCCTCGGTCACCTTGCCAACATAGTCGCGGCAGAAGGCGATTGCATTCCGCCTTGTGTGCCCGGTCAGTATCCTGGCATGCGAAGAGCCGATGCCGGATGCCTTGACGATTGTGACCTCCATGCCCGCCCTGCCGCCGTAGTAAAGCGTTTTGGCAGTTGTGTGCGTCAAGTTCTGCAAAAATGGCGTGGCGGTAGCTGTGACGTCGGCGTGTCCGCCGCGCAGCTCCCGTGTTTAGCGGAGCGGCGGACNTCTCCTTCTTGTGCTCACGCAGATGATCCATGTTGAGATAGCGGGTCGCCTCGAGCCAGTTCTCGTGGATCTCCACCGCCAACGCCCGAACCAGCCGCAGGCAGCTCCGTGGGTTGGGGAAGATGCGAACGACCAGGGTGCGCCGCTTGATCTCCTGGTTCAGCCGCTCCAGCATGTTCGTCGACTTCATGTGCTTGTGGTGAGCTAGCGGCAGCCGATAGAAGCTCAGCGTCTCCTCGATATTGTCTTCCACCCAGTTGACCAGCTTCGGGTATTTGGCCTGCCATTTGGCGATCCACTGCGCCAGGTCGCGTTTGACCTCGGCGAGGTCGCGCCGGTCGTAGAACCATCTGAGTTCCATCAGGCAATCGTCGTCGACCTTGCGCGGCACATAGTCGAGCGCGTTTCTGAGGAAGTGCACGTAGCAGCGCTGCCAGACCGCTTCGGGCAGCACTTCGCGGATTGCCGCCCTGAGCCCCGGATGGTCGTCGGAGACGACGAACTCGACGCCGGCGAGCCCGCGATTCTTNGCCTGGCTGGCGATCACGCCCGCCTCGCGAGCCCGCTCGTAGCGCGCGTCCAAAATGAGATACGGATAGCTTTCCGCGAGCCGCTGCGTGAAGAACGCCTTGAGCGCCTCATCCAGCCGCATCGTCGCCTCGCTCACCGTCGAGGCCGAGAAGGAGTGGCCGCACAATTCCTCCGTCACCGCCTTCACCTTGCGGGTCGAGACGCCCTGCACGTACATCTCGACCAGCGCCGACACCAATGCCTTCTCCGAGCGCTGGTAGCGCTCAAACAACTCCGTCGAGAACCGGCCAGCCCGATCCTGCGGAACGCGAAGCTCCAGCACCCCGACCCGCGTCACCAGCTTGCGCTCGTAATAGCCGGACCGGTAACTCGTCCGCTCTGCCGTCCGCTCCCCTTTCTCGGCCCCGATCGCCTCCGTCATCTCGGCTTCAAGAACCTCCTGCACGACAGTCTGCAATGCCTGGCGAAAGCCGTCCTCATCCGACAACAGCAACGCTTTCAACTCGCCTCTGCTCAGTCTAACTTCTCGATTGGTCATGGCACTTCCCCTTCCACGGGAATCGGTGATCGTAACGTCACCAGCGTGCCATGGCCGCTTTCGCCTCAGCGCGACGACCGTTCTCTCTCCAAAACTTTTTGCAGAACCTTCAGGACACTATCAGAATTAAAGGCACGCGGCAGCGTTCCCTCCCCCTTGTGGGGAGGGTTAGGGTGGGGTTCTTCTTCGCAAGAATCCATATGCGATAGCCCTGCCGTGAACGGAGAGAAGGGCGCTTTCGCGCACGATTTCGCTAATTGCCAGTGTTGAAGGGTAGCCGCAGAGATCGCGGCCAGCCACTTTCTCCGTTTACGGGGAGAAATGCCCGGCAGGGCAGTGAGGGACGGCACTAGCGCCACATAAGTACGGCGAAACCGCAGATCACTCGGTCTTTTCGGTTCTGGCAAAGCTCGCCCGCGCTGAAATCCGCTCCCACCAAGCTTGGATCGTCGGAAATTCAGCGAGCAGGCTTTGCCCTTCGGTGACCTTGACGAAATAACCGATGATCGGCGCCGCATGCAGATCGGCCAGGGTCAGCTGGTCGCCCAGCAGCCACGGCCCTGGCGCGTTCAGCGAGGAAAGCGTCTGAAGCGCCTTGCTTGCCTGCGAAATCCCGCTAGCGATCAGCGCCTCGTCGGGGGCTACTTTCTCCAGCCGCTCGACGGCGACCTCCCAGACCATGGATCTGTACGCATAAGCGTCGAGCATGCCGAGGATCTGGTTCATCGTTGCGCGGACGCGGAGTCCCGCCGGCTGAAGCGTCGATATATCTGGCAATAGCGCTCGTCTCGAACAGCCGAAACCCATCATGCTCGAAAGCCGGGATGCGGGCGAACGGGTGGTGCTCGAAATACCAGGCGGGAATACCCTCGACGGCAAAGACATCGACCGGCACAAGCTCGTAGTCGATGCCTTTTTCCGTGAGCACGAGGCGGACAATGCGCACATAGACGCTGTAATTCGCCCCGTAGACGATGGGCTTGCCCATGCTGGCCCTCCCGAACCTCGAGAGGTCAGGCCATCGCCTTCTGCAGGTTCTCGTCGATCTTGTCGAGGAAGCCGGTGGTCGAAAGCCAGGGCTGGTCGGGGCCGATCAGCAGCGACAAGTCCTTGGTCATGAAGCCGGATTCGACGGTCTGGATGCAGACCCTTTCCAGCGTCTCGGCAAAGCGTTTCAGCTCTGCATTGTCGTCGAGCTTGGCGCGGTGGGCGAGCCCGCGCGTCCAGGCGAAGATCGAGGCGATCGAATTGGTCGAGGTTTCCTCGCCCTTCTGGTGCTGGCGATAGTGGCGGGTGACGGTGCCGTGCGCGGCTTCGGCTTCCACCGTCTTGCCGTCTGGCGTCATCAGCACCGAAGTCATCAGGCCAAGCGATCCAAAACCCTGCGCCACCGTGTCGGACTGGACGTCACCGTCATAGTTCTTGCAGGCCCAGACATAGCCGCCCGACCATTTCAGGCTGGAAGCCACCATGTCGTCGATCAGCCGGTGCTCGTACCACAGCTTCTTCGACTTGAACTCGGCTTCGAATTCGGCCTCGTAGACTTCCTGGAAAATGTCCTTGAAGCGGCCGTCATAGGCCTTGAGGATGGTGTTCTTGGTCGACAGAAAGACCGGATAGTTGCGCAGCAGGCCGTAGTTCAGCGAGGCGCGGGCGAATTCGCGGATCGAGTCGTCGAGATTGTACATCGCCATGGCGACGCCGGCGCCGGGCGCGTCGTAGACATCGTGCTCGATCACGTTGCCGTCCTCGCCGACGAACTTGATCGTCAGCTTGCCCTTGCCGGGAAAGCGGAAATCGGTGGCGCGGTACTGGTCGCCGAAGGCGTGGCGGCCGACGATGATCGGCTTGGTCCAGCCGGGGACCAGGCGCGGCACGTTCTTCATGATGATCGGCTCGCGGAAGATCGTGCCGCCGAGGATGTTGCGGATGGTGCCGTTCGGCGACTTCCACATCTTCTTCAGCTTGAATTCCTCGACGCGCTGCTCGTCGGGGGTGATGGTCGCGCACTTCACGCCGACGCCGTATTTCTTGATGGCGTTGGCCGAATCGATAGTCACCTGGTCGTTGGTCGCGTCGCGATGCTCGACGCCGAGGTCATAATATTCGAGGTTGAGGTCGAGATAAGGGTGGATCAGCTTGTCCTTGATGAACTGCCAGATGATGCGGGTCATCTCGTCGCCGTCGAGCTCGACGACCGGGTTCGCCACCTTGATCTTCGCCATGGAAAAAATGCCTCGTTCGAATGTTGATTGATTGCGGTCGGCCCCGCCGGGACAGGGACCTCGCCTATAGCAAAGCGATCCGAGCGGTGCAAACGGGGCAGCCGAAGACACAGGCTGCTGCTGTAGCAAGCGGGAAAAAAAAGCGATGCCGGCACCACCTCTTGAGAGGCAGCCGGCATCGCCTTTGTTTCGTGCTGCTGCGGAGACGACAGGGCTTATTGCAACGGTGTCCCGCCCGGGCCCGGGAATGCCGTGATCGGCGTGCCGTCGGTTATGTTGCCGGAGATCATGTTGTTCTTGAACGACTGGACAGCGCCGCTACCGGTGTTGCTGACCCCGGTGACATTGCCGAACACCGCCGATCCGCCGAGAAAGGCGATGGCGCTTCCGCTGCCGCTGGCCGCGGCACCGTTCGCGTTGACGCCGACGCCGGCATTGGCGCTGATTGTGGTGCCGACAATCGTCGCACGCACCGACGATGCCGCGGCGACGGATTTGACCGTCACCCCGTTGCCGGTGTTGCCGCTGACCAGGCTGTTGGTCAGCGTCATGTTCATGGCAAGGGTGTTGCCGGTGCCGTCGACAAGAATGCCGCTGCCGCTGTTGGTAATTTCCACCTTCGAAAGGATGGCATTAATTCCAATGGCCCCAGACGTTTTGATGAGAACACCTTCAGCGCCTGCCTCGGCTATCCGAGTGTTGCTTATGTAGAGTTCGCTGTTCCCGTTGGCGAGAAATTCGACGCCGTTGCTGGTTACCCTCTCTATGTTGGAATCCTCAATATGCAGTTGGCCTTGGCCAATCATACGCACTCCGTCCAAGCCGTTGCCTGCGCCGTCTATATCAAGGCCGCGAAGATGCACCACGGAGCCGGCAGGCGTGTTGACGACGACGCCGTTTACAAGGGAGGAGAGCACACCACCTTCAGTCGTCTTGCAGTCGATGGTGATGGATTTGGTGATGGTGACCGTGCCGAAGCCGCCCGGGTCGAGACAATTGATCTCGCCGCTCGTCGCCGTCTTCGAGATAGCACCGGCAAAGGTCTTGCAAGGCGCCGTTCTGCTGCAAGGATTGGCGTCGTCACCAACACCGGAAACCCACGTCCGTGTCGCCTGCGCGGAAGCTGGCGCGATCAGGAAAACTGACGCCACAAACAACACAGCGAGTGAAAGGAAAAACCGTACCAATTTCATTTGCCCCTCCTAGATTATGGCCAACGCCCTCGTCGGCCGCTGAAACCCGTGTCGAAATGCTGGGGCGCAGATAAAATGACGGGAGTATGCAAGGCGCACTCCGCCTTCCAAATACCATTCGTCGATACACATTGAACCCCAAGCGGGTCGGATATTATAGTGTTCTAATCTAATTTTCCAGTGACGCGCTGCGTCATCGTAAACAAATATGCACCCTGATCGTAGATGATTTCTAAGAATGCAAAACATCGTCGATGCCGGCAGCGAGCATGAGACGGTACATCTGTCGGCGATTTGGGATGCGGGTTGGTGGGACAAGGCAGTAAATGAGATCGGATTTATTCCGTTATAAACACCGAGGAGCCAGTCTCGTCATTTTTTCATACGCCGTGCGACGACTGGCTTGCCCAGACACGTGTGGCGACTTTCGCGAGCCCGACGGTCGAGTGCATCAAGAGTGCGACCATCGGATTTCTTAACGCAACCAAGGGAAGCGGCAGGTACGCGCTACAGCAATTTCTCAGTCGGGCGACCGACCGCTCTTCAAAAAGCCGTATCGATATGGCAGGACGCGGAGACTTCGTAGCGCAATCATCTGGAACACATGGCAGGAACGGACTTTCAGCGCGGCCTCGTGACCACCGGCCCGGCGATCATCCTCGTCGAGCCGCAGCTCGGCGAGAACATCGGCATGGTCGCTCGCGCCATGGCCAATTTCGGCTTGATCGAGCTGCGCCTAGTTAACCCGCGTGACGGCTGGCCGAGCGAGAAGGCACGCGCGGCGGCCAGCCGCGCCGATCATGTCATAGACGCAGTCACCGTCTTCGACGATCTGGCCTCGGCGCTCGCCGATTTGAACTTCGTTTTTGCCACCACGGCCAGGCAGCGAGACGGCTTCAAATCCGTGCGGGGTCCGGTGGAAGCGGGCAGGATGCTTCGGGCCCGTCACGCAATGGGGCAGCGCACCGGCATCCTGTTCGGACGCGAGCGCTTCGGCCTCTACAATGACGAGGTTGGCCTAGCCGACGAGATCGTCACCTTTCCGGTCGATCCCGATTTCTCCTCGCTCAACATCGCCCAGGCCGCGCTGCTGATGTCCTACGAATGGATGAAGTCCGGCCTCGAGGACGAGACCAAGACCAATTTTTCCGGCCCGGATATGAAGCCGGCAAGCAAGGAAGAACTGCACGGGCTGTTCGCCTATCTCGAAGGTGCCTTGGAAGCGCGCGGCTATTTCCGGCCGGCCCCGAAGAAGCCGAAGATGGTCGACAATCTGCGCGCCGTACTGACGCGCCCCGGATTTGCCGAACCGGAGCTCAAGGTGCTGCGCGGCATCATCTCGTCGCTCGACCGGTTTTCGCCGGCGATGCCGCGCGGCGATGGTTCCCCGGGCGACGATCCAAGGCGGTTGCCCGCGGCCGCCGCACGTGCCCGCAAGGCGGAAGGCAATAGCCTTGCCGACACCGTCAAGGACGACGACATAACGCCATTCGGCGGAAAGGGCTCCGACAATGACTGAGCGGCCGATCCTGATGTTCGATTCGGGCATCGGCGGGCTCACCGTGCTGCGCGAAGCGCGCGTGCTGATGCCCGATCGCCGCTTCGTGTATGTCGCCGATGACGCCGCGTTTCCCTATGGCGCCTGGGAGGAACCGGCCCTCAACGCCCATATCCTTGGCCTGTTCGGCGCGCTGTTGGAAAAATTTCGGCCCGAGATTTCGGTCATCCCCTGCAACACCGCGTCGACGCTGGTGATCGATGCGCTGCGCGCGAAATTCCCGGGCCATCCCTTTGTCGGCACGGTGCCGGCGATCAAGCCGGCGGCGGAGCGCACGCGCTCCGGGCTGGTCTCGGTGCTGGCGACGCCCGGCACGGTCAAGCGTCAATACACGCGCGACCTGATCGGCAAATGGGCGCAGAAATGCCATGTGCGGCTCGTCGGCTCGGACCGGCTCGCCCCGCTGGCCGAGATTTACATGCGCGAGGGGTTCGTCGATGAGGAGATCGTGCGTCAGGAGATCGCACCATGCTTTGTCGAGAAGGATGGCGCCCGCACCGACATCGTCGTGCTCGGCTGCACGCACTATCCGTTCCTGGCCAACCGCATGCGCAAGACCGCACCCTGGCCGGTCGACTGGATCGACCCGGCCGAAGCGATCGCCCGCCGCGCCATGTCGCTGCTTGCACCGGTCGACGGACCGCTGCCGGTGGGTGAGCCCGACATTGCAGTCTTCACCTCCGGCAAGGTGGACTTCGCTACCAGCCGGCTCATGCAGGGCTTTGGCCTGACGGTCGCCTGATATCCGGAACATTGGCTGGCTTGTCGCGTTTTCTCTCAGGCAATGAAGGGAGAATCAGCCATGCCAGCCACCTCGAAAGCCCAGCAGAAAGCCGCTGGCGCCGCTTTGTCGGCCAAGCGCGGCGAGATGAAGAAGGGCGAACTCAAGGGCGCTTCCAAGGGAATGTACGAATCGATGAGCGAGAAGCAACTTGAGGAATTCGCCGAGACGAAGCGCAAAAGCCTGCCGGAGAAGAAATCGAAACATTAGGGATCAGGGCATCCGCGTTTCGCCATCGATAACAAGCTCGTCCATAAGAACATGAGCCGGAATGAAAAAGCCCGCGGCCAAGACCGCGGGCTTTGAAACGATATGTCGGCCGCCTGAGACCGAACCGGGAGCCTACCAGCGCGCCCAGCAGCGCTTGACTTTGTAACGGATGACCCTCTTGTGGCCGTGCCGCCAGACAATCTTCTTCTTGACCACGATGCGGCAGACCTCGTGCTGCCGGTGGCCACTCCAGTGCCGCGCCATTGCCGGCTCCGGCGTTATGACCGCCATGGATCCCGCCAACACCGCGGCTCCCGTCAGCGTAAGGAAGAACTTCTTCATGCGAATTGTGGCTCCTTTGCTCAAGTCCCTTCCTAATGCCGTTGGCGCAACCTCCCGCCACGTCCGGCACCGCACTCAACCCAGAGACGCTATATCGCCGCCAAACCCAAGGCCAGCAGTGAGCTTGACACCGGTTAAATCTCCGTTTAATCAGCGCGCCAACACCGGGCCGCAATGCCCGGTGGTTTTCTTTATGTGCGCAAGATGCGTGGAAACTCAATTCTGCTATCTTGTTTGAACTGACGTGTCCCGTGGGTTTTCCGCCGCGTTGCGTGGGAAAACCCTGTCAGGTCTCGAAAACGGAGGCCAGAGGAGGGCGCGTTTCCTTCACCCGGACCATGAGGTTCCGGGTGTGTTGTTTTGAAAAGGGAATGCGATGAGCAAGCGCGAATCCGCGAAGTACAAGATCGACCGCCGTCTTGGCGAAAATATCTGGGGCCGCCCGAAGTCCCCGGTCAACAAGCGTGAATACGGCCCCGGCCAGCATGGCCAGCGCCGCAAGGGCAAGCTTTCCGATTTCGGCCTGCAGCTGCGCGCCAAGCAGAAGCTGAAGGGTCACTATGGCGACGTTTCGGAAAAGCAGTTCCGCAAGGTCTATGAAGAGGCGGACCGCCGCAAGGGCGACACCTCGGAGAACCTGATCGGCCTGCTCGAGTCGCGTCTCGACGCGGTCGTCTACCGCGCCAAGTTCGTGCCGACCATTTTCGCCGCTCGTCAGTTCGTCAACCACGGCCACGTCAACGTCAACGGCAAGCGCGTCAACATCGGCTCGTACCGCTGCAAGCCGGGCGACGTCGTCGAAGTCCGCGAAAAGTCGAAGCAGCTGGTCATCGTCCTGGAAGCGGTCGGTCTCGCCGAGCGCGACGTGCCGGACTACATCGAAGCCGATCACAACAAGATGGTCGCGACCTTCTCGCGCATCCCCGGCCTGGCGGACGTTCCATTCGCCGTGCAGATGGAACCGAACCTGGTCGTCGAATTCTATTCGCGCTAAGCGACGAATTCCATTCGCGCTGAGCGAACGCATTTGCGATACCATTCAAAGGCCGCCGTCGAGGCGGCCTTTTCTTTGTCTGCCTTTTCTTTCTCGGCCATGTCCGCTAATTCCGGGCGCAACGAAGTGCCGAACGATCGTAGCTCCAGGATTTTGGAACTGACGCCATGAACATGTTGCCAGACGCCGAATCGCTTGAACCAGCAGCCGACACCGCGGGCGGCTTCCATCCATTGTTTGCCGATGCGCCGTCCTCGGTCGAGTTCAACAAACTGCGCAAGCGGCTGTTGCGGCTGACCCGGCAGGCGATCGAGGATTTTTCGATGGTGAAGCCCGGCCAACGCTGGCTGGTCGCGCTGTCGGGCGGCAAGGATTCCTACGGGCTGCTCGCCGTGCTGCTTGATCTCAAATGGCGCGGGCTGCTGCCGGTCGAATTGCTGGCCTGCAATCTCGACCAGGGCCAACCGAATTTCCCCAAGCACATTCTGCCCGATTATCTCGACAGATACGCCATCCCGCATCGCATCGAATATCAGGACACTTATTCCGTCGTCACCGACAAGCTGCCTGCGGGCAGCACCTATTGCTCGCTCTGTTCGCGGCTCAGGCGCGGCCATCTCTACCGTATAGCGCGTGAGGAGGGGTGCTCGGCGCTGGTGCTCGGCCACCATCGCGAGGACATTCTCGAGACCTTCCTCATGAACCTGTTCCACGGCGGCCGTCTCGCCGCCATGCCGCCAAAGCTGCTCAACGACGACGGCGACGTCATGGTGCTGCGGCCGCTGAGCTATTGCGCCGAGGGCGACCTCGAGAAATTTGCTACCGCGATGCGATTCCCGATCATTCCCTGCGATCTCTGCGGCAGCCAGGAGGGTCTCCAGCGCAACGCCATGAAGGCCATGCTGGAGGGCGTGGAAAAGCGCATGCCCGGCCGCAAGGACACGATGCTGCGCGCGCTGTCGAACAGCAGGCCATCGCATTTGCTCGACAGAAAGCTGTTCGATTTCGCGGCGCTCAATGAGACCGTCGGCACAAGGCAAGCCGATGACATTTGACGATACTGCGATCGACTGGCTCGCTGGCCTTCTATCCGACGCCGCGAAAGCCGAAATCATGCCTCGCTTTCGCCGGCTGGGCGAGGGCGACATCCGCCAGAAGACCTCGGCCGCCGACCTGGTGACGGAAGCCGACGTCGATGCCGAGCGGCTCATCACCGAGCGGCTGCGTGAGCGTTACCCCTCGGCGATGGTCGTCGGCGAGGAGGCCTGTTCCGACAATCCGGCACTGCTTGATGGCCTCGTTGATGCCGATCTGGCGTTCGTCATCGACCCGGTGGATGGCACTTTCAACTTCGCCTCCGGCGTGCCCTTGTTCGGCGTCATGCTGGCGGTCGTGGTCAAGGGCGAGACCGTTGCCGGCATCATCCACGATCCGGTCGGCAAGGACTGGCTGATCGGTGCCAAGGGCGCCGGCAGCCATATCCGGCATGCGCATGGCAGCATCGAGAAGGTGCATGTCGCGGCACCTGCGCCGATCTCGGAAATGACAGGCTCGGTCTCCTGGCAGTATATGTCCGAGCCCGAGCGGTCGCGGCTGGCGCGCAACCAGACGAAGATCCTGTCGCAATTCGCCTATCGCTGCGCGGCGCACGAATACCGCCTGCTGGCCAGCGGCCATGCCCACTTCGTGGTCTACAACAAGCTGATGCCGTGGGACCATCTGGCCGGTGTGCTGATCCATGCCGAAGCCGGCGGCCATGCCGCGCGCTTCGACGGCAGCGCCTATCTGCCCTCGCATCTCGGCGGCGGCCTGCTTGTCGCGCCCGATCTGGAAAGCTGGCAGGAATTGCGCCGCGAACTCTGGGCGCAATAGGATCAATCCTGCGGCCAGTGTCCGAACCGGCGGTGTCCGGCTGAAGGAGCGGTGCAATCTCACGCAAATCCGGAGGCTCTCGAATGAAACCTCGGTTCGCAATTGTCGCGGCGGCACTTGCCGCCGCCTTGTTTGCCAGCTCCAACGAGGCAAGATCGCAAGAGCGCACCTGTCGCAATCCCGATCCCGTCGACACGATAAAAGAGATGTCCGACGCAATCTACGCCTGTTGGAAGCCGCCGCCCGGAACCGCCGGCATGTCCCTGACGCTGCGGTTCTCGCTTCGTCGCAACGGCACACTGATTGGCAAGCCTCGCGCCACGTATTCCGATCTGGGGACCGATGCCCAGCTCAGCCGGGCCTTCGTGGCTTCAATCCTCAGGGCACTCGACGATGCCCTGCCATTGCCCTTTTCGGACAGCATGGGCGAAGCCATCGCGGGGCGTATGCTTGCCCCTCGCTTCACGGCAGCCCTTGAGGGTGCGTCCTAATGCAAGTCGGTGATGTGCCCAGAGACGGGCGGGTTCTGCGGCTGGAACATCTTGCCGCGCTCGGCGATGAAAATCATCAGCAGCGCTGCCACCGAGACGCTGCAGAAGCCGGCGGCCAGCGGCGTCACCGTGCCGTTGAACGCCTGGCCGATCAGCGTGCCGAGAATGCCGCCCAAAAAAGTCTGCATGAAACCCAGGATGGATGACGCCGTGCCCGCCAGTTGGCCGAGCGGCTCCATGGCCAGCGCGTTGAAATTCGCGCCGAGGGCGCCGAACGGTAGCATGGCGCAGGCAAAGAAGGTGATGAACAGCCAGAGCGGCATCTTCATTTCCAGCGAAACGACCAGCCAGGCAAGGCTGATGACCAGGAACAGCAGCAGCGCGCTCTGCGACAGGCGGCGCATGCCGATGCGGCCGACAAGGCGCGAGTTCAGGAAGTTGGAGAAAGCAAGCACGCCCGCAACCCCGGCGAAGATGACCGGGAACATCTCGCCGACATTGAATATGCCGACATAGATCTGCTGCGCCGAGGCGATGAAGCCGAACATGGCGCCGAAAATGAAGGTGCTGGCGAAGGCATAGCAGATCGCAACGCGGTTGGTGAGCACGATGCGAAACCCGCCGACAATGGAGTTGACGGTCATCAGCCGGCGATGTTCGGGATGCAATGTTTCGGGCAGGCGAAGCAGCGACCAGGCCGAGACAATGAGTGCACCGACGGCCATGGTGACGAAGATCCAATGCCATGTCGCTAACAGCATGATGAACTGGCCGATGCCGGGGGCAATGACCGGTATCGCCATGAACACCATGAAGATCAGCGACATCACTTCGGCCATGCGTCGGCCATCGAACGTATCGCGCACGATCGAGACGGCGATGACGCGCGTCGCGGCAGCGCCAATGCCTTGCACGGCCCGGCACAAGAGGAGTGTTTCAAAGCTTGGTACAACGGCGGCCGCCGCAGCCGCGGCGACATAGATCACCAGCCCGGCGACAAGCGGTGCGCGACGGCCGAAGCGATCCGAGATCGGCCCGAAGAACAGCTGGCCGCCGCCAAAGCCCAGAATATAGGCGGTGATCACATATTGCCGGTGGTTTTCGTTCTCGACGCCAAGCGAGGCGCCGATCTGCTGCAGAGCGGGCAGCATGATGTCGATGGCCAGCGAGTTCAGCGCCATCAGCGCAGCGCACAGCGCAATGAATTCCCAGCGAGGAATGGGCAGTTTGCTTGCCGATTGCGGCGCTGACTTTTGCTGGTCCACGGCAAGTCCGATCTTTCAAACGAAAATGCGCCGGCGGGCCGGCGCATTGGCTCGTCTTGGTCCCTAGTTCAGGACATGAAAATTGCCGAGGTGCCCTGCGTTTCATGCATGTGTGCGGCGGTCAGGCGGCCGACATGCACGAAAACAAAAGTCAGGCGGCGCCTTTGACGCTGACGCCCTTTTCGACAAGGAATGTCTGAAGTTCGCCCGCCTGGAACATCTCACGCACAATATCGCAGCCGCCCACGAATTCGCCCTTGACGTAAAGCTGCGGGATCGTCGGCCAGTTGGAATATTCCTTGATGCCCTGGCGCAGTTCTGCGGAGTCCAGAACATTCACGCCTTTGTAGTCCGCGCCGATATAGTCAAGAATCTGGACGACCTGGCCGGAAAACCCACATTGCGGGAAACCGGGCGTGCCCTTCATGAAAAGGACGACGTCGTTGCCCTTCACTTCGTTGTCGATGTAGTCGTTGATGCCGCTCATTGAATATCCTTTCCCGCCTGTGGGAGTCAGGCTCGAAACATTTCCATTCAAATAAACCCAACGATTGCTCGAAACAAGACTTTAGCCGTGCCGTAGCTGAAATGGCGCAAAGGATGGGCTGTGTTGGGCCAAGCGGCCGTTGCGGCCTCTGTTGTCGATCGGGCAATGTTATTTGCGCGCACGCACACAGATGAACGCCGGCGCCAGGCTCAGTTCGGCAAAGTGGCGGGGATCGACGGTTTCCATTTCGGGCAAGGGAAGTGGCTCGACAAAGTGGTCGAGTGTCCAGCCGGTGTCGACAAGGCCGTTGAGAATGTCGCCGAGTGGCCTGCGGTAGGATTCGACATAGGGATTGGGTTCCCCGAAACCGCCCCAGTGCATGCCCCAGCGATTGGTCTCGAAATAGCTCTTCTCGCCCCTGCTGCGGGCATCCGCCCAGTCGCGCATCGGGTGACCCATCGAGAAGACCAGCCAGCTACCTGGCCGTGCGACGCGATAGAATTCCGAGAAAACCGGCTTGAGGGTCTCGACATAGTCGAGCGCCAGCGCGCAAAGCACGCCGTCGACACTGTGATCGGCGAGCCAGTCCAGAGGCTTCGTCATGTCGCCGACGCGGATCTCCACATCGAGCCCGGCGCATCGTCGGCTGGCGATTGCCGCCATCTCCGGCGTGACATCGAATGCCCTGACGCGCGCACCGGCCTGTGCCAGCTTTTCCGAGCAGATGCCGGACCCGCAGCCGGCATCGAGGATGTCGAGCCCGGTGACGTCGCCGACAAGTGCCAGCGAGGCCGGGCGCTCATAGAGCGCATTGTGCGGCTTGCCGGGAGCAAACGCATCATAGCGATCGGCAAACGAGGCGTAGGCTCGCCTAGCGATTGGCGTATCGCTGCTGCTGGTCATGGTTGCCGTCTTCGTTCTTGTGCGTTTTAGTCGGGAACGCTGGTCTGCAGCGCCAGCGCGTGCAGCACGCCGCCCATATTGCCCTTCAGCGCGTCATAAACCATCTGGTGCTGCTGCACGCGGGTTTTTCCCCGAAAGCTCTCGGCCACCACCTCGGCCGCATAATGGTCGCCGTCACCGGCGAGATCGCGAATCGTCACCTTGGCGTCCGGAATGCCGTCCTTGATCAGTTTTTCGATGTCGCGGGCATCCATTGCCATGGCAGAATCCTGTTTCGAGCGGCCGGTAGCCGGCCATTAGATGAGAGTCGGGCGAGCCTAAAGCCTTTCCGGTCCGGATTGAAGACGTTCTGTCCCATCAAGGGCAAGACGATCCGGGAATCTCAGGGAGAGATTTAGGCTTGTGGGCTAGCTTCATCCTCGGCAACGTCCTCACGCGTCGAAAAAGCGCGGCCAAGGCTGAAAGCCAGCACATAGAGGGGAATGTTGATAATCAGGCTGATTACGGGGAGATAACTCGTCATCTGCCAGGCTGGCGAGAAGAACGGTTGACCGTAACCGTCGCAGATAAGCGACGAGCCGTACTCCCACAGCGCCCCTATGACCACGGCGCAAGCGAAAAGCTTGATGCAGGTGACGATATGCCTTGCCCGTGCCGGATCCGGCGCAAGGCGGCTCCACAACACCAGGCAGACGATCGGGATCGCGTAGATGAGGTTCTGCGCGATGAGCATCGGGATAGCGCCGTTGGCCGCGGCAAGAAACTGCGCGCGTGTTTCCAGCTGGGCGCAAACCTCGCTTGAGGTCGTCGAAAGCAGGAAGAAGAGGAACGGCCCGAGGAACCAGAAGAAGAACAGCGACGGCCAGAAAATGACTGCAAGCAGCGCCCGGGCAGCCAGATTCTGTGGTTGGCCATGACCTCTGGACAAAATCGGTTTTCCGTTTGTCCCCGAAAACCGGTGTCCACTTTTGGGGATCATGCTCTGGTCAAGTGGCCTGATCCATGAAGCGTGGGAACCAGCCCTCGTGCGCCCCGGTCAGTTCGCTGACCGGGATTGCCCGCGCCTCGCCAAGCTTCAGTGCGCTGCCGCCGGTAGAGCCGATCCACGGCGCGAAGATGCCGAGTTCGCCCTGCTGCTTGCGGATCGCGTCCCATTCATCGCCATGCGGGTCGATCGACAGCGTCAGCAGATAACGGCCCTGATCCTCACCGAACCAGACCGGGATCGGATCGGTGCCGACAAGCCCGGGAACGGTCGCGCCGATGCCGGAGGCCATCGCCATTTCGGCCAAAGCCACCGCGATACCGCCATCGGACACGTCATGGGCCGCCGTGACGATGCCGGATGCGATCAGAGCGCGCACATGGTCGCCGACGCGTTTTTCATGGTCCAGATCGACCGGTGGCGGCGGGCCATCGGTGCGGCCGTGGATGTCCCTGAAATAGACCGACTGGCCGAGATGCGTTCCCCAGGAGTCCGGCGCGCCGACCAGCAGGATCATCTGGCCTTGCGCGGCAAAGCCGGTCCGCACCATCTTCGACCAGTCGGCGATCAGACCGACGCCGCCGATCGTCGGCGTCGGCAAAATGCCCTGGCCGTTGGTTTCGTTGTAGAGCGAGACATTGCCGGAGACGATCGGGAAGCCGAGTGCGCGGCAGGCCTCGCCGATGCCTTTCACCGCGCCGACCAACTGACCCATGATCTCGGGCCGCTCCGGGTTGCCGAAATTGAGATTGTCGGTGGCAGCCAGCGGCAGGGCGCCGGTGGCGGTCAAATTGCGCCAGCATTCGGCCACCGCCTGCTTGCCGCCCTCGTAGGGGTCGGCCTCGCAATAGCGCGGCGTCACGTCGGACGAAAAAGCGAGCGCCTTGGTTGGATGGCCGTCGACGCGCACCACACCGGCATCGCCGCCGGGAAGCTGCAGCGAATTGCCCTGGATCAGTGTGTCGTATTGCTCCCAGACCCAACGGCGCGAGGAAAGATCCGGTCCGCCGAGCAGCTTCAACAGCGCATCGGCCACGTCGGCTTGCGGCACGTCATCGGCGGCCAGCGGCGCCGGCTTCTTCGGCTCGACCCACGGCCGGTCATATTCCGGTGCTTTGTCGCCGAGATCCTTGATCGGCAGGTCGGCGACCTGATCCCCTTGGTGCAGCACGCGAAAACGCAGATCGTCGGTGGTCCTGCCGACGATGGCGAAGTCGAGCCCCCATTTGTGGAAGATCGCCTCGGCTTCCTGTTCCTTTTCGGGGCGCAGCACCATCAGCATGCGCTCCTGGCTTTCCGAAAGCATCATTTCATAGGCGCTCATGCGCTCTTCACGCACCGGCACCTTGTCGAGATCGAGCTCGATGCCGAGGTCGCCCTTGGCACCCATCTCGACCGCCGAGCAGGTCAGACCGGCGGCACCCATGTCCTGGATGGCGATCACGGCGCCCGAGGCCATCAGTTCGAGGCAGGCTTCCAGCAGGCACTTTTCGGTGAAAGGATCGCCGACCTGCACGGTCGGGCGCTTCTCGTCGATCTTGTCGTCGAATTCAGCTGAAGCCATGGTGGCGCCGCCGACGCCGTCGCGGCCGGTCTTGGCGCCGAGATAGACGACAGGCAGGCCGACGCCCTTGGCTTCCGACAGGAAGATCGCGTCGGTCTTGGCAATGCCGGCCGCAAAAGCGTTGACCAGGATGTTGCCGTTGTAGCGGGCGTCGAAATTGACCTCGCCGCCGACCGTCGGCACGCCGAAGGCGTTGCCATAGCCGCCGACCCCGGAAACCACGCCCGAAACGAGATGCCTGGTCTTGGGGTGGTCAGGCGCGCCGAAGCGCAGTGCATTCATCGCAGCGATCGGCCGCGCGCCCATGGTGAAGACGTCGCGCAATATGCCGCCGACGCCGGTCGCCGCACCCTGATAGGGCTCGATGTAGGACGGGTGGTTGTGGCTCTCCATCTTGAAGACGACGCAGTCGCCGTCGCCGATGTCGACCACGCCGGCATTCTCGCCCGGGCCCTGGATGACCTGTGGGCCCGTGGTCGGCAGCGTGCGCAGCCACTTCTTCGACGATTTGTACGAACAATGCTCATTCCACATCGCCGAGAAGATGCCGAGTTCGGTGAAGCTCGGTTCGCGCCCGACAAGATCGAGAATGCGCTGATACTCGTCGGGCTTCAGCCCGTGCGCGGCGATAAGCTCAGGGGTGATCGGCACGGAATTGGAAATGGTCATGGGCAGCGATTTTTATCCGGGGCGCGTTGGGATTTTGAGTCACGTCTTATCGCAAGCTTTAAGGCCGATACACCCATGGTTCGACGAAAATGACGGAAAACCGGACAAAACCACAGGGCGTCAGGAGAAGCTGTCGTAGCCGGCACGGCCTTCATCGAGAAGTCGCCGGATCACCGCGACTCCCTCGGCAATGTCCTTGCGCTGCCGTGGCTGCGAAATGCCGAAGCGGACGCCGTGGAAAACCTGCTCGGAACGGCCGGCCTTGAACTCATCCTCGTCGTCGATCAGCACGCCATGTTCGAGGCAGGCGTTCTTGAAGGTGCCGGAAAGCCAGGGATCGGGTAGGGTCATCCAGACAAAAGGCACCCTGTCGTGTGCCTTGAACGCGAAGCCGGCCAAAGTCTCTCGCACGATCGCGATGCGGGCGTGGATTTCGCCGATGCTGTTCTTGCGTATCTCGTCCGCCTGGCCCGACAGCACCAGCCTTGTATTCACCTCGGCCAGCAGGAAAGGCATGCCGCCGGTCATCATCTTGTGGGCGACGCGGATGCGATGGCGATAGGCAGGCGGGCAGGAAAGCCAGCCGCCGCGCACACCGGCCGCGACCGACTTGGACAGGCCACCCGCCACAATGGTGCGTTCAGGGGCATATTCGGCCAGCAACGGTGTCGGATCGTCTGTCAAATTGCCGTAGAGATCGTCCTCGATGAGGATGACATTGTATTCGCGCGCGACACGCGCGATTGCCTCGCGGCGCGCCGCCGACAAGGTCGCCAGCGTGGGATTCTGCGCCGTAGGCATCAGGAAGATCATCCTGGGATGCTTTTGCGCGCAGACGCGCTCGAAATCCTGGGGGTCGATACCTTCGTCGTCCGATGCCACCAGTGCGGTGCGTCGACCGATCAGGCCGGCGCTACGGGAAATCTGCGAGTAGGTGAGGTGCTCGAAGGCGACATAGTCGCCAGGGGTGGTGAGTGCCGCGATCGCCGCCATCACCGCGGCGTGGGTGCCGAGCGTGGGGACGATGGTCTCGGCATTAGGTCTGAACGAATTGCGCGATAGCCAGCGGGCGCCGGCTTCGTACCAGCGGTCGGGGAAGTCCCTGGTATAGCTTGAAATCTCATGCGGGTGGTCCTGCGTCGTGCGCGACAGGATATCGGCGATATCAGCGCCCTGGCCGATGTCTGGCGCTGCCGTGCTGTCGAAACGCAATTTGCCGCGCGGTGCATCGATATGGCGAGTGCCTTCGCCACTGGTGACCGGCGCCGGCAGGTTCGGTTTCGCGCCGTCGGCGCGCTGACCGAGTACATAGGTTCCACGCCCGACTTCGCCGCTCACCAGCCCGCGCTCGCGCAGCAATTGATAGGCCCGGCCGACCGTGCCGACCGTGGTGCCGATGTCGTAGGCGAGGTCGCGTTGCGGCGGCAGCTTTGCTCCGGCTTCGATCACACCCCGATCGATATCCGTTTCGATTGAATCCGCCAGGCGCTGATACAGCGGGCCGGAGCCGGCAGTGAGATCTGGAAGCCAATTTGTCATGGTGACAATTTTCTATATTGCGCCGAATTGTGAGTCAATACATATCGGAATTGCCAAAAAAGGGTGCAATTTGGAATTCGGGTAGGAAGAAAATGAGCACAATCGCTACAATCCGCTCTTCGAGAACCGAACTATCAGGTCAATCGGCACGCCCATCGAGCCAAAGTGGCTTTGTCACCCGTCTGGTGCGCTTGGCCAGGTCGCTGGCGAGATGGATCGGCCATCTGCTGGAGCGTCGGCGCAGCAGGCTGGCGCTTCTGGAAATGACTGATGACCAACTCAAGGATATCGGGGTCTCGCGCTGCGATGCCCACCGCGAGGGTATCAGACCCTTCTGGGACTGAAAGCCAAGGCATTTTGCAGCCAAGCGGATTCGCTTGGCGTCGCAGAGGTGCCACAATGCATGCCGCTCTAGCGGACGCTCGATAGCCGGGTGCGCGCAACGCCATGGTCCGCAAGGACGGCAACCACGCACAGCACGAGAAAAAGTCCGGTGATGGCGGCCGCCGAGATGGCAACGCTGGCCGGGCCGTTCCTGGCGACGTCCAGGAACGGGTAGGGCACCTCGCCTGCAAACGGCGCCCGCATCAGCGCATAGATCAGATAGGCGACGGGATAGAGCACCCACCAGGAGATGTCGCTCCAGCGCGTCCGACCGTCGGCGCCCGATGTCAGCCACCACAACACGAACAGCAGCGCCGTCACATAGTGCAGAAGGACGTCGCAGAGCAGGAACAGTCCCTGCGGCTGCCAGAGCTGTGCCAGCACCGCGGCGTAGATGATGAAGACCAACGCGATCGAAACGGCAACGCCGGCCCGTATGCGCGTCCCGGCGAAGGCCGGCAGCCAGGCATAGCCGGCGGGCGACAGCAGCGACACGTACACCAGCACCGCACCGATGTTGGTCAGGATGGTGAAGAAGCTGAAAACGAAAACGATGGAGCCAAGCAGGCTGCGGCCTGCCTCCATCGACGCCGGAATGCTGATGCAGAACTGCAGGACGAGCCCGGCCAGACCGATGGCCAGCCCCGTCATCTGCAGAAAGCGGCCCATGCGCTAGCTCTCTCATGTTCCCTGTCAAGGCTGAAGGCGAGAGGGAACAACTGCTTGGCGCGAGTGTGCAAAGCAGTCGGATTGGCTGGAACTGCACAGGGTCGGGGGTGGAGCTCAGAGACGACGGTTGATCAGACATCCGCGGGTTGGATACCGCCTTCCGTGTCTTCGTCTCGGGGCTGTCCTCGGTCTAGAGGGCGGGCGTCGGGCGGATTGGCTCGGCCACATAACTAGCGACGGGAGTTCCCCACCGTGGCCCCACCCCCGGCCCTGTGCAGCGGGCTGGGTCGAGACTCGTCTATGACGGTTCGACCTCCTGCCCAATGGCCCACAGGAAGGCGGCCATCTCGCGCGCGATCGCGGCCACGACCACCGGTGGCTTCTTGCCGGCGGCGTTGAGGCGACGATAGCGAGCGCAGAGCCGGACCTGCGCCTTCCAGGCGATGTCGCGGACAGCTTTGGGTAACCCCTCGAGCCGGAGCCTCAGGGCCTCGCTGACCCTGGCGGGATAGCGGTAAGTCCAGGCCGCTTCGACCAAGGCGCGGCGGGCGCGTCGATTGCCGGCGAGTGTAAGGCTCGACCTGCGGACCGTGTCGCCGGTCGAACGCTCCCCCGGAACCAGGCCGAGGAAGGCCATCAACTGCGGCGGTGTATCGAAGCGGCGCACATCCCCGATCTCGGCCGCGAAGATTACTGCGACCAGGAACGAGGCACCGCGCATCGCCTGATAGGCCTCGACGACCCGCGCCATGGACCAGGTGGGCACGACGGCGCTCAGCTGCTCGTCCAAGCGGCGTAGCCGCTGAACCGCGTCCTCGATCGCGTCGATCTTCTCTTGGAACACGATCTGCTGCGCCGGATGCTCGAAGCTCTGGCGGGCAAGCCAGCGCCGGTGCGCCAATGTCCAATGACCGCCGCCCTCGTAGATCCGACCATGGCGCAGAAGGAAGGAGAGCAGCTGCTGGCGTTTGCGGCGCAGGTCGTCGGCTCCGGATTCCCGAGCCCGCACCAGATCGCGGACAGCCTCGTGGACGACGTCCGGTACCCACACTCCGGTCAGTTCGCCCGCCCGATGCAGCCGCGCCAGAGTGACCGCCTCCCTTCGGTTCGTCTTGATGCGCTCGCCCGACCGCTTCGGAATCAGGGCGGGCGCAACCACCATGCAGTCGTGACCAAGATCGCGGACCTGACGGCAAAGTCCGTAACCAGTCGGTCCGGCCTCGAAGCAGACGTGCAGTCGATCGTACCTTTTTCCCAGCTTCTTGATCGTCCGCTCTATCGCAGCCGGCCTATTCTCGACCTCACCGAGAAACCGGACTTCGCCCGTGCGGCCGCCCGCTGCGATCGCCACCGCATGCTTCTTCTTGGCTACATCAAACGCGACAAATGCTTCGCTATACTCTCCCATGGCTCGTCCTCCGTGCGTGAGGATCGGCTCGGCCTATCCGAGCAACCCTCGTCTCTTAATCGCACGAAAGGGCGGGCCACCGATCTCAGGCCTCGGAACATGACGTCTAGGCGGTCGCGGCGCAGGCCGGATTGCCGGCTTGCCAGCGGGCGATGTCCGATCCGATGCGGGCACCGAGCGGATCGTTCATCAGCGGCCCGAACACATCGACGCGGCTTGAATTGCCTTGCGCCTGAACGACCAGCAACGGTTTGCCGCCATAGTGTTTGGCCGGCACCAGCAGGAAACGCGGCGTGCCGCTGAACGAATTCAGTTCATTGGCCATCTGATACTGTTTGAAGGCTGGGTCCTTGCTGGCGATCCAGCATTTATGGGCCGATATCGCCACCTGTTCCATGGCCAGCAGCGCTGCACTCTTGCCCGAGGGCACAGGCGTGCTCTTCGGGGTCGATTGGCAGGATGTGAGAGCGAAAGCCGCCGCGGCAACCAGCGCGATCGCCTTGCTCCTGGTCAAGCGGCACCCATCTCAAGCTCGGACAGAAACATCTTCTGGCCGTCAGACATCTCGCCCCACACCCGCGACAATGCCGGGTGCTGCGAGGCGATCTGCTCATAGGCGTCGAATTTCGGGTAGGCGTCGAGCAGGTCGCGGCGTCCTGTCATGGCGCGGAAATTGTTGAAGATGAACCGCGTCGGCGTCAGCCAGGCATCGGCGAAACTGATATCGTCACCGAGCGCGAAGGGCCCGTGCGCCATGCGCTCCTCGATCGCTGCCAGCCCGTGGTGCAGCCGGATGAACTGGGCGTCGATCTCGGCACTGTTTCGCTTCGGCATGGAATGAAGCTCGAAAAGCTTCATCATCGGGGTCAGCACATCGAGATCGGTGATGCGGGCGAACATGCGCACCAGCGCGCGGTCCTTGGAATCGGGCGGCAGCAGTGCCGGTTCCGGAAATCGCTCTTCGAGATACTCGGCGATGACCACCGATTCGACGATCGTTTCGCCTGAGCCGGTGATCAGCACCGGAATCCGGTTCATCGGCGAGATGGCGCGAAATCCTTCCGGGATGGGAAAGCCGGGCGGTGGCGCGATGATCTTGAGCGGCACGTCCTTGATGTAGGCCAGCGCCCGCACAATCGACGAGTAGGGCGACAACGGCCGCGAATAGAGTTTCATGACCGTTTTTCTCCCCCATGAACTGGACTTGCCTCGACAAAGAGACAGGAATGTCCGGATGTTTTCAAGACGCTTGCCTCGAAGAGGTCAGGCGGCGATGCCAAGCGCACTTTCGAACAGTCCCCGGCCGTCGGTACCGCCATGGGCTGCTTCGATCAGGTTTTCCGGGTGCGGCATCAGGCCGAGCACATTGCCGCGGTCGTTGATGATGCCGGCAATGTCGTTGATCGAGCCGTTGGGATTGGTGCCGTCCGCATAGCGGAACACCACCTGGCCTTCGCCTTCGAGACGGGCGAGTGTGTCGGCGTCGGCGAAATAATTGCCGTCATGATGCGCAACCGGCGTGCGGATGATCTGGCCTGGCTGGTAGCGGCGGGTGAACATCGTGTTGGCGTTGGTGATCTCAAGCTTCACTTGCCGGCAGACGAATTTCAGCGATGTGTTGCGCATCAAGGCGCCCGGCAGCAGGCCGGCCTCGACCAGGATCTGGAAACCGTTGCAAACGCCGATGACTGTCACGCCCGCGGCTGCCTTTTCGGCCACCGCCCGCATGACCGGCATGCGCGCGGCAATCGCGCCGCAGCGCAGATAATCGCCAAAGGAAAAACCGCCGGGAATGGCGATCAGGTCGACATCGGGGATTTCGGTGTCGGTCTGCCAGACAGTGATCGGCGGCTTTCCCGAAATCTTGGTCAGCGCCGCGATCATGTCACGGTCGCGGTTGAGGCCAGGCAGAAGGACGACAGCTGATTTCATTTCGGTTCGAAAGGCCTTTGGTTTTCGGCGAGTTCGCGTAAGTCGAGGCGTCGCTCTATGCGTTCGAGGCGCTCGTCCTGACGGGCGAGAATGCCATAAATGTTATGGATATCGCTTTGCGTCGCCACCATGTGACCCCGCATCACATTCAATTCCCGCTTCGTCTCGGAACCATCCTGACGAAGTTCACCAATTTCATGATGCACGCGCTTAAGAAGCTCGTACATCGGCTCATTCGTGACTTCCGGCATAGTGCCTCCGGCGCAACCTCAGGTAATCGCCACACTATAATTCTCAATCACCGTATTCGCCAGCAGCTTGTCGCACATCGCCTTGAGGTCCGCCTCGGCTTTGGCCTTGTCGCTTTCCGCCAGCTCGACGTCGAACACCTTGCCCTGCCGCACCGCGCCGACGCCGCCAAAACCCAGGCCCGACAGGGCGTGTTCGATCGCCTTGCCTTGCGGGTCAAGCACGCCGTTCTTGAGTGTGACGGTAATGCGGGCCTTGATCACGCTGGACATGCTCCTGTTCTGACTATCGGGTTGCAAGCCGCTATTCAGTGCGGCTTGCCTTTGAGGCCGTCGGTCGAGGCGACAAGCACCGGGCCGGTGGGGCGCGGCGGCTCGTTCTCGTTCATGATGCCGAGGCGGCGGGCAACTTCCTGGTAGGCTTCGACGAGGCCGCCCATGTCGCGGCGGAAGCGGTCCTTGTCGAGCTTGTCATGCGTCGCTACGTCCCACAGGCGGCAGGAATCCGGCGAAATCTCATCGGCGACGACGATGCGCATCATGTCGCCCTCGAACAGGCGGCCGCATTCGATCTTGAAATCGACGAGCTGGATGCCGACGCCCATGAACAGGCCGGAGAGGAAGTCGTTGACGCGGATGGCCAGCGCCATGACGTCGTCGATCTCCTGCGGGCTCGCCCAGCCGAACGCGGTAATGTGCTCTTCCGACACCATCGGATCGTCGAGCGCGTCGGCCTTGTAATAGAATTCGATGATCGAGCGCGGCAGAACGGTGCCTTCATCGATACCGAGGCGCTTGGACAGCGAACCGGCGGCGACGTTGCGCACGACCACCTCGAGCGGAATGATCTCGACTTCCTTGATCAACTGCTCGCGCATGTTGAGCCGGCGGATGAAATGGGTCGGGATGCCCATGCGGTTGAGGTGATTGAAGATGTGCTCCGAAATACGGTTGTTGAGCACGCCCTTGCCGTCGACGACTTCATGTTTCTTCTTGTTGAACGCGGTGGCGTCGTCCTTGAAGAACTGGATGAGCGTACCCGGCTCGGGTCCCTCATAGAGGATCTTGGCCTTGCCTTCATAAATGCGGCGGCGATTTTTCATCTGATTTTTTCTCTGGGGTTCCGGACAGGCGGTATCAGACCATTTCCTGTCCGTCTGCCTGAAATAGTGCGGCTTACGGTAGGGTTCAATGCCGGGTCTATCCCAATCACATCGTTTGCTCAATCGGCAAATCCTTCCAATCAACCGCTTTCGGGATCGAAATGCCGCAGCGCAGCATGCGACGAAGCGTATTGACCGGCCCGCGACCTTTTGGTTTGTGCTTTGGCAACACACATATCCACCGCCAACGAATCGAATTTGACCCGGAGGGACGCCATGAGCAGCATGAAAGACCGCGAAGAGGGCTTCGAGCGCAAATTTGCTTTCGACGAGGAGCTTCGGTTCAAGGCCTCGGCGCGCCGCAACAAGGCGCTCGGCCTGTGGGCCGCCGAAAAGCTTGGAAAGTCCGGCACCGACGCCGACGCTTATGCCAGGGAAGTGGTTGTTTCCGACATCGAGGAAGCCGGCGATCACGACGTGTTCCGCAAGATCCGAAAGGATTTCGATGCCGCCGGCGTAGATCAGTCGGACCATCAGATCCGCCGCACCATGGACGAGTTGATGGCGCAGGCGATCGAAGAGATCAAGAACACCTGATCCGGCCGAAGCAGGTTCCGCAAAAGTGGCCAACGGCTTTGCGACAGAAAACCTGCGACAGACCAAAGAATGACTGGACCAATCGACCGCCCGGCCTATCCGGGCGGTTTTTCTTTGCCTTTGCCGCGGTTTCCGGCTGAAACTGCTGTCGTTAACAAGGAAGCGATTAGATGTCCCTGAAGTCCCGTCTTGCAGCCGATGAAACGCTGTTCACCGCATGGTCCGGCGTGCCGGATGCCCTGACCGTCGAAATCGTCGCCAAGCAGGGCTTTGATGCCGTCACGCTCGACATGCAGCATGGCGGCCATCACGAGGATAGCGTGCTGCGTGGGCTGGTGCCGGTGCTCGCTGCCGGAAAGCCGGCGCTGGTGCGCATTCCGGTCGGACGTTTCGACATGGCGAGCCGTGCGCTCGATTTTGGCGCCGAGGCGGTCATTGCGCCGATGGTGAATTCGGTGGCTGACGCCAAACTGTTCGCCGCCGCCATGAAATACCCGCCGGTCGGCGAGCGTTCCTGGGGCCCGACCTACGCCTTTCCACGCCACGGCAAGGGCGACCAGGCCGAATGGCTGCGCGACACCAACCAGCGCGTGCTGGCCTTCGCCATGGTCGAAACGCGCGCCGCCCTCGATGCGCTCGATGGCATTCTCGACACGCCTGGCATCGACGGCATCTTCCTCGGCCCATCGGATTTCTCGATCGCCTGGAGCAATGGCGCCACGGTCGATTCCACACTGGAAAGCATGATGGAGACAGTGGCGTCGGTCGCCGAGCGCACGCGCAAGGCCGGCAAATATGCGGCGATCTATGTTGTCGACCCGACAATTGCCGGTCGTGTCGTATCGATGGGCTACCGGCTGCTGGCCATGGGATCCGAACACGCGCTGATCGGACTCGGTGCAAAAGCCCTGATCAACAGCGTCAGGGATTCGATCGGGTCCTGAACCAGAACGGACCAATTGTCGCTACAAGCCCAATTGTCGCTGCAGCATCGTGTCGTCAGGCCCGCGCTGCCGCGGTCATCGCCGCGGCCGGTGTGCTGCGTCTGAATTTGTTGAACAGGACGCCGAGTGCACGGACCCACCAATTGTTGAAGGCCATCAGCGGCAATGCCGCGAGGATCGAACCCAGTATGGCGGCGGCGGCGCCGAGCGCGGCGGAGCCGCTGGCCAGCAGGACCCATGACCCGAGCGAGCAGATGACGGGTACATGCACGAGATAGAGTGGGAAGGACAGATCGCCCAGGAAACGTGCCGCCTTGCTCGAAGACCATGACGGCGGCTCATCCGTACTCAGCACGGCATAGACCAACATGATGCTGGCCGGAATGGCCACGCAGGATTGCCGCAGGCCTACATCATCGGACACCATAGCCTCAAGCAGTGCAAAGGGCCGATATAGGCCTACCGCATCCCCCGCATAACCCAGCAGCGCCAGGGAAATCATCGCCATGGCGCCTCTCACCCAGGGATTCGGACGAAATCCCATGGCGAGAAGCGGATAGAGCAGGAGGCTGGCCGGAAAGGCACAAAAGAAGTAGCTGACTTGTACCGTCAGGAATGCGCCTGTCGCTATGCAAAACCAGGATACCAGCGTCCCGCGGCCATGGAAGAAAAAGACGATCGGGGCGAGTGCGAAAGTCAGCATGCTGCCCCAGAACTCGACCGTCATGGTCCACAGGCTGCTGTCATAATATTTGTCGCCGTAAATGAACGTCCGCCAGGCCCCTTGCAGGAACGCATCGGAGAAACTCGCTGTCTCCCGCGACAGCACCTTTGGAGCATTGCCGAATCTGCCGAGCCACTCAGATTGGGTGACCGCCGCCGCATCCTCGAAGAAATACAGGTCGAGCTTGAAGAGGACACAGGACAAGAGAACCACGACAAGCACGGGTCCAGCCAGACGAGGCAAACGCTTTATGGCACCCAGCCACAGGTCTTGCGCCTCGCGGGTCTGAAAATAACGCTTCACAAGCACATAGGAAGAGAGCACGAAAAACAAGTAGACGGCGGAGCCGCCATTGAAGGCGATGAAAGCCGGACTTGTCTTGAGCGATTGCGCCGCCTTGTCTCCCTCTCCTATCGCCAACGGCGCAAAAGCACGCAAACAGTGCCCATTCAGAACAATGAGTGCCGCGACACCTCTCAACAATTCGAGTGAAGCATCTTTGCGCAAGTAGGGCCGTTTTTCTTGGAAAATTGCCCGTTTAGCGCACGAGAATAATCTTCCAGGTGAACAGAGCGTGCCGTCACCGAAGATCTTACCCCGATGTGCATTAAATTATTGTTCACACAAGCACAGCCGGGCCTATCCGGGCGGGTCCGTGCGGAAGCTTTGACAGCGACGTATTACAGGTCCGTCAGGAATTTGGCGAAGGTCATCGAGCCTTCGGGCCAGGGACCAAAGCCCGAATCCGCGTTGAGGTGACCGGTCGCGCCGGCATCGACGAACAGCGAACCCCACGCTCCGGCAATGTCCTCGGCGACATCGAAGGCGCAGAACGGATCGTTGCGGCTGGCGATCACGATGGACGGAAAGGGCAGCGGCTCGCGCGGGTAGGGGCCGAAGGTCATCAGGTGCCTCGGCCTGATCTCGGGATTGGCGACATCGGGCGGCGCAACGAAGAAGGCCCCGGCAACCGGCTTGCGGAATTGCGGGATGGCTTGCACCGCCGTGGCGACGCCGAGCGAGTGCGCGACGATGACGACCGGCTTCTTGGCTTCGTTGACCGCCTTGGCCACGCTGGTTGTCCAGTCGTCGCGTACCGGCTTCGACCACTCGGCCTGCTCGACCCTGCGCGCCGTCAACAGCTTCGATTGCCAGCGGCTCTGCCAATGGTCGGGCCCGGAATTGGTGTAGCCCGGCACGATGAGAATATCTGCTTCCTTGACCTTCATGGCGCCTGAAATAGCGAGCCACGTCGCTTCGTGCAACGGGTCATGAACAGCGCTCTTGATCACAATAGTGAACAGGATGTTCGCTTCTTTACGTCTTGTGTGAACGATACCGATGGACGAAAGGTGGCCAGGAAAAGAAACAGCCGTGTGCGGAAGCCCTCACTTTTGGAACTGACACGACGTATGATGATTGGCGGTGCGGGGCTTCTTGCCTTGGGAGCTTCACCGCAGGCCGGTCGATCGGAGCATTTGATGAGTGAACTGCCCTTTGCCGCCACCACGCCGGTCAGCGTTGCCCGCGTTGGGTTGAAAGCGCGCGACGCTGAAAGTCTCGCGGCCTACTATCGCAGCGTCCTCGGCTTGCAGGAAGTGAGCCGTGCCGACGGCGCTATCACGCTGGGCGCAGCCAACCGTCCGTTGCTGGTCATCGAGGCCGATGCTTCTGCCAAGCCGGATGATCCGCGCAGCGCCGGCCTGTTCCACACGGCCTTCCTGCTGCCCAGCCGCGCCGATCTCGGCCGCTGGATCAACCATGCCATCGCCGACAAGATCGCCATCGAAGGGGCTTCCGACCATCTGGTCAGCGAAGCGCTGTATCTGACCGACCCCGAAGGCAACGGCATCGAGATCTATGCTGACCGCCGTCCGCAGGACTGGAAGTGGAATGGCAACAAGATTGCCATGGCGACTGAGCGGCTGAACATTCCGTCGGTCGTTGCCGAAGTGCCGGTGGATGACGCCGGCTGGCAGGGCGCGCCGGAAAACAGCATTATCGGCCATGTCCACCTGCGTGTCGGCAGGCCGGAAGACGCCGAGGCCTGGTGGAACCAGGAGTTCGGCTTCGACACGGTGGCCAAATATGGCGGCCAGGCGGTGTTCCTATCGTCCGGCGGCTATCACCATCACATCGGCGCCAACGCCTGGCAGAGTTCGGGCGCCGGTCGCCGCGATCCAAGCAGGTCCGGTCTGGCTTGGGTCGAAATGCGTTCGGACAATGTGACCAGCTCGACAGCCCGCGAAGACCCGTGGGGCACGGTGATCAGGACTGTTCCCGGCAAGGCTGGTTGATAGGATCGGAGGCTTGTCGCCGGTTCAGATGCCGCTAGATGGTTCTTAGCTGGATCCGGCGGCGTAGCCCGTTAGCAATCCGTGCGACCAACTGGTGAACCCGGTTGCCGCCGTGCGCGCGGCGGACTGTGCCCAGTCATAACCAATCACGTGCTGGCTGAAAGACCATTCGCCGTTGTTGCGCGTGGCGATTGCGAAGCGCGCATGCGGGCTGCCGGTCACAGTGAGGCCGGGGAAGGCCTGGACGCCTACGCTGCCGGGATTGAGTATCAGCCGACATGCGCCGCCTCCAACGCGCGAAGATTCCCATGGACGTCTGAAATGACAGCCAGTCGCATTGAAAATCCTATCCGAACACCCGCTTGAAGATCGTGTCGACGTGCTTGGTGTGATAGCCCAGGTCGAATTTCTCGCGGATTTCAGCTTCCGGCAGCGCTGCGGTCACTTCCTTGTCGGCGAGCAGTTCGTCAAGAAAATCAGCGCCTTGCTCCCATACCTTCATAGCGTTGCGCTGAACCAGCCGGTAGGAGTCTTCGCGCGACAGGCCGGCCTGCGTCAGCGCCAGCATGACGCGCTGCGAATGCACGAGACCGCGGAACTTGTTCATGTTCTTCAGCATGTTGTCGGGATAGACAAGCAGCTTGTCGACGACGCTGGTCAGCCGTGACAGCGCGAAATCGAGCGTCACCGTGGCGTCCGGCCCGATCATGCGCTCGACGGAGGAGTGCGAAATGTCGCGCTCGTGCCAGAGCGCCACATTCTCCATCGCCGGCAGCGCCATCGACCGCACCATGCGGGCAAGGCCGGTGAGATTTTCGGTCAGCACCGGGTTGCGCTTGTGCGGCATTGCCGACGAGCCCTTCTGGCCCGGCGAAAAATACTCTTCCGCTTCCAGCACTTCGGTGCGCTGCAGATGCCGGATCTCGATCGACAGCCGTTCGATCGACGAGGCAATGACGCCGAGCGTGGCGAAGAACATGGCGTGACGGTCGCGCGGGATCACTTGCGTCGACACCGGCTCGGGCTTCAGGCCAAGCTTTGCCGCCACATGTTCCTCGACATAGGGGTCGATGTTGGCGAAGGTGCCGACCGCGCCCGATATCGCGCAGGTGGCGATGTCTTCGCGCGCATGCACCAGTCGCTCGCGGCAGCGCGAGAACTCGGCATAGGCCTGCGCCAGCTTGACGCCGAAGGTCGTCGGCTCGGCATGGATGCCGTGGCTGCGGCCGATGGTGACGGTGTCCTTGTGTTCGAACGCACGGCGCTTGAGCGCGGCGAGCAGGCCGTCGATGTCGGCGAGCAGGATGTCGCTGGCGCGGGTAAGCTGCACGGCAAAGCAGGTGTCGAGCACGTCCGACGAGGTCATGCCCTGGTGAATGAAACGGGCGTCCGGCCCGACAAATTCGGCAAGATGGGTCAGGAAGGCGATGACGTCATGCTTGGTGACGCGCTCGATTTCGTCGATCGCCTCGACATCGAATTTCGCAGCACTGCCCTTTTCCCAGATGGTCTTTGCCGCTTGCTTGGGGATGACGCCGAGTTCGGCCAGCGCGTCGCAGGCATAGGCTTCGATCTCGAACCAGATGCGGAACCGGGTCTCGGGCGACCAGATGGCGACCATTTCCGGCCGGGAATAGCGAGGGATCATCGGTCAGTCCTGACGTATCGAGAGGTTTTCCCGCGTCCTAACAGAGGTGGGCAAAATGCTCAACGCCGCTGGCGCGCAAACCAGACGCTCGCGGCAAACAAGGCCACGAAACCAAGCGGAAAATAAAGCCGGATGCCCAGTACGACGAACTGATACAGCGCAATCAACGTCGTGAAGACGAACTGCAGGGCCCAGGTATGGGTGAAAGCAGGTGCATGCCACTCGGCATAGTAGGAGCGGTACTGCAGGGCGAACAGCCCGGCCGTCAAGCCGACCGTCGCTGCGGCGAGGCACACGAAGGCCGCCGCGAAGGCGACCTCCCAGCGCCTGCCCTGTGAGACCAGCTTCGCGGCAAACAGGCCAATCGGAAAGGCCAGCGCACCTCCCACAGCAAACAGCAAGGTGACGATGCGGATTTTCGCCGGCGTCTCCCATTCGTCCAAGAACAGGTTGACGAGCGCGCTGGCCCCCATCGTCGCCGCCCACAGCAAGGCGCCGAAAAATGCGATGCGAAGTTCCGGCATCGCGTGGCGAACGCGGCTCAAGACGCGGTCGCGCCTGGCGGGTTGAACAGGGAATGTCACAGGCGGCCGGTCACCGCGACCCAGCGAAAGTCCGGCCCCTCAAAACCGTATTGGCGCACCGCGTAGGCGCTGAGACTGTCCATTGAAAAGGTTTGCACAGCGCCGATGCGATAGCCATTCGGGCAACCCCGGCTTTTCGGTATCGCCTTGTCCTCATGCAGCAGCTTGGTGGTGCCGCCATCCTGCGCTTCGATACGCAGCAAGCGAAAACCGTTGATCTCGCCCTGGCTCTCGCAGCCTTGGGTGTTGTTCATGCCCAACTCGTCCAGCCGGAATTCGAGCGGCTGGTCGACGGCTGAGAAGATCGGGCGCGGGTTGACCGCTATCCGGTGCGGATCGGCCGAAAGCTCGGTCACCGGGTTGAAACCAGCTGTTATGCCGCGGTTGGCGCTCAGTTCCGCCTCACCGACAATGGCTTCGCCCTTTTGCCGGGCCTGAAGGCGCACTGCTTCCAGTTTGGCGTTCTCGTCCTCGAGCCGTACCCGGATCGGCGTGCCCTTGAGAAAGCTGTCGGTGCTGGTGTCGATATAATAGCGGTTGGCATAGGGAAAGCCCGATCCGTCCTGCACGCCATATTCCTCGAAAGCGAAGACACTGCCGTCCTTGGTGAAGCCCAGGATTTCAAGTTGGGCAACGTCGCCGGCACGGGCAGCCATCGATGTCGCAAACTGTCCAAGCAGGGCAACGGCAAACAGAAAGAGCATTCGCATCGGTTCTTCACCCCTCGGCCGTGATCGCCTCCATCCACTACCACGACGGAATCAAAACGTCGCGCAGTGCCAAAGCCCGATGCATCCAATCGGCCCGTCATTTGTTATCGTCGGCAGTCCCAATGGAGAACCACCATGACCGACACCAGCAAAATTCGTGAGCATATGGAAGTCGTCGGCGCCGATGGCGTGCATGTCGGCACCGTCGACAAGGTCGATGGTCAGCGCATCAAGCTGATTAAGGCCGATAGCGGCAAGGGCGCTCACAAGGGCCATCACCATTATGTTCCCGTGAGCCTCATTGCCGAGGTCGACGGCAACAAGGTGTGGCTGTCCGCGAATTCCGATGTCGCGGTGACCTTCGAGGAAGAAAAATCCGATCGGGTATGATCGAGGGCCTCTGTTTATCTCAGGCGCGATGACCAGACCGGAAACAGATCGTTTTCGGCCGGCGTCGCGGCAAACACGCCGCGGCTGATGGCGCGCGCCATTGTGGCGCCGGCTGCGGCATAGAGGTCGATTGCCGCGTCGGCGGTGAGTTCGATGCCACTCGTGCCAGTTGCCAGCGCGAATACCAGGTCGCCATCGGCCGGCGTGTGCGTCGGCCAGATGGCGCGCACGAAGCCGTCATGCGCCGAGATTGCCAGGCGCTTTGCGGCAGCCTTGGTGAGAACCGCGTCGGTGGCGATGATAGCGATGGTGGTGTTGCCGCCGGTCTCCATCTGTCTGCCCATGTGCTTGTCGCGGTATTTCAGCAGGATCCGCTTCGCGTCGTCCGGCATCGGCGAGGGATAACCAAGGCCGCCGAATTCGTCGCCGATTTCGAACGGTGCTGCCCAGAAATGGCGAGTTCGGCTGATGGTTGCCGAGCCGGTCGGATTGACGGCGGCCAGCGCACCGATGGTGATGCCGTTGTCCAGCAGCGTCGAAGCCGAGCCGAGGCCGCCCTTCAGCCCCGAAGTCAGCGCACCGGTGCCGGCGCCAATGGTGCCGAGCTCGAAATCGGCAGCGGCGTTTTGCGCTGCTTCATAGCCAAGCTCGCGGTAGGGTGGATAAAGGCCCCAATCCTTGTCGCCGCCATTGCGCAGGTCAAACAGGATCGCCGACGGCACGATCGGCACGCGAAAGCCTCCGACCTCCAGGCCGATGCCGCGTTCGCGCAGCGCCGCCTGCACGCCGGATGCAGCGTCGAGGCCGAAAGCCGAACCGCCCGAAAGCACTACGGCGTGCACCACATCGACCGAATTGTGCGGTTCGAGCAGGTCGGTCTCACGGGTGCCCGGCGCACCGCCCAGGATCTGAACGCCGGCCACCGTCGGTTCGTCGCAGAGCACGGTCGTAACGCCCGATTTCAGCTTGGCATCGGACGCGTTGCCGACGCGCAGTCCGGCAACGTCGGTGATCAGGTTGCGCGGGCCGGTGCGAAACATCAGTTGCTTTCCAAAGGCGCAAAGCGTGTGCCGTCGAAGCGGAAGACGCGGTAAGGGCTCTGGCTGAGGTCGCCTTTTGCATCAAAGCGGATCGGCCCGATCGCAGTGGTAAAGTCCTGTCCCGTCAGGGCCTCGGTCAGTGGCTTGCCCGAGCCCTCGGACAAGGTTGACGCCGTTTTGGCGATCTCGATCGCCGCGTAGGCGGGCAGCGTATAACCGTCGGGCACGACCTTCTGCGTGGCAAAGGCCGACAATAGTTTGGGGTCGGCGACATCGGCCCATTCCGGCGGTGCGATCATCAATGTTCCCACGGCATAGGGCACGTCGCCGGTCGGTGTGCGGAGGTTCTCCCCGCCGGCAAAGACGATGCCGGCCTGGAGCTGTGCGGCATCCCGGCCCATGATGGCTATGTCGTCGCCGTCGCCGCCGGCAAATACATGCGTGGCGCCGGCCTTCTTCAGCCGGCCGATCATGCCGATCTGATTGTCGAGCTGCGGCCGGAACGTGTCGACGAATACCGGTTTCAGCGCTGCCTGCTCCGCGGCCGCCCGCAACGTCTCGGCGATTTCGCGGCCATAGATGGTGCCGTCGTCGATGACCGCGAACAACTCGCCTTGCCACAGATGGGTGAGGGTGGAGGCGACGGCGTTGCGCTCATCGTCGCCGCGTGGCCCGAGGCGAAAGACCGGCCAGCCGGTCTTGGCGCGGCGGTCGGTCAGGCTTTCGGTTCGCACGCCAACGGTAATGACTGGAATGTTGGCATCCCTGAGGATCGGCATCGCCGCCTCGATCGCCTCGGTGCAAAGGAATCCGACCACGACATTGACCTTGGCTGCGACGAATTCCCTGGCCGCGGCAGCGCCTCCGTCCGCAGTGCAGGCGTCATCCACGATCTTGAGTTCTATGCCGTTCGCTAGGGCCGCCTGACCGGTGCCGGCCTCGATCTGCTTGCCGAGAATGGCCGATGGTCCAGAGAGAGGCGCTGAGACGCCGACCACCAGCGTCTGGGCATTCGCATCACTGGCCAGAAACAGCCAGAACAGCGCCGCTATCGTTCTTGTCCTGGGTCGCATTCGAGCGATGAGGTCCTCTGTGCCGGTCTTATGCTGCTGGCACCTATTTATCGCCAAGACCTAAAGCCTGCCCGACCTTGGTGCAACACGCGAATTTCGGGATATGGCTCAAGCACTTCGCTTGTGGCAGGCTATGTATGGCCATATATGTCGGTAGGATCCTGACCATGGAAAACATACGGTGCTGAAGAAGAACGAAATTGGGCCGCAGGCCTACCGCGACGCCATGAGCCATTTTGCCGGCCACGTCCATGTTGTCACCACCGATGGGCCGGCCGGCAAGCGCGGCGCCACGGTGATCGCGGCCTGTTCCGTGTCGGATACACCGCCGACCATTCTGGTCTGTCTCAACCGTGAAAATCCCAAGAATGAGCCGTTCGTGAAAAACGGCAAATTTGCCTTGAACACGCTGGCCTCGCATCAGGAGCCGCTGTCGATCGGCTTTTCCGGCATCACCGGCCTGCCGGTCGAGGAGCGCTTCGCGCTTGGCGAATGGGACGTGATCTCCACCGGCGCGCCAACTCTGAAGGGCGCGCTCGCCGTGTTCGACTGCGAATTGATCGACACCAAGGACCTGGCCACTCATCGTGTGCTTTTTGGCAAGGTGACAGGCCTGCGGATGGGCGATAATTTGCGGCCGCTGATCTACCACGCCCGCGGCTACCACGTTCTGGAAAGCGGAGCGCCGGCGTTCACGGAGAAAGAATGACCGAGCTGAAACCGCGCGCCGCGCCGCGGACGATCGACGAGACGCTCGATCTCCTGACCGGCGCGGATTATGTGGCGGATCGGTCGCTGGCGACCGTGCTGTTCCTGTCGTTGCGCATGAAGCGGCCGCTGTTCCTCGAGGGCGAGGCCGGCGTCGGTAAGACCGAAATCGCCAAGGTGTTGGCGCAGGCGCTCGGCCGTCGGCTGATCCGCCTGCAGTGCTATGAAGGCCTCGACGTCTCGTCCGCCGTCTATGAGTGGAACTACGCCGCGCAGATGATCGAGATCCGCATGGAGGAGGCGGTCGGCAAGGTCGAGCGCTCCGCCATGGAGCGCAATGTCTTCTCCGAAAAATACCTGATCCGCCGCCCGGTGCTCGATGCACTGACCGGCAAGACGGGGGCAGCCCCGGTCTTCCTGATCGACGAACTCGACCGCACCGACGAGGCCTTCGAAGCCTTCCTGCTCGAAATCCTCTCCGACTTCCAGGTCACGGTGCCTGAACTCGGCACCATCAAGGCGGACGAGCCGCCGATCGTCATCATCACGACCAACCGCACCCGCGAGATCCACGATGCGCTGAAGCGGCGCTGCCTCTATCACTGGGTCGACTATCCCAATGCCGAGCGCGAGCTGGAGATCGTGCGCCGCAAGGTGCCGCAGGCCAACCAGCGGCTTTCGGCTGAAGTGGTCTCCTTCATCCAGAAGCTGCGCCAGATCGAGCTGTTCAAGGTGCCGGGTGTCGCCGAAACCATCGACTGGGCCGGCGCGCTCACCGAGCTCGACAAGGTGGCGCTCGATCCTGAAACCGTATCCGACACGATCGGCGTGCTGTTGAAATACCAGGACGACATTGCCCGCATCGAACAGGGCGAAGGCCGGCGCATCCTCAACGAGGTGAAGGCCGAGCTTTCGGCGGCGGAGTAGGCGATGCCGATCCAGGAGCCGAAAGAAGCGAAGGCCGACGGGCGGATCGCCGACAATATCGTTTATTTCGCCCGCACTCTGCGCAAGGCCGGCATGCGGGTCGGGCCCGCCTCGGTCAAGGATGCCATCGAGGCGGTTCTCGTCGCTGGCATCGGCTCGCGTGACGATTTCTACTGGACGCTGCACGCCGTGCTGGTGTCCAGGCATGAGGATCACGCCATTTTCGACGAAGCCTTCCGGCTGTTCTGGAAATCGCGTGAACTGATCGAAAAGATGCTGGCGATGTTTTCGCCGGTGGCGCCTGACAACAGGGAAAAGCAGAAGCCCCGCGCAGCCGAGAACCGCGTCAGCCAGGCGATGTTCGAAGGCCACCAGAAGAACCAGCCAGCCCAGGAAATCCCTGAGATCGAGGTCGACGCCCGGTTCACTTTTTCCGGCAACGAGGTGCTGCGAGGCAAGGATTTTGCCCAGATGAACGCGACCGAGATGGCCGACGCAAAGAAGGCGATCGCGCAGCTGCGGCTGCCTTTCGACATGGTGCGAACGCGGCGCTTCAAAGCCGACGCGCAGGGTCGCCGCGTCGATCCGCGCGCCATGATGCGTTCAGCCGCGCGCACCGGCGGCGAACTGATCCTGCCGAAATTCCGCTCAGCTCGCGAAGTTCATCCGCCGCTGGTTGTGCTGGCCGACATTTCCGGCTCGATGAGCCAGTACACGCGCATCTTCCTGCATTTCCTGCATGCGCTGACGGAAAAACGCCGGCGCGTGCACACGTTCGTTTTCGGCACCCGGCTGACCAACCTGACCCGTCAGATGCGCCATCGCGACCCCGATGCCGCCCTTGCCGATTGTTCGACTGCGGTCAGGGACTGGTCGGGCGGCACCCGCATTGGCGACACGCTGTCCGAGTTCAACCTGATATGGTCGCGCCGCGTGCTGGGGCAGGGTGCGGTCGTGCTTTTGATCACCGACGGGCTGGAGCGCGACGATGTCGCCGGCCTGTCGGAGGAAATGGAGCGCCTGCACAAATCCTGCCGGCGGCTGATCTGGCTGAACCCGTTGCTGCGTTTCGACGGCTTCCAGGCGCGCGCCCGCGGCGTCAAGGCGATGCTGCCGCATGTCGACGAGTTCCGCTCGGTGCACAATCTCGATGCGCTCGCCGACCTCTGCGCATCGCTGGACAAGAAGTCGGCACAGTCGGTCGACCCGCGCCAATGGATGGAAGTTGGCGCGAGACGTGCCGCATAGCCATATATCCGGAAAAACAGACTCTCAGAGAAACGATCATGGAAAACAGCATTTATCTGGATGAAGCCCGTGACCCCTTGATCATCGCGGAAGGCTGGATGAACGACGGCAAGGACGTGGCCATCGCGACAGTGGTCGAGACCTGGGGTTCCGCGCCCCGACCTGTGGGCAGCCATCTGGTCATCGACGCAGACGGCAATTTCCACGGCTCGGTTTCGGGCGGATGCGTCGAAGGCGCGGTGGTGACCGAGGCCATCGACGTCATCGACAGCGGCAAGGCCAGGATGCTGGAGTTCGGTGTTGCCGACGAAACCGCCTGGCAGGTCGGCCTGTCCTGCGGCGGCCGCATCAAGGTCTATGTGGAAAGACTGGGCTGATCTCGAATGGATCCCTATGCGCTGAAGACGCTTAACGCCGAACGACGCGCCCGTCGCGCCGCGATTCTTGTCACCGATCTCGGTGACGGCCGCGACCGCATCGTGCGCGAGGGCGATCAGGTCGCCGGCGATCTTGGAGCCGCAATCGCAAAAGCGTTCCGCACCGGGAGTTCCGGTTCGGTCGAGGCCGAAGGACGAACCTTCTTTCTCAATGCACATCTGCCACAGCCGCGTCTCCTGGTAATCGGCGCGGTTCACATCAGCCAGGCGCTGGCGCCGATGGCGAAAATCGCCGGTTACCCCGTGGAGATCATCGACCCCCGCACCGCTTTCGCCACGCCGGACCGCTTTCCCGACGTGGCGCTCCATGCCGAATGGCCGGAGGATGTTCTGAAGCGCCAGCCGCTCGACAGCTACAGCGCACTTGCCGCCGTCACCCATGACCCGAAGATCGATGATTTCGCGCTGAAGGCGGCGCTGGATGCGAACTGCTTCTATGTCGGAGCGCTCGGCAGCAGGAAGACGCATGCCAAGCGTGTCGAACGCCTGCTGGCGCTCGGCGCAACCGCCGATCAGATCGCTCGTATTCACGCGCCGATCGGGCTCGATATTGGTGCTGCCAGTCCGGCTGAGATCGCGGTTGCGGTGCTGGCGCAAGCGATCCACGCCTTTCGCTCGCGTGGTCTCGATGCCTCCGCATCGGCCCCAAAATCGAAATCGATTTTGGAAAAGCACGATGCGTAGATTCAAAATAGCAGAGCGTCCTTTGCGCGTCCAAAAGGACGCGCGGCGCTCTACGGGCGCGGCGGCGTGAAATTCGGGCCTATCCCGATCGAGGCGGCTGAAGGCGCGGTGCTGGCGCATGCCACCACCGCTGGTGAACGGCGCTTCCGCAAGGCGCACAGGCTGAGCGCCGAAGACGTGGCGCTGTTGCGGGCCGCCGGTATTTCTGAGGTCGTTGCGGCTGTGCTGGCTGCCGACGACCTCAGCGAGGATGCCGCCGCGCAGGCGATCTCCGAGGGTATGGCCTTTCGCGGCATCGAGGTCAGGTCGGCCGCGACCGGGCGGGTCAATCTCCATGCCAACGCGTCGGGTATCTTCACGGTCGATGCCGCGATGGTTGACGCCCTCAATGCCATCGATCCGGCCATCACCATCGCCACGCTGGCGCAGCATGCGCCGGTCGAGAAAGGCCAGATGATCGCGACGGTGAAGATCATTCCCTTCGCGGTCAGTTCGGCCCTGGTCGATGCTGCGACAAAAATCTGCGCCGGTGGCGAGATCTTTGTCGTCAATGCCTACCAGCCGGTGCGTGTCGGCGTCATCCAGACGGTTCTGCCGGGCATCAAGCCAAGTGTGCTGGACAAGACGCTGCGCGTTACCGAAGCGCGGCTGGCGCGCACGGGCGGCAGGCTGACGGCGGAGCATCGTACGCCGCATGAGATCGCACCGGTGGCGGAAGCCACGGCCTCGCTGGCGCGAGACAACGACATGGTGGTGATCTTCGGCGCCTCGGCGATGAGCGATTTCGCCGACGTGGTTCCGGCGGCCATCGAGAGGGCAGGTGGGACTGTCATCCGCGCGGGCATGCCGGTCGATCCCGGCAATCTGCTGGTGCTCGGCACGCTCGACGGCAAGCGCGTCATCGGCGCGCCCGGTTGCGCCCGCAGTCCCAAGGAGAACGGCTTCGACTGGGTTCTGGATCGGTTGATCGCCGGCCTTGACGTGACTGCCAAGGATATTGCCGGCATGGGGGTCGGCGGGCTGCTGATGGAGATCCCGACACGCCCGCAGCCGCGCGAACCGCTGCCGGCGAAAAGCCAGCTCAAGGTCGGCATCGTGCTGCTGGCGGCTGGTCGGTCGAGCCGCATGGGCGGACCCAACAAGCTGCTGGCGTTGTTCGACGGCAAGCCGCTGGTGCAACGCACCGCCGAGCGGGCGCTCGGCTCGAAGGCTTCCGGCACGATTGTCGTCACCGGCCATCAGCGCGAGCGGGTGCGCGCCGCTCTGGCGGGCCTCGACGTGACCTTCGCCGACAATCCCGATTTTGCCGAGGGCCTGTCCACCTCGCTGAAGGCCGGCATTGCCTATCTGCCCGAGAGCTCCGCCGGTGTGATGATCGTTCTCGGCGACATGCCGGGAGTCGCGTCCGACGATCTCGACAGGTTGATCGACGCCTTCCGCAAGGCCGGCGGCAATTCGGTGGTTCGCGCTACACATAATGGCAAGCGCGGCAACCCGGTGCTTTTGCCGCGTTCGCTGTTTCCGGCGATCGCCCATCTGGAAGGCGACACCGGCGCACGCCATCTGGTCGAGACCGAAGGGCTCGATGTCATCGATGTCGAGATCGGTGCGGCGGCGTCTGTCGATGTCGACACCCGCGAGGCGCTGGAAAGCGCCGGCGGCGTGCTGCAGGATTGACAAACCCGAGCCGAATTACGCATGCCAGAGGGATGACTTCATCTTCCATGTTGGCGCTTTTACCCCCCTCTGGCCTGCCGGCCATCTCCCCCTCAAGGGGGGAGATCGGCAGTTTCGCCGATGGTGCTCGATCTGCAACTTTGGAGATTGGCGAAAACCGAAAGCGCATCCAATCTCCCCCCTTGAGGGGGAGATGGCCGGCAGGCCAGAGGGGGGCGTGCCGCGCTTTCCTTACAACAATGCTTTTCTTGTTTTCTTCGGCGGCCCACGCCGACACATNGGCGCTGGAAAGCGCCGGCGGCGTGCTGCAGGATTGACAAACCCGAGCCGAATTACGCATGCCAGAGGGGGGCGTGCCGCGCTTTCCTTACAACAATGCTTTTCTTGTTTTCTTCGGCGGCCCACGCCGACACATTATCTCTAAAACCCTTCAAGGACGACCTCTTCGCCTATCCGGCCACGCTCTCGTCCGATACCAACGGCGCCTACACGGTTCTGGACTATCGCGAGATGCGCGACATCAACCAGCGTGACCAGGTGCCGGAGCGCCGGGTGAACGCCCAATACACAGACATCGGCGTTCGCAAGGTGCAGCAGGATCTGCTCTTGAAGACCGATGCCGGCGATGTCAGGCATATTGCCGTCGGCAAGACCGAGGGCGCCGGCATCATCGTGCTTTATCTGCATGGGCAGGGCGGCAGCCGCAAGCAAGGCGTCGACGACTTCACCTTCGGCGGCAATTTCAACCGACTCAAGAACCTGATGGCCGGCAATGGCGGCCTTTACCTCAGCCCGGATTTTTCCGATTTCGGTGACACCGGCGCCGCGCAGGTGGCGGCCCTGATCAATCACTATGCGGAACAATCGCCAGCCGCGAAGATCTTCGTCGCCTGTGGCTCGATGGGCGGCGCCCTGTGCTGGAAGCTTGCCGCCCGCAACGATACCGGCCGGCGCATCAACGGGCTGCTGCTGCTCGGCTCGCTATGGGACGAGAGTTTCCTGGCAAGCCCCGCCTTCAAGCGTCACGTCCCGGTCTTCTTCGGCCAGGGCAGCAATGACGTGGTTTTCCCCGTGGAAAAGCAGGAAGCGTTCTTCCGCTCGATCGTCGCCAGATCGAAAGCCTATCCGACCCGCTTCGTCCGTTTCGAGACCGGCACCCATGGCACCCCGATCCGCATGACCGACTGGCGCGGCACGCTCAACTGGATGCTGTCGAAGGCGCCTTGATGCATATCGGCCAAAGTGCAGTGGGTTTGGCGATCATGGCTCGGCCGATATCCACTTGCCGGTGTAGACTGACATGATCCAACAACTCGGAAGCACGGCGATGGACACTCGTCCCTTCAATATCCAGATTCCGAACGAACAACTTGAGGATCTCCAGGACCGTCTTCACGCAACGCGATGGCCAGTTCCGCTAATCGAGACAGGCTGGAACGACGGGGCCGACCTGCCGTTCATGGAGCGCCTTGCGGATTACTGGCGAGATCGCTTCGACTGGAGAGCGCAAGAGGCGCGGCTGAACCGGCTGCCGCAATATCTGGCTAGGGTGAACAATCTGGATGTCCATTTTGTCCACCAGCTAGGCACCGGACCGGCGCCGCTGCCGCTGATCATCACGCATGGCTGGCCCGGTTCCTTCATCGAAATGGAACACATCATTCCATTGCTGACGGATCCATCCGCCCATGGTGGTGACCCGGCCGACGCTTTCCACGTCGTGGTTCCCTCGTTGCCCGGATACGGCTTCTCGCAGGCGCCGACGGCACCCGGCTTCCACTCCGGGCGCATCGCGGAGCTATGGGTGCAGTTGATGTGCGGGCTCGGCTATGAGCGCTTCGCTTGCCAGGGCGGCGACATCGGCGCGGGCGTCTCCGCCTGGATGGCACGGCTCCTTCCTGAAAACGTGCTTGGCGTCCACGTTAATTACATTCCCGGGAGCTATCGGCCACCCTTGGGTGCAGATCAGCCGCCTGTCACCGTTGAGGAACAGGCCTTTCTGGACAAGGCTGCGGCTTGGGCGGCAACAGAGGGTGCCTATGCCCATCTGCAGGGCACGAAGCCTCAGACGCTCGCTTATGCGCTGATTGACTCGCCGATCGGCCTCGCAGCCTGGATGATCGAGAAGTTCCGTTCCTGGAGCGATTGCGACGGTGACGTGGAACGCGCCTTTGGCATGGACGCGCTCCTTACAGACGTTTCTCTCTACTGGTTCACCAATGCGCTCACCTCGTCCTTGCGGCTCTACAAGGAGAATCGGCTCTCCCCTCTTGCGTTCAAGGCGCAGGAACGCGTTTCGCCGCCTCTTGGGGTAGCGCTTTTCCCCCGCGAGTTGCCAATGCCGCCGCGCTCCTGGGTGGCGAGGGTCTTCGACGTGCAGCGATGGACGCCGATGCCGCGCGGCGGCCATTTCGCTGCGCTGGAGGAACCGAATCTTCTGGTCCAGGACATTCGCGCCTTCTTTCGGCCGATGCGTTCGCGGCCCGAAACGAGAAGGTGAATGCGGAGGACGGGTCGAACGCGGCGTTCTTGATCGAGTCTTCCCTACGGCGCGGTGTTGTAGTCGACAACCGTCTGCGGATTTTCCTCGCCGTCGTAGGATGCATCGACGTCGTACTGGACCAGCGAAAAATCACCGTTGCGGAACAAATACGTGCCGGAGTCGGAGGCATCGCCGATGCCGCGCCATTTGTTGAAAGTGGTGATCGTATGGGCGTCCGGGTCATAGTCGGAATTGGTGGCCCATCCCGTGGTGTGGAAGCCGACCACGGTCACGCTCAACAGCTTGCCTTCACTGTCGTTGTTCTCGTAGCGGATATCGGTCTCCGGTTCGGCGAACTGCAATTGCTGCACCGCCGAAAGCTCGTCGGTCATGTAGTAGACCGAATTTTCATTGTAAGCGGCGGCCGAACACGAAAAATGAAACAGCCGCGCTTCCTTGTCAGGATCGCCGGGCTGCGCATTCTTGTCCTTGTACTTGATCGAAAAGACCTCCGGCTCGTCGGCCAGGAACTGCTTGTCGCATTGGTCGCCATACGTCGCCAGAAAGGCCTTCTTGGCCTGTTCCAGTGCTGTGTCCTTCTTCGGCGGCGGCGGCCCGTCGCCGCAGCTTGGCGGCAAGGCCTCTTCGAAATCGGCGGTGGAGGGTTTAAGCGCGCCTTTTTCGATGTGGATCGGATCGAAGGGCGGCGCGGCCTGAATTTGGGCATTCACCTGGCGCAGCGTATAGCAGCCGGCAAAGACCTTCTCGCCGCCGCTCTTGTCGGTGGCGCGGATGGCGACGGGGACGTTGTAGAAAATGCTGCCGGCGGCGCCCTCGTTCGATACGGCCCCGGTCTCGACCTCGACTTTGTCGGTGCCGTCATAGCCCTTGACGAAACTGTCGAAATCCTTAGCCGGCTTGGTATCCCCGAAATAGCCCCAGGCGCGGGCGAATTCATGTCGGTTGATGGCGCTGTAGAGCGAGCGGACCACCGCGTCGGCGCTCGACCGATCGTCGACATAGGGCGTTTCCGGTGCACCTTCGGCGGCCAGGGCCGTCTGGCCGATCGGGGCAAGGGCGAGCAAGGCAGTCGCTGCGAAAAGGGCGCGTCTCATCGGGTATCTCCGCTCGATGGGAGATTCCATGGCGATTGCGGCAACGTGGTGACGCTGGTTCGGCGGTCTTGAAGAATCGTGCGCGAAGGCGCTACGTCGCATCCGCCGGCGTTCGGCCGGACAGGAGATTTGACGTGGCAATATCGATGTATGAGGCATCCGTGCCTGTGTTTTCGGCCAGGCTGAAAGCACTTTCCAATGTGCTTGCGGCCGCCGAACAGAATGCGATTGACCGCAAGATCGACCCGCAGGTATTTTTGACGTCGCGGTTGGCGCCCGACATGTATGCTTTGACCCGGCAGGTGCAGATCGCCACCGACCATGCCAAGGGCGCGCCGTCACGGCTCGCCGGGCGCGAGGTGCCCAGGTACGAGGACAACGAGGTGAGTTTCGCCGATGTCCAGGCGCGCATCACGAAGACCCTGGAGCTTCTGGCGACATTTTCGGCGGCCGAATTCGACGGCTCGGACGACAAGATAATCGAATTGAAGCTTGGCGGGCGCGAAAGCTCGATGCCGGGCCTGCAGTATCTGCTGCATGTGGCCATGCCCAACTTCTATTTCCACCTCACCACGGCTTACGACATTCTTCGCCACAACGGCGTGCCGCTGGGCAAGGCGACGTTCCTGGGATCGCGCTAACGGATCGATGTCTTCGAGAAGTCCCGGACCGATCCGGGACATCTCGCGGCTCGATACGTTTAGCGAACGGACATTTCGCGGGCGATGCGGGGGAAATCGGCCGGCTTGATACCGATGTCGGCGCGGTCGGCATTGCTCATCGCATCGAGCAGTGCGAGCGCCGAACGGTATCTCAGATGCTCCTGCGGCCGCGGCCGGGCGAACATTTCAGTGAAGAAACTCATGATTCAAGCCCCTAATTGGTCCTCCACGGCCACTAGTATAGCTGAATCGCGACGATTGTGCAGTGCAGCATTTGCATGCCTGCCATGTCTTGGCGATTTTTTCGCCATTTCCTGAACCGACCGAAACTTTTGGCAGACGCGCATCGTAGCCTCGAATGCTGGCTACATGGCCGGTTTTTCCTCGCCACTCCTGGCGAATTCCGGACCGCATGAAAGTGCGGTCCGGCTTTTCATTCTGGGGTTGAGGAGTTGAAGCGGCGCAGCCGCGCAACGGCTAAATTCGTTAAGATCGACGGCATGCAATTTTAACGAGCCGGTTATATGCTCTGAAGCTTGCACAGTCGGGCAAGGAGGAGGCTGACATCGGCACTGGCACCAAGCGTGATTTCGCTTCGTTGCTCGACGACCTCTTCGTCGCTTCCGACAAGGGCGACGGAATTGGGGGCGACGAGGCCCGCGCCCGTCCATCCATTCCGTTCGATTATCTCTCGGTGGCCGATGAACTCCATTCCGGCCGCATCAAGGTTTCCGCCACCGAATATCGCGAGGCCGGCGCCGATCTGGCGACCGAATTCGCCGCCTTGCTCGATCATGCGAAGCTGGCTCTGGCTGGCGAAGAGCCAAAGCCCGAGGAGGTGTTGCCGCCGATCGATCCGGAATCCATCTCCGTCGAACTTGGTCTCGATCAGCCCAAGCAAATCGCCGATTTCAGCCGTATGCGCCGCAGTTTTGCCTTTGCCAATCATCCGGACCGTGTCGCCCCGCATCTGCGCCAGCGCGCCATGATCCGCATGCAGGTCGCCAATATGCTGATCGATGAGGCCAAGCGGCGCGCGGTGGCCGCCGCTCGCCGCTGAACGCTGCTGGTTCACGCAAAAGTCGGTCTGGCGAGGCTTGGAGAGTGCCTCTGCTTTCCGTAGGATGGGACTTCCTCCCCGCGCTGCCGCACCCTTTTCCTCCGGAGCAGATTTCCATGCACAAACGCCGTCTCGGTCGGACCGATCTTCTTGTTACCCAGATCTGCCTGGGCTCCATGACTTGGGGCCAGCAGAACACCGAGGCCGAAGGCCATGCGCAGATGGACCTGGCCTTCTCGCGCGGCGTCAATTTCATCGACACCGCCGAGCTTTACCCGATCCCGCCCAAGGCGGAGACGCAAGGGTGGACCGAAAAGATCATCGGCAGCTGGATGAAGGCCAACCGCAACCGCGACAAGGTGATCCTTGCCTCCAAGGTCGTCGGCCGTACGGCCAACCGGTGGTTTCGCGGCGACAGGCCGTCGCAACTGGTGCGCACCGATATCTTTGACGCGATCGACAAATCGCTGGCCAAGCTCGGCACCGACTATATCGACCTCTACCAGATCCATTGGCCGGAACGGGACATCCCTTGGGGCGCCAATCCGACGCGTGTCGGCGCCGTATCGCCGCGCGCCGATTCTGTCGGCGCTCCGGCCGACGAAACACCCATCGCCGAGACGCTCGCCGTGTTCGACGATCTGGTGAAGGCGGGAAAGATCCGCCATTTCGGCCTGTCGAACGAGAGTTCCTGGGGCGTGATGCGTTTCCTTGCCGAGGCTGACAAAGGGATCGGCCCGCGCGTTGCGTCGATCCAGAACGCCTACAATCTCGTCAACCGCACTTTCGAGGTGAACCTCGCCGAGGTCTGCGAACGCGAGCAGGTATCGTTGCTCCCCTATTCGCCGTTGGCGCAGGGCTATCTGACCGGCAAATACGACCATGGCGCTCGCCCACAAGGGTCGCGCTCGCAGCTATTCAATCGCGGCCAGCGCTATGAGACGCCAGGAGCCGCCGAAGCACAGCTCGAATACAATCAGCTCGCGCGATCCTTTGGGCTGGAGCCAGCACTGTTCGCCAATGCCTATGTCTCGAGCCGGCCCTTCGTTACCTCCAACATCGTCGGCGCGACGACCCTTTCGCAGCTCGAGATGGCGCTGTCTTCCGTGGAAATCGTCTGGACCGAAGAGATGCAGAAGGCGGTGGATGCGATCCACCAGCACGTCGGCAATCCCTGTCCCTGAACGGAATTGGATGTGGCCGAATACTCGATAATTCCAAGGGAGCGGGCGACAATGAATTTTCCGATAGAGTTGGTCCGCGAACGATTTCCGGCGCTGTCCCTGACCGACAAGGGCCGTCGCCGCATCTATCTCGACAACCCTGCCGGCACGCAGGTGCCACAGGCAGTAGCGGATGCCGTGTCGCGCTGTCTCTTGGCCACCAACGCCAACCTTGGCGGCTATTTCGAAACGACGATTGCCGCGCAAGCTGTCGTCGACGACGCGCATCAGGCGATGGCCGATTTCCTCGGTGCGGCGAGCCCCGAGGAAATCATCATCGGCGCCAACATGACGACGCTGACCTATCACATGTCGCGCACGCTCGGCCGCGCGATGCAGCCCGGCGACGAGATCATCCTCACCCGCATGGACCATGAGGGCAATGTCTCGCCATGGCTGCAATTGGCCGAGGACCTTGGCCTTGTCGTGCGCTGGCTGCCATTCGACGAAAAGAGCTGGCAGGTCGAAGAGGCAACGCTGGCTAGCCTGCTTTCAGACAGGACGCGATTGGTCGCCTTGAACTATGCCAGCAACCTGACCGGTTCCATCAATCGCGTGAAGGCGCTGACGGCCATCGCCAGGAATGCTGGTGCTCTGGTCTATGTCGACGCCGTCCAGTTCGCGCCGCATGGCCTGATCGACGTGCAGGAGCTTGGCTGCGATTTCCTGATCTGCTCGGCCTATAAGTTCTTCGGTCCGCACATGGGCATTTTGTGGGGGCGGCGCGACGTCATCGATGGCCTGAAACCTTACAAATGCCGCTGCTCGTCGAATGGGCTGCCGGAGCGGTTCGAACTGGGCACGCCGCAAATCGAGTTGATGGCCGGTCTCACGGCCGCGGTTGACTACTTTGCCGACCTTGGCGCGGTATCGGGCGAGGGTGGATCGCGAAGGCAGAAGATCGCCAAGGCATTTGAAGTCTCGATCGCCTACGAAAACCCGCTGGCGCAACGCTTGATCGAAGGTCTGTCCGATATCGAGGGTCTGACCATCCACGGCATCACCGATCCGAAGCGGATTGGCGAGCGCGTGCCGACCGTCTCCTTCACCGTCGACGGCATCGTGCCGGAGACGATCGTGCGGCAGATGAACGCCGAAAATATCTTCCTGTGGTCCGGCCACAACTATGCCTGGGAGATCGTCCACCAGCTCGGCATTCCGGCCGAGCAAGGTGTCGTGCGCATCGGCATTGCCCACTACAATACGGCGGCCGAAATCGAAGAGACGCTGGAGAGCGTACACCGGGTCATCGCCATGCTCAGGCAGCAGCGACCCTGACGCGTGGTCAGGGTGAGATCACCGCGACTTGCCGCCGAAGCCGGTGAGGAAGGCGGTGAGATTGTCGCCGAGTTCGTCGCAGAGATAACCGCCCTCCTGGACGATCACCGTTGATAGGCCGAGCTTGGCAATGGCCTCGCCGATGCGCGCGAAGCCCGGTGTCGTCACAGAAAGTCCGCCGAACGGGTCGCCCTCGAACGCGTCGAGGCCGAGTGCCACGACCAGCGCGTCGGGCGAAAAGGCACGGATGCGCTGGAATGCCACCTCAAGCGCTTGGAGAAACGCCGCATCAGTGGATTTGCGCGGCAGCGGCAGGTTGAAATTGTAGCCAAGGCCAGCCCCTTCGCCGCGCTCGTCGGCGTGGCCCCAGAAGAACGGATAGAAGCGCACCGGATCGGCATGCAGCGAGACGGTGAGAACATCGGGCCGTGCATAGAAGATGCCTTGCGTGCCGTTGCCGTGGTGCAGGTCGACATCGAGGATTGCGACGCGCGAAGCCGTCCTGCGTAAAACCTGCGCGGCGACGGCCGAGTTGTTGATGAAACAGAAGCCGCCGGCGACATCGGCAAAGGCATGGTGGCCGGGCGGGCGGCACAGCGCGTAGGCGGCTGATGCGCCTGACATCACCGCCTCGGCGGCTTCGACTGCGCTCCAGGCGCTCCACAGCGCGCTCTGCCATGTCTCGCCCGAGATTGGGCAAGCGGTGTCGGCCATGTGGTAGCCGGCCTGGCCGACCGCCGAGGCCGGATAGGAGCCGTTGCGCGCGATCGGGTGGATGTTGGGGATCACTTCAGCAGACGCGCCGTCGATGCGCTGCCAGCGCGCGTAGATGTGCTCGAGGAAATCCAGATATTCCGGTGTATGCACCGCCGCGACCGGTCCGAGCCCGTGATTGCGCGGCCGCACGATCTCGCACCCGGCTGCTTTTGCGCCGGCTAATAACCTCTCAACGCGGTCCGGCTGTTCCGGATTGGGCTGCGCCGCACCGCTCGAAAGAAAGGCCTTGGGGTCGTGGCGCTTCTGTTCCTCGGCATAGAAAGTTTTCATTCCTGCTCCCCATTTTCGGTCGCATCGGCGAAGGCGAAAAAGGCCTCGCCGGTGATCTTCTGCGTCTGCTCGTAGCTCGACCAGGCGATGCCAAGCCTTTCATAAAAGGACTTGGCACCCTCATTATCGGTGTCGACGGACAAACGGAGATAGGCGCCGCCGTCTTTCCGGCACTGCGCTGCAACGTGCCGCAGCAGCCGCTCGCCGATCTTGCGGCCGCGAAAACGGTCCTCGACATAGAGGTCCTGCACATAGACACCAGGCCTCCCCATCCAGGTCGAAAAGATCGGGAAATATAGGCAGAGACCGGCGAACTCGCCGCCGACTTCGGCGATCAGGGTCGAAAAGGCGGGTTTTTCGCCAAAGCCGTAGGTGCGTAGGTCGTCTGGCGTGGAGATGATCTCTTCCGGTGCCCCGATGTGGGTCCCAAGTTTCAGGATCGATGCATGGATGATATCGACGTCCTCCACGCGGCCGGGGCGAAGGCGGACTTCTGATGGTTTGCTCACGACAGGCAGGGCGCCCAGGCGCCCCCCTCTGTCCTGCCGGACATCTCCCCCTCAAGGGGGGAGATTGGCAGCTTTGGCCTTGCCACCCATCCCCTGACGTTGGAGATTTGCGAAAGCCGTTGTGACAGCCAATCTCCCCCCTTGAGGGGGAGATGTCCGGCAGGACAGAGGGGGGCGGGACTGGACGCTACCATCTCAAAACGCCACCCGATCGCCACCCTTCAGCGCCAGCATATCGCGCGCTTCGGCGGGTGTGGCGACCTCCAGCGACAGCCCATCGAGAATGCCGCGGATGCGGCGCACTTGATCGGCATTGGATTTCGCCAGCTGACGGCCGTCATAGAGACTGTCTTCCAGGCCGACACGGACATTGCCGCCCATCGCCGCGGCGATCGAGATCAGCGGCATCTGCTGACGGCCGGCGGCCAGCACCGAGAACTGGTAGCTATCGCCGAACAATTTGTCGGCGATCCGCTTCATATGGACGAGATTGTCGGGATCGGCGCCGATGCCGCCCAATACGCCCAGCACGAACTGGATGAACAGCGGTCCCGACACCAGGCCGCGGTCGCGGAAATGCGCCAGCGAATAGAGATGGCCGACGTCGTAACATTCGAATTCGAAGCGCGTGCCACAGCCCTTGCCCAGCCTTTCCAGCACGCCTTCCATGTCGGCGAAGGTGTTCTTGAAGATTGTGTCCCGCGTCGCTTCCAGCAGCTTCGGTTCCCACTCGTGCTGCCATTCCCGTGGCTTGTCGAGCATGGGAAACAGCGCGAAATTCATCGAACCCATGTTGAGCGAGCACATTTCTGGCTCGGCGCGCAAAGGGGCAGCCAGCCGCTGATCCAAGGTCATCAGCGACGAGCCGCCGGTGGTGATGTTGATCACCGCATCGGTCGCCTGCTTGATGCGCGGCAGGAACTGCATGTAGACGTCCGGATCGGCGGTCGGGCGGCCATCCCTGGGGTCACGGGCGTGCAGATGCAGGATAGAGGCGCCGGCCTCGGCCGCCGCGATCGCGTCGGCGGCGATCTGGTCCGGTGTCACCGGCAGATAGGGCGACATCGACGGCGTGTGCACCGAGCCGGTGACGGCGCAGGTGATGATGACTTTGCGCGGTGCCATTCTTTTACCCCTGGCCTTCGATCGGCAGGTCGAGCTCGGAGGCCAAAACCTCCAGCGAGTCGCCGATGATGGAGACGATCTCGCCGACCTGCTGGCTAGTGACGATCATCGGCGGCGCGACCATGAAATTGTCGCTGTCGACGCCGCCCTTGACCTTGCGGCCATAGATGATCAGCCCGCGCCCATACGCGAGGTCGAGCAGCCTCTCCGTGGCCTTCTTGGTCTGGTCGATCGGTTTCAAGGTCTCGGGATCGGCGACCATCTGGGCGCCGGTGAGCAGGCCCTTGCCGCGCACGTCGGCGATGAACGGAAACCGCTTGGCCAGCGCCTTCAGCCCATCCATCAGCACGTCGCCCATGGCAGCCGCGTTGGCGATCAGGTCGAGCCGGTCCATTTCACCAAGGACAGCCAGGCCGGCGGCGCAGGCCAGCGGGTTGCCGGCATAGGTATGGCCGTGCTGGAAGCCGCCGGAGGCAAGCAGCGGCTGCACCAGCCGCATCGGTGCGGCCAATGCGCCAAGCGGCGCATAGCCCGAGCCAAGTCCCTTGGACAGCGCGACAATGTCGGGCTTGCAGTTCCAGTGATCGCCGCCGAGGAATTTGCCGGTGCGGCCGGCGCCGCTCATCACTTCATCATGGATGAGCAAGATGCCGTAGCGGTCGCAGATCTCGCGGATGCGCGGATAATAGCTGTCCGGCGCCACCAGGGCTGAGGTGGCAGCACCACCGATCGGCTCCATGATGAATGCGACCACGCTGCCTGGGCCTTCCGCAAGGATCTTCTCCTCCAGCATGTCGGCATAGCGGATGCCGCGCTGTTCCATAGAAAGGTTGTCGCGGTCGCGCCAGGCGTTCGGCGCCGGCACGGACGGCATCACCCGCATCATCGGCTCGAACGTTTCGGCAAGCGCATCGTCGCCGGTGATCGACAGCGAACCCAGCGTGCCGCCGTGATAGGAGGGAAAGCGGGTGATCACCTTCCAGCGGGTGGCCTGGCCGGTGGCGACGGCCCATTGCCGCGCCAGCTTGATGCAGGATTCCGTCGCTTCCGAGCCGCCCGAGACGAAGAAGATACGGTCCATGCCTTCCGGCAGCTTGCCGGCGAGTTCCCGCGCCAGCTCTTCCGCCGGCTCGTTTTCGAAATGCAGCCGATAGGCAAAGGTGGCGCGGTCCATCTGCCGCTTCATGGCGTCGAGCACATTGCGGTTGGAATGGCCGATATTGGCGACCATCGGGCCGCTCGATCCGTCGATGAAGCGGCGGCCGTCCTGCGTCCACATGTAGATGCCTTCGGCGCGGTCGATCAGCGGCCGGCGCAGGCTGGACAGATAGAACAAATGCGATTCTCGACGGATTTCCGTGTCTTGAGCGGCGGTCTGGGCTTTCGACATGTCAGGACTTTCCGAGATAACGATCGAGGACATTTTTTGTGACGCGTTCGACCATCGGGTCCTGTCTTAGCAGGCCTGCGACCCATTCGCAGCTTCCGGCGTGGAACACCTCGCCCTTGCCGCGCGGGAAATTGACGATCATGCCGTTGCCGCGTTTGACCTTTTCCAGATTGGCGTCGCTCGCCTCGCCGAACAGCGTTTCGGCGGTGAAGCGACCATCCTCATCGGTGAGGAACTGGTCCTCGATTGGTATATCGGCGCTTTCCTCGACCTGGGACGCCATGCCGACGGCGAGAACCTGCAGGCCTTCGGGCGCGCCGCTGGTGGCCGTGGGGTAGGGCAGGCCGCCGCGTATCTCGAAGTCGAGCCCGTCGACCTCATAGCCATAGACATGGCTGTCCGCGCCCAGCAGGTCGCCATAATAGATACCAGTGCCGGCGAAGGCCCAGTGCTCTGGCCGATAGACCGGAAAGCCGCGCACGCCGCGCGGCGCGCAACCGCCCCAGCCGGCATAGACGCCGCGCGTCGCATTGAGCCCGAAGGTCGCCGAACCAGGCCGGCCGATTTCCGGCGCTTCCCAAGAGTTGGTGGCGCGGGTGACATCACCGCCGCGATAGACGGGATCCTCGGCGCGCGCGCGGTATTTGTAGCAGACCTGCCGGCGGCCCTCATCCTCCAGCCGCGTCTGCCACATGAAATTGCCGGCAAAACGCGCCGCATGGCCGCCGCGGGTCACATAGGTGTCGACGGCGTCACGCATCTCCCAAGTCCAGTATTCGTCATGGCCGACAAAGACAACGCAGTCATAGCCGTCGAGAATTTCCGGCGAAAAATGCAGATCGTGCTGGCTGGCGAGATCGACGTCATAGCCGGCCCGTTCGGCGAAGCGGAAGAAGTGGCTGTCATAACTGGCCCAGCCGGACGAAGCGTATTTCTTCGAATGGCCGGTGGCGAGCGCCCATTCCATGTGCGGATAGCGCGGCACCGTCTTCGGCGGCACGGCGACTTCCAGCGGCACGCGCGGCGCATCTTTCGGCAGCACGACGAAGCCGCGGCACCAGGGGCGCTGCGTCGACACGATGGGCGAATACTGGTTGCGGTCCGGCCCGGTGATACCCTGGTAGTGGTTGGAGCCGCCCCAGGTGTTGTAGGCGAGCCAGGTCCCGGTCGCCGCCACCTGCAGCACACGGCCGGGCTTCTTTCCGGGCAGGGGCGTGACGATGAAAATATGGTGGCAATGGATCGGCTTGCCGTCACGGCCATCGGCGGTCAGCGTCACCCGGTAGGCGCCGGATGGCCAGTCCGCCTCGACGCGGAATTCGAACGAGGCGTCCCAGCCGCAGCCTTCGACCGAACATTGGTCGGGCGTGTCCTGCCTGCGCGCCGCGATACCCGTCTTCTCGAACACCTTGGTCTTGGAGCCACCGTCTCGGACGATCTCAATGTTGAACTGCGAGGCCGTCGAACTGACATGGAGCGCTACCGTTTCGCCGGCGCGATAGGAATACCGGTCGCTGTAGCACCAGATCTCGCCGCGCTCGCCATCCATGCCAGGCCATTCGTAATAGTGGCCGCGCACCGCGTGCCGGCGCTGCTCGGGCGTCAGTCCGAAATCGGGGAACTCGGTCGGCAGTTGGGTCATGAACACCGGAGAAGTTCGAAGGCCGCCATTTCGGCGATCTGCCGGTCCAGCGTCAAATGGAAACGATCGGGCCAGCATTCGTTAGCCGCGCCCTTGGCCCCCGTGGTCAAAGAGACTATCTCCACAAAGGGCGGCGTTTCCGCCACGGGGGTCGGCATGCTCAGAGTGCAAAAGGTCAAGGTCGACGAGATCTACGTGCCGACGGCGCGCAAGAAGACGCTGCATCCCGAGACTGTCCGCCATCTGGCCGAGGACATTCTCGAAAACGGCATGAAGACACCGATCCAGGTCCGCCATGACGGCAAGCGCCATATCCTCGTCGAGGGCCTGCATCGGCTGGAAGCGGCAAAGTGGCTCGGCGAGACCGAGATCGAGGCCTATCTGGTGCAAGCCAAGCGCCACTGACACGTCGACAAGAACACCCAGTTTGTCGATCAGATATGCTGCCCTAATAAGTCGAGAGCCCCGGCGATTGGCGCAAACGCGCCCATCGCTTCGCTCGGCGCTTTCATGCGCCAGAGCCGCGATTACTCCACCGAAGATGCCATCATGACTTCAGTCCCACCCACATCACCATAATCGATGACGTTGTATCAAAGCTTTTGAATTGACCCAATCGGCTCCGCCGCTACGCTCGCGGCTTATTCTCTCCAGCAACGGATCCGGGCGATGGCAAGATATGAAGGCGGATGCCTGTGCAAGGCGGTGCGCTACCGCACCGACGCTGCCCCCATCAACGAACGCGTCTGCCATTGCCGGGTGTGCCAGAAGGCGATCGGCGCCGCGTTCAACGCACGCGTGCTGTTTCGCATCGACGATTTGACGGTCGACGGGCCGCTGGCGACGATAAACTCCTCGCCGGACCTCAAGCGCGGCTTTTGCCCGAGCTGCGGCACGACGATGTTCTCCCGGCGCGATTCCGCGGGCATCATCGGCGTCACCACCGGTTCGCTCGACGACCCCACGGTTTTCAAGCCGCAAATGCATATTTTCATGGCCTCGAAGCAGCCCTGGCTGGTGCTCGATGACGGCCTGCCGCAATACGAAGGCGCGCCGCCGCCAGGTTAGTTTTTCCTTCGGAACGGAGGGCGCATGCTGAACAAAATTTAATCCAAATCAACACGAGATAGCCGGCAAAGCGTCATTGGCGGGCCATCTTTGTCTTCCTATTTATGGGGTGCGGGTAACGGCATTCGAGGAGACGACGGATGAACGACAGCATCAGCACCCTGGACGAGCTTTTGAGCGATCCGATGGTCCTGCTTGTGATGGAGCGCGATCGTGTGCGCCCCGAACAGGTGCGCATGCTGCTCGAACGGGTTCGCCGGCCTGCCGTCGATGAGCCCGTCGTTCCGCCGGCGCATGTGATCGCCAGGGCATGCCAGAAACTCTGGCTCTGCCCGTAATCGCCTTGCGATTTTCCTGTAAAGCCGGCCCAAGCTGGGCCGGTTTTCAATCGCTCACACCCCGACGCACCAGCTTACAAATCCGTAAATTGATTATCTGGCCCATGACTATAAGGCTTGCCCGGGATTAACCTCGACCGGTCGGTCCGCACCAGCCAATCTCTCATGTATGGAATTCGCCATTGGTCGACATCTGCACTCAAGGCCTGGACACGGGCTTCGTCGGCCTGGGCTATGCCAAGGTGGCGATCCTTGGCGTGGTGCAAGGCATCACCGAATTGCTGCCGATTTCCTCAACCGCCCATATGCGCATCGTGCCGGCTGTGCTTGGCTGGCAGGATCCGGGTTCCGCCTTCTCCGCCGCCATGCAACTCGCGGCTCTTGCCGCGGTGATCAGCTATTTCTGGGGTGACGTCAGGGGCATCCTGTTTGGTTCGCTCGATGCCCTGGCGCGGCGCGATTTCGCTGACCGGCATTTCAAGCTGGCGCTGTGGATCGTGCTGGCGACGATCCCGATCGTTATTGCCGGGGTGGCGCTGTCGGGCCTGCTCAATACCTGTAATTCGCCGCTGCGCAGCCTGACGGTGATCGGCTGGGCCTGCATCGCCATGGCGATCCTGCTGGCGCTGGCCGAGATTCTTGCCCGCCACCGGCGCACTGTGGACGAAGCCTCGCTGGCTGACGCGCTGCTTGTCGGCATCGCCCAGATCGGCGCACTGATTCCGGGCGTGTCTCGCTCAGGTTCGACCCTGACCGCGGCACTGGGGCTCGGCTTCAAGCGGGCCGAGGCGGCGCGTTTCTCGTTCCTGCTCGGGCTGCCCGCGATTGCGCTCGCCGGCCTCAAGGAGCTTTGGGAACTGCACAAGGTCCATCTCGACGCCCATGGCTGGTCGGTCCTTGCCGTCGGGCTGGTCGTCGCCTCGATCTCCGCCTTCTTCGCCATTTGGGGCCTGATGCGTGTGCTGGAGCGTTTTTCGGCCTGGCCGTTCGTCATCTATCGCGGCGTGCTCGGCGTCGTCCTGCTGCTGGGCGTCGCGATGGGCTGGCTCGTTTAGGGCACTTTCACAGTCTCGCTTGAAACGGGCTATATCCGTACCGGACCCCGAATCTGGATTCCGGTACGCGCATGGATTTTTTGACCCTTCTGCAATCGGTGCCGCCGCTGCTGGCGCTGGCCAAGAGCGCGCTGCCGTCGGTGGCGGCACTCGGCATGGGGTTTGGCCAGTGGGTTGCCGCGCTGCCGCCATGCCGGGACTTCGCCTTCGAGGCGACCAGCTATCTCGTGTGCGAGGTCGATCCGAAACGATATCAGGTCGAATTGTTCTGGAAGGACCCGGCGGGCAAGCCGTTTCAGTCGCTGCACAATCTCAGTTCCTCGCAGCAGGCGGTCGGGCGCACGATGCTGTTTGGCATCAATGCCGGCATGTATCATCCGAACCTCGCGCCGGTCGGTCTTTATGTCGAGCAGGGCCAGGAAATGGCTTCTGTGAAGACCGGGTCGGGAACCGGCAATTTTTCGCTGCAGCCGAACGGCATTTTCTACATGCGCGACGGCAAGGCGGCGGTCCGCGCCACCAAGGATTTTGTGAAAAGGCGTCCGCCCGTTGACTATGCGACGCAATCCGGGCCGATGCTGGTGATCGACGGCAAGCTGCACCCTAAATTCCAGGCCGACGGCACCTCGCGAAAAACCCGCGATGGTGTCGGCGTGCGTAGGGATGGCGTCGCGGTCTTCGCGATTTCGAACGGCACGGTAACCTTCCATGCCTTCGCCCGTCTTTTCCGCGACGCGCTCGGCTGCGACAATGCGCTGTTCCTCGACGGCACGATATCCAGCCTGTTTGCGCCGGCCATCGGCCGCAATGACGACTACTGGAATCTGGGGCCGATGATTGGGGTATTCAGAAAGCCGTAGCGGCTTTGCCCACAAGGCTGGCCGATCCCTTGCGCGGAGAGCCAGATTTCGCTGTTTGGCCTACGTGAAAAAAATTGATTCAAACTTTATTGGCAATTTCTCGTTCATAACTGGTCCGGTTTGTCCGTTGGCTGTCGTTTTGCCCTCGGTCTGTTGTGTTTTGAGTACAGGTCCAGATGCGGATTCCGGGCGCCATCAGTTTCTTGATCGCATCGCTATGCCTTGCCGGCTGCACGTCGACGGCCGGCGTCGATGCCTTGGATTTGCAGAAACCGTCGAGCGAAACAACCAGCTCGGTGATACGGCCGCCGGCACCCATCGCGGCAGTGCCTGCGTCCGCGACCAGGCGCGCGCCACGGGCGGAAACGGCGCCGGTAGACGAGAGCCCCCGGCCTTTCGGCCTGGCCGAAGAAGAGACGGTGGCACTTTCAGCACCTGACCCGTCGGACAGCGTCGAGCCGATGGTCGAGCCGGCGGCCCTGGTATCACCGCCGAGGCTGCTGAGCCGCGCAGCACCGCCGATGCTTGCCGGGCCCGTCACGCGCTATGGTTTTCGCGACGCCAAGCCGATCAATTTCGGCAAGGCTTCGCCCCGCCACCTCGCCGTGCACGGCGTCGATGTCTCGCGCTGGCAAGGCAACGTCAACTGGGAAAAGCTACGCGCCCAGGGCGCCAACTTCGCCTACATCAAGGCGACCGACGGCGGCGACCATCTCGATCCGATGTTCAACAGGNACAGGAACTGGCGCAATGCCGACGCCGCCAGCCTGAAACGCGGCGCCTATCACTTCTTTTACTGGTGCCGCACGGCGGGCGAGCAGGCCGACTGGTTCATCCGCAACGTGCCCAGGGTCGAAGGCGCGCTGCCGCCGGTGATCGACGTCGAATGGAACGGCGAGTCCAGCTGCAAGCGGCGGCCTTCGCGCGAGAAGGTGCTGGAGAAGATGCAGGTGTTCATGGACAGGCTGGAGCGCTATTACGGCCAGCGGCCCATCATCTACACCGCGCCCGATTTCTATCGCGACAATCTGCGCGGCGCTTTTCTCGATTATCCGTTTTGGGTGCGGGCGGTGGCGCGGCACCCCTCAAAGGTCTACCCCGACCGCAAATGGCTGTTCTGGCAGTACTCCGGCTCCGGCCTGTCGCATGGCGTCACCGGCCGCATCGATCTCAACGTTTTCCACGGCGACGAGCGGCAATGGCGCGCCTGGGCCGGAGGTCGGGTTTCCGTCGCCGACGCCAACTGACGCGCGATGCGCGGTCGCCGCATATGGCCATCTTGTCAGCGTGGCCGGCGATGCGATTCATCGAAGGTGACATAGGCCAGGACTGCGGAGAATGATCCGAAATAGGTCAAGACCGCAGCGGTGATCATGAGGTCGTAAGTCGACACGTTGGTTCTCCCTTCGATTGATATCGAGAAGACAGCACACGCGGTGAATGTGCGTTGATCCAGATCAACGGAAGACAGTCGTTTCCAACTCCGAGGGGGAGGTTTCGCGAATAGACAAGACATTGCTGCCGCGTTGCTGTCTATGTGCAGGTTCCTGCACTCCTGGGGGGAGACGAGTTGGAGCTCAAGATTCTGCTTGTCGGCTTTGCCTGCGCGGTCGCCGGCATGTTGTCGCTCATCACCTTCTTGAAATGGCGCGAGGTGCAGGCGCTCAGCCGCTGGCTACCGGCGCCGGGAAAGATCATCTCGTCGCGCGTCGAGGCACGCGAGGTCCGCAGCTCTGGCAGCGGCTCGGATAGCAGCGATTCCACCGAGATGCGCAATTTCCCGGCCATCACCTTCGAGTACAAGGTTGGCGGCAAGACATTTCAAAGTTCGCGTTACAGCGTGCAGGAGAACCTTGGAAATTTCGAGGTCACGGAGACGCTTGCGCGGTTTGCCAAGGGCGCTCAGGTGACGGTGTTCTATGATCCGGCGGCTCCGGGCAAAGCCGTCATCGAGCGCACCATGCCCGAAGGCGCCTTCAAGTTCATGGTCCAGCTTTCGGCGGGGCTGGTGATCGGCGCGCTGGTGCTGGTGTTTTCCGTCGGCGGCATCCTGGAGGCGATCGGCTCGCATCTACCCAAGCCGCAGAACCTCGGCGCCGGTGCGCTGCTGTTGTTCACGGGCCTGTTCGCCCTGCGCATGGGCTTCGCCCAGAAGTCGCTTGCGGAGCAGGCGGCAAAATGGCCGGTCGCCGCCGGCCGCATCGACACCTCAGGCCTGCAGGCGCTGCGAACCCATGAAGGCTATCGACACTGGCGGACCGTCTTCAAATCCCGCATCGTCTACTCCTATGGCGTCTCCGGTCAGCGCTACAGCGCCGATCGCGTGACCTTTGGCGCCACGGTGATGGCTTCGCTGCCCGGCCTTGTCGGCGGTCAGGCACGGCAGTATGTCGAGGGCAGCAAGGTCGACGTGCACTATGACCTCGCCAACCCCGGTTCGGCGGTGCTCGAATGCCGGGTGCGCGGGCTCTGGATGCTATGGGTGTGTTCTGCTGGCTTGCTCGGCGGCGCCGCCTTTCTGGTCGGGCTGTTCTGAGGCGCCGGGATGCCGTCAGCAGCGGACGAGGGGGCCGCTGTCGAAGCCAGGCCAGGTGAACCGCAGCGTGGCGCCATATCTCACGATATGAATGATACGCGTGAACGGCTCCTCGATCGACGGGTCAGAGCCGTAGCATTGGCTTGCCTTCACCACCCAGCCCGTCGGGTTTTTGCGAAATGTCGCGTGCTCGCAGCCGAATTCGGGAAGCGACAACGCGGTCTGTTCCACGGTGAAGACGGTCTTGCTCTGGACGTCGGCGGCCGCGTGGCAGTTGAACCTGTCGCTCGACCATGTCCCGACATAGGGCGCCGCCGCCAGTGCCGTGCTGCCCGCGAATGCGGATATCGCCATCATCATTACCAAACGCTGCATCACCGGATTTTTCCCCATCGCCGTTGCGCTCGACCATACAGACTGTTGGGGATCAAGGGATATGTTTCGTCCAGGAGCGGATAAACGCAGCCGTTCCGGATTTCGCTTATGCTTTTGCGCGGATGATGCGACTGTGCGGGCCAGTACCCAGGCAACGCTTTCCCAGAGACATCTGATGACCACCCGCACACTGGCCTTCGTTTTTCTGGGCCTGCTTGGCCCGATGCAGGCGGCTAACGCCAAGGACTGTCTGCTGAGCCACGCCACCTATCGGGAACCGCGCTCGGGCGCCGTCATGCAATTTCGGCCGCTCGACAACGAGCCGGCGGCGCTGACGGCCGAAGTGTTTTCGCTGACCGTGCCCAATACCGTGACAAGCCTGCCGGCCGACATCACCTGGACCAACGGCAAGAATTCGTTTCCGCTCGGCACCATCCGCCACACCTGCACCAACGACGATCGCGAAGCGGGCCTGCAGGACGGCAGCGGGCTGTGCAGGATATGGGATGGCCAGGTCTACGCCCTGACCGGCGGCGGCGCCGAGCAGTTGAATTCGCGCGAAGCGACACCGGCGCCGAAAGGGCTGCTCTTGCCGGAATTCGGCGTGGCTTTTACCGAATGGGCCGATTTCGCCAACGCCAACCCCGATGGCTCGGCGTGGGATGCCTTCACGTTGACAGGATGCAGCGATGAATAGCGTCATGAGATCGATCAGCTTGACCTGCGCCCTGCTTGCGTCCGCGACGATATCCGCCGTGGCGGACGAGCCGGCGCCGTCACGCCCGCCCATCGACAAGTGCGTCTGGGAAAGGCTGACCGACAAGAGTGTCGGGCTGGGCGCCTGGACGCAGCGCTGCGACTTCGGCTTCCGCCAGATCCACTTCGAATTTGCCGGCAACGCACTCGCCATCAAATACAGCGATGGCGGCGCGGCCGACCCTCTTGTCGAGGTCTTCGACATCATATCAGGCGAAACCGCCGAGGCCGCATTGCAGCGCCTGTTCCTGGAAAAGACCGACAAGGCTGTCAGCGCGCGCTGCGTGCTCGCGCCCTACACGGAGGGCCCAGTGCCCGCCGGCGTCAAGCGCTACACATTCAGCCCCGACGCCGACTATGCGAAAGAGCTGAAAGCGGTAGCCGACCCCAACGAGGTTCCGGAGCCGCCCTGCGGCGACTGGGGTGAAGTGCCGGATGGCATCCAGTATTTCGAGATGCCACCAGGTGAGGGGCAGAAAGTGCTGTTCGTGCGTATAGGCCAGGACGAGCCGTTATTTGACGAGCAGACGCTGCGGGTGTTGCCGGCGGGGTAGGTGCCGGGATCAGCCGGTCCGGATTGAGTGAATCGAGTCTGAGCGCGTCTCGCCTTCCGGGCCCGAAGGGTGCGAGACAGGTGACTCGCCAGGCGGTGAAATGGCGCGCTGCGCCGAGACGGTCAAGGATCTTGGGCGGAGCGGCATTTTTCAACGCCTTGGACTGTGCGGAAGCTTCCAATGTTGCGTAATTTCGTATCGCTTCGCAGGATCAGGGCCATGCCCCATCCACTCGAATGAATGCTCGTAAGTGCCGTAGTTCCCGCGCGCATATTCGGCTTGGCGAAGCCTATCAAATTTCAGACCGTCCGCGATAACCGACATTACTTCGATGGCATCCTTGTCGCCCATGTCTATCAAACCCATATCGCCGCCAAAATGTTTGGCATTGATCCATCGAAACACCTCGTGGATGGAAAGGATCGCGTTTGTTACCTTTCTACCGGTGGCCGGCGCCAACTTATTTGCAACGCCTGTTATCTGTTCGAAATCATTGTGAGCAACACGCTTGTCACGCCAAGTTCGAGCAAATTGCGCTTTCCTCTCAGATGCAACTACGCGCTGTCGAAGTCGGATATTATGTTTGGAAAGATCGAGCTCCAGAAGTTTACGAACACTCAGATTTATTTTGCGTCCAGATTTCGCGGGGTCGGTAAGGCGACACAGACCCAGTAGTACGTCTTCGAACACAATTCCCTGAATTGAATGCCAAAAGTTTCCGCCGCTGTGGTTTAGGAGGTCAACGCGCTCTTGAGTTGAAAATAGAGCTTGATAGCGATCCCATGACGACGAGACTCGCCAAAGCTCTTGGCAACAATGGTGGAACGCGGTTCCGTAATCATTACCTAGAACGGCTCTGTCCTCTGCGAGAGCTTCCGCGGCCGATCTGTGTACCATCTCGCCCCCTAGAGCAACTCTGCTGGCGGCTGCCTGCTATGCCTCCACGTACTCTGCGAGGCTGACACCGTTAGGCACATCCAGCCCATCGGCGCGCAAGCCTTCAATATGGAAGCGTATTGCGTCGCGAATTTCGGTCTCCACCTCAGACACGGTCGCGCCGGTCGCGATGCAGCCAGGCAAGTCCGGCACATAAGCAGAGAAATTATCGCCTGCTTCTTCAATTACTACTGCGTAGCGCATGTCATCGGCCCATTAGGTGGATTAGTCAGCGTTACAGCTCACGTTCCTGTCAGAATCTCATCGCCGGAATGGGTATTCCCATGCATTCGATAGAGCTGAGGGCTGTCCGATCTTGTAGCTTATTCGCTGCACCAAGCCGTTGCCAACTATCGAACGTTCGAAGTCCGGAACTGGCCCCTTATCGAAATAGTTGGATGCTAAGGTTTCGATATCTCCCCGTCGGCTAAATATATAGCGATCGGCAAAAAGAGATACTACCTCATTGATGCGATCTATCGTCTGGCGGCTGCGTACCTCCCTGTGTAATGCGTCCGTCTGCTTTCTGGTGTCCAGATACAACGCTATCCGCGGAGTTATCGGGAAGACAAGTTCAAAATCATCAAAATTTCCGACGTTGTATGGAACGATCTTACTTATCGGCGTTCCAGATTTAAAGTAGCAAACTGGATTATCGCTAGAAATAAAATCAACGGCCGTCTCGTTGTGTATAAAAACAGGTACGTTGTATCGACTCATTACAGGCAGCATGCCTTTAATGATATTTGGCATCGAAAGAAGGGCGGTGTGTGGGTCGATGTTTATTTGAATTATGCCGGCATTCATCAAGTCTTGCATTCTAATCGGTTTCGATGCGTCTCCTGTTGTCTTCCGATAAATTTCCAACAAGGCCTCTGGTACGGGAGCTGAAACTGCATCCGATATCCTAGCAACAGAGTCTCGCAAAAGGCTCATGACCGATCTAAGCGCGTTAGGTACACGGCATCGCATGGACAAGAGGAATTCAGTGAAATGTTTAATTTCATCAAGTGAGAGCGGTTTCTTTTCCGCGATAATGTTCACAGCTCGGTCCCAGCCGCTCTCTATCGTGTCGGAAAAAAGTCTCTCGATCGCGTTGTCAAAACACGCCTCAGCGTGAACTGGTTGTGAGTATAGATATTTCTCTTTGAACGCCGATTTGGGGGAAGTACAGAAAAGTCTACAATTTTCTCACATGTCGTAGATTTTGATGCAGCCGTCTCCGTCCGAGAAATGCTTCGAATAGGTCTCCGGGATGTAGTGCTGTTGCTTGGGCTCTGGTGGCATTTTTATAAGCCTCCGCTCTCAGCACGTCTCTTGTGCCGAGAGCGGATTCGCGTTGTTGGTGGTGGGCGGCGGCGGCGCGTGAATTTCCTCAGCTGCACCCGCTCGTCGAGCCGCACGTATCGCATTTCTCACACGTCCCGTTGCGCACCATCGTGAAATTCTGGCACTCGGAGCAGGCATTGCCGGTGTAGCCCTGGAGCAGGGACTTGGCGCGGCGGTCGTTGGCGAGTTTCTTGGCTTCGGCCGCCTCAACGGCCGCGGCGTCGGTGAACAATCCCGCCGTGGCGTCCGAAGCAGCCGCTTCCTCGAAGGCGATGTCCTCGGCCAATTCCTTGGCCCGCTCCTCATAGTCGCGCTTGTAGGCGACCGCTTCGTCGCTTGTCGGTTTCAGCGCCAGCACGTTGGAGCCGGAGAAAGCTGTCGGCACTGAGCGGGCAGGGGCGCCCGAGGGAGCCGCAAAGCCTTTCGGATCATTGCCGCTGACGCGCGACACCAGCTTCACCGGCGAGGCGCCGCGGGTCAGGCCCTTGGAGACCGCATCCGTCTTGCCTTCGCTGATGCCGCGGCCAAGTGCGGTGTTGGAAAAGTCCGACTGGTCGACATGGGCGAGGTCGTTGCGGCCGAGATAGGAGATCGCCAGTTCGCGGAACACGTAGTCGAGGATCGACGTCGCGCTCTTGATCGCATCGTTGCCCTGCACCATGCCGGCCGGCTCGAACTTGGTGAAGGTGAAGGCGTGCACATATTCATCGAGCGGCACGCCATATTGCAGGCCGAGCGAGATGGCGATGGCGAAGTTGTTGAGAAGGCCACGCAGCGTCGCGCCTTCCTTGTTCATGTCGATGAAGATCTCGCCGAGGCGGCCATCGTCATATTCGCCGGTGCGCAGGAAGATGGTGTTGCCGCCGATCTTGGCTTTCTGCGTGTAGCCCTTGCGGCGGCCAGGCAGCTTTTCCTGCTCGCGCGACACGCGTTCGATGATGCGCTCGACAATCCGTTCGGTGATCTGCGCCGTGCGCGCCGCCGCCGGTGCGGCGATCAACTGCTCGAGAGCTTCGTCCTCGTCGTCCTCGCCATCGGCGAGCAGCGAGGAGTTGAGCGGCTGCGACAGCTTCGAGCCGTCGCGGTAGAGCGCATTGGCCTTCAGCGCCAGCTTCCACGACAGCATGTAGGCGCCCTTGGCGTCTTCCACCGTCGCATCGTTGGGCATGTTGATGGTCTTGGAGATGGCGCCGGAGATGAAGGGCTGCGCCGCCGCCATCATCTGGATGTGGCTGTTGATCGAAAGCGAGCGCTTGCCGATCTTGCCGCACGGGCTGGCGCAGTCGAACACAGCCAGGTGTTCGGGCTTGAGGAAGGGCGCGCCTTCCAGCGTCATCGCACCGCAGACATGGATGTTGGCGGCCTCGATGTCCTTCCTGGAGAAGCCGAGCGCCGGCAACATCTCGAACGAAAAGTCGTTGAGCTGCTCGTCGGTGAAGCCGAACGTCTCCTTCACCCAGTCGGCGCCGAGCGTCCACTGGTTGAAGACGAACTTGATGTCGAAGGCGGACTTCAAGGCTGCGTTGAGCGCCGCGATCTTCTCGTCGGTGAAACCCTTTGCCTTGAGCGCGCCGGGGTTGATGGCGGGTGCCTGGTTGAGATTGCCGTGGCCGACCGCATAAGCCTCCATCTCGCCGATCTGGGCTTCGGAGTAGCCGAGCGTGCGCAGCGCCTCCGGCACGGCGCGGTTGATGATCTTGAAATAGCCGCCGCCGGCGAGCTTCTTGAACTTCACCAGGGCGAAGTCGGGCTCGATGCCGGTGGTGTCGCAATCCATGACCAGGCCGATCGTGCCGGTCGGCGCGATCACGGTCGCCTGCGCATTGCGGTAGCCATGCTCCTCGCCAAGCTCGATGGCGCGGTCCCAGGCGGCCTTGGCGTGGGCGGCGAGGTCCTGCTGCTTCAGGTCGGAAGCGACCAGCGGCACCGGATTGACGGCGAGCTTCTCATAGCCCTGCTTTTCGCCATAGGCGGCACGGCGATGGTTGCGCATGACGCGCAACATGTTCTGCGCGTTGCGGTCGTAGTCGGCGAAGGCGCCAAGCTCGGAAGCCATCTCGGCCGATGTGGCATAGGCGACACCCGTCATGATCGCGGTGAGTGCGGCGCAGATGGCGCGGCCCTCGTCGGAATCGTAGGGAATGCCCGAGGTCATCAGCAGGCCGCCGATATTGGCATAGCCGAGGCCGAGCGTGCGGTATTCATAAGACTGCTTGGCGATCTCCTTCGACGGGAACTGCGCCATCATCACGGAGATTTCCAGCACGATGGTCCACAGCCGTACGGTGTGCTCGTAGGCGGCGATGTCGATGGTGCCGTCGGCATTGCGGTAAGGCAGCAGGTTGATCGAGGCCAGGTTGCAGGCCGTGTCGTCGAGGAACATGTATTCCGAGCACGGGTTGGAGGCCCGGATCGCTCCGGCGGAAGCGCAGGTGTGCCAGTCGTTCATCGTCGTGTTGAAATGCAGGCCCGGATCGGCCGATGCCCAGGCGGCATAGCCGATCTTTTCCCAGAGATCCCTGGCCTTCAGCGTCTTCAGCACCTTGCCGTCCTTGCGGGCGGTCAGGTGCCAGTCGCCATCGTCCTCGACAGCGCGCAGGAAATTGTCCTTCAGCGACACCGAATTGTTGGAGTTCTGGCCCGAAACCGTGAGGTAGGCATCCGAATCCCAGTCGGTGTCGTAAGTCTTGAACGACATCGACGAATAGCCCTGCTTGGCGAACTGGATGACGCGGTAGATGTAGTTCTCCGGCACGGCGGACTTCTTGGCCGCCTTGATCTCGCGCTTCAGCGCGGAGTTGATCGACGGATCGAAGCAGTCGTTGCCATTGCCTTCGCAGTTGACGCAGGCCTTCATGATCGCTTCGAGATGCTTCTTGACGATCTTGGAGCCGGTCACCAGCGAGGCGACCTTCTGCTCTTCATTGACCTTCCAGTCGATGAATTCCTCGATATCGGGGTGGTCGGCGTCGACGATGACCATTTTGGCGGCGCGGCGCGTCGTGCCGCCCGACTTGATGGCGCCTGCCGCGCGGTCGCCGATCTTGAGGAAGCTCATCAGGCCGGACGAGCGGCCGCCGCCCGACAGCTTTTCGCCTTCGCCACGCAGCAGCGAGAAGTTGGAGCCGGTGCCGGAGCCATATTTGAACAGACGCGCTTCACGCACCCAGAGGTCCATGATGCCGCCCTCGTTGACGAGGTCGTCCTGCACGCCCTGGATGAAGCAGGCGTGCGGCTGCGGATGCTCGTAGGAGGATTTCGACTTGGTCAGCTTGCCGGTGAACGGGTCGACATAGAAGTGGCCCTGGCTCGGGCCGTCGATGCCATAAGCCCAGTGCAGGCCGGTGTTGAACCATTGCGGTGAATTCGGCGCCACGCGCTGCGTCGCCAGCATATAGGCAAGCTCGTCACGGAAGGCGCGCGCGTCTTCCTCCGACGCCTTGAAGTAGCCGCCCTTCCAGCCCCAATAGGTCCATGTACCGGCCAGCCGGTCGAACACCTGGCGGGCGTCGATCTCGGAGCCGTAGCGCTCGGCTTCCGGCAGCTTGGCAAGTTCGGCCTCGTCGGCGACGGAGCGCCACAGGAAGGAGGGGACGTCGTTCTCCTCGACCTTCTTCAGGCGCGCGGGGACACCTGCCTTGCGGAAATACTTCTGCGCCAGGATGTCGGCGGCAACCTGGGAGAATTGCGCCGGCACATCGATGTTGTCCAAGCGGAACACCACCGAACCATCCGGATTCTTGATCTCCGAAAGCGCCTTGCGGAATTCGATCTCCGCATAGGCAGATTGTCCTGGCTTGGTGAAACGACGCTCGATGCGCATTGGTCCGGTCCCTTTTGTCTACATATAGCGCTTTCGTCAGGGGATTTCTGCCCCCAATGCGAAACGCGCATGTCCGCCGTCTGCCGGCGTTCGAAAACGGCCGGCTCTCCATTTCGCGGTCTCCGCCGACCCTGCTGGTCAAAACTCCTTGCGAAGTTACTGTCCAACGCGCTGGCGAACCCTACGGGTCCCTCAAAACTGATTTTTTTCGATTCCCTCACTTGAGGGAAAATTCACACTATCTAGCGTCGAACCTACCTGCAAACACTAAATATAGTGTTAACAGACAATTTATTCAAGCCCGACAATTGTCCCAATTGTCCCCAACCGCCCCACAATTCCAACGCTTCCGCCGGCCTCGTAAACGGGCGGAAATGCGAGCAAAAACGCACATAATCCGGGAAAAAGACCGGGCTCAGAACTTTCCGGTCGCACTCTCAACAGAAGCGCATGGCCTATAAAAGGCGACTCGTTTTGCGCCGTCAAGGATTCGTTTGCGTAGCTTTTGTGACCCCAACATCTTGTGTGTCACACATGTGGATAACGGGGATAGAAAGCCGGCGCGGGGATCGCAATTTGCCGCCCAATGGGAAACGTGGATGCGGCAAGGCTCGCCAGTGGATCTAAGCTGAGGCCCAAGCTTGCCACACCAGGTCCAGGCAGGATCAGCCGTAGTGAAGCCGGGGTTTTGGCTCGGTGCCGGTGAACTGCACTCCGAGGCGGTCGTTGTGCCGCCAGCGAACCTCGCATCGATAGGCAATGCCGTCGAGCGGCACATAGAGAAGGAAGCGATCGGGAACGCGGGCTTCGAGCGGTATCTTCAGTTCGGCGCCGCTTTCGTGCTGATTGCGCAGCGTGCAACCGACTTCCGAATTCGAAATTCCGGTGATGATCGACCCGCCCTTGAGCACGCGCGGACGATGCTCGCGCTGGGGCTGGCCGGACTGGTTCGGATTTGGACTCGCAGGGTTCGCCATCGATGAAAAATACCAGAGCTACCGAATCGTATCTTTGATTCCTTAGCAAAGCATTCACGTTGAGGCGCGGCGCCGCGGCCGTTCAATGTCCCTTCAGGGGAAGCTGTGCGGGTCGGCACAGAAATAGGCGATGATCTGGCAAAGGTCGGGCTCGTTGATCATGCGCACGGCTTCGCTGGAACTGACCCATTTGCGCGTGCGGAAGTTTTTTTCCTTCCAGCGGTCGGCGACCTTGTCGACGTGCAGCGGGAACACCAGGACCTCGCACGGCACTTCTTCGCCGGAAGCCAGTACCTTGGCGTAGAAGTAACGGCCGGCTTCGAGATGGGAGACAGTCCCGCGCAGTCCAGCTTCCTCGCCGGCCTCGCGCGCAGCCGCCTCGCAGAGCGGCTCCCTGGCCTCGGGCCAACCCTTGGGCAATACCCAGCGGCCGGTGTCGCGGCTGGTGATCAGCATGATCTCGACACCGTTTCCGGTATCGCGCCAGGGTAGGGCGGCAACCTGCAGCCGGCACGGGGCCGTGCCGAAGAGCCGTCGGACCCTTTCGGCCAGATGATTATGCGTCGTTGGCCTCGTCAACATCGAAGAAGCTAGCCCCAGCCTCCGGAATCGTTTGCCGTCTCACGAATCTTACGGCTAATTGTCGGCAATAAAAGTAAAAAATTTCGTTCGCCCGGCTGAGTTCCGTCGATAGATGTCGATTTCACAAAATATCTGGCCTGCCGGGCCCGTTTGCGAAAGCAAATAGCGCCCGGTGCAAGCTGCTGATCTGTAATAGGCAGGTTGTTGCGAATCAGCCGGCGTGGTCCTCGGCGATCGGCTTCTGGTAGGTGAAGCCCATGTCCCATGGAAAATAGATCCAGGTGTCCTGGCTGACTTCGGTGATGAATGTGTCGACCAGCGGCCGGCCTTTCGGCTTGGCATAGACGGTGGCGAAATGCGCCTTCGGCATCATCGCGCGCACGATGCCCGCCGTCTTCCCGGTGTCGGTCAGGTCGTCGATGATCAGCACGCCGGCACCATCTTCGGTGAGCAAGGTCGGTGTAATCTCTTTGAGGACCTGCATCTGCCCCTGACTGGTATAGTCATGGTAGGAGGCGACGCAGACCGTCTCGATGACCCGGATGCCGAGTTCGCGTGAGATGATCGCAGCGGGAACCAGCCCGCCTCGGGTGATGCAGACGATCGCTTTCCATTGGCCCTTGTTGGCGCTGGCAAGCCGCCAGGCGAGCGCGCGGGCGTCACGATGGAACTGGTCCCAGGAGACCGGAAAGGCTTTTTCGGGAAGGGACATGTCGCGCACTCCGCAGCACGCGGGGATCGCGCGCAAGAAACAGGGGAATGCGCGCGGAATTAGCTGGAAAGCCCCCGTCTTGGCAAGAGCGGCGGTCTTGGCAAGAGCAGGGGTCTTGGCCAGGGCAGGCCTGAGCGATCGCTGTGGACTTCAAACGCGTCGCATCAAAACAGATTCATGCGATCCGCTTCAAGTCTGCATGTCATCGTCTCAAAATCCGCGACCATTTTTGCGCGACATGCGTCAACGCGACAGGAAGGCTGCCACTGGCGCGGTGCGCAGCACACTGCGGGTCACGCCGCCGAACAGAAGTTGTCGCAGCCAGGAGTGGCTGTAGGCGCCGAGCACCAGCAGATCGGCGCCGGTCTCCGCGATCCTGGTCTGGATGATGTCGTCGATCGAATTGCCGCCCGACTGTTGCAGCGAGACACTGACGGTGGCGCCGTGGCGCGACAGCGCCGACGCGATTTCGGCGCCGGCGGCCTCCGGACTGTCGTCGAGCGTTTCAGGCGGGTCGATGACCAATATGTCGGTCTTCTCGGCTTCGATGATGAAGGGCAGCGCGTCGAAGGCGGCGCGCGCCGCCTCCTTGCTGCCGTTCCAGGCGAGCAGTACGTGTTTGAAGGTGGTGATCAGCGGCCCCCCATGCGGCACCACCAGCACCGGGCGGCCGGCATCATAGACCAGCGTGTCGACATCCGCGCTCGGGTCACCGCCCGTTTCGCGCTGCGCCGCAATGATCAGATCGGCGGCGCGCACGCTCGAAATGCCGGTCAGCGCGCTGTCGCCCGAAAAGCTCTCAAGGCTTCGCCACTCGAAGGATAGGCCGGAATCCTCGATACGCTTGAGGAAAGTCGCTTCCAGTTTTTTAGCGCGCTCCCGGTTCATGTCGGCCGAAACCTGCAGGAATTCCGTGTCCGGAAAGCCCGTGGCCGAAGTGTAAGGCACGGGAAGCGTTTCGGCGTGGATACCGATCAGATGGCTCTGGAACCGGGTGGCGAGCGGAATGGCGCAGTCGAGCACGCGCTCCGCGTCCTGCTCGTTCTGCAGTATGGCGACGATGGTTTTGAAGCGCATGATAATCCCTCAATCTGCGAGCTACCGAACTCGTGCCGAGGAAACGTTGCAGCGACGTGCTTGGTTCCGGTCTGGACAGATCAACCGGAATTGCTGAACCCGGTGACCATTGCCTCGACGTCGGCACGCGCGGCATCCAGGGCCGACTGGCTGCGGGCACGCACGACCAGTTCGGTCCAGAACTTGCCGTCGCCATATTTCGGGTAGGAGCCGATGATCGTGTCCGGATGCGCTTTCTGGATATCGCCAAGCGGCCCGCCGATGAGGCCTTCGCCGAATGGGCAGGGCACGGTTGCCGACAGCATTTTCGTACCCGCCTTTAGCGTCGGCACGACATTGTCGAGCATGGCCTGGAAGATCGACGGCACACCGGCCATGACATGGACGTTGCCGATACGGAAGCCGGGTGCAACGGACACCGGGTTGTCGATGAGATCGGCACCGCGTGGCATGCGTGCCATGCGTTTGCGGGCCTCCGTATATTCGATGCCGCGCGCGGCGTAGCTTGCCGCCAGCAGTGCATAGGCCTTGGCATCGTATTCGCAAGGCACGCCAAAAGCCTTGGAGACGGAATCGGCCGTGATGTCGTCATGCGTCGGGCCGATGCCACCGGTGGTGAACACGTAAGTGTAACGGGCGCGCACGGCATTCACCGCAGCAATGATTTCGTCTTCCTCGTCCGGGACGATGCGCACCTCCTTCAGGTCGATACCGATCGCCGTCATGATATCGGCGAGATGGCCGATGTTCTTGTCCTTGGTTCGGCCAGACAGAATCTCATCGCCGATGACGAGCATGGCGGCGGTTACGATTTCAGGCATGGAAGGCTCCGGCATGACGGGTAGCCTGAGATAGCGCGGCTCGGCGGCGGCCGCAATGCCGCCCCGGACAGTGAACAATCTGCACCCATAAACCGAGATATATCCATTGCATGCCCGACAGGGTGCCGCGCCACAGAAGTCGACCGTCGAAGTGTGCGGCCTTCGCGCTCGCGGTTCGAGGGGAAGGTTGCACCTGGATCGGAGGCAGGTAAGCTCATGCGGGCTCAGGTGCGGGTGAACGATGATCTTGCCGGTTCTGTCATGGCTTTTGGGCACGCTGCTCCTGATAGCGATCCTGGGGGTCGCCAGTTTGGTGGTCGCGACGCTGTGGATCGCGGCCAAAGCCGAAAGGCTGGTGCCGCCGGTCGGAAAATTCATCGAGATCGACGGCAACCGCATCCATTATGTCGACCAGGGTGAGGGGCGGCCGATCGTCTTTGTGCACGGGCTTGGCGCTCAACTCCATCATTTCCGGTACACTCTGTTCGGGCGGTTCGGCCCGGGCTACCGGTTGATCGCGCTCGATCGGCCGGGGTCGGGCTATTCGGGGCGCGCGAGCGGCGCCACGGGTCGGCTGCCCGAACAGGCCGAGATCGTGCGACGCTTCATTGAAGCCCTGGGGTTGGAAAGGCCGCTGGTGGTCGGCCACTCGCTGGGCGGCGCCGTCGCGCTGACCTTGGCCGTGGAGCACCCCGAGGCGATTTCCGGCATCGCGCTTTTGGCGCCATTGACTCATCCGGAAGCCGGCATGCGCGAAAGGTCCGGCTTGCTCTATATCCCCTCACGCCTGCGGCGCTGGATCATGGCTTACACCATGGCGATACCGACAAGTCTGCGATATGCGCGGCCGACAATGGAATTCATCTTCGCGCCGCAGGTGTTTCCTGCTGACTACATGGTCGACGCAGGTGGCTGGCTCGGGCTGAGGCCAGGCCATTTCTACGCCACGTCCTCCGATGTCGTCGCGGTCGAGCAAGATCTCGGTCGCATCGAGCGGTGTTATGGCGAGATCGTCATGCCGGCCGGCATTCTTTTCGGAACAGCCGACCGTGTCATCGATGTCCGTACCCATGGCGAGCCATTGCGGAGCAGGATCGAAAGACTTGATTTTGAAACGATCGACGGCCTCGGCCACATGCCTCAATTCGTCGAGCCGGACCGGGTCATTGCCTTCATCAAACGCCTTGCGACCCGTGCGTTCTCCGATCCGACATCAAATCGGCTTCACGACAATTTCAAGCAACCGTTCGGCTGACTGCTGGCTTTTATCCTGTCGCTCCAAGGCGACCAAGATAGGAGTAAAAGCGATGTACACAAAACTTCTCGCAGCATCCGTCCTGACCATCGGTCTCGCCACATCGGCGATGGCGCAGTCGTCGGACAGCAACTATTCCAACCATCGCTGGTGGTTGTTCGGCAATCAAGATCGGACGGCTGTCGATACCAACACCACCGGCAGCATCAATGCAGATAGGTCCGGGTTGAACACTTTGGGCAACACCGGCGGGATTGGCCCATGTGCCGATCACACGCCCGGTCCAGACGCTAATTCCAGGCAGAACGTCAACGATCAGTACTGCGGCAAATAGGGCCACGTAGCGGCTGCTGGCTGCGGGACGTTTCCTCTCCGGACGTCTGCGGCTGGCGTCCCGCTCAATGCAGCCAAAAATTGACTGTAGACTTAATCGGAAACCTCTGTCTGCGGCCGATCCCGACCGTCGGCCAGTTCCTCATGCCATTCGCCATCGGCATCCTCGTACTGGATGCCGTCCGTGGCTCCGGCGATCCGTTGCTCGGCCGAAGCGATTTCGGCGGCGCGCAATGCGTCCTGATGGGTGGGAAACGTCTCCGAGAAGGTCGCTCCAACCTTGTAGGCCCAGCCGCCGTCATGCTCGACGATCTTGTAAGTCAGTTTCGCCATGAAAGCCTCCAGTTGAAAGGTCCGACCGCTCAATGCAGCCGGTCGTCGGGCAGTTTGTCGTCGGGCACCAGAACTTCCGATTCCTTGGCAGCTTCGATCAGCGCCCGGCGCGCATCCGCTGTCGAACGATAACCTTCCAGCACTTTGAGGCAAGTGTCGAGGGCATCACGATGGCGCGGCCCGCGATTGAGCGGCCACACGGTCATCAAGCATTCCGCCGCCTCCTTGGCGCTGCGGATATGGCGATATTTGCCGACGTGGCCAAGTTCGACGACGACCGGCACTTCAAAAGGTTTGTCGTCCATGATGGCCGCAACGCAAAGCAGTCAATTTGGTTGCAACAATGGCCTTCAGACTGCGCCCAAAAAACGCGTCGCATTTGCGACGCGCCTTAGGTCTTCGTTTGATGCATGTCGCTATCCCAAAACCGGATCCACTTTTGGGTGACATGCACCGGCGTCTCAGTAGCCACAGTCGTTGCGCAGCCAGCGTGCGTTTGCCCAGCCGGTCCGGCCGCCGATTTCGACCTGATACCAGTTGCCGCGTCGGTCGAAGATCTCGGTATGATCGCCATTGAACAGCTGCCCGACCATCCGCGACGACGAGTTCGGCCGCGTCCGCACGGCGAGAAAGCCGCTGCCGGTCGCCAGATTGTAGCGACCGGAAAGGCCGTGCACAGTGCCCTCGCAATATTGTCCGCCGGCCGGCGCCGATGTGCCGATCCAAAGTCCGGCCACAACGGTCAGCGCTGCAACCGGCAAGAATGCCCTCAACGACATGATTTCCTCCCAAGCCCGACCGCGCCCGCCGCAGCCTCACCGACCGTAACAGTTTGCGGCGAGAATTGAAGCGGGGCGAACAGTCCAGGGTAGAGTGCAGGTTGGCGTCGGCAAAACGGGCCGGTCAGCCCGCCGCCTTCATCCAGTGCTGCATCGTGGTCACTGAGCGCGCAAGCTGGGGCGCCGGGTGGATTGTCTCGCTGAACGTTGCCGCCGCACGCCACCCCCAGCGCGGATCGGCCAGGAAGGCGCGCGCCAGCGCCACCATGTCGGCGCGGCCTTCGGCAACGATCGCTTCGGCCTGCTTCGGATCGTCGATCAGGCCAACTGCACGGGTGGGAATGCCGGCGGCCTTGCGCACAGCCTCTGCCAGATGCACCTGGTAGCCGGGACCGGTGGGCAATTTCTGCAACGGAGAATTGCCGCCACTCGAGCAGCAGAGATAGGCGACGCCAGCGTCCTTGAGTGCTTTCGCCACTTCGATCGCATCCTCCACGTCGAAGCCGCCATCGACCCAATCCTTCACCGAAAGCCGCGCGCCCAGCATCAGTTTTGGCGTCGCGTTCCGCACCGCCTTGGCGATTTCGACGACAAGACGCATGCGGTTCTCAAGCGAGCCACCCCAGCGATCGGTGCGTTGGTTGGACAATGGCGACAGGAACTGGAAGATCAGATAGCCATGCGCGGCATGCAGTTCGAGGAAGTCGAAGCCCGCGCGTTCGGCGCGCCTTGCCGCGTCTGCGAAGCGTTCGATGAGCTGCAGGATCTCTTCGTCCTCCAGCGCCCGTGGCACGTTCCAGCCGGTGTCGTAAGCGATGGCCGAGGCCGAGACTGTCTGCCAGGGGTCTTCATCAGGTTGCAGCGGTCCGCCGCCCTCCCACGGTTTGCGATTCGAGGCTTTGCGGCCGGCATGGGCAAGCTGGGAGCCGAACTTCGTGCCGGGAGCGGCGACGCGTCTTGCCGCGTCGAGCGCCCGGCGGGCAGCTGCCTCATTGTCTTCGGAATAGAGGCCGAGGCAGCCATGCGTGATGCGTCCGCGCCGCTCGACATCGGTCATCTCGACGGTGACCATGCTGGCACCGGACATGGCAAGGTTCATCCAATGGTAGAGATGCCAGTCGCCGGCCGAGCCGTCTTCGGCCGAATACTGGCACATCGGCGCGACAGCGATACGATTGGGAAAGGTAAGGCCGTCGAGGGTGATCGGCTGGAAAAGCGATATTGTCATGAAAAGCGCTCCGGGGAGGGGTAGCAGCTATTTAGGCAACCGTTCGCGTCTACGCCAGACACGAGGCGGTGAAACGGGTTCTGGACCAATCACTGAGGGCATTGCCGAAACGCTTGTTCGCGGCTAGGCCTCGACCCGAAAAAAGCATGGAGATCATGATGGAAGATCGCGTTCGCATCCGTTCGGAGGAAATTCTCTCCGACGACTGGGCCGTTCTGAAGAAGACCGTCTTCGACTACCGCCGGCGTGACGGGGAGTGGGAGACGCAGGTGCGCCAGACTTATGATCGCGGCGACGGCGCGGTGATCCTGCCTTACGATCCCTCGCGCTCGACCGTGCTCCTGGTGCGCCAGTTCCGTTATCCCGCCTACGTCACCGGTCACCGCGAGCCGCTGATCGAGGCCTGTGCCGGGCTGCTCGACGAAAACGATCCGGAAACCTGTATCCGCAAGGAAGCGGAGGAGGAACTCGGCTACCGGCTGCAGAATGTGGAGCGGCTGTTTTCGCCCTATATGAGCCCGGGCAGCGTCACCGAACGGCTCTGGTTCTTTATCGCCCGTTATTCGCCCGCTGACCGCATCTCGGCAGGCGGCGGTGCGGCGGACGAAGGCGAGGACATCGAGGTTCTGGAAATGCCGCTCGACGAGGCGCTGGCCGGCATTGCCGACGGCCGCATCATCGACGCCAAGACCATTATTCTGATTCAGCACTTGAAGCTGAACCCGATCCCCGCCTGACCCTTGGCGGCGATCCGGCGCCCTACAGGCATCGGGCGCTGGACCACAGCGTCACCAAAGCAGACCAACTGACGGCCACCGGAGGTCTTCTCGAGCAGACAAACCGAGAAGGGCGTCGGCTTTGCGTTTTGGCAACCATTTTAGTGATAGCTGATTGAATCATGGTTTTGCGAGTCATGCGTTGAAGTTCATCGACCGTTCACCGCTGATTTACGGGAAGAAAACGCGATGACCCCAACCGATCCGCCGATGGAGCGACGCTCTCACACACGTGGGATTGTCCTGAAGGATGCGACCATCATCACGGACGATGCGAAGATCGATTGCTGCGTTCGGAATCAACACGCTCACGGTGCGGAATTGCGGGTTGACCCCAGCATCACAATTCCCGACCGTTTTACCCTTCAAGTGCCTGAAGATGACGCCAGCTATCGAGCTGTGGTGAGGTGGCGAAGGCGTGAGCGCCTTGGCATTCAAATATATTGAGTTGGAATGCCGCAGGCCCATCCGCAGAAAAGCAACGGAAGCTGGGATTCTCAATTTCACCTGCGCGCGGCCATCTGGCGCGCGTTCATTCGGTTTTGTCAGTCTGCCGATGATTTTGATTTGAAGTAATGCAGCTTCTGGTTGCGGACATAGAACGCCGGCTGCAACCTTAGGGCTTGGACATGACTTTTCATGCAACGGCCAAACGCATTGTGCTCGGCACAGTCGTCTTCATTCCAGCGATAGGGCCGCTGCAGTGGAACATTAGCGCTGCGTGAAAGTTGAATCTCAATCGAGGCTTTGAAACCCGGGTAGGGAAAATGTCCGTATTGGCGTTTGCTTTGGTCTACAATTCGGGGCTGGCCGGCGACGACCTCATAGGCGCTTTCGTATCGCTGATGGCATGCTTTGTACTTTTCAACGTCATGGCGAAGGATCGCGCAAATCGCTAGGCCGCGTTCCTTGACCGAATTTTCAATTCAATTGTTGTGGTCGAGGAGCACCTGCCAACGGCGTCTCCATTTCCTTGAGCAGCCTATGCTAAACCGCATCACCAGAGGGGTAGTTTAGCGACGGCGATCCAGAGGTGAAGACAACACCGGCGGCCTCCAATGCTCGGCGAATGCGAGTAAGGTTGCCGTTGCGGGGAATTCTGTTGCCATTCTCAAACTCGCGGATGGTGTCTTCGCTGACATCGGACTTCGCGCCAAGTCGAGCGCGCGACCAGTTCAAGAGCGCTCGTGCTGCTCGCGACTGCTCTGCCGTAACGTTTTGCAAGCGACGCCTCCGTCCCGAAAAACCTGCTGCAAGAACAGCGGAATGGGCGGAAGGTTCCGACAACATTTTCAGCTGCGACTTAAGTCCTGTCCCGCGAAGCAACGGTCCCAGAGCAAAGCGCCGCCGAAAGCAGGGCGGCCCCCTCGGTGCGGCGCGCACTCGAATGAACGTGCGGTAACGGTTGATTCAACCATTGCTGGTATATTGTAGTGTAAGGTGGCGGCTCCGACAGTCCGGCGGGCGCTCAGTGCCGGAGCCGCCTGCGCAGTCCGGTTGGGTTTGACCGCGCCGTCCTATTCTGGGACAGCGCGGTCAACGATTCGTTAAAATCCTCCGGATCTGATTAAGCACGCGCTAATTAATTGAATCGCTATTTGCGAGTCGGGCCGCGACCGCCGGCCGGTGTTCTCACCTGCGTGCCTGATTATCAACGCCAGGACGAGGCACGCTGCATGCGGATTCGATCGCACTGAAGTGCTTGACGATTTCAGTAACGCCTCGGCTGAAGTGAAAGCACCAGCCCGACAATCAGGCCGAGCACGAAGCCCAGCGGACCTGTGATGAAGATGCCGAGCAGCGGGCCCTGGTTTGCTTCGGGCGTGAAGACAATCGGCCCCACGAACCCGCCGATAAAGCCGATGACGCCAAGGATCGCGCCCCATCGAAACATCGTGGCAATCATACCCGATCCTTCCGCAGCCTCAAGTCAGCGCCGCCGCCGTTCTCGGCGGTGACCTCGGCGCCGGCAGATTCAAGAGCTCTTGAATCGGTGTAGTTTCGTGGCAGGGCCAGGTCAGGTTCAAGGCAAGCTCCGATTCCCGCTCAAAGTCAAATGTTGCGCACCGCTCGGCTTCCCACCAATGATTTCCTTGGGCATCCACCACCTCAGAATGCGATAGTCGTTGGAATTCAATCTGGTGCGGACGACGGGAATCGAACCCGTACGATCAGAGATCGAGGGATTTTAAGTCTCTTTCTAGCGGTCTACGCATGGGTATCCAAAGACGCTGAAAGCCTTGTGGATTAAGGAAAGACCGAGGGTTTACAGTCCCTCTTTGTTCCGATACGGTCCGATTGGTAGACACCTTGCGGCTACCCGCACGGCTACCCACGGCGAGGGACCGCAATGCCCACACTTTCTGACAATTACGTCGCAAGCGCCACGTTGCCGCGCGACCGCGACGAGCTGATTATTCGAGACAGCAAGCTTGCCGGCTTCGCTCTCAGGCTCCGCCGCAAGGCCGACGGCAAACCTTCGAAGACCTTCCTTGTGTTCCAGGAGTTGCCAGGCCGTGACGGCACCCGAAAGCGACGCAAGATCATCATTGGCGACCACGCGACCTATCCGGCCGAGAAGGCGCGCGCCGAGGCTCAGAGCATGCTCCAGGCGATCGATCGGGGCGACGACCCGGCAGCGGCTCGGGCAGCGAAGAAGGCGCAACCGCTTTTCGAAGATCTCCTAAAAGATTTTGAGGCAACGCATATCGAGAAAAAGAAGCCGGAGACGCGGAAGGATTATAGGGGGCGCGTCCGCCGCAACCTCTTGCCGACGTTCAAGGGAAGGCGCGTCGCCGACATCACCGCCGAAATGGTGCGCTCATTCCATGCCAAGAAGCACAGCAATCCGACCGACGCAAATCGATCGCTGGCGGTTATGTCGGTCATGATGGGCCGCGCCATGGAACTTGGATGGCGCAAGGACAATCCTTGCATTGGCGTTCGGAAGAACAAGGAGACGCCGCGCGAAGAATGGCTGGACGAAATGGACCTTCCCAAGTTCGTCAAGGCCCTTGCCGGCGTATCCGGTCCCCATGCCGATCTAATCCGGTTTCTTACCGTTTCGGGCTGGCGCGTCTCGGAAGGTCGGTTGATGACGTGGGACATGGTTGATTTGCCGCGCCTCGTTGTTCGACTGCCGGACACCAAGACAGGGGCATCTGCCAGGGCGCTCGCGACCGATGCAGCAACCGTCATCGATCAGCAAGCGCACCGCATCGGCTATGTCTTTTCAGGGCGGAAGGGAACGCAGCCGGTTTCCTACAAGCGCCTCCGCGAAGTCCTGACCGGCGTTTGCGAGGCGGCAGAGATCAAGGTCATCACGCCTCACGCGCTGCGCCACACAGCCGCCACCTGGGCCGCGCTGTCCGGCGCCGAGGCGCACGAACTGCGGGAGGCATTCGGCTGGAAAACGCTGGCTATGACAGGCCGCTATGTCGCGCGCGCTGAGAGCCTGGGTCGACGCGGTGCGCAACGAGCCGCCGACGCGATGAACGTTCTGCAAAGGCCATCAGCGGAAGTGAAGGAAATCCGCTGATGGACGAGACGCAATTGTTTAAGGACGTCGGCGTTATAATGGGCCTCCGCTTTGAAGGCGAGGATTCGCTTCGAAAGATCGCAGGCATCCTCCGGCGGGGGAACCTTGACCAGCGCTTCCTTGATGAACTTGCCGATCTGATAGACCCTGACGTTCTCTGCCGTCGAACGGGAACGGAGAAGCTGATCATAAAGCGGCTGAAAGGCGAGCGACCGAAACGAAAAAAGAATCGCGCCCTTCAGGAGTTCATGGAGCGCAATCACGATTTCTACGGCGAGAAGTACGACGCCGTGGTCGCGGCTGCGAAAGACAAGTTCGGCGTGGGTAAGACCCTGTGCGACGAGGCACTCCAACGCGCAAGGAAACGGCAAAAGGCCGACCCCTCATTTTTCGCGCTTAACAAAGAGACCTGCCTGACCCTTCGAGAGGCGGGCATTGAGGAATATCAGTCGCTGAAATAGCTCGTTTACTCCGCGAAACCTCTGACTTTCGCGGACTTCTATATTGTGGCGTGTCAGGTCGTCGTGTGCAAATTGCGTGGTCACCTCTTCAACACGAAAGGTGACGCAAAATGGACAACACGGCAGCAAGGGCATTCTCTGCCCGTATTGCTTACTGGACTTCCCAAGGACTTTCCGGCCTAGCCCTATATCAACGCCTCGCCACCGACGATGAATTGCCGGCGGTATTCGATTCCGACGACCTGGCCGCGATCTTCGGCATTTCCGTTCTTTCGGTAAAAAAGGCTCGCCATCGCGGCAGCGGCCCGAACTTCATGCGGTTGTCAGCAAAGGCGGTGCGCTACAGCCGGCCTGATCTCTGCGCCTTCCTGGCCTCGAAATACGTGTCCGTACGGAGGGCCGCATAAAATGACCAGCGGCATCGATCACGAGAACACTGCATTGATTGGCGAGGCTGCTCTATGGCTCGCCACCACGCCGAAGCAGAGCCGCCCCCGTCCCGCAATTGTCGAAACGAAAGAGCGGTTCGGTTTGACCGCTTTGGAGGCAATCCAGGCCATCCGTGAAGCCGACCTCATCAAGGCGAGGGCTGGCTGATGGATCAGAAAAGCGAAAAGCCGGCGGCGTGTGCAACCACGCTCACCGGCTTCGAAACGTCATCAACCTACGCTTCGGAACATAGCAAACCTGCCCTTAAACGGCAAGCACAAGACACGCCGCAGGGAAGGTGGAAGGCCGCCAACCAATGGGCTGTCTGGTGCCATTCCGCCCTCGATGCCGCCATTCGCCGGGGCTTGGTGAAGCGGGAGCCGTGCCGGATCTGCGGCGAACCGAAAACGGACGGGCACCATGCCAACTATCGGAAGCCTGCCGATGTGGATTGGCTGTGCCGCAAGCATCACAAGCTTGTCCACCGCCGCGCGTTGAAGGTGAAGCCGGGAGGCCGCTCATAATGGCCGCCGCTCCCAAGCAAACCTACTCGCCTGTGCCGACGCGTGCGATCGGCGACAAGACACTCAACCGCGAAGATTTCCGGGTGTTGATCGCGCTTGCCGCTCACGACCGTTTCGGCGCCAATGGTGTCGGCTGCTATGCCAGCCATCCCCGCCTGGCAACCCTCGTCGGTTGCCATCTCAAAGCCTTGTCGCGGTCGCTGAGCGTGCTCGCCGGCCGGGGCTACATCACTGCCAAACAGCACCCGCTAAACCGTCGGCTTAGGGTCTATTCGATCGTCTATACCGAGTTCGATGCGATCTATCTGAAGGGCGGTATAGGTAGCGGTCCCGCTACCAATGATGACGCCATAGGTAGCGATATCGTTACCCACGACACGCCAACAGGTAGCGGCGCCGTTACCGAAATTGCCTCGATAGGTAGCGGCGATTTTGAGAATAGTGAACAGGATCAAGTACTTCCTGAGGTAAATATATTAGGTGAAACCTATAATAGATCCCGGGAACCGATTTTAAGATATCCCGTAGAAACGGCGTCATCGACGCAAGCGCCCTTCGAAAAAGGGGCAAGGAACGCGGTGCATACGGTAAGCGTCGGCGCCATGCTGGCGATGGCCGAGCGCTCGATGAAGAACGGCGCCGACAGTTCAAGGCTGCGCTACTGGCTCGAATGGCTGGACGGACTTGTTGGCGAGCGTGCCACGCTGAACAACAACGATCCAAACTTCGGTCGAGCGCGTCGACTGCTCGATGAGATCGGGGGCCAGCTCGATGCCGCGTAGCGCCGCACGTTCAATCCAACATCTTTCTGACGATGAAGCGAACCGGCAGCGCTCGCTGTGGCGCGCTGCACAAGATCGCAGGCGTTCGCGAGAGAAGGCCAAAGAATCGGTTTTTGGTCTCAGCCTCAATCCGGACCTCGTGGCTGCTGCGATCCTGGCCAAGTACCCGGACATCGAAAGCGCCAAGCTCGCCAGCCGAAACATATGCGAGGGGGCGCTGGCTCTGATCGTTACGCAGGAGCTTGTCTCCATCGTTCGCTCATCTGCTGAGCCCGTTCTGCGGGAGCGGGAGATGATGGCTGCCATCAAGCGGAAAGATTTTAGTCATGCGTGACGGGTCAAGCCGGATGCCGGCGCGTAGATTTCACTGTGACAGAAACCACGGAGCGCCGCATGCTTGCCCGCCTAACGAAACCATCGACCACAGCCGCGTTTGATCTTGTGATCCCCGAAAGACCGGCGGCGATCGCAGAAGCAAATGTGGCACTCCAGCAGGCCACGGTCGCCAGGCAGGCGGAACAGCATCGTCATGTCGAGGCAGGCCAGCAATTGGCTGCGCAAAGGCTGGGCGAACCTATCACCATCACTCAGGCGGAGGTGGAAGAGATCGGCGCCGGATTGGCCCCGCTGTTCGAAGCCGAGGAGGCTGCCAAGACGCTTCGCGACGATGCGATGCAGGCGTTCCAGGCGACCATCGGCCCGGCTGTTTCACCTCAATTGAAAGCATATCGCCAAGCTGTCAGCCAAACCATCGCTGATCTGGAGCAACTGCTGAAACTCGGTCCAGAGTTCAAGCGCAAGGCATTGCTCGCCGGCATTGATCTTAACCGCATCGACCGCCTGCCGGGCTTCACGCCGCTGTTGCTGGAACGGCTCGACCACCTCCGCAAGGCGCTCGATAGGGCAGCATGACGAAAAAAGAGAGTGAGATATCATCATGATCGACCAGTGGAACCGACTGATCAGCTACCGCGAAAACGAACGCTGCAAGTATGCCGGCCAGATCTTCGAGGCAAAGTTCGACCTCACCCGTGGCCTTAGGCCGATAGGTCCTTTGTCGGAAAAGTTCTGGCGCCGCGTGCCGACCGTCCCCGCCAAATCCCAGCCTTTGTCTTATGCCGGCAGGAAGAGCCCAGCGGGCTACATCACCCGCGACATGGGCCATTACGTTAGGCAGGGCTGAACTCGATGCCGAAGCGCCCCGTCATATTCGACCAGAAGGCGATCGACCTACAGCGGATCGACGGTGAGATCCAACGCCTTGGCAAACACATTGCCGAGAAGCAGGAGATATTTGCTGCCGACACCGCAAAGCACGCGCTCGACCAGAACACCGACCTTCAAGCTCGTCTTAAGGCAGAGACAAAGGTGCTTCGCGGCCACGTCGATAAGCTGAATAAAGAACGCTTCGACATCGAACTCGGTGAGCTGGCGGAGCCTAAGCAAAAGGCGGCGACGACTGCTGCATCAGCGCCAATACCAGTGCAGCGCCGGGCTTGGGAGATCGAACCCACGCCAGAGCCGACCTATCCCGCCATGGTCAGAACTCCTGAAAATCACCGCGTTTTCGCCGATGCCCTCCAGGGCTTCATTGACCATGCGATATACAAGAAAAACCTAACCTTGAAGGATGTCGGTTGCCACCCTGACCAGCGTGCGCACATGGACCTGGTGGCAACCATCTCGGCGCAAGGCGAAGCAACGTTTACTTGGCTCTCCCACAGATGCGCGGCTCTGGAAGCCCGGCTTCAGGCGCTGGAAACCAAGCCGCCTAGCTCCGAGCGTGTCAATGCCGAGCCATTGAAACGGAGCGTAACGAAAATTCTCAAACACGACGACAAAGGCCGGATCGAAGAATTCGAAAAGGTCGAAGGCCAAGCAGAAGAGATCGACATCCATGCCCGGCTCGAACGGGTGGAAAAGACGCTGGCCCAAGTTCAGGGAGGCGGCATTCGCTATGCCGGCGTTTGGACGAAAGACACCCGTTATCCGGTTGGCAGCTTCGTGACTCATGGCGGGTCGATGTGGTGCGCAAAGGTCGAATCGACCGGATCACGGCCAGGCGAAAGCGGCCTGTGCTGGCAGCTTGCGGTGAAGGCAGGACGAAAGGACCGAGCAGCATGACCGAGTTCGACATCGACATCGACGGCCCGACGCCGGAGCAAATCGCCGCTGCGATCGATCGCTGTATTGTAGTGCAACTAGAGCGCGACGAACTGTTCCTCTCCGACCATGGCGTCCCCACTGAAGACGAGGTGGCCGACTTCCTCACATTGCGCAAGGCCGTCCTGGCAGAGTGGAAGGCTGACACGTTGGCCGAGATCATCCGCTGGGCCAGCGACCCATCCGCGCCATCCCTGAAGGTGCAGTGAGATGTTCACCGGCCGCACCGCCATCAACGACAATCAGGGCAATCAAGAAGCGATGGAGCCGCCACACACGCTTGACCTGGGAGTGACCATAACCGGGGGGGGGGGTATTTCAGACCTCAGATGCTTTCAACCGCATACCGCTGCCCATCCCACAACATTGCCGAGCGGTGCCCCCGTTCTCCCACACCAATGATTGAGCCATGAAAAGACGCGGACCAAACCCACCTGAACACCTGTCCGACCAGGCCAAGACCTGGTGGCGTGGTGTTGTCACGGACTACGAACTGGAGCCACATCACCTTCGCCTTCTACAGCTCGCGGCCGAAGCGTGGGACCGTTCGCAGCAGGCCCGAGCCGTGATCGACAAGGAAGGGATCACGACCACAGACGACCGCAAAAACGTCCGTGCTCACCCAGCAGTGGGCATCGAGAAAGATGCCAGGACAGGCTTTGCGCGCCTGGTGCGAGAACTAGACCTCGATGTTGACGCGCCACCCAGCCGCGCACGGCCTCCTGCCTTGCGTTCCAACAGAAGGGGCGCCTGATGCCAGTCAAGAGACGCCTTGCGAAACGCAGAACCGACTCGTCGGCAGAGATTGCCGCATGGTCGACCGCGTTCGAATGCGAGTTCGATTTCTTCCATGATCTGGAGCTGTTTGGGCTCTTCTCGGACGCTGAAGTTAAAGCCGCTGCTCCGGCGGCATGGAAGCGGCTGGGGCATGCCTTTCTGGCCACATGGACGCCAAAAGACACGCGCGAAACATCATGGGCGCTCGACCAATTTGGGAGCCCATAAGGATGCCTGTTAAGCGTCGCAAAGACAAATCCCGAGCGTTCAAGATGACAGAAGCGGCAATCGATGCCTACCGCGCACGCGATTTCCGCGCGCTGCATCAGGCATTGGGTCTACGTCCCTGGGAAATGTCGCCGCTGCCAGATACCCCGCTCGGCTGCAATCCGGCCAATCCGCCATCTGAGACAGACCGGACTCTGTTCGCGCAGTCGTATCAGCAAGCGGTCGAACTGCAACGCGATCTGGAAAAATCATCGAGGACCTGAGCCATGGATCACAGCATCTTCAACGACGCGAGCATGTACGATGACGGTTGCCGGAAGCCCAGCCGGTTCTTCCCAGCCACCATGGAATTTCTGACTTTTATGTCTCGCTGTAAGCAGCTCGGATTTACCGACGACGAGATTTGCAAGCTATCGATCGGCCTTGCCGGAAAACTTTTGAAGGGAGCGGCCGGCAATGGCGCATGACCTGAACCTCCCGGCCATCGCCGATGGCCAGACCGATGGCCAGTGGCAAACCAGCAATGACGGCGATGCCGCGTTGGGCAATGCGCTGTCTGATCAACTTGCCATCGACTTCTCGGCAGGCAATGTCACTCTAACATCAACCCAATATCGTACGGCCTATACGTTCAAGCCCAGTGCCGCGCTCGCAGCGGCTCGGACCCTGATCCTGCCAGCAGTCAAGCGGCCATTCGTCTTCCACAATTCGGACGCCACCTATTCGGTGACCTTGAAAAGCACGGATGGAGCATCGCCCGAGACGGCGCTGACAAAGACGGTTGCCCCTGGGTCATTCTTCATCGGCTACACCAATGGCTCGTCTCCGGGTCTATACGGTGCATCGGTGGCGACTAGCGGCGGCGCTCTGGCGGACGGCGACTATGGCGATGTCACGATCTCCGGCTCAGGGACAGTCATCTCGATAGATGCCTTTACGGGCGCGACCGCTGGAATGATCCTCTATTACGACGGCGATTCTCCGCCGAGCTGGCGACAGCTTGCCCCCGGCTCTAGCGGGCAATTTCTCAAAACACTTGGGGCGGCAGACCCGGCCTGGTCTGACCTCCCGTACGATCTGCCATTGAGTTTTGGCGGTACGCCGACGGCCGGGCAATTGATCGGCAAGCTGATCGTCGTGCGCGACGTCGCCTTGGCTGCGAACTTCGCCGGATCTGTCGGCCATGTCGGCACCAATCCTGCGGCAACCTTTGCAGTCGATGTCCAAGACAATGGCGCCTCGATCGGGACCGTCTCGATTTCGACGGGTGGCGCTTTCACCTTCACGACATCCAGTGGCACGGCCAAGACAGTCTCTTCAGGCCATCGGCTTGAGTTCTATGCCCCGGCCAATTCACCTGCGGAGTCTTCGATCGCCAATATCGCGGCCACGCTCAAGGGGACGGCTATCTAATGCTGCTTTCGACCGGACAGTTTTTTGGCAATAGCTTTGGCGGTGGCGGCGGGGGAGGTTCCGATCCGAACTTTGCGAGCGTCCTGCTGCTGTGTGGCTTTGAAGGCGCTGATGCCTCGACATCGTTTACCGACGAGAGCAGCTATTCTCGCACCCTCACGACTGTCGGCAATGCCCAGGTTGATACGGCACAATTCAAGTTTGGCAGCGCTTCGGGTCTATTCGACGGGTCTGGCGATCGCATCACGGCACCAGATAGTGCGGATTGGCAGTTCAGCGGGCAATTCACGGTCGAGGCGTGGATACGTACGCCAACCATCGCCTCCTCGACTTCGACCATTGTCAGCCATTACGCCAATACGATCAACCAGGGTTGGCGCTTCTATCGCAGCGGGGCCTCTATTGTAGCGGAGTTCTCAACGGCTGCATCGGGAACTCCGGCGCACCTAATCACAGCCTCCGCCGTCATCGCCGCGAACACCTGGCATCACGTCTGCTTCGAACGCGACGCCTCGGATAAGATGCGGATATATGTTGATGGCGTGATGCAGGCGTCAAAAACGGGTGCCACCGGGACATCGAACAACACATCTGACCCATTCAAAATCGGTGAAGCGCAGAGTGGGCTTGTCGGCTGGAATGGCTGGATCGACGAGGTTCGGATCACCAAGGGTGTCGCTCGGTATGCGTCGGACGGCGGGTTCACGGTGCCGACTGCGGCCTACCCGCGCTCTTGAAGTCGGCGGTGCGATCAGATTCAGGAGCCGTGATGGCCCGGCGCTCAGATCTCTCGAGGATACATGTCGGCGATTGGGTCCGGGCGATATCGAACCTTGATCGGCTGAGGACGGTGCGCTGCGGCATTGTTGAGCGCGGGGCCGAGACCAATGCATACCCCAATGATGGCGATGATCGCGAGACCTACGAGCGGCCGAGAGCTCGTCTTTAGGGGTGCCTTCAGAGCTTGGGCTAAATCGTCGAAAAGAGTTTCCATGAGCGGATGCTAATCGGGACTGACGAATAAGTAGTTAAAGCTACCACTTCGCTCGACGCCAACCGGCGGCTTGCGCCTCGGCTTCCGAGCAAAACCAGCGCTCGCCGAACTCTGGCCGGATAATAGTTCGTGAGTAAAATTCCTGACCCGGCATATGGTAGATGCGCTGGCCGGAGTTGATCGAGATATTGCCCTTGATGTCGCAGCCGATGGTCGAGCCGAATGCGCTTACTACGTTCATCAGATTGGATGAGTTCCACCAGAAATAGTTGCCGGCCGCGACGCCACCGAAGGCAGCGACGAGCATCCAGCCAAACGGAATTCGATGCTTACGGGGCTGTATTTTCCCCCACGGACCAGGATCGCCCATTGCCCTCTCTCCCAAAGAGAGAATGCGCCGCAGCCGGCGGCTTCGTCAAGCGGCTGCTAATGCAAGGCTTGACCGTGAGATCTAAGTTGTGTTTCTTTTTCCGAAAAGAGGAGGAACCCAACCCCCATGAAAAATGCAGCGAAGGTTCGCAGCGAACTGGTGGAGCTCCAAGGCGGGAAATGTTGCTACTGCGGAAAACCGTTCAGAACGAACGGGAAAAGGGTAGCCACATTGGAGCACAAAACACCCAAGATGCACCGCGGAACGAACAAGCGATCTAACCTCGCTGCCGCGTGCCTAGGCTGCAACAAGGACCGTGGCCATAAAATGAACATCGCCAAGCAGCGGAAAGAAGCCAAGGCCAAACTTAAGGCGAGAGGCTCTTAGCCGGCGATCGCTATCCCAAGCCCGACGCCTAGCCCTGAGCGAGGCCTAGGAACAGCTTGCCGGCCATATCGAGGGCGATGGCGCGGACGGGGCGCCATACGTCCTGGCGGGGCTCTCTGAGGGCGGTGGCGATATCATCGAATGTCGCTTCCATGCCGAGCAACATACATTGAAACCCGGAGGCTGTGAATCCCCGCGATATGGCGTCATCGCACCAGCTATTAGCGAAAGCTCACCAGCGGTACCTCCCGATGTCGCTTGCCTGCCACGTTCTCCCAAGCCAGAGCGCGCCTGCTAGGCAAACGCGGGACGAGGCACGGAATTTGCGACTGCACCACCGTATCGGAAGGAGCAGTCGAATGATGCGTCAAGATGGAACAACAGTACGAAAAGCAGCAACACCCCGCGTGCCAGAATGGCGCCTCAAAAAGAGAACGTTTGAGGTTCCGTACCTCATGAAGCTCGGCAACTTGGGCCGCCAGGAAGCGCTGGATCTGATCGCCAGGCATAGTGGGGACAGAGACGAAATCACGGCCGAGCTGTTTTTGCAGAGAGGTCGATCACGCGGGCGCTTGGACACGCGAGGCGCTTCGGCGGTGTAGGACGGCGGCCGGCAAGAACGCGCGCTGGCGAGCTTCCCTGTGCTGTGGGGCCTACGATTTAACACTGGGGGAAGGCGGTTTCATCATCACGCGCAATTGCATCTGGTCGATTGTTGCGACGATGGCGGCGGCAATGGCTTCCGCCTCATGGATCAGTTCCGGACCATAGAGCCCGTTGACCATCTCTTCGCTCGGCAGCACGCCGGGCGGGCAGTGTTCCTCGATTGTGCGCCGGATCAGTGTCAGCGCTGCGCGGCATTCGTCGGCTTCGATCTTCATCAATTTTTCTCACATTCAATTTTGCTAAAATGCAACCAAATCAGCCCCGCGCAGCTTGTAATGGCGGGTGGAGCTCGAATGCATGCGTAACGCCGCAGACCGGCTGAAGTTCATCAAGCCGCAGGAGCCGATCCTGGTCGAGACGCCGCCGGTCAGCGACGACTGGCTCAACGAGATCAAGTATGACGGCTTTCGCACCCAGGTCATTCTCGACTGGGCTGGTGCTCGGGCCTTCACCCGCACCGGTATCGATTGGTCCAAGCGCTACTGGCCGATTGTCGCCGCTGCCGAGAAGCTCAAGGCGAAATCCTTCATCCTCGACGGCGAGATGATTGCGCCCGATCCGGACGGCCGGCCGAACTTCCATGCCATGCATTCCCGGATGGTCTGGAACGCCGAGCTGCTTGCCTTCGTTGCCTTCGACATCCTGCACAAGGACGGTGAGGATCTGCGCCAGCGGCCATTGATTGAGCGCAAGGCGATCCTGTGGGACCTGATCAAGCCGGCACAAGGTATCATTCAGTACAGTCAGCATGTCGAGGGCGGCGGTGCAGAGTTCTTCGGCGCGGCCGAGAAAATGGGCCTCGAAGGTATGGTATCGAAGCGACGGGAAAGCTCCTACCGCAGCGGCGCCAAGGGCGAGGCCTGGTTGAAAATCAAATGCTGGGACATCGCCGAGTTTGATCTGATTGGCGTGAAGCGACAGGCCGGCAAGTGGACCGAGGGGCTGTTTGCACGGGACGGGAAGTATGTTGGCAAGGCTGTGATCGCCACGACCAACGCAATCAAGGACCGGCTGTGGAAACGTGTGCACAGGGCCAAGGCCGGGCCGCCGGTTGGCTACCCACGGCGGAGGTCACTCCGGATGTAGAATGGGTCAAGCCCGGCATCACGGCGCGCGTGAAGACCCTTCGCGGCGAGCACAAGCTTCGCCATGCGTCGGTACAGGATTTTAGGGAAGAGTCCTAAAACGTGCCTAGACGGTCTTGGCGGTTCGCTGGGTAGAGGAATATAATCCTTCCGTTGCGGCGACCCATTCAACGGAGATCGCCAATGTCTCTCAAGACCCTTGTTGACACCTTGGCCGCCCGCGAAAACGTCTACGTCAATTGCGGGCATCCGATGTGCTGCAAGTCGACCAGGCTCGACATTGCGGCGCTGATCGATCGACTCGGGCCTGATCACGGTTCCATGCATCAGGATCTCGTCGGGCTATTCGTTTGCGCGGATTGCAAGGCGGCGAGCCGCGATCGCCGGCCGGTGTTCTTCACCTTCGTGCCTGACTATCAAGGCCAAGACGAGGCACGGTCTAGGCGCGCTTCGAGGCCGACTTTCGAGCGGGGCTGAAGATGGCCGGCGCCACTCGTGGAGAGGGAGATTGCCTGAATTGGCGCCGGCCACAGGCGGACCGAATTAGGTTTCCGCTGCACGGAAGATATAGCTGAGTCTGGACGTGACGTCACTGTCGGACGCCAACTCAACGCCTGCCGTCACAGCGCTCGGTAGCCTAGCTGTCTGATTATCACCCCAAGAGCGAGCGTGACCGAACCGAAGCCGAACGCACAAACAGAAAGGATCTCGTGAATTACGGTCTTGGCCACACCAAGTGTTGCAAAGCCCGCCAGCATCTCCAATAAACCCAGAAGTATGATCAGAACGCCCATATTTTTACCCCTCCCTTTTTAAGCAGCATCGCGCCGGGACAGGACAAACACAAGCTTTCGCCCTGGCAAGGGCGCGCGCTTGACGATTTAGCGAATGGGCGGCAGACGCTCGACGAGCTTGACAGGACCAAGCTGATACGGATCGACGACGACTTCGCCCTCATCATAGTAGCCTTCGATCTCCCGAACGAGCAGAACGGCCCTTGCTGGTGCGAATGTTTCAAGCAGTACGCCTCCGCCGACGCTGCGCTGCCAATGTTCGCCAAAGGTGCGCGCCGTGGCGAGATCTGTGCTCCATGAAAAGCCGTAGGTCGCGGATCGGCGTTCCCTGGCGCTGGCGCCGCGATATAGGTGAATTGGTTCGCCTTGATGAGCGGAAAGCATCAGGACGCGCAGCGCACCGGCCATGGCCTTCCTGTCGCCAACCATCAGCGGCAACATCTTCGATTCAATCCAGACCGACAAGAATGCTTCCCGGATGCCTGGAGCGACACCGTGCAGGCGTGAAACACCGATGGCAGCGTGGCGCCAGCCGTCGACTGTTTCATTGATCTGATCGACCGCCGCACAGAAGCCCGCCACATCGCCACTTATGCAGGCCGCCGCAAAGGTCTTACCAGCCACGATCGCGTTGCGCCGTTCTGTCAGGATTGCCGCGCGGAATTCCCGCTCGACATCTCCGGCATCTTCGACGCGAAGCGTCATGGCTTAGCGAGCCTCACGCCAGCACCGCCATCAACCATCTCCCCGTCGTCAAGGAAAACGACGCCGGCAACGCCGAGGGCACGCTGCAACACCTCAACGGTGGCATGGCGTGGCGTGGAGCTTCCTGTCTCGAAATTCTGGAGGGTGGCAACACCAACCCTGGCCGTGTCGGCGAGTTGCTGCTGTGTCCAAGATATAAGAGCGCGTGCTGCGCGGCATTGTGTCGGTGTCATCAGTTTTGTCATGCCCCTCTGATATACATTATCCCAAGCATTTTGCCTAGAACTATGGAAAATCCATTGACAAGTTATGAACAGTTACCCCACGTTGCCCCTGCGGCAATCAGGTCGCGAGCCCAAGGGGGGCAATTTCCATGTTGAAGAATATCGCCGCTTTAGCGGAGGGCGAAGCTTTGCCTGCTGCCAACTTTAACCGCCGCCTGGCCCTGTTGGGCGGGCTGTCTGCCGCTGCGCTTGCTGCAACGCCGAGGGCGCATGCCGGCGTAAACAAGGGTCAGGCTGATCCTCTCGCCGAAGCGATCGCCGACTACCGCACCGGCATGGCACAGTTCGCTGCTATCCCAAGCGACGACATCACCATGGAAAACGAGGACGATCACGTCATGTCCACCTATGGGCCGGCACACGACAGGCTCTGGAATAACTGTCCTCCGGCGACGAGCCTTCGCGGCGTGGCGGAAGCGATCCGCTACACGCTTGAGTCCGATTGCATCATCGCTTCCAGTGCAGAGAACACGCTAAAGGCTGCGCTGGCCTTCCTCGATCAGGAGCGCGTGTCATGACCGCCCACATGCTGGGCGATGCCACCAAGGAAAAGACCACGTTCCGCGATCTGGAGACGCTGATCTGTGACGCCGATAACATGCTCGATGTGCTTGCAGATCTGTTGGAGAACTGTTTTGCGATGGCTCCGCCCGAAGGGAGCAATTACGTTGTCACCGATCCAGAAGGCACCCGCCTGCTTTTTGTCGCATACGAGGCGGTGAAGATGTCGACGAAGGTGAGGAAAGCCTATTTCGAAGCCCTCGAAGGAGCTGCGTCATGACCGACGCCATCCCGATGGTTGAGCCGGCGATTGTTCCGGACACTTTTATAACAGGCGCCACCCCTCTCCAATTCATGGGCGATAATCTGAGGCTGACATTATTTGTTGCGCAGCGTTCGATCTTCGACGGCGGGCAGGAACACCTCGTTGTATCCAGGCTGGTCGGAAGCAGGGCTGACATGCTGCAACTTGCCGCTGCCATCGTTCGGGGCTGCGCGGAAGCAATGCCGAACGACACGGCCACCAGCATGGTTGTTGGATTTCACGAGGCACCGAAGAGGCGACACTAACCAATTGCCCTTGGGACACTTGTTCGGCCCGCTGCCTCACGGTGGCGGGCCTTGCATTTTGCTATCCAACCTGCTTGCCATCACCGGGCGGAGAGTTCCGTTCTACAAAACGTGAGGGGTTCTTCGGATCATGAGTTTGCTGGATGCCCTTAAGGCGCATGAGGAATATGCAACGCATGTAAAAGCGGGGACCAGGAGCCTCAGCTTGTCAGAAGAGGTCCAGGCGATACAAAAGGCTATCGCCCATGCTTTCGGCGCCGGTAAATCGATCGGTTTTGGATCCAAGCAGATTGTCACGGGTGGCGCTTCGCCCAACTTGGCGATGGTCAGTCTATTCGTGCTGGCCGAACGTGGTCCGGCGCAAACCGCAGAATGGTTGGAGAGGGTGCATTCGATAGCCGCCGCCGGCAAGGCGAACGTTCGGCTGGTTGTCGAGATCGTCGGGGCCGACAGCCCTGAACCCATCAAGTTCTCAAACGGAGTGATCGTAACGCGTCTTACCGAATTACATCCTTCGCCCAACGTTTGCGCGCTCGCGGAGAACTACAACATTTCAGCCAAAAACATGACGTTTCACTTTCATCGCCCGATGGTGGCTGTCTACGAGGAAGCCTTGGACGCGGCCGCTGGCGCGGTTGCGGAAAGGCCTATGCGATCATCGATCGACCAAGTGCTCCTTGGATTGTCCGCTTCGGGCGAAATCTTCCCGAACGCCGGCTATTTCTGGCACGAATTTACTGATCCCGAATTGGAAGCCGCAGTGTTCGGTCGGGCTTGGGGAGCTGACCAGGCCGGTCAACCGCCGGTGGGCAAGGTAACCAAGGAGGCTGTGGCATATGCTGAGAAATTTCTCGCGTTGAGTGGAGACTTGGCTCGTCGCTGTCAAATAGCCGCCCATCGTTTGCGATCAGCGCGAAGTCGCCGGGATCACAGCCAAAGGGTCATAGATATCTCTGTCGCACTTGAGTCACTCCTGCTTCCGCCGGAAAGCGGCTCCGAAATCTCCCATCGACTGAAGACCAGAGCCGCAATGCTATTGGGATCAACCTATGATGAGCGTAAAGACCTAGCGAAGGTCGTGAGCAGCTTTTACTCGATAAGGAGCAAAGTAGTTCACGGCGCGGTCGTTGGTCCCCACCAGCATCAGCTCGACACGATAGGTCAAACTCAGAAGCTTGCTGAACGCCTACTGCGGATCGAGATTGATATGGGTCGGACACCCGATTTTGCCGCAATCGATTTGGGCGGGCCAGCGTAAGCGTAGGCCAACTTTTTCCAGCGGGGCTACCCCTACGGCTACCCGAGCGGGATTTCATCTGGGTATCCAGTAAGCCGATAGAACTCAGATTGTTGTTATATTTCAATCTGGTGCGGACGACGGGAATCGAACCCGTACGATCAGAGATCGAGGGATTTTAAGTCCCTTGCGTCTACCAATTCCGCCACGTCCGCAGGCCAGCCCTTTTCAGACGCCAGACACAGGCCGTCAAGTCGTGTCTTTGGCCTTGGCCGGACGTACGGCCCGGGCGGCTTGGTGATAACAGTGGGCTGGTTCAGAACTTGTAGCTCAAATTGATCCCGACCGTGTTGAGCTTCACGTTCTGATCGCGATCGTTGAAGGGTTCCGCCACGTCGTAGTGCTCGGAGCCGAAATCATAGTAGCGATACTGCGCGCCGACGACGAACTTGTCGGTCAGTGCGTAGTCGACGCCGGCACCAACGGTCCAACCGACATTTGTGCGCGTGCTGGCGAACGCCGGACCCGCGACTTGCGATGTCTCGATGCCGGCAAAGGCGACGCCGCCAATGCCGTAGACCAGCAGGCGATCCATGGCGTAGCCGGCCTTGGCGTTGACCGACCCGAACCATTTGATGTCGGTCCCGAATGGGCTTCCCAGGCCCGATTCCGTCGTGCCTTCGATCGACGAATAGTTGAGCTCTGCCTCGGCGCCGAGCACCGCTTGGTCGAACTGCCACAGGCCGGCGACATGGCCGCCGACGAAGCCGCCATCAATATCGGGGGTGATGGAAAACGGCGCGCCTTCCGTCGTTGATATATCGGATCGGCCCCAGCCATAGCCGCCCTGCAGACCGGCGTAGTAGCCCGTCCAGTCGAAGCCGGGCGCTGTCATCGGCACGTCGACCATCTGGTCGGCTGCAAAAGCCGGCACGGCCGAAGCGACAAGAAAAACGGCACTTGCGACCATCAGGCGACGCATCGAACTCCCCGAAATGGCGATCCAGAAATGTCCTTGCGGAAAGGGTAACCTGATTTGCCACAAAACGGAATTCCATTCCGACTGCGACCAATATGTGGTGAAGACGGCGTAATCCGTTGATCGACAGGAGCAAAGACCGTTCAGCGCTGGCCAAAACCACATCGGCTTGGCACAGTCGGGCAAACAGGAGTCTTTCATGACAAAGAAGCCGTCGGGGCATGCGACGAAACCCAAACCCTGGACCGAGATGGCGACGCATCTGGTCGATGTCGCCATGGGGCGCAAACCCGCCGATCTCGTTATCCGCAACGGCCGCTGGGTGAACGTCCATTCGGGCGAGATCATCGCCGGCACCGACATCGCCATTGCCGGCGGGCGCTTCGCCTTTTGCGGGCCTGATGCAAGCCACGCCATCGGCCAGGGCGTCACCAAGGTGGTCGACGCAGGCGGGCGTTATCTGGTGCCCGGCCTCTGCGACGCGCACATGCATGTCGAGAGTGGCATGGTGACGGTGACCGAGTTCTGCCGGGCTGTCATTCCGCATGGCACCACGTCGATGTTCATCGATCCGCACGAGATCGCCAATGTACTGGGGCTGCCAGGCGTGCGGCTGATGCATGACGAGGCCGTCGCCATGCCGATCAACGTGCATGTGCAGATGCCGTCCTGCGTGCCTTCGGCGCCGGGGCTGGAACATGCGGGCGCCGAACTGACGGTCGCCGATGTGGCGGAAGCGATGACTTGGGAAAACATCATCGGACTGGGAGAGGTGATGAATTTCCCCGGCGTCGCCGCCAATGATCCGGTCATGTCGGGCGAGATCGCCGCGACGGTCAAGGCAGGCAAGACGGTCGGTGGCCACTATNCAACATCATCGGACTTGGCGAGGTGATGAATTTTCCCGGCGTCGCCGCCAATGATCCGGTCATGTCGGGCGAGATCGCCGCGACGGTCAAGGCAGGCAAGACGGTCGGTGGCCACTATGCCTCGCGCGATCTCGGTCTGCCGTTCCATGGCTATGTCGCAGGCGGCCCGGAAGACGACCACGAGGGCACGCGCGCCGAGGATGCCATTGCGCGTGTTCGCCAGGGCATGAAGGCGATGCTGCGGCTGGGTTCGGCCTGGTACGACGTGGCCTCGCAGATCAAGGCGGTGACGGAGAGCGGGATCGACCCGCGCAACTTCATCCTGTGCACCGACGACAGCCATTCCGGCACGCTGGTTCATGAAGGCCACATGGACCGCGTGGTGCGCCACGCCATCCAACAGGGGTTGAAGCCGGTGACGGCGATCCAGATGGCGACGCTCAACACCGCCCGGCATTTCAAACTGGAACGTGAGATCGGCTCGATTGCACCGGGTCGGCTGGCCGATCTGCTGATCGTCTCGGATCTCGCCGCAATGACCATAGACGAGGTCTATTCACGCGGAGTCAGGCTGGCCAAGGGCGGCAAGCTCGAAATCGATATTCCGGCCTATGATTACCCGAAGACGGCGAAGAATACCGTCAAGCTCGGCAAGAAGCTGAAGGGCGGCGACTTCGACATCGTGGCTCCCAAGGGCGCCAACGAGGTGCGGGTGCGCGTCATCGGCGTCATCGAGAACCAGGCGCCGACGCGGGCACTGGAGGCCGATCTGCCGGTCGAGGACGGGCTGGTCGCCATGGATCGCCGCAACGATGTCTGCCAGATCGCGCTTGTCGAGCGCCACAGAGGCACGGGCGGCGTTACCAACGCCTTCGTCTCCGGGTTCGGTTACATGGCCGACTGCGCCATGGCGTCCAGCGTGGCGCATGACGCCCACCACATTATCTGCGTCGGCACCAACAAGCAGGACATGGCGCTGGCCGTGAACCGTCTGGGCGAGGTCGGCGGCGGCGTCGTGCTGTTCTCCAAGGGCAAGGAACTGGCGCTGGTCGAAATGCCGATCGCCGGGCTGATGTCGGACGAGCGGGCGGAAATCGTCGCGGCCAAGGCGGACAAGCTCACCGAGGCGATGCGCAAGATGGGCTGTTCGCTAAACAACGCCTATATGCAGCACTCGCTGCTGGCGCTGGTCGTCATTCCCGAGCTCAGGATTTCCGATGTCGGCCTGATCGATGTGACGACTTTCCAGAAGGTCGACCTGTTCGTCTAGGATTGGTCGATATTCAGGTGATGCCGGCCTGCAAACGCCGGTTTCCTGCGCTTCCGGTGCTCACGTACTTAAGTACGCTCCGCTCCGGTTCTCGGACACCACCATTTTCGGCTCGGCCTGACCTGAATCTCGACCAATCCTGGCTGATGGCTCGCTCACCCGCCGGTGGCTATGGTCAGCACCTTGAACGGCGTGGTGATGACGATCTCGGCGACCGAGCCGACGGCCTTGCCGAGGCCTTGACCGAGATTGTTGAGCTGTGTCGGGCCGGGTTCGTCCGAGGCCAGGCCAGCTGGCGCCCGCAGCCGGTCGCCGAGCAGTTGCACCAGCATCGGGTTGTCGGCGAATTTGGCGTGGTTGAGCCGGTCGCCGCCCTTGGCCTGGGAAAGATCGACCACCGACACGCCATAGCTGGCAAGGTCGGCCGCATTGCCGTAGTCGCCGACACGTGGCTTGTCGCCCGAGATCAGGGAGGAAAGCTTGAGAGCCCGGTCATCCGCGGAGAGCAGAATGGCGAACGGCTTATCGGGTTTGCCGTAGCGGATCATCTGCTTCTTGAACACATCGACATCGATGTCGGGCGAGGCCAGGATGACGTAGCCGAGCTTGCCGCCGAGATCGCGGTCGCCGGTGATGGCGAGCTGGCGCAGCGCCTCCATGGTCACCCAGGTTCCCATCGAATGCGCGATGATGTCGATGCTCTTGACCTTAGTCTTGGCTAGCATCCTGAGCGTCGCCTCGAGGTCGTCGCGCGCCGCGTTGGCGCTTTCCTTGTCGTAGATGTAACCGGTGGTCTTGCCGCTCGACGCCCATGAGAACAGCACCGGCGTACCTGGATATTTCGTGTCGTGGGCGATCTGCGTCAGCCGATAGATGCCGTCATCGAAGCCATTGTTGAAGCCATGCACGAAAACCAGCACACGGTCTCCGCGCATGGCGATGTCTGCGCCGACCGCCTTGGCGAATTGCGGCGCGCCTTCGTAGAAGGTTACGTCCCTGGCGGTGAAGTCCTTGGCCGGAGCGCTATTTGCCGATCCTTTGGCCCGCTCTATGGCGCCGACCTGATGGCTTTTCGGAACGGTGACGTCGACACGGGCAAAGCTGGTGGTCAGCGAGCGATCGCCGTCGTACACCTGTCGCGGATCCTTGATTGCCTTCTGCCGGGTCGTTGCAACGAAGATCTCATGCGTCGCCGCGATGTCGGAAGCGGGCACCGAGACAGCGGTCCTGTTGAGCAGGTCATGCGTGTTCTGGCCGGCGCAGCCGGTCACGGCGAGCGCGATAGCAACGACGAGGCAACTCTTCGAACGCACGGTCACGCGCCAGCTCCCGTAAGGGGGGGACGTCAAACGCGTGACGTCGCTGGCTACTCCGATAGAGCCAGACACCGGCGCGGTCCAGTTCAAAGTGAGTCCATACGTCCGCAATACTGAACAGGCACGGCGAAACCGCGGGACCCCATCTATTGGCCGAGCAGGCCGATGCGGTCGGTCACGTCACGGTCGCTGGCAAAGCCGTCATCCTCGCGCAGGCGCTGGCCGATCATCTTCACCAGCGTTGGATTGTCGGCGAATTTCGTATGGTTGAAGCTGTCGCTTCCCTTGACCGTGGAGAGGTCGACGACGGTCACGCCGTAGGAGGCAAGATCGGCGGCATCCTTGTAGTCGCCGACGCGCGGCCGCGAACCGGCGATCAGGCCTGAGAGCCTCAGGGCCCGATCGTCGTCGGACAATAGCAGGATGAACGGCTTGTCGGGCTTGCCGTAGCGCCGCATCTGGCTCTTGAACACGTCGACGTCGATGTCGGGTGAGGCCAGCACCACGTCGCCGAGCTTGCCACCGAGATCGCGGTCGCCGCTGATGGCCATCTGGCGCAGCGTTTCCATGGTCACCCAGGTTCCCATTGAGTGGGCGACTATGTCGATGCGCCGGGCGCCCGACTGCTGCAGCATCCTGAGCGTCACTTCCAGCTGGTCGCGGGCAGCACTGGCGCTTTCCTTGTCGTAGACATAGTCGGTGGTCCTGGCGCCCGATGCCCAGGAAAACAGCACGGGCGTGCCGGGATAGCCGGAATCGTGGACAATCTGGGTGAGGCGATAGACGGCGGCGTCGAAGCCGGTGTTGTAGCCATGCACGAAGACCATGACGCGGCCGCCGCGCGCCGCGATGTCGGCGTTGAGGGCGCTGGAGAATTTCGGCTGCGTGTCGTAGCCGACGACCTCGGAGGCCATGAAATATTTGGCCGGGTCGTCCGACTTGCCGCGCGAGCGCCGCTCGATCTGGCCGGTCTCGTGGATCCCCGGAACGGTGACGTTGACGCGCGCGTAGTTAAGCGTCGCCGAGCGCTCGCCGTCGAAAACCTTATTGGGATCGTCGGATTTCTTGCGCGTCGTGGCGATAAAGATGCTGTGGTTGCCGGCGATCTCCGTCACCGGGGCGGACACCATGGCGCTACCCAGCAGTTCCTGTGTTTGCGAGCCGGCGCAGCCGGTGACGAACAAGGCAAGGACAACGGTAAAGATCTTCTTCAAAGGCACGCTTGAAATTCCAACTCCGGCCGAAAGGCCTGTCTACCCCCGCGACACCTCCCGGACAGGGAGAGTGCGGCGGAACTAAGTCGTGTCCCATCGAAATGTGATCAGCGCCCGGCTACAGCCGCCGCAGTGTTGCGCGAAAGCCAAAATGACGCGAGGAACGCCTCCCTGGTGCGCACAATGAGCCGCATCTACCGTCGACGCGCCGGTTTTGGCAGGGACAGGATTTCAGGCCGACCGCCACCAATGCATCAAAAAACGCCTTCAAGAGCTTGCAAAGCTTTTGCGAATGCCCGTTGCGAGAAGACATGAATGGCGGGACGATGGCGTCGCAAGGCCGGATATGCAATAGGCGGGTTCGTGCTGCATCGTAGCATAACGCCAACAACTGACGGTGCGCAGCCCAATCGGTGACGAGGTCTGCCGACGACATGCGCCGCGAAGAGGTTTCCAATGAACAGTTTCTCTTCCCGCGTTGCTGGCGCTGCTGCCGCGATCCGTCAGATCTTCCCGGAAACGCCGCTGCAGGAAAACGACTATTTGTCGAAAAAGACCGGCGCGCGGGTGCTGTTGAAGCGCGAGGATCTGTCGCCCGTGCGTTCCTACAAGATCCGCGGCGCCTTTAATTTCTTCCGCAAAACGCTGGCGGCGGGCAACGAGGCCGAACTGTTCGTGTGCGCGTCCGCCGGCAACCATGCGCAGGGCTTTGCTTTCGTCTGTCGCCATTTCGGCAAGAAGGGCGTGGTGTTCATGCCCGTGACGACACCGCAGCAGAAGATCGACAAGACCAGGCTGTTCGGCGGCGATTTCGTCGAGATCAGGCTGGTTGGCGACTTTTTCGACGATTGCTATCGCGCCGCCTTCGAATTCACCGAAAGTTCCGGCGCCCATATGGTGCCGCCCTTCGACCACAAGGACATCATCGAGGGCCAGGCGACCGTCGCCTATGAGATCGCGGACCAGATGCCCGGCGCCCGCATGCCCGACATCGTCATGCTGCCGGTCGGCGGTGGCGGGCTCGCCGCCGGCGTCACTCACTTTTTCGCCGATCAGGGCCGGGAAGCGCGCTTCGTCTTCTGTGAACCAGCCGGCGCACCGAGCCTGCGAGAGAGCCTCGCTGCGGGAAAACGGCTCAAGCTCGCCAAGGTCGACAATTTCGTCGATGGCGCGGCAGTGGCCGAGATCGGCCGCGAGCCGTTACGGCATCTCAAGGATTTTCCTGCCGACACCGTGCGGCTGATCCCGGAAAACCGGCTCTGCGCCACCATGATCGAGATGCTCAACGTCGAGGGCGTCGTGCTGGAGCCGGCCGGTGCCCTGGCGATCGATGCGCTGAAGGATTTCTCCAGAAAGGAAATCAGGGGCAAGACCATTGTCGCCGTGGTCTCGGGCGGCAATTTCGATTTCGAGCGGCTGCCCGACGTCAAGGAGCGGGCACTGCGCTTCGAGGGCCTGAAGAAATACTTCATCATCCGCTTCCCCCAGCGGCCAGGCGCGCTGCGCGACTTCCTCGAACTGCTCGGTCCGGACGACGACATCGCCCGTTTCGAATATCTGAAGAAATCGGCGCGCAATTTCGGTTCGGTGCTGATCGGCATCGAAACCAAGGACCGCCGCAATTTCGACCTGCTCAAGGCGAATTTCGAGGCAGAAGGCGTCCAGTACCAGGACATCACCGACAACGAGACCTTGGCCGGGTTCATCATATGAGCGGTGTCGGAAAAACCTTCGTCGCGCTGTTTTCCGGCATCAATGTCGGCGGCAACCGCATCGTCAACATGGCGGAGTTGCGATCATTCTTCGAGGATCTCGGCTTTTCCGATGTCGCCACCTATGTGCAGAGCGGCAATGCCGTGTTCAAGGCGAAGAAGGGCAACGCGGTCACGCTGGCAAAACAGCTCGAAGCAGCCTTCGAGAAGAAATGGGGTTTCCATTCCCGCATCATGGTGCGCGATCTCTCATGGTTCGAGCGGCTGGTGAACGAAAATCCCTATCCGGACGTGGCTGCGGACCACACGAGGCTCCATGCCTATGTGCTGGAACGCGAGCCGACCGCTGATGAGGTGGCGCGGCTGGCCGAAAAGTGCACAGGGCCCGAACGCTTCGAGGTCAAGGGCGATGTGCTCTACCTGCATGCGCCGGATGGACTGGGCAAATCGGTGTTTGCCGGGCTGATCCCGCGCACCCTGAAAGTGCCAGGCACGGCGCGCAATTGGCGCTCGGTGCAGGCGCTGCTGGCGATGGCCGCTCAGGCCGATGGGAAGTGAAGCATGATCCCGAAAAGTGGGTACCGGTTTTCGCCAGAAGTCGTGCTCGAATAAGCGCTTATGCCGCCGGCGCGGGTTTCCAGTCGAAGGTCAACTCTTCGCGGAAAGCAAAGCGCTTGATGTGATCGGCGACGACGCTTTCCAGCCCTTCGATCGATCCGGCTTCGTCAGTTGAAACCGTGATATGCAGCGCGGTCGCGTCTGCGTCCAGAACCGTGCGGCCCATTGAGAGATCGATGGTGCCATGGGCGGGATCGAACTCGACCGGGAATTTGTGCGCCCAGTGCTTGCACAATTGCTGCAGGTAGCGGCTGGCATGCTCGGTGGCAATATCGGCACGGCTGGTCGGCATGAATGAATTCTCCTGGTAAGCGCCGGCCTCGGCGGGCAGGCGCGATAAGCAGGTAGATAGGTGCCTTCGATCAGAACGGCAAAGGCGGCCGGCTTGTCCGCATGGCCGCCCCACTCAAGATGGCGTGATCGCTACCAGGTGCCGGTGTTCGGCATCGAGGCCCAAGGCTCGGCTTTGGGCTTCGCCGGTCCCTTTTGCAGCAGTTCGATCGAAATGCCGTCCGGCGACTTGACGAAGGCCATATTGCCGTCGCGCGGCGGCCGATTGATGATGACGCCGTTGTCCATCAAATGCTGGCAGGTGGCGTAGATGTCGTCGACCTCATAGGCGAGGTGGCCGAAATTTCGCCCGCCCTTGTAGTCTTCCGGATCCCAATTGTAGGTCAGTTCGATTAGCGGCGCCTTGTCGGCGATGCCGCTTTGCTCGTCTTCCGACGCGGCGAGGAAGATCAGCGTGAAGCGGCCTTGCTCGTTTTCGTAGCGGCGCACCTCCTTGAGGCCGAGCTTGTTGCAGTAGAAGTCAAGCGAGGCATCGACGTCGGCGACGCGGACCATGGTGTGCAGATAGCGCATGAGGATTCCTCGTGGGAATTGCATTGCGGTGCAACATAGGGTCGACCCCGTCAAAGGGCAATCATGCGGCATCGCGCAATGCCGGCAAAGAACAAATCCGGTATTCACCCCATTGAACCGTGAAAAAAGGCACGGCAGGTCTTGCACACACCGGAAGCGGCAGTGTTAATCTGGTCCCCAAGAATCAGTTGCGGTGTTCTTTAAAAGAGGGGGCATTCTTATGGGGGAAAAGGCCTCTTTCATGGGGCGGGACGAACCTCTAGGCGATGCCTTGCAGCGTGACGAAGGCGGTGACGCCGCCGACCTGCTCGAAATTGCCGGCGTGATCAAGTGGTTCGATGTGGCCAAGGGTTATGGTTTCATCCTCCCGGATGACGGCATTTCGGGCGACATCCTCCTCCATGTGACGTGTCTTCGAAAGGACGGCTTTCAGACGGCCCTGGAGGGCGCGCGCGTGGTCTGCCTCGTCAAGCATGGCGACCGCGGATTGCAGGCCTTCCGGGTTCTCTCCATGGATCTCACCACAGCGGTTCACCCGGCCGAGATGCAGGAGCAGCGCACCCATGTCGCGGTGACGCCGGAAAGCGGTCTCGAACGCGCTTTGGTGAAGTGGTTCAACCGCACCAAGGGTTTTGGTTTTCTGACCCGCGGCGAGGGCACCGAGGACATCTTCGTCCACATGGAGACCTTGCGCCGCTACGGCATCACCGAGCTTCGGCCAGGCCAAGTCGTTCTGGTTCGTTTCGGACGCGGCGACAAAGGCCTTATGGCCGCCGAAATTCACCCCGATATGGGGACCTTGCCGGTCTCGCACTAGGACGATTTCCGGCTGAGGATTTCGAATGGCTCACAGGAACTGGCTGGCGGCGGGCGTGGTGTGCGCCGTGATTGCCGTCATCGTCGCCGCAGGCGCCTTCTTCTATTCCGAACGGCCGACCGCGGCGGACAGTCGGGCGATGATCCTTGCGGTCGACCCGACGCCACTGGTCGTGGTGACGAAAGGCGGCGATCGCTCCTTTTCCATCGAAATCGCCGACACCGATCCAGAGCGCGAAGCCGGTTTGATGTATCGCCAGGACATGCCCGACGATCACGGCATGCTGTTCGTCTTCGAGATGCCACAGCAGGTCAATTTCTGGATGCGGAACACGCCGATGCCGCTCGATCTGATCTTTGTCGGCCAGGACGGCAAGATCCGGGCGATCAAGCGCGGTGAGCCGCAATCCGACGCCGTTATTTCGCCAGGTGTCCCGGTACGTTTCGTGCTCGAACTCAAGGCCGGCACGGCCGCCAGCAACGGCATCGAATATGGCGACCTGGTGCGCCATCCGGCCGTGGGCACAGCGTCCGGCCCCGGCATGCCGCCCGCCGACAATGGCGATGCGCCCAATGGCGGCGGCGGTTGAGTGGACAGGCGGGATCGCCGATGCAGCTTTTCACCCATGACGGCTTCGACATTGCCTTCCTCGACCGCCAGCCGGCGTCGGGCGAGGGCGATCCGGTCCTCATGATCCACGGCTTCGCTTCGAGCCACTATGTCAATTGGGTGTCGCCCGGCTGGTTCAAGACGCTGAACGATGCCGGTTACCGCGCCATCGCCTTCGACAACCGCGGCCATGGTTCGTCTTCGAAGAGCTATGAGGAGGCCGACTATACGCCGGCGAAGATGGCTTCGGATGCCGCCGCCTTGCTCGACCACCTCGGCATCGAGCGCGCCCATATCATGGGCTATTCGATGGGCGCGCGCATCGCGGCGTTCCTGGCGCTGTCGGATCCGGACAAGGTGGCGACGCTGGTTTTCGGAGGTCTTGGCATCGGCATGATCGATGGCGTCGGCGATTGGGATCCGATCGCCGCGGCCCTGCTTGCCGATGATCCGGCCGCGACAAGCCATCCGCGCGGCCGTTCGTTTCGCGCCTTCGCCGACCAGACCCGCAGCGATCGCCGTGCGTTGGCCGCCTGCATTGCCAAATCGCGCGAACTGCTGAGCGAGCAGGATATTGCCCGCATCGCCCAGCCGACGCTGGTCGCTGTCGGCACGACCGACGACATTGGCGGCTCGCCCGATGAACTCGCGGCGTTGATGCCGAACGCCGGGGCCTTTCACATTGTGGGCCGTGACCACATGCTGGCAGTCGGGGACAAGACCTTCAAGCAGCGTGTGGTGGAGTTCTATGCCGAAAATCCGCTCTGAGCGGACGGCGAGGGGAGCGGGACGTGACTGCCCTCAGCCTGTGGTGAGAGCCGCCAGCGACCGCGCCATGTTTTCGCGGGCCTGCCGTTCAAAGCGTTGCCGGAATTCCTCCGTGTGGAAAATGTGTGGGCGGGCGAAGAAATTCTTCAGCACGGCACTGCGCCCGGCCCGCCACATCGGCCCCTCCACCCAGGCGTACTCGCGTCGTACGGCGCGCTCATAGGCGTCGAAGGCGTCCGGCGCGGCACCCAGGATCGACAGATCCATATCGAGGAAAAGACTTGCGTCGCGTGTGCTCGTCGCGTCGTCAAACGGCGGCACCTGGTGTGTGGCGGTGGCGACGATCATCGCCGAGATGCGGTTGAGGCGGGAAGGGTCCGCGCGGCCCGCCAGCTTCTTCTCGGCTAGGGCAGCACTTTGCGCCTCGTTGTCCTTGGCCTTGCTGTCATAGATGGCATCGTGGAACCAGATCGCCGCTTCGACGGCTCCGGGGTCGCCGAGCGCCGCCCGATAGTCACCTGCAAGCGCCAACATCGCTTCGATATGGGCAAGGTTGTGGTAATGGCGGCCTGGTCCCCGGTAGAGCGCTGAAAGCTCGCTCTTCAGAGCGTCATCGATCAAGGGTTCGTTTTCCATGGCTGCTTGAATTCCCGCGAACCAAATCCATTTGACAATGCACTGAGGAAAATTGAGTTCAATCGTGCTATGATCTGGCTTATATGTGCGGCCGGACAACAGGCAAGCCCGGCAGGGCGCAGGACGAGACGGCGATGAACAGCATCAGCATTTCCCGACACAGCGGATTGAAGCCGGTCGATCCGATCTGGCGCTCGATCCGCGACGAAGCGATGGAGGCTGTCAACCGCGACCCGCTGCTCGCCGCGTTCCTCTATTCGACCATCCTCAACCAGGACAGCCTGGAGGAAGCGGTCATCCATCGCCTGGCCGAACGGCTGGCGCACCAGGACATCGGCTCCGATCTCATCCGCCAGACCTTCAAATCCATGCTGGCCGACGACAAGGACTGGCCGACGACCGTGCGCGTCGACATCCAGGCCTATTACGACCGCGATCCGGCCTGCGACCGCTTCATCATGCCGGTGCTCTATTTCAAGGGTTTTCACGCCATCCAGACACACCGCCTGGCGCATTGGCTGTGGAGCCAGGGCCGCAAGGATTTCGCCCTCTATCTGCAGAGCCGCTCGTCCTCGGTCTTCCAGACCGACATCAACCCGGCCGCGCGCATCGGCAAGGGCATCTTCATCGACCACGCCACCGGCCTTGTGGTCGGCGAGACCGCGGTCATCGAGGACGATGTGTCGATCTTGCATGGCGTAACACTGGGCGGTACCGGCAAGGCCGGCGGCGACCGTCATCCCAAGATCCGCTACGGCGTGCTGATCGGCGCCGGTGCCAAGATCCTCGGCAACATCGAAATCGGCCATTGCTCGAAGATTGCGGCAGGCTCGGTGGTGCTGTCGCCAGTGCCGCACAACAAGACGGTTGCCGGCGTACCGGCTCGCGTCGTTGGCGAGACCGGCTGCGATCAGCCGTCGCGCCAGATGGACCAGCTTCTGCCGTCGCAGACGATGGATCAGGTCGTCAGCTTCGACATCTGATTTTCACAAGGCCGCCGCCCGCTGCCGGATTCCGGCCGTGGGCATGAGTGGCGGTTGTCTCGCCTTATCGGGCCGCTTGCCTTTACATCGCCATTGTCGACGTGTCAGAAGCGCGCTCGAACGAGCAAGCCCGATGATCGGAGAAGACTGTTGAAGCCGGACGAAATCAGAAAGCTGGACGCCTATTTCAAGCGCGTCTTCCAGAACCCCAAGCTCGAGGTCAAGGCACGGCCGCGCAAGGAAGATTCAGCCGAGGTCTATGTCGGTGACGAATTCCTCGGCATCGTCTTCAAGGATGAAGACGACGGCGACTACAATTTTTCGATGGCAATCCTCGACATCGATCTGGCCTGAGCCAGCACCTTGCGCTTGGCCGGCTGCGCCTCGAATGCGGCCGGCCAGCCGGATCTCCCGACGCTTTCTATTCTAATGTCCTGTTTTCAGGACACGCCCGGCTTCTGTGGCGATTGCCGCGTCAAGCGTCTGCCAATCACCCAGAAACTCCCTTGGGAAGCGATAGGTGAGGCTGAGTTCGTCGCCGACCTGGATGTCGCGCTCGCACGGCGCCAGCGATTCGTCGGCACTCGGCCCGCTCAGGCAACGTGCCACGAACGGGTCCTTGCCGGGGCGCTCGGCGACAACCAGCACCTCGTTCAAATAGCCTGATTTCTCGTTGAAACCGTACACCGTCGTGCCGCCAGGCCCCGCAATGCCGGGTTTGGTGATCAACGCGCTGTAGATCGGCGCGAAGCGGCCACTCATGTCACGCGACATCATCCGCTGTTCGAAAGACAGGAAGACGATGTTCTTGGCTGCCCCGGTGTGGTTGAAATCGTCGCGCGCGGCCTCGCTGTAGCCGTCCATCTGGGGGTAGCGCAGATAGAGATCGAGCCGCGAGGCGATACCGTCGCGCCTGGCCTGGGCGAAACGGATGGCGTTGGCCGGCACGGCGATGACATTGTTGCCGATCACCACCTGGTGGATTGTTGCGTCGTCGGTGTATCCGGCCATGGCGATCGAATGGCCGAACCATTTGCCGCCGAGGCTGATCGCTGCCGACAGCAGGGCCAGCGCCGCGAACGCGTAGAGCACCCGCTTCATCAGCCTGGAATCGACCACGGTGAGTTCGTTGGCGAGCGCTGCCTGTTTCATCTCGGTTCTCGGATCCCAGCCGCCTCTGTGTCCCTGGGCGGTACACGTCGCACGGCATGGCTTTTGCAGCCTTCATGGAACGACTGTGCAATTTCATGGTAAATGGGAAGTTAAGATGGGACCGCTGGAACTCACGCTCTTCGCTTTTGTCGTCGGGTTGACCGCCTGCGGGATGGCCGGATCGGCCATGGAACTGGTTTCGGGCCGCAAGGTCGCCTTCACCGAACCCTATGTGTCGCCGTCCCATATCTTGCGCTCGCTGCTCGCCACCGCGTGTGCCGGCCCTTTCATGCTCGTCAACGATGCCATCGATGCCCGGCGCGAGCGCCGCATTTCGATGATGGCGCTGATGTCCTGCGGCTGCACGGCAATAGCCTGGTCCTTGGCGCTGGGCGTGGTCGTGCTTGCCATTGCCTCTTGGACGATCCGTCTCCTAGGGTCCGACTTGCCAGGCTGAGACGATTCGGAGACCAAGACATGCCGCTCTACGCGATCGATGGAACGGGGCCCAGTTTCGCGGATGTGCAGACCAACTGGATCGCGCCCGATGCGACGCTGATCGGCGACGTTCGGGTCGGCCGCAATGCCGGCTTCTGGTTCGGCGCCGTCATTCGCGGCGACAATGAGCGCATCGTCATCGGCGCCGACACCAATGTGCAGGAACATACGGTCATGCACACCGATCCCGGCTTTCCGCTGACGATCGGGGAGGGCTGCACGATCGGCCATCGCGCCTTGCTGCATGGCTGCACGATCGGCGACAACAGTCTGATCGGTATGGGCGCCATCGTGCTGAACGGCGCGAAAATCGGCAGGAATTCGTTGGTCGGTGCGGGTGCGCTGGTCACCGAAGGCAAGGAATTCCCGGACAATTCGCTGATCGTCGGCTCGCCTGCCAAGGCAATCAGGGTGCTGGACGACGCGGCCGTGGCGAAGTTGCGCGGCTCGGCGGCGCACTACGTTGCCAATGGCAAGCGCTTCAAGGCGGGCTTGAAGAATGCCTGAGGCCAGTTTGGCCTATATCTTTCATCGCGGCCTAACTCACCGGCGGTTGGAGCCAGGCCCGGCTATCGCATCGCGCAGCAAGGACGCACCGGCGTCAAAGCAGGCAATGTCGGCCTCCTCGATGGCTGTCCTGTAGTGATCGATGCGGGTCTCGAGCGTCGGGTCGGCGCCCGCCGCCAAAAGCAGGCGGATCGCATCGACGCTGCGGATGGCCACCGAATAGTGAAGCGGCGTCCAGTCGTTCACACCCCGCATGTTGGGGTCGGCACCGGCCTCGATCAATACCCGCACGATGTCCAGCCTGTCGGCCCGGTCGGTGGACAGCGCCGCGATGAGGGACGGAAACCCGCCGTGATCCTGATAATTTGGATCCGAGCCAGCATCCAGCAAGGTCGAGATGAAACCGACGGGGCTCCAATAGATTGCAAATTCCAGCGGATGCCCGAGCCCGAGCTCAAACGGCATGCGCTCGTCGAACCAGCGGGGCGAGCCACCCATAGCCATGCCGAGACCATCGAAATCGCCCGCCTTGAAGGCATCGTCGATGGCCTTGTACAGGCGATGGCGCTCGCAGCGATCTTCCGGGATTTCCAACATCGCGGTGATCCAGAGGTGGCAATTTGATCGCCCATACTGCAGCGATCAAAAGCCATTTGAAAGCTGGATCGCAGGGGCAAGGGGCTGGCTTTGTCCGATGTCCGTAGCAGCCGCGACCTTCCGATGGGTGGTCTGACATAATATCATTTTGACAAGTGACGACACTCAAGCGGATGCCATTTCATCGCCAGAAATGGCGGAGCCGGCCCGGGGACGGGGCCGGCTCCTTTCACCCGGTCGTTGGGGACGGGGAGGGTGGGGACTCGACCGGGTTTCTCCTTAAGCGCTTCGCACTCATGCGGAGCGCCTGATCTGTGATATCTAGCGGACGCTCGCGACCGCGTCGGAGCGGCCGTCGTTGATCGTCACCCAAACGCCCGAATTCTGGTCGGACTGGCGCTTGAGATAGGTGTAGTCGGTGTCCGTCCAGGACAGGACCTTGGTCTCCAGATTGTCGAGGATGAATTCCCCCAGGCTGGTGCGCACGGTCAGTACCGCGTGACCGTCGCCATTCGGCTGGCGCGCGACGGTCATCAGCAGATTGCCGGCGGGCACGCCCGCATCCATCAATTCACGACGCTTTTCGAGCGCGTAATCCTCGCAATCGCCATAGCCATTATCCGGATAGGCCCAGTATTCCTCGACACCGTAGTTCTCCATATCGGTGCGCGGCTTGATGCGGGTGTTGACGGAATTGTTGATGTTGACGATCGTCGCCCACAGTTTGCGGGTCAGCTCGACCGGCGCGCCCTTGGGGGTCCTTTCGCTGCATTCGCCAGCTATGCGCTGGCAGAACTCATAATGGCCGACAGGCTGCGTGGTACGTCCGCCGGTGTGCATATAGGCCGGTCCCGCGGCATATGCTGATCCCCAGGCGGAAAGCTGCATCGCTATTGCCACCAGCAACAGCTTGCGCCTCGTTTTCTTCATTGTTGTAGTCTCCCCGTTCGAAGGAGACATTGCCACATGTGGATTTATTTGAGGCAAAAGCACGAAGTAGATATTGAGTAAAACGCCAGTAGAATAAACATAAAATTTGAATCATTTGAGTATTAAATCATTTGGGCTTTCTAAGCTGATCCTCGGGCTCGATGTCACGCGGGCCTTGCAGGGCAACGGCCTCGAGCTTGTCTGAAGCATCTCAATCGGCGATGTCGCGAACGCAAAAACCGGCCGCAAAGGGCCGGCTTCATGAAGCGTTGCTGGCCTTGTCAGGCGCGCGGCGCGTTGAATTCGGAATCGAGCGTTTCGGGACGCTGGATGACGGCGAATTCGATGGCGACGCCATCCTCGAAATGGCGGACGACCTGCCCGCGCATGGTGCCCAGCATGACCTGGATGCCGATTGCCGGCTTGACGTCGATCTCGACCGCAGCGCCGGAAAGCGACAGGTCGATGATACGGCACTGGTACTGGCGGCCATCGGTGAGCTGCAGAACGCTGGTCGGATTGCGCGGCGCGACGCGCTCGTGGCGACGGTCTTCCGGCAGGTCGAGTTCATGCTTGTTGGCAAGCCAGGTCAATTGCGCGGCAAGCTTGTCCTTCTTGCGATCCGACGCGATGACGGTCATTGCGAAACCGTCCTGCAAGGTGCGCGTGACGACACCTTCGATGCGGCCGATATGATCGATGTAGGCGATGACTTTTTCGCCGGGCATGCCGATGCGGTCGGTGCGAAATGCTACATTGCCCGGCGACATGTCGACGACCTGGCAGGGGTGCTCGGTGCGGTCTTCCAGCATGAAGCGCCCGTAAATCTTGACGCGGACGCGCTGGAAGTTACGCCTTTCAGCTTGGGACGGCGCATAGTCGATCGCCGCTGACCTCATGACTGCCTTCACCCTGTTTGCGTCCCACGCGTCGATGCGAGAACTTCATCAAAGAAGTACAACAAAGCAGGTTAACAAAGGGGAAAAGCGGGCGCTTTTAGGCTCTTCCCTTTGTATGTATGTCGTTGTTCCAAGACCGCTGCGCACTTTTGGGCGACGTTACCGAGACGCGAAACTGCGGATTATTCCTCGCGCCCGCCATCGAAGACGACAAGATGACGGATGCGGCGCGCCCGGCCGAGCGCCGAGATCGTCTCGGGTGCCCCGAGATCGTCGGGAACGAGCGAGGGAACATCGATCGCCGGACGGTTGTTCAGGAGCTCCTTCTCCGGGTCGATGACGCGGATCGAATCGATCAACGCGTCGGTGATCGGGTCGGCGCCCAGCCAGAAGGGCTTCTCCACGGCACTGACGACGCCCAGGCAGCGCGGATTTTCGACGCCGCCGTCAAGCGGCAAAGCGAGCAGCTCGAACTTGTTGGAGCGCCCATTGCGGCTGAAGCCCTCATAGGTGATGAGCACGACCGACTTCTGCTCGAAGACGCCATGGATCAGCCGCGAGACGAGCCGCTGATCCTTCTCGCGCCACAGCGATGGAAAGGAAAACCCCTTGAGTTCGCGGCCATAGCAGGCGCAAAGCCTGGTGCCGGCCAGCCGGAACACGGCTTGCCCGCGCGTGTCCCGTTCCAGGATAAAGGTGTCGGCCAGCAGCGACTTGATATCGGCCGGCTCGACCTCCGAACGCTTCGGGGCAGGGCGTCCGTCACGCAGGCGATTCCAATAGTGGAACAGCGTGATCGATCCATTCTGGTTCATATTATGCTGCTCCGCGCAATCTGTCGTCTGATGTCCCATCGGTGAACAGAAGGGCGCCCTCCGATGACCTACATGCGTTGCGGAGCAGGAAGCGTGCCAGCGTCGTTAACACTTGTTCACGGGTCGGGGCCGTTAAGGTTAACAAGTGGTTTACGTTGCGTCGAAGCAAGCCCCGTGGCACACAAAAACCACTCCAGAAGCGGTCGTTTCGCGACGATCGGCAGCACTTCAGTCAGAGTTTTAGGGGAGCAGGGGGCTCGACCAGCCGTTCAAGGGAAACCTTGAACGGCTTCTTTTTTGATTCGCGCCCAGCGATTCGCGGTTAATAGCGGGCTGGGATTTCCGCTCGCCGCGATACCGCCAACAATCCCGATGATCGACAACGCGGCATCGCCCAAGCCTGCGACAAGCAACGGCAACATTTGCCAATCACGCGCTTCGAAAGAGAAAAATCTGCGTTCCGAACGGCTCGATTGCCGCTGTACTCTTGCGCATTCGCTCCTTGAGGCGCGACGGCGGCGATCCCGCGGTCGGAGACGCGCCTTGTCGGCGTTATTTTCTGGGGACCTTCATGAAGACTTCCGTTCTTGGACTGATCACCGCCAGCCTGCTCGCCTGTGCCATTCCGGCCGGGGCGGCACAGGCCGCCGGGTTGGCCGGAGCGCCGGCGCCCTTCGACAAGGGCGGCGTGAAGGTGGCACTCGTCACCTTCATCTCCGCCGGCGATTTCTTTCAGGCCTACCAGGCCGGTGCGACGAAACAGGCGAAAGCGCTCGACATCGATCTCACGGTCTTTTCCGGCCGGCAGGATGCGGCGGCACAACGTGACCAGATCGAACAGGCGATCAATCTCGGCGTCCAGGCGATCATCATCGACCATGGCCAGCCGGAAGCTTTAAAGGATGTCGCGCAGAAGGCCCTCGACGCCGGCATCAAGGTTGTGGCTTTCGACGTCGATCTCGGCAATCCGAAAATCCCGCAAGTCGAACAATCCGATCACGAGTTGGCCAAGGCGTCCCTCGGCCAGGCCCTCAAGGACAACGGCACCTCATTCCAGGCGGGTTATGTCTACGTCGCCGGTTTCGCGCCGCTCGACCGTCGCAATGAAATCTGGGAGGAGACCAAGAAGGCCAATCCCGGGATCGTCGAGAAAGCCCGCTGGGGAACGGTCAATGATACGACCGCGGTGTCGACCGCCGACCAGACCAAGGCGGCGTTCCAGGCCAATACCGACATCAGCGTCGTCTTTGCCCCCTATGACGAGTTCGCGCGCGGCGTGAAACTCGCCACCGATGAGCTCGGCATCTCGAACAAGGTGAAGATCTATTCGGCCGATGTGTCGACCGCCGATATCACCGAGATCACCGCGGAAGGCAGTCCATGGGTCGCCACCGCGGCCACCAACCCGGCCGTCGTAGGCGCCGTTTCGGTGCGGGCGGCGGCAAAGCTGATCGCGGGAGAGGATCCCGGCCACAACATCGTCGTCAAGCCGGTCCTGCTGACACAGGAGGAGCTGCGCAAGAACGGCATCAAGACGATCGAGGATCTCGATGCCAAGTTGCCCGCTTTTGGTCAGAGCGACGCAGCGACCGCAAGCTGGATCCCCACCAACTGACCTTTTCTCCCCTCCCTCGTTTCGCCGCGAAGGAGGGGAGATAACGCCTGTGCCGGCGTGAACTATCGTTTCTTTCCCAGGCCGAACGTCAGCGCCAGAGCGCCAACCAGCACGACGCCCTTGACGAAATCTTGCGTGTAATAGGGCGCGTTCAGCATGGTGAGGCCGTTCAGGAGGACGCCGACGAAGATTGCGCCGGCCACAGTGCCGATCACATGCGGGCGACGCTTGTCGAACACGGCATATCCGATCAGCGAGGCCGCCACCGCATCGAGCAGGAGCGAGTTGCCGGCTGAGACATCGCCGCGGCCGACACGCGAAGCGACGATCAGACCTCCCAGCGAAGCAAGAGTGCCGGACAGGATATAGGCCCAGAGCCGGTATGCCTTGGTCGGCGCGCCGGATAGATGCGCGGCCGTTTCGTTGCCGCCGATCGCATAGAAGACGCGGCCCCAGCGCGTACGCTCCATCAGAAACCAGGCGAGGACGGCGACGACCGCCATGACCACGACAGACAAGGGGATCGTGTCGAAGAGCCGCGACCGGCCGAGGATCAGGAAGGCTGGATCGTAAGCGCCAGTGACCGATGAGCCGTCGGGAAGCACCATCCCGGCGGTGATCGAGCGGCCGCCTGTCGGGATCAGCTGCAGGCCGGCGAGCAGGAACATGGTCGCCAGCGTGGCGAGAAGATCGGGGACGCCGACACGCACGATCAGCAGCCCGTTCAAGAGGCCTATGAAGGCGCCCATCAGCAGGACCAGCACCATGGTCTCAGCCGCGTCCAGCTGCCAGACGACCATGGCGTAGCTCGCCGCCATCACTGACGAGGCGGCGATACTGCCTACCGAGAGATCGAAGCCGTCGGCCGACATTGTGATAGAAACCCCGACGCCGAGGATCGCCACGACAGAAACCGCCTGCAGGATCGAGAACAGGTTGGCCGAGCGGATGAAGGCGGGCTGGGCATACCAGAAGCCGATCACCATCAGTGCCAGCAGCACGAAGAGCGCGTAGCGGCGCGTCTCCCGGAAGAACGATGTGCGCGGGGCGGCTGGTTGCTCGGTCGTCAGGTTCGTCATCGATGATCTCCGGCCTTTTCGCTCTCGACCTTGCCGATCTGGTCTGTCAGCGAGCCATGGCCGTCACCGGCCTCGTGAAGTGAATGATCGCGCATGACGAGGATGCGGTCGGCAACCTCCAGCGCCTCTTCGGTGTCGCTTGTCGCGATCAGCGTGGCGGAATCGCTCTGGCTGTTGCGGATCGCGGCGATCAGGTCGGCACGCGCGCCGACGTCGACGCCCTGGAAAGGCTCGTCGAGCAACAGCAGCCGGCAAGGTGCCGCTTGCCAGCGGGCGAGCACGACCTTCTGCTGGTTGCCGCCGGAAAGCTCATCGAGTGTGTCGTCGGGTCCGCGCGCCTTGATGCCGAGCCGGGCGATCGCCTCGGAGGCGACCCTGCGCTCGCGCGCGGCCCGCAGCAGACCGCTGGGAAACCAGCGCCGCAGATGCGGCAGGGCGATCGTGCCGGCAATCGAGGCGCCCGGAATCTCGGCTGGCAAAAGCGACGATGCCCAGCGATCTTCGGCGACCATGAAAACGCCGTTTTCGATCGATCGCCCCGGTCCGTTCGAAAGCCACGGTTTTCCATCGAGCACGAAGCTGCCCTGCGCCAGCGTTTCCAGGCCGAAAAGCGCGCGCAGCAGCCGGCTTTTGCCCGAGCCGAGCGTGCCGGTCAGCGCGACGACCTCGCCGGAGCGCAGGTCGAGATCGAAAGGCCGTGCACCGGGAATCAGCCGCGCGCCCTTGATGGAGGCGACGATCGGGGCCGTCGACGTCTTGCCGTCATGGGTGGCGGCTTCCAATGTTCGGCCGATCATGGCCGCAACGGCGGCAGGGAAATCGATCGGCTTGGCAAAAGCGCCGACGATGCGACCGCCGCGCATGATGACGGCGCGATCGGCGATGGCGGCAAGGTCGCCAAGCCTGTGCGAGATGTAGAGGATTGCCATGCCGCCGGTCCGCAGCCGCCGGATGATGGCGAAGAGCCGGTCCGCTTCCTTGGCCGAAAGGCTGGATGTCGGCTCATCGAGAATGAGGACCGAGGCCTTGGCCGCTACGGCGCGGGCGATGGCGACCAATTGCCGTTCCGCCGGCCGCAGATCGACGAAGTCGCGGTCGAGCGGCAGGTCGAGATCGATCAGCGCCGCGATGGCGCGCGCACGCCTGCGGATAGACGTGGCCGAGACGAAGAAGCGCCCGCCGGGCTGGCAAAGTTCATCGAGCAGAAGATTCTCGGCGACCGTCAATCCAGCGGCGCCGGCCTGGTCCGTCGCCTGATGGACGGTCGCGATGCCGGCAGCCTTGGCGGCGCTGGGCGAGGCGAAGGCGACGAACCTGCCGCCAAGCGTGATCGTTCCCGCGTCGGGCACATGTGAGCCCGAAAGGATTTTCACCAGCGTCGACTTGCCGGCGCCATTGGCGCCCATCAGCGCCACCACCTCCCCGGCCGCGACGGCAAGATCGGCTCCGGCGAGCGCGCGCGTCGGCCCAAAAGATTTCTCGATCCCGGCGACAGCGACGGCAATGGGGGCGGCGGTGAGGGACAAGTGGTTCAGCCGGTTATGGATTGGGTGAGAACTGAGAAAGGCAGGCAAGCCAACGGGCACGGTCGCGTCTGTCAACCGCCATATTCCATGATTGCCAGCCCGGCATTGTAATCGGGCGAATAGATGATGCCATTGGCGTCGACGAACACGTCGGTCGACTGGATCACTCGTGGCCGGTTCGGACGCTTGTCGACCATGCGGCTGGGCGCTGGCGGTACCAGCGCTCCTGTCTCCTTCGGCCGATAGGGGTCGGAGATGTCGAAAACGCGCACCCCTGCATTCTGGTAGGTTGCAAAGATCAGCGTGTCGGACACGAAGCTGCCCGGCCGGTTCTCATGCAGATTGTGCGGGCCGAAATGTCCGCCCTTGGCGGTGTAGTCGGTTTCATCCGGGGTCGGCAGCGTCGAGATCGAAATAGGGTTCGCCGGATCGCGCATGTCGAAGATCCAGGTATGCTTGCGCCCGTCCTCCTCATGGTCGAGCACGGCCTCGTCGGCGACGACGAGCAGACCGCGCTTGACCAGCGGCAGCGCCGAATGCGTGCCGCCTCCATAGGGCGGCGACCAGTTTTTGTGGGTGATCAGCTTCGGCAGGGCAGGGTCCGCGACATCGAGCACGGTCAGCCCGCCGTCGCGCCAGCAGGCATAGGCGGTGTCGCCTTCGACGACCGCATGATGCAACGCGTAGCGTCGGCCGTCGGGCCAGCCCGGTGTCTCGCCGCCGGCGAGATGCATGCCGGGTATCCACCAGCGACCGGCCTCGACGGGCCGTGTCGGGTCTTGAAGGTCGACAGTGAGCAGAATGTAGTCGCTGTAGCCGTCGAGAAGCGCCGACACATAGGCGTAGCGCCCACCGACATACCAGATGCGATGAATACCGATGCCATCGACCGGGAAGAAGCCAATCTGGCGAGGCTGCTTTGGCTTCGAGATATCGTAGATGGCCATGCCGGCCGACCAGGCCCGCGCCGAGCCCGAACCGGACGCGGTGCCGATCGTCTCGCCGATCGACTTGGTGTAGTAGACCTTCTCATCGAACGCGAAAGCAGCATCGGCGAACAGATCGCGCGCATGGACGACCAGCAATAGGTCTTCATGCGTCTGTAGATGGATCGTCCAGGTATTCGGTGGCGCCGGCACGAACACGGTCCCGCCCGGATTCTTGGGATCGCGCACATCGATGATGGAAAAACCCTGCGACCAGGGATGCGCGACATAGGCGAAGCCCCGATGCACCATCACCTGCAATCCGTCCGGTCGCCCACCCTGATCGGAATGGCCGATCAGGCGCATGTTGCTGAAATAGTCGGGGGCAGGGACAGAACTCATGATCGTCTTTCGCAAGGTCGGGCCGGTGCCTCCTGCCTGCCGGAGCGGGTGGAGGCACAGATGCGGTCGTCGTCGGGCATTCCAGTGTGATCATCCCCGGTCAGGCCGGGGATGATTGTTCCGATTGCTGATTGTCTGAAGGAAGATGCCGGATTTCAATTGGACGCAGGTATCCAGGGTGCTTTTGCCGCGTCGCTGTCCTTGAAGGCCGGGAACTTCGCCTGCAGGTCCTCGATCGTCTTGATGTTGTTGTCGACGAGATCCTTCCTGGTGACGAGCGTCGGCTGGATCAGCACGGAATGGCCGGGATTCTGTCCGGCGATCAGCTGGGCAAGCGCACGCACCGAAGCCTCGCCGACCACGGCCGGATTGGTTGCGGCCGTCGCCACCCAAGGGCTGTTCGGTTCGAGAATGGCCTGGATGTCCGAGGTCGAGATGTCGACGCCATAGATCTTCACCTTATCGGCGACGCCAAGCTCGTCGATGGCGAGCTTCACGCCACGAGCGAATTCGTCCCATGGAGCGAAGACAACCGAAAGCGTCGGGTTGGCGGTGAGCACAGCCTTGGTCTGGTCCGCGACCGAAGCGGCGACGGTGTCGTTGACCACGCCCCAGGTGGCGACTTCCTTGATGCCTAGGTACTTTTTGCCGAAATCCTTCCAGACCGCATAGCGGCGATCGAGCGGCGCGAAGCCGGCGACATAGAGGACGCCGCCATCGAATTTCTGGCCCTGGTCCTTGACCGCCTGGTCGAGCACGAGGCGCGCCATATCGGCGTCGGACTGTTCGACCTGCGGGATCTTTGGATTGTCGAGATTGGTGTCGTAGGCCACCACCGGAATGCCGGCGTCAAGCGCCGCCTGTGCGACGTCCTTGATGGCTTCGGGCTGGCCGTTGTTGATGATGATGCCTTGCACGCCGAGGTTGATCGCCTGCTGGATCAACTGCCGCTCGGTGTTGATGTCGTTGCGCGCCTGCGAGATGTTGGCCTCGATGCCAAGCGCGTCGGCCTGGCGCTTCACGCCGGCCTCGAATGCCTGGAGCCAGTCGCCGGAGCCGAGGAAGCTGACGACGGCAATCTTGACGCCGCCCTTGTCGAAGGGAGCTGGTGCGCCGGATATGCCCTGCGCCGAAGCGGCGGTGACGAGACTGGCGATGCCAGCGACGGCCAGGGAAAGAAGATGCTTGATCATGTGGGGACCCCTTTGGAATTGGCGGCATTCTAGGGAGGGGGATCATCGCTTCCGAGAACGCTCGTTGCGAGTTTTTCGCATCCCGGAGCATTTCCGCTTCGCTTCCTTTCGGTCTTTTAGCAAATGAAGGCGACCTGGTGCGGGGCATTCGCTGTCCGGGAAACAGAATTGTTCCAACGCGAGCATCCTTGCTCTAAAGGACGCGCAGGAATCCTGGATCAGATGCGCATGAGCGAACCGGCAGACCCTTCGGAAACACAACAGGTGGACGACGCGCCGCCACGGCGGCGTGAGCCGGTGTTCAACCTGCCCCCGGTGGTGCTGGCGGTGATCGGCATTTGCGTCGCCGTCTATCTGCTGCAGCAATATGTGCTGAACGAAGCACAGCAGATGTTATTGCTGTACGACGGGGCTTTCATCCCGGTTCTCTACACCGGACAATATGGCTTCGACTGGTTCCTGTTTTCCCGGCCGTTCACCTATGCCTTCATGCATGGCGGCTTTGCCCATATTGCCATCAACATGGTCTGGCTTGCAGCCTTTGGCTCGCCATTGGCAAATCGTTTGGGCACGCTCTGGTTCGCGCTGTTCTTTGCCGTAACCGGGCTGGCTTCGGTCGCGCTTTTCTGGGCGATGCATCCTTATGGAGAAGCGCCGCTGGTCGGTGCCTCGGGAGCCATATCAGGCATGATGGGAGCTGCGGCGCGGTTCGGTTTCCGTACCGATCGCTCGGCCGGCAAGGCTGCCTTCGCCGGCCCGGTGCTGCCGATCGCATTGGTATTGCGCTTGCGCGGCGTCGTGATCTTCCTCGCCGTGTGGATGATCATCAATCTTGCCACCGGTCTTCTTGGCTTTGCCCCGGGTGTAGAGGGCCAGATCGCGTGGGAAGCCCATATTGGCGGCTTCGTTGCCGGCTTCTTCGGCCTGCGCTGGTTCGACAGGCGGTGGCAGGCGCCGGAATGGGAGAACACCGACCACCGCACTTGAAATGCAACCGATCACGGCGCACGATATTCACTCTTATGTGAAAGCCGGTCAGGCTGGAACCGGCGGGCAAAAAGCAGAGGAGGAAGCCATGACGGTGAAGGCAATTCTCGAGAAAAAAGGCCATGATGTGTTGACGCTCGGGCCGAACGAAAAGCTGAGCGAAGCCATTCGCATCCTGTCCGAACACAGGATCGGCGCGCTGGTCATCACCAATGGTGACCACAAGATCGTCGGCATTCTTTCCGAGCGCGACATTGTGCGGGTTCTGGCCAAGGAAGGCGGTGCCGCGCTCGATATAGCCGTGCGTTCGGCGATGACGCCCAAGGTGAAGATCTGCAACGAGAACCACACCGTCAACGAGGTGATGGAAATCATGACCCGAGGCCGTTTCCGCCATCTGCCGGTGGAAAAGGACGGCATGCTCGATGGCATCGTGTCTATCGGCGACGTGGTCAAGCGCCGCATCGAGGATGTCGAGCGCGAGGCCGAAGAGATCAGGGCCTATATCGCCACCGCCTGAGCGGTGGAGGGAACCGCCGGCCGGAGCACCGACCGGCGGAGCCGTGTCTACCTGTTGTCGAGTTCGGAACGGACGAGTTCCAGCCCACGCCGGGTGATGCGGTAGGGTCCACCGCCCGACGAAGAAACGGCCTTCTTCCGCTTCAGCTTTCGAAACATGTCGAGATCGACGCCCGGATAATGCCAGCCGTCACGGGTCAGGCATTTGACGGAGGCGATCCGCTTTTTCTCGTTCTTTTCGATTTCAATGCGTCCGCCCTGCGCGAGCAGGTGCAGGATGCGCTGTTCAATGCGCGAAATATCCATGGGAGAGTTTCCGGGAAAACAGAAAATGCCGCCGCCGCGAAACTTCACGGCACGGGGTTTCAGGTTTTCTGCCCTGCCTCGCTAGGAGGTCAGGGCCTTACCGGGACTGAGCGTAAGTGGACATCCACTCTCCATTGGGATGGGCGTCCTATAGGCGAAAGCGGCTGAAAAGGCCAGTCCGTGGCTTTGCGCTTGTCTCGTTGAACGGTTTGCACTAGCGAAGTTGCACACCAAAATATGCGTAAACGCATAATCCGTAGTTCCAATACGCAGGCCACAATGTCCCTCATCGACACCCGCACGCCCGACGCCAAGCGCCTTGTTTCTGGTGCCACCGGCGACTGGGAGATCATCATCGGTCTCGAGGTCCACGCGCAGGTCACCTCGGAAGCAAAGCTGTTTTCCGGCGCCTCGACCGCCTTTGGAGCGGCACCCAACGCCAATGTCAGCCTGGTCGACGCGGCGATGCCGGGCATGTTGCCCGTCATCAACGAGGAATGCGTCAAGCAGGCGATCCGCACTGGCCTTGGGCTGAAGGCGCAGATCAACCACAAGTCGGTCTTCGACCGGAAAAACTACTTTTATCCCGACCTGCCGCAGGGTTACCAAATCTCGCAGTTCAAGCAGCCGATCGTCGGCGAGGGCACGGTGATCGTCTCGGTCGGTCCCGACCGCCAGGGCGAATTCGAGGACATCGAGGTCGGCATCGAGCGGCTGCATCTGGAGCAGGATGCGGGCAAGTCGATGCACGACCAGCATCCGACCATGTCCTATGTCGACCTCAACCGGTCGGGCGTGGCGCTAATGGAGATCGTCTCGAAGCCGGATATGCGCTCGGCCGACGAAGCCAAGGCCTATGTCACCAAGCTGCGCACCATCGTGCGCTATCTCGGCACCTGCGACGGCAACATGGACGAAGGCTCGATGCGTGCCGACGTCAACGTCTCGGTACGCAAGCCGGGCGGTGAGTTCGGCACGCGCTGCGAGGTCAAGAACGTCAATTCGATCCGCTTCATCGGCCAGGCCATCGACTACGAGGCACGCCGGCAGATTGCCATCCTCGAGGATGGCGGCAAGATCGACCAGGAAACGCGGCTGTTCGATGCCGTCAAGGGCGAGACGCGTTCGATGCGCTCGAAGGAAGAGGCGCACGATTACCGCTATTTCCCCGATCCGGATCTTCTGCCGCTGGAATTCGACCAGGCGTATGTCGATGCGCTGGCGAGGGAGTTGCCGGAACTGCCGGACGACAAGAAGGCGCGGCTGATCTCGTCGCTCGGCCTTTCGACCTATGACGCCTCGATCCTGGTTTCGGAAAAGCCGATCGCCGATTATTTCGAGAAGGTCGCCGCCGGCCGCGACGGCAAGCTCGCCGCCAACTGGGTCATCAACGATCTGCTCGGACAATTGAACAAGGCAGGAAAAGGCATTGAAAACGCTCCGATTTCGCCTGATCAGCTGGGCGCGGTCATCGATCTCATCAAGGATGGGACCATCTCCGGCAAAATCGCCAAGGACCTCTTCGAGATCGTCTGGACCGAGGGCGGCGATCCGCGCCAGCTGGTCGAGAGCCGTGGCATGAAGCAGGTTACCGACACCGGCGCCATCGAGAGGGCCGTGGACGAGGTCATCGCTGCCAACCCCGACAAGGTCGAACAGGCGCGCGCCAAGCCGAGCATGGCGGGCTGGTTCGTTGGCCAGGTGATGAAGGCGACCGGTGGCAAGGCCAACCCACAAGCGGTCAACGATCTCGTCAAGGTCAAGCTGGGCATCGAGTAGGGCTGTGTTCGTCCGCACCGCCGGGGAGCGCGACCTTGCCGCTGTGCGGACGCTGCTGGTCGAGACTTGGCATGCGACCTATGACGCCCTTTATGGCGCTGCCAAAGTGACCGAGATCACCGATGAATGGCACTCGATTGCCTCGCTTCGTTCGCGGCTGACACGGCCGAATTCGGAGTTCCTGGTGGCCGATGACGGCAAGCGCATCGGCGGCATGGCTTTCGCCGCCGCCACCGCGGATGCGAAGGTCATCCTGTTGAACCAGCTTTACGTCCATCCGGACTGCCAAAGGCGCGGCATCGGGCAATCGCTGCTCGACGAGATCGAGGACAGTTTCCCGGAAGCGCAAGTGCTGCGCGTCGAGGTCGAGGAGGCCAATAGCGGCGCCATCGCCTTCTACCGATCGAAAGGGTTTCTGCCCGTCGGCGCCGCGACGGAATCCCGCGACAGCTCAAGGCCGACGATGCTGAGTTTTGAGAAGCCGCTCGGCTAGATCGGCGTGTCCGGTCGCCAATTGTCTCGCGTTTTTGATTTGACCTGCCCCCGCAGCCGTATCAACGCTGCTTGGGCCAGCGTCCGCATCCAACGGCGCGACGGCGAGGGGGACTTTCATGCCGAGCTTGCCGGAACTGATGCCGACACAGGTGTCGGACGAGACCTTTGGTGGCGTCACCTATCATATAGCCGGCGAACTGGTGCGGTGCTCTCGGTCGACGTGACACGGATGCCAGTCTATTTCGAGCACCACATCCTTTTGTGGAAGAATTCCACAATCACCATCGGCCTTAAATCGCTGAAGGGTGCGCTGAAGCGCATGATGGCCGGAATGCAGATATTCGTCACCGAGGCGTCAGGGGCGGGCATTATCGCCTTCAGCCGCGATGGGCCGGGCCACATCGTACCGATCCATCTCCAGCGTGGTGACGAGATACAGGTGCGCGAGCACCAGTTTCTCGCCGCGACCGGCAATGTCGACTACTCTTTCGAGCGTGTGCGTGGCCTGGCGACGATGCTGTTCGGACAGAGCGGCTTTTTCATCGACCGGTTTCGCGGTGATTCCGGGGACGGCATCGTCTGGCTGCACGGCTATGGCAATGTCTTCGAAAAGACGCTCGCCGCCGGCGAGACCATCGACATCGAGCCTGGTGGCTGGCTGTTCAAGGATGTTTCGGTCACGATGGAAACCAAGATCGATCGCCTGTCGAGTGGCTTCTTCGGTGCCAATATGAACTTTGTCGTCAACCGCTTCACCGGACCGGGCCGGGTCGGCATCCAGTCGATGTATCTGCATATGCCAAGCGAAGAGTAGTTCGAGCATGGCGGCAACGATCCGGCCCTGCGTCATCCCGGCGTTTGCTGTGCCGGCTTACGACGGATATGCAGTGACATGACCAAACTGTCCCGCATTGCCGCGCTGACGCTGCTCGCCATCATCGTTTTCGCAACTTTGTCGCCGATCCAGATGCGGCCGCACTTCGCTGAGGCAAATGTCGAGCGCGCCTTGGCTTACGCACTGTTGGGCTTCGCCCTGGGGCTCGGCTTCCCCAACCGACTTTATCACGTGGTGATCTTCGTGATTGTGACCGCCGGCATGTTGGAACTGCTTCAGATCGTCGACCCCGGTCGCCACGCGGAGCTTGCCGACGCAGTCGTGAAAGCCTGTGCTGGTATTGTCGGAATCCTCGTAGGGCAATTGTTCGCCAGAGGCAGCAGACGATTAGGAGAGCGGTAGGCGCGGGCAGAAAACCGCTGCGCCGAAGCAGCAAGACTTCGTATCGAGCTATGTAGAGGGGATCTCCACATTGTCGATCAGCCTGGTCTTGCCGAGCCAGGCGGCCGCGAGCAGGCGCCCTTCGCCGTTTCGATGCCATGGCGCGAGCGTCAGGCTTTCGCGTGCCTCGACATAGTCGACCTTCTGGAAACCGGCCGCGATCAGGGCACGGCTGGCCTCTTCGGTTGCGTGGCTCTGGCCGGCGCCTGCCGCCAAGGCCGCTGCAGTGTCGCGCAATATCACGTTGAACTGGCGGGCGATCCTCAGTTCGGTCTCGTCGAGATAGGCATTGCGTGACGACATGGCGAGACCATGCGCGTCGCGGATCGTCGGTGCGCCGATGATTTCGACGGGCAAGTCGAGGTCGCGGCAGAGCTGCCTGACGACGCAAAGCTGCTGGTAGTCCTTCTCGCCGAAGATCGCACAGTCGGGCGTTGCCTGCAGCAAGAGCTTTGCCACCACGGTGGCGACGCCGTCGAAAAAGGTCGGCCGAAAGTCCGCTTCGAGCCCGGCCGAGGGGCCGCCGACCGAGATTCTCGTGGCGAAGCCGGAGGGATACATCTCGCCAACCGTCGGCGTGAAGGCAAGGTCGGCTCTCGCCATTCCGAGCCGGTCGACGTCGCGGGCGAGCTGGCGCGGGTACTTGTCGAGGTCTTCGGTCGGCGCGAACTGTGTCGGGTTGACGAAGATCGACACGACGCAGCGCTCGGCTCTATCGAGCGCGATCTTGACCAGCGAGATGTGCCCGTCATGCAGTGCGCCCATGGTCGGCACCATGGCGACGCGAAGACCGTCGTGCCGCCAGTCGCGGATTTGCGCGCGAAGTGCGGCGACGCTGTCGACAACGAGTGGCCGGCTCATGTGTCGTCCCTGCTGTTTGTCGCCGAAAAGACATGTCCGGGGCCGGGGAATGCCCGGCTTCGCACCTCCGCCGCATAGACTTCAGCCGCATGCGAGATCACGCTGCGCAGATCGGCGTATTCCTTGACGAATTTCGGCACCCGGTCGACGGTGAGCCCGACCATGTCGTCGATGACCAGGATCTGGCCGTCGCAGTCGCCGCTGGCGCCAATGCCGATGGTGGGAATGGCGATGCGGCCGGTGATATCGGCGGCGACCGTCTCGACCGTGCCTTCGATGACGACAGAGAAGGCGCCGGCGCTTTCGACGGCAAGCGCATCGCGAAGCAAAGCCGCAACAGCCTCCTCGGTGCGGCCCTTGATCTTGTAGCCGCCGTCCTTTTCGACGGATTGTGGCTGCAGGCCGATATGTCCCATGACCGGAATGCCGGCGGCGACGATGGCCGCGATCTGCCCGAACATGTCGACGCCACCTTCGAGTTTCACCGCTTGGCAGCCGGTCTCGTCAATAACGCGTCGCGCCGAAGCGACGGCTTGCACCGTAGAATCCTCATAGCTGCCAGCCGGCAGGTCGACGACGACGCAGGCCTTGACCGAACCGCGCATGACCGCTTGCCCATGCGCGATCATCATCTCGAGCGAGGCTCCCAGCGTCGTCTTGTGCCCGTACAGCACCATGGCGACGCTGTCGCCAACCAGAAGCAGATCGACATGGTCGTCGAGCAGACGGGCGATGGGGTAGGTGTAGGCGGTCAGGCAGACGATCGGCGTGCCGCCCTTGCGGCGGCGAATCAGCTCGGCGCTGATGCGGATGTCGGTGGTCGGCAATTCCGTGGCCAATCTTCACCTCCTTTGGCCTGCTGCCGGCTTGGATACCCGCAAGGCGCGCGCAGAGCTTTAGAAAGACCGCAACGGCTTGGCAAGCGCGGATCCCGCGACGGAGGAGATCACCGGCTTGTGTCGCGTTTTGGCAAGCCAATTGGGCGTTCCCCGTGGCAAAAGCCTTGCCTTCGCCAAGGGCTGACGCCATAAGCAGGAAACGGCCTGCCGGCGCGAGGGTTCTAAAGATGAAGACTTTCCTGACGCAGTTTTTCACCTGGTGGAACAGCCAGACGCTGGGGACGCGCCTGCACACCTGGCGGCATGGCAAGAAGGTCGGCCAGGACGAAGCAGGCAATGTCTATTACGAAGGCGGTATCGATTCGGAAGGCCGCACGCGCCGCTGGGTCATCTATCGCAACTATTCGGAGGCCTCAGCCATACCGCCCGGCTGGCACGGCTGGATCCATCACCGCGTCGATGTCGCGCCGGCAAGCGAAGACTACAAGCCGCGCGACTGGCAGAAGCCTCATCAGCCCAACCTGACCGGCAGCCCGGCTGCCTATCGCCCGAAGGGCTCGGTGCTGACCAATCAGCATCGCCCGCAGGTTACTGGCGACTACGACGCCTGGACACCTGGATCGTAGCTATAGGGTGCAGGACGGTCCTTTATCGCCACAATTGGTGTTTAGCTGCTTGCTGATCAGAAAACGGCGACTAGCCTTGGCGATCGATAATGTCGCCCGGGCGCGAACCACCGGTACCATTGCATGAGCTTTTTCAACCTGACATCGATGGGCGGTATGATACTAGCCGCCGGTCTTGGCGTTGGCACGGTGGCGTTTGCTGCCTCGCCTGAACCCGCCGCACCGGCGCCGGCACCGCCCGCGGCATCGGAGCGGGTCACCAATCCCGTCGCCGAGTTCGCCGGCATCGACAAGATCACCGGCCGCATCATCACCTTCGATGTCTATATCGACGAGACAGTGCAATTCGGTGCCTTGCAGGTGACGCCACGCGTTTGCTATTCGCGGCCGCAGAACGAAGAGCCGAGGACAGATTCCTTCGTCGAGGTCGACGAGATCACGCTCGACCGCAAGATCCGCCGCATCTTCACCGGTTGGATGTTTGCCGAAAGCCCCGGCCTCAACGCCGTCGAGCATGCCGTCTACGACGTCTGGCTGAAGGAATGCAAACAGAAGTCGGATGTCCCGGCGCCCGACGGCGCCAAGGCTGACGCCACCAAAGCCGACGCTTCGAAGCCCGCCGCAGCCAAACCGAAACCTGCGGCAACCCCGGACGCGACCGAGCAGGACCTGACAACGCCAGATGTGACAGAACCGGATGTGACTGAGCCGGACGCTTCGGATCCCGATTCGACCGACGCCAACTGATCCTCCGGAACCGTCTCGGTCACCAAGCGTTGGGCCACGGAAGACTGCGCATCTATGCGTAAGGAGGATCTTCCGATGTCAGACAGCAAGCGCATCACGGCCAGCAAGGCAGAATTGCTTGAACTCGAAAAGGGGTTCTGGACGGGCGACGCGGCCTACTATGCCGCCAATGCCGACACCGAATGCCTCGTAGCATTTCCGCAGATGGCAAAGGCGATGGACAATGCCGATCTCGCCAAGACCGCAACCAAACCCAATCGCTGGCGCGATCTGAACATCGACCTCAAGGGAATTATCGAGCCGGGCAGCGACATCGTCATGCTGACTTACGAGGCGCACGCGACACGTGAGAACGGGGAGCCTTACGCGGCGCTGGTCAGCACTGGCTACGTCCATCGCGCCAATGGCTGGAAGATGATGTTCCATGCGCAGACGCCGATCGAAGTCGGGGCTAATCGTCAGGGGTAGAATACGGCCTCGCCCTTGAGCGCATCGGCCAGCATCTTCTCGTATTTGCCGCGCGGCACGTCGACCGCGCCGAAGCGCTTGAGGTGCTCGGTGGTGAACTGCGTATCAAGTAGCGCGAAGCCCCGCGCCTTCAGGCGCTCGACGAGATAATAAAGGCAGATCTTGGAAGCGTCGGTCTCCCTGGCGAACATGCTCTCGCCAAAGAACACCCGGCCGAGCGACACACCATAGAGGCCACCGACCAGCCGCTCGTCGCGCCACGCCTCGACCGAATGACAATGCCCTATCCGATGCAGTTCGACATAGGCTTCGCGGATCGGCGCATTGATCCAGGTCGACCGGCGCTCGGCGCGCTTCTCGGCGCAACCGTCGATCGTCGCTTCGAAGTCGAAATCGAAACGGATGTCGAAAGGGCTCTTCTTGATCGCTTTCCTAAGGCTTTTCGGTGTGTGGAAATGGTCGAGCGGTATGATGCCACGCGTCTCCGGCCGTACCCAGAACACTTCCGGGTCGCCGGCACTTTCGGCCATCGGGAACACGCCCGACGCATAGGCCTTGAGCAGAAGGTCGGTGGGAATGCGATAGCCGGGCGCGTAGGGACGGGTCATCGCGTCTCCGCGTTACTCTTCCTCGGCCAGATATTTTTCCAGCCAATGGATATCATACTCGCCATTGGCGATGTCGGCATTGCCGACGAGATCGCGAAACAGCGGCAACGTCGTCTTGATACCGTCGACGACGAATTCGTCCAACGCGCGGCGCAGGCGCATCATGCACTCGACGCGGTTGCGCCCATGCACGATCAGCTTGCCGATCAGGCTATCGTAATAGGGCGGGATCTTATAGCCCGAATAGACGCCGGAATCGACGCGTATGCCCAGGCCGCCCGGTGTGTGGAAGTGCGTGATCGTGCCGGGAGACGGCGTGAAGGTACGCGGGTCCTCGGCATTGATGCGGCATTCGATGGCATGGCCGTTGAACTTGATGTCCTCCTGCCTCACCGAGAGGCCGCCGCCGGACGCAACGCGGATCTGTTCATGCACGAGATCGATGCCGGTGATCGCTTCCGTCACCGGATGCTCGACCTGCAGGCGCGTGTTCATCTCTATGAAATAAAACTCGCCATCCTCATAAAGGAATTCGATCGTGCCGGCGCCGGAATAGCCGAGATCAGCGATGGCTTTGGCACAGATACCGCCAATACGAGCCCGTTCTTCGGCGTTGAGGGCCGGTGAGGGAGCCTCCTCCCAGACCTTCTGGTGGCGACGCTGCAGCGAGCAGTCGCGCTCGCCGAAATGCACGCCGCGGCCAAAGCCGTCGCCAAACACCTGCACCTCGATATGGCGTGGTTTTTCCAGGTACTTTTCGATGTAGACGGCATCGTCGCCGAAGGCCGCTCCAGCTTCGCTGCTCGCTGTCTGCAAGGCGATCTCAAGTTCAGCCTCGGTAAGGGCGACCTTCATTCCGCGCCCACCACCGCCTGCGGATGCCTTGATGATCACGGGATAGCCGATCTCGGCGGCAATGCGCCTGGCCTCCTTTTGATCGGTGACCGCGCCGTCCGAACCGGGCACCACCGGAATGCCGAGGCGTTTTGCAGTTCGCTTGGCCTCGATCTTGTCACCCATGATGCGAATGTGGTCGCCGGTCGGGCCGATGAATGTGATGTTGTGCGCAGCCAGGATGTCAGCGAACTTGGCGTTCTCCGACAGGAAGCCGTAGCCCGGATGCACTGCGTCGGCACCGGTGATTTCGCAAGCCGCGACGATCTGATGGATGTTGAGATAGCTGTCGCGCGATGGCGGCGGGCCAATGCAGACGCTCTCGTCGGCGAGCCGCACATGCATGGCGTCGGCATCGGCAGTCGAATGCACCACCACCGTCTGGATGCCGAGTTCCTTGCAGGCGCGCAGGACCCGAAGAGCGATTTCGCCGCGATTGGCGATGAGAATCTTCTGAAACATCAGTCCGCTCTACTCGATCACGACGAGCGGCATGCCGTATTCGACCGGCGTCGCATCCTCGAAAAGGATCGCCGTCACCGTGCCGGCGCGCGGCGAGGGGATCTGGTTCATCGTCTTCATCGCCTCGATGATCAGCAGCGTCTGGCCTTCCTTGACCTTCTGGCCGACTTCGATGAACGCCTTGGCGTCGGGCGACGGTGCCAGATAGGCGGTGCCGACCATGGGCGAGGTGACCGCGTTCTTCGACACGTCGGCCACCGCCGGGGCGGCGGCCATAGCGGCTGGCTGAGCTGTTGCCGGCGCATAGGCCGGCTGCGGTGCTGCGATCGCGTGAACGGCGGGCGCCTGGCGTGAGACGCGCACCTTCAGGTCGCCCAGCTCGACCTCGATCTCCGTGAGATTGGTGTCGTTCAGTATGCCCGCCAGATCGCGGATCAGCTGCTGGTCAACACCGTTCTTCTTTATCGACATTTTCGAGCCTTCTGTTTGTTGGCCGGTCATAGGCGTGCGGCCAGCGCCTGCAGCGCCAGCGTATAGCCGAGCGGCCCAAAGCCACAGATCATGCCGACGGCAACCGGCGCGACCATGGAGACGTGGCGGAATGGTTCCCGCGCATGGATGTTGGAAAGATGGACTTCTGCCACCGGCAACGGCGCGATAGCGCGGATGGCGTCGTGGATGGCGATCGAGGTATGGCTGTAAGCGCCAGGATTGATGACGATTCCGACAGCCTTGTCGCCGGCTTCCTGAATCCAGTCGACAAGGTCGCCCTCGTGATTCGACTGGCGGAAATCGATTTCGAGTCCAAGTGCCGTGCCGGCCTGTTTGCAGTCTTCGGCGATGGCGGCAAGCGTCTTGCCGCCATAGATGCCAGGCTCGCGTTTGCCGAGCGCGTTGAGATTGGGACCGTTCAGAACGAAAACCGTTTTCAAAAAAGCCGACCTTTTCCGGCGCTGACATCAAGTCGACGCGCTGGGCCTTCTATAATGGGCATACCCGCCCGCGGAAAGAGCGCAAGTGCGTTCTTTCACTGTCCACAACAGGCGGAAATGTGCCCGTGAGAAAAATAGGTTGGTAGCAAGATCAGAGGGCGGCTTTCGCCGCCTCGATCTTTTCGGCCAGCACTTCCTGCCCAAGCGCCCCGAATACCACCTCGTTGCCGACGACATAGGACGGCGTTCCGGTGATCGCCAGCTTGCTGGCAAGATCGTAGGTCTTGGAGAAGGCCTCGGTGATTCTTGGGTCCTTCATTTTCTCGCTCAGCGTTGCTTCGTCGGCACCGAGCGACAGCGCGACCTTGATGGCCGCCGCCTCGGTGGCACGTCCCTGGCCGCCTAGCAGCGCATTGTGGAACTCGCCGTATTTTTCCGGGTGCATCAGGTGAAAGGCCATCGAGACGACGCTCGCCTTCTGCGAATCCGGTCCGAGGATCGGGAATTCCTTGAGCACGAAGCGCAGGTCCGGATCGGACTTGGTCAGCGCCCTCATGTCTTCGATGGCGCGTCTGCAGAAGCCGCAATTGTAATCGTAGAACTCGACGATGGTGACCTTGCCGTTCGGATTGCCGACGACGCCATCGAAAGCGGAGTTGAATATCTGGTCCTTGGCGTTCTTGATCACGCCGAGATGAGCGATGCGCTGCTCTTCCTTCTGCTTGGCCTCGAGTGCGTCCTGGACCTCCAGAAGGACTTCCGGGTTCTTGAGCAGATAGTCGCGGATGATGCCTTCCACCTCGCTGCGGTCGATCTTGGTGTCGGCCGCTACCGTCTCGACGGGCTGCGTCGTACCGGCCTTGGCAATCTGCGGGCTTCCGGCCACGAATCCGAAAGCCAGCATGGCCAACGCGACCGCAACCCCCGTGGTGCCCAGCAGCAGTGCCTTTTTCATCGTTCCGTTCCTTCTACCTGTTTCCCGGCCTGGCTGTGTCGCAGCTCGTGGCCGGAAGGTTCACTTGATCTTGGTTGATGGCTTGTAGTTTATGATATCCTGGGCGCGAAGCCAGCGCGGCTCGCCGCGCTTCATCTCTTGCTGCGCCCGCATGGCGAAAATCTTCGCATCCTTGTAGTTGCCGGAATAGAAGTGACCTTCGGCGGTGGCGAGTTCGGCGCCCGGAATATCACCCAGCTCGCCATAGGCTTGCGCCAGATAACGATAGCCGGCCGAATTTTCCTTGTCGCGCTCGAGGCCATTGTTGATCTGCACCACGGCTTTTTTCAGCGAGTCGGGCGTGCCGACGGCCATCAGCGCCTGGCCAAGGGAGACAGGCAGCAATCCGGACCGCGCCGGATCGAGGCTGACTGCCTTCGCATAGGCCTCGGCCGCATCCTTGGGCTTGTTCGCCTTCATCAGGATATCGCCGCGCAGTTCCTGGAAATAGGCGTTCTTCGGCTGCGCCTTGATCAATGCATTGGTCTTGGCGAGGGCAGCGGCAATGTTGCCGAACAGGTAGGTCGACTGAGCGTCGCCATACTGTGCGGCCAGTGTTCCCTGCATCTTTCGCATCAGCCGCGACGCAGCCGCCTGGCCATCCATGTAGACGGCGATCTTCACCCGCATCATGTCATGACGCTGCTGCAGGGCGGGAGGGTCCAGCCTATCGACATTGGGGCTCTGTTTCACCAGCACGTCCAGATTGGAGATGCGGTCCTGCGGCATCGGATGGCTGATCCGGTAGGGATCGACCTGCGCTCCCGAAAGCGACAGCGCCGTCTGGAAGCGGCGGAAGGTCTTCAGCATGCCCATGCCGGACTGGCCGGTGGCGTTGAGATAAGTGATCGCCGAGCGATCGGCCGTCATCTCCTCGGTGCGCTGATAGGCGAGGATGCTGCGCTGTGCCATCTCGCCGCCACCGGCCGCCACGCCCATGCCGGCGCCGGCAAGGCCGCGGCTGTTGGTGGTCGCACCGGCGACCATGGCGCCGGCGCCAAGCAACGTCGCGATGATGGCCATCGTCTTGGCGCGTTCGAGCTGGTCGCGCAGTTTCTGCTGGTGACCGCCGGCGATATGGCCGGCTTCGTGGGCAATGACGCCGATGATCTCGTTGGGCGTCTCGGCCGTCATCAGCGCACCGGTGTTGATGAACAGCCGGCGCCCGGTGACGAAGGCGTTGAAGCTCTGGTCGTTGACCAGCACGATGTCGATGCCGTCATTTGCCAGACCCGCCGCCCTGAAGATCGGCCGCGCGTAGTCGCGCACCAGCGCTTCGATCTCGGCGTCGCGTACGACCGGCACGTTCTGGGCGAAGGCGCTGACCGAACTTGCCGCTGCGACCGCAACGCCAAGCGAAAGCGTCGCGAAGACGCGCGCTGTCCGGGCAATCGTCGATCTGGGTCGGCTCAACATGATGGCTCCACTGGTAGACGAGCGGGCGAAAGATGAAAAGTCGGCGCCGGAAACTTCCTCAACTTGTGATCCTCACATCAATCGGGCATTTGTGCGGCGTATGCGTCAGGGGCTTGGCGCGCTTGGTCGGGAACAGGGATAAAATGGTCGTTTCGCTCTCACGCCGTGGCAATGTCGAGCCCTTCCATGCCATGGACATTCTGGCCGAGGCAAACCGGCTGAAGGCAGCAGGCGTGCCGGTTGTTTCGATGGCCGTCGGCCAGCCTTCCGATCCCGCACCGGTTCTGGTTCGCGCGGCCGCGGCCAAGGCCTTGCAGGACGGACGCATCGGCTACACCGACGCGCTGGGACTGGCAGGTTTGCGCAAGGCGATTGCCGAACACTATGCCGATCACTACGGGCTCGATATCGAGCCCGGCCGGATCGCCGTGACCACGGGATCGTCGGCCGCTTTCAACCTCGCTTTCCTGGCGATGTTCGATCCAGGCGATCGCGTCGCCATCGCGGCTCCCGGCTATCCTGCCTATCGCAACATCATGGCAGCACTCGGCATCGAGGTGATCGAGATCGAACTCGGCGACGCCGCCTACCTGCATGCCGACCACCTGGAAACGGCGCATCATGAAAAGCCGCTGAAAGGCGTGCTCTTCGCCAGTCCGGCCAATCCGACCGGCGCGGTCATACCGGCCGATGACCTGGCGGCGCTGGTACGGACCGCCGAGGAACTTGGCATCGCCGTGATCTCGGACGAGATCTACCACCGGCTGGCCTACGCCGCCCCCGACACCACGGCGCTCGCCTATGGGGATAGCGTGACGGTGATCAATTCCTTCTCCAAATACTACTGCATGACCGGCTGGCGCATCGGTTGGATGGTGCTGCCCGAAGATCTGGTGCGACCGGTCGAGCGTGTCGCCCAGAGCCTCTACATCTCGCCGCCGGAACTTTCGCAGATAGCAGCGATCGAAGCGTTCAAGGCGATCGAGGAGCTGGAAGCGGTGAAAGCCCGCTACGCCTGGAATCGCGAGCTGTTGATGAAACGCCTGCCGGAGCTCGGCTTTCCGCTGGCGGCACCCATGGACGGCGCCTTCTATGCCTTTTGCGATGTCACCCGGCATACCAATGACAGCATGGCCTTCGCGCGAAAGATGCTGGCTGAGGCGCATGTCGCGGCAACCCCCGGCCGCGACTTCGATACCCAGGCGGGACATCGAACCATGCGCTTTTCCTATGCCGGCAGCCACGACGACATGGTCGAAGCGATGGCGCGCATTGAACGCTGGTTGAGGTAGCGCCATGCCGGAGCTCGGACAGGCTACGAAACTTGATCAGGCATTGGCCGAAGTCGCCGCTGAAATGGCGGAACGCACCGATCGTGGCGACGTCGCGTCCTATATTCCGCAACTGGGCAAGGTCGATCCGAAGAAGTTCGGCATCGCGGCTGTCACCAATGACGGCCGCATGCTGATGGCGGGCGATGCCGAACAGGCCTTTTCGATCCAGAGCATCTCGAAAGTGTTCACCCTGACATTGGCGCTCGGCAATGTCGGCGACGCGCTGTGGCAGCGGGTTGGGCGCGAGCCTTCGGGCAATCCATTCAACTCGATCGTCCAACTCGAGCACGAGAACGGCATTCCGCGCAATCCGTTCATCAATGCCGGCGCCATCGTCATTTCCGACATCCTGCTCGCCGGCCACGAGCCGCGCGAAGCGATCGGCGAAATCCTGCGCTTCGTCCAGTTCCTCGCCGATGACGAAACGATCATCATCGACCGCGAGGTCGCCGCGTCCGAGCGCGCCACCGGCTATCGTAACTTCGCGCTCGCCAACTACATGAAATCCTTCGGCAATCTGCACCATGCGCCGGAGCTGGCGCTGGGCGTCTATTTCCATCATTGTGCCATCGCCATGAGCTGCCGGCAACTGGCGCTGGCCGGCCGCTTCCTGGCCAATGGCGGCAAGAATCCGGCGACCGGGCATTCCGTGGTGTCGGCCGAGCGGGCGCGACGCATCGGCGCCATGATGCTAACCTGTGGCCACTATGACGGCTCCGGTGACTTTGCCTTCCGCGTCGGCATCCCCGGCAAGAGCGGCGTCGGCGGCGGCATATTGGGCATCGTCCCGGGCGTGGCGTCGCTTGCCGTCTGGTCGCCCGGCCTCAACGCCAACGGCAATTCCAAGCTGGGATCGATCGCGCTGGAAAAGTTGGCCAGGATGATGAACTGGTCGATCTTCGCGCCTTGATGCGTGTCGTCCAAAAGTGCGCAGCGATTTTGGGACAACGGCATGCGTAGAACGTAGAATCAAAGAAGCGCTTTAGCATTTCGCGGCGGGTCGGAACGCCAGATGTGAAAAATTCGGTAGTGGGTCAGTTCAGAATCTTGGATTTGCCGGCGAGTGCCCACAGCGCCTGCCGCGGCACCGTCTAACCCGAACGACATATATCGTTCGATCAGTTCCGGGCCATTGACCATAATACTATCGAACGGAGAATGGCCCCCTTCGCTGGAAGGGTCTCATATAGTTCTTTGCGGCATCAGGCCGTGCCTCTGCCTCTCACGTGCCTCTGCCTCAGAAAAAAATGCGGCCTCTCAAAAAAGATGCGTCGCCTTTAGGCTTCTCAGTGGAGGAAGAGATGAAAGCGCTCCTTACTTTCGCGGCGGCTTTGGCACTCGCGCTCGCAGCGTCCGCTCCCGCGTCTGCCGTGAAGAATGGATTTGACAGCGATACGTCAACCACATCCGGACAGGGAAATGGCGGAAAAACAAATGACAGCGCCAACCCGGACAACAGTGGCACGACGACAACGACAACCACGACTTCAGGACCACATGGTCAGGTGAAACAGGGCGAGACCGACTGTAATAACTGCTCAACGACGACCACGTCGGACCTGCCGGGCAAGAACAGATAGGTCAACGAGGAACCAGGGGCGCCGCCCCTCGCTACCAAAAATCCCGCGCCGTCTTTCGAAACAGCGCGGGATTTATTTGTCAGAAAATCACTTCAAGCGACTGAAAGGCTTAGAAAAACCCTTTTCGCTGCCACCAGCCTGCACGCTTCGGCTTGTCCTCGGTTTTCGCCGCCGCTTCTTCGGCTACGGTCGAGGACACCACCGGCACAACCGGCGCATTGACGGCGGCCGGCTTGCGCCGCGACGGGCGGGCCTTCGGTGCCTGCTCGACGGCAATGGCCTCGTCTGACGCAGTGGCCGGCGTCTCGACCGGTGCTTCCGCCTCGGCAGCCGGCTCCTCCGCGACGACCTCGGCCGCGGCCTTCTTCGGCTTGGCGGCACGGCGTGGCTTCTTCGGCTTCTCGGTGCTGGGCGCGTCGTCATTGGCCGGAGCAAGCGCCGCCGGCTCTTCGACCGGTGCGGCGACCAGAGGTTCGCTGGCCTCGGTTACCGAGACTTCGCCTTCAGACGCGTCGGCAGTTTCGCCAGTGCTTGCCTCGGCCTCGCCTTCGCCGTCTTCGCGGCGGTTGCGTTTGCCGCCGCGCTTGCCGCGCCGCCGCTTCTTGCCTTGGCCTTCATCCGAAGTTTCAGCCGTTTCGGCAACACCGAGAGGGGCGTTGTCGCCCGCTTCCGCGTCACTGTCACTGGCGGCGGATTCTGTGAACTCGCCGGCTGGAGCGGAAATGACAGCGCCGTCCGTTGGCGCGCCATGTTCGCGGTCGCGATCCTTGCCGCCGCGACGTCTGCGGCGCTTGCGACGCTTGCGGTCACGGCCTTCGCCTTCCTCACCGCCGGCAGCGGGTCGGGGTTGTTGCTGCGGCTGCGGGCGTGGCTGTTCGGCCTGCACCGGCGCCTCATCGTCTTCCTCGACGACGACAATCTCGTCCTCGGGCTCTTCCGGCTCGACATAGGCCGGGAAGCTGCGGGCCTCGACAAAGCCTTCCGGCTTCTCGGCCAGCGCGCCGCGGAAGATCGCATAGTGCTGCGCACCGACTGAATCGTCAGCCTCAATGGTGATCGTCAGCCCAAAGCGGCTCTCGAGTTCCACAAGCGTGCCGCGCTTGTGGTTGAGCACGTAGAGCGCGGTCGCCGCCGGTGTCCGCACGGTGATGTGGCTGCGCGAATCCTTGAGCAGGAACTCCTCGATTGCCCGCACCACCATCAGCGCTACCGACGAATCGGACCGCACATGGCCGGTGCCGCCGCAATGCGGGCAGGGCTTCATGGTCGATTCCAGCACGCTGGCGCGGATGCGCTGGCGTGACATCTCCATCAGACCGAAATGCGAGATACGGCCGACCTGGATGCGCGCGCGATCGTTCTTGAGGTGATCCTTCAGCCGCTTCTCGACGGAGCGGTTGTTGCGGTTCTCCTCCATGTCGATGAAGTCGATGACGATCAGGCCGGCGAGATCGCGCAGCCTGAGCTGGCGTGCGACTTCCTCGGCGGCCTCCAGATTGGTGTGGAGCGCGGTGTCCTCGATCGAGTGCTCCTTGGTGGAGCGGCCCGAATTGACGTCGATGGCAACCAGCGCCTCGGTCTGGTTGATGATGATGTAGCCGCCGCTCTTCAGCGTCACCTGCGGCTGCAGCATGCGGTCGAGTTGCGCCTCGATGCCGTTGCGCACGAAGATCGGCGTCGTGTCGCGGAAAGGCTGAACCACCTTGGCGTGGCTCGGCATCAGCATGCGCATGAAGTCCTTGGCCTCGCGATAGCCTTCCTCGCCGGAGACAAGAATCTCGTCGATATCCTTGTTGTAGAGGTCGCGCACCGAACGCTTGATCAGACTGCCTTCCTCATAGACCAGGGCAGGCGCCGTTGACTGCAAGGTGAGGCTGCGGACATTTTCCCAAAGCCGCATCAGATATTCGTAATCGCGCTTGATCTCCGCCTTGGTGCGGCTCTCGCCGGCGGTGCGCAGGATGACGCCCATGCCCTGCGGCACTTCGAGATCGGCAACGACCTCCTTGAGGCGCTTGCGGTCGACCGCGCTGGTGATCTTGCGCGAAATGCCGCCGCCGCGCGCCGTGTTCGGCATCAGCACCGAATAGCGGCCGGCAAGCGAAAGATAGGTGGTCAGCGCCGCGCCCTTGTTGCCGCGCTCTTCCTTGACGACTTGCACCAGCAGGATCTGCCGGCGCTTGATCACTTCCTGGATCTTGTACTGGCGGCGCACCGGCTTGCGCCGGTTGCGCACTTCTTCCAGCGCATCCTCGGCACCGACCGATTCGATCTCATGATCATCCGGATGCGAGGACTGCACTTCTTCCAGCATGCCGCGATCACTGTCGCCTGACGTAGCTTCGCTGTTTTGTTCGGCCTGCGGGACGGATTCGGAAATCACATCGGCTTCGACGGAGGCTGCGATCGATGTCGGACCGCCTTCGCGGGTTTCGCCTTCGTCCTGCTCAGCTTCTTCATGTCCGGACGCATCGGCATGTTCCGACGTATCGGCCGCATGTTCGATGATCTCGGAGGTGTGGGAGATGTCCTCGACAACAGCGTCGGCGCCATTGTCGTTATCTTCGCTTGCCCCGGCAGCTTCGCTTGCCTCGCCGGATTCGGCTGCATCGCGCTTGTGCTCACCACGGTCGCGTGTCTTGCCGCCGCGCCGACGGCCGCGCCGTCCACGATCGCGGCTCTGGCGATCTTCGCCATCGCCGTCCTCATTCTCCTCGTCCTCGGCCTCCTGCGCTTCCGCGCGCAGCAGTGCCTGACGATCGGCGACCGGAATCTGGTAGTAATCGGGGTGAATTTCACTAAAGGCGAGAAAACCGTGACGGTTCCCGCCATATTCGACAAAGGCTGCCTGAAGGGAGGGCTCTACGCGCGTTACGCGGGCTAGGTAGATGTTTCCTTTAAGCTGCTTCTTGTCCTGGGATTCAAAGTCGAATTCTTCAATACGGTTACCGCGAACGACGACAACGCGTGTTTCCTCCGGGTGGGAGGCGTCTATCAGCATTTTGTTGGGCATTATTTCGTTTCCCCCCGGCAGCCGTCAGCCGCAGCTTGCGAGGCAATGCCTGCTGCTGCGTTTCTGGAGTGTGGGTGCCGGATATCTTAACGTCCGCCGGCCGCCGCTTGAGCGCCATGGCGGTGCCGCCCGCAGCCATACTGGCGCGGTTTGATGCGGACCTTTCCATGATTGCGCTTGAAGCCATCGTCACCAGCAGAACCTTTTGAACCAAAGCCCGGACGAACCGGACCAGCTTGTTTGCTCATACAGAGCCGGCACGGGAACAAACCCGGCCGTTTTCCTCACGCAGGCGATTCCCCCGCCACGGGCGCACACCTGCGAAATTCGTCGCGATCACCTGGAGCCTTTTCGCGTGAAGCGAAAGGAGCCGCCTTTTTCATCTGACCCTGTAGCAGGAAGCTGCGGAGGAGGGCGGTTCCAGGATTGCAGTGATCCACCATCGCTTTTATGATTTGGCGGGGTGGAAGGCAACCCCGATTTCCGATGCCGGCAAAAAGCAGTTCCGTTGCGTAAGTCTGGTTCGACCCTTGCATGAAAAGGCTTGGTTAACCTTCTCTGGATACCAATCGTTAATCGAGTTCGCGGCCTAACCGGCACTTCGACGAATCGACCAGGCGCCTGGCGCCAAACCGGGAGCGACTGGACGAAAGATGGGACCGGCAGACTTCACAGACAAGGGATGTCGTGTCGGCAGTCGGATTCTGGCCACTTTCTGCTTCTTGTTGTTGCTGACGATCTCGTCTGCCTTTTCCTCGATTGCCCAAGCCGACGACGCTCCGGCCGTGGCAAAAGGCTACAAGATGGCGGGCAACGCCACCAAGATGCGGATCGTCATGGATTTCGACCGTGAGCCCGATATCAAATGGTTCCTGCTGCGCGGCCCCAACCGCCTTGTCATCGACCTAGCGAATACGAGGTTCGCCATTGACGCCAAGGATTTGAAGGCACGCGGCCTGGTCAAGGGCGTACGCCTGGGCGATCTCGGCGAGGGCGTTTCGCGGCTGATCCTCACCGGCAAGGGGCCCTTCGCCGTCGACAAGCTCGATGTGCTCAAGAACGAGGACGGAACCGGCTACCGCATTGCCATCGACATGTCGGCGGCTTCCGAGCGCGAATTCGATGCCGCACTTGCCAATCAGGCGCTGACCACCGGATCGACGGTTTCGACCGACAAGGGCGAGCGGGTCGGCACTGGACCGGTCTCCAATCCGGGCCATCGCTTCACCGTCGTCATCGACCCAGGTCATGGCGGCATCGACGGCGGCGCCGAGGGCCTGAACGGCACCATCGAGAAAAACGTAACGCTGGCCTTTGCCACGGAGTTGCGCGACAAACTCGCCGCCGTCGGCAATTACGATGTGTTCATGACGCGCGACACCGACGAATTCCTGCGTCTGGACGATCGCGTGCGCATTGCCCGCCAGCACGAGGCCGACCTGCTCATTTCCATCCATGCCGACACAATCAGCGTCAAGGGTATCCGCGGCGCCACTGTCTACACCGTCTCCGACAAGGCTTCCGATCCCGAGGCGCAGGCGCTTGCCGACCGTGAGAACCTCTCCGACCAGTTCGCCGGCATGGAGATCAAGAACGACAGCAAGGAAGTCACCGACATTCTGATCGACCTGATCCGCCGCGAAACGCACAATTTCTCGATGAGTTTCGCTCACACGCTGGTCGGCCAGCTGTCGACCAGCGTCGGGCTCATAAACAATCCGCAGCGTTCGGCGGGCTTCAAGGTGCTGAAGGCACCCGATGTGCCGTCCGTGCTGGTTGAACTCGGTTACCTCTCGAACGCCAAGGACGAGGCCCAGCTGCTCAACCCCGACTGGCGCGGCAAGGCGGCCCAGAGCATAACCAACGCCGTTGCGCTTTTCGCTTCAGCCAAAGCCGGAGCAAGGGCCGGAGGCTGACATGTCCGGCGGCTCTGCAACCAGAGCCGGCGTGGCGCGACGACAACACCAGTGCTTTTATTTCCGGCTCGGGGCCGCGAAATCCGGCATTGCCGTATTTTGCCCACATGGTGGCGACAAGGGTTTTCGATTACGGATTGGGACCGGCTCGAATGCTTGCGCGAAAGGCGGCTTCGTTTAGGAAATTCCCGAACCAAGGACTGGAGCGGGTATGATTCGTCTTATTGGCTATTTTTTCGGCATCGGCACGACGCTGGCCCTTCTGGTCGCGGCGGGCGTTGCGATCTACATTGGCCATTTGTCGAAGGATCTGCCCGACTACGAGGTGCTGGCCAAATACGAGCCGCCGGTGACCACCCGCATCCATTCGTCGGATGGTGCGCTGATGGCCGAATATGCCCGCGAACGGCGCCTGTATCTGCCCATCCAGGCCATACCGGATCGCGTCAAGGCGGCCTTCCTGTCCGCGGAAGACAAGAACTTCTACAATCATCCCGGCATCGACGTGACCGGTCTCGGCCGGGCCATCATCGTCAACCTGCAGAATTTCGGCTCCGGCAGGCGCCAGGTCGGCGCCTCGACGATCACCCAGCAGGTGGCGAAGAACTTCCTGTTGTCCTCGGACCAGACCTACGAGCGCAAGATCAAGGAGATGATCCTCGCCTTCCGCATCGAGCAGGCCTATCCCAAGGACCGTATTCTCGAACTCTACCTGAACGAAATCTTCTTCGGCTTCGGCGCCTACGGCGTCGCCGGTGCGGCGCTGACCTATTTCGACAAGTCGGTCAACGAGCTCAGCGTGGCCGAGGCCGCCTATCTGGCATCCCTGCCGAAGGGTCCGAACAATTATCACCCCTTCAAGCATACCGATCGCGCGCTGGAGCGCCGCAACTGGGTCATCGACCAGATGGTCGAGAATGGCTATGTCACGCGTGAGGAAGGTGCCAAGGCCAAGGCCGAGCCGCTGGGCGTGACGCCGCGCCGGAACGGCAACTATCTGTTTGCCGGCGAGTACTTCACCGAAGAGGTGCGCCGCCAGATCATTGCCCGTTACGGCGAGAATGCGCTCTACGAGGGCGGCCTTTCCGTCCGCACCACCCTTGATCCGAAGATCCAGCTCATTGCCCGCAAGTCGATGCAGAACGGGTTGATGAAATATGACACCCTGCGCGGTTATCGCGGGCCGGTGACGTCAATCGACGTGTCCGGCGACTGGGGCGTGCCGCTGGGCAGCGTCAAGGGGCTGGAGGATGTTCCGGAATGGTCGCTCGCCGTCGTGCTCGACAGTTCGGCGACCGGTCTGTCGATCGGCCTTCAGCCAGCGCGCCAGGCGTCGGGCGAGATCGCCAAGGAACGCGTCGAAGGCACCGTCAGCAAGGAGGACATGGGTTTTGCCATGCGCCATGTGGTCGACGGCAAGACCGTCAAGGCCAAGTCGCCGGCAGAGGTGTTGAAACCGGGCGACGTCATCTTCGTGCAGAAGAACGATGGCTCCGATAGCGCCTACAGCCTGCGCCAGGTCCCCGAAGTGGAAGGCGGCCTGATCGCCATGGATCCGCATACCGGCCGGGTGCTGGCCATGGTCGGCGGCTTCTCCTACGCTCAGTCCGAATTCAACCGCGCGACGCAAGCCATGCGCCAGCCGGGCTCCTCCTTCAAGCCGATCGTCTATTCGGCGGCTCTCGACAATGGCTATACGCCGGCCTCGGTGATCATGGACGGACCGATCACCATCCAGAGCGGCAACACGACCTGGACGCCGAAGAACTACGACGGCACCGTCGCGGGCCCGGCGACCCTGCGCTCCGGCATCGAGAAGTCGCGCAACCTCATGACGGTGCGGCTTGCCAATGACATGGGCATGAAGCTGGTCGTCGAATATGCCGAGCGCTTTGGTGTCTACGACCATCTGGCCCCCTATCTGCCGATGGCGCTAGGCTCCGGCGAAACGACCGTGATGCGTATGGTGTCGGCCTATTCGATCATGGCCAATGGCGGCAAGTCGATCAAACCGTCGCTCATCGACCGCATCCAGGACCGCTACGGCAAGACGGTGTTCAAGCAGGACGAACGTGGCTGCCAGGGGTGCAATGCGACCGAATGGCAGAACCAGCCCGAGCCGGAACTGGTCGACAACTCCGAGCAGGTGCTCGATCCGATGACCGCCTACCAGATCACCTCGATGATGGAAGGCGTCGTGCAGCGTGGCACCGGCGCCACCATCGGCGAACTCGGCCGCCACATCGCCGGCAAGACCGGAACGACCAACGACGAGAAGGACGCCTGGTTCATCGGTTACACGCCCAATCTCGTCGTCGGTCTCTACATGGGCTACGACACGCCGCGCGGCCTTGGTCATGGCGCCACCGGCGGTGGTCTTGCAGCACCTATCTTCAAGGACTTCATGCGGGTGGCGCTGGATGGCACGCCCAATGTCGACTTCAAGGTTCCGGACGGCATGAGTCTGGTCGCCATCAATCGCAAGACCGGCATGCGCGCCGCAGCGGGTGATCCCGGCACCATCACGGAAGCCTTCAAGCCGGGTACCGGTCCTGCTGACAGCTATTGGGTGATCGGCATGGGCGCCGACGGCTCAAATGCCACAGGTGGCGCGCTGTCGCCACAGGCCAATCAAGCCATCCAGTCCGGCGGCGGCGGCCTCTACTGACGACTTTCATGGGCGGGTGGGCTGGCCTTGCGCCAGCCCATTTTGCTTTACAGCCGGCGGCGGCCTCCCTATGTATCGCGCCGACCGATTTCAGCAAACACAGGACAGAACAGCCAGCCATGCGCGCGGAAACGCAGAATATTGTCGACGAGATCAGGCAGGCGATCACCCTGCTGAGGAGGCATCTTTGACTGGGATCAGGCCATAAAACGGCTTGAATACCTCAATGTGCGCGCCGAGGACGCCAGTCTCTGGAACGAACCGCTGGAAGCGCAGAAACTGATGCGCGAACGTCAGAGCCTCGAAGAAGGCATCGCCTCGGTGAGAGGGCTGACGCAGGCGCTGGAAGACAATATCGGCCTGATCGAACTCGGCGAGGAAGAGGGCGACGAGGGCGTGATCGCCGAAGCCGAAGCCGCGCTCCGTTCGATGCAGGGCGAAGCGAAGGCCCGCCAGGTTGAGACGCTGCTGTCGGGTGAAGCCGACGCCAACGACACTTATCTCGAAATCCATGCCGGCGCCGGCGGCACCGAAAGCCAGGATTGGGCGTCGATGCTGCTGCGCATGTACACGCGCTGGGCCGAGCGGCGCCGCTTCAAGGTCGAGGTCCTGGAGGTGCATGACGGCGAAGAGGCCGGCATCAAGTCCGCCACGTTGATGATCAAGGGCCACAACGCCTATGGCTGGATGAAGACCGAATCCGGTGTGCATCGGTTAGTGCGTATTTCGCCCTATGACAGCAACGCACGTCGGCATACGTCCTTCGCCAGCGTCTGGGTCTATCCGGTCATCGACGACACGATCGAGATCGACGTTTCCGAATCCGATGTTCGCATTGATACCTATCGCTCGTCCGGCTCCGGCGGCCAGCACGTCAACACCACCGACTCCGCGGTGCGCATCACCCACCTTGCGACCGGCATCGCTGTCGCCTGCCAGGCCGAACGTTCGCAACATAAGAACAAGGCCAAGGCCTGGGAAATGCTGCGCTCGCGTCTCTATGAGGAGGAGCTGAAGAAGCGCGAGGCGGTTGCAAACGCCACCGAAGCCTCGAAGAGTGATATTGGCTGGGGTCACCAGATACGCTCCTATGTGCTGCAGCCCTATCAGTTGGTGAAGGATCTTCGCACCGGCGTCGAGAGCACCAGCCCGTCGAGCGTGCTCGATGGCGACCTCGACGATTTCATGGAGGCCTCATTGTCGCAGCGCATCGAAGGCGGTGCCGGCGAAGCAGTGGCGGACCTGGACTAAGGGTATGCTCATATTCAGGTGAGGCCGGCCTGCAAACGGCGGCTCATGCGCTGCCGGTGCTGATGGACCCGAACCCTGCGCCCCAGGACGAGGAGAGAATGCCGACGGCCTGCCTCAATATCAAGAGCATGTGATCGCCAACCAGCCATAGGCTGGAACCACACGGCACCGATCCCGTTTATTCGACACCTGTTTGCCGGGAAGTTGATTTCAGCGGTCGGTAGCGGATGATTGGTTGGCATGCGCCGCGGTACTCGTGAACGCAGCAATTTCTTGCGCCGACTCACATTTGCGCTCACCATCACGGCATTGAGGGGAGACAAAAAGCATTTATGGCCGGGCGCGGCATATCTGCAAGCTGACGATCTGGCCGCTGGGAAGACACGTTCCGGGAACGGGCAAGCGAACTGCTTGATGCTCGTTTGAAAGGAACGCTTCCATGTCTGCTGCCACTTCCAGATCGGCCCATGCCGCTGAACCGGCCGGCCGACTCTTGTTTTCCCTGTTCGCAATTGCCGCAATCGCAATGCTGACGGCACCTGCCTTTGCGCATGACGCCACACCGACAGCGGCAAAGCCACTAGGCTGGAGTTACCCATTCGCATGCTGCGCCAACTATGATTGTCGTACGGCTCATACTGGCGAAGTGTTGGAAAAACCCGAGGGCTATGTCATCGCCGGCACGGGTGAGGTTGTTCCCATGAGCGACAAGCGCGTCAAGGACAGCCCTGACGGTGAGTTCCACTGGTGCGCGCATCAGGCCGGTCTCGACGCCGGCAAGACAATCTGCCTGTTCGTGCCGCCTCGCTCTTATTGACGACACGACATCCGCGGCCGCGTGTAATGGGGCAGGCTACTGACTTGCCGGAGCTTGTCTATGCCTGGGCAGCCCGGGCATTCGTGGTTCGGTGGACGCATGATGACAGACGGTTGTCAGGAGCACTTCTTTATGCTGCCTTTGCCCCATAGGTGGCGGGCAATGGAGAGGAATTCGTCGATGACCATCAAGGGAAGCTGTCATTGCAAGGCGACGACGTTTGAGGTTTCGCAGGCACCGCAGACTGTGACGCAATGCACCTGTTCGTTCTGCTCGAAACGCGGCTCGCTCTGGGCCTACTACATTCCATCGCAATTCAAGCTCACCAGCCCGATGGAGAACGTTTCTTTCTACCGATGGGGGTCGAAAACGGTAAATCATGGGTTTTGCGCTACCTGCGGCTGCGGCACCTTCACGGAAACGCCGGACTGGTCGACGGGCGAGCCTAATTTCGAGAATCCCAAGATCAGCGTCAATTCGCGGTTGTTCGATGATTTCGATCTGGACAAGGTCGAAGTGGTGGTCATCGATGGCAAGAATCTCTGGTAGCCTAATTCAGGCCACCCCGGCGTGGCGATGCGGCGCCGTCGCCGGGGTGTGATCCCCGGAAAAGCCGTGGGCGGCGTTTTTGCCGTTCCGTTTTTCGCCGCAATTCATGGTACAAGTCGCCGGAAGGGCTGATTTGGCGCCACCGCAAGGCGTGACTTGGAGAGGGACCATCCTATGAAAAAGACTGTGCTCGTCGTCGTGGCGACGGCTGTGCTCATGAGTGCCTGCACCACCACTGATCCGTATACAGGCGACCAGAAGATTTCCAACACCGCTGCCGGTGCTGGCCTTGGCGCCCTGGCGGGTGCCAGCCTTGGCCTGCTTGCCGGCGGCAATGACCGCCGCAACGCGCTGATCGGCGCGGGCATCGGTGCGCTTGCCGGTGGTGCCATCGGCGCCACAATGGACCAGAACGAAGCCGAACTGCGCCGGCAACTCGAGGGTACCGGCGTCAGCGTCACCCGTAGCGGCGACCAGATCATCCTCAACATGCCCTCCGATATCACCTTCAATACGGATCAGGACGCAGTGAAGCCCGGCTTCTACCAGGTGCTGAATTCGGTCGCGCTGGTGCTGAAGAAGTTCAAGCAGACCACGGTCGATGTGTTCGGCCACACCGATTCGACTGGTGGGGATCAGCACAATTTCGACCTGTCCCAGCGCCGCGCCCTGGCGGTCGCCAACTATTTGTACGGCCAGGGCGTCGATCAGCGCCGCTTCGCCGTCACCGGTTTCGGCAAGACGCGTCCGGTCGCATCGAACGCTACGGCCGAAGGGCGCGCTCAGAACCGCCGCGTCGAAATCCAGCTGTCGCCGCTTACCTGATCTGTTCGGCGAGGAATGCGAAGCGGCCCCGCGTTGGGGCCGTTTTTGTTTGGGCTGTTAAGGGCGCTCTTCGGATCAGCGCCAGAACATTAGTTTATGCTAAATAAAAACTTTCCCGCAACCACGGAAAGGAATAGCGTAATTGCCGTTCCGTAGGGGATGAGGCGGTGCAACTGGCCGCGCACTCAGCATTTTTTTCCGCCTCGGGTCTTGCACGGCCAGATGAGAAAATCTGGGAGGAATGCATGCCAAGAACAGCCAGTCTTGGGCGCTGCGGCGTCCTTGCTTTAACAGGCCTGATGAGCGCATGGTTGGGCGTCGCTACGGCGCGGGCCGAGGACGCCAACAAGGCCGACATCGATGCCTTGAAAAAGTCGCTCGCCAAATATGAAGACTACACCGCAGCCGTCCGCGACCTTTATCTGTCGACAGTCGGCTGCGTCTACTACAGCGGCGAAAAGATAGCGGGTGCGATGGATTACCCGAAAGGCGCCATGGGTATCCATTTCGTCAACGTCCCGAGTGTCGGCCAAAAACTCGACCCGATGCACCCCAATGTGCTCATTTACGAACCGACCAAGAAGGGTTTGCGCCTGGTGGGTGCGGAATGGCTGGTGCCTCTGACGCCAGACATCAAGGAACCTCCGAAGCTTTTCGGCCAAACCTTCATGGGACCGATGGAGGGGCACTATCCGCTCATCCCGCGGGAGTTTGTGCACTATGATCTTCACGCCTGGCTGACGGACAACCCGAACGGGATGTTCAGTCCGACGAACCCGAACGTGAAATGCAGTAAGGCCGAATTTCCGATGCTGGAGAAGCCGACCAAGATGATGCCTGGACCGATGTAACGGGCGAGCCAGGCTGGCTAGAGCATGTCGCCCAAACCTCGGTTATGGGACAACGACATGCATGACACAAAGACCTAAAGCGGGTCGCCTGGATCCGTTCGGACGCGACACGCTTTAGGGCGTGAATTCATAAACGGGCATGGTTGGATCAACATGTCTGCTTCCGAGGCGAAAGCGGCCATTCTCGGCTAGCCGTGTCACCACCAGCAAGCTCTTGTTCTAGATCAACCCGTCATGGAACTCTCTTCAGGGAGGATACAATGATCAAGCGAGGACGCATGTGGGTGACAAGAGCTTCATGCGTCCTTTGCCTTTTTACACTGCCCGCCCACGCGAGCAACTTAGGTGATCTTGTCAGGAATGGCGACGTCGCGGCGGTGGCTTCCGCCTTGGACAAAGGCGCCGCTGTCAACGAAATTGACGGCGTTACGGCGCTCTACATCGCCTGCGAAGGCGGAAATGTCGAGTTAGCCAAACTTCTGATCAATCGTGGCGCGGACGTCAACCTGCCCGTCAGCTGGCAAAGAACGCCACTCTACGCCGCCAACAAGGCTGGGCACGCCGAGATCGTGAAGCTGTTGCTCGACAATGGGGCCGATCCAAATCAGGTGGCGAAAGCGCAGACGCCGCTGCACGTGGCTGCCGAAAATGGCTGCCTTCAATGCGTCATTCATCTTGTGGACGCCGGGGCAGAGGTCAACGCACTGACATCGAATGGAAATCCGCCCATACATTTGGCTAAGCTCAGGGGTCACGATGACATCGTGGCCTACTTGCGCAGTCATGGCGCCGGACGACCGGCCGTTGCGCCGATTTCGGCTCGACTTGCATCGGCAAGCGCTGAATCAGGCAAGGAAATTTTCGACGGAACGTGCGGGGCTTGTCATCTTGCATCGCCGAACCTTAAGATTCCCAAACGGGTTAATCTGTGGGGCGTCGTAGGGCGGCCGAAGGCCTCACAAAGCGATGTCCCGTATTCGTCAGCTATAAAGGAAGCCGGCGGCACTTGGACCTTTGAGGACCTCAATTCTTTTATCTCAAATCCGGCATTCGCTTTGCCCGGAACAGATATGATTTTCCCGGGTCTGCAGGACGAGAAGCAGCGAGCTGACCTCATCGCTTACCTGCGGACCTTGAGTGACACACCGCTGCCGCTTCCCGACAATTGATTGCTGCTGTCTGGCGAGCACTGCAATCCGCAACCAGCGATCGGAGCCGTCAGGCATCCTGCGCGTGAGCGCACCAGTTCTGTTCGGTCCGGATTTCCTCGTACGGGTCATCGCGGATTACATGCGGACCTATCCTCGGGTCGAGGTTGACCTCCAGCTTTCCGATGGATTTGTCGATCTCGGTGCCGATCTGGCGATACGAATCGGCAAATTGCCGATTCCAGCGCAAACGGCTGCTTTTGCGCGTCCAAGAGGACGCGCAGCGCTGTCGTATCAGACCTTGGCGACGATCTTCATGAAGGCTGGCATGTCATCGCCGAAGCCGACGGTGGAGTCGTTGTCTTCCTGGTGGCGTTGGCGGGCAGGGCGGTTGCTGTCGCGCTGCGGCCTGGTGTCGCCGCGTTCCGGTGCGCGCTGCTCGTTGCGATCGGATGATTTGCGCTCGGTGTTTTCCGACCGGATCGCGTCCTTGCGCGAGCGGCGTTCGCCGATGTCGGCGACCGCGCCCTCGGCCACATCGGGCTGATCCTCGCGGACCGTTTCCGGTGCCGGTTCTTCACTGTGCCTGGCGTGGCGTTCGCGTGGTTTGCGGTCGCCCCTGTCCTTGCGTTCGTCGTCCTTGCGGCCGGCACGGCGCGGCGCGCCTTTGCCGCGGCGCGGAGCATCGTCCTCGCCTTCGCTGGCGACCACTGTCGACAGGTCGCCATCATGCCACTCGATCTTGTTGCCGATCAGCCGCTCGATGGCGTCGATGTACTTGGTGTCCGACTTGGTCGCGATGGTGAAGGATTTTCCAGAGCGCCCGGCGCGTCCGGTGCGGCCGATGCGGTGAACGTAGTCCTCGGCATGGATCGGCACGTCGTAATTGAAGACGTGGCTGACATCGGGGATGTCGAGACCGCGCGCGGCGACGTCGGAGGCGACCAGGTAGCGCAGCTTGCCATCGCGGAAATTAGCCAGCATCTGCATGCGCGCGCGCTGGTCCATGTCGCCATGCAGCGCGCCGGCGTCGAAATCATACTTCAGCAGCGAGCGGAACAGTTCCGACACTTCCACCTTGCGGTTGCAAAAGATGATGGCGTTCTTCAGTTCCGCATCCTCTGCCTTGATCAAATTGCGCAAGGTCTCGCGCTTGTCCCATGGCTTGGAGCCGGACTTGACCAGGCGCTGGATGATGTTGGTCGCTGCGGACGCGGCCTTCGAAACCTCGACGCGCACCGGCGCGTGCAGGAATTTTTCGGTGAGTTTGGTGATCTCCGGCGGCATCGTCGCCGAGAAGAACAGCGTCTGCCTGGTGAACGGGATCATCTCGCAAATGCGCTCGATGTCGGGGATGAAGCCCATGTCGAGCATGCGGTCCGCTTCGTCGATAACAAGGATCTCGACGCCATTGAGCAACAGCTTGCCACGCTCACGGTGATCGAGCAGGCGGCCGGGCGTCGCGATCAGCACGTCGGCGCCGCGCTCCAGCTTCTTGTCCTGTTCGTCGAACGACACGCCGCCAATCAAGAGCGCAATGTTGAGCTTGTGGTTCTTGCCGTATTTGACGAAGTTTTCCTCGACCTGCGCGGCAAGCTCACGTGTCGGCTCGAGAATGAGCGTGCGCGGCATGCGGGCACGGGCGCGGCCCTTTTCCAGTCTTGTGAGCATCGGCAGCACGAAGGATGCCGTCTTGCCGGTGCCGGTCTGGGCAATGCCCAGCACGTCCTTGCCGAGAAGCGCGTGCGGAATGGCACCAGACTGTATCGGCGTCGGCTGCGTGTAGCCGGCGTCGGTGACTGCGGAAAGAACCTTCGGCGACAGGCCTAGGTCTGAAAAGGTCAACGCTTCTGGAGCGGTCGTGGTGTCTGAGGACAATTGTTGCTGTCTTTGGCTGGTTCGGGGAAGCGCAACGGCGTCTAACGGCGTCTATCGCGGCAAGCGCCACGCGCCTGCAAGATTGGTATTGCAATTAGGAGCAAGCCCTCGATTTGTCAACAGAAACGGCCGTGATTGGCGCGATTGTGAAGTTGTAACCTTAATCGGGATGCTTAATCGAGGTGTCGGTCGCGGCGCCGGCTCAATAGCGGAACTGTTCGGCGAGAATGCGTTCGTTCCAGGAATGGTTGGGATCAAACAGCAACGTCGCCGTCGCAGTGGGCGATTCCCTGACCGTGACCGAGGTCACCGCCTTGACTTCCGTATGGTCGGCGGCGGCGTTCACAGGCCGCTTTTCCGGCTCGAGAATGTCGAAGCGCACGGTCGCCTTGTTGGAGAGCAGCGCGCCGCGCCAGCGGCGCGGGCGAAACGGGCTGACCGGGGTCAGCGCCAGCAGGGGCGCGTCGAGCGGCAGGATCGGCCCGTGCGCGGAAAGATTGTAGGCGGTGGACCCGGCCGGCGTCGCGATCATCACACCGTCGCAGCTCAGTTCCTCGAGCCGTATTTGCTCGTCGACGGTGATGCGGATTTTGGCCGTCTGATAGGATTGCCGCCACAGCGCGACTTCGTTGATCGCCAGCGCCGAAAGCGTTTCGCCTGCCGAGGTCTCGGCCAGCATCTCCAGCGGGCGGATCGTTTCTGCGACCGCGGCCGCGATCCGCTCGGTGAGCCCGCCGGACCGGTACTCGTTCATCAGGAAACCGATGGTGCCACGGTTCATGCCGTAGACCTTCTTGCCGGTCCCCATCGTCTCGCGCAGCGTCTGCAGCAGGAAGCCGTCACCGCCAAGCGCGACGACGATCTCGGCATCCTCGACGGAGGACTGGCCATAGCGCGCCGACAGGCCTTCCAGCGCCGTCTTGGCGTCGGCGGTGTCGGACGAGACGAAGGCGATGCGGCTGGCGGTTTTGCTCATGGTTCCCCGACGACGACCGGTTGGCAGCACGCTGTTGCTGGGCCGCGCCAGCGCCGGGGTAGCATGGGCGGGCCAGGTCTGCAAAGAGAGGCATTATCCCGGATGCCGTGGCTATCCTGGATGCCATGGCTATCCCGGATGCCGTGGCTATCCCGGATGGCAAGGCGACGGCAGAACGGCGGGTTGCGGACGTGCCGTTCGCGCGTCATGTCAGAGGCTGCGCGAATGTGATGGTTAAGACCGGGCTTAAGCTCTCGTAAAGCCGGACCCGTCATGTTAGCCGGGCATCGGATGGGTGGCGTGGGGCTAGCCAGTCGAGGCCGTCATATTGCCGGTAACACGCCTGATCATCGTCTTTCTGATGCTGGGAAGCTTCGCGCTGCTCTTTGCCGAACTGGTGCGCCAGTCCGAAGAGACGAGCTTCCGGCCTCAACCCACGGCGTCGCGCTGTGGTGATGCCGCCGGGGCGCCATGCCCACAAAGGGCGCTGTAGTCACGAAGTTCTCCTCAGCAGATCCGGTCGGCCGCCGCGTCGATAGCGTGCGCCAAAGCTGCTGCGCAAACCGGCTACCAAGAAGGTATTGAGTGGTGTTCGAGTGGTTTCGCCAACGGATCGTCAGCCGGCGCTGATCGCCGAAATCACGCTCAACTCAGCTATGAACGCTGCCGCAGATGGCAGCCGGCTTGCCGCTTCTGCGCCAAGTACTCGTCGACAAGCTGGCGATAGCGCACTTTTCCGAAGCTCGGGAAATGGCCGCCATGCACGACCGAGACGTCGAGGTCGCGCAGGCGCAGCAAGGTGGCGACATAGTCATCGACCACGGAGTGGTAGACATCGTCGATCAGCGGGCCGTCATAGATGATGTCTCCGGATAACAGGATGCCCGTCCTGTTTTCGTAGAGCGCGATGCCGCCGGGCGAGTGGCCGGGCGTATGGATCACCTCGAAGGCGCGGTCGCCGAGATCGACGACATCGCCATGTGCGAGCAGACGACCGGCGGGTGCGGGTAGAATGCCGTAGCGTGCCGTGTCCCAGCCTTGCGGCATGCCCTCGAACATCTCGTCCGTCGCGTAGGTGCTGGCGGCGGTCCATTCGTTGCGCGGATCGGCGAGGATTTGAGCCTCGGCTGCATGCACCCAGCGATCGGGAAATTCATGGTGGCAGCCGATGTGATCGAAATGCGTGTGGCTGGCGACGCAGGTCAGTTGTCGCTCGCTCACGAGCGGCACATGACGCCTGAGGCTGAAATGGCCAAGCCCGGTATCGAACAGGAGATCGCGGTCGCGGCCGCGCACATGCCACATGTTGCAGCGGAAGAATGGCTTGATCCACGGCTCGTGGATCAGCGTCACGCCATCGCCCATGCGGATGGTCTCGTACCAGTCTGGAGCGTCGATGAGCGGAAGCGTGCCCATGTTCAATCCGTCAAAAGGATGATCGCGCCGATATCGCACGAAATCGCGACCGTGTCGCCAGGCTGGACGGTGGAGGTAGGCGGCAGCCTGGCGATGAAGTGTAGCGACGGATCTTCGACGGAAACGGCGAGCACGCGCTTGAAGCTGCCCTGGAAGACGATGTCGCTCACCTCGGCCGTGCCAAGCCCGACATCGCCGCTGGCCACGCCGAAGACGAGATGCTCCGGCCGTATGGCGAGCCCGACGGCCGAGCCGACCGGCAACGCGCCGGGCAGTGAAATCGGCCCGACGGGCGTCGCGACCGTGCTGGTCCTGTCCTTGGCCTCCGCAACCTTGCCGGCGAGGATCGTGCTTTCGCCCATGAAGGTCGCGGAGAAGCGCGTCGCCGGCCGCGCATAGACGCGCTCGGGCGGGCCTTCGTCCTCGATGCGCCCGTCATTCATCACCACGCAATGGTCGGCCAGCGCCATCGCTTCTTCCTGGTCGTGGGTGACATGGATGAAGGCTGTGCCGACGCGCTTCTGGATTGCCTTCAACTCGTCCTGCATTTGCCGGCGCAGTTTGAGGTCGAGCGCGCCGAGCGGCTCGTCGAGCAAAAGCACCGCCGGTTCGATCACCAGCGCCCGCGCCAGAGCCACGCGCTGCCGCTGGCCGCCGGAGAGCTGATGCGGCTTCTTGTCGAAAGCGGAGGCCAGCCCAACCAGCGCCAGCGCCTCGCGTGCCTTTGCAGCCCGGGTCGCGCCGTCGACGCCCTGCATGCGCAGCCCAAAACCGACATTGCCGCCGACGCTCATATGCGGGAACAGCGCGTAGTCCTGGAACACCGTCGTCGTCGGGCGCTTGGCCGGCGGCACCGAGGTGCAGTCCTCGCCGCGGATGAACACTTTGCCTTCGCTGGGCGTGACGAAGCCGCCCAGAATGGACAGCAGCGTCGTCTTGCCGGAGCCTGAGGGTCCGAGCAGGATCGTGTAGCTGCCCGGCTCGATCTTGAGCGAGACATTCTTCAGCACGATTTGCTGGCCAAAGCGATGCGATACGGAACTTATGTCGACCAGGGGTGCAGTCATGCTCTTCTCCTGCGCAGCAATGTCAGTTCGAACAGCACGACCAGCACGATCGAGACGGCGAAGACCAGCGAGCCGACGGCATTGGTTTTCGGGTTGAGGCCGGAGCGCAGCAGGTTCCAGATTTCCACCGGCAAGGTCGTGTCGAAACGGGTCAAAAGGAAAGAGATGACGAACTCGTCCCACGAGAAGGTCATCGACAGGAAGAAGCCGGCGAAGATTGCCGGCGCCATGACCGGCACGGTGATCAACAGCAGCACTTTCCATTCCGGCGCGCCGAGATCGCGCGCGGCGCGTTCGATGTTGATCTGGTGGTCGCCCATCTGGCTGTAGATGATGGCAAAGCACAGCGGCAGGTTGATCACGACATGGCCGATGCCGGCGGCGAGCAGCGATTTCGGCACCCCGGCCCAGTTGAACAGCACCAGCAGTCCCATGCCGATGATGAGGTAGCTGACGGTCAGTGGCAGCGTGATCAGCCCGCGCAGCAGACCGGAGCCGGGCAGGACGAAACGGGCAAAGCCCCAGGCGGAGAGGAAGCCGAGCGTGACGGCCGCAAACGACGAGATGGACGCCACCAGCAGCGAATTGACCAGCGCCGAGGTCAGCCGCGGGTCGGAGAGAACCGCATCGTACCAGCGCAGCGACGGGCCGGTGAAGGGCGGGATCGGAAACGACGTCGCCTGCAACGAAAACAGCACCAGCACGATCACCGGCAGGAAGATGAAGCCGTAGATCAGGACGGCGTAGAGCCACGAGGCGATGCGGACGATCCTGGCCATCTCAGGCTCGCTCGATCTTCAGCCAGCGCGCGCAGCCGAGATAGGCAATGGTGACCACCGCCATCAGGATGATCGACAGCGCCGAGGCCAGCGGAAAGTCACCGCGCCGGCCGATCTGCATCATCACCAGCTGCGGCATCAGGAGTTCGTTGTTGCCGCCCAGGATCTGCGGCGTGATGTAGTCGCCGATACACAGCACGAAAGTGAGGAAGGCGCCGACCATGATGCCGGGCAAAGTCAGCGGCAGGACGACATGCAGGAAGGTGCGCACCGGCCCGGCGCCGAGATCGGCGGCGGCCTTGCGGTAGCTCGGGCTGAGCTGCTTGAGGTTGGCGAAGATCGTCAGCGTCAAAAGCATGATGAAGAAATGCACGAAGCCGGTGACGGTGGCGAACCGTGTATTGGCGAGTTGCAGCGGCTCGCTGAACAGGCCGGTGCCGGTCAGCGCCCGGTTGACCACGCCGTTCTGTGCCAGCACCAGCAGCCAGGAATAGGAGCGCACGACATAGGAGGTCCAGAACGGCAGCACGGCCAGCATCAGCGCCAGCCGTTGCCAGCGTTCCGGCACCTGTTCCGCCAGGATCCAGGCAAACGGGTAGGCGAGCAGCACGGAGACGACGGTGACGATCGCCGTCACCTCAAGCGAGTTCACCATCGCTTGCCAGTAGGAGGGGTTGGTGAAGAACTGGCTGTAGTTGGACGCCGTGAAGCCGCCGCCCTCATGCGCCGTCAGGCTGGACAGCCCCATGGCGATGAAGGGCAGCACGAAGAACAAAAGCGTCCAGCTGAGCGCTGGCGTCACCAGCGCCCAGGGCAAGGCACGCCCGTTGCTTCCAATTGACTTCATCAGCCGCAATCGCTCATTTTGCCTGCAGTATTTCGGTCCACATATCCTGCATCTTCTTGTCGAGATCGGCGTTCGGCGCCGGATAGGACTGGGCGCGGGCGAGGAAGCCCGGCTGCTCGTCGAAACGCAGGATCTTTTTCTGCTCGTCGGTCAGCGTCGCCTTGGTGTTCGCCGGCATGCCCCAGTAGCAGGACGAGGTGGCAAGCCGCGCCTGGCCTTCCGGGCTCATGATGTACTGGATGAATTTCAGCGCCATGTCCTTATTTTTGGAATCCTTGAACATGGCCAGCGACTGCGACCACAGAACTGCACCTTCTCTGGGAATAGAGAAGTCCAGCGCCGGGTTTTCCTTGGCCAGCCCCGCCGTCACCCATTCGCCGCCACCAACAAGTATGTCGACCTCGCCGGTCGCCAGCGCCGTCTGGCTGGCGGTCACTTCGCCGACCAGCTTGGCGTTCGCCTTCATCTTGAGAAGCTCATCCTTGAGGGCGGGCAGGTCGGCTTCGGTCAGCTCGGCCGTCTTCTTGCCGATGGCCAGCGCGGCCATGCCGATGACCGGCAGATAGTAGTCGTAGATGGCGACCTTGCCCTTGTACTTGTCGCCGGTCAGCGCAGCCATCGACTGCATGTCGGCCGGGTCGACCTTGGTCTTGTTGTAGCCGATCGTGTTGTAGCCGAACTTTTCAGTGATGCCGTAGCGCTTGCCGCCGACCACGGTGGAGCCGTCCATCTTCACCTGCGGGAACAGGTCAGCCAGTGGCAGTCTGTCTTCCGGCAGCGGCTCGAACAGGCCCTTCTCGACACCGCGCGGCACGTCGATGCTGTCGATCACCATCACGTCCCAGTCGCCCGGCTGCGACTGCTCGACGATGGCGAGCCCAGCGCCGGTGCCCTCGAATTCCTTGACGTTGACCTTGACGCCATTGGCCTCCTCGAACGGCTGCAGCAGCGCCGGATCGGCATGATCGCACCAGATCAGCGCATTGAGGTCGGCGGCCTGGGCAGCGCTGCCTGCTCCAAGCAGCAGCGCGGTGGCGGCACACGCCGCATGCAGACGGCTCCTCAGAACAGAAAGCGGATTCCTGGATGCAGGTTTATCGGACATCGAGTGTTCTCCCTTGCCTTTGTGGCTTCTTGCAAAAAATTGAACCAATTCTAAAATTGAGTCAATTCTGTTTTTATGGCAAGAGGCTAAGATGAGCGGATTGCGGGCAAGGCAAAAGGCGGATCGGCACCGCCGCATCATCGAGGCGGCCGCGGAGCTTTTCCGCGACGCCGGTTATGAGGGTGCCAAGATCGAGGCTATCGCTGCCCAGGCCGAAGTCTCGATCGGCACCATCTACAATTACTATCAGAACAAGGGCGACATCCTCGGCGCCATCGTCTCGCTGGAGGTCAACGAGGTGCTCAATGCCGGGCAGGGCGTCGTCGCCAGGCCGCCGGCCAATGTCGGCGATGCGCTGGACACGCTGGTCGGCATCTATATCGAGCACTCGCTGCACTATCTCAGCAAGGAGATGTGGCGGCAGGCGATGGCGATCTCGACGCAACTGCCCGACAGCCCGTTCGGCCAGGCCTACACCGCGCTTGACCGCGCGCTGACCGAACAGATCCGCGCGCTGATCGCCCGGCTGCAGGCGCTCGGCCTTGTGCGGCAGGACATCGACGGGGCGGCGCTCGGCGAATTGATCTTCAACAACATGAACATGATGTTCATCGAGTTCGTTAAACGCGACAAGGCGAAGATCCCGGAACTGCGCGCGGCGATACGCAGGCAGAACCGGATACTGGTGGCGGCGATCGGGGTGTGATTGTCAAGAACGGGCGGCAGTATCGATCGTTGGAAGGCGACGGTGCCCAGCCCTCTTGAGTCGAACCTGAAGTGCAACCCATAGCGGCATCTCTAGGGGAGGGATCTTTGCAGTCCGATCCGCCAATAAGCCTTCACAGAATCCGGCGTAGCTCGTCGGACCTCACGCCCGCGCTTCGTAGTGCCGTGTGCGATCGCATCGGCGATCAAATGACGTACACGTCGTGGAAGGTCAGGACCGCCCCGGCCTGTAGGTGGGCGATTTCCACCTGAGCGGCCGATTTCGAGCCATCGGGGTCATAGTACAGAATGCCTGTGGTCTGGTTGTAGAGCAGGTAATCGTTATGGCTGGTGGCGTGCTGGCGCAACTCGAAATAGGACGAGTTCACCTGCGTCGGGCTGGACAACGATCCGGGGCCGAGGCTGGTGAAGACGGCGTTGTCGAGATAGAGCGCGTCGTCCGCTGCGTGGAAGTCGGGGAGCGTAGCGACATTGTCCGGGCCAAAGGCCGTGTCAAACACGAAGGTGTCCTTGCCGGCGCCACCGTTGAGCACGTCGTTGCCACCCCGGCCCCACAGTATGTCGTTGCCAGCCAAAGCATCATAGGTATCGGCCGCGGCAGTGCCGAAAAAAGTGTCGTCCCCGGTAGTTCCCGTGGTCGGGTCGGTAGGCGGGGTCGGCGGTGACGGTGGCTGGTCAGTCCCGTCATGGGCTGCATGCCAGACCGCCTTGGCGTTGGCCCAGTAGTCGCGCGCCGCCTGGCCTTGAAGGACCGTCCAACCGTCGGGCGGCATTGGATAACTGGACGGCAGCGGCGTGTCAGAGAGGTTGAGATAGTAGTTGCCGTGCGACTCGACCGTCTTGTCCCAGGCCCGCTGCAGCCGCTCCATGCCGTTGTGGTTCACGTCGGTGATCGCCACCACACAATCGATAAAGTGCAGGCTGGGCACGATATCGTTAGAGCCTGTCCCCTTGTCGAGTTTAAACGGCGAACCGTGGGTCATCTCGCCTTTGCGAAGGTACTCTCCCATGCCCAGAAGCATGCCATCCATGATGACTGTGTTGTCAGACCCATCAACGTCACCGTCGCCAAGGCTCACTCCGGAAAACACGTGGTCGAACAGGGAATCCTTGATCGTGCCGCCGATGACGTCATCGTCCTCGACCGCGTCGTCGCGGGAGTAGCCGACATAGCTATCTTCGATGACGAAGGTGCCCGTGCCGCCGACACGGATGCCGTCCCAGGGCTGGGTAACCGTCCAATCGTCGATGACAAAGTTGTGGGCTGAATTTATACGGACTGCGGCGGAGTTGACGTAAATGTCCTCCCAGTCGCCGGTTTGTGAGACCGTGCCGTTGATCGTGCCGCCAAATGCCAGGAGGTTGGCGCCGGGGTTGACGACCGCGAAGGGATAGAGGTTGGTGGGGCTTCCCTGATTGGCGACGATCCACGAGGCGTCGGTGGCATCGATGGTGGTGTCGGCGGCCAGGCCGGATACCTTATACTGGGTGTACCCATAGTCGCCGCTTAAGACAATGGTGCTTGCCTCGGCCATGGTTGGCCACCTTTCACACCCGCCCCGCCCTTTCCGCCAAGTGCCTGAAGCCGGAAAGGCCTATGCCTACCAGAGCCCCGTTAGCGGTAGCGTGCAAATCACAAAATGTGTCAAGAAATCGGAGGATGATCGACATCCCTGTCGAACACCTCGCTACGCTATCCGAGCAAGGAGATGTGGCGGCAGGCGATGGCGATCTCGACACAACTGCCCGACAGCCCGTTCGGCCAGGCCTGTACCGGGCCCGATCGCTCGCTCACCGCGCGGATTTGCCCTCTGGTCGCCCGGCCGTAGGCGCTTGGCCTTATGCGGCTGGGATACCGACGGGGCAGCATTCCGCGAACTGATTACGGCAACATGACACGATGTTCATCGCGAAGCGCGACGAGGCAAGGACCACGGAGGTACGCGCCGCGATACACAGGCAGAACCGGCTATTGGTAGCGGCGATCGGGGTGTGAGGAGTCAGGAGCAGACAGGAGAAATCGCCGCTCGGCATAAGACTTGGTTTCAGACGAGGCTCGACTCTTGAGTTGAATTTGAAATCTGGTACAACTTATAGGGGCATAAATAGGGGAGGGGTAAATGGGGGCGTTTTCCATCTGGCATTGGGCGATCATGCTGCTGTTGATCGGCGTGCCTGTTTTCTTTGCTGTTCGATCAGCCACGAAGCCGTCACAGAATCCTGCGGCTCTTGTAGGCATCGGCGGCTGGCTGATGCTGCTGGCGATCGGCCAGGCATTGTCACCGCTGCGCACACTCGCCAACTTGGCTATTTCGGCCGAAGGCTACCAGCAACTCATGGCTCTCCCGAACGGGGTCATGGCGGCCTATGGCGAGCTTGCTCTCAATCTGGCATTTCTGGCGCTTCAGCTGGTCGTGCTCGTTTCGATGCTGCGGCGAAGCCACCGCTTCCCGCGGTTGTTTCTGTTCCAGTGGCTTGCAATTCCGGTCGTATTCATCCTGGACACCATCTGGATCGCGTCAATTCTGGGCGTTCCGGTGAACAAGGTGCTCGCAGGTGATGCGTTGCTGGCAGCCATAGCGTCGTTTGTAGGGACCGGCATCTGGACCGCTTATGTCTATAAGTCAGTGAGGGTGAGGAATACGTTCACGAGGGCGAACGCGTCTGCCCAAATTGCGAGCGCCTCATAAAGATATCGGGGCGGACGGACACCAAGGTCGCGCAGGCGCGTGAGCGTCGCCATGAAGTCGGGGATGTCCGAGTGATAGAAGTCGATCGATCAGCGGGCCGACAGAGATGATGTCGCCTAATAACAGGATACCCGTCCTGTTTTCGCAGAGCTAGATGGAACCGGGCCCGTTCGGCCAAGCCTACGCCGCGCTCGACCGCGCGCTCACCAAGCAGATCCGCGCGCTCATCGCCCGGCTGCAGGCGCTCGGCCTGGTGCGGCATCGACGGGACAGCGCTCGGCGAACTGGTCTTCAACAACATGAACATGATGTTCATTGAGTTTGCGAGGCGCGACGCGGCGAAGATACCGGAACTGCGCGCGGCGATACGGAGGCAGAACCGGATATTGGTGGCGGCGATTGGGGTTTGAAATGGCGGACCTACTAAGCTAGCTGCATCGTTTATGTTGGACCGGCGCTCGCGATCCAGCCGAGATAGAACAAGGCGACGTAGGACAGCGCGACATCCATAAAGTCGACCTCGAGTGCCCGGTGAAGAAGGGCACGAAAGCTCATCAAGCTGCAAAGTTATCGGTGCCTCTTGTGACTGCCAGTAACCAAGTTACCGCCAGTGAACTGGGTGCCACCGGGGTCCAACCACCTTGTCGGCTGTCAATGTTCATTCACCCGTGACAAGTAATGTTGCAGAACCGGACTAGCTCCCTCGGACGAGAAGGCGCCGCTCAGGCCCTGAGCAGCCCCTTCCGCCGCGATGGCAGCCCGTCCCGCCATTGCCTCTTCATATCCGTTGACGGCCTGCCAGCCGTGGCCCGAGGTCAATGCCTCGGCGAGATCAACCGCATCGGCGAGCGCGAGATTCACCCCTTCACCCGAGAAGGGAGACATCAGGTGCGCCGCATCGCCCAGGAGAGTCAGCCCCGAACGACTGGTCCAGCGATGCCCGACAGGCAGCGCATAGAGTGGACGGACCGCGATGAAATCCCCGGTCTCGATGATTTCCTTCAACGCGGGAGCCCATTCGGCGAAGGGCTCACGCAACTCTGCGCGCACCCTTTCGGGCGACACCGCCTGCCAGTTCCGCGCGGTCGCCTCGTCCAGGCGCAGGCCGGCATATCCGCGAATATGGCCGAGCCCGTTTCGCTGGGTGATCAGGACGCGATTGTTGCCGACCGCAAACATCTTGCCACTGCCTGTCAGTGCGTCGATGGCGGGATGCCGTTCCACGTCGAAGCCCAGTTCGACCAATGTCACGCCTTCATAGGCTGGCACGGCATGGCTGAGCAGCGGTCGAACGCGCGACCATGCGCCATCTGCGCCGACCACCACATCGAAGCGCTCGCACCACCTATCGCCGATCAGCGCATGGCCATCGTCGGCAGGCGTGATTTCGAGGACGCGATGTCCCCAGCGCACCGTGCCGGGCGTGAGCGCATCCAGAAGGATCTGACGCAGGATCGTCCGATCGATTTCGGGCCGATCGTCAGCGGGCCCGTTGCGGTCGAACAGCAGGGTGCCGTCAACGTCATAAAGCCGGTCCCCCTGATCCTCGGGGCGGGCCGCAGTGGTGAACTCGGATTCTAGGCCCGCCAGCCGCATCGCGCGTTGGCCAGTTTCGTCATGCAGGTCGAGCGATCCGCCTTGCGGCCGCTCCCCGGCATGCGCATCCCGCTCGAACACGACGGGGGAGAGACCGCCCAATTGCAGCAGTCTCGCCAGCAACAGCCCGCCGGGGCCGCCGCCGATGATCGCGATCCGATCCATTGCCATATCATCAACCTCCATGTACATAGGAGCCTATGTAAATGAACATAGGAGCCTATGCAATGCCCAATACCGATGATGATTGGGAGCCGCTTCGCCATCCTGGCCATTACTTCAGCCGTATCGCACGCGAACTGAGCCGTATCGGCGACGCGCGGCTGCGCGACCTCGGCTTCGCCACGGCGCAGTTGCCCGTACTGGTGGCACTCAAGGATGGAGAACGACTGTCACAGACGGAACTCGCGCGTTGGGCGAAGGTGGAGCAGCCGACCATGGCTCAGATGCTCGCCCGGATGGAGCGCGATGGCATCGTCAAGCGTGAGCCCGATCCGCGCGACGGGCGCTCGAGCCTGATATCGCTGACGGACGAAGCGCTTGCGCGATTGCCGGCTGGCCGCGCGATACTGCGGCAGGGCAATGCCGATATCATGAAAGGTCTGTCGCCGGAGGAGGTTGACACACTCGTGTCGCTGCTCCAGCGCGTCCTCGCGAATATCGAAGCGCTTGAGCAGTGAGCAGAGCTTACCGATCGAATTGCGGTTAGCGGTAACCGACCGAACTGTTCCCGAACGTCGTCGAGGCTCGTGTGGGATGGTGCCCCCGGACGGAATCGAACCGCCGACCTTCGGTTTACAAAACCGCTATCAGTCGCCTTCACGAGAGCACAAATCCGAACATCGACGCTAGAAAAACCAATTTATTTCCATATGTTATGGTGATATAAGTTCACTTTCCATAACGTGGGGAAACGAAGGGTATCAGCTCATTGTGTTCCCCTGATAATACCCTTGGGAGGGAACGATGGCAACAGAACTCACGGATTTGTCGGTCAAAAATTGGACCCCAACTGACAAGCGCCAAGAGGTTGCGGACGCGAAGGTGAGGGGTCTCTATCTGATCGTCCAGACCAACGGAAAGAAGTCTTGGGCTGTCCGGTATCGGTTTGGTGGGAGGCTTCTTAAGCTGACAATCGGCGCCTATCCAACATTCTCTTTGAAGCAAGCCCGCGAAGAAGCGGGCAAAGCTTTTCGGATGCTTGGAGGTGTGTCTCCCCAGGACCCAAGAGCGCTGCAGAAGGAGACCAGACGCAAGGCGCAGCGTGCCGGCGCCCAAGACCCCGACCTGTTTCGTTTGGTGGCTGAGCGGTATTTGCGGGAGTACGCATCGAAGAGGAAAGGCTTCCTGGAAAAGGCTCGACTGCTTGGCATGAAACCCGACCGTGTTAGTGGCGCTAACTGGGAACTCATTAAGGGTGGGCCTGCCGAGGCGTGGAAAGATCGCCTTATCCAGGACGTGGGCCGGCGTGACATTAAGGAGCATTTGGACAGGATGGTTCCAAACGCGAAGTTTGGCGCTAACAGGAAATTCGCTGAACTCCGCAAGTTCTTCAATTGGGCTGTCAGCAAGGACATCCTCACTACATCCCCCGTGGCGGGCATGGCGCCGCCGACCGACATGCAGGACGAAGCAGCCCGGCGCCGCGATCGCACCCTGATGCGCGTAGCAACCGTGCCTGACTCTGCTGACGACGAATTGCGGTGGCTATGGCGGGCCTGCGAAGTCGAGGGCTACCCGTTTGGACCGTTGACCCAGTTGCTTGTTCTCACCGGTCAACGGCGCTCTGAGGTGGGCGATATGACTTGGAACGAGATCGATTTGGATAAACGCCAGTGGACCATTCCGGGTCCGCGCACGAAGAACGGGAAGCCGCATATGGTCCCGCTGTCCGATGCGGCGCTTTCGATCATCGAGAAGTTACCTCGCATTGAAGGCAAAGCAGGGTACGTGTTCACGACAAGCGGCAAGACCCCTGTCAGCGGATACAGCCGCATGAAACTGCGGCTTGACCGGCTCTTGCTTGAGGCGGCCCAGGAAAGCCGCGATGAGCCAGTTTCCATTGCCGATTGGCGGCTCCACGATCTGAGGCGCACAGTTGCAGCGGGCTTGCAACGGTTGGGCATCAGCCTGCCCGTGACCGAGAAGGTGCTCAACCACACGTCCGGCAGCTTTGCCGGTATCGTTGGCGTTTATCAGGTCCACGACTATGCCGAGGAGAAGGCGGCGGCTTTGCAGGGGTGGGGACGGTTCGTGACAGGCTTGGTTTCTAACAAACAATCCAACGTGGTGCCGCTTCGCGCTTAGCCGAGGTCAGCTCCACCCAGTATCGTGGATTTGCCTAGCTCTGAGTTTTGGGCGCTTGTTGGGCTGGACGACATTGCCGTTTGGAAGAACATACCCTCCTTTGATGTCAAGCCAGGCGCTTCTCTTGTCTGGGAACTGCGGAACCAAACCATACTCTGCGCCATGCTCTATCCATTGAGGGACGTGCAATTTTGGACCGCTGGTGCTCAATGCCGCGATCCACGCTGGCGAATTGCCGTCATCCTTTAAAAGGCGTTCGCAAATCCAGATCTTGGACAATAGCGGATCGAGCGAGGCCAAGACAGTGGCCCGGCTTTCTGTCCGGCGGCCTAGATCGATGTCCTGACGATGTCCGTTGTGGTGCTGAACAGACAAAGCCCTGCCCGCAACTCCAGAAGCAGGAGCCCAAGTTCCGACTATGGATTTCAGATGGGCAAGCAACCGGCTGTTGTAAGCGTTCCCGATCTTGGGACTTGCCCAATACTGAGCACGGTAGCCTGTGCGTGAGTTGAAAAACCAATCGTAGAGCGCCGGAGAAACCGGAAACTGAAACATGACGCGAGGCGCGTCAAAGTCATTGTTGATACCGTCGAAACCGATCCGTACGTCTTGGACAAGTGCGGCACCTAGCGCGTTGCCGAGTGTCTCAATCAATGCCTCGGCTGGACTGTAGGATGCCAATGCTCTGGCTCGGTTTGGATCGTCGCGCGCGATTTCACAAAATCCCCACTCAGCCTCGCTAGGTTTCGTCATGCTTTGCACCTTCCAAGCAGAGACGGGTTCACCGGCTCCTCTATCGTAAGAATGCCAGAATGCCATTTGGCATTCTCGATTGTCCGCCTTTCTCAAGCATGCACCCTCTTTCACGGAGGTTCACGCGAGGGATGCGTTATATTCGCACGATATCTGAAATGGTCGAGGCGACTAGTCTGGGCCACGTTGAGGGAGCGTCGCACCCAGATCCCTTGCACCAGACGCGAATATTGGAAGCCGGTATTCCGTCGTAGCTCAGCACGGAGCCTCTTCGTCTTACCACCTCATAGAATATCTCATCGTCAGTCATTTTCGGGTCATCCGCTCTGAGGATGTCCGGAAGTGTCCAAGTTCCGACAAAAGACCAGTCTAGGCCGATCGACAGCGGCAGGAAATTCCTTTCGACTGCCAGGAGAAATCTCTCACTTGAGCGCGAACCAGTCGGGTCTTCGGTTCCGATTGGTCGCAGGCACAACACCTGTTTTGCCGTCGTGCCAAATCGATCTTTAACGATGTCAGGCACGCTTCCGCCTGGGAATCTGGTTTCAAGCCCACCGGCTTTGATATCTTCGAAGTTTGCGGGATCGCTGGCGTGCAGATACCAGGAGTGCTTCCTTGTCAGGAAGTCGTAGGCAGATTGCATGCCAGCTGGTGTAAGAAATCGCGTGTTGAGGTCGGTCAATGCGGGGTATCCATTCGCGTTGCCCGATTTCGGTACAACAGTCTAATTCAGAAGGCCACACGCGAGCATCTGACTACCAATCAGTGGTTGGTGCAGAAAATACCGTATGTTAACAGTTATTTGCACCGAGAGCGCCAAGGCGGGGGAACTAACTGGGGAACATTTATGGGTCGGGAGTACCCGCGCTCCACTGACTACAAAGCCTGATCTTGATGACGACACTACCCCGCCGGGGGCCTTTCCCCCATGCCGCGCCGCCGACCCCCCGGCAACTGTGGGTGGTGCTAGGGTAGGGGTTATGGGCACCAGGATAATGTTGCCCAGATTTTACAATTTGAAAAACGCACCCCAGAGGCATCGCCGCCTTGGGTGGGCTTAACTTTAGCGAGAACAACAAAGCCTGACACACCGGCATTCTGTCATTCTGTCATTCTTACAAAAACCTGCTCTTCTAATCGTCCTTTTGTCATTCTTGCCTTATTATAATGATATCAAAGGCTTAAGGGAGAGTCGACATATGGCATTTAAGGGGTAGAAAACCAAGGATGCAAGAATGACAAATTGTCCGACAGAGAGTGCCACATTTGCGGAGACAATGATGCCGGTGTTGAATCCCTCCCCACTAGGAGATCGAAGCGAACAACCTGCTACGACCTCATATTAGAGGCAATACATGACGCCGTAGTAGGTGCTGCAATGGCCCTATCGTTTAGGCGTTCCTGATTTCCTCACTCGTGCACAGCGTAGGCCATTAGGTAGTTTGACCTTTCCTTCTCCGCTCGGGGAGCTGCGCCTAGCCTTCGGCCTGGCGTGAGGCTGGGCGATCCTTGAAACCCACATCGGTCGGCCCTGCCGCTGGCTGATCGCAATTCCGGCTTTGGCAAGTTCCAACCTGACATGCGGACGTTCTAAGGTTTTCCAAATGTTGACGGCCGCTATGCCCACGGCTCTTGCAAGCTCCTTGTAGGGCGCCTTTCCGCCAAGCGGACTCGCAGCAATTTTTCGCAGCTCCTTTACCAGCGCGAGTTCGTTGCTGCTCAGAACAATCGGCAGGGGATGCCAATCGAGTATCTGAGCTTTTGGGAAAGCTTTGCGTAAAATATCCCGACCTATTGGAACGGAAGCACCGTTTCCTCTAGTTGAGAAAACGACATCAAGTCGGCAGCCTTCGGGAACGTCTCCGCCAATCGCTTTCCGCACCGCCCCACGCCCCACGGCCTGGAAGACATGATGGGCTATCTCGCTCTTGTGAAAATCATCGATTGCGATCTCGCTAAGATATTCGCCAGGGCCCAAGCCGGCAGAGCCACGCGCCATGGCGGCAGCCACAGACGTGGGGTATTGAAACAACCCTACGACAATGACATGTCGGACGTTCGCATATGCATTCGTGGCCACATGTCTTCCCCACGTTAGAAAGTGGAGTTCGGGCGGGGCGCGTTTTTCGCCGACAAAGCGCTGTGCAACTGCCGACCTTATTTCGTTCTCCATGTTTTGGTACGGCTTGCTGGGCTTTCGCACGATAATCAATATTGGTTGATTAGGGTCAGCCTCGGCCACGGCTTCAGCCACCCCATCAGCCAACTCCGCTCGTACCCGGTTTCGAACATTCGCTGTCTTTCCAGCGGCATGATCCCAGTGTCTAATGGTGAGGTTCTTGTAGGTCTTGCTGGGCGATGGAAGCCGTTCAAGATTGCCCCGACCTTCGCGCCACATCGAATAGCTTAGTCTCAGCGAGCCGCTGGCATCTAGGATAAGCAGCGGCGGAAAGTCTCGTGGGAGGATTTCCACGTAATGGAGCGCTACAGCCCCGACGCTGCGATCGTGTCGTATATGTGCCCGCGCCTCCGCCATGCGCATGAGCGAAATGGCAATTCCCTCGTCTTTGTCATCGTATAGGGCGGAGTTCTCTTCCGGGTCCGGAAGATGTAGATCGGGAACTGTAATTTGAGTGTCGGCTTGTCGCACCTTCATCTTGGCTACGAACTCTTCGATGGCATCTCGTTGCGCTTTGTAGCCGGCTTTGGCCAAGGGAGATTTCAATCGGTCAATATCATCAGCAGATAGCACAATCGCGTCCGCTGGCATGATCGCTTCGTCCCAAATCCGCACTGGGCGAGGTTTATTGCGAAAGGTCAGCCCTTTCATTGTTCGAAGGTTTAACCCCTTGCTCGTAAGCGCCATGAGCTTCTGTTGGGTGGTGAAGAGGACCTGAGCGTCTTGATGCCGGCCCACATTCTCCCCCACGCCCATCGCATTGAGTTCCGCGTTATTTTTGCCAACTCGGACGGCATATTGGTGATCCTCTAATTTCATCTCGCGGATCAGTATGGGTATTTGGTCAAGTGTGTTGGTCAGGATGATGATGCCAACTGGTTCGCCGGTTCGCTCACCAAGTCGAACTAGTTCCCTTGTGGCCTCGACTAAAGTTGATGTTTTGCCCATCCCTGTCGGGAGCGAGGATAGAAGATATTTTTGTCGTGCTACCCCGAGCGCCATTGCCTCAATTGTCTGAATGATAGCCCGAAGTCCCTCCCAATGCTCTGGGGAGGGGGCATGACCAAATTCGCCAAAACGTTTGCGCAACGCTTCTTCGACGTCATCGGCAAAGTCCTGATATTCGGGGCGTCGCGAGAGGGCCTGTTCCAGCCTGAGTCCAGCCCAGTCGGGCACTTCGCGGCGCCCGTGATTTTCGAAAGGCGATCTCATTGGATCCTCCTTCCGCGCGGCCGTGAATTTTCCCATTCTGTGAGTTCGACAATGCTCCAGTAGCGGTTTCTCCCGATGTACATTGGTTGGGGAAAACCGATGTCACTGCGAAGCCAGCGCCAAAGCGTCATGTCGCTCACAGAGTAGCGCTCTGCCACCATAGGCGCAGTCAAGAAATGGTTGCCGGAAGTTTCAATTTTTGGCGTGCGGGCGTTACCCGCTTGGAGGGCCATCAGCCAAGAATGGTGCGCTGCACAATAGCAGGCAGCTGTACCCCATCAAGAACGATTTTCATAAGAGATCTCCTTGCATCGTCGCGCGACTTTTGCCGGCCGGCTTCTTTTGCCAGGGCAATTCATATCAAGAGGACGATTTCGCGCAAATAATTAGATGAAAACATAAATTCAAGTAGCGATGTATATGATTGTTATTGCTCGTTTAAACGCGCCTTGCCGTTTAGTTGACGGCTGGGCCCTTTTGCCCTCTCCGCCCCCTCTACCTTATCAGTGCAGAATTCATGACTTGCCGAATAGCGCCTTGGCTGCTGCAAGATGGGGTTGATAGCTATCCTTGTATTCGTAAAACGGGTGCGACAGCGTCGAGCTGCGTGATGCCCATGCTTTGATGTCCCATCCGGCTTCGACCAGATCAGAGGCCGCAAACACGAATTCTAGCGACTTTGTAAAGAACCCCGCCAGATCACGAAAATTGGCAGCATAGTCGACTTTGGCTGGCGTCGTCCCATGAACATAATGGTTTCGACAGTTTACAGCTTCGTCCAGGACCCAGATCAGGTCCGGAAATTTATCCCCGACTGCCGCGACTATCGGCGCAGCACGCCAGCGTACTTTGTTTTTTAGGGCGCTCTTTCCTAGGCGTCCAAGTGCGTTGAGAATACTACTGCGTTCCGGACTATTGGGCAGATCATAAAAGAGTTCCCTGCTCTGATCGCGGGCGACTATCAGTTCCTGAGACAACTCTGTGTCTTTCGGCACAGCCGAGCTTGGGAGGATATCAAACATGTTTGCCGCCCCAACTAGCCGGTCGATGTCGAACAGGTCCTGCTTGCGGAGGCAACCCGAAAATCGCTCGCGGGCATCGCGCCACTCATGGCTACGTCTCACCCAATCTGCCAAGACGTTTGAATATTCATATGGCCTTCTCACCGGATCAATCGGCAAATCGGGCGGTTGCGGCGCTCTGCCAAGGGGGAACCTGAGATGCCCTTTCATACTGCTATACACCTCAAACGTCTTAGGGCTGCTGGGCTGAGGCTCATCGGTTGAGCACGCCACTAGCCGCATTTCTTCAAGCCGTTGCGGCCTTCCGGCGACCATGGAAAAGAAGGGCTCAAGAGTTAGAGCGGCTTCAAGGGCATCGTTGAAAGTTCGCGCCGACTTAAACTCGATTTCGACCCATATTGTGTTAACGAACCCGCTGCCCTGTGGTCCTCCCAAAGATATCCTCGGGAGGTTTTGCGCAGAGATTGTTCCAAGATCGGTTGGCACCTGAATGATCGAGTGTTTGCCTGTGAAGTATGCGATTGCCGGATGCTCACCTAGGCCGATCTTACGGCCGCGTCGCTCTGATTTGGCGGCCAGAATTGGCTCGACTAACGCAGGTTCAAAAGCAATCCCAAAAGTGTCGAAATCGTAGAACAGACTTTTAGCGTCTGTAAGCGTGAACAGTATGCTATTAAATATCGCGTGTTCGTCGGCGACGTGCATGCCTCCGAAGAGAATATGATGAGGAAATATCTCAACACGGCAGTCCGACACGTTGCTTTTGTCATCCGCACTGGGATCACTGCTCAACAATATGCAATCAAAAAGGGAAATTTTTACTGTGCGATCCATAGTGCCATGGATAGTCGGGTTGATTGAATATTGGTATGATGGGTACTCAACGTCATGAAGAGTTAGTTTTGAATCATAACCATTCAACGCCAATTCCCCATAGACATCTATCTGTGTAGGAAGAGCGAACTTGCCGAGCCCCCTGAATCCATCGATCCATTTTCCTGTCATTTGGATTTCCAGTGCTAGAGGACTTTATCGCCTTGCTCGACGCCAACCTGCCGCCAGAGCTTCTGCCTCAGAGCAAAACCAGCGCTCGCCAAATTCCGGCCGGATGATCGTCTGTGAATAATATTTCTGTCTGGGCACGTGATAGATATGCCACCTCCAGTCAGATTGATTGCGCAGTCGAAGGGGACGCGCAAAGTCAGATTAGCCAAGTCTCCGCAGAGTCGGCTAGGCAAGAGTCTTTCACCAATGATGATATGTGTTTAGGGCAAGCAGTCCGACGATTGCCCAGACCCCGACCTCGATATTATTCAGACGTCGTCTAATACCTACAAGGTTGTAGTTCGCAACCAGTGGAACGGTTCGTAGCTCATGCGCCACATCGGGATATCCGTTGGGGTCATCCAATTTCGCGATTAGCTTCTCGACCCGCCTGTCGTGAGCATCCATCATGTCCGCAAAAAGCACTTTCGAGATCCCTTTTCATTCGTCCGCCGAGCTGGGCGCTGAAGGCTTTGTCTCGACAATTTTTGCAGCGTGAGGGCTTGTGAGGTCGAATCCCCAAGCCGTACACGGGAGCGGCGCTTGCGTGTGCCGGCAACATCGCACAAGTTATTTCGAGGTTGGGGAGATCGCAAGCGATGGATAGGCTTCTTCAAGCGCTGCAAAAGTTTACAGAAAATCTGCCAGCAACGAAAGACCTTCTCGACCTGCAGGCCCAGCAGGATATGGTCTATTGGACGAGGATGACGACTTGGGCGGCCTTTGCCAGCGCAGCGCTCAGTGTCGCGGGCCTCCTTGGGCTGTTTTGGTCGCTATCTCAAACAAGGCGAGCTATTCGAGATAGCCGTGAACTCGGTGAGCATCAGACACAAGCCTATATTCACGCTAGCAAGGCTGAATTCGGCAAGGAACAGCTAATAATATCCTGCAAGAATACTGGTCAGACACCTGCCACCCACTTTGGCGTGCGAGGAAGCTTGACAAAATGTGTTCGAGGATCAATCGAGAAATCGATCGACGTCGACAGCCTCATATCCCAGCCCTGGAAACTCTGGACTGCCATCGGCGCGGGCGAAGAACTCACCGTTATACTAAACGCTAAGAACGAGCTGTTAATCCGCGAATTCGTAAGTGGTTCATTCTTAGAGAATGAAGTGCTTCTGGTTACTGGTCAAGTGCTTTACTGCACTGTCTTTAACCACGACCATATGTCTGATTTCGCCTTCTATGTCGAACAAAGAGCAACCAACCGATTCCGCCGGCCGACCGCAAACTTGCGGGCCTATTATCGGGCGCCTGTCAAATCGCCCGTGAAAAAGCTGTTATCGACATGCAAACGCACTAATCCGGGGACGCCTTCAAATGGCTGACAAGCTGTATTCCAAAATGTCACTCATCGAGCGTACCGCGCTTACGTTTGAATCATTCTTACGTAGAGATTTTGGAGCGCGGTTTTACCAACCTGAGTTCTTAGACGGAATATCGACGCGGCGCCTAGAGATCGTCGCACGCGTCGGTAAGAGCGCCGGTCAAACCTTCCTTTTCGCAACCCTTCTTGCCTTCTTCGACCTGATCTCAGGAGGCTTTTCTTATGGCGGGCTAACCGTCCAAATCACAAGGGACCTTACGCCAATCATTGCACTGTTAACGGCAGGGTCATTGCTGAACACGACGTTCGCGATGATCGACGAGCAAATCATATTCCGCATACTTATCAAACTCGGCAGTCACATAAATATCCAGAATTTCCCGCTTTTGCTTGTCGACAAGATGGCGCACAATTTATGGGGAGACGCCGTCACCCCACGTATTTTTGGCCAGAAGTCTGGCCGGGGACAGTCAATAGCATTTGCCTTTCTCTCCGTCGTGATATTCGTCATCGCCGGTGCGTTGTGGCTTTATCCCACATTTATGATTGTACGCGTTTTCGTTGATGTGATCGTGTCCGATACAAGATGGATCGCCAAGGCAATTGCGACTTTATCTTTGGCGGTTGCATTTTGGGCGGTTCTGATAGGCGGAATAGTTTTTATTAAGTTCAAATTCTATCCGGCGGATTGGCACGAATCGACAAACGAGCCGACAGAAGAGTTTGCGCAGCGCATGCAAAACGAGATAGCAAAGGGCACAGACGGCAATGCGAACGCTGGTTAGGCGTCGGAAGTAAAGTTGCCGTAATGACGATGATTTGCCTTAGGCCGCCTGTTGTAACGGACGCGATATGCTGAGAGCCAGACCCGCCACGAAGGCGGACATAAAGCGAGTGATGAAGGGCCTGTCAAAGGTGTCACTCGATGAAGTTGCTGCTGGAGGCTACGCACTCGATGATGTAACCGATGCTATGATAACGCTTTGGCATCGAAGCGGCGGCACGGCGATCCTTGACCGTGCAGAGCCGATTGCGGTTCTGATCTTTACACCTGTTCCTGACAAAATTCTCAGCACGTCGTTCATGGCGACAGAAGCGTTCTTCGGCTCGAACTGGAAACCCACCCTCTATCTCAGGCGATACCTCGACCGAAAAATGGATAAGCTGCCTGGGGTATCATTGATGTCGTTTACCTACTCCACGCATCCAGAGGTGGCCCGATGGTATCGATTCATGGGCTATGGCGCCCCCTTGACCGAGGACAAACGCAACACCTTCACCAGGTCGCCAAGTAATCGATCTGCTGTCTAAGCCTTTGGCGCTTGACCTTGGCGCGTGAGGAAGGGCTCCGAGGAACAAGCCAGACAGCGATTTTCAGCAACGTTGAGCGTGCGTTGTTTTGCACCGTTTTTGACAGGGGAGGGCCAGTCAGGCGGGAGATACACAAGCTGCCACGGAATTGACGTGCAGTTTTCTATCTTGAATAGGTTCATTCACATCTGTGTGGCGATGGCTGATCCGAATTTCCAAGAAAATGGACCTCGCCAACCAGATGACGCTCTTCCGCATCTGCCACGTCGAGAATTTCGGCTTTCGTCGTTAAATCGTTGGCAATCCTCGGAATACCAAAAACGTTAGTGCTGATTTCCCGCATTTCACCGGGTTCAATTCCGCCGCTGATATTCATGCCGAAGTTATCATTGGCCCAAGGCACGCTTCTCCCTTGCGTCGTGACCTTGTAGCCAATTTGGACGAATGAAATTGGCCAGACCAGATTATTGGTCACTTCGACCTTAATCAACACGCCGATACCATCACGTTCAGTGCGAGCGTTGGTGATCAAAACGTGTTGCTGCAAGCACGATCGCAAGGCGGAAAAATTTGCTTTCGGGGACGGGGGGGCTCGGGCAAATTGCACCTCTTGCCCTCGCGCCAATATTTCGGATTTCGTCACTCCATTCATCGTGATGTGCGCGACTTCGGCTGCCTGTGGCATGAAAGCCAGGAGAGCCAATCCAGTAGCGCCGGACGCGGGCGGATATCGCGTAACGATGAGGTTCAGGAGCCCAGCTTGGAATATTGGCTTTTCCTCTGGTGATAAGCTGTCTGCAATTGCCTTTGTGCTTGCTGCAAACGTTTCCTTGGTCGTCCCATCAATTGTCAACTCATTCGCCAAACAGCCGAACGTGAAAGCCAAAAAAAAGAAACCGACTATGACTATTGAAAAGGCCTTCATTATTCACCCCGCCCAACCTGTTGGTAAATTCTAGCCGATCCGGCGCAACTTTGCCACGACGCGTCCTGCAAAGCGCAGGCAGCGCGCGAGGCACGAAGTCGCCGCTCCTGGTGGCCCTTGCGAAACCAGATTGCACAGCCGCTCCCCCCATAGAGCGAAATCCAAGAAAAACTCGAAATATGACAAAGGCTAAGTATCTGTATCAACTTGCAAATCCGTTGCAACTTTACATAAAGAGGCGGTAGGGTCAAATTTCCACAGTAAGAATTTTCTTACGAAAATGGGGAGGAATAAAATGAAGCCTCTTGCTGTGTCAATTGTTCTCTTGTCGACTTTGGGGCCAGTAGCAGCTTCCGACACTAATCCCAACGACAGCGCCATGTTCCAGACAACGCCGGCGGATAAAACGAAGGACGCGTCCGCCAATAGCATTGATGACTATCCGCATCCAACAAAGCCGGGCAGATCTACCTACTACGCTTTAAAAACCCAGCGCGGAACAACTACAAAGATTCCTGTCGAGGATGTAGCGAAGCTATGCGGAGATATGGACGGCTGTAGTGTGCGAATTGGAATGCACAACTGGGACGACACCGGCCGCGTTGCGTCAAGGGAATTCTTATTTTTCTACAACACCCGAAATCATGTTTGGCGCGCGTCGTTAGGAGATACTGCGGGAACTGATACTGACAATGTTACCCATCATGTAAACCAGTCATGGTCGTGCTATTTCACTGATGGAAAATTCGAGGCATGGGCTGACAAAGGAGACGGAGATCCGGGTTTCGGTCTTCTGTCGTGGAATCAATACAATGCAGACTGCTTTCTTACCCTAATTGATTGAAAGTTTCTTGGGGGTGCGCGAGCACATTTAAACTCCTATGAGGCCCGTGCTTCCGCAAGAGGCACGGGCTTCCGTTCATCCGACTGATGCGGATGGTTCTATGGCGGTCCATATTACCGCCGATCCTCTCAGATCATACTAAGTCCCACTGCTAGCTTTTATCGTGACTTCGCCACAATGGTTGATGCCGTACGGGCCGCGATCCCGACCAGTTGACGATCATCGCGTCGGGCAATGAAAGACAAAATGGCATGCAGAACGTCTCGTCTACATTATCCCGACGGTCGACCCGGCGAACGGGGATTTGATCTTGGTGTATCGGACCGAAGACGCCAGCGGCGGGCGATTCGTTCCGCCGCTCGCCTGATTTGGGCGCGGATTTTCGTTCCTACATCTCCCGGCTGGTTCGCGAGAAGGCGAACTGATATCAGGCAAATTTGCCGGAACTGGCCCGCTGCCTCTGGTGGCGGGCTACTGCTTGCGAAAGCCGGCTCCGACCCACCCCAGGATCAATGCCCCAATCATCAACACAATTCGGGGCCAGAAGGCCAATGGCAGGATCTCCTCAAAAGAGCATCCCAGGCCAAACGGCGGCTGACCTGCTCGACATCTGCCATAATGGCGTCCAATTTAGCTTTCCGGTGCTCGATCTCGGCGGCGTCCGTTCCACTGATCGGGAGCAGCAATTTCATGCCCGGGTGTAGCGGCAATACATTGTCGAATAGTCGGTGCTCTTCGAGTAGCGATATTGGTCACCGATATCGTTCAAACGGTGCGCACCTTCGTCCCTCAAGTCCCACAGAAGTAGCCTCGGTTTTGCAACTCAATGCCACGAGGCCGGCTATTTTTCGGCCCTCTATGCCTTTGATTTTGAACCCAAATGATTCACTAATGGGCACACACCAAAAAGCGGGATTTTTAACGGTGAAATAGTTGACTCAAAACCGACTAGATGACTTGCCGTCCTCTCGGACCAGTCGAGCAGCTTCTGCGCTCTGAAGGCAGTCAACCCGCCTTGGTCGACGGTTCTAGCATCTGCCTCTCAGGTTACGCCAGTAGTGCGTATTCGTTGGGAACTCTCTCCAAAAGCCATCAATCGCAGTCTGCAGATATGGCCATACGTCAATCTGTCGCGCCACCATGTTTTGGAATGCCTCGGTCTCGTCCAGATACGGCCCCGATATCAGGGGGCGGCTGCTAACTAAGTGCAGCTTTAATCCATCGATGTCGTCAAGAACCCTCATTGGTCCGATCAGAAAGTGTCGAGCGATGTAGCCCCGCGTTAGCGTCCCAAGGGAAAAAAAGTCTCCGACATCAAACAAGAAGTCCCGTACCCATCGCAAAATCTGATCCTTAAACAGAACCAAAGCTGCGTACGCATCCGGTGAAGACCGCAGACGTGCGTATCCGGCGGCCATGAGCACCTGAGCACCGCGGTGCTGGGG
>NZ_AYWO01000008.1 GCF_000502955.1 Mesorhizobium sp. LNHC252B00 | reverse complement strand
GGCCTTGCCGCCGGGGCCGCGGCGGCCGGGACCGGCTGCAAGCCGCTGTCTCCGGTCAAGGCCGGACGGCGCGGCGCCGAGAGACGGATATCGCGCTCGACGACGAGGTCGGTCGGGCCGCCGATCAAAAGCAGATGCTCGATGTCATCCCGGCGCACCAGCACCAGCCGACGATGGCTGTCGACGGCGGTGGCGTCCATGACGGCCAGCCGTGTCTTGCGGTTCCGGCCACCGGCAACGAAGGTTCCGAACGTCAGATTACGCACCAGTTTGACGATGACGAGAACGATGACCAGCAGGACAAGTGCTGCAAACGTCCACAACAATGCTGCGGCATAACCGGGGCCCGCCACGCTATCCAGCCATTGCATCGGTTTCCCCTGATTGCCCTTGGAAGAGACGTGACACTAGACCGTTGCGGCGGGCCACCGCAAGTTACGTTTCACGCTGGTGAACAGCTTGAAAACTCCAAGGGCCGGAAGACATCATTTTTATCGGACATTTGCCGCCCAGGCCTTTTCGGGACTAGGAGAATGTGATTCAACCCGCTAGGGGCGGGTGGTCGGAACACCGGAATTCACGAGCAGGGGGCACATGGCCAAGGAAGCGCGCGGCGATTTCTATCCGGTACCGATCGTCGACCAGAACACGCGACCAGGCGCGGTCACCCGGCTCATCATTTTCATCGTCGTTCTGACGGGGGCGGCGATCGTCTTCGGCCTTTTCCGCGAGCGGCTCGGCGATCCTTTTCTGCTCGGTATGCTCGGCGTGCTGGCGATGATCGGCGTCGGCTTCCTGTTTGCCACGGCGATCGGCTTCGTGCAGGTGACACCGCGCTCGACAGGTGATGAACTGTCGAAATCCTTCGTCGATTCGATGTCGCAGGGCCTTCTCGTCACCGACACCAAAGGCCGTGTCGTCTATGCCAATCGCGCCTATGCCGACATGACCGGAGCGTCGTCGGCGGCCGACCTGAAGACAGTCGAGGGGTTGCTCTCGGATGTCCCCGAAGCTTCGGTGACGATTTATCGCCTGGCGTCCGGCCTGCGCGACGGCCAGCCGGGCGACGGCGAGTTTCGGCTCGCGCAATCCATTCGGCCCGGAGCCGATCCGGGCGCCCGCTGGTACCGGGCGCGCGCCCGCACCTTCAGTGTTCCAGGCCAGCGGCTGCCGATGCTGGCCTGGCAGCTTGCCGACATCTCCCAGGAACGGGCCGAGCAGGAGCGGTTCTTTCTCGATTTGCAGCAGGCCATCGATCATCTCGACCACGCGCCGGCCGGTTTCTTTTCTGCCGACCAGGAGGGTCGCGTCACCTACATCAACGCCACGCTGGCCGAATGGCTGGGCATCGACCTCACCAGCTTCACGCCCGGTGCGGTCTCCTTGGCCGAGATCGTGGCCGGCGACGGCATGGCGCTGGTCCGTTCGGTCAAGGCCGATCCCGGCACAACGCGCAACGCGGTCATCGATCTCGACTTGACGACGATGACGGGCGAGGCGCTTCCGGTGCGCTTCATGCATCGCGTTTCGGCCAGCCGCGAAGGCCTCAACGGGCCGACACGCACGATCGTGCTCAACCGTACGCAAGGCGAGGACTCGTCTGCCGATTTGCGGGCCTCGGAAGTGCGCTTCACCCGCTTCTTCAACTCGACACCGATGGCGATAGCCGGCGTCGATCACAACGGGCGCATCCTGCGCACCAATGCGCCGTTCCTGTCGCTGTTCTCGACCGTCGTCGATCGCGACGCCGTCGATCGCCGAGTGCGGCTCGACACGGTGATCCATGAACGCGACCGGCCGGCCTTCGCGGCTGCTTTCGAAAAGGCGCAGCAGCGGCAGGCCGATATCGAGCCGATCGACACGCTTCTGCCCGGCAATGACGAGCGGCACATTCGATTCTACGTCAACGCCGTCGCCGACGGGACCGGCGGCGAGGGCGCCGAGGAGTCGGCCATCGTCTATGCCGTCGAGACGACGGAGCAGAAAGCCCTCGAAGGGCAGATGGCGCAAAGCCAGAAAATGCAGGCGGTGGGCCAGCTTGCCGGCGGCATCGCGCATGATTTCAACAATGTGCTGACCGCCATCATCATGGCATCCGACCTTTTGTTGACCAACCACCGTCCGTCTGACCCGTCCTTCCCCGACATCATGAACATCAAGCAGAATGCCAACCGGGCGGCGTCGCTGGTGCGGCAGTTGCTGGCCTTCTCGCGCAAGCAGACATTGCGGCCGGAAGTGCTCAACCTGACCGACGTGCTGGCCGATCTCAGGATGCTGCTGGCCCGCCTGGTCGGCAACGACATCAAGCTGAGGGTAGACCATGGCCGCGACCTGTGGCCGGTCAAGGTCGATATCGGGCAGTTCGAGCAGGTGGTGGTCAACCTTGCTGTCAACGCACGCGACGCCATGCCGGCGGGTGGTGATCTCACCGTGCGCACCCGCAATGTGACTGCTGAGGAGTGCAAGGCCTTTTCCTACCGCGAACTCACCCCGGCAGACTATGTCGTGGTCGAAGTCGAGGACACCGGCAGCGGCATCGCGCCCGACGTGCTGAAGAAGATCTTCGAGCCCTTCTTCACCACCAAGGAAGTCGGCAAGGGCACCGGCCTTGGCCTGTCGATGGTCTATGGCATCATTAAGCAGACCGGTGGCTTCATCTACTGCGATTCCGAGGTCGGCAAAGGGTCGACTTTCCGCATTTTCCTACCGCGTCATGTTGCGGAACTGAAAAAGGCGGGCGACCCCGACGATGTACCGGCAGCACCGGCGAAGATCGCCGATGCGGCCAAGGATCTATCGGGCTCGGCCACTGTGCTGCTCGTCGAAGACGAGGATGCCGTGCGAATGGGCGGCATGCGGGCGCTGACCTCGCGCGGCTACACCGTGCATGAGGCGTCTTCGGGCGTCGAGGCGCTGGAAGTGTTCGAGGCGCTGGGCGGCAAGGTCGACATCGTCGTTTCCGACGTGGTGATGCCGGAAATGGATGGGCCGACGCTGCTTGGCGAACTGCGCAAGCGCCAGCCGGACATCAAGTTTGTCTTCGTGTCCGGTTATGCGGAGGACGCATTCGCCAGAAACCTGCCGGCCGACGCGCATTTCGGCTTCCTGCCAAAACCGTTTTCGCTCAAGCAACTGGCGACGATCGTCAAGGACATGCTGGAGTCTTAGTACTTCCCTATGTTCTTGCCTGTGCGCAACACGGCCCTCTGCGCGGAGCCAACAGGGTTCCGCGCTTTTTGGCATCTCAGTTCTTCGTACAGGTCGAGGCGGTGAAGGCGCCGTCGGGCTGCTTCATGATGATGTCAAAGGAGGGTGTGCCTTGGCCGTCCAGCGTTGCCTGGGTCAGCGACAGCGAGTTTCCGCCGGCGGTATAGCCACCCAACGGCCCGAGCCAGGAGATCACCCCGTTTGCGTCCATTTGATAGTTGTAACCCTGCTGCGCGGTCGCGAGGGTACCGAGGCCGGTGTAGAACGGACCGCTGTAGACAGTCCCCTTGATGGTGATGTCGCCGAGGTTGAGGAACATGCCAAGCAGGTACACTTCGCAGCGATAGGTGCCGTCCGGAAGCTTGCCGTCGCTGAAGTCGGCTCGCGCGGCTCCGCCTGCTGCCGCCAGAATCAATATGCTGGTAAAAATGCGTGAAATGCCTGAAACCATGACGTCGCTCGTTTGCGGAGCGAGCTTGCCCTATTTTTGCACGGCGCCGCAACATCGGTCGTTTGCGATACCCCTATGAAGATCAAAATCTAGGCAATTGGGAACATTGAGCGAAAATTGGGCAGATAGTCGCGGGTCTGCGCAAATTTCTCTCAATCAATTTTGAGCGGCTCTCTTTTTCTTTGTAAGCCTAAAATCCCAACGCGCTGGCAATGCTCGATTTTTCGCCCCCATCGGCGCCGCCACAGCGATTGGCATGGGGGTTGCTTTGTAGTGTTGCGGTGCAATCAACCAGCTTGGGAGTCTGTAATATGAGGGGTAATTTCTCGACAATAACAAAAATGTTTTCGGCGAGCGTGGTTGCCGCCGGCCTGTTGATCTCCGCGCCTGCCAAGGCGGCTGACGACACCATCAAGGTCGGCATTCTCCATTCGCTGTCGGGGACCATGGCGATTTCGGAAACGACGCTGAAGGACGCCATGCTGATGCTCATCGACGAGCAGAACGCCAAGGGTGGCCTGCTCGGCAAGAAGCTGGAGGCGGTCGTCGTCGATCCTGCTTCCAACTGGCCGCTGTTCGCCGAAAAGGCACGCGAGCTGATTTCGAAGGATAAGGTTGCGGCGGTGTTCGGTTGCTGGACCTCGGTGTCGCGCAAATCGGTGCTGCCGGTATTCAGCGAACTCGACAACATCCTGTTCTACCCCGTCCAGTATGAGGGCGAGGAAAGCGAGCGCAACGTGTTCTACACGGGTGCGGCGCCAAACCAGCAGGCCATTCCGGCGGTCGACTATCTGATGAGCGAGGACGGCGGTTCGGTGAAGCGCTGGGTGCTCGAAGGCACCGACTACGTCTATCCGCGCACCACCAACAAGATCCTCGAAGCCTATCTGAAGGCCAAGGGCGTCGCAGCGGAAGACATCATGGTCAACTACACGCCATTCGGCTTCTCCGACTGGCAGACCGAGGTTTCCGCGATCAAGAAGTTCGGATCGGCCGGCAAGAAGACCGCCGTCGTCTCGACCGTCAACGGCGATGCCAACGTGCCGTTCTACAAGGAACTCGGCAACCAGGGCGTCAAGGCCGAAGACATCCCGGTCATGGCCTTCTCGGTCGGCGAGGAAGAGCTTGCCGGTCTCGACACCGCGCCGCTGGTCGGCCATCTCGCCGCCTGGAACTATTTTGAAAGCATCGACACGCCTGAGAACAAGAAGTTCATCGCCGACTGGCACAAGTTCATCAAGAACGACAAGCGCACCACCAACGACCCGATGGAGGCCCATTACATCGGCTTCAACATGTGGGTGAAGGCGGTCGAGAAGGCCGGCACCACCGATCCGGACAAGGTCATCGACGCCATGGTTGGCGTTTCGGTGCCGAACCTGACTGGCGGCTATTCGACGATGATGCCGAACCACCACATCACCAAGCCGGTGCTGATCGGTGAAATCCAGGCCGATGGCCAGTTCGAAACCGTCTCCCGCACGCCGGGCCTGGTGATGGGCGACGAATGGTCCGACTATTTGCCTGACTCCAAGGATCTGATCTCCGATTGGCGCGCGCCTCTGTCCTGCGGCAACTTCAACGTTGCCACCGGGAAGTGCGGCGGCAAAGGAACGAACTGATCCTCCCCGGGCTGGACCGTAGGTCCATGACCCGGGCTGATCTAGTCAGACCGCGCGCGTCCGGACGGCTTCCTCTGCCGTCCGGACGCCCAATTCAAACCTCCAAGGGGCTAACAGAAGCCGATGACCTTGATCCGCGCGGGCCTGACGCTGTTGTTCCTGCTGGCGATGCTGTCGTCATCGGGCGCAGGTGAGGCCGATCTGCGCGGCATCATCGCCAAATTCGCGACGGCCAAGGGCTTTTCGGAGACAGGAGTCGTCGTCCACGAACTGGCGGCTACCGGCGATCCGGCGGTGGAGCGGCCGCTTGCGGCACTCGCCGACGGCAACCTTTATATCCGCAAGAGCGATGCCCTGGTGTTTGCCGGCAAGGAAGCAGGCGAGAGCGTCCAGCTTTTCGATCCGCTGAGCGGCGAAGCGTCGGGCGAAGCGGCCAAGGACGAAATCACCAAGATCAAGGTCAACAACACGCTGCGCCGCGTCATCCGCGATGCGCTGGGCACGCTGACGCTTGGCGCCAATGATCCGACTGTCCGCATTGCCGCCGCCGACACCATGTTCAAGACACCCGATGCCGCAAACATCGAGCCGCTCGACACCGCGATCGCCAGTGAGACCGTGGCCAGCGTCAAGGCTCTGCTCGAACAGGCTCGTGCCGCCTCCATCCTGGTCTCCGACCGGCCAGACGCGGACAAGCTCGCCGCAATTGCACTCATCGGTGCACGGGGCGACCGTGATGCGGTTTCATTGCTGACTTCGGTCGAGGCGAATTCCCCGGATGCGATCAAGCAAGCGGCGACAGCCGCGATCGCCACCATCAACTCGACGCTGGCCTTCTGGGATGCGGGCCAGAACATCTGGTACGGCATTTCGCTTGGCTCGGTGCTGCTGCTGGCGGCAATCGGGCTTGCCATCACCTTTGGCGTCATGGGCGTTATCAACATGGCGCATGGCGAGATGGTCATGCTGGGCGCCTACACGACCTTCGTCGTCCAGCAGTTGATCCGTACGTCTTTTCCGGACCTGTTCGACTGGTCGCTGGTCATTGCACTGCCGCTCGCCTTCCTCGTCTCGGCTCTGGTTGGTCTGATCATCGAGCGCGGCATCATCCGTTTCCTTTATGGGCGGCCGTTGGAGACACTGCTGGCGACTTGGGGCGTCTCGCTGATCCTGCAGCAGGCGGTACGCTCGATCTTCGGGCCGACAAACCAGGAGGTCGGTAGCCCCTCCTGGATGTCGGGCTCGGTCAATCTCGGCCAGCTTGCGATCACCTGGAACCGCCTGTGGATCCTGGTTTTCGCGCTCACCGTTTTCGCGGTGCTGCTCTATGTCATGAAGCGCACGCCCTGGGGCCTGCAGATGCGCGCGGTCACCGCCAACCGGCGCATGGCCGCCTCGATGGGCATCAGGACACCGTGGGTCGACGCGCTGACTTTTGCCTTGGGGTCAGGCATTGCCGGCATCGCCGGTGTGGCGCTCAGCCAGATCGACAATGTCTCGCCCAATCTTGGCCGTGGCTACATCATTGACAGCTTCATGGTCGTCGTCTTCGGCGGCGTCGGCAATCTGTGGGGCACGCTGGTCGGCGCGTTCTCGCTCGGCATCGTCAACAAATTCCTTGAGCCCTATGCCGGCGCCGTGCTCGGCAAGATCGTCGTGCTGGTCCTCATCATCCTGTTCATCCAGAAGCGCCCGCGCGGCCTGTTCGCGCTCAAGGGCAGGGCGGTGGAGGCATGATCTCAGGACGCTTCTTCGCCGCCGGCGCGGATCGCCGCATTGCCATCACGATTCTCATCCTGCTGGCGGTGGCTGTCATCGTGCCGCTGCTTAATCTGGCGGTCTCGCCGACGAGCGCGTTCTACATCCCGTCCTATATCGTGGCGCTGACCGGCAAATATCTCTGCTACGCGCTGCTCGCCTTGGCGCTCGACCTTGTCTGGGGCTATTGCGGCATCCTTTCGCTCGGTCACGGCGCCTTCTTCGCGCTCGGCGGCTACGCGATGGGCATGTATCTGATGCGCCAGATCGGCTCGCGCGGCGTCTATGGCAACCCGATCCTGCCCGATTTCATGGTGTTCCTGAACTACAAGGAATTGCCGTGGTTCTGGACTGGGTTCGATCATTTCTGGTTCGCCGGCCTCATGGTGCTGGCGGTGCCGGGCCTGCTCGCCTTCGTCTTCGGCTGGTTTGCCTTTCGCAGCCGTGTCACCGGCGTCTATCTCTCCATTATCACCCAGGCGATGACCTATGCGCTGCTGCTCGCGTTTTTCCGCAACGACATGGGTTTCGGCGGCAACAACGGGCTGACCGATTTCAAGGATATTCTGGGCTTCAACGTGCAAGCCGACGCGACGCGTTCGGCGCTATTCGCGGCCAGCGCGGTGACGCTCGCACTCGCCGTTTTCGTCACCTGGACGATCGTCGGCTCCAAATACGGCAAGCTCTTGATGGCGGTGCGCGACGCCGAGAGCCGCACGCGCTTCCTCGGCTGGCGGGCGGAGAACGTTAAGCTGTTCGCCTTCACCGTGTCGGCTGTCATGGCCGGCATTGCGGGTGCGCTCTACGTGCCGCAGGTCGGCATCATCAATCCGGGGGAATTCGAGCCGGCCAATTCGATCGAGGTCGTCGTTTGGGCCGCTGTCGGCGGGCGCGGCACCATTGTCGGACCGATCATCGGGGCTTTGCTGGTCAATGCCGGAAAATCCTGGTTCACCGGCGTGCTGCCGGAGTTCTGGCTGTTTGCCTTGGGCGGGCTGTTCGTCGCCGTCACGCTTTTGCTGCCCAAGGGCATCATCGGCATGTGGGATTCCTGGCGTGGCAACGCCAAGGCGCTGCGGGCAGCCTCGATTGCCGAGGAAGCCGGCACCGATGCCGACGTCCCGCTGCCGGCAAAGATTGTTCGTAGCGAAGCGAGAAAGCCCGGTGACTGGTCCGCGACCAGCCCCGAACCGCAGCCGGCGGAGTGAGCGATCATGTCAAAGTCGAACACGATCCTCTATCTCGACGGCGTCTCGGTTTCGTTCGACGGTTTCCGTGCCATCAACAACCTGTCGCTGGTGCTCGACAAGGGCGAGATGCGGGCCATCATCGGCCCCAACGGGGCCGGCAAGACGACGATGATGGACATCGTCACCGGCAAGACGCGGCCCGACGAGGGCGAGGTGTTCTTCGACGGAGAGGTGGATCTCACCAAGCATGACGAGGCCGAGATCGCCATGATGGGCATCGGTCGCAAATTCCAGAAGCCGACTGTCTTCGAAAGCCACACGATCGAGGAAAACCTTATGCTGGCGCTGAAGGGTCCGCGCTCGATCTTCCCGGCGCTGTTCCATCGCCGCTCGGCAGCCGAGACGCGGCAGATCGACGATATCCTCGGCATCGTCCGGCTTGGCGACAAGCGGAACGACCTGGCAGCCAATCTCAGCCATGGACAGAAGCAGTGGCTCGAGATCGGCATGCTGCTGGCGCAGGATCCGAAGCTGCTTTTGGTCGATGAGCCGGTCGCCGGCATGACCGATGCAGAGACCGAGGAGACCGCACGCCTGCTCAAGGATATTGCGCGCGATCATTCGGTCATCGTCGTCGAGCACGACATGCATTTCGTGCGCGAACTCGGCGTCAAGGTCACCTGCCTGCACGAGGGCTCGGTGCTGTCGGAAGGCACTCTCGATTTCGTGTCGGCCGACGAGCGAGTCGTCGAAGTCTATCTGGGGAGATGAGCATGGTCTGGCGGGTTCAATTCCATCGCTTCGATCTGTCGTTTCTCAGGTTCTGGAGAAGGCGCTGACATGCTCGAAGTTTCCAATGCCACGTTGCACTACGGCGCTGCCCAGGCGCTGCGCGGCGTGTCGCTGAAGGCGCGCGCAGGCAAGATCACCTGCGTGCTCGGCCGCAACGGCGTCGGCAAGACCAGTTTGATGAGATCGATCGTCGGCCACCACCGGCTGACGAGCGGAAGCGTTGCCTTCGAGGGGAAGGCGCTCGACCGGAGCGCGGCGTATGACCGCGCCCGGTCGGGCATCGCATTCGTGCCGCAGGGCAGGGAGATCTTTCCGCTGCTCACCGTGCGGGAAAATCTCGAATCGGGCTTCGCGCCCCTGAAGCGGGCCGACCGCAACATTCCCGCGCATGTCTTCGAATTGTTCCCGGTGCTCAAGCAGATGCTCGGCCGGCGTGGCGGCGACCTTTCCGGCGGCCAGCAGCAGCAACTCGCCATCGGCAGGGCGCTGGTGATGCGGCCGAAACTGCTGGTGCTCGATGAGCCGACCGAAGGCATACAGCCGTCGATCATCAAGGATATCGGCCGTGCCATCCGCTATCTGCGCGACCAGGCCGGCATCGCCGTGCTTTTGGTCGAACAATATCTCGATTTCTGCCGCGAACTCGCCGACGAGGTCAACATCATGGACCGTGGCCTGATCGTCCATACCGGCCCGGCGGAAGATTTAGACCGTGCTGATGTACGCAAGTTCCTGACGGTCTAATGCATGTCGCTCAAAAGTGGCCCTCGTTTTGAGACAACGACATGAATGGAAGCGCGGCGCATGAATCCGTTTCGACGCGACGCGCTCTAGAATCGTCGCTGGACTTCAGTTGACGATCCGAAGTCCTTGGCAAGTCCAATATTTCTCCGATCCAGCCATCTGCGTCACTGGTGCACCATATACCGCGTGCTAGTCTTTCACAGGGCTTTTGTGAGTCGGCCGCTTCCGTATCAGTCTGGTTCATCGCAGATCGAGGGCGTGGCTAGCACAGGGCCAGTTTCACGCAAGCAAAGCTTCCTAGCTTCTCTCCTGCGATCTCTGTCGTTCAAACGCGTTTGGGCACACAGGCCAAGGGACAGCCATGGAACGTTATGTCGAGGACTACCAGAAGCGGCGGCTTACCGAGCGCGTCGATATCATCACCGCCATCAACATCTTGAAGTCCCAAGGCTACGGCCATGACGACCTGATCGAGGAGATCACCAAGGTCTTCTATGTCGACCTGGACGCTTTCAATGAAATCGTCATGGCGGCATAAGAGCCGCAATCTCTCCGGGCCGTTGCCATGGCATCGATACGCGTGGTCTAACCCACGCGCCGTAATGCCGAGGCGGTGACGCGGTTGCGGCCGCCGCGCTTAGCGGCGTAGAGCGCCTTGTCGGCGGCGCTGAGCACCTTGTCGAAGCTGACGCCCTCTTTGGTGCCGAAAGCAAATCCGGCACTGACCGTGCATATCAGCGAGCCTGCCTCGGTTTCTATACGACGCGCGGCGAAAGCTGCCCGGATGGTTTCGGCGGTGGCTTCCACCGTTTCGGGCAAGGTCCGCTTCAGCACCAGCGCGAATTCCTCGCCGCCCATGCGCGCAGCGACATCGGCCGGGCGAAGATTGCCGGCGAGATCCCTGGCGAACACCCTCAGCACTTCATCGCCGGCGGCATGGCCGAATTCGTCGTTGATGGCCTTGAAGCCGTCGAGGTCGAACACCACCACGGCCGTGAAGGCGCCGACGGGCGCATCGCCGTGCATGTCGAAAAGGGCTCGGCGATTGAGAAGGCCGGTCAGCGGATCGGTCAGCGCGTTGCGGCGGTGATACTGTGCCAGGCGCCCCTGGTTGAGTGCCAGCGAAAGGGAGCCGATACCGGTCATGCAGGCGATGACGATGACCAGGCTGAGGTCCTCGACCCAGTTGCTCGGCGCATGGCCGAGCACAAGCTTGCCGTCCGATGCCAGAACCATGGCGCACAGCACGAAGGATACGGCGGTGATCGAATAGAGCGCGGTGACCCCGATGATCGGGGCAGGGGATTCGGCACGGCCCTTCCAGTATTCGAGAGCGGTGGCGAAGAGCAGCAGCGCGGCAAAGAAATTCTCCAGCATGAATCCCAGTCCGTCATAGCCGAGCACCATCGGCGGCAGGGCTACGGCCAGCGAGATGTTGGCGCCGAGCGCGATGCGCGGCAGCGGAGAGCGGCCCGTGGTGAACTGGTGGGCGGCGCCGAGCATGGTCGAGAAGCCGAGCAGCAGCAGCGTAAACGAGGCGACGCCGAGCATCGGTCCGGGCTTGTCGATATAGGCTTTGTAGGTGAAGACGTCGCCGACAACCAGCAGCACGCTGGCCGCCCAGGTCAGCAAGAATTTCTCCGAACGCGCTGTAAGCCAGATGCCGAACAACGTCAGGCTGAGGCAGGCGGCGGAAAAGCCGACAGCGAGCAGCAGTGAGTTGTAGTCGAGTGACATGCCCTCTTCCTTGCCCGCGCTGGAGCAACTCTGCGCCCAACTGGATTCATGCAGCAAGGAAGTATCGATAAGGTTACGATATCAGTGAAGATGTCGAGATTCCGCAGAGTATCAGAAGAGCGCCGACAACAACAGCAGCGCCAGGCCAATGCCCATCATCAACAGGCCTGGCCAATTCTGCGACAGGCCGAGGAAACTGAGCCCCCGCCGGCGTGGCTCGAGCGTCGGTCCTGGTGTTGCGAGGTGTGGCATCGGGCGATCCGGAACGACAGGCGCAGGATCGCTAAGCCTCCCGCGCCAAAGGACGGCGCCTGCCATGTACACAACGCCAGCGACAGTAAGCAATGCACCGAGGAGGATGATAGCCATTTGTCGTTGCCCTTTTTCAAGTCCCTGCATCCGATGCAGGAACTTGCGGGATCGTTGCCTAAGCGTTCGCGATGTCGCACGCGTCGCCATCTGCCAGGATAGAACGATCAATGCGCCGGGCAGGTTCCAACAACAATCTAAGGTGCCGGCTGGAGATCCGCCGCTCTAATTCACTCGCTTCATCAATGCCATGGCGCCGAACGGCGCGCGCACTTTGCCCTCGGTGATGAAGTAGACGAACACGTCGCGCGGCTGGACTGGTGCATCGGTACCGGGATCGGCACGGCGAAGGTCGGCCGGCTGCTTGCCCTCCGCCCAGGTCTTTGCCCGCGCGGCCCATTCATCGAGACCCTTCGGCGTGTAGCAATCGGGATTGTCGTCGCTGCCGGTCTGCAGCCGTGCATAGACGAAATCGGCTGTAACGTCGGCGATGTCGGGATACTTGGCATGATCGGCATAAACGATCGCCGCCTTGTGTCTGCGCGCCAGCGCCACGAATTCCGGCACGATGAAGCTATCGTTGCGTACTTCAAGCGCGTGGCGCAGCGCGACGCCATCCTGTTTTTCCGGCAGCAGTTTCAGGAAGGCTTCGAAGTCATCCGGATCGAATTTCTTGGTCGGCGCGAACTGCCACAGGATCGGCCCAAGCTTTTCACCGAGCGCGGTCACGCCTGAGCCGAGGAAGCGCATTATCGATTCGCCGGCCTCGCCGAGCACGCGGCGGTTGGTGACGAAGCGATTGCCCTTCAGCGCATAGACGAAACCGTCGGGCGCCTCGCTGGCCCATTTCACGAAGGTCGGTTCCTTGAAGCTGGAATAGTAGGTGCCATTGACCTCGATGGTCGGCACCTGCCGGCTGGCGTAGTTCAGCTGCTTGGCCTTGGAAAGCTTGTCGGGATAAAAGGACGTATCCCAGGGCTCGAAAGTCCAGCCGCCCATGCCGGCGCGGATTGTTCCCGATGTGCTCATTGTCATCCTCCCAGTGAAGAAATCTGGCCAGTGAAGAAAAATCAGGCCGCTTCATCGACTGGCTTTGCCATGTCGACGAGCACCCAGCCTGGCCGATAGGGATTGGGCCTGCGACCCGTTTCATGGAAACCATAGGCCAGATAGAGCGCGATGTTCCGCTCCATCCTGGCGTTGGTGTAGAGCCGCACCTCGGGCAAGCCCCAGAGGCGCGTCTGTTCGTCGGCGTGTTTGAGCAGGGCGACGCCGAGGCCCTTGCCTTGGAAGGCCGGGGCCACGGCGACGGAAAAGATCATCGCGTGATCGTCATGCCACTCCAGCGTGAGCACTCCGGCAAACTCGCCGCCGCTCTCCAGCAGCCAGACCTCGCCGCGCTCGATGCGCGGAGCGTAGTCCTCGGTGACCGGGATCGGCGGCGCGCCGAACAAGGCGGTGTAGGGGGCATAGGCTGCTTCCGTCAGCGAGACGACTGTCTGGAGATTACCGGCCCGAGCCCTTCTGATTGTCATTCAAAAGCTCCCCCAGGTGCCGCCGGTCCGATCATCACTCCGCGGCTTCGCGCTTGCCTCCGGGGCGTCGCTCCAGCAGCTCCTTGAGGAACTGGCCGGTGTAGCTGCGCTTCTCGCGCACGATTGCTTCCGGCGTGCCGGAGGCGACCAGTTCGCCGCCGCCATCGCCACCTTCGGGGCCGAGGTCGAGCACCCAGTCGGCGGTCTTGATCACCTCGAGATTGTGCTCGATGACGACCACCGTGTTGCCCTGGTCGACCAGTTCGTGCAGCACTTCCAACAGTTTGGCGACGTCGTGGAAGTGCAGGCCGGTGGTCGGTTCGTCAAGGATGTAGAGCGTCTTGCCTGTCGCCTTGCGCGACAGTTCCTTGGCGAGCTTGATTCGCTGCGCCTCGCCGCCGGACAGCGTCGTCGCCTGCTGGCCGATATGGATATAGCCGAGGCCGACCTGCTTCAACGTATCGAGCTTGTCGCGCACGCCCGGCACCGCGGCGAAGAAATCGACGCCTTCCTCGACGGTCATGTCAAGCACGTCGGCGATCGACTTGCCCTTGAACAGGACATCGAGCGTCTCTCTGTTGTAGCGCTTGCCGTGGCAGACGTCGCAGGTGACGTAGACGTCGGGCAGGAAGTGCATCTCGATCTTGATGACGCCGTCGCCCTGGCAGGCTTCGCAGCGCCCGCCCTTGACGTTGAACGAGAAGCGTCCCGGCTGATAGCCGCGCGCCTTGGCTTCTGGAAGGCCGGCGAACCAGTCGCGGATCGGTGTGAAGGCGCCGGTGTAGGTGGCCGGATTGCTGCGCGGGGTCCTGCCAATGGGCGACTGGTCGATGTCGATGACCTTGTCGAGGAATTCCAGGCCCTCAATGCGGTCATGATCGGCCGGGTGTTCGCGCGAGCCCATGATGCGGCGCGAGGCGGCCTTGAACAGCGTCTCGATCAGGAAGGTCGACTTGCCGCCGCCCGAGACGCCGGTGACGGCGGTGAACGTGCCGAGCGGGATTTCGGCGGTGACGTTCTTCAGATTGTTGCCGCGAGCGCCCACGATCTTGAGGCGCCGGTTCTTCTTCGCTTCGCGGCGCACGCCAGGCGTCGCCACTTCGAGCGCGCCCGACAGATATTTGCCGGTGATCGAATTGGGGTTGGCCATGACTTGCTGCGGCGTGCCCTGGGCGATGATCTCGCCGCCATGGATGCCGGCGGCCGGGCCCATATCGACGACGTAGTCGGCATGCAGGATGGCGTCCTCGTCATGCTCGACGACGATCACCGTGTTGCCGATGTCGCGCAGGTGCTTGAGCGTATCGAGCAGGCGGGCATTGTCGCGCTGATGCAGGCCGATCGACGGCTCGTCCAGCACGTAAAGCACGCCGGTGAGGCCGGAGCCGATCTGCGACGCCAGCCGGATGCGCTGGCTCTCGCCGCCCGACAGCGTGCCGGAATTGCGCGACAGGGTCAGATAGTCGAGCCCGACATCGTTGAGGAAACGCAGCCGCTCGCGGATTTCCTTGAGCACACGCACCGCGATCTCGTTCTGCTTGTCGTTCAGCGAGNGACGTGTGCTCTTCCGATCTCTTGTAGGAGCGCAGACCGTCGTCGTACTGGAAGGTGATCTCGCGCTCGCCGGTGCCGCGCAGGATGGCTTCCTTTGCCTCTTCGGTCAGGTCTTTGAACTTGTCGCCGAGCTTGAAGCCATAGGCCTTGCCGAGCGCTTCCAGCGTCTGCGCGTAATAGGGCGAGGTCGACTTCGCCCATGGGCTGACGGCGCCGTCGCGCAGCGAGATGTTTTCGTCCGGCACAATCAAATTGCCGTCGATGGCGCGCTGGCTACCGAGACCGTCGCAGGTCGGGCAGGCGCCGAACGGATTGTTGAACGAGAACAGGCGCGGTTCGATTTCCGGGATGGTGAAGCCGGACACGGGACAAGCAAATTTTTCCGAGAACAGGATGCGCTCATGCGTCTCGTTCTTCGACTTGTTGACCGAATCCTCGCCGGTCTGGCTGGCGTCGAGCGGCTTGTCGGCGAATTCGGCGACAGCCAACCCATCGGCCAGCTTCAAAGCGGTTTCGATGGAGTCGGCGAGCCGTGTCGCCAGATCGCCGCGCACGACGATGCGGTCGACGACGACGTCGAGGTCATGCTTGTACTTCTTGTCCAGTGCCGGCACGTCGGCGATTTCATAGAAGACGCCGTCGACCTTGACGCGCTGAAAGCCCTTCTTCTGCAACTCCAGCAATTCCTTGCGGTATTCGCCTTTGCGGCCGCGCACCATCGGCGCCAGGATGAACAGGCGGGTGCCTTCCTCGACCGCCAGCACGCGGTCGACCATCTGCGAAACCGTCTGGCTCTCGATCGGCAGGCCGGTGGCCGGCGAATAGGGGATGCCGACGCGCGCAAACAACAGGCGCATGTAGTCGTAGATCTCGGTGACGGTACCGACCGTCGAACGCGGGTTCTTCGAGGTGGTCTTCTGCTCGATCGAGATGGCAGGCGACAGGCCGTCGATCTGGTCGACGTCCGGCTTCTGCATCATTTCGAGGAATTGCCGGGCATAGGCCGACAGGCTCTCGACATAGCGGCGCTGCCCTTCGGCATAGATGGTGTCGAAAGCAAGCGAGGATTTGCCGGAACCCGACAGGCCGGTCATGACAATCAGGCTGTCACGCGGCAGGTCGAGATCGACATTCTTCAGATTGTGTTCGCGCGCCCCGCGAATGGAAAGATATTTATGGTCGGCCATCGCCGGTCGCCGCCTCAGAATCTGGAATTTCCTGGAATGGCGAGTTTCCCAGCCATCCCCTATGTAGGTAGTTTTGCCGCCGCGTCGAGAGACGCCACAATTCCCAACAAAAGCGTTTAACCGTCTTTCGCGTAAACGGGCAAGCGGAAAGAACAAAGACCGAACACGCTCCTGACAAAGCTGTTCAAAAACTGACCTGTACGTAATCTCCGGGCGATCACATTTTTCGGTATCTGTCTATTGCCGGTTGACGTCCCCGACACACGGGGGCAGAGTCTGGCAGTCAACGAAGCCGGCCGTCTTTCGATGGTCTCGCCGCCCGGAGGCGGCCTGCGAGACGCCGCAGGCATTAGCGATTTGTGCTTCGAGACGAAAACGTTGGAATGGACATAGGAGCGGAGCTATGACGCCACCGGATCGTCCCCCAGGGTTCCAGTTGTTACTGGAGCCGCGGCAGGCATAAGTGCCAGGGTCTAGCGTTTTCGCCACCCGACAAACCGTGACCTGCCATACTCCGTAAAAATCAGAGACTGCAGTCGGATCGTCGGCTGACGCCGCGTTGCATCCGAAATCAAATGCCGGCAGTACGCCCCCGGTAGAAGTTGGATTTGAGATCCAAAAAGGCCCCGTCCGTTTGCGCAAAGCACGGCGGGGCCATTTATGTGCGGATTGTCTTGTTGGCGATATGCCTGCGCGGCACGCCGGCACCACTATCAGTGGCGCGGCTGCCGGATTGAGCCGGCTCCGACATCGACGGTGATGCTGCCTGAAATCCTGACATCCGTGTCACCGATCTTGAACTGGCCGTTGCCGTTGCCGGGAAATGCGTCGTCGGGTTCGGGCTCGGGAGCCGGTTTGGCGATGCGATAATCGCCGGCCACGCCGGGCAGGGCCCTTTTTTGCCCCTGCGCCGAACTATCGTCTGCGAACGCCGACCCGCTCGAGAGACACGCGAGCGCTACAATGGCGATCACACGGTGCAATGTTCTGGGCGGATGAGTGTCGATCATCCCAGGATGATAGTGGCATGCCGTCGACGGGACCAGACCGACATCGTCAATCTTCCAAAGCGTGTCGTGTTTCGAGAACGGATTCAGGCGACGCGTTTTAGCCCTTTGTCTTTATGCATGTCATTCTCCCAAAACCGGGCCACTTTGGGCGACAACTTGAGCGCCGGCGGGAATGCGATCCGGCCCACTTTTATGCCGCCTTTTTTCGCGTGTCGAAGACATGGTCGACGATGCCCCAGGCCCGGGCCTCGCGGGCGGTCATGAAGTGGTCGCGGTCCAGCGTGCGTTCGACCTCTTCATAGGTGCGGCCGCAATGCTGCGCATAGAGTTCGGCCATGTGCCGTTTCGTCTGGACGATGCGCTCGGCATGGCGCTGGATGTCGGAGGCCTGACCCTGGAAGCCGCCAAGCGGCTGATGCAGCAGGATGGTGGCGTTCGGCAGTGAGATACGACGCCCGGCCGTTCCTGCCATCAGCAGGAACGAGGCCATCGAGGCGGCAAAGCCCATGCACACGGTCGAGACCGGGCAACTGATGTATTGCATCGTGTCGTAGATGGCGAAGCCGCTGGTCACCACGCCGCCCGGCGAGTTGATATAGAGCGAGATCTCCTTGTCGGGATTGTCCGATTCCAGCGACAGCAACTGTGCGCAGACCAGCGCAGAGATGTCGTCGTTGATCTCGCCATTGATGAAGACAATGCGTTCGCGCAACAGCCGCGAAAAGATGTCGAAGGCGCGTTCGCCGCGGCTCGATTGCTCGATGACCATCGGCACCAGACTGGCAACACCGCTCATGATCTTCTCTCCATTGTCCTGTTCAGGCTGCACGCAACAAGAGGCGAGGCGTGTTTGCGGCGATTGGCTTGCGTGAATCGGTTGCGTCGAGTGAAAGCCGGCAGTTGGCGCCCGCCATGGCGACCGCGGGCATTGCCTTGCGGGCGAAGCCGTCATGGACAATGCGCAGATGGGTGCCGCCGGAAACTGTAGGGGCAAGTGTGAAGGTGACAATGCTGTCCAATGCGCTGTCGAGGCTATCCTGTCGCGCGGCGTCGCCTGGCTGCTCCCGCCAGGAATAGCGCAGCAGCTTCTCCGGCTCGGCGTCGAGAATATCGCATTCGATCGCTGCGTCCGGCCCGGCGAAGGCAAAACGATTGCCGGTCTGCGGCCTGATGTCGTTCGGCATCATCCAGGCGGCGAGCAACTCCGGCACGGTCAGAGCCCGCCATACCTTTTCCGGCGGCTCGGCAAGGTCATACTCGAATTCGATCGCATCGGGAGAGATCTCGCGATGGCTATCGGCCTTCATCGATCGAACGTTTTTCATTGGTCCATGTCCTTCAAAACCGCCTTCAGTCTTTCGATGCGTTCCGGCCAGAAGGTCCGGTAGCGTTCGATCCAGGAGAGCAAGGGGGCGAGCCCTTGCGGGTCGGCGCGGTAATAGGCGTTGCGGCCGGCGCGGCGCTCGACCACCAGGCCGGCGCCGCGCAGCACCGCCAGATGCTGCGATACCGCCGGTTGCGACACCGTCATGCCGGTGCGCAATTCCGATACCGTCATTTCGCCAGAGGCGAGCCGCTCAAAGACGGCTCGGCGCGTCGGGTCGGCCAGGGCCCGGAAAATCTCTGCTTCGATCATGGCCAAAGCATAAGTCTACACTTATTGATTTGGCAAGTGCTGTTTTCACGAGACTGCCGGAAGCCAGCGCCTCACTGCCCCAACAGGCCCATCAAACGTCGCCTCGAAGATCGGCGATGCGAGCACGGCGTGAATATGAAGCGTTCCGGTGCCGACGTTCTTGAACCCATGTTTCCTGTTTGCGGGAACAACCAAAGACTGGCCCGGTGTCAGGACGCGGTGCTCATCGTCGATCCACATCTCGGCCCTGCCGGCGATGACGGTCAGCACTTCCTCCACGGGATGCCAGTGCGTTGGGGCACCGACCGTGGGTTCGACCCATTGTTCGGATATGCAAAGTTGCGATGCACCGTTGCTGGCTGAGACATGCATACGCGATTCCACACCTGCTCGCCATTGCTCGCGCTGCTGGTCCTCATGTGCCACGAATTTCATTTGATCGTCCCGATCCATTCCCGATTTCGTGGAAAATCTCGGACCGGGACATTACGTCTTGCTGACAAACATTGACAGAACGTCGTACGTACCATAGAACGAAAAGAGAACAAAAACGTTGTGGGAAAAGCCAGCCTTAGCAGGCGGCTGACGTCGGCAGCCTGTAAGGTGCTGCGACAAAAATTGGTTTCGGATGAGCGGAGAAATATCATGGCGGGTAGCGTCAATAAGGTCATTCTGGTCGGCAATCTCGGTGCTGACCCTGAAATCCGCCGGCTGAATTCTGGCGAACCGGTCGTCAACATCCGCATCGCGACGTCGGAAAGCTGGCGCGACAAGAATTCCGGCGAGCGCAAGGAAAAAACCGAGTGGCACAACGTCGTCATCTTCAATGAGGGCATCGCCAAGGTGGCGGAGCAGTATCTGAAGAAGGGCATGAAGGTTTACGTCGAGGGCCAGCTGCAGACGCGCAAATGGCAGGACCAGACCGGCGCCGACAAGTACACGACGGAAGTCGTGCTACAGAAGTTCCGTGGTGAGCTGCAGATGCTCGACGCACGCGGGCAGGGTGAGGGCGGACAGGTCAGCGGCTATGCCGGTGGTGGCAGCAGCCGTGGTTCCGATTTCGGCCAGTCCAGCCCGAGCGAAGGCTTCAATCGCGGCGGCGGCGGTGCCAAGAGCGGCGGCGGTGGCGGTTCGTCGCGCGAACTGGATGACGAAATCCCGTTCTGACGACAAATCGATCGTAAAGAGAGCAACCAACGGAGAGAGGCAATGTCGCTGGACCCGCTGCTTGCCGCGCCATCTCCTATACCCTGGCATGCCTTTGCGGCCTTCGCCGCATTGGCGATAGGGGCCACGCAGCTGATGCTGCCGAAGGGAACCCCGCGCCACCGCATCGCGGGCTATGTCTGGGCCGCGCTGATGCTGGTCATCGCGGTCTCGAGTTTCTGGATTCATCAGATCCGCCTCATCGGCCCTTTCGGTCCTATCCATTTCCTGTCGATCCTGGTGCTGGTCACCGTGCCGCTGGCCGTGCCATAATCAGCGCGTCGCCAAGCATCGCAAGGTCATGATTTCGCTTTACGTCTTCGCGTTGATTGGCGCCGGCATCTTCACCCAGTTGCCGGGCAGGGTCATGCACGACGTCGTCTTTGGCGTCGCGCGAGCCGGCCCGTGATCCGATTTAATTCTTGAGGCGGACGAACTCGAGTGGAAGGAAATGTCAGGTGAAAGCACGCGTAAAATGGGTCGAGGAGCGTACCTTCGTCGGCGAGTCCGGTAGCGGCCACAAGGTCGTACTCGGAACCGCGCCCGGGCCGGAAGGCAGGACGCCGGGCCCGAGCCCGATGGAACTGGTGCTGATCGGGACCGGCGGCTGTTCGGCCTATGATGTCGTCCATATTCTCGAGAAGGGCCGGGAAGCGGTCGAGGATTGCATCGTGGAACTTGACGCCGACCGAGCCGAAACCGAGCCCAGGGTTTTCACCCGCATCCATATGCATTTCGTGGTCAAGGGTCGGGCTCTTTCCACCGACAAGGTCAAGCGGGCGATCGATCTTTCGATCGAGAAATACTGCTCGGCCTCCGCTATGTTGGCCAAGACCGCTACGATCACACACGACTTCGAAGTGATCGATACGGGCGTGAGTAGGCAGTAGGGAAGCAGGGACGCCGCTCAGCCAGCCATCAACGCCTTGATGCCGTCGGCGACGAACTGGACGGCAAGCGCCGCCAGGATGACGCCAAGCAGGCGGGTGAGGATCGAACGCCCGGTCTGGCCGAGGATGCGGTCGATGCGCTCCGACAGCACGAACACAAGGTAGGTGATGGCGAGGCAGACGAAGATTATGCCGACCAGGGCAGCCTGCGCGGCAAATCCCTGAAAGGAACCGGAGAGCAGCACGGTCGCTGAAATCGCGCCTGGGCCGGCGATCAACGGGATCGCCAGCGGGAAGGCGGCGATGTTGTGGATCATGTCCTTGGTGATGGCGACGTCGCCGATCTTCTCCTTGCGGTCCTGCCGTCGCTCGAACACCATTTCGAAAGCGATGAAGAACAGCAGAAAACCGCCGGCGACCCGGAAGGCCGGCAGCGTGATGCCGAACACCGACAGGATGGAGGCGCCGGCAACCGCAAACAGCGCCATCACCAAGAAGCCGATGATCGAGGCGCGGACGGAAACCTGCTGGCGCTCCTCGCGGTTCATGCCGCGTGTCACGGCGAGGAACAGCGGTGCCAGTCCAGGCGGATCGATGGTCACGAGAATGGTCACGAAGGCGTTGAACAGACTGTCGAAATTCGGCATTTCTGACCCCTCCCGCCGGGCCATGCCCGCACCATGACAGTGGTAGAGCAAAGCCCGGTCGGTGGGAACCGTCAGCGAAAAGGTCGTTCGCGTATCAAGAACTTCGATGCCGGCGGGACAGAGGGGGCGTGAACGATCGCGACGCTTTCATTCCATTCGGTGCGCCAGGAACTCGACTTCCAGCCGCCATGTCGCGCCATTGTCGTGCGAGCGCTCGCCAAGCCAGCGGAAGCTGTCTTCGGTGATCCGCGAAAAGCTCCAGCGCACAGAGGATCCGGTGCCATCATCGCCCACTTGCACGATCGTATCGCCCTCGGCGTGGCCGAGCTGGCGGCTATAATACTGGTTGCGCGGGTCGCTCCAGAAAATGTGCCAGGCGTCGGCAGTCGGGTCGTACAGGCGCAACGTCGTGCCATAGAACGTCCATTTGCCGAGCGACGGCGAGGGACCGGCATCACGCGCGGGCAGGATCCAGACATCCTGAATCGCGCGGCCTTCCAGGACCCAGCCGAAGTGCACCTCGCCGCGCCCGGTCAGCACCGTGCCGTCATCAAGATGGCGCGAGGCATCGAACATCCAGGCGCCGACGAAGCGGCCGTAAAGGTTCAGTTTTTCGGCAAGCCCTTCTGCTGGTCCGGGACTGTGCAAGGCTTCGGCAAACGAGGATTGGTCGAACATGGCTCCGGTCTCTTCTTGTCAGGAGACCGCAGGAGTAGGCGGTGACGGGGTTCTGGGCTTGGGAAAAATTGCTATATTTCGGTCATGACAGCGACCACACGCTCACTCGCATCCGGACCTAGCTGGCAGGTATCGGATGTGATTTGCACGGCCAGCGCTGGTGATAGGCCGTTCGAGGAAGCACATCGGGATTTCTGTGTCGCCGCGGTCACCAGCGGCACGTTTCGCTATCGCGCCCAACAAGGCACGGCGATGCTGGCGCCCGGCGCGCTCCTGCTCGGCAATCCCGGCACGTGCTACGAATGCGGGCACGAGCTCGGCAGCGGCGATCGTTGCCTCTCGTTCCATTTCGGACCGGTCTATATGGAACGGATCGTGGCCGGCGTGCCGGGCGCCAGGAAGCTGGCCTTCGAGGCGCCCCGCCTGCCACCTTTGCCGATCTTGGCGCCCTTGCTCGCCGAGGCGGAAACCGCACGCGAGATGGCCGACATCGACGCCTTCGAGGAACTCGGGCTGCGCATTGCCGGTGCCGCCGTGGCAAAAGTCTATGGGCCGACGCCTGTCAGGCGCACGCCAAGTCGCCGCGATCAGAAACGGGTTGCCGAGGCGGTGCGGCGGATCGAACTCGATGCCGACGGGCCGGTCTCGCTTGCAGCGCTTGCCGATGAGACCGCGACCAGCCCCTATCATTTCCTGCGTGTCTTCCGGCAGGTCGCGGGCATGACGCCCTATCAGTTCCTGCTCAAGACCCGGCTGCACAGAGCAGCGATGCGGCTGCGCATGTCGGATGATGCGGTCTCGGCGATCGCCTTCGAGGCCGGCTTCAACGATCTGTCGACGTTCAACCGCCGGTTTCGGCGTATCATGGGCGAAACGCCCGGTCAGTATCGCGCCTGCCGTGGTGCATTTCGCGACATCCGGGTCGCTCCGGTCTCGTGAAATCCGCGCCCACCCGCTCAGTGCTCGCAAAGGCAGCCACGGGTCCAATTCATCGCGCTCGTGGCTTTCGCTCAGGGAAAACGGTCGATTGCGGGCTTTTGCCTCGGTGGTGGAGAAACCGCCTTGGCCATATCGTCGCAATCAGTGGTATCCTTTTGAAATTACCACCAAAAATGACACTGGAAAAGTGCCTGACATGTTGGAGTTTCGGCCTTGCTTCCTATATAAGCACCGAGTGATTCCTGATTAGATTGTGATCCGATTTGACCGACCAGAAGACACCGCGCGGCGCCGACGGCGGCCCCACCGGCATCGAGCCGATATCCATCGTCGAGGAGATGCAGCGCTCCTATCTCGATTACGCCATGAGCGTGATCGTCAGCCGTGCGCTGCCCGACGTGCGCGACGGCCTGAAGCCGGTGCATCGCCGCATTCTCTTCGCCGCCCATGAGAGCGGCTACCACTGGAACCGCAAATATGTGAAGTCGGCGCGTCCCGTCGCCGACGTGATGGGTAAATACCATCCGCATGGCGACGCTTCCATCTACGACGCCTTGGTGCGCATGGCGCAGGACTGGTCGTTGCGCGTGCCGCTGATCGACGGACAGGGCAATTTCGGCTCCATCGACGGCGATCCGCCGGCGGCGATGCGCTACACGGAAGCGCGGCTGACCAAGGTTGCGCACGAGCTCTTGGAGGATATCGACAAGGACACCGTCGATTTCCAGGACACGTACGATGCGTCGGGCAGCGAACCGAAGGTTCTGCCTGCACGGTTTCCCAATCTTCTCGTCAACGGCTCGGGCGGCATAGCCGTCGGCATGGCGACCAACATCCCGCCGCACAACCTCGGCGAGGTCTGCAACGGCGCGATTGCCATCATCGACAATCCGGCGATCGATCTGCCGGCGCTGATGGAGATCATTCCGGGACCGGATTTCCCGACCGGCGGCATCGTGCTTGGCCGTTCCGGCATCTACAGCGCTTATGCGACCGGCCGCGGCTCAATCGTCATGCGTGGCAAGGTCAACATCGAACAGCGCGGCAATGACCGCGAGTCGATCATCATCACCGAAGTTCCCTACCAGGTGAACAAGTCGTCGATGATCGAGAAGATGGCCGAACTGGTGCGCGACAAGCGCATCGAAGGCATTTCCGACATTCGCGACGAGAGCGACCGCCAGGGCTACCGGGTCGTCATTGAGCTGAAGCGCGACGCCGTTGCCGACGTCATCCTCAACCAGCTCTATCGCTTCACGCCGCTGCAGACCTCCTTCGGCGCCAATATGGTGGCGCTGAACGGCGGCAAGCCGGAAGTGATGAACCTGACCGATATGCTGAAGGCGTTCGTCGCCTTCCGCGAGGAGGTGATCACAAGGCGGACGAAATTCCTGCTGCGCAAGGCGCGCGACCGCGCCCATGTGCTGGTCGGTCTCGCCATCGCCGTCGCCAACATCGACGAGGTCATCAAGCTGATCCGCACCGCGCCGGATCCGCAGACGGCGCGCGAGCAGTTGATGGAACGGCGCTGGCCGTCCGGCGACGTCGAATCGCTGATCCTCCTGATCGACGATCCGCGCCATCGCATCAACGAAGACGGCACTTATAATTTGTCCGAGGAGCAGGCGCGCGCCATCCTCGAACTGCGCTTGCAGCGCCTGACGGCGCTCGGCCGCGACGAAATCGCCGACGAGTTGAACACGATCGGCGCCGAAATCATTGATTATCTGGACATTTTGTCTTCCCGAGCGCGTGTCCAGCAGATCGTCAAGGACGAGCTTGCCGCCGTGCGCGACGAGTTCGGCACGCCGCGGCGCACCGAGCTCTCCGAAGGCGGTTCGGACATGGAAGACGAGGACCTGATCCAGCGTGAGGACATGGTCGTGACGGTGAGCCATTCCGGCTATATCAAGCGCGTGCCGCTGTCGCTCTACCGGGCTCAACGCCGCGGCGGCAAGGGCCGCTCCGGCATGTCGACCAAGGAAGAGGATTTCGTCACCCGGCTGTTCGTCGCCAACACCCATACGCCAGTGCTGTTCTTCTCCTCGCGCGGCATCGTCTACAAGGAAAAAGTCTGGCGGCTGCCGATCGGCAACCCGCAGTCGCGTGGCAAGGCGCTGATCAACATGCTGCCCCTGGAGCAGGGGGAACGCATCACAACCATCATGCCGCTGCCCGAGGACGAGACCAGCTGGGGTGAGCTCGACGTGATGTTCGCCACCACGCGCGGCACTGTGCGCCGCAACAAGCTTTCCGACTTCGTCCAGGTCAACCGCAACGGCAAGATCGCCATGAAGCTGGAGGAGGAGGGCGACGAAATCCTCGGCGTCGAGACCTGCACCGACAATGACGACGTGCTTTTGACCGCCAGTTCCGGCCAGTGCATCCGCTTCTCGGTCGGCGACGTGCGCGTCTTCCAGAGCCGCAATTCGGTCGGCGTGCGTGGTATCGCGATGGCTAAAACCGACAGGGTGATTTCCATGGCGGTGATCGAGAACGTCGATGCGCCGCCAGCCGAGCGCGCCGCCTATCTGAAGCGGGCGGCGGCCGAACGGCGGCTTGCCGCCGGCATCGCTGCCGGCGAAGAGGAAGAGATCGCGCTGACCAACGAAGAGGTCGGCGAGGAGACCGAGCTTTCCGACGAGCGCTACGAATTCCTCAAGGCACATGAGAAGTACGTGCTGACGGTGACGGAATATGGCTACGGCAAGCGCTCTTCGTCCTACGATTTCCGGCTGACCGGACGCGGCGGCAAGGGCATTCGCGCCACCGATGTTTCCAAGGTAGCCGAGATCGGCCGGCTGGTGGCGACCTTCCCGGTCGGCAATGACGATCAGATCATGCTGGTATCAGACGGCGGCACCGTCATCCGGGTGCCGGTCAACGGCATCCGTTTCGCCAGCCGCGCCACCAAGGGCGTGACCATCTTCAATACGGCCGAAGGTGAAAGGGTGGTTTCGGTCGAGCGGATCTCTGAGCCGCAATCGGACGAGGAAGAGATCGTTGAAGTCGGTACCGAGGCCACTCCTGCGCCTGATGCCGGTCCCGAAGGTGCGGAGTAAGCACGGCATCCAGAGTTCGATTTTGACATAGCAACGCCGGCCCATCGGCCGGCGTGGCAGCAAGTCTGGACCGACTTAGTGGTGACGATACGGCTTGCGGGGGCCGAAGCCTTCGAAGCGTTTGGTGTTAGCCTTGACGCGGACGCGTTGTGCCTCATGATGCAGCCCAAGTAGGGTGGCGATCAGCATGGCGACGGTCATTGCGATGGCGAGCATGTAGATCAGCATGTGCGTGTTCTCCTGCGCCTTACAACGGATAGGTGGGATTTTGGTTTCATCTTATTAAGGCGCAACCTAGTGAACGCTGCGTGAAGGCTCCGTGATCAGCGTGTTCATCTGTCGTCCATGTGCCGGAAAAGGTTCACGGCCGGCGCGCCAATCGGATTTGCCTTTGCGAGAGAGGCTCGCTAGAGCCTGTTCCATCTTGATGGACGGAAGATGGAACAGGCTCTAGCTTTCATTTGAGCATGATCTTTTCCAAAAACCGGTTTCCACTTTTTGGGATCATGCATTAGAAGCACCAGCCATGACTGAACGCATCGCCCTCTATGCCGGCTCTTTCGACCCGCTGACCAATGGCCATCTCGACGTGCTGAAGGCGTCGCTGGCCGTGGCCGATGTCGTTTATGCGGCGATCGGCATTCATCCGGGCAAGCAGCCGCTGTTTTCCTTCGAGGAACGGGTGAAGCTGATCGAGACGGCGACGAAAGCGGAATTCGGCCGCGACAGCACCCGCATCAAGGTCGTCGCCTTCGACGGTCTGGTCATCGACGCTGCCAGGAAGCAGGGCGCGTCGATCATGATCCGCGGCCTTCGCGACGGTACCGACCTCGACTACGAGATGCAGATGGCCGGCATGAACGAGACCATGGCGCCTCAACTGCAGACGGTTTTTCTGCCCGCCAGCCCCTCCGTGCGCACCATTACCGCCACACTTGTCCGCCAGATTGCCTCGATGGGAGGCGACATTCGCCCCTTCGTGCCGGCGGCGGTTGCCGGTGCGCTCACCGCCAAATTCGCAAAATAAGTTTCTCGGAGAAAACCATGCAGCTGAAGAAGCTCGCCTCGTTCCTCGTCGTGTTTGCCGGCCTCGTGACCGCATCGGTCTCGGCTTTCGCCGCCGACCCGGAAAACACCATGATCATCACGCTGAAGGACGGCGATGTGACCGTTGCTCTTCGGCCCGACCTCGCACCCAAGAACGTTGCCCAAATCAAGACGCTGGTGCGCCAGGGCGCCTATGACAACGTCGCCTTCCACCGCGTCATCGATGGTTTCATGGCGCAGACCGGCGACGTCAAGTTCGGCAACATGACGAAGGGTTTCAGCGCCGAGGCCGTCGGCACCGGCGGTTCCGATCTGGCCGATCTGCCGGCTGAATTCTCGCAGACCGAACGCTTCAAACGCGGCGTGGTCGGCATGGCCCGCTCGCAGGACCCCAACTCCGCCAATTCGCAGTTCTTCATCATGTTCGCACCGGCGCCGCCACTTGATGGCCAGTACACCATCGTCGGCAATGTCGTCAGCGGCATGGAGCTGGTGGACAACATCAAGAAGGGCGACGAAGCGGACAATGGCACGGTCACCGATCCTGACCGGATGATCAAAGTGCGCATCGCCGCCGACAAATAACTATGTTTTTTCAAAAGGATATCTGACATGGCCGAAATCAAAGATCGCGAGAACGCGCTCATCATGGAAACGACGAAGGGCAATGTGGTCATTGAACTTTTCCCCGACCTGGCGCCCGGCCATGTCGCCCGCATCAAAGAACTGGCCCGCGAAGGCGCTTATGATGGGGTGGTCTTCCACCGCGTCATCGAGGGCTTCATGGCGCAGACCGGCGACGTCAAGTTCGGCAATTCGACCAAACCGACATTTGCTCCATCCCGCGCGGGCATGGGTGGCTCGGAGAAGCCGGACCTGAAGGCCGAATTCTCAAACGCCAACCATGGCCGCGGCACCTGCTCGATGGCCCGTTCGCAGAATCCGAACTCGGCCAATTCGCAGTTCTTCATCTGCTTCGACGATGCCGCCTTCCTCAACCGCCAGTACACGGTCTGGGGCCAGGTCATCGAAGGCATGGACAATGTCGACAAAATCAAGCGCGGCGAGCCGGTGCAGGATCCCGACAAGATCGTGTCGCTGAAGGTCGCGGCCGACGTCAAGTAAGGGTAATCGATGATGATGGGCGTCGTATGGTCGCTTCTCGGCATCCTGTCCGGCGCCTTCATTGCCATTCAGGCGCCAATCAATTCGCAACTGGCGCGCGATCTCGGGCTTCCGGTCGCGGCGGCGGCGTTTTCGTTTCTATCGGGCGCGATCGTGCTTGGCGTCATCTCCCTCGCGGTGGTGAAGCTGCAAGGCATCTCGCTCGAATGGAAAGCGCCGGCGCCCTGGCTGTTCGTCGCAGGCGGAATGCTCGGCGGCTTCTATGTGACGCTGTCGACGATCCTGACACCGCGCATCGGCGCCGCCGCGCTGATGGCGTTTCTGGTGGCCGGCCAGTTGCTGGCCGGCATGCTCATCGACCGCGTCGGCTTCCTCGGCGTCGCGGTGCGTGAAATCTCGCTCGGCCGCGTTGCCGGCGCGGTGCTGCTGCTGGCCGGAGCGCTGCTCGTCCGGCTCTATTGATGCGCGTCGACCTCTTTGATTTCGAATTGCCGGAGGAGCGCATCGCGCTTCGTCCGGCAGAGCCGCGCGACAGCGCCAAGATGCTGGTCGTGAAGCCAGGCGAGGGGCTCGACGACCGCACGGTTAGTGACCTGCCATCCTTGCTCAGGGCCGGCGACGTGCTGGTGTTCAACGATACCAAGGTCATTCCGGCGCAGCTCAAAGGCATCAGGCGGCGCGGCGAGGCGGCGGCACAGGTAGAGGCCACGCTGCACATGCGCATGGCACCCGACCGCTGGCTGGCCTTCATGCGGCCGGGCAAGCGCATTGCTGCCGGTGACCGCATTCATTTCGGCCATGACGGCAATTCCTGTTTTCTCGGCCAGCTTGACGCTACGGTGATCGAGAAAGGCGAGGGCGGCGAGGCGCTGCTTGGCTTCGATCTGTCAGGGCCTTTCCTCGATGAGGCGCTGCACGCGGTCGGCCACATTCCGCTGCCGCCCTATATTGCCTCGAAGCGCGATGACGACGAACGCGACCGGGCCGACTACCAGACCATCTATGCCCGCGAGGAAGGTGCCGTCGCGGCACCGACAGCGGGCCTGCATTTCACGCCGGAGCTTTTTGCAGCGCTTGACGCCAAGGGCATCGAACGCCGCTTCGTCACCTTGCATGTCGGCGCCGGTACGTTCCTGCCGGTGAAGGCGGACGATACCGCCGACCACAAGATGCATGCCGAGACGGGTTCAGTCAGCGCAGAAACCGCCGACGCGTTGAACGCAGCGAAGGCGAGGGGCGGACGCATCGTCGCCGTAGGCACAACCTCGCTGCGCCTGCTGGAGAGTGCTGTGCGTGAGAACGGTGCCATGGCTGCCTGGTCCGGCCCAACCGACATCTTCATCACGCCCGGCTATCGTTTTCGCACCGCCGACTTGCTGATGACCAATTTCCATCTGCCGCGCTCGACGCTGTTCATGCTGGTTTCGGCCTTCAGCGGACTTGATACGATGCGTGCGGCCTATGAGCATGCCATCGAGAACCGTTACAGGTTCTATTCCTATGGCGACTCAAGCCTGCTTTATCGAGCGGAGACGAGCGATGGACGATGACCTCAAGAACATGGACCGCGACGCCCTGATCGCGGAGGTGAAGAAACTGCGCGCCGGCATTCGTGCCCACCGCGATGCAACAGGGCATGATCTGTGCTGGCATCACTCCGATTTGTGGTCGCTGTTGCCGGAGAGGATCGAGCCGGCGATCGCCGTGCCGCCCTGGCCCAAATTCATGCGCGGCTGCATCCACTACCGGCAGTCGCTCGACAGGCAGGCACCCGGCGCACCGGTCCATGACAAGGAATTCAATGGCTAAGCCGTTCAGCTTCAAGGTTCTGGCGACTGACGGCAGAGCACGGCGCGGCGTGATCGACATGCCGCGCGGTGAAATCCGCACGCCGGCGTTCATGCCGGTCGGCACCGGCGGCACTGTCAAAACCATGTATATGGACCAGGTGCGCGGTGTCGGTGCCGACATCATCCTGGGCAACACCTATCATCTGATGCTGCGGCCCGGCGCCGAGCGTGTGGCGCGGCTCGGCGGCTTGCACGAGTTCGCGCGCTGGCCACATCCGATCCTGACTGACAGCGGCGGTTTCCAGGTGATGTCGCTGTCGAAGCTGAGAAAACTGACCGAAAAGGGCGTCACCTTCCGCTCGCATATCGATGGCGCCGCCTACGAGATGTCGCCGGAGCGCTCGATCGAGATCCAGGGACTGCTCGATTCGGATATCCAGATGCAGCTCGACGAATGCACGGCGCTGCCGGCCCAGATGAAGGAGATCGAGCGCGCCATGGAGTTGTCGCTGCGCTGGGCCGAACGTTGCAAGACGGCGTTCGGCGACCAGCCGGGCAAGGCGATGTTCGGCATCGTGCAAGGCGGCGATAACGCGGCACTACGGGTGCGGTCGGCGCAGGCGCTGAGCGCGATGGGGCTGAAGGGCTACGCTGTCGGCGGTCTTGCCGTCGGCGAACCGCAAGCGGTGATGCTCGAGATGCTCGACATCACCTGTCCGGAACTGCCTGATGACAAGCCGCGCTATTTGATGGGCGTCGGCACGCCTGACGATATCCTGAAATCCGTGGCGCGAGGTATCGACATGTTCGATTGCGTGATGCCGACACGGGCCGGCCGCCATGGCCTTGCCTATACAAGGCGCGGCAAGGTCAATTTGCGCAATGCCCGCCATGCCGACGACCCGCGTCCATTGGACGAGGAGAGCGATTGCCCTGCCGCCCGGGACTATTCGCGTGCCTATCTGCACCATCTGGTGCGCTCGCAGGAGGCGCTTGGGGCGATGCTTCTGACATGGAATAATCTTTCCTACTATCAGAAGCTGATGCAGGACATTCGCACCTCGATTGGGGCCTGCGCGTTCGAAGCGCGCTCGGCAGAGATCGCAGAAGGCTGGGCAAAGGGCGATATCCCGTTGCTGTGAAGCCTCAGGTGCTGAGTGAATTCGAGGCGCGCAGGCTGCAGCCGGTGATCTGGAAGGTGCCGTCGGGCTGCTGCTGCAAGGTGTAGACAGCCTCGTAGTCCTTGCCGTCGGGTCCGACGATAAGCACCTGCTGGACGATCGAACCCGGAGCCGTCTCCTCGACCTTGCCGAAAGAGTAGGTTTGCGGCTTGCGCACCGGCGGATAGCCGTTGGTCACCATGTTCATGAAGGCGTCGACGGTCGGAAAAATCCGTTTCACGTTCGGTGCGGCGAAACTGTAGGCGGTGGCGCCGTCATTGGCGATGAGAGCCTTCAACTGGCCGTCGATGACGGACTGCGCTGCCTTGATCTCAGCGTCGCCGGCAAACGCCGACGACACCAAGATGAATGGAATGACTGCGAATGCGAAAAAGGCGCGGCGCATGGCCTGTCTCCATTGGCTCGCGAAATATCTTCCCTCAAAACGTGCTGTCCGAAGACGCATCATAACATACGCTTGGCGGTGCATCCCGGTTTCAGCGATTGGTGAATATTCATCTCGCCCGGTTAGACGCGGCATGTCGGTGGCGGAGCTGCGGGAACCGCAGCCCGAGCCCAGGCCGGCTGGATACGGATTCCAGCGCTTGAAAGCCCGCCTCCAGTCTGCCAGAAGGGCCGCTTGGACTTGGATGTTTAGCGGGACGAAGCCATGAAGGCATTTTTCGTGCAGATCAAATGCGAACTGGGCAAATCCTATGAGGTTGCCAGCGCGCTTGCCGATGCCGAGATCGCTTCGGAAATCTACTCCACCGCCGGCAACTACGATCTGCTCGCCAAATTCTATGTCGACGACGAGGAAGACGTCGGTCATTTCGTCAACGAGAAGGTGCAGATTCTCCCCGGCATCAAAGACACATTCACCGTCGTCACGTTCCGCGCTTTCTAGCTGGAAAACCACTTGCCCGGACACGAGGCAAAGCCTGATTACTGTTGTATTTCAGCTGCCTCAATTTTAGGCAGCCGCAACATACTGATCGTGCGTATCTCCCAAATCACCGATTGCGCTTGATTTTCTCCGGCGACGCCAGTGAAATGGTGTCACAGGGGAGTATGCGATTGGCAGCGTTCGATGAAATGCTTCCGGAAGTTTCCGGATTGAGAAGACCGTATTCGGCTTATGATCGCTGGCTGAAGGAGCAGGATCCGGCCAGGCTTACCGAGAAGATGCAGGACGCCGAACGCGTCTTCCGCAAGACCGGCATCACCTTCGCCGTCTATGGCGAGCAGGAAGCCTCCGAACGGCTGATCCCTTTCGACATCGTTCCCCGCATCATTTCGGGCAATGAGTGGCGGCGTCTCACGCAAGGCATCGAGCAGCGCGTGCAGGCGCTGAACGCGTTCCTCGACGACATCTACCATCGCCAGGAAATCCTGCGCGCCGGGCGCGTCCCAAGGGAACTGATCGCCAGGAACGAAGCATTCCTGCCGGAAATGATCGGGGTCAGGCCGCCGGCCGGCGTCTACACTCACATTATCGGCGTCGACATCGTCCGCATCTCAGAGGACGAATTCTATGTGCTGGAGGACAATGCGCGCACGCCGTCGGGCGTCTCCTACATGCTGGAGAACCGCGAGACGATGATGCAGCTGTTCCCCGAGCTGTTCCAGAAAATCAAGGTGCGGCCTGTGGAGAACTACCCGCAGCTTCTGCGCCAGTCGCTGGCGGCAGTGCGGCCGCAGAGCACCAAGGGCGCGCCGACAATTGCGGTGTTGACGCCCGGCAGCTTCAACTCCGCCTATTTCGAACACGCCTTCCTGGCCGACCAGATGGGCGTGCAACTGGTCGAAGGCCAGGATCTGCGGGTCGTCGACGGCCATGTCGCGATGCGCACGACCGAAGGCTACAAGCAGATCGACGTGCTGTACCGCCGCGTCGACGATTCGTTCCTCGACCCGCTGACCTTCCGCCCTGACTCTACACTTGGCATACCTGGCATCATGGATGTCTATCGTGCCGGCAACATCACCATCGCCAATGCGCCGGGCACCGGTATCGCCGACGACAAGGCGATCTATTCCTACATGCCCGAGATCATCGAATTCTATACCGGCCGCAAGGCGATCCTCGGCAACATTCCGACCTGGCGCTGCTCGGAACCCGACAGCCTGAAATATGTGCTCGAACACATCGATGAGCTGGTGATCAAGGAAGTCCATGGGTCCGGCGGCTACGGCATGCTGGTTGGGCCGGCGGCGACCAAGAAAGAATGCGAGACGTTTGCCAAGAAGCTGGCGGCCAAACCCTCCAATTACATCGCCCAACCGACATTGGCGCTGTCGACATGCCCGATCCTGACGGAAAAAGGGCTGGCTCCACGCCACGTCGATCTCAGGCCCTACGTGCTGGTCTCCGACCGCATCCAGATCGTCCCCGGCGGGCTAACCCGCGTCGCGCTGAAGGAAGGCTCGCTGGTCGTCAACTCCTCGCAAGGCGGCGGGACGAAGGATACGTGGGTGCTGGATGATTAGAGCGAATAGCGAATAGTGAATAGCGAATAGGGGAAGGAGGGCAGCAAGACGGCGATCAATTCTTACAGGGACTTAATTGTCTGGAAGGCAGCCGTCGAGTTGGCTGTAGATTGTTATTCCGTAACGAAAGCCTTCCCAACCGGCGAAATCTACGGGATGACCTCTCAGATGCGGCGGTCGTCCGTATCAATTGCCGAGAACATCGCCGAAGGACATGGGCGAGAAAATACAGGATCATTCATTCAGTTTCTGCGCATGGCGCAGGGATCTCTCAAAGAGTTGGAAACACACCTGATCTTGTCTGAAAAAGTAGGGTTAATGGTTGAGGCGGAGGTGGTGCGTTTGCTTAGCAAAGCCGATGAGATCGGGAAAATGCTGCGTTCCATGATCAGGAGTTTGCAACAAAAGTCATGAAGCCGATATTCCGCTATTCGCTACTCGCTATTCGCTATTCGCTCAAAATCGGGGCACGTTGACATGCTTCTCGGCCGCACCGCCAACGGGCTTTACTGGATGAACCGCTACATAGAGCGGGCGGAGAATATGGCGCGGCTGGTCGATGCCGGCCTGCGCATGGCGCTGACCCGCACCCAGAGCGCGTCGGAAGAGTGGAATTCGGTGCTGCTCAGCGCCGGTTCCGACATCACCTTCAGCCAGAAATATTCTGACTATACCGCCGCCAATGTCGCCGACTTTCTTTTGCGCGACACGTCGAATCCCTCGAGCACAATGTCTTCGATCGAAACGGCCCGCAACAATGCCCGCATGGTGCGCACCGCGCTGACGCGCGAGACCTGGGAAAGCATCAACGAAGCCTGGATGGCGCTGAAGCGGATGCTGGCAAGGCCGATCGACGAGCGCGACCTACCCAGCGTGCTCGACGCCATCAAGCGCGAGACGGCGCTGATCCGCGGCTCGTTCTATGGCACCATGCTGCGCAACGAGATCTTCGATTTCTCGCAGCTCGGCACCTATGTCGAGCGCGCCGACAACACGGCGCGCATCCTCGACGTGAAATACTACGTGCTCTTGCCGTCGATCTCCTGGGTCGGCTCGACGCTCGACAACTACCAGTGGGAATCGATCCTGCGTTCGGTGTCGGCGCATCGCTCCTATCGCTGGGTCTATGATGCCGACTACAAACCGACCAACATTGCCGACTATCTGATCCTCAATGTCCGCATGCCGCGTTCTCTGACCTTCTGCTATCGCTTCCTGTCCGAACATCTGAAGTTCCTCGGCGACGACTATGGCGAGCGCCATGCCTGCCACGCGACGGCGGACAAGACGCAGGCCATGCTTAGAGCAGGATCGATCAAGGACATATTCGACGCGGGCCTGCATGAATTCCTGGCCAATTTCATTCGCGACAACACCAGGCTTGGCGACGAGATCGCGCAGGACTACCGGTTCAATTGAGCATGACTCCGAAAAGTGGGACAAGATCATGCTCACAGGCGGGACATAGCGCATGCGGCTGAAGATCACCCACCGGACCGAATACCGCTACGATGCACCGGTGCACTATCTGTTGCAGCGCTTGCGGCTGCTTCCGGTCAGCGGATCGACGCAGACCGTTCTGTCCTGGGCTCTGACCATCGAAGGCGCGCGCGAAGAGGTTCGCTTTGTGGACCATTTCGGCAATGACACAAGGCTGCTGAGCGTCGAGGGTGAGCGCGACTTCATCACGGTGGAAGCATCAGGCGAAGTGGTGACGCGCGACACGGCAGGCGTCTCCGGACCACACCAAGGCTTCACGCCGCTCTGGCTGTACAGCCATGAAACGCCATTGACGGCGATCGGCAGCGGTGTTCGCGAACTCGCCGCATCGATCGGCAAGGGCACTGACATCGAAAGGCTGCACCGGCTGATGGCAGTCATCGGCGAGCGCGTCGCCTACACGTCCGGCACTACCAATGCGACGACGCCCGCGGAGGAAGCCTTGGCGCTCAAAACCGGTGTCTGCCAGGATCACACCCATATCTTTGCCGCCGCGGCGCGCGCCATGGGCTTTCCAGCCCGCTATGTCAGCGGCTATCTGATGCTGGATGCGACGGTCGAGCAGGCCGCAAGCCATGCCTGGGCCGAAGCGCATGTTTCGGGCCTCGGCTGGGTTGCCTTCGATGCCGCCAATGGCATTTCGCCTGACGAGCGTTATGTAAAGGTGGCGACGGGACGCGATTACCGCGACGCTACGCCGGTGTCGGGAATTCGGCTGGGACAGGCGGAAGAACAGCTTGCCGTCACCGTCACGGTGGAGCAGTAATCCTTCGCAAGATTGCCGGTGGGGCGGTTCGTCGTTTCACGAAAACGATGAACCACTCCACTTGTTTTGTTTGGAGCAATTCCGGGCGGAAAACCGCCTTACACTTTTTCTGGAATTGCTCTAGGGAGATTCCATGACTTATTGCGTTGGCCTGAAGATCGATCGCGGGCTCGTGTTCATGTCCGACACGCGCACCAATGCCGGCATGGATTCGATTTCCACCTTCCGAAAGATGCATGTCTGGGAGCAGCCGGGAGAGCGCGTCATCGTGCTGATGTCGGCGGGCAACCTGGCGACGACGCAGGCCGTGGTCAGCCTGCTTGACGAACGCACCAAGGCCGTTGCCGATCGTCACGCCACGCTGCTGGAGACGCCATCAATGTATCAGACGGTGCGGCTGGTCGGCGATACAGTCAAGGAGGTCATCGCCAATTCGTCGCCTGCGGGCGAAAAGGCAGATTCCTACTTTAATGCCTCCTTCATCCTCGGCGGCCAGATCAAGGGCAGCGAACCGCGCCTGTTCATGATCTACCCCGAAGGCAATTTCATTGAATCGACCGATGACACGCCGTTCTTCCAGATCGGCGAGACCAAATACGGCAAGCCCATCATCATCCGCGCCTATGAAAAGTCGATGAGCCTTGCCGAGACGGTGAAGCTGCTGCTGGTGTCGTTCGATTCGACGTTGAAGTCGAACCTGTCGGTCGGCTTGCCGCTCGACCTGCTCTTCCTTGAGAAGGACGCCTTCACGGTCGGGTTGAAGAAGCGGTTCGGTCAGGACGATCAGTACTATCGCACGATCTCGGACGGCTGGTCGAATGCGCTGAAGACGGCTTTTGCCAGCCTGCCGGAATTCCCTGGATAGCGAAGACGCGCCTCTGTTCCTTCCTGCCAGGTACACCTGCGTCGGGCGCGTCTTGCTCGAAGCGATTTAACGCACAGAAATAGGTATGAGTATCGTTTTTGAACCTTTGCGTCTAAACCAGGTTATTGCTTCCGAATCTGAATTAGAGCGCACGATATCGACTTCCAAATAGTAGTCTCCACCCTTCAAGGGCGCGTTCAACGTGATCTCGACGGTCTCGGACTTCCCGGGCTCAATTGGTGTGTCGAAGGGCGTTAAAGGATTGTCTGCTGATATCACATCTCCGTTTTGGTCGATGAGGCGATAACCAACCGACACCAGATAGTCTTTATCAGTTGAAGACCACGTCTTCGTGCTCTTGTTTGCTACCAAAACCGGGATGATAATTACGCCTCCGGCAGCACTCTGCGCCAGAGGGAGGCTTCCTTTGTACTCCAATTCAGCCAGGTATGCCGGGTATCCTTTAGGAGGCCCTACGCTCAGATCGAATGTAAAATATCCTCTACCGTCGAGGTAAGATAGACAAAATGATTGACGCAAGAAATATCCTTAAGGCCTGTTGGACTACACCATGCATGATTCCAATGGTGAAGATATTTCTATTCCTAATGAACAGAAAACTACACGCGGTGCCGAAAATCATGGTGGCGACCATCAGTATTATGTTTGGCGCGTGGATAAGGCAAAATACAAATGATGAGCAAAGAATCGCTGTCGGCTTGTTTCTAAATATTGCTAGCGTTCGTTGCAGAATAAAGCTCTGCAGAAGAAATTGCTGAGCCGTGCCAGACAGGATGGCTACAAAAATGTCTGATAATAAAGTCCTGCCAGTTATTTTCTGTTTTGATAGATATCCATCTATTGATAAATAGTTATTTGATATGGCCATGATGGCGATTGCGCATATACAGATAATGAGAACTAAATATATGCAGTCGCGTCCTGAGATCCAAATGTTTCTAGTAGTAAGACCCATTTCTCGCGGCGAAGTACGTCGTATGTAGATGCTTGCCAGAATAAAGCATACAATTGAAGCGATCAGAAATGATCGTATAAAGTTCTTTTCTAGCCAAATCTCGTAGAAGAATGCCGATACGCTGTCCGGAACCGCGATATTTAGACGATATATGCTCCAAAACCAGAGCGGCACTATCCATAGATAAGTGACGAGCAATCCAATTAAAAACAAAAGTTCAAATAAAGAGGCCCCTCTGGGATATCTCTTATAGATCCATCTCAACCACACCAAATTGAAAGCCCCCATTTACGACAATAGGTCGTAGTTATTTTTTGATCGATTTAAGTTCACGCGCCAGCGCAAGTCAATAACCTCCGGAGAGGCTGGATGTTCTGGTTGGAATCTGCCGGAGGCGAATGGGAAATGACCGTGGGGACAAGCGATCTGACTTAGAAAGTTGAGAATCTGATCTCCAGTTGGCCCAACTGTCGATCTGCCATTTCCTGGTTCTCGACGTAGAATAGGATCAGGTCTTCATTCCGGCCGTTGGTGGGGAACTGCACGACTGTGAAGCGATGCCGCCGCTGCTGGATCGATTTCGACCCTCAAGAAGATCAATGTCCGGGAGCCTGGCGAGCGCGTGCGTCGTCGTGCTGGCGATCTGGCGACGACGCAGTTTGTGATCAGGCCGCTGGACGAACACACCAAGGCAATTCTACCGTCGCGCCGCAGAGGAAATGTCCACTCCAAGGGGGATACGATGAACAGTGATGATTTTCGGCAGTGGTCGCGGCGCGCCGCCGACTGGGGCGCCGACTATCGCAACACGCTGCGCGAGCGGCCGGTGCGGCCACTCGTCGAGCCCGGCGACATCTTTAGAAGCATAGAGGCTTCGCCGCCGGAAGACGCCGAACCGATGGACCGGATCTTCGCCGACTTCGAAGAGAAGATTTTGCCTGGCATGACGCATTGGCAGCATCCGCGCTTCTTCGCATACTTCCCGGCCAATGCGGCGCCTGTTTCGGTGGTGGCGGAATATCTGGTTTCGGCGATGGCCGCGCAATGCATGCTTTGGCAGACGTCGCCAGCGGCAACCGAGCTCGAAACACGCACCGTCGACTGGATGCGCCAGGCGCTCGGCCTGCCGGAAGGGTTTTCCGGGGTGATCCAGGATTCAGCCTCGTCGGCGACGCTGGCCGCGGTGCTGACCATGCGTGAACGGGCGTTGGACTGGCAAGGCAACAAACAAGGGTTGGCCGGGCAGGCGCGGCTGCGCATCTATTCCTCCGACCAGGTGCACACCTCCATCGATCGGGCGATCTGGATTTCCGGCATCGGCGAGGACAATCTCGTGCGCATTCCTGTCGGCGACCGTTTTCTCGCCATGGACACGGCAGCGCTCGAGGCGGCAATCGTCGCCGACCGGGAAGCCGGCATGCTGCCGGCGGGGATCATCGCTTGTGTCGGCGGCACCAGCACCGGCGGCACCGACGACATTGCAGCGGTCGCCGAGGTGGCGCGGCGGCATGGCCTTTATCTCCACGTCGATGCCGCCTGGGCCGGATCTGCGATGATCTGTCCGGAGTATCGACATTTCTGGACGGGCGTTGAAGGTGCCGATTCGGTCGTTTTCAATCCGCACAAATGGCTCGGAGCCCAGTTCGACTGCTCGATCCAGTTCCTGCGCGACCCGGAAAGCCATGTCAGGACGCTGGCCATCAAACCGGATTATCTGAAGACGCATGGCCGCGACGGCATCATCAACTATTCCGAATGGTCGGTGCCGCTCGGCCGGCGCTTCCGCGCGCTGAAATTGTGGTTCCTGTTGCGTGCTCATGGGTTGGAAAGCCTGCGAACGATGATCCGCAACCACGTCGCGTGGAGCGAAGGGCTTGCCGCGCGGCTGGCAAGCGAGCCGGACTTCGAGATCGTCAGCGAACCGATGCTGTCGTTGTTCTCGTTCCGGCACAACGCGGTAACCGACGCAGATACGGACGCGCATAATCTACGGCTTGTGAATGCGATCAACGACGGTGGCCGCATCTACCTGACGCAGACGAAAGTCGATGGGCGGATAGCAATCCGTTTCCAGGTCGGCCAATTCGAAGCGACCGCCGCCGATGTCGATATGGCTTTCACCGTCATCACGGAAATCGCTCGGGGTACGGCCTGATCTGGTCCGGCCGGAATTGCGCTGGCGTTTGCCTTTCCAATCATATGCATTTCATTAGCCGGCTTATACCTTTTCATTGGTTTCGTTTTCGACTATAGACAAGAAAAACGAAAACGGGAGGTTGTCCTATGTATTTGTCGCCACGCCATGCCGAAATCATCCAGATGGCCAAGGATCATGGTCGGGTGCTGGTCGAGGATCTGGCCACACATTTCAATGTGACGCCGCAGACCATACGCAAGGATCTCAACGACCTGTGCGACCAGCGGCTGCTTTCGCGCATCCATGGCGGCGCGTTGTTCCCGTCCGGCATCGAGAACATGGAGTATGAGGCCAGGCGCAAGATCGCCGCCGACGAGAAGGAGGCGATCGGCCGGGCGGCAGCCAGGCTGATTCCCGACAACGCCTCGCTGTTCATCAACATCGGCACCACGACAGAGTCGGTCAGCAAGGCGCTGCTCGATCATACCGGCCTGATGGTGATCACCAATAACATCAATGTTGCCAACAGGATGCGGATATATCCGTCGATTGAGGTTGTGATTGCGGGTGGCGTCGTGCGTGGTTCCGATGGTGGCGTCGTCGGCGAAGCGGCGGTCGACTTCATCAGGCAGTTCAAGGTCGATTATGCGGTGATCGGCGCCTCGGCGATCGACCATGACGGCGCCTTGCTCGACTTCGATTTCCGCGAGGTCAAAGTAGCGCAGGCAATCATCGCCAATGCAAGGCATGTCATCCTGGTTTCCGACCAGACCAAATTCGAGCGAACCGCACCGGTGCGCATCGGCCACCTGTCGCAGGTCAACACCTTCATCACCGACCGTTGCGACATCCCGTCGGTGCGCAAAATCTGCCAGGAGGCCGAGGTTCAACTGATCGAGACTTCGCTCGCCTAGGCGATTTCGGCTTGGCATCACACGCTCGTGATATTTCGTTTGACATTCGTTATGATTTCGAAATAATCCCGACACGGTTTCGTAAAAGGCCAAAAATGGTGCAATGCGAAATCGTTGGAGGAATTTGTGGAAGCATCTCCGATCCGTGACATTTTCGTCATAGGCGGCGGCATCAATGGCTGCGGCATTGCCCGCGATGCTGTCGGGCGTGGCTTTTCCGTCTTCCTCGCCGAGATGAACGACCTCGCCAGCGGAACCTCCTCAGGCTCGACCAAATTGATCCATGGCGGCCTGCGCTACCTCGAATTCTACGAATTCCGCCTGGTGCGCGAGGCGCTGATGGAGCGCGAGGTTCTGTGGAAGAACGCGCCGCACATCATCTGGCCGATGCGCTTCGTGCTGCCCTATGCCAAGGGCCTGCGCCCGGCCTGGCTGATCAGGCTGGGTCTGTTTCTCTACGATCACATTGGCGGGCGCAAATTGCTGCCGGCGACCAGGACGCTTGACATGGCCAGGGATCCGGCCGGCAAGCCTTTGAAACCATTGTTCAAGAAGGCCTTCGAATATTCGGATGGCTGGGTCAATGATGCACGGCTGGTGGCGCTGAACGCGCGTGATGCCGCCGATCGTGGCGCAACGGTCCGCACCCGCACGAAAGTGGTCGGCGCGCGCCGCGAAGGCGGTTTGTGGACGGTTCAGATCGAGGACCTGCAGACCGGCAAGACCGAAGAGATCAAGGCGCGCCTGCTGGTCAACGCCGCTGGCCCCTGGGTCGATCATGTGCTGTCCGGCGTCGTTGGGCTCAACGATGTGCACAATGTCCGCCTCGTGCAAGGCAGCCATATCGTCATCGCCAAGAAATTCGACGATCCGCGGGCCTATTTCTTCCAGAACAGGGATGGTCGCATCATTTTCGCCATTCCTTACGAGGACGAGTTCACCCTGATCGGCACCACGGACCAGGATTACCCCGGCGACCCGCATGACGTGAAGATCAGCGACAAAGAGATCGACTACCTCTGCGCCGCGGCAAGCGAATATTTTGCGCAACCGGTCAAGCGCTCGGACATCGTCTGGACCTATTCGGCCGTGCGTCCGCTCTATGATGATGGCGCCTCCAAGGCCCAGGAAGCGACGCGCGACTATGTGCTCAAGGCAGATGGCGGCGAGGGCGCTGCCCCGATCATCAACGCCTTTGGCGGCAAGATCACCACCTATCGCCGGTTGTCGGAATCGATGCTGGAAAAGATCGAGGGTTTTCTCGGCAAGCGCGGCAAGCCATGGACGGCAAACGCGCCATTGCCGGGCGGCGATTTCCCGGCCACCGGTTTCGATGCCGAAGTGGCGAAGCTGAAAACCGCCTATCCGTTCCTCGACGCGCGCCTGGCCCGGCGACTGACCAGGCTCTACGGCACCCGCGCAAGGATGCTGTTGGGGTTGGCCAAATCGAATGCCGATCTGGGCCGCAACTTCGGCGCCGATCTTTTTGAGGCTGAGGTGCGCTATCTCGTTCAAAACGAATGGGCTGTCACCGCTGAAGATGTATTGTGGCGCCGGACCAAGCGCGGTCTGTATCTCAGCCGCGAGCAGGTAGCGGTGCTCGATGAATTCATGCACGGCATAAGCCGGCGACATGTCGCGGCTGCGGAATGAAGAGGGTTTGAGCTGATGCAGAAAGCCTGGGAGGAGGCGTCATGCTGGAACTAAGGAACGTCACCAAGACGGTTGGTGCGGTCGAGCATATCCGCGACGTGTCGCTGACGCTCCAGCATGGCTCGCTCAACGTACTGCTCGGGCCCACGCTTTCCGGCAAGACCAGCCTGATGCGGCTGATGGCCGGCCTCGATGTGCCGGCCTCCGGTTCGATCTGGTTCGACGGTCAAAATGTCACCGGCGTGCCGGTGCAGCAGCGCAAGATCGCCATGGTCTACCAGCAGTTCATCAACTATCCGGCGATGACCGTCTACGAGAACATCGCCTCGCCGCTCAGGGTGGCTGGCACCGAACAGGCGAAGATTGACAAGGAAGTGCGCAATGCCGCCGCACTTCTCAAGCTGACACCTTATCTCGACCGCACGCCGCTCAGCCTGTCCGGGGGCCAGCAGCAGCGCACCGCACTGGCGCGTGCCATCGTCAAGAATGCCAGCCTGGTGCTGCTTGACGAGCCGCTTGCCAATCTCGACTACAAATTGCGCGAAGAGCTGCGCGCCGAACTGCCGAGGATCTTTGCCGCCACCGGCGCCATCTTCGTCTATGCCACGACCGAGCCGCACGAAGCGCTGCTGCTCGGCGGCAATACGGCGACACTTTCCGAAGGACGTATCACCCAGTTCGGCCCGACAATCGACGTGTTCCGCAAGCCGGTCGACCTGGTGACGGCCAGGACTTTCGCCGACCCGCCGCTCAACACCATCGTGCTGGCCAAGAAGGGTCCGGACTTTTTGCTCGAAGGCGGCGTCAAGCTGCCGGTGCCCGCCGAACTCGTCGGCATTGCCGATGCGAACTATACGGTTGGCTTCCAGCCGCACCATCTTTCACTCGATCGGCCCAATGCGTTGGCCGTGCCGGTGCGTGCGAAGGTCACCATCACCGAGATCACCGGGTCGGAGAGCTTCATTCATCTCGACTTCGCCGATGCGCGCTGGGTCATGCTGAGCCACGGTATCCTCGATTTCGAGATTGACGCCGCGATCGACGTGTTCATCGACCCGCGCCACATCATGGTCTTCGACAGGCAAGGCAGCGCCGTAAGCGCGCCAAAGCTGGCGGCATAGGAGAGCGATATGGCGCGCATCGACGTCAATCACATCCGCCACTCCTACCTACCGAACCCGCGCACGGATGCCGATTTTGCGCTCAAGGAAGTGCATCACATCTTCGAGGATGGTGGCGCCTATGCGCTGCTCGGGCCTTCGGGCTGCGGCAAAACCTCGCTGCTCAACATCATTTCGGGCCTGCTTCATCCCTCGCATGGCCGGTTGCTGTTCGACGGCAAGGACGTGACCAACTTGTCGACGCAAGAGCGCAACATCGCGCAGGTGTTCCAGTTCCCGGTCATCTACGACACGATGACCGTCTACGATAATCTGGCCTTCCCGCTGCGCAATCGCGGCGTGCCGGAAGCCGATGTCGACCGCAAGGTGCGCGAGACGCTGGAGATGATCGATCTTGCGTCCTGGGCGAAGAAGAAGGCGAGGGGGCTGACAGCCGACCAGAAGCAGAAGATATCGCTCGGCCGCGGACTGGTGCGCTCGGATGTCAACGCCATCCTGTTCGATGAGCCGCTGACCGTCATCGATCCGCACATGAAGTGGGTGCTGCGCTCGCAACTAAAGCAGTTGCATCGCCGCTTTGGCTACACCATGGTCTACGTGACGCACGACCAGACCGAGGCGCTGACCTTCGCCGACCAGGTCGTGGTCATGTACGATGGCGGCATCGTGCAGATCGGCACGCCGGCGGAACTGTTCGAGCGACCGCGCCATACGTTTGTCGGTTATTTCATCGGCTCGCCGGGCATGAACGTCATGCCGGTGGCGATCGAGGGCAAGACGGCGATGCTTGGGGCCCAGCGGATCGAACTGCCAGGCGCACCCAAGGCAGCCAGCGGCGCCATAGAGCTTGGCATTCGTCCCGAATATGTCCGGCTTGGCCGTGACGGCATGGCCGTACAGGTCAGCAAGATCGAGGATCTCGGCCGCCACAAGGTGGTGCGCGCGAAGCTTGAAGGCCGCGACATCGCTGCCGTGATCGGCGAGGACGAAACCGTACCCGCCGATCCGAGGGTGCGGTTCGACCCGGCCGGCATCAACATCTATGCGGATTCCTGGCGCGTCGAGATGGGGGCATAGATGGAAAAGACTTGGAACAACAAGGCCTGGTTCCTGGTGCTGCCAGTGCTGGTGCTGGTGGCATTCTCGGCGGTCATCCCGCTGATGACGGTCGTCAACTATTCGGTGCAGGACACTTTCGGCAACAACGTCTTCTTCTGGGCCGGCACCGAGTGGTTCGAGGAACTGCTCTCTTCCAGCCGCTTCTGGGAGGCGATGGTCCGCAACCTGATCTTCTCCTTTATCATCCTCGCCATCGAAGTGCCGCTCGGCATCTTCATAGCCCTCAACATGCCCAAGAAGGGGTGGGGCGTGCCGGTCTGCCTGGTGCTGATGGCACTGCCGCTGTTGATCCCGTGGAACGTCGTCGGCACCATCTGGCAGGTTTTCGGGCGCAACGACATCGGCCTGCTCGGCTATTACGTCAATGCGCTCGGCATCGACTACAACTACGTACAGGATTCGTTCGACGCCTGGGTCACCGTCATCATCATGGATGTCTGGCACTGGACCAGCCTCGTCGTACTGCTCTGCTATGCCGGCCTGGTCTCCATTCCGGATGCCTTCTATCAGGCGGCCAAGATCGACGGTGCCTCGCGCTGGGCGGTGTTCCGCTACATCCAGCTGCCGAAGATGAACCGTGTGCTGCTGATCGCCGTGCTGCTGCGCTTCATGGACAGCTTCATGATCTACACCGAACCTTTCGTGGTGACGGGCGGCGGCCCCGGCAATTCGACGACGTTCCTGTCGATCGACCTCGTCAAGACGGCGCTCGGCCAGTTCGACCTCGGGCCGGCCGCGGCCATGTCGCTGGTCTACTTCCTCATCGTCCTTCTGCTGTCATGGGTGTTTTACACCGTGATGACCAACTACGACGCGGAGCGCTGAGATGGGCGGCGCCAACGAAAGAACGACGAGGCAGGACAGAGTGAGCGAAACGACGGCTTCGGAAGGGCTCGCCAGTGCTATGTCGCAGGACCAGATCGCGCGGCTGATGCGCCGCCGCGGCGAGGAATCGCGCTGGTGGTGGATCGTGCCGACGGTCTACATCATCGTGCTTTTGCTGCCGATCTACTGGCTCATCAATATGAGCTTCAAGACCAATGCCGAGATCGTCTCCTCGCTGACGCTCTATCCGCATGCACCGACGATCGCCAATTACGTCACCATCTTCACCGATGCGTCCTGGTACTCGGGCTACGTCAACTCGATCACCTATGTGGTGATGAACATGGTGATCTCGGTGGCTGCGGCGCTGCCGGCGGCCTACGCCTTCTCGCGCTACCGCTTCCTCGGCGACAAGCACCTGTTTTTCTGGCTGCTGACCAATCGCATGGCGCCGCCGGCGGTGTTCGCGCTGCCGTTCTTCCAACTCTACTCGGCCTTCGGCTTGATCGACACGCACATTGCGGTGGCTTTGGCGCATTGCCTGTTCAACGTGCCATTGGCGGTGTGGATCCTCGAAGGCTTCATGTCAGGCGTGCCGAAGGAAATCGACGAGACGGCCTATATTGACGGCTATTCGTTTCCGCGCTTCTTCGTCAGGATATTCATGCCGCTGATCGCGAGCGGCATCGGCGTCGCCTGCTTCTTCTGCTTCATGTTCTCATGGGTGGAACTGCTGATCGCCCGCACGCTGACCACGACCGACGCCAAGCCGATCGCCGCCACCATGACGCGTACGGTTTCGGCCGCCGGCATGGACTGGGGCCTGCTCGCCGCCGCTGGTGTGCTGACGCTGATTCCCGGCGCGCTGGTCATCTGGTTCGTGCGCAACTACATCGCCAAGGGCTTCGCCCTGGGGAGGGTTTGATGAAACGAACGCAGAAGTTCGCGCGCAACACCATCGCCAAGGGCTTCGCCCCGGGAAGGGGTTGGTCATGAATTTCGACCTGACCTGGATGGCATGGACCTGGCCGACCGCGGCCTTCTTCGGAACCATCCTTTTGCTGCTGTGCAGCATGGCGGCGTGGGAATATGTGTCGCCGGGCGGCAGTCCGCGCGTCGGCGTCCTGCGCTTCGAGACGACGCGTGGCGACCGTCTCTTCCTGTCGCTGCTGGGCAGCGCCTTTATCCATCTCGCTTGGCTGGGTCTTGTCGGACCCAACCTGTGGTGGGCTCTCGCTCTCTCCGTGGTCTACGCCGTCGGCGTGTTCCGCTACGTATAGAGGGGGAAACTGTTGGAGCGACCGCGTGCCGGCGGCCGCTCCAGATCGCACTTGAAACCTTAAAACAGTGGAGGAAACACAATGCGACGGCAATTTCTAACATCAACGACTGCGCTTGTCCTATTGCTCGGGGTTGGCAACGCCTACGCCGGAATGGACGAGGCAAAGGCTTTCCTGGACAAGGAAATCGGACCGCTTTCGACGCTCGACCGCGCCGGCCAGGAAGCCGAAATGCAGTGGTTCATCGATGCCGCAAAGCCTTTCGCCGGCATGGACATCAAGGTCGTTTCGGAAACCATCGCCACGCACCAGTATGAATCGCAGGTCCTGGCGCCGGCCTTTACCGCCATCACCGGCATCAAGGTCACGCATGACGTCATCCAGGAAGGCGACGTCGTCGAGAAGATCCAGACCCAGATGCAGACCGGCCAGAATCTTTATGACGGCTGGGTCAACGATTCCGACCTGATCGGCACCCATTGGCGTTACCAGCAGGTGCGCAACCTGACCGACTGGATGGCGGGCGACGGCAAGGACGTTACCAATCCGAACCTCGACCTGAAGGACTTCATCGGCACCTCGTTCACGACGGCGCCCGACAAGAAGCTCTACCAGCTGCCCGACCAGCAGTTCGCCAACCTCTACTGGTTCCGTTACGACTGGTTCAACGACGAGAAGAACAAGGCCGACTTCAAGGCCAAGTACGGCTACGACCTCGGCGTTCCGGTCAACTGGTCGGCCTATGAGGACATCGCCGAGTTCTTCACCGGCCGTGAGATCGACGGCAAAAAGGTCTATGGCCACATGGACTACGGCAAGAAGGATCCGTCGCTCGGTTGGCGGTTCACCGACGCCTGGCTGTCGATGGCGGGCAACGGCGACAAAGGCCTCCCGAACGGCCTGCCCGTCGACGAATGGGGCATCAAGGTTGACGAGAATTCGCGACCGGTTGGCTCCTGCACGGCGCGCGGCGGCGACACCAATGGCCCGGCGGCCGTCTATTCGATCCAGAAGTACCTCGACTGGCTGAAGGCCTACGCTCCGGCCGAAGCCCAGGGCATGACCTTCTCCGAATCCGGACCAGTTCCGGCTCAGGGTGCGGTCGCGCAGCAGATATTCTGGTACACCGCCTTCACGGCTTCGATGGTTGATGCCGGCGCAAAGGCAGTGCTGAACGACGACGGCACGCCGAAGTGGCGTATGGCACCGTCGCCGCACGGCGTCTACTGGAAGGACGGTATGAAGCTCGGCTACCAGGACGTGGGTTCCTGGACGCTGATGAAGTCGACCCCAACCGACCGCGCCAAGGCCGCCTGGCTTTACGCGCAGTTCGTCACCTCGAAGACCGTCGACGTGAAGAAGAGCCATGTCGGCTTGACCTTCATCCGCGAGAGCACGATCCACGACAAGAGCTTCACCGAGCGCGCTCCGAAGCTCGGCGGCCTGATCGAGTTCTACCGCTCGCCGGCGCGCGTCCAGTGGTCGCCGACCGGCACCAACGTGCCTGACTATCCGAAGCTGGCACAGCTTTGGTGGCAGGCGATCGGCGATGCTTCGTCGGGCGCCAAGACGGCGCAGGAAGCGATGGACTCGCTCTGCGGCGAGCAGGAAAAGGTGATGAGCCGTATCGAGAAGTCGGGCGTCCAGGGCGATATCGGCCCGAAGATGGCCGAAGAGCATGACCTCGCCTACTGGAACGCCGACGCGGTCAAGAAAGGCAATCTCGCTCCTCAGCTCAAGATCGAGAACGAGAAGGAAAAGCCGATCACCATCAACTACGACGAACTGGTGAAGAGCTGGCAGAAGTAGCATTGTCTATGCGGGCGTTCGCGCGTCCGTGTGAAATTGGGGGAGGCGGCTCGTTGCCGTCTCCCCTCTTTGTATCGAGGCGGAGGGCGCTGGAATGAGCGGTTTTGTGCTGGCAATCGACCAGGGAACGACTTCGACACGGGCGATCCTGTTCGATGGCCAGATGAAGGTCGTCGGCAGCGGGCAGAAGGAATTCACGCAGCATTATCCGGCCTCCGGCTGGGTCGAGCATGATCCGGAGGAAATCTGGGCGAGTGTGGTGGCGACGGTGAAGGCGGCGCTGAAGAAGGCCGGCCGGAATGCTTCCGAAGTGGCTGCGCTTGGCATCACCAACCAGCGCGAAACCGTCGTCATCTGGGACAGGGCGACCGGCAAGCCGATCCACAACGCCATCGTCTGGCAGGACCGGCGCACCGCGCCGCTGTGCCAGAAACTCAAGAAGCAGGGGCTGGAGAAAAAGTTCACCCGCAAGACCGGCCTGCTGCTCGATCCCTATTTCTCCGGCACCAAGATCGCCTGGATGCTCGACAAGGTGAAGGGCGCCAGAAAGCGCGCCGAGCAGGGCGAATTGCTGGCCGGCACCATCGACAGTTTTCTGATCTGGCGGCTGACCGGCGGCAAGGTCCACGCCACCGATGCCACCAACGCCTCGCGCACGCTGGTCTACAACATCGCTGAGAATGCCTGGGACGACGAGCTGCTGGCCATTCTCAACATCCCGGCAAAAATGCTTCCCGAGGTAAAAGACTGTGCCGATGATTTTGGAATCACGGAAAAAAACCTCTTTGGCGCCGAGATAAAAATCCTCGGTGTCGCCGGCGACCAGCATGCCGCGACCATCGGCCAAGCCTGTTTCGAGCCGGGCATGATGAAATCCACCTATGGCACCGGCTGTTTTGCGCTGCTCAACACCGGCAGCGACCTGGTGCGCTCGAAAAACCGGCTTTTGACCACCATTGCCTACCGGCTGAACGGCAAGACGACCTATGCGCTGGAAGGCTCGATCTTCATTGCCGGTGCTGCGGTCCAATGGCTGCGCGATGGCATCAAGGTGATCGGCAAGGCCGAGCAGAGCGGCAGACTGGCGGCCGAGGCTGATGCGACGCAAAACGTCTATCTGGTGCCCGCCTTCGTCGGTCTCGGCGCACCGCATTGGGACGCCGGAGCACGTGGCGCCATTTTCGGGCTGACCCGCAATTCCGGTCCGGCAGAGTTCGCTCGCGCCGCGCTGGAAGCCGTGGCCTACCAGACACGCGATTTGCTCGACGCCATGCGCAAGGACTGGAAGGGCGCCTCAGCCAGGACAGTGCTCAGGGTCGATGGCGGCATGGTGGCGTCGGACTGGACCATGCAGCGGTTGGCCGACATCCTCGATGCGCCGGTCGACCGTCCGACCATTCTCGAGACGACCGCGCTGGGCGCCGCATGGCTGGCTGGCTCGAAGGCAGGTGTGTGGCCGGATGCCAAGAAGTTCGCGAAAAGCTGGGCACTGGAGCGACGATTCCAGCCGGACATGGATGGCTCCGTGCGCATAGCCAAGCTTGCTGGCTGGCGCGATGCTGTTCGCAGAACGCTGAGCGTGCAATAAGCACCCGTGAGGTGATGAGTGATGGGGCGAGGGGATGAAGCCAGACTGGTATCCTGCGTGGCGCGACGAGGCTATCGAACAGCTGAATGCCAAGAATGACCGGTTGCAAAAGGAATTCCGCCTCGGCAGTTGGTCGCGCTATGACTATGACATAGCGACCAGAAGGCTTTTGTTTGCCAAAGACGGGGATGTCAAAGTGACCGCAGAGGTCCAGATTGCCGGTTCCACGAGCGCTAAGTCACAGAGTTGGCTCTGGGCTTGGGCAAATTCAAATTGGCCCGACAATGTCATGATCGGTGCAAAGCGGGTTCGATCCTTCGGCGAGACGAACAGCATCGACGAACTGACCCAGACTTACGTTACGGATGTGGATGATGACTTGGAGGTGCTTGGGTGGGAACTGAGCGCAGTAGCGGTTCGAATTTGCGATGCCCTTGGAGCATATCGATCACCGAGCGCGGAAGGCGATGCGCGTTATTACATCATCAAGGGCATCAGTTGGGCGGGCTGACCGAAAAGAAAGGCCCGCGCCACTTCTGGCACGGGTCTTCAATGGAGCGCTATCACTTCCACTCACTCAATCAGTAGGGCGAACGGCACTCACGGCGCGGGCCGTAATTCGGCTGGAACGTGTTGTCCGAAGCGCGGTAGCTGCGATAGTGATCGTAGCACCACTGCACATGCGAATTGCCCTCATAGACGCGATTGCGTTCGTTGTTGATGATGGCGCCGGTGATCAGCGCGCCGGTAGCGAAGGCCGCGAGCGGGAACCAATAATCGCCGTGGCGGCGATAGCCGGGGCGATATTCGCGATAGCCGCGATGGCCGTTCCAATAGATCACGCGATTCCGGGAAAAATTGCGGTCACGCGAAAAGCTGCGATTGTAGCGGTTCTTGCGCCACTCCTGGTACTGGACTGTCTGCACATCCGGCACCGCGACCTGGGATTGCGGCACATAGCTCGGTTGGGCGTTGACGGGCAGCGCCTCCGCCGTAACGAATGTGGCCGAGAGCGTGGCGGCCAGCATACCCACTGTGATTCTGTTCATTGCTCTTCTCCTCAAGGGTTAGCGGACGTCCCCGTGCTGGGAAAACGAGTGGCCTATGCAATTGTTCCGGGGACAGGATGCCGCTGCGGGCAAAACGGCTGAGCTCCTTAGTTGCTCTCTCCGCTGATGCGGCGAGAGAGTGTCGCGACGTGGCGAAGCCATGTTTACGAACCCTCTTTTTCCGGTTGACCGGTCGAGGCACTCTCCCTATGTTCCGCGCAATTTCGAGGGCGGCTTTTGAGCCCGCGGGAGCGCGTAGCTCAGCCGGTAGAGCAACTGACTTTTAATCAGTAGGTCATGGGTTCGAATCCCATCGCGCTCACCAAATCGCAATAAATCCACCATAGCCTGCGGGGAGACTTTCCCACGCGCACGGCAGCAGCATTACGGCTCCGATCGATCCGATGGCTGTTGCCATCGACCGGTTGCCGACTGGCACGAAGCGTCAGCGCTTCCAGAAATCGCGGTGCGGCACGTGCAACTCGTCCTCGATTTCGGGGAAGGGGCCAATGACCTCGATCTTTTTCTGGCCGGAGCCGAACACGGTGCGCGAGGAGAGGCTCATCGTCGGGTTCTCAGGGTGATCCCCGGTCAGCGCAAGGATCTTGGTCTCATCGCACCCGTAGACCAACCGCCCGATATTCGCCCAATACATCGTGCCAGCGCACATCGCGCACGGCTCAAAGGTCGAGACTAGCGTGCATTGCCACAGGAACTCCGGCTCGTAGGCCGCCGCGGCGCGCCGGGCGATCTCGGTCTCGGCATGGCGCACCGTGTCGAGATTGCCCTGCCGCATCAGGATGTGGTCGTCCGGCCCGACCAGGACGGCGCCGAAGGGATGATGCCCATGCGCCGCCGCCTCGCGCGCGACTTCATCGGCGGCGCGGAGGTGGGCGAGCATCTGATCGCGGGTCATGGCAAAATCCTGACGCACCGGCATCCACTCGATGAGCGGCTCTATGAGCCGAGATTGCTGCCAAGGGACGCTCGTGGCAAGAGCTAACCGCCGCTTGAGACCTTTGCGCTGGGATATCGGACCTTTGCTCTATAAACGCCGGCCGGTCTTGGCGTCGAACAGGTGAGCACAGGCGCGGTCGACCTCGATGCGCACCGGCTCGCCCTGCTTCAGCGCAAGCCGTTCGCGGAAAAGGCAGGAGATCTCTTCGCCGCCACAATCCACCTTGGCGAAGATTTCCGACCCCGTCGCTTCCAGGAGCCTGACATTGCCAGGGATGCCTTGGGCAGTCGCCCGAATATGTTCCGGGCGGATGCCATAGACGAGGTCGTTCCCCGAAGCATGCGCCGGGTGGATGCCTTCCGGCAGTGGCAGGGTCAGTCCGCCGGTGCTGCGGAAAACGCCTTCCTCGATACGTCCGGCAATGAAGTTCATGGCGGGCGAGCCGATGAAGCCGGCAACGAAGAGATTGGCCGGACGGTCATAGAGATCNGATCGAGCGGTGCGCCGATCTGCTCGACGAGGCCGTCGTGCAGCACGACGATCTTGTCGGCCATGGTCATGGCCTCGATCTGGTCATGCGTGACATAGATCGTCGTGGTGCCCAGTCGCTGGTGCAGCGCCTTGATCTCGCCGCGCATCTGGACGCGCAATTTGGCGTCGAGATTGGAGAGCGGCTCGTCGAACAGGAAGACTTGCGGGTCGCGCACGATCGCGCGGCCCATGGCTACGCGTTGGCGCTGCCCGCCGGAAAGCTGGCGCGGGTAGCGGTCGAGCAGCTTGTCGAGACCGAGAATGCTGGCGGCCCTGCCGACGCGGCTGGCGGTGTCGGTCGGATCGGCTTTCTTGATCTTCAGGGCAAAGCCCATATTGTCTGCCACCGTCATATGCGGATAGAGCGCGTAGTTCTGGAACACCATGGCGATGTTCCTGTCCCGCGCCCGCAGATTGTTGACGGTGCGATCGCCAATGGCGATCCTGCCGCCCGAGATCGTTTCAAGTCCGGCAATCATGCGCAGCAGCGTCGACTTTCCGCAGCCCGACGGACCGACCAGGATGACGAACTCGCCATCGGCGATATCGACGCTGACATCGTGAATGATCTTGGCCGTTCCGAAGGCCTTCTGCACGTTGTTGATTGTCACCGAAGCCATTGGGTTTCCTCGAAAAAAATTGGATGTAGGGTAGCGCTCAGCCGCCCTTGACGGCGCCGGCGGTCAGTCCGGCGACAATCTGCCTTTGTGCGAACATGGTCAGCACCAGCACCGGCAGCGTCACCACAAGTGCGGCGGCGGCGAGCGGTCCCCAGCTCACCTGTTCGTAGGAAAGCATGTTGTAGACGGCGACCGGCAGCGTGCGCGTTTCGCGGCTGGCGAGCACCACGCCGAAAACGAAATTGTTCCATGAGAAGATGACGGACAGGATGAAGGCAACCACGATGCCCGGCTTGGCTATGGGCAAGGCGACCAGGCGGAACACCTGCCAGGAGCTGGCGCCGTCGATGTTGGCCGCTTCCTCCAGCTCCATCGGCGTGGTCTCGAAATAGCCGATCATCACCCAGACGACGATCGGCACCGTCACCACCAGATGGATGATGATCTGCGGCCAGAGCGTGCCGAGTATGCCGACCCATTGGAACAGCAGAAACAGCGGGATGAGATAGGAAAGCCCCGGCGTCATGCGGGCGATCATGATGACGACCGCCGACCGTTCGGCCTTGAGCCGTGCGATGCCATAGCCGGCCGGCACACCGATCAGCAGTGCCAAAAGTGTCGCCGTGCCGGTCACCAGAACCGAATTCCAGAGATAGAGCAGGAAGTTGTTCTCCTCGAACACCTTTGCATAGTTCGACCAGGCGAGATGTTCGGGGATCAGGATCGGCGGATAGGCGCCGTTGTCGATCTCGAATTTCAGCGACAGCGAGATCATCCAGAGGAAGAACAGGATCGCCGGCGAGACGAAGACCAGGGCCGCGAAAAACAGCCCGACCTGATTGAGCAGCCGTGAACTCATCTATTTGCCCTCCACGCCGATCCACTGGGAGCGCTGGCGCAACATCAAGAGGATGAAGGACAAGGCGACGATGACGATGAAGAACACTACGGCCACGGCCGAGCCATAGCCGATGTCGTAGTAGGAGAAGGCGGTGTTGTAGAGATAGATGTTGATGGTCTCCGAGGCCGTACCGGGTCCGCCCTGGGTCATCGCGTAGATGATGTCGAAGCTCTTCAGCGCATCGATGGTGCGGATGATAACCGCGATCATCAGGAACGGCGCGATCATCGGCAAGGTAAGATAACGGAATTGCTGCCAGGCATTGGCGCCATCGATCTCGGCGCTCTCGAATGGCTCGCGCGGCACGGACGCCAGGCCGCCCAGCACGATCAGCATCACCAGCGGTGTCCACTGCCAGGTCTCGACCGCGACCAGCGAGGGGATGACCGTGTTGGCGTTGAAGATCCATTCCTGCGCCGGGATGCCAACCAGCGACAGCAGGTAGTTGAGGACACCGAGCTGAGGATGGAACATCATGGTCCAGACCAGCGCCACGGCGACGGGCGTTGCCATCATCGGCATCACGAAAACGCCGCGCAACAGACCGCGCAGCGGAAACCTGGCGTCGAAGATCAGGGCGGCGACAGTGCCGAACAACATCGGCGCGGCAACCGAGAGGAAGGTGTAGCTCAAGGTGTGGAGCAGCGATTCCCAGAAGCGTTGGTCGACTGCCAGCCGAAAATAGTTTTCCATCCCGGCAAAGCTTCGTGACTGACCGAGCGTCCAGCGGTTGACGCTCATCCACAGCGTAAAGGCCCAGGGAAAGACGATCACTGCGCCGACGACGACGAGCGCCGGAATGACGAAAGGCCAGTAGTTGGGAGCCAGCCGGATCGTCTGGCTCCCTTCGATGGCTTGCGTCGTCACCCCGGTGCGTTCTGGGGCGGTGGCGGACATCAGCCTTGCTCGCTCCTGTCGAGGACCGGCTGGAACTGCTCGGTGGCCCTCTTCAGCTCTTCCGCCGGATCGGCGCCGGCAATCAAATTGGTCAGCGCCACGCCATAGATGTCGCGGAACTCGGTGACCGGGATAATGACCGGCAGCGACAGCCGGCTGACATTGCCGGAGCCGACCACCGCATCGAGCCAACTCGCCGGCATGGTGACGCCTTCGCGCACCTTGGGATCTTCAAGCACCGACTTGCGGAACGGGACACCGGCGCCTGCCTGCAGCAGGCGCGCGCCCATGGCCGGCGACACTGCCCACTGGCAGAACAGATAGGCGGCCTCCTTCTTCTCGCTGGCGGCCGTCACGCCGATGCCGTCGCCGAACGTGCCCGAGGCGTGCGCCTTGGGGCCCTTGGGCATAACACCATAGCCGACCTTGCCGACCACCCGCGATTTTTCAGGATTTTCCATCGGCGGGGCAAAGCCCACACCGTCGAACCACATGCCGATCTTGCCTTGCAGGAAGGCGGACTGCGCTTCGGCCCAGTTGAAGCCGGTGACGCCTGGAGGCGCGGACTTGGTCATCAGCCTCTGGTATAGGCTGGCGGCCTCGATCGCCTCGGGCGACATCGTGCGCAGCTTGCCCTGACCATCGAGTGGCGTCATGTCGTAGCCGAGCATCAGTGACGTCCACACTGGCGTGTTGGCGTTCTTGATGCCTCGGGCGACGAAACCGTAGGTGTTGTTCGACGCGTCGGTCAGCGCCTCGGCGGCGGCCACCAGTTGCTCGAAGGTTTCGGGATATTTGAGGCCCTTGGCCTCGAAAAGCTCCTTGTTCCAGTAGACGATCCAATAGTCGACCGAGAAAGGCAGCGAGCGCAGCACGCCCTGGCTGTCCTTGGCGAACAGCATGCCGGCATCGGCGAAATCTCTTTCGACCAGGCCGGGATCGGTCAGGGCGGGGTCAGTGAGATAGCCCGATATGTCGGCAAGCCAGCCGCCCTTTTCAAACTGCCGCTTCTGCACATGGTAGCTTAGATGCACGACGTCGAAGCTCGGCTTGCCGGAGCTCAGTTCGATCACCGTCTTCTGGCGCTGCTGCTGTTCGGGCGTCGCCTCGGCATTGACCTTGATCCCGGTCAGGTCCTCGAACTCGGCGAGATATTTTATGAGGGTGTCGCTGCGCGGACTTTTGACCAGATTGACGTCGAGCGTCGTGCCGGCAAAGCGCTTCCAGTCGACGGCGGCGGCAAAACTTGGGCGGACGCCCGCAAGCCCGGCGGCAGCGAGTGCCGCGGTTCCTTGCAAGAGTTGCCTCCTGGTTGGGTTGAACAGATTGGACGACATTTCTTCCTCCCGGTTGCTGTCGTTGTCGATTGCGCCGCGACCGCGGCGCGGCTCATGATTCCTCAGATTTGCAGCGCCAGCCGGCGCGCCTTGTCGATGTGCAGGCTGATCGCCTCGACCGCCTTTTGCGGGTCGCGGCTCTCCATGGCTTCGATGACCGCGAGGTGCTCACGCATGACCGGCACGACGCGCCCGTCGATGCGGAAGCGCTCCTGATGGATCAGCCGGATCTTCACCGAGTTGACCAGATAGGCCTTGGCGATGATCTCGTTGCCCAGCGCATCGATGAAAGTGTCGTGCATCGCCCAGTCGATCTTTTGGGCCTTGGCTTCCATTTCCGGCGTCGGGGTCTGCGAAAGGGCTTGCGCCAGCATCTCCTCATGTTCGCGTCGCAGGCGGGCAAGTTCCTCGTCGGGCGCGCTGGTGGTGAACAGCGCCACCGCTTCGCGCTCCATGAACAGTCGGAACTGAAAAGCCTCGCGGATCAGACTGATGTCTATATGGGCGATCTGCATGCCGCGCTGCGGGATCGTCGTCAGAAGCCCTTCGGCCTCGAGACGCGGCACGATTTCGCGGATGGCGCCGAGCGGCAGGCCGGTGAAGGCAACCAGTTCGCGCTGCGACACGAATTGGCCCGGCAGCAAATCGCGAGCCAGCAAATGCCGTGTGAAGCTGGCATAGGCTTTTTCCCTAAGGGTGGTCGGTTCGCTGCCGTCTTCCATTTCAGCGCGCTTTCCTTTGCCGGTCAGGCTGATTCCCTGGCAAACAGACTGTCATAGGCGACGGCAAGCTGTTGGCGCCCCTGCGAAGCGATCGGCTCCAGCGGTGGGCGGACCGCCAGCCAGCGGTCGTCGCCGGTCTTGCGCGCCACCATGACCTTCACCGCCGGCGTGACCGGATATTTGAGCAGTTCGAGCACGAAACGCTCGACGCGGATATCATCGCGCCCGTCCTCGGCCATGGCGCGGATCTCGCCGGTGACGAAATTGGCCATGCCGGAGATGGCGCCTTGAGAGCCAATTCGCACCGCCCGCGCCAGATGCCGCTCGTCACCGATCAGGATGACCAGATCGCCATGGGCGCCGATCAGCGCCTCGCTGTAGGCCCAGTCGCCGCCGGAATCCTTGACCCCCGCGACGACATCCGGAAAGGCGGTGCGCAAGCGGCCGATCAGGCCAAGCGAGAGCTTCACCATCGTGACAGAGGGGATGTTGTAGAGAAGCACGTCACGGGCGAGCGGACCGAGCGCGGCAAAAACAGTGGAAAACCAGCCGAAAAGACCGTCTTCGCCGACATTCTTGAAGTAGCTCGGCGGCGCAAGCAGAATGTTGCGGGCGCCGCGCTGCAAGGCATGCCGTGCCTGTTCGGCGGCGTCTTCGGCCGCATCGACCAGCACGCCGGCAACAAGCTGATGTGGCAAGATGCCGGCAGCCAGCATGGCTTCGGTCACCGACCGCCGCTCCGAGGCGCCCACCGATGCGCCTTCGCCGGTGGTGCCGAAAAGCGTCACGCTGGTGCACCCCTCCGCCAGGCAACGCCCGGCCTGGGCGATCATCGGCGCGATGGCGATCTGCCCGGAGGCATCAAAAGGCGTGGTGAGGGCGGCTGAAAGGCCAAAGCGTGATGTCACCGGGAAGTCTCCGAAAGATGTTCGAAGGCAGTGATAGCCCACTAACATGTCAGTTGTAAATCTGGTTGGTGCGTTTTTTCAAGGGCTGCTGGATGGTGATGGTCGGGCCCTTCACAGATCGTCTGGAAGACGGAGGGCTGGGCTCTCCGCTACTTGTGCCTTGTGGCGTTTCCCGACACGAGTCGCTGGGCAACAGGCTGCACATTTTCCTTGTAGGTAATGCACCTGTCGTAAACCTTGTTCACCACGCGCTCCTTGCCAATTCGCTCCCACTCCGGCGTCCAAGGCGCATCCCAGTCAAAGTGCTGCGAGATGAGAAATTCTCTGTCGAAGCACTGCGGATCCCGATCCAGAATCTGGCGCGCTTCATCCGCCAATGGCGTATAGGCTTTGACCGCAGCCATCTTCCTGGTGCGAGCAGCCGAATCCAGTTGAGTTTCCACTTCGATAACCCCCGGCACATTGGGGACTGCGGCAGTGCAAAGCTGCTTGCGCCCTGGCCGTGTGCTTTGCAGCAGCCTATTGAGGGCATTGCCGAATGCATATGCCAGATCGTGCATCGGATTGTAGCCATCGACCGCGTCCGAGACGATTTGCACGTCCTTCATATCAGACACATCGAGGTTGATTCTCGCCAGCACATCGGCAAAGACTCCACAGTCCCTAGCCAACAGCGCTTTATACCAGGCGGCGTCCGGAATATCGCCAAACACCGCCCCAGCGGTTGCGCCAACAGCTTCCACCACGTCGCGTGAATATTGGGTTCGGGCAGAGTGGCGGCCGCCTGAACCATCCGTCAAAAGGTAGATTCGCGGTTTCTTGAGCTCAAGCCAGTGATGAATCCTAAGCTCATGCCCGGGATGTGCAAGGATCAGCACATATTGCAACTTTTCGGACAAGCTACGGCTCCAATCCGGGTTTCGGCACACATCCGCGCCTTGGATCGCATCAAGGCGACTAGGCATCAAAGGTTCCCAACATCGAGTTGGCGCGGTTCAATTTTGTACAAGCTTGTCGGGTCAATGCCTTCAAACTAAGAACGCTGCCTAGCATCTGTTATCCTCGCAGCCAATGCGCTTGCGAAACAGCTAAGGAGGCGGCATTGCGGGTTCTCATTACCAATCTGTTCGCGTCGCAAAACAGCGGTACCGAAGCCGTTGTCGAATTGCTGGCCGACGGGCTTCGCGGTGCCGGTCATCAAACCATGGTGCTGGCTCCAACCCTTGGCGATATGGCCGACAGAATGCGCCGACGAGGACACCATGTGGTCGACCGGATTGCAGAAATCGTCGAAAAGCCCGACATCATCCATGGCCAACATTTGACGCCTTGCCTGACCGCGCTGGCGCGGTTTCCCGATGTGCCAGCCGTGTTTTCCTGCCACAGCGCTTTCTTCGAAGTCGAAGCTCCCATGCTTCATCCACAGATACGCCGCTGGATCGCGGTCGATGAAGCCTGCAAGGCCAAATGCCTGTCACGCGGCGTACCGGCTGACAAATTGGACCTCATCTACAACGCGGTCGACCTTCAACGTTTCAAGCCCCGCCTGCCGCTGCCTTCCAGACCCGCCAGAGGGCTGCTGCTGACCAAGAATTTCGAACACCAGCAGGCAGTGCGCGAAGCCTGCTCGAAAAGCAACGTTCACCTGGATGAGTTGGGTCCGGCTACAGGACGCTTTTCTCATCAACTCGAAAAGGATTTGCTCGAATACGACATCGTGTTTGCAACCGCCCGTATGGCCATTGAAGCCGCCGCGGTGGGGTGCTCAGTCGCCGTCTGCGACGCGCGTGGCTTCGCCGGCTTGCTGGATACGGCAAACATGAAGGCATGGCGGCAAATGAACCTAGGCGTTGGCCTTTTGACCAAGCCGACCACCGTCACAAATCTGATGGAAGCGATCTCGCGGTTTGATGCCGGCGATGCCGCCAAGGTTTCCGCCTATTTTCGCGAAGTGGCTGATATCTCGCACTTCGTCGATGAGCATCTCAGGGTCTACAATCAGTCCATTGAGGCCGATACGGATACGACCGCTGACGAACGCTCGCTGGCCACCGCGTGCTGGATCGAGGAAATCGGCGTATCGCTTCCGCCGCGCAGATGGGCCGCCATCGTGAAGGAGATGCATGGATGGCAGACTTCGCCAGATCAGGCCGCGCTTGTGGAATTGCTGCGATCAAACACAAAAACGTTGGAGAGCAACATCGCAGCGTTGACGGAGCTTGGAAAACAGGTCGGATCCATTGGACCGGAAATTGGAAAAATTGGCCCGATCCTGGATGTCTCCATTTCGCTCAACAGTGCGGCTCAGGACAACCGGGCTGCATTGCATCGAATTGACAAGGAGCTTTCGAGCCTTTCAAGTTTCGTCAGCGAGACGAAACGGCTCTACAACGGCATGATCCCGCTGCTTATGAGAAAAATGTTTCTTCGGGCTCGCAGGCGAGGTTGAAGGGTGTGTGACGACTTACGCGGCTACGCAATTTGCACATCGCCGAGATCTGGCAGTAATTTCCTGTGCCAGCATCTCAGTGGCACTGGTGTGCTTGGACACCCGCTCGAATATTTCAATTGGCGGGGGCGCCGGTTTTTCGACGATCCAGACTTTCCCGAAAATGTAGTCGGGCAGGTCGAAAAAATTCTCACGATGGGCGCAACTCCCAATCGTATCTACGGTCTGAAAATCTTTGCTCACCAGCATGATTGGATTTCAGGACAGATCGACTGGTTCGATGCGCTTCCGAATCTCCAGTTCATCTTTCTTTCGAGGCGAGACCTTCTCGGGCAGGCTATATCCTGGGCGAGAGCTCTCCAGACCAGTCAGTACCGATCGACTCAGCAATCGAGTCAAACAGCGGTGTTCGATGCTGAGCTGATTCAGAGGCAACTCGACGCGCTGGTCCGGGAAAGGGCGCGCTGGGAGATGTTTTTTGCCCGAACCGGGATTAGCCCTCTCCGGCTCGAATACGAGTCGATAGTCGAAACTCCACCGTATGCCGTCCGTCAGGTCGCGGACATGATGGGCGTGGCGCTTCAACGCAGCCCGGATTCCATCAGCGTTGGGATCCAACAACAGCGAGATTCGATCAGTCTCGAATGGGCAGATCGTTTCAAAGGGGAACGCGGCAATCCAAATAGACTGGACCTTGTATAGACCTGTCTGCATGCAGCGGTGACGAGCGCCGAGCGGATCAGGGGCCAAGCTGCCCTTCAGGAGCTTTCGAACACCAGCGACACATTCCCGCCGGCGTGGCGCTCGAGGCGGCCGGCGAGGTCGAGTTCCAGCAGCACCATGAAGACCTGGGCCGGGTGCAGGGCGGTGTGGCGGATGATCTCGTCGATCGGCACGGGCGTCGGGCCGAGCGCCTCGATGACTCGGGCGCGATCGCTTTCGCCGGGCGGCGGCGTGACCGAGAAGTCGGGCGGCTCTTCGAACGGCGGCACGTCGGGCGCCCGCATGCCGGTCAGCGGGGCAATCGCCCTGGAAATGTCCGATGCCTCGGTGACCAGGGTGGCGCCGTCCTTGAGCAGGCCGTTGGTGCCGGCGGCGCGTGGGTCGAGCGGCGAGCCGGGTACGGCGAAGACCAGCCGGCCCATCTCGCCGGCGAGCCTTGCGCTGATCAATGATCCCGAGCGTTGTGCTGCCTCGACAACCACCAGCCCAAGGGTCGCGCCCGCGACAAGGCGGTTGCGGCGCGGGAAATCCTGTGCGCGCGGCTGCCAGCCGAACGGCATTTCCGATATGACGGCGCCGCGCTCGGCGATTTCCTCGCACAAGCCGGCATTTTCGGGCGGGTAGGGCAGGTCGAGGCCTCCAGCCAGAACTCCGATCGTACCGGTCGCAAGACTGCCCTGATGCGCCGCCGTGTCGATGCCGCGCGCCAGGCCGGAGACGATTGCGTAGCCGTCGCGTCCGAGTTCCGCCGCCAGCATGCGCGCCATCTTGATGCCGGCCAGCGATGCGTTGCGGGCGCCCACGATGGCGACCCCCGGCAGCCGGAACACTGCGGCATTGCCTTTGACCGCCAGCAGCGGTGGCGGATTGTCCATGTTGCGCAAAAGCGGCGGATAGTCTGTCTCACCGATGCCGACAAAGCGCGCGCCAGCCTTTCTGGCCGTTTCCAATTCGGCCTCGGCTTCGGCAATGGAAGGAATGCGGGCGATGCGTTTGGCGCCGCCTGAAATCATCAGCTCCGGCAGTATTTCGAGCGCCACTTCGGCTGAACCGAAGCGGTTGATCAGGTCGCGAAAAGAGGCGGGGCCGACATTCTGGGTGCGGATCAGCCGCAGCCAGCTCAGCCGCTGCCGGTCGCTGAGGCGCGGCCCGGCAGCCGGCTCGCTCACTCCCTGGCTCCGATCTTGCCCTCGTTGCCGGCAAGCAGGCGCGAAATGTTTTCCCGGTGCTTGATAAAGATGACGATGCTCATCACCACGAACAGGGCGGCATTCTGCGGCGTGCTCAACAGATAGAGGGCGATCGGCACGACGATGGCGGCCGTCAGCGCCGCCAGCGAGGAATAACGGAACAGGAATGCCATCACCAGCCAGACGATGGCGAAGATCAGCGCTACCTGCCAGGCAAGGGCGATCAGCACGCCGAGATAGGTGGCGACGCCCTTGCCGCCCTTGAAACCCAGCCATACCGGGAAGAGATGGCCCAGAAAGGCGCCAAGGCCTGCCCAGATCGCCAGTTCAGGCGAAAAATGGCCTGATATCAGCACGGCGGCCGTGCCCTTCAGCGCGTCGAGCAGCAGCGTCGCGGCGGCAAGGGCCTTGTTGCCGGTACGTAGAACATTGGTGGCGCCGATGTTGCCGGAGCCGATCTTGCGCACATCGCCAAGGCCGGCCGCGCGGGTGAGCAGAAGTCCGAAAGGAATCGAACCAAGCAAATAGCCGAACACCAATGCCAGGAGCAGGCTGTAAGTCATTGTTTCCCCCGCATTTCCCCCAGTTTAGCCGGATCAGGCGCGGTGCGCGGTGGCCAGCTCAGAACGAGAACACTGTGCGGCCCGCCACCAACGTTTGCAAGACCCTGCCTTGCATGCGTGCGCCTTCGAAACATGTGTTCTTCGAGCGCGAACGAATGCCGCTCTCGCTGACGATCCAGGGTTCCTCGAGATCGACAAGCGCAAGATCGGCGACAGCGCCCGGCTTCAGCGTGCCGCCGGGCAGTCCGAACAATCTCGCCGGGGCGGTGGACAAGGTTTCGACCAGCCTCAGCAACGGCACGTCGCCATTGTGGTAGAGCCGCAATGCCGCACCCAGCAGCGTTTCGAGTCCGATGGCACCGGCCGCCGCATCGGCGAAGGGCAGGCGCTTGGTGTCGACATCCTGAGGATCATGCGAGGAGACAATGATGTCGATCGTGCCGTCCCTGACTGCCTCGATCATCGCCAGCCGGTCTTCCTCGGCGCGCAAGGGCGGCGTCAGGCGAAAGAAGGTGCGGTATTCGCCGACGTCGTTTTCATTCAGCGACAGATTGTGGATCGCGACACCTGATGTCACGGCAGCACCGTCGGCTTTCGCACGCGTCACGGCGTTTGCCGCCATCGCCGTCGAGATCTTTGCCGCGTGATAGGAGCCGCGCGTCAGCCGCGCAAGGGCAAGATCACGCTCCAGCGGGATGGATTCTGCTTCACGCGGAATGCCGGAGAGGCCGAGCCAACTGGCGTAGAGGCCTTCATTCATCACGCCGGTCGAGCCAAGGTCGGCGTCCTGCGTCTCATGCACGATGGCGGCGCCGAAGTCACGCGCATAGGTCAGCGCACGGCGCATCACCAGCGCGCTCGATATGGTGTGGCGGCCATCGGTGAAGGCGACGGCGCCGGCTTCGCGCAGCAGGCCGAACTCCGTCATTTCGCGCCCGTCGAGGCCCTTGGTGATTGCCGCCGCCGGAAAGACGTTGACGCTTGCCGTCTCCTTGGCGGTGCGCAGCACGAACTCGACCAGCGCCACATTGTCGATCACCGGATCGGTGTCGGGCATCATGACGATAGAGGTGACGCCGCCGGCTGCCGCCGCGACACTTGCCGACGCAATGGTCTCGCGATGCTCGCCACCTGGTTCGCCGATGAAGACGCGGCCGTCGATGAGGCCTGGAATGATCGCCTTGCCGGTGCAGTCGACGACGATAGCGCCCTCGGGCGTGCCCTGGTTCAGCGCCGTCTTGCCGGCGGCAACGATCTTGCGGCCGTCGACGATGACGGTGCCGACTTCGTCCATACCACACGAGGGGTCGACGATGCGGGCGCGCTCAAAGACCGTTGTGCTCATGCGCCACGGCCCTCGTGACTGCGACCCTCTTGATTGCGACCCTCCTGATTGCGACGGGGGTCGAGCAGGGCTTCCATGACGGCCATACGTACAGCAACGCCCATCTCGACCTGTTCCTGGATGACGCTCTGCGGACCGTCGGCGATTTCCGAGGCGATCTCGACGCCGCGGTTCATCGGACCGGGGTGCATCACCAGCGCGTCGTCCTTGGCAGCCTTCAACTTCTCGGCATCGAGGCCGAAATAGCGGAAATATTCGCGCACCGAAGGCACGAAGGCGCCCTCCATGCGCTCGCGCTGCAAGCGCAGCATCATAACCACGTCGGCGCCCCTGAGTCCCTCGGCCATCGAGTGGGTGACGATGACGCCCATCTTCTCGATGCCGGTGGGCAGCAGCGTCGACGGCGCGACGACGCGCACCTGGGCGCCAAGCGCGTTGAGCAGCATGATGTTCGAGCGCGCCACGCGCGAGTGCAGGATGTCCCCGCAGATCGCCACGATCAGCTTCGACAGCGGGCCTTTGGCGCGGCGGATGGTCAGTGCGTCGAGCAGTGCCTGCGTCGGGTGCTCATGCGCGCCGTCTCCGGCATTGACGACGGAGCAACCGACCTTCTGCGCCAGAAGGGCGGCGGCGCCGGCCGACTGGTGGCGAATGATCAGGATGTCGGGGCGCATGGCGTTCAATGTCATCGCCGTGTCGATCAGCGTCTCGCCCTTCTTCACCGAGGAGCTCGCCACCGACATGTTCATGACATCGGCGCCGAGCCGCTTTCCGGCCAGCTCGAACGACGACTGCGTACGCGTCGACGCTTCATAGAACAGGTTGATCTGGGTGCGGCCGCGCAGCGTCGAGGTTTTTTTCTCGGACTGCCGCGAGATCGCGACCGCGCTGTCCGCCCGGTCGAGCAATAGCTCTATGTCGGCGGGGGAAAGATCGCGGATGCCCAGAAGATGGCGGTGAGGGTAGAGTGGCAGGGACGAAGCGTCGGTCATCTCAAGGCGCTGCTATAGGGTGGAGATTTTGTGGCTGCAAGCGCCAGCTTTGGATTGGAGCCGTTCTCCTCAATTTTTTCGTGTAGATGGCCGATTAAATCGGCCGGTATTTTCATCGCGCGCGCCGCATGGCTTGGGCTATATCTAGCCGACGGCTTCGGATTCGTGGCTTTCTGACGACAAGTGCCTTTGTGCCGATAGAAGGATTGGGCGTGACCGACGACGTGACGAACCAGCCGCCGCCGCTTACGGGCGGCAACGCCTGGCGGGGCGATCCGTTGCTGATCCAGCTCGCGGAGCGTTTTTCCGATCCAGTGCGCAAGGATCTCGACGGGCTCGGTCGGTTCGTGCTGACGCAAGAGGCGCAGGAACTGGCCCGGCTCGCCAATGTCGAGACGCCGAAGCTCAGGACGCATGACCGCCAGGGACGGCGCATCGATGTGGTCGAGTTCCATCCCGCCTACCACGCCTTGATGCGCCGCTCGGTGGCCAACGGGCTGCATTCCTCCGTCTGGGAAAACGGCGACGCCGAGATCGGCCGCCGCCATCAGGTCCGTGCCGCCCGGTTCTATCTGACGGCGGAGCTCGAGACCGGGCATCTCTGCCCCATCACCATGACCAACGCTTCGCTGGCGGCCTTGATGGCCAGCCCAAAACTGTTTCGCGAATGGGCGCCGCGCGTGACGACGCGCAAATACGACCACAGCCAAAAGCCGCCGGTCGAGAAGACCGGGCTGACGCTCGGCATGGGCATGACCGAGAAACAGGGCGGCACCGATGTGCGCGCCAATGTGACAAGGGCGGAACGTGCCGGCAGCGGGTTTTATCGCCTGACCGGGCACAAATGGTTCATGTCGGCGCCGATGTCCGACGCGTTCCTGGTGCTGGCGCAGGCGCCGGAGGGATTGTCGTGCTTTCTGGTACCGCGCGTTCTCGGTGACGGGTCGGGCAACGGCTTCCGTTTTCAGCGGCTGAAGGATAAGCTCGGCAACCGTTCCAACGCGTCCTCCGAAGTGGAATTCGTCAACTCCATCGGCGAGATGGTCGGCGAACCGGGTGCCGGCGTGAAGACGATCATGGACATGGTCACCCTGACCCGGCTGGATTGTGCCATCGCATCCTCGGCGATCATGCGTGCGGGCCTCGCCGAGGCCGTTCATCACGCGCGCCACCGACAGGTGTTCGGCTCGACACTGATCGAGCAACCGTTGATGCAGCGCGTGCTGGCCGATATGGCGCTCGATGTGGCGGCAGCCACCGCGCTGTCGTTCCGGCTGGCGCGGTCCTTCGACGAGGCGGCGAGCGATCGCGGTGAAGCGGCCTTTGCCCGCGCCATGACGCCCGTCGTCAAATACTGGGTCTGCAAGATCGCGCCGCCGCTGCTCTACGAGGCGATGGAGTGTCTCGGCGGCAATGGCTATGTCGAGGAGGCGCCGCTCGCCCGCTATTATCGCGAGGCCCCGGTCAACGCGATCTGGGAAGGCTCGGGCAATGTCATGGCGCTCGACGTGCTGCGCGTGCTTGGCCGCGCGCCTGGCCTGTTCGAGGACGTGCTGGCCGGCATCGACCGTGACCTCGGCACTGGCGGACGCGGCACGATCGGCGTGCTGAAGGCGGCGATGCAGGTTGCGTCAACCGATGAGGGCTCGGCCCGTCTGCTCACCGAACAACTGGCGCTGTCGGCAGCGGCAGCGGAGTTGCGCCGTCTTGGGGCAGGGCGGATCGCAGATGCTTTCGTCGAGACGCGTTTGGCAGGCCAATGGCGCAATACCTATGGCATGCTCGATTCTCGCCACGATGCGCGCATGATCATCGATACGCTCTATCCGCCGGTGAATTGAGCGGCGAGCATCGCAAGAACCGGCGTTTGATGCGTCGGTGGGCATCCCCACGCGTACGGCTAATCGCCGTTAACCTTAACAAATGGTTTCCGTTGCGGTGTCGAGCGGCAGGGCCCACTGTCCCGGCGAAAGCAGGGAATGGTTCAAATTTGGCCGCTCCTTGCTTTGCGAAGCGGGAACGGCGATGCGACACGTACTGACCTCTTTTCTGGCCTTGCACTGGGCGATCGTTTTCGCCCTGCTCGCACTTATCTGCATCGACGGAAGCCGTGGTGTGGTGACGGCTCTCGGCGTGTTGGGAGCCACAATCGAGGACAGCCGGCTCATCGACCTCGACAAATTTGTCGTCGTGGCGCCGCTCGCGACCGCATTGCTTGTCGTGGCGGTGCTGTTCTTCTGGGCCTTTGTCGAAACCCTGATCAACGACGCTACCAGCCAGGGCGTCGACAGCGTTGCCCGCATCGCCTTCATCTGCGCGTCCGGTGTGTTGTCGCTGATCGTCGTCGGTGGTGCCGCGCAAGGCATCAACGGGTTGTTCATGGTTGTCGCCGTGCAGTTGGCAGCACTTCTGGCGTCCTATGTCGCCATGCTAGCCGAGCGGCGATCCGCGGTTGCGGTGGTTGCTTCAGGCGAGGGCGAGGTTCGCGCCGTCGCGCATGGCATGGCAAAGGCCGCAGCCCACAATTCGCTGCTTTCACTCATATCGGGCCGAACAGGCTCTAATTCCGGGGGAGACCGCTGATGCGTTACATCTTCGCATCCTGGGCGGCCCCCATGGCGATTTTCTGGGGCTGGTTCTATCTGTCGGCCAATGACATCAATTTTGGCTACACGATGCTCAGCCGACAGATGCACGACTTCTTCTTCCAGCTCTATGGTCAGATGCTCGGCATCGATCCGGCGACCATCCCCGACATGGTGGCAAAGGCCTGCGTCTTCGACGGGTTTCTGCTGATGGCATTGTGGGCGTTCCGCCGCCGTCGCGAGATCACAGGCTGGGTCAGCCGGCGTTGGGCAGGTCCGGGTCCGTTCGACCGGATGCGTGGAGCGATTGAAGCCGGTCCAAAACTCCCTGCAGAATAAACGCGGCTGCCGCCGAATCGATCTTGCCGGCGCGTTTGCGGCGCGAGAAGTCCATCTCGATCAGCGTTCTTTCGGCCGCGACCGTCGATAGCCTTTCATCCCAGAGCACGAAGGGCAGGTCGCTGATCTGCGCCATGTTGCGAACGAAGGCACGCGATTTCTGCGCGCGCGGCCCTTCTGAACCGTCCATGTTGATCGGCAGCCCGATCACCACCGCGCCGGCGTTCTCCTTTTGCAGCAAGGCGAGCAGCACCGCCGCATCGAGCGAGAATTTCCTTCGCATGATGACTGGTCGCGGATGGGCGAAGGAAAACCCCTGGTCCGACACCGCGACGCCAATCGTCTTATCGCCGAGGTCGATCCCGGCCAGCGTCTTGCCTCCGGTTAACCGCGCCGGCAATTCCTCGATCGTGATAATGCCCACCGGCGTCCTTCACCTTCACCGCTATGTGTTCTCTCAAACGCACAACGGACACTGTAACCCTTTGATCTCCGGTCTATCGGCGTTCTATCCTTTGGCAAGCCAAAAATCGAGGAGTGCGTTCCATGAAACTGACCTGGTATGGCCACTCGGCCTTTCGCATTGAAACCGCTGACGCCAAGATCCTCATCGATCCCTACCTGATCGGCAATCCGTCCTGGACGGGCGGCTGGGAAGGGCCCGCCGAGGGCGTCACGCATGTGCTGCTGACGCATGGACACAGCGACCACATCAGCGGCGCGCTGGAAGTGCTTGGCAAAAGCGGTGCCCAACTGGTCGCGAATTTCGAGATCTGCATGTACCTGGTCGGCAAGGGCGTCAGCGACAAGAAGATCAACCCCGGCAACATCGGCGGCACCGTCGATTGCGGCAGCTTCACCACCACGTTCGTCCAGGCGCTGCATTCCTCCTCGTTTGGCGAAGAGGGTGGTAAGAACGTCTATCTCGGCAATCCCGGTGGTCTCGTCCTGCACTTCCCGGAAGACAAAACGCTCTACCACATGGGCGACACCGACATCTTCTCCGACATGGCGCTGATCAACGAATTGCACGAGCCGAAGATCGGCATCGTGCCGATCGGCGACCGCTTCACCATGGGTGGCGCGGTGGCGGCACTTGCCTGCCGCCGGTTCTTCAAGTTCGAGACCGTGGTTCCCTGTCACTTCGGCACATTTCCGATGATCGATCCGACCGCCGATAAGTTCGAGGCCGGCCTGGAAGGATCCGGTGTGACGGTGGCATTGCCTGACATCGGAGAGACGATTACGATTTAGAAGTAGCCAAGGCGGAATAAATCGGTGTTGGGGCGATCTCTTTACGTGTCCATGTTTGTTGCGGCATCGCCCGCGCTCGCCGCGGATGATTTCATAGAGGGCGTCTATCTTCAGTCCGAGGAGCTTTGCAAACAGGCCAAAAAAGACACGCTGCAAACGCTTGTCGACGCAGGGAACATCGTGCTTTCGGCCCGCGGCCTGCAAAGCGTCGAATACAATTGCGAGTTTCTGCAGATCAGCAAGGCGACGGCCTCGCAAAGCTGGGCGGTGACGGCAATCTGCCAGGAGCCGGGCTATGTCTTTCCGGATGTCCTCTCGGTGACGCAAATCAACCCGAAGCAGGTCGATCTCGCGTCGGTTCGGCCCACCGATAGCGAAAGCGAGGCAAGCGGCAACAGCGGCAGCTACTATCTGTGCGAGGGCGTTGCCCTGCCGTAGACAGCACCTTGCCCTTGGACCGATGGCCGAGAGCCGGGCCGCCACCACGGTCCGGTCTGCCGCATGATGCATGTTGCGCACCGCGCGCGGCGCCGCTATAGCCCGAACTGGTTTTCCCCGAGGCAAAAACATGTCCGTCGATCTGCAAACAGTGAAGCGCGTCGCGCATCTCGCCCGCATCGCGGTGAATGAAGAAGATGCCGAGCGCATGACTGGCGAGCTGAACGCCATCCTCGGCTTCGTCGAGCAGCTGAACGAGGTCGATGTTTCCGGCGTCGAGCCGATGACCTCGGTGACCCCGATGGAGATGAAGAAGCGCCAGGACGTTGTCACCGACGGCAGCAAGGCGACCGATATCGTCGCCAACGCGCCGGCGACCGACGAGAATTTCTTCCTCGTTCCGAAGGTCGTGGAGTAGCGGGCCAATGGCAATCGAGATCGCCATCGAGACGCCGCTGCAGGACGATGTGCGCGGCCTGGTCAAGGAACTCAACCAGACCTTGCTCGAATTGACACCGCCGGAGCACTGCTACCACCTGACGGTCGAGCAGATGGCCGGCGACGACACGACCGTCTTCATCGCCCGCGAGGATGGTCTCGCTGTTGGCTGCGGCGCGCTGAAGCGCCATGACGGCGCCATCGGCGAGGTCAAGCGCATGTTCACGCGGCCTTCGCATCGCGGCCGCAAGATCGGCGCCAGGATCGTCGAGCGGGTCGAGGCGCTGGCGCGCAATGAGGGACTGACGCGCCTGGTGCTGGAGACGGGCGATCGCCATCCCGCCGCGTGGACCGTCTACGAACGTGCCGGGTTTTCGCGCTGCGGCCCGGTGCTGGATTATCCCGATTCCAAGTGGTCGGTTTTTTACGAAAAGAGCCTTTGATGAGCGACCTGACCCAGCTGACGATTTCGCAGGCCCGCGCCAAGCTGCGCGGCAAGGAGATCACCGCGACCGAGATCACCGAGGCCTATCTGTCGGCCATCGATCGCGCCAATCCGGCCCTCAATGCCTATGTCGCGGTGACCGGCGACAAGGCGCGCGACATGGCCAAGGCCTCCGACGCAAAACTGGCGAAGGGCGAGGGCGGTGCGCTGGAAGGCATCCCGCTCGGCATCAAGGACCTGTTCGGCACCGAAGGCGTCCATACCCAGGCCTGCAGCCATGTGCTCGACGGTTTCAAGCCGCGTTATGAATCGACCGTCACCGCCAATCTGTGGGCCGACGGCGCGGTCATGTTGGGCAAGCTCAACATGGACGAATTCGCCATGGGCTCGTCGAACGAGACGTCTTATTACGGGCCGGTCATCAACCCGTGGCGGCGGTCGCGCCTCGACACTGTGGTGATGCCGACGACGCATCAGGGCGACGGCGGCTTCGTCTCGGCCGGCGGCACCAGGACCGCGCGCAGCCTGGACAATGCGCAGCTGGTGCCGGGTGGTTCTTCCGGCGGTTCGGCGACCGCGGTTTCGGCTTTCCTGTGCGCCGGCGCCACGGCGACGGATACTGGCGGCTCGATCCGCCAGCCGGCAGCCTTCACCGGCACCGTCGGCATCAAGCCCACCTATGGCCGCTGCTCGCGCTGGGGCATCGTCGCCTTCGCTTCGTCGCTCGACCAGGCCGGCCCGATCGCCCGCGACGTGCGCGATGCCGCGATCCTGTTGAAGTCCATGGCGTCCGTCGATCCGAAGGATACGACCTCGGTCGACCGGCCGGTGCCGGACTATGAGGCGGCGATCGGCAAGCCGATCAAGGGCATGAAGGTCGGCATCCCCAGGGAATACCGCGTCGACGGGATGCCCGAAGAGATCGAGGCGCTTTGGCAGAAGGGCATTGCCTGGCTGAAGGACGCCGGCGCCGAAATCGTCGACATTTCCCTGCCGCATACCAAATATGCCTTGCCGGCCTATTACATCGTAGCCCCGGCTGAAGCTTCGTCCAACCTCGCCCGCTATGACGGCGTCCGTTATGGATTGCGCGTGCCGGGCAAGGATATCGTCGACATGTATGAGAAGACCCGCGCCGCCGGCTTCGGCCGCGAGGTCAAGCGCCGCATCATGATCGGCACCTATGTGCTGTCGGCCGGCTACTACGATGCCTACTATCTGCAGGCGCAGAAGGTGCGCAATCTGATCAAGCGCGACTTCGAGACCGTCTTCGCCGCCGGCGTCGATGTCATCCTGACCCCGGCAACGCCGTCCGCCGCCTTCGGCATCGCCGATGAGGACATGGCTGCCGATCCGGTCAAGATGTATCTCAACGACATTTTTACGGTCACGGTGAACATGGCCGGCCTGCCCGGCATAGCCGTGCCCGCCGGGCTCGACGCCAAGGGCCTGCCGCTTGGGCTGCAGCTGATCGGCCGGCCGTTCGACGAGGAAACCCTGTTCCAGACCGCTGCCGTCATCGAGCAGGCGGCCGGCACATTTCAGCCGGAAAAGTGGTGGTAAGCATGCCGCTCGTCTAGCGCATGACCCCGAAAATCGACATCGATTTTCGGAAAGGATCATGCGCAAAATCAAAGTGTTACAGCGTCCTTTGCGCGTCCAAGCACGCGCGGCGCTGTAATGGGGTGAGCGATGTTCTTCTATTTTTCCAAGATATTCTGGTTTTTCATCCAACCGCTCAATTTGGCGATCTTCCTGCTGCTGGCGGGATTGCTCGCGGCGATGATCGGCCGGCGGCGGCTGGCGGTCACCGGCAGCGTGCTGGCCCTCCTGATCCTTGCGCTGTCGGCCTGGACGTCGCTTGGCGCCATGATGCTCAACCCGCTGGAAGAGCGCTTTGCGCGCCCGAAGCTGCCGGAAAAGGTCGACGGCATCGTCGTGCTCGGCGGCGGTTTTGAAGGCGCCATCAATCTGGTGCGCGGCGGCTATGAGCTTAACAGCAGCGGCGATCGGATGGTCGAGGCCGCGATTCTGGCCCGGCGCTTCCCCACTGCCAAGGTGATCGTCTCGGGCGGCACCGGCGAGTTGTTTCCCGACGGCGAGGGCGACGCCGCCACAGCGCCTCGTCTGCTCACCGCGCTTGGTGTGACGGCCGATCGCCTGATCCTGGAGAACAGATCCCGAAACACCTACGAGAATGCCGTCTTCACCAAGGAACTGGTGACGCCGAAGCCCGGCGAGACCTGGCTGCTGGTGACCTCTGCCTTCCATATGCCGCGCGCCAAGGCGCTGTTCGACAAGGCCGGCTTTGCGACCGTTCCCTGGCCGGTCGACTATCGCACCTCGGGGCGGGAAGGCATCGGCCTCTTCCGCGACAATCCCACCGATTCGCTGCAGACCACCAGCATCGCTATTCGCGAATGGGCCGGACTGATCGCCTACTGGCTGTCGGGGCGGATCGATCGACCCTTTCCTGGCGGCTGACCGATCACCGCTTGCCTGGCCGCCGAGAAGAACTGGCGCCGCACCAGCACGGCCAGCAGCAACAGCGTCGACAACACGAAAACCATGGGGTCGACGAACCAGCCGAGATAGCCGATCGAGAAGAACACGCCGCGCAGGCCGGAGTTGAAATGTTTTCCGGCGAGCATGTTCATCTGTGTCGCGCGCCAGACCGCCGTTTCGGTAACCGGATTGCGCGAGGCTTCGCCATGCGGGATCGGCACGGCGCCGATCAGGATCGTGCAGTAGTTGAACAGCCGATAAGCCCAGCCGAATTTAAAGAACGAAAACGCCAGGATCAGCACCAGTCCGAACACCTTTATCTGGAAGGCCGCGCGTGACGGGGCGCCGCCCAGGGGCAGATCGCTGAGCACTTCAAGAACCCGGTCGGACGCGCCCAGCAAGGCAAAGCAGCCGCCGATCGCGATCAGGGAGCTGGACGCGAAGAAGGCGGTGCCTTGCTGCAGACCGCTCATGATGGCGGTGTCGACGATGCGGATCTCGCGCTCGGCCATGGTCCGCATCCAGGCTTGCCGCTGTGCATTCATCGCCGTGGTCAGCGACACCCGGCTGGTCAGCTTGCCGTCGGAAGCGAGCGTGTGCAGCAGCCACGCGACGAGGAAGAAGGCCAGCGCCGCGAGATCGGCTGTCGAAAGATCGATAGAATCGCCCATAGGCTGAATCTATCACATCCGGTGCGGTCGCTTCGATGTCCGCAACCAGCGATCTAGGGCTTCGAATTCAGGTGAACAAAAGACCTGACGACGGCCAGTTCGGCGATGTCGGCAGCTTTTGTGCCGGTAGCTTTTCACGATAGGAATTTTTTCTTGATTTCGTGACCCCAGCTATGGTACATATTCGTTCATGGTGTTGATTTGCGCCAGCGACCCGCCGCGCAGGCGGGTTTTTCGTTTCCGTCAGCCAACGCGCCGGCGAAGGCTCCGAAGGAACCCCTTAACCCGAGTTCGTAGCCTTGACCAGCGATCGGCATCAATGTCGCTGCCGGAGCAAACAAGGTCGGCGGGTGCGGCGCCGCGGTTTCCAAAAGAGCGGAAACATCTGGGAATTCCTATATGTAGTCCTCGACCTGAATCCAGGAGACAACGCCGCGTGTTCCTTTCGGTTTTCGACCTGTTCAAGATCGGCATCGGACCCTCGAGTTCTCATACGATGGGGCCGATGACCGCCGCAGTGCGGTTTCTCGATGAGGTCGCGGGAAATGACTGGCCGCGCCCGGCGGGCGTGAAGGTCGATCAGCTTGGCGCCAGCCTGCACGGATCACTCGCCTATACGGGCATTGGCCATGGCTCGGATCGCGCCGTCGTGCTCGGCCTTGCCGGCCTGACGCCACAGACGGTCGATCCCGACCAGGCCGATGGCATTGCCGGCCGCATCGCCGCCGAAAAGCGCATCTCGCCGCCCGGCCATCCCTCCTATCGCTTCGATCCGGCAACCGATCTGGTGCTGGACCGCAAAACTCCGCTCACCGGACACGCCAACGGCATGGCGTTCTACGCCTATGATTCAGGCGGCCGCCTGCTGCTCAAGCGCATCTACTATTCGATCGGCGGCGGCTTCGTGGTTTCGGAAGAAGAACTGCAGCGGATGAAGGCCAAGGGCTCGGTGACATCAGAAGGCAAGAAGGTGCCTTATCCGTTCAAGAACGCGGTCGAGATGCTGGCCATGGCCGGCAAGAGCGGCCTTTCCATCGCTGACATGAAGCGCGTCAACGAGGAGACGCAGATGTCGCGCGAGGAGCTCGATGCCGGCCTTGACGACATCTGGAGCGCCATGAAGGGCTGCATCGACCGTGGCCTGTCGCAGGACGGCATCATGCCGGGCGGATTGAAGGTGCGCCGCCGCGCGCGCATGCTGCATGACAAGCTGCAGGAGCAGTGGCAGCAGAACAGGCCCAACCCGCTGCTCGCCAATGACTGGCTGTCGATCTACGCCATGGCTGTCAATGAGGAGAATGCCGCCGGCGGTCGCGTCGTCACCGCGCCGACCAACGGTGCTGCCGGCACGCTGCCGGCGGTGTTGCGCTACTGGCTGCATTTCCATCCCGAGGCCGACCAGCCGAGCATCCGCGACTTCCTTCTCACGGCAGCTGCGGTTGGCGGCATCATCAAGACCAACGCCTCGATCTCGGGCGCAGAGGTCGGCTGTCAGGGCGAGGTCGGGTCGGCGTCGGCGATGGCCGCGGCCGGCCTGTGCGCCGTCATGGGCGGCACGCCCGAGCAGGTCGAAAACGCCGCCGAGATAGCGCTCGAACACCATCTCGGCATGACCTGCGATCCGGTCGGCGGGCTGGTGCAGGTGCCGTGTATCGAGCGCAATGCGCTGGGCGCCGTCAAGGCGGTGACGGCCGCGTCGCTGGCCATCAAGGGCGACGGCATCCATTTCGTACCGCTCGATGCAGCGATCGAGACCATGCGCCAGACCGGCCTCGACATGAACGAGAAGTACAAGGAAACCAGCCTTGGCGGGCTAGCCGTCAACGTCGTGGAATGCTGAGGGCTGGCCTAAACTGCTACTGTGGAGAAGTCGGTCAAGCCGTTGACGCGTCCGCGCGGCGGACTAAACCTTAAGCGATGTCTCTCAATCTCATAAAACTGTGTGTAGGCTGCGACAGCGTCGAGGATCTCGAAGAGTGGATTGCTTTCCGTCTCGACGAACGGCGGCGCGCCGGTGAGCCGGTCGAGCAATATCACACCACCCGCATGGTGCCGACGCGCGGTGCCGAAGTTACCGATGGCGGTTCGCTCTACTGGGTGATCAAGGGCAATGTGCAGTGCCGCCAGCTGATCACCGAGATCCGTCCATTCACGGACGGTGAGGGCATCGGCCGTTGCCACCTGATTCTCGACCCCGAGGTTGTTCGAACCGACTGGCAGCCGCGGCGGGCCTTTCAGGGCTGGCGCTATCTGAAGCCGGCGGACGCGCCGGCCGATCTCGGCCAGGGCAAGGCGGGGCTGATCGAGATGCCGCCGAAACTCAGGCGTGAGCTTGCCGATCTCGGTCTGCTCTGACCCCCCGGAATCCGAGCCTCTGGCTCTCAATGTTGCCTTGGGCGGGGCTTGCAAGCGGTGGCACAGCGCCACATCTTGTTTCCATGAACGACAAGAAGCAGCCCGTGCCCGCAAGGGCCAATCCTGCGCCGGTCAAACCTCAATCCAATGCCGGCGAGATCGAAGCCTTTCTTCGGCAGGCAAGGACGCTGGCTGCCTCGGCGAAGGGGTCGGGCAGGCTGATCCTTTCGCTCGACGCGACGATGAGCCGCCAGCCGACCTGGGATCTGGCTTGTGAGCTGCAGGGCCAGATGTTCGATGCCGTCGGCAAGGCCGGAACCCTCAGTGTCCAACTGGTCTATTTTCGCGGCCTGGGCGAGTGCCGTTCTTCTGCTTTCGTGACCGATACCAGTGCCTTGAAACAGTTGATGACGCGAATCCAATGCCGCAGCGGCCACACCCAGATCGGCAAGGTGCTGACGCACGCGCTGAAACAGACCGGTACGGCCAAGGTCAATGCGCTGGTCTATATCGGCGATGCCATGGAAGAAAACATCGACGATCTGGCCGAAAAGGCCGGCAGCCTCGGCCTGCATGGCGTGCCTGTCTTCGTTTTCCAGGAAGGTCATGATTCCGGCGCAGAAAAAGCGTTCAAGGAAATCGCCCGGTTGTCCAAAGGGGCTTGGTTCCGATTTGACAGGCGGGCTGCCGCGACTCTAGCCGAACTGCTTTCGGCGGTTGCGGTGTTTGCAACCGGCGGGCTGGCGGCGCTCGAGGCCAGAGGCAGGCCGGAGGACCGGCTGATGATCGAGCATCTGCGGGGCAGCGGGAACTGATGGGCGCGGTTATCTTATTCGTTGCATTGCTTCTGGTGCTTCTCGGCGCGGTGACCATCTTTCTGCGCGCCGATCCGGGAAAACTGGCGAGCGGAATGCGCACGCTCGGACCGGTTCTCCTGGCGCTGGTCGGCGTCACTTTGCTTGTGGTCGGGCGCGAAGGCATCGCCGGCATCATACTGGCCGCGGCAATTGCCTGGTACAGTTCTGTGCGGATGAAACACCAGACGGCCAGACCGGTGCAGGGCAAGCGTTCGACGGTGCGTACCGCCGCATTGGAAATGGAGCTTGATCACGCTACTGGCGGCCTGGAGGGCCTCGTGCTGGCCGGCCGCCATGAAGGCAAGATGCTTGGTGCGATGGGATTAGCCGAATTGCAGCATCTCTACCGGGAACTCTCCGGCGACCCGGAGAGCCGACAGCTGCTAGAGACGTATCTTGACGGCAGATTTCCCGTCTGGCGCAAAAACACTGATGCGGACGGTGGCGAAGGGTTGGGTGTTGCGCCAGGTTCGGGCGCCATGACTAAGGAGGAGGCCTACAAGGTCCTTGGTCTTGAAGCGGGGGCCGCCGCGGCGGATGTCCGCAAGGCGCACCGCCGCCTGATGCAGCGCCTCCACCCCGATATCGGCGGCACGTCTTTCCTGGCGGCGCGGATTAACGAAGCCAAGGACGTCTTGCTCTCCAACCACAACTAGTCTCCTTCGACGCAGAAATCTTCCGGGAGATGGCTTCCACGCCGTCCTACTGCTGGACGGCGTAGCACTCGATGTTCTTCTTCTTCAAAGCAGTACAGGTCTTCCAGGCGGCGGTCTTCGAACCAAAGCCACCAAAGCGGGCCCGGTAATAGGTGACCCCGTCCTTGTCGAAGGCGACGGTGAAGCCGGACGCGTCGGCCAACACGTTGGGTGCCTTCTTGGCCGCCTTGTCGAGGAAAGCCTGGGCTTCAGACTGTTTCGGCGACGAGGCGACCTGAATGGCCCAGCCCGACGGCACCGACGCCGTGCTGACCGGATCGACAGGCGCAGCCGGCGTCGGCTCGGCAGCCGGCTCGGCGTAAGCAGCGACGACCTGGGCAGTGGCAATTTGAGGGGCCGAGACGATGACGGTCTTGACCTTCCTGGTCTTGATGGCCGGGGCTGCCTCTTCGGCCTGCGCGGTGTCGTCTTCCGCGACGGTGGCGTCCTCGGCAACCGTGGCATCATCTTGTGCCACCATCGGCTTGTCGTCCAGGGTCGGCGCGTCATGCTTGGGCAGGAGGACCTTGGCAAGCGCAGTGACTGGGTTGTTGCCGCTGGCCTTGGCAACCAGATCGCCGCCGCCTCGGGTAGAGGCCCTCGGCAAGTAGGTGTTGATCAACATCGCCATCTGGTTATCGCGGCTGCCGCCGGAGGTGCCGCCCATGACCACGCCGACGAGGCGGCGATTGCCGTCGGAAACCGACGAGACGAGATTGAAGCCGGAGGCGCGGGTGTAGCCCGTCTTGATGCCGTCGACACCCTTGATGCGTCCGAGCAGGCGGTTGTGGCCGTTGATGCGCTGGCGCCCGTAGAGAAAGGAACGCTGCGAGAAGTAACCGTAGTACTGCGGGAAATGCTCCCTCAGCGCGATGCCGAGCGTCGCCATGTCGCGCGCGGTGGTGAACTGGCCGGGGTCGGGCAGGCCATTAGCGTTGCGGAAGACGGTGCCGTTCATGCCCAGCGCCCGTGCCTTGGCGGTCATCATGCGGGCAAAAGTGGGTTCATTGCCGCCGAGCATTTCACCTAGCGCGGTGGCCGAGTCGTTCGCTGACTTGGTGACAATCGACAGGATCGCGGTCTCGACCGTGACAGAACCGCCCGGCTTAACCCCGAGTTTCGTCGGTGCCTCGGCGGATGCATGGGCCGAAAACACGACTGGCGAGTTCCTGCTGATCTTCCCCTTCGCCAGTGCTTCGAAGGTCAGATAGAGCGTCATCATCTTGGTCAGCGATGCCGGATAGCGCCTGCCGTCGGCGTCCGCCGAATACAGCACCTTGCCGGTCTTGGCGTCGATGACGATGGCCGCCGACCTCGCCGCCAGCGACGAGGCAACGTCGCCGCAAACGAATGCCATCGCCATCGCGATGATCATGATCGTTTTGAGAGGGGAGGTGGATTTGGAAACGATGCCCAACAACGCCTTACGCACTGGTACTTCCCTTGGATTCTTCGTTGCGCTGGAGGCGGCAAAGGGTCCTGCCTCGCTTCCGGCCAAGCTACCGGGGCAGCGTTACCAATCCGTTTATGGTAACCGCCGCGTTCACCATTTTCTTCGAGCTTGAAGCTCTCTTTATTCGATTTTTAGCCATTGGCTGCGCAGGCGGGTTCGCGCGCCGGTGGAATATTGACTTTTGTGCGGCGCACAATATATTAAGGTGCACTGCACAAGGGCGCCCCGAAGAAGGACGCCTCAACCGTCAAGGGAATTAGAAATGACCCAGACCTATGAGGATTTCAGCAAATACGGCAAAGAGTTTGCCGACACCGGATTGAAGAGCTTCGCGTCGCTCTCCAAGGGCGCCCAGGCGATCGCCACCGAGGCTGGCGAATACACCAAGAAGAGTTTTGAGTCAGGCAGCGCTACTATAGAGAAGCTGTTTTCGGCCAAGTCGCTGGAAAAGGCGATCGAGATCCAGTCGGATTATGCCAAGCAGTCCTACGAGGCGTTCGTCGCCGAGGCCACCAAGATTGGCGACCTTTATGCCGAACTCGCCAAGGAAGCTTACAAGCCCTTCGAATCGATCGTTGCCAAGGCGAAGTAATTTTCGCCCGGGCGAATTAACTTCGTCCAGACACGACCCTGAGTTGGCCCTTTGGGGCCCGTAAAAAACCCGGCAGCGGAAACGTGGCCGGGTTTTTCATGTCAACTGCCGATCAAAGGCCTCGCGCCCCTTCACGATTGCGAAAATCGTCCAAGTTTGGTCACCTAGCCATATTGTCAGCTAAACAGAAGGGCTTAAAATCGTCCATCGAACACCTACATGTCGAGTTCGCATGGGGATTCGAAAGAGGCAGGAATACGTGACGATCGGTTTGACTGCCACGAGATGCGTGGTGCGGATGCAAAACGGCGGCGGCGACGGCAATGAGGCCGGCCGCGGGACGGCCGTCATCACGCGCACGAAAACCAAAACCAAGAAGCCCAGCCTTTATCGGGTCCTCATCCTCAACGACGACTACACGCCCATGGAGTTCGTGGTTCACGTGCTGGAGCGTTTTTTCCAGAAGGACCGCGAAGCCGCCACACGCATCATGCTTCATGTTCACAATCATGGAGTGGGCGAGTGCGGGGTCTATACATTCGAGGTGGCCGAGACCAAAGTGTCCCAGGTCATGGATTTCGCCCGACAGAATCAGCATCCGCTGCAATGCGTGATGGAGAAGAAGTGAGGTAACATGCCGGCTTTCTCCCAAGGCCTGGAAAAGGCGCTTCACCAAGCGCTGACGCTCGCCAATGAGCGGCACCATGAATACGCAACCCTTGAACATCTGTTGCTCGCGCTCATCGACGACACCGAAGCGGCTGCCGTCATGCGCGCCTGCAATGTCGATCTCGATGAGCTCAAGCATACGGTTCTCACCTATATCGACACCGAACTCGACAATCTCGTCACCGGCTACGACGAGGACTCCAAGCCGACGGCCGGTTTCCAGCGCGTCATACAGCGCGCGGTGATCCATGTGCAGTCATCGGGCCGCGAGGAAGTGTCGGGCGCCAATGTGCTCGTCGCCATCTTCGCCGAACGCGAGAGCCATGCCGCCTATTTCCTGCAAGAACAGCAGATGACCCGCTACGACGCGGTCAACTACATCTCGCACGGCATTGCCAAGCGTCCGGGCGCGTCGGAAACACGCTCGCCGCGCGGCGCCGAAGACGAGCAGGGTGGCCAGAACGGCGCCGAGCCGCAGGAGGAAGGCGGCAAGAAGAAGCAGCAGCAGGACGCGCTGACCGCTTATTGCATCAACCTCAACAACAAGGCCAAGGCCGGCAAGATCGACCCGCTGATCGGCCGCGAGTCCGAGATCAACCGCACCATCCAGGTGCTGTGCCGCCGCTCCAAGAACAACCCGCTCTATGTCGGCGATCCCGGCGTCGGCAAGACGGCGATAGCCGAGGGCCTGGCCAAGCGTATCGTCGAAGGCGACGTTCCCGAAGTGCTGCACAACGCCACCATCTTTGCGCTCGACATGGGCACGTTGCTGGCAGGCACGCGCTATCGCGGTGACTTCGAGGAACGGCTGAAGCAGGTCGTCAAGGAGCTCGAGGACTATCCAGGTGCTGTGCTGTTCATCGACGAGATCCACACGGTGATCGGGGCTGGGGCCACATCAGGCGGCGCCATGGACGCGTCCAACCTGTTGAAGCCGGCCTTGTCGTCGGGTGCGATCCGCTGCATCGGTTCGACCACCTACAAGGAATTCCGCCAGTTCTTCGAGAAGGACCGCGCCCTGGTGCGACGCTTCCAGAAGATAGACGTTAACGAGCCGACCATCGAGGACGCCATCGCGATCATGAAGGGCCTGAAGCCCTATTACGAGGAATTCCACAAGGTGAAGTTCACCAACGAGGCGATCAAGGCCTCGGTGGAGCTGTCGGCGCGCTACATCAACGACCGCAAGTTGCCGGACAAGGCGATCGACGTGATCGACGAGACCGGCGCCTCGCAAATGCTGGTGCCGGAAGCCAAGCGCAAGAAGACCATCGGCATCAAGGAGATCGAAGCCACGATCGCCACCATGGCGCGCATCCCTCCGAAGACGGTTTCGGCCGATGACGAGAAGGTGCTGCAGGGCCTCGACATCGAGCTGAAGCGCGTCGTCTATGGCCAGGACACCGCGATCACCGCGTTGACCTCGGCCATCAAGCTGGCGCGTGCGGGCCTGCGTGAACCGGAAAAGCCAATCGGTTCCTACTTGTTCTCCGGCCCGACCGGCGTCGGCAAGACCGAAGTGGCCAAGCAGTTGGCCGCCTCTCTCGGCGTCGAGCTGATCCGCTTCGACATGTCGGAGTACATGGAACGTCACACCGTATCGCGGCTGATCGGTGCGCCTCCCGGCTATGTCGGCTTCGACCAGGGCGGCCTTTTGACCGACGGCGTCGACCAGCATCCGCATTGCGTGCTGTTGCTGGACGAAGTCGAGAAGGCGCATCCGGACCTGTTCAACATCCTGTTGCAGGTGATGGACCATGGCAAGCTGACGGACCACAACGGCAAGCAGATCGACTTCCGCAATGTGATCTTGATCATGACCACCAATGCGGGTGCGTCGGATGCGCAGCGCGCGGCGATCGGCTTCGGCTCGACCAAGCGCGAAGGCGACGATGTCGAGGCGATCAACCGGCTGTTCACGCCGGAGTTCCGCAATCGTCTCGATGCGATCATCCCGTTCGGCTCGCTGCCGGTACCGGTTATCCATCAGGTGGTGCAGAAGTTCGTCATGCAGCTCGAGGCCCAGCTTTCCGAGCGTGGCGTCACCTTCGACCTGTCGCCGGATGCGATCGCCTGGCTCGCCGACAAGGGTTATGACGAGCGCATGGGAGCGCGGCCGCTCGGCCGGGTGATCCAGGAGCACATCAAGAAGCCGCTGGCCGACGAGGTGCTGTTCGGCAAGCTCAAGAAGGGCGGTACGGTGCGCGTCACCGTCGAGAAGAAGGAAACCGGCGAAACCGGTCTGAAGCTCGAATCGCTCGCCGACGAGGCGCCGGTGAAGCCGAAGAAGGAAGAGCCGGAAGAAACGCCGAAGCCCAGAAAGGCCGTGGCGAAAAAGCCCGCGGCCAAGAAGCTGGTGGCTCAGAAGCCCGAAGCCAAAGGCAAGGACGGCGGCAAGCGCAGCCTCGTGCCGCAACTGCCCAGAAAGAACTGACCTTGATGGAAGTCGAAAAAGCCCCGGAGACGGGGCTTTTTCATTGGAGCGAGAGCTGCTTGTCGGTGTTCGCTGCCCGGTCGAAATCATCACGAAGAGGTGTGCGGCCAGAGCGCTGCCAGCGGCTGGAGCAAGGCATCGCACGGCCGAGTCCGATCGAGCGATGGGCTCAGCCCGACTAAGACTGTTCCAGTTTGCCGGCGATTGCGGTGTCAGCTTTGCAGTGCCGCCCGTATCTTTTCGGCGTTTTCGGCCAACACCTCCGACTTTTCCATCGCGCCCGTGTGTGGCTTCAGCGGGATGCCGTCGAAGCGCGGGATGACATGCACATGGAGATGATAAACGGTCTGGCCCGAGGCCGGCTCATTGAACTGCATGACGGTGACGCCGTCGGCGCCGAAGGCCTTTTTCACCGCCTGCGCCACTTTCTGAACGACCGTGAAAAGCGGGCCGAAAATTGACGGATCGGCGTCGAGCAGGTTGCGCGACGGCACCTTCGGCACCACGAGCGTATGGCCCGGCCCCTGCGGCATCACATCCATGAAGGCTATGAACGCATCGTCCTGGTAGACGCGGTGCGAGGGAATTTCGCCGCGCAGGATCTTCGCGAAGATGTTGTCGGTGTCATAGGCGGTTTCAGCCATGGCAAATGCTCCCGATTGTGACTTTGGTGTAGCGAAGCGGTCGAAAATCGGCAAGACGATCGTCGATCCTGCCCCTCCGGGCAGCGGGTCGCTACTCCTCCAAATCCTTGCGGAACGGGGTATGCTCTTCGAGATATTCGCTCATCCGCTCCACCTCATGGCGTTCGCGCCTGAGATAGTCGGCAACGGCGTTGCGCAGGCCGGGATGGGCGATGTAGTGCGCGGAATGCATGGTCACCGGCCGGTAGCCGCGCGCCAGTTTGTGCTCGCCTTGCGCGCCTGCCTCGACCACTTTCAGCTTGCGCTCGATGGCGAAGTCGATCGCCTGATGGTAGCAGACCTCGAAATGCAGGAAGGGATGATCCTCGATGCAGCCCCAGTTGCGGCCATAGAGTGCGTCGGAGCCGATGAAATTGATGGCGCCGGCAATGTAGCGCCCGTTGCGCCTGGCCATTACCAGAAGGATGTCGTCGGCCATGCGCTCGCCGATCAACGAAAAGAACTGACGGTTGAGATAGGGGCGGCCCCATTTGCGGCTGCCGGTGTCCATGTAGAAGGCGTAAAAATCGTCCCAGGCCTTCTCGGTGATATCCTTGCCGGTCAGCCGGTCGATCGAAATGCCATCTGCAAGCGCCTCGCGCCTTTCCTTCTTCATCGCCTTTCGCTTGCGCGAGGCAAGGGTGGCGAGGAAATCGTCGTAGGTTGAAAAGTCTTCATTGAAGAAATGGAATTGCTGATCGGTGCGGCGCAGGAAACCTGCCGCTTCCAGCACCTTCACGTCGCTATCTTGCGCGAAGGTGACATGCGCGGAAGAGACGCCGAGTTTTTGCGTGACCGCTTTCAGACCCGCCGCGAGACCGGCCTTCACCGTGGCGCTGTCCTCGCCCTTGCTGACCAGCAGGCGAGGGCCGGTGACCGGCGTGAACGGCACAGCACTTTGCAGTTTGGGATAGTAGCGGCCGCCGGCCCGCTCGAAGGCATCCGACCAGCCATGATCGAAGACATATTCGCCCTGGCTGTGCGACTTGAGATAGCAGGGAACCGCACCGAGCAACGTGCCTTGCCCATCCTCCAGCCTGAGATGGTGGCCCTGCCAGCCGGTGCGCCGCACGGCGCAGCCGGACTCCTCAAGCGCGCTCAGGAAAGCGAATGAAACGAGTGGGTTGTAGCCGTTTTCTGCGTCGTCGCGCGTGGTCCCACGGAGGCTGTTCCATTCATCGCAGGTGAAAGCGCCGACGCCGGCGGCGACGCGGATCGAATAGTCCGCATTTGCTGTTTGGCCATCGCCCTCGTCGCCTTGATCCATGAGGCTTATTTAAGCTCCGTCCGGCTCGGTACAAGTCACGTTTCAGGCACTCAGGCGACTTTGACCAGATCGGGTTCGAACCCTTCGAATGTCATCTGGTCGGCGTATCTGAAGGTCAGGTCGACAGCCGGCTGGTCATGCACGGTCCAGGTGATGACAGGCATTTTCAGCTTTTCACGCACGAAGCTGACGAACCGGTTCGGCAGGTCGCCGGCCGCATAGGAGGTGAAGGCGATCTCGTGCGCAAGCATGGAGAAATGCGCTTCGATCAACTTGACGTCGTTGCCGTACGCGGTGAGTCCCCCCGGGATACCCGGCGCGTCCTTCGGGAAATCGCGGATCAACCAGTGGTCGAACGACATGATCGCGGCTTTGCCCTTGTAGCGCTTGAGCATCTTGCCGACGCTTGCCACCAGGCCTTCGTCATAGCCTGGCACGCCCTTCAGTTCGACCACCAGTGGTACGCGGCCATCGATCAGGTCGAGCACTTCCCGCAGCGTCGGCACATGGTCCGCCGTGCCACCGATCTTGAGCGCCGCCAGTTCCGCCGCGCTGCGCTGCCAGACGAAGCCGTCCTGGCCGGTCAGGCGCTTGAGATCGCCATCATGGATGATGACGGGAACGCGGTCAGACGACAGGTGCACGTCGCATTCGATGGCATAGCCACGCTCGGCCGCGGCCGCAAAGGCGGAAAGCGTGTTTTCCCAGCGCTTCTTGTTCATGTCGTGAAAGCCGCGATGGGCGACGGGCCGGGCGGTCAGCCAGGATAGGTCGGTCATATCTGTCCTCTGGCTCATTCGACTTCGAAGACGGCTTCGATTTCCACTGCGGCATTAAGCGGCAGGCAGGCGGTGCCGGCAGCCGAGCGTGAATGCTTACCGCGTTCGCCGAGGGCCGCAACCAGGAAATCCGAGGCGCCGTTGGCAACCAGATGCTGTTCGACAAACTCAGGTGTCGAAGCCACGAAAACGGTGATCTTCACCAGCCGGCGGATCTTCTCGAGGTCGCCGAGCGCTGCCTTGGCCTGCGCCAGGATGTTGATCGCGCAGTGCTTTGCCGCGTCCTTGCCGCCTGCCGTGTCGACATCGCGGCCAAGCAATCCGCTCGCCTGCAGCTTGCCATCCTTGAGCGGCAACTGCCCGGCGGTGAACAGCAAATTGCCGGTCCTGCAATAGGGCACGTAATTGGCGGCGGGCGCGGCGGCGACAGGAAGCGTCACGCCCAGATCGCTTAGCCGCTTTTCGATTGTTTCACTCATGGTATTTCCCTATTGCTTGGTGACGCCGCGCTGGCCGGGCCGAAATTGCTATTTTTGCCTCGCTTCCGCCATGACTTTTTTTAAGCTGGACCATCTTTCCCTGCGGCATACCATCAGCCGCGACGATCGGAGTACCTTATGCGCGCAGCGCGCCTTGCATTCCATGCCGTCCTGTTGTCGGGGATCTTCTCGATCGGCCCGGCCTTTGCCGCGCCGGCGCTGCAAGCCCACCGCGCCGTCTACGACCTTACCCTGAAAAAGGCGTCCGATCAGTCCGGCATCACAGGCATATCCGGTCGCATGGTCTATGAGTTCAACGGCTCTGCCTGTGAAGGCTATACGGTGAAATTCCGTTTCGTGACCCAGATCGTGACCGCCGACAACACCAGGCTGACCGACCAGCAGACAACCACTTTCGAGGATGCCGAAGGCAAAACATTCTCGTTTGTGACGAAGTCCTTCGTCGATCAGAACCTCGACAAGGAGGTCAAGGGCATCGCCACGAAGGAGACCAAGGGCCTGAAGGTCGATATCGACAAGCCGGAAAAGAACAGCGTCGAGCTGTCGACCACCCAGTTCCCGACCCAGCATCTGGTCGAACTGATCGGCAAGGCCGAAAAGGGCGAGAATTTCTACGAAACCAATCTGTTCGACGGTTCCGAAGATGCCAACAAGGTGATGACCACCACCGTCGTCGTCGGCAAGAAAACCGATGCCGACAAGGCCGATCCGGAGGCTCCGGCACTGGCGAAGCTCGCCACCGAAAAGTATTGGCCGGTCGACATCGCCTATTTCGACGACACCGGCAAGACTGGCGAAGAGGTGCCGGAATACCGCATCAGCTTCAAACTGCATGAGAACGGCATCACCCGTGACCTCACCATGGACTATGGCGACTTCTCGATGACGGGCAAGCTGGTCAATCTGTCGCTGTTCGACCAGACGAAAGCCTGCCCGACGAAATAAGGCTTCGATCCGGACCGGTTAAGCATGCCACGCCGTGGCGAACGACTTGAACGTGCCGCAATTTTCTCTCAACCTCTCCCCAGCGTCCAGGCGCAAGGGGGGAGCAGCTTGAGCAAGATCGATGTCTTCGTTGCGCCGAGACCTAGCCGGTTACTGATCAGGGCCATGACATCCGTTAACCGGATCGTCATGCTGCGCGGCATTCCCGGATTTCGCGATCTGTTGCCGTTCAACCGCCTAGCCGGTTTGCGCGGCGTCTCCAATGTCCGCCACATCGACTTGCCCGACGCCGACCTTGAGCAGCTGAAGGCCAGTTGCGGGGCGGGGAAGGCGACCTTCATCACGCCCAATCACCCCGAGTTCTTCACCGACTGGATGATCGACAAGGAGATCGTCTCGCAGGTCAGCCCGCTCACTGCGTCATGGGCGACGAATGGCGTCGTCAACGGTCTCGGCAGAATGATGCAGAAATTCTGGCTGGCCAACAACCTGATCGCCCAGATTCCGGGCAACAGCGGGGCAGCTAAGGAACACTCCATCGCCTGGGCCTTGAAGGGCCATGGCGTGCTGCTGCATCCCGAAGGCGGCGTCGGCTGGCATGCCAATGTCGTCGCGCCGCTGCTGCCGGGTGCCGTGGAGATGGGGCTTGAGGCTCTCCGGCGCGGCCGGGCCACGGATCCGGATTTCAAGGTCTGGATCGCGCCGGTCGTCTGGAAGCTTGCCTTCACCGGGAATGTCGAAGCGGCGCTGGCAAAGGAATGCGCCTATGTCGAGAAAAGCCTGAAGATAGAACGCCAGGCGACCGACACACTGCCGCAGCGCATCCACCATGTCTATTCGACGCTGCTGACCCGCGATGAAGCCGCCTGCGGCATACAATCCGACGAAGGCGCGACATATACCGAGCGCCGGAAAGCGTTGGTCATCGAGCTCGGCCGCCGGCTCGGCGAGAGCATCTCGGCCGACACTGCCATCGATACCGCCGAGCTTCTGCGTCGGGCGCGTCGCTGGCAGCGCGAAAACACCGGCGATGCGGAACGGCAAAAGGAGGTTCGCACGCTTGCCGACACCATTCAGAGGCTACAACGCGTCGGGCCCTGGGCCTCGGCCAACCCGCGCATCACCCAGGAGGAGATCGCCGAACATCTGAAGCGGATCCGCAACGATTATTGCCAGAACGGACTACGTGACACGATGAACCGGTTCATTCCGCAGCCGGCCGGGCCGCGTTGCGCCCACATCCGGGTGCCGGAGGCGCTGGGCCTGCATGCGTATGCGGGCTCGATCGATGATGCGGTTGCCGAACTGCACCGTCGCATGCAGGAAGCCGTCACCAGCACGGTGACCGAGCTTGCGGCCAAAGGCAGCTTCATTTTCTATCCGAATCCATTCTATCGTCACTGACATCCGGACGGGCCATGTGGCCGACTGTCGTGAAAGATGGAAGGCAGACAGCAAGCTTCATGGCAGTCTATGTCGACGCAGCGATCTGGAAATGGGCTGGCCATCGCTGGTGCCATCTGTTGGCCGACGACACCGACGAACTGCATCGCTTTGCCGCGGAGCTGGCGATCAAGCGTTCATCCTACCAGGGGCCGCCCAAGACATCGGCGCCGCATTATGACATAACCGGCTTCGAGCGCGACCGTGCGGTGCGGCTCGGCGCCATCGAATGCAGCCGCGAGGAGATCGTCGCGATCTTTCGGCGGGTGCGGGTGCCGAAGGGAAAGGTCCGATCGTGACGCTCACAGCATTTCTGACTTATTGCGCTGCGATCACTCTTGCCGCCGCGACGCCGGGACCGGCGATGTTCGCGGTCATCACCAACGGCGTGTCGCGCGGGTTCCTTCGCGCGTTCATGGCCGGAGTCGGTGTTGCCGCCGGCGATGCCGTGCTGGTCACCCTGGCATTGCTCGGACTGGTGGCGCTGGCCCAGACGTTCGAATGGATTTTCCTCTTGCTGAAATATGCGGGTGCTGCCTATCTGATCTTTCTCGGCGTCAGGATGTGGCGCGCTGCCGCGCAATCGAATGAGCCGCAGGCGACGCAGGCAAGATTGTCGCGGTCATTCTTCCTCGGTGCGTCCATTGCGCTCGGCAATCCGAAGGCCATCCTGTTCCATGCCTCGATCATGCCGCTGATCCTGAACCTCGACACCATGACCCTTGCCGACGGCCTGCTGGTGATCCTGGTCGTGATCAGCGTCAACATCCTCACTATGGGTTTCTATGCTGCGCTCGCGGGCCGGGCTTCGGGTTGGTTCAGGACGCCGAGGCGCATGCGGCTGATGAACCGGTTTGCCGGCAGTGCCATGATCGGCACCGGGGCGCTGATTGCCGCACGCTGAGCGTGAAGCGCCACACGGCTTGCGTTTGTCGCGTATCCCCTCTATATGCGCGCTCATTCCACACACGGACTTTGGTGTCTGCCCGGGAGAAATCCGGCTGAAACCTCCGGTGGCGTTCGAGGACAAAGTCCAAAAATGCCTGTGTCCGTGGAGGCTAACCGGAAAGGAACTTTGAATGGCACTGCCTGATTTCAGCATGCGCCAGCTTTTGGAAGCTGGCATTCACTTCGGCCACCAGACCCATCGCTGGAACCCGAAGATGGCGCCCTATATCTACGGCGCACGCAATAACATCCACATCATCGACCTCTCGCAGACGGTGCCTTTGCTGCACCAGGCGCTGAAGCAGGTTTCCGACACTGTCGCCAAGGGCGGCCGCGTGTTGTTCGTCGGCACCAAGCGCCAGGCGTCCGACATTGTCGCCGATGCGGCACAGCGTTCGGCTCAGTACTATGTCAACTCGCGTTGGCTCGGCGGCATGCTGACCAACTGGAAGACGATCTCGAATTCGATCCAGCGCCTGCGCAAGCTCGACGAAATGCTGGCCGGCGAGGCCCAGGGCCTGACCAAGAAGGAACGCCTCAACCTCGATCGCGAGCGCGAGAAGCTCGACAAGGCGCTGGGCGGCATCAAGGACATGGGCTCGACGCCCGACCTGATGTTCGTCATCGACACCAACAAGGAAGCGATCGCCATCCTCGAGGCCAAGCGTCTCGGCATCCCGGTCGTCGCCATCATCGATTCGAACTGCGATCCGGACAAGATCGACTTCCCGATCCCCGGCAATGACGACGCGGCCCGCGCCATTCAGCTCTATTGCGACCTGATCGCCAAGGCTGCCATCGACGGCATCGCCCGCCAGCAAGGCGCGCTCGGTATCGACATCGGCGCTTCGGTCGAAGCCCCGGTCGAGCCGGCGCTCGAGCCGGCCCCGGCCCCGGCGTCGGAAGCCCCCGAAGCTTGACAAGCGAAGGCCGGTTGCGGCCTTCATCTTTCTCATATTTTGGCACGCTAAACAGACGCATCATCGAATATCGATGGTGCGTCGGTGCATTTAAAACCAAAGAGGCGACAATGAGCATTTCGGCTGCACAGGTCAAAGAACTCCGCGACTTGACCGGCGCGGGCATGATGGATTGCAAGGCGGCGTTGACCGAGACCAACGGCAACATGGAAGAAGCCGTGGACTGGCTGCGCAAGAAGGGTATTTCCAAGGCCGACAAGAAGGCTGGACGTACTGCAGCGGAGGGCCTGATCGGCGTCGATTCCGGCGTTCGCGAGGCTGCCGTGGTAGAAGTCAATTCGGAGACCGACTTCGTTGCCCGCAATGCCGCGTTCCAGGAAATCGTCGCCAAAATTGCCAAGGTTGCTCTGGCCTATGGCACGACAGAAGCCGTGGCTGCCGCGAAGTATCCGGGTTCTGACAAGTCGGTAGCCGATACCATCAAGGACGCTGTCGGCACCATTGGCGAAAACATGGGCTTCCGCCGCTCGGCCAAGCTGACCGTTCCGCATGGCGCCGTCGCCACCTACGTCCACAACGCGGTTGCCGATGGTCTCGGCAAGCTCGGCGTTCTGGTTGCCATCGAGACCACCGGCAACGAGCATGCGGCGCATGCTTTCGCTCGTCAGGTCGCCATGCATGTTGCCGCCACCAATCCGATGGCGCTGACCGCTGAGCAGATCGATCCGGCCGCGGTCGAACGCGAGAAGGCGATCTTCTCCGACCAGGCACGCCAGTCCGGCAAGCCGGAAGCGATCATCGAGAAGATGGTCGAAGGCCGTCTGCGCAAGTTCTACGAGGAGGTCGTGCTCCTGAAGCAGGCCTTCGTGCTCAATCCCGACATCACCGTCGAGAAGGCGCTGACGGATGCCGAGAAGGACATCGGCGCGCCGGCCAAGATCACGGCTTACCTGCGCTTTGCGCTGGGCGAGGGCATCGAGAAGGAAGAGACCGACTTCGCGGCGGAAGTCGCGGCCGCGGTCAAGAAGTAACTTCCTACCGCTTTATTCCGAAAGCGTTTTTCGGCCGGATGTCCGCAGGGATGTCCGGCCGATTTCTTGTGCGGTGTCGATAAAGGCCCGCAGTTTCGGCGCCATCGCCGCCCGGCGCGGGAAATAGAGGAAAAGGCCGGGTTCCTCGATTGCCGACTGCGGCAGAACCTGCACCAGGCGGCCGGCCGCAAGATCGGCGCGCGCCAGCGGCTCGAACATATAGGCAAGGCCCACTCCGGCAAGCGCCAGGGCAATCGCCGCGAGCGAATCCGTGACGATGGTCGTACCGCCGGTCTCCATGACGACATCCTTGCCATCTTCGGTCAAATCCCAGCGATAGAGGGCACCGGAGCGGACAAGCCGGTAGCCGATGCAATTGTGGTTGGCGAGATCGGCGACGCAACGCGGACGGCCGCGGCGTCCGATATAGTCGGGAGAGGCGACGATGACGGCTTTGAACGGAGGCGTGAGCCGCACGGCCACCATGTCCTGCGCGATCATCTCGCCCAGCCGGATGCCCGCATCAAAGCCTTCGCCGACGATGTCGACCAGCCCCTGGTCGGCGAAAATCTCCACCGTAACGTCCGGATAGCGCTCGGCCATCGCCGCGACGACAGGCGTCACCGCCAATGGAATCGCGATGGTGGAGGCGTTGATCCTGAGCAGGCCGGAGGGCCTGCCCTTGACGCTGCGGATTCGGTCGATCCGTTCACCAATATCCTGAAGGGCAGGGGCCGCGGTCTCCACCAACGCCTTTCCGGCTTCGGTCAGCGAAACGCTGCGCGTCGTGCGTGCGAACAAGGGCTGGCCGATACGCTCCTCGACCAGCCGCACGGCATGGCTGACCGCTGACGGGCTCATGCCGAGTTCGGCCGCCGCAAGCGCGAACCCGCCGCGCCGGGCAACGGCAACGATCACAGGCAAATGTATGAGGAGATCGCGGTCCATTCATGAGCAATATCGCATTGTCTTTGCGAACTATGCAATCTTATCGACGCCGATTCAGTGGTCTACATTGTCGCCAACACATCGGCGCCCACACTTTGCCGATCGACTGATGGCATCAGGAGGAGAGACATGTATGCGTTGAAGCACGTAACGTTCGCGGCAGGCATGGCGCTGGCGCCCATTGATACCGGCGGGGCGGAACCTTCCGGCTGGCAGGCGCTAGCGGACGAACGCGCGGTCATCCGGATAGCCGATGGCATCGACCGCGCCGTCGACGCGCAGGACTGGAAACTGGCGCGCAGCTATTTCGCGGATCGGGTCACCGCCGATTTCAGCAGCCTGTCCGGGCAGCCGGCGGCCAACATCGCCTCCGACGACCTGATCGGCGCCTGGGCCGGCAACCTCAAGGGTAGCAAGACAAGCCTGCATCTGCGCACCAACCATCAGGTCGCTCTCCAGGCGAACACGGCGACGGTCCGTTCGAACGGCTATGCCTGGAACCGGATGGAGGGCAATGGCGACCCGCTTTGGGAAGTCTGGGGCACCTATGAGCATCACTTGACGCGCTCCGCCGCCGGCTGGAAGGTCGACGGCTTCGCGTTCCACATGACGCATGAGCGCGGCAACCCGTGGGTCAAGGCAACCCCGGGCAATGACACGGCGGGCCAGTGACGCCACGGCATTCACCAGCAAGCATTGGAAGACGATCATGACCATGACCTATTACACGCTCGGCAACAGCGGCCTCAGGGTCAGCCGGCTGGCGCTCGGCACGATGACTTTCGGCAAGGAATGGGGGTGGGGAGCAGACAGGGACACGGCCCGCGCCATGTTCGACGCCTATGTCGAGGCGGGCGGAAATTTCTTGGATACGGCGGACCTCTACACTGGCGGCACGGCCGAAGCCTGGCTTGGCGAATTCATCGCCGAGCGAGGCTTGCGCGACACCGCGGTGATCGCCAGCAAGTTCACCATGAACATGCAGCCGGGCAATCCGAATGCCGGCGGCAATGGCCGCAAGAACATTATGCGGGCGGTTGATGCCTCACTGAAGCGGTTGGGCACTGACTATATCGATCTCTATCTCATGCATGTGTGGGACAGGCTGACGCCGGCCGAAGAGGTCATGCGTACGCTGGATGACCTGGTGCGGATGGGCAAGGTGCGCCATGTCGGCCTGTCCGATGTGCCGGCCTGGTATGCGGGGCGCGCGCAGACGATTGCCGAACTGCGCGGATATGAGCCGGTTTCGGCCCTGCAACTCGAATATTCCCTGGCCGAACGCGCGATCGAGAACGAGTTCGTGCCTTTCGGCACGCGCCATGGCGCCGGCATCATGGTCTGGAGCCCGCTCGCCAGCGGGCTGCTCAGCGGCAAGTATCGGCCGGCCCGGGCCGGAAATGTGGGCCGGCTCGACGGGTTCCGCAATTCGACGCATCCGGGCTTCCAGAAATTCACTGAGCGTAACTGGGCCATCGTGGCCGAACTCAAGAAGGTTGCATCCGAGCTCGGCCGCAGCATGCCACAGGTCGCGCTCAACTGGGTGGCGACGCAGCCGGGGATCGCCACCGTCATCATTGGTGCGACCACGCTGGCCCAGATACAGGACAATCTTGGCGCGCTGGACTTCGAGATTCCGCCAGGGCTTCGCGACCGGCTGGATTCGGTCAGCAGAACGCCCGCGTCGTTCCCCTATTCCTATTTCGGGCCGCAGATACAGGCGCGCGTCACAGGCGGTGCCGCAACCGGCGACAAGCCCTCCGGCTACGCATCGCCGGTGCTTGTCGAGGGCGAGCCAGCCAGCGTGTCCGCCGACTGATCGATCCGGCAGGTTACCACCAATTTGCCGGTCGGGCGCCGCGTGACATCGCGGCGCCCTTCGTGTATCGGAACGCGATTGTTCGGGGCGGTGACTGCGCGGGGGTTGCCGCCCGGAGCGCGCCACACGCAAATGACGAGGACCAGATGACGGTGAAGCCCCTCTACCGACGTGTCTTGCTGAAAGCGTCGGGCGAAGCATTGATGGGCGAACAGCATTTCGGCATCGACGTTTCGGTCGTCGATCGCATCGCCGGCGACATCGCCGAGGCGCGTGCACTGGGCATCGAGGTCGGCGTCGTCATCGGCGGCGGCAATATCTTTCGTGGCGTGGCCGTTGCTTCCAAGGGCGGCGACCGTGTCACCGGCGACCACATGGGCATGCTTGCGACGGTCATCAATTCGCTGGCGCTGCGCACGTCATTGAACAAGATCGGTGTCGACGCCGTGGTGCTTTCGGCTATCGCCATGCCTGAGCTTTGCGAGAGTTTTTCGCAGCGCCAGGCGACCAGCTACATGAATCAGGGCAAGGTGGTGATCTTTGCCGGCGGCACCGGCAATCCGTTCTTCACCACTGATTCGGCCGCTGCACTTCGCGCGGCTGAAATCGGCGCCGACGCGCTGTTCAAGGGCACCCAGGTCGACGGGGTCTACTCGGCGGACCCGAAGAAGGACCCAAATGCGACACGTTTCGAGCGCATCAGCCATGGCGAAGTCATAAATCGCGGCCTTTCCATCATGGATACGGCAGCGATTGCACTTGCGCGCGAAAACAACATTCCGATAATCGTCTATTCGATCCACGAAAAAGGTGGTTTCGGCGATATTCTAAGGGGCGGCGGCCGCTGCACGGTCGTCACAGACGATTGACCCGGGCCTGATCCCGAAGAAAGGGAAGCAGGCTCGAACACGGCCCCGAAGCAGTGAACCCGCGTCAGACGGGTCGAGGAGATTAAGATGAGTGGTGAGTACGACGATCTCAAGCGGCGCATGGATGGAGCAATCGCAGCGTTCAAGCATGATCTGGCTTCGCTGCGGACCGGTCGCGCCTCCAGCAATCTGCTCGATGCGATCCAGGTGCAGGCCTATGGCACCACGATGCCGATCAATCAGGTCGCCAACGTCTCGGTGCCGGAGCCTCGTATGATCTCGGTATCGGTCTGGGACAAGTCGATGGTCGGCGCGGTCGACCGCGCCATCCGCGAATCCAATCTGGGTTTTAACCCGATCGTCGACGGCACCAACCTCAGGATTCCACTGCCCGAACTCAACGAACAGCGTCGCAAGGAACTGGTGAAAATCTCGCACACCTATGCCGAGAATGCCCGGGTCGCCGCGCGCCATGTGCGCCGCGACGGCATGGACTTCCTGAAGAAAGCGGAGAAGGACGGCGAGATCAGCGAAGACGATCAGCGCAAGCGCTCGGACCAGGTCCAGAAACTTACCGACGAGACGATCAGCACCATTGACCACCTGCTTTCCGATAAGGAAGCTGAAATCATGCAGGTTTAGGGTCGTGGCCATAGGCTGACCCGAAAGCGAGAACATGGCAACGCCCGCGCATGTCGCGATCATCATGGACGGAAACGGACGCTGGGCCAAGGCGCGCGGCATGCCTCGTCTTGCGGGCCATCGTGCCGGCGTCGAGGCGCTGCGCAAGACGGTTCGCGCCGCACCCGGGCTCGGCATCTCCTACCTGACCGTCTATGCGTTCTCGTCGGAGAACTGGTCGCGTCCGAAGTCCGAGGTCAGCGACCTGATGGGCCTCTTGAAAATGTTCATCCGCCGGGACCTGGCCGAACTGCACCAGAGTGGCGTGCGGATCAGAATCATCGGCGACAGGGCAGGGCTGCAGCCCGATATCAGGGGGCTGCTCGACGAGGCCGAATCGCTTACATCAGCCAATGAATCGCTGACGCTGGTGATCGCCTTCAACTACGGCGGACGCGACGAGATCGTGCGCACGGCGCGCAAGCTTGCTTCGGCGGTGGCGCGTGGCGAACTCGAGAGCGACGCGATATCAGCCGAAAGCTTTGCCGGCGCCCTCGACACGCATGGCATTCCCGACCCCGAGCTGGTCATCCGCACCAGCGGCGAGCTCCGGCTGTCGAACTTCCTTTTGTGGCAGGCCGCCTATAGCGAGCTCGTCTTCCTGCCTTGCTATTGGCCCGACTTCAGCCGCGAGCATCTTGCCGAAGCGTTGCGTGAGTTTGCCGGCCGCGAACGCCGATTCGGCGGACTTGGAGCCCAGGACGTCGCTTCGCGACCGGCCGCGGGATGAGCAATCTCCGGCTGCGCGTCATTTCGGCGATCGTGCTTGCCATCATCACCCTTGGCTTGACCTGGCTCGGCGGTATGCCGTTCCGCTTGCTGTGCGCCGTGATCGCTGCGGTCATTTTCTATGAATGGACCCGCATGTCGCGCCGGGCCGGGGCCACGGGTCTGGGTTTCCTGCCGGAAGCGCTGCTGGTTGTCTTCATTGGCGCCTTGATTGGCGGCCTTGGCGCGTCCTGGCTGTTGCCATATGTCGTGGTCATGGTTGCCACAACGGCGATTGCCGCGTCGGTTCGCAAGGCCGGGCAATGGGACGCGAGCGGTCTTGCCTATGCTGCCGTTTCAGGCCTGTCGCTGGCCTTGCTGCGCGACGGTGACCGTTCGGGCCTTGTCGCCATCCTGTTCCTGTTCGCGGTCGTCTGGGCCACCGATATTTTTGCGTATTTCGTTGGCCGTGCGGTTGGAGGCCCGAAGCTGGCGCCGGCGATCTCACCTGGCAAGACACGCAGCGGCGCGCTCGGCGGCGCTGTCGGAGGCGTTGTCGCGGGGTTGATCCTCGGCGCCGCTGCCGGCGTCGGCAACCTGGCGTTGCTCAGCCTGGTGGCGCTCGTGTTGTCAATTGTCTCACAGGCCGGGGACCTGTTTGAATCCTGGGTCAAACGCCGCCACGGCCGCAAGGATTCGGGTACGCTGATCCCAGGCCATGGTGGCGTGATGGATCGCGTCGATGGGCTTGTCGCGGCGGCTTTCGCCCTATACGTCATTGGCTGGATTTCGGCGACCGCCGATCATCCGGCGCAGGGTCTGTTCCCCGTTTGAGTGGTGTCATTTCAGGTCCGATGCGCGATGCGCCTTGGATTCGCCCGGATTGGTGTCACAGTCACGGCGCAATCCGCGCTGTGGAAGAATTTGAGGGTTTGTCTTGAACGAGATTCTTCACGCGCTTTTCAGCACAGAAGGCTTTGTCCTCGGCACGCTGGTGCCGTTCCTCTTTGTGCTGACCGTGGTCGTATTCGTCCATGAGATGGGCCATTACCTTGTCGGGCGCTGGTGCGGCATCGGCGTCAAGGCCTTCTCGATCGGCTTCGGTCCCGAACTCTTCGGCTTCAACGACAGCCACGGCACGCGCTGGAAACTCTGCGCGATACCGCTTGGCGGCTATGTCAAATTCGTCGGCGACATGAGCGCCACCTCGAGCCAGCCCTCGACGGAAGAACTCAAGACGCTGACGGAGGAGGAGCGCAAGGTCGCCTTTCACACGCAGCCGATCTGGAAGCGCGCGGCAACAGTGGTGGCCGGGCCAGTGTTCAATTTCCTGCTGACGATCGTCGTCTTTGCCGTGCTGTTCACTGCCTATGGCCGTTATGTCGCGGAGCCGATGGTGGCCGAGGTGACGGCCGACAGCCCGGCGGCGAAGGCCGGCATCCTGCCCGGCGATCGATTCGTCAGCGTCGACGGCAACAAGGTCGAAACCTTTGGCGACGTCCAGCGCCTGGTCTCGGGCCGCGCCGACGACATTATTACCTTCGTCATGCTGCGCGGCGGCAAGGAGGTCACGGTGACCGCGGCGCCGCGGCTAATGGAACAGGAAGACGCGCTCGGCAACAAGGTCAAGGTCGCCGTGATCGGCGTTGTCAACAACAAGGAACTCGGCCAGCCGCGACTCGTCACCTACACACCCGTCGGGGCGGTTGCAGCGGCCGTCCAGGAAACCGGGCATGTCATCCAGCGCACCGGCCAGTTCCTGCAGCGCTTTGTCGTTGGGCGCGAGGACAAATGTCAGCTGGGCGGCCCCGTGAAGATCGCGGACATGGCCGGCAAGGCGGCGAAACTGGGATTCGAATGGCTCGTGCAGCTGGTTGCAATGCTGTCGGTTGGCATCGGGTTTCTCAACCTTTTGCCGATTCCCCCCCTCGACGGCGGCCATCTCCTGTTCTACGGGGTGGAGGCCGTCATTCGCCGTCCGGTGTCGGAACGGATGATGGAAATGGCCTATCGGGCCGGGTTGCTTCTGGTGCTGTGCTTCATGGGGTTCGTTTTCTGGAACGATCTGTTTGGATGCTGAAATCATGAAGAAATTCGGCTTCTGCATGGCCGATGTTGAGACGCCGTTTACCATGCACGGGGATATGAGTGACGCGAAAGCCACGCCGCAAGGCTAAGTAAATACAAATTAACCAGAAGCCTTGCGTGTAGGGAAAATCCGGTTAATACGGTAGGGGAAATTACCGCACGTCCGGTTTTCTCGCCGTGGGGACTACGAGAAAAGGTTATTAAGCCCGATGAAGGCAGCATCCAAGTTTCTGAGCGCCGCTTCCGCGGTGACCCTGTCCGCGGCTCTTGTCGTGTCAGGCGCTCTCGCAGTGCAGTTCGTTGCCACATCGGCGGCCGAAGCCGCTGTCGTCAGCAGAGTCGAAGTGAGCGGCAACCAGCGTATCGACGCTGAGACAATCCGCAATTACATCACCATCAAGCCGGGCAAGGCGTTCTCCAGTTCCGATATCGACAGCGCCATCAAGGCGCTGTTCGGCACCGGCCTGTTCTCGGATGTGCAGATCAACCAGGTCGGATCGACCCTGGTGGTCAAGGTTGCCGAGTACCAGGTCGTCAACCAGGTGCTGTTCCAGAACAACAAGAAGCTCAAGGACAATGCGCTTGCGGCGGCGGTGCAGCTGAAGCCGCGCGGGACGTTCTCGCAGGCAACGCTCGATGCCGACGTCGAATCGATCAAGGCTGCCTACAAACGTATCGGCCGGGACGATGTGACGGTGACCACGCAGGTCATGCAGCTCGGCGACAACCGCGTGAACGTGGTCTTCAACATCACCGAAGGCGAACGTACGCAGATCGCGGCGATCAATTTCGTCGGCAACAGCGCCTATTCGAGCCGCCGCCTGTCGGATGTGATCAATACCAAGCGTTCGTCGTGGGTATCGTTCATCCTGCGCGACGACGTCTATGACGAGGATAAGCTGCGCGCCGACCAGGAGCTGCTGCGCCGTTTCTACTACAATCACGGCTATGCCGACTTCCAGGTCGTGTCCGCAGTCGGCGAGCTCGACAGCGCGACGAACAAGTACACGGTCACCATCACCGTCCAGGAAGGCGACCGCTACACATTCGGTGACGTCAGCGTCGAAAGCACGATCCCGGAAGTAGACGGCAAGGCACTGGAATCGGTGATCGAGACCCGCAAGGGCGACGTCTACAACGCCAAGGACGTCGAGGATTCCATCATTGCCCTGACCGAGAAGGTGGCCGGTTCCGGCTATGCCTTCGCGCAGGTGACGCCACGCGGCGACCGCAATTTCGAAAACCACACCATTTCGGTGGTCTACACGATCGACCAAGGCACCAAAGCCTATATCGAGCGCATCGAGATCCGTGGCAACGACCGCACGCGCGATTATGTCATCCGTCGCGAGTTTGACGTCAGTGAGGGCGACGCCTTCAACCAGGTGCTCATCCAGCGCGCGAAGAAGCGTCTGGAAAACCTTAATTACTTTGACAAAGTCGATATCTCGACCGTTCCGGGCTCGCAGCCTGACCAGGTCGTTCTGGTGGTCGACGTGGTCGAGAAGTCGACCGGTGAATTCTCGGTTGGTGCTGGCTATTCGACCGGTGGCGATACGGCTGGCCCATCCGTCGAAGGGTCGATCACCGAGCGCAACTTCCTTGGTCGTGGCCAGTTCATCAAGGTGTCGGCAGGCGGCGGCAAGAATTCGCGCGATTACAGCCTGTCCTTCACCGAGCCCTATTTCCTCGGACGGCGTATCGCTGCCGGCTTCGACATCTTTAAGCAGACCCGGAACTACGATCACTACGACAGCGACACCACGGGTGCGACCGTTCGCTTCGGTCTGCCGATCACGGACAGCATCTCGACCCAGTTGGCCTACAACATCTCGCAAGAGAAATATAAGCTGGATGATGATTGCGATCCCAACGCCGGCTGCGACGTTTCCACGGCTATCCTAGACGGCATCGAACAAAGCCCTTGGATCAAGTCGTCGGTCAGCCTCGGGCTGGTCTACAACACCATCGACGATATGAAGAGCCCGCACGAGGGTATCTACGCCACCACGACGGTGGAAGTCGCAGGCCTCGGCGGTGATGCCAAGTTCGTGAAGGTCACGGGGCGCGGCAGTATCTACCAGACGCTGTCGGAGCAGTACGACCTGGTCGGGCTCATTTCAGGTGGCGCTGGCCATGTTGTAGGATACGGCAGCGATGGTTTGCGGATCTTCGATCAGTTCCAAAGCTCCGACCGCATGATCCGTGGCTTCGCCTATGGCGGCATCGGTCCTGTAGACGTCAACACGGGTGACCATCTCGGCGGCACGACCTATTTCAATGCCTCCGCAGAAGCCCAGTTTCCGTTGCCGGTCGTGCCGGAAAGCTTCGGCTTGCGTGGCGCGGTATTCGCCGACGCGGCAACGCTCTATGGAAGCAAGGTCGACACCGCTGGAGTCACTCAGGACTCGGTCGGTATGAAGTTGCGTGCCTCGGTCGGCCTCGGCCTGATGTGGGCGTCGCCGTTCGGTCCGATCCGTATCGACTATGCGATCCCGGTCAAGAAGGAAGCGCGCGACGATGTGCAGGAATTCAACTTCGGCATATCGACCCGCTTCTGATCGGTGGCCAACGATGCTCCCGGGTCTTTAAGGTCCGGGAGAAAATGTTCCGATCTAGCTGGATATAGCTTCTGGAATGACCGATCCGGTGTTCTTCGCGCCATCACGCCGGTATACGGCGGGCGAAGTCGCGAATCTGACCGGCTCGGTGCTTGTCGATTCCGGCCAATCCGATATTTTCATCGATGCGCTCGCGCCGGCCAGCGAGGGCGGCGAGAATGCGCTCGTATTTGTCGACGGCAGGCGTAATTCCGCGCTGATGCCGTCGCTGCGGGCGGCCGCGGTGCTGTGTCCGGCGGAATTTGCGGGCAAGGCGCCGGCCGGCATGGCCGTTCTGGTTCATGCCCGTCCGCAGCAGGCCTTCGCGCTGGTCGGACGCCTTCTGTTTCCTAGGGCGGCGACGCCAGGACCGATGACCAGTGAAACCGGTGTCTCGCCGCATGCTCATGTCGATGTCACCGCGCATGTCGAAGCAGGTGCCATCGTCGAGGCCGGAGCGGTCATCGGGCCGGGAGCGTCGATCGGCAGCGGTACCGTCATCGCGCCCAATGCGGTCATCGGACAATCCTGCCAGATCGGCCGCGACGGTTATGTCGGTCCGGGCGCCAGCATCCAGTATGCCTTGATCGGCAACCGCGTCATCATCCATGGCGGTGCCAGGATCGGCCAGGATGGTTTTGGCTTCGTCGGTGGCGCCAAGGGCCCGGAACGCGTGCCGCAGATCGGCCGTGTCGTCATTCAGGACGACGTCGAGATCGGCTCCAACACCACCGTCGATCGCGGCGCCATGTCCGATACGATCATCGGCCAGGGTACCAAAATCGACAATCTCGTGCAGATCGCCCATAACGTTCGCATCGGCCGCAATTGCATAATCGCCGGGCTTTCGGGTATTTCTGGGTCCGTGGTCGTGGGTGACAACGTCACTATGGGCGGTGGCGTCGGGCTTGCGGATCACCTAACCATCGGGACAGGGGCCAAACTTGCCGCCAGAAGTGGATTTATGAGCAATGTCCCTGCAGGCGAGATCTGGGGCGGTTATCCGGCACAGCCGATGGCGGAAGCCATGCGGGAGATAGCCATGCTGCGCAAGCTCGCCAGGAGCCGCAAAAAGGGCGAGGGAGGCAATGGCTGACATGATCGCGTCGACGACGCTGGAAGCGGTCGACATTATGGGGCTGATAAAGCTCTTGCCGCACCGCTATCCGTTCCTGATGATCGATCGCATCGTCGACATCGATGGCGACGAGTCCGCCGTTGGCATCAAGAACGTGACCATAAACGAGCCACATTTTCAGGGGCATTTTCCAGAGCAGCCTGTGATGCCAGGTGTGCTTATCGTCGAAGCGATGGCGCAGACGGCTGGTGCCATCTGCATCCGTAGCCTCGGGACTGAAAAGCCGTCGCTGGTCTATTTCCTGACCATCGACAACGCCAAATTCCGCAAACCGGTCGTCCCCGGCGACCAGTTGAAGATCTATGTCAAGAAAATCAAGAAACGCGGCAATCTGCTCAAATTCGCTTGTGAAGCCATGGTCGACGGCGCCAAGGCGGCCGAGGCCGAGATTTCAGCCATGATGGTCACCAGCGACTGACGATCGAATGCTTATGAAAATCAAGACATCCATCCATGTTTCTTCCGTTGTGGAGGAAGGCGCCCAAATCGGCGACGGTGTGCGCATCGGACCGTTCTGCCACGTCGGCGCCGATGTCGTGATCGGCGACGGCGTCGAACTGGTCAGTCATATCTCGGTAATGGGCGCGACTTCAATCGGTGCTTCGACCAAGGTCTACCCAATGGCGACATTGGGCGCCCCACCACAGAACACCAAGCACAGGGGCGGCCGCACCACCCTGGTCATCGGCCAGAACTGCACGATCCGCGAAGGCGTGACCATGCATCTCGGCACCGATTCCAGCCGCGGCGAGACGACGGTCGGCGACAATGGCAATTTCCTTGCCTACGCCCACATCGCCCATGATTGCGTGGTGGGCAACAACGCGACGTTCGCCAACGGCGCGACGCTGGGCGGCCACTGCGAGGTCGGCAACAATGTCTATATCGGTGGGCTGACCGCCGTGCATCAGTTTGTCCGCATCGGCGACAACGCCTTTCTGGGCGGCTGCTCGGCGATCGTCGGCGACGTCATTCCCTATGCCATCGCGGTCGGCAACCGTGCCAGCCTGCGCGGCCTCAACATCATAGGCCTGAAGCGCTCCGGCCTGCCGAGGTCCGAGATCCATGTGCTGCGCAAGGCCTACAGGATGATCTTCGACCGTTCCCGCACAGTTGGCGAGAACATCGAATTCGCCAAGGCGGAGTTCGCGTCTTCGCCGACCGCCATGAAAATCATCGATTTCATCTCCAGTCGCGGCAAGCGGCACTACGCTGTGCCGTCGCTCAAGGGCGGCGATGGCGACGATGTCGATGACGAAGACTGAGACAGCGGCAGCGCGTCTTGATCTCCCGCCAGGCGCCAGGGTCGGCATTATCGCCGGCGGTGGCAGTCTGCCCGTAGAGGTCGCGGCCGGTTCGGCTGAACAAGGCTATCCGCCCTTTGTCATCCTGATGGACGGCGAGGTCGACCGCACGGCGGAGCTCTCCCGGTATGAGCATGAAAGCCTCGCTCTGGAAGGCATCGGCTCGCTGATATCGTTGCTGCGGCGGCACCGGATCACCCATCTGGTGCTTGCCGGGGAGATCAAGCGCCGGCCAAGACTGACACAGCTGCGTCCAAGTCTCGGTCTGCTCGCAGTGATACCGGTCGTTGTCGCGGCGCTGGCGCGTGGCGATGATGGCCTGCTGAAGGTCTTGGCGCGAGGCCTCGAAGCGCGGGGAATAAAGGTCGTCGGCGCCCATGAGATCGTGCCGAACCTTGTCGCTGCCGAAGGCGTGCTGACGAAAGCCTCGCCAAGGAAATCCGACTGGCGCGACATCGAGGCCGGCCTTGCGGCGGCAAAGGCCATAGGGGCGCTCGATATTGGCCAGGCGGCGATCGCCGTCGGCGGCCGGACCATCGCGTTGGAAGGTATCGAGGGAACAGCAGGACTGCTCGACCGTGCGAAGCTGCTGCGTGGCCACGGCCGTATTGCCGGCAAGACCCGCGGTGTCCTGGTCAAGTGCGCCAAGCCTGGTCAGGAACTGCGCGCGGATCTTCCCTCCATCGGCCCGCAAACGGTCGAAGCCGTGCATGCGGCCGGGCTTGCCGGCATTGCCGTGGAAGCGGGACGTTCGCTGGTTCTCGAAGGCCCGGAAACCATCGCGCGCGCCAACGCGCTTGGTCTGTTCGTCATTGGTCTGCCTGCCGCGACGGAGCCACGCAATGGTTGACAGGGCATTGAAGATCGCAATCGTTGCCGGCGAGGAGTCCGGCGATCTGCTCGGTGCCGACATCGTGCGTTCGCTCAAGCAGGCTACCGGGCGCGACGTGCGACTCGTCGGCCTCGGCGGTCGCCATTTGCAGGCACAGGGACTGGTCCCGCCATTCGATGCCGGTGAGATCGCCCTCATGGGCTTCAGCGCCATCCTGCGCGACCTGCCGCGGCTGATGCGGCGGATCAACGAGCTGGCCAGGAGCGTTGCGGACGAGAAGCCTGATTGCCTCATCACCATCGACAGCCCGGACTTTTCGTTGCGCGTCGCCAAAAAGGTCCGTGCGGCCAATCCATCGATCCCGATCATCCACTATGTCTGCCCGAGCGTCTGGGCGTGGCGGCCGGGCAGGGCGGCGGCGATGAAGCCCTATGTCGACCATATCCTCTGCATCCTGCCGTTCGAGGTGAAGGAGCTTGAGCGGCTGGGCGGCCCCCTGGGCACCTATGTCGGGCATCGCCTCATGCATGATGCGGGCGTGCTCAGCGCGGCCAAGGCACAGGACCTGCCGCGCGACCTTGCTGCGGACCGCGTGAAGACGCTGCTCGTTCTGCCCGGCTCGCGGCGCGGCGAGGTGCGTCGGCTGCTCGATCCGTTTGTCGAAACCGGGTCGATGCTGCGCGCGCGCGGGCACCGCCTGCGGCTGTTGCTGCCGACAGTTCCGCATGTCGCCGACCTGGTCAAATCCTCGGTAAACCGTTGGGATGAAAAGCCTGAGATCATCATCGATCCGCAGCGCAAATGGCAAGCGTTCGGCAAAGCCGATGCCGCACTCATCGCGTCCGGGACGGTGTCCCTGGAACTGGCGCTGGCCGGTGTGCCGATGATCTCCTGCTATCGGCTCGATCCTGTCGCGCGCGTCGTCGCGCCGTATATGGTTTCGGTCTGGTCGGCACTGCTGCCCAATCTGATCTCGGATCGAGCGTTGATCCCTGAATTCTACAATGAGTACGTCAAGCCGAACAATTTGGCTCGGCAATTGGAGGCGCTGTTTGCCGACAGCGGCATGCGGGCCTGGCAGAAGCAAGGCTTCGCCGAGATCACGCGGCGCATGGCGACCGAGAAGCCATCCGGAGAGATCGCTGCGCAGGTCGTGATGCGGTACATTAAGAGAGCGAATAGCGAATAGGAAGAAGGCCGTTCTCACCGCCTCGGTCTATATGAGGGCATAGCGTTGGTTTCCCGCTAAACAACGCCAAGGGAGATCAAATCGCGAACACGAACCGGATGGTGTGCTGAACTTCTCTGTGGGTGGAACGTTGCCCTTCTCTCGTCGGTGGGAACGAGCAAGCAGCGCCACTTCCGGTCATTTGCGGTTATGGCGAACAAGGTCGCATGTATATCCGCAAGCAGACTTTCGGGCTTTTGCGGCATTTTGGAGTTCACTTGACGACCGAAAACTCGAACTGGTCCCCGCGGTAAACGGCCTTGTATTCGTCGTCGCGCCCTGGCGTCCTGAACACATTGCGAAAAATCGCCCCACAGCTTGTCAGTTCTATGGGAAAGGCGTTGCACAAGAAATCGCCTTGCACCCACGAGGTTCCTACGCGGCTCCTCTGGCCAACGGTCTCGCTGACGGCGCCGTCGACCGAGGTTGTGCGCTGCATCGGCAGGAACGTGGGCATTACCAATTTTCCGCGCGTTTCGTGCCCGAACATGAGAGACTTTATTTCCGCCCCTGTGAGCCGGTCCTTCGGATTCATGCCTGCCTTTGCCAATGCCGACAGCTCTGGCACACCTGCCTTGGTCAGCCCGGCCAAAAGGCGTTCGATATCGGCTGTATTCTTGAACACCATGTAATCCTGGGTCATCAACTGGCTCGGCTCCCATTCCATTCTCTGCGCAACAACCTTCCTAAGCGTTTCCAAAGCCGCCGCGGCCTGGTCTGTGCGCCCAAGATGCCCATAGGCCGAAATAAGGACCTGCAGGGCATAAAATTTCGCCCGTGGATCGGCCGATATAAGGTCCATCTTCTCGATAGAGCGAACCGCGTCCTCAAACTTCTCCTGGCCGAACTCGGCCAGTCCGGCTTGGTAGCGCCTGTAGTCCATCCACGAGTTTGGGTCGACGCGCGCAGCCGCATCGAGATAGCTAAGCACTTCCTTCGGCCTGCCGTTGAAATTCAGAGCATTGGCCAGCGAGAGATAATTCCAAGTATCGCTGGGATCTAGCGCCACCGACTTCAGAAGAACGGTAACTGCGTCGTCCGAGTCGTGCTCGCGGACCATCAACTCGGCGACGAGCTGATAGTAGCCCGGCGAAGGATACCTGGCCGCCGCTTCCAGGGTTTCATAGATCTTGCCCTGGGCCACGTCGGTCGTAAGCCCCATTACTACGACCCGACCGACATCCGCGTCCCAGTAGGCCCAGGCGAGCTGGGCGTACGCCGCGCCGAAATCGGGGTCGAGTTGCACGGCTTGCTGGAAATACTTCACAGCCTGCGCAAACTCCTCGGGCGTGTTGATACGGTTGTAGATGTCCATCCCCTTGAGATAGGCCTCATAGGCCTCGGGATTACTGGTGCCTCCGGCCCGGGTAGCCGGCGCGCCGCTCACCAGGCGGAGCTGGAGCGCACCCGCGATGCTGCTGACAACGCTGTCCTGCAGCGCGAATACGTCTGCCCACCGGCCGTCGAAACGCTCCGCCCAGAGATGTCTGGAAGTCGAGCCATCGATCAGCTGCGCATTGATGCGCATGTCGTCGCCGACGCGGCGAATCGAGCCTTTCAGCAGGTACCGGACGCCCAATGCCGCCGCAATCTCCGCCGGCTTTGGGTCCTTGTCCTTGTAAGCGGAGGCCGCGTTGGGGGAGAAGACGAAAAGACCCGGCACACGCGCCAGTGCGGTCGTCAGATCCTCGGTGAAGCCGTTGGCGAGATATTCTTGTTCCTTGTCGTCGCTGAGATTGTCGAAGGGCAGGACGACTAGCGAGGCCCGGGTGTCGGCTGCCTCGCTGACGGTCGGAACGGCAAGCTGTGCAGGCCTCTCCCACGGCTGCCACCATGCTACTGCAAGGCCGAGAGCCAGGACGAGAACACCCGCCGTGACTGGAAGACGCCAGGCGCGCGGCTGGCGGCGAGCATGGAGGGTCTTGCCCGCTGCCGCTGGATCAAGCAGTACGCGATACGCCCGAACTGGTTCGGTGATGTTCTTAACCCTCTGTTCGCCCATTGACGCAAATGTGAACGCTAGCTTCCTCTCGACCTCCTTGGCCACTTTTCCCGAGACGCAGATGCCGCCCGGTTCCGCTAACTGCTGAAGTCTGGCCGCGATGTTGACCCCATCGCCATACCGGTCGTCGCCGTCAACGATCACCTCGCCGAGGTTGATACCGATCCGCACCAGGATCTGTTCCGACTCGGGAAGCGAGGCGTTGCGCTCGGACAGGCCGCGCTGCAGCGACACTGCACATTCGACGGCATCGACGACACTGCCGAATTCGGCCAGCATCCCATCGCCCATCAGCTTGAAGATATGGCCGTGGTGGCGAGCGATTTCGGGTTCGAACAGCTCTTTGCGTCCGGCACGAAGGCGCTCGAATGTACCGGCCTCGTCGCGCTCCATCAGAGACGAATAGCCCACTACATCTGCGGCTAGAATCGCGGAAAGCTTGCGGTCCATTGTTGGCCTGGCCCCGGCGGAACATAGCATTGGTTGTTCCGATAAGAAACTGACCTCACCAGCACTCAGCAAATCCCTATTTTCCGCGCGTTCATTGATGGCTGATGCGGCGACGGTTGACCAATATCGTATTCTACCACATTCAAGACATTCGAGCTTACCTGTCGGAATGGCTCGTTTGGGTCATGGATGTGAATTCGGCCGAGCGGGTGGGAGCATATTGCCTTCTCCGGCGACTTCCTTTGGGATCGAGCAGCCAAAGCAGCCGGCCGGAAAGCTCTCAATCTGTCCGCGAAACAGCGGGCAGCATGACGATGTTCAAGCTTCGTTCCCCCTTAGCGTTGTTTAGCGGGAAACCAACGCTATGCCCTATATAAAAGTCCCTATTCGCTACTGGCTATTCGCTATTCGCTCCCATCACCGCTTGGCGATCGGCACGTAGTCGCGCTCCGGCGCGCCGGTGTAGAGCTGGCGCGGGCGGCCGATCTTCTGGCGCGGATCCTCGATCATCTCTTTCCACTGCGCGATCCAGCCTACGGTGCGGGCGACCGCGAACAGCACGGTGAACATCGTGGTGGGGAAGCCCAGCGCCTTCAGCGTGATTCCGGAATAGAAGTCGACATTCGGGTAGAGCTTCTTCTCGATGAAATAGGGATCGGTCAGCGCGATCTTCTCCAGTTCCATAGCGATGTCGAGCAGCGGATCGTCCTTGATGCCGAGCTCGCCCAGAACCTCGTGCGCCGTCTTCTGCATGATCTTGGCGCGCGGATCGTAGTTCTTGTAGACGCGGTGGCCGAAGCCCATCAACCGGAACGGGTCGTTCTTGTCCTTGGCGCGGGCGATGAACTCCGGGATATTATCGACATGGCCGATCTCGCCCAGCATGTTGAGCGCCGCTTCATTGGCGCCGCCATGGGCCGGCCCCCACAGGCAAGCAATGCCGGCGGCGATGCACGCGAACGGGTTGGCGCCAGAAGAGCCGGCGAGCCGAACGGTCGAGGTCGAGGCATTCTGCTCGTGATCGGCATGCAGGATGAAGATGCGCTCCATGGCGCGCGCCAGCACCGGGTTGATCTTGTATTCCTCGCATGGCACGGCAAAGCACATATGCAGGAAATTGGCGGCGAAATTCAGCTCGTTCTTCGGGTAAATGAAGGGCTGGCCGATGTGGTATTTGTAGGCCATCGCGGCGATCGTCGGCATCTTGGCGATTAGCCGCATCGACGCCACCATGCGCTGATACGGGTCGGAGATGTCGGTGGAATCGTGATAGAAAGCCGACAGCGCGCCGACCACGCCGCACATCACGGCCATCGGGTGCGCGTCGCGGCGGAAGCCGGTGAAGAAGCGCGACATCTGTTCGTGCACCATGGTGTGGCGCGTCACGCGGTAATCGAAATCGTCCTTCTGCGCCTTGGTCGGCAATTCACCGTAGAGCAGGAGATAGCAGACCTCGAGGAAGTCGCCGTGTTCGGCCAACTGGTCGATCGGGTAGCCGCGATGCAGCAGTATGCCGGCGTCGCCGTCGATGAAGGTGATTTCGGATTCGCAGCTTGCGGTCGAGGTGAAGCCGGGATCGTAGGTGAAGGCCCCGGTGGTGGTGTAGAGCGAAGCGATGTCGATGACGTCAGGCCCGACAGAACCGCTTCTCACCTTGAATTCATGGGTCTTGCCGGCGAATGCAAGCGTTGCCGTGGCCTCCTGGCCCTTGCCGCCCAAGTCCAGTTTTTTAGCAGCGTCGGTCATTGCAAACTCCTTCTTGTTTCCTCATGCCGGCAAAGGCAAAAATTCCGCAGAGCGACACGTTGAGATCACCGCAATGCGCGTATTCGCCACCGCATTTCAGGAGGTGCGTGCCAGATTGGGCCAAGGCCTAATGTTGCACTGCGAAACCCGCCTTTCAATGCCAATCTTCTTGGGCCAGTTTGCTCCTAATCGATTTGGTCTTCTATGCGCGCCAGGCTTTCCTCGCGGCCGAGCACGGCAAGCACATCGAACACGCCCGGCGAGGTGCTTTTGCCGGTCAAAGCGGCGCGCAGAGGTTGGGCCACGGCGCCGAGCTTGTGGCCACCAGCCATGGCAACCTCGCGGATCGCGGCCTCCGCCGAGGCGGCCGTCCAATCACTTGTAAGCCCATTCAAAGCTTCGTGAGCGCCGCGCAGGATCTTGCGGGCATCGTCATTGAGCAGAAGGGCCGCCTTGTCGTCGATCGGTAGTGGCCGGGTGGCAAACAGGAAGGCAGCACCATCGACGAGTTCGACCAGCGTCTTGGCTCGCTCCTTAAGGCCCGGCAACGCGGCCAGCAGCTGCGCCTTGTTGCTGTCGTTCAGGCGCGCGGCCATCGCCGGGCCGCCTTCGAGATAGGGCAGGGTGGCGATGAAGATATCGAACAGCTCGGCATCGCTCATGCGGCGCATATGCGCGCCGTTGATCGCCTCCAGCTTGGCGAAGTCGAATCGGGCCGCGCTTTTGTTGACGTCACCGATGTCGAACCAGGAGATCATATCGTCGATCGACATGATCTCGTCGTCGCCGTGGCTCCAGCCCAAGCGCGCCAGGTAGTTCAGCAATGCCTCCGGCAGATAACCCATGGCACGATAGGCTTCGACGCCGAGCGCGCCATGCCGCTTCGACAGCTTGGCGCCATCGGCACCGTGGATCAACGGGATGTGCGACATCGAGGGCACGGCCCAGCCCATGGCGTTGTAGATCACAGTCTGGCGCGCGGCGTTGGTCAGATGATCGTCGCCGCGGATGATATGGGTGACGCCCATGTCATGATCGTCGACGACGACTGCATGCATGTAGGTCGGATTGCCGTCCGAACGCAGGATGATGAAATCGTCGAGATCCTTGTTGGGGAAGCGTACCTCGCCCTGGACACGGTCATGGACAATCGTCTCGCCCTCGGTCGGCGCCTTGATGCGGATGGCACCCTTGTCGCCTGCAGGCGCCTCTGAGGGGGCGCGGTCGCGCCAGCGGCCATCATAGCGGGGCGGCAGGCCTTTGGCTCTGGCGGCCTCGCGCATCGCCTCCAGTTCGGCCGGCGTGGCATAGCAATAATAAGCCTTGCCCAGGCGCACGAGTTCCTCGGCCACCTCGCGGTGGCGCGGCGCGCGCTCGAACTGCGACACCGGCTCGCCGTCCCAGGTCAGGCCGAGCCAGGAAAGTCCGTCGAGAATGGCAGCCGTCGCCGCGTCGTTGGAGCGTTCGCGATCGGTATCTTCGATGCGCAGCAGCATCGTGCCGCCGGTGTGCCTTGCATACAGCCAGTTGAACAGCGCCGTGCGCGCGCCGCCTATATGCAGGTAGCCGGTGGGCGAGGGAGCAAAACGGGTGACGACCTTGTCGGACATGTAACTCTCGGAAACCATCTGAAGCGGGTGCGGTGCGCGGACTTTCGCGCGCCCGGCGTTCATGTAGCATAGGGTGTCGAGGGCGCAAGGGGCAGACCCGATGGCTGGACGAGGCTGGGGCTCGGATCAGGACGAGGACGCTGTCATTGGCGTCAGCGAGCGGTCCCTGTTTGCAGCGCCACTGCCAGCTTCATTGCCGCCGCCATCGCCCCTTGTGCCGGCACCCGACAAGGCGCCTTTGCAAGCCGGTGTCTCCGCCCCTGTTCCAACTGCCGAAGCCAGCAGGATCGTGCGCTTGCGCCGGCAGATTGGCCTGATATCACCGCCGCGCCTGCGCAATAGCTGGCCATGGCGGCGGGCCTGGAACTCGACCGAGGCGTGGCCTTCCTGCTGGTGCCGGTCTGCCTGGCAAGCGGGGCGATCGGCTATTTTTCGCTTGTGGCGGAGCCGGACTTCGCAAAGCCTGTCGCAGTTGTCATCTTGGCGGGGCTCTGTGCGCTGGTCTCGCGTTCCTGGCCGAAAACCCATCTGTCCTTCATGGCGGCGCTTTTGTGTACACTCGGCCTGCTCGCCGCGAAGGTCGAGACATGGCGAGCCGGAACGCAGATGCTGGGCTCGGAAATCTCGACGCAAGTGACCGGCCGGGTCGTCTCGCTCGAACGGATGGAGAGCGGTCGCATCCGGCTGACAATCGACGTGGCATCGACTGCAAGGCCGAAACTGCGCTATGCGCCGGAGCGGGTGCGGCTTTCGGCACGCAATATCCCGGCGGACATGACCGCCGGTTCCCTGATCACTGGGTATGCCAAGCTGTTGCCACCGACCGGGCCGGTGCGGCCGGACAGCTACGACTTCTCCTTCGACAGCTATTTCGCCGGCATCGGCGGCAGCGGTTTCTTTCTCGGCAATCCAAAACTTGTCGTCACCGAGGACGATAGCATGCCGCTGGCGGCCCGGCTTTCCTCGGGGATCGAAAAAGCCCGTGAAGCCATTGCCGATCACATTAGGGGCAGCGTCGGTGGCGCCGAAGGCGAGATCGCCGCGGCGCTGATCGTCGGCGTTCGCGCCGGCATTCCCGATGACGTGAACGAGGCGATGCGGCGTACCGGCATCTATCACATCATCTCCATTTCCGGACTGCACATGGCGCTGGTCGCTGGCACCATCATGGGTTTGCTGCGTGGCGCCTTCGCCCTGTTTCCGGATTTTTCCGCGCGTCGCCCGGTCAAGAAGTATGCTGCGGCTGCCGCACTGTTCTCGATCGCCGCCTATCTTATCATCTCAGGCGTCGTCGTTGCCGCCGAGCGCAGTTTCATCATGCTGGCGGTGATGCTGATTGCCGTTCTTTTTGATCGGGCAGCACTGACGATGCGCAATCTGGCGATCTCGGCGATCGCGGTCATCATGGTGTCGCCGCATGAAGTGGTCGGCCCGAGTTTTCAAATGTCGTTTGCCGCGACGGCCGCGCTGGTCGGTGCCTATGCCGGCTGGGCGGATCATCGTGCGGGGAAGGCGAGGCCACCGCCGCCAAAGCGATCCTTGCCCGGCTTCCTGACGCGAAAATTCCTGCTGGCGGCAGGCGGCCTTGCCATGACCTCCATCATCGCCGGCAGCGCCACGGCGCTGTTTGCCATCTGGCATTTTCAGCGTGTGTCGCCGCTCAGCCTGTTCGCCAACCTGGCCATCATGCCTATCGTAACAGTCGTGATGTTCCTGGCTGTCGCCAGCGCGCTGCTGATGCCATTCGGGTTGGACTGGCCGGCCCTCTATCTGATGGGCAAAGGCCTGACGGTGATGATCGCGATGTCCGGATGGATTTCCGAGCGTTCGCCAGTCGACGCAATCGGTTTGATTTCGCAGCAATCCGTCGTGCTGGTGACGATTGCCTTGGTCATCGCGACGATGGCGACCACATGGTTGCGGCTCGCAGCGCTTCCCTTCGCGCTTGCCGGCCTGTTGACCGTCTCGGATACGCGCGTACCTGACGTGCTGGTCTCGGAGGATGCGAGGCTGGTGGCGCTGCCGATTGGCGGCGGCGAACTCGCGGTCAGCCGGGCCAGGCCGAACGAATTCACCGTCGACAACTGGAAGCGTGCGCTGACATCCGAAAGCATTATCGCGCCGGAGGTGTTCGACGAAGGCGACGGGCAATTCGACGTCGAGGATGCGGCTGAAATGCCGCCGGGAGCGCCATTCTATTGCACATCAGGCGTTTGTCTCGCCAGGCATCCGTCCGGAGCTATCATTGCCTATGTCGAGGACCGAAAGGACACCTGGAAAGCCTGCGGCTTCGCCGACCTGATCGTCATCAACGACGCGACGGCCTATGACGCTTGTCACAACCCGCTGGTTCTCGTCATCACCAAACGGCAACTGGCTCGCAATGGCAGTGCTGCCGTCTTCTTCGATCGCCAGTCGGCGACCACGCCGGCAACGGTCAGCTTTGCGGTGGGTAGGCCCTACCGGCCTTGGCACGTGCAACGCAAGTTTTCGCGTGAGGCGAGGGGCCTGCCGCCCTTCAAGAGACCGGACAAGCCCGTCGTTAAACCGCAGCTGCCTCAGTAACGGCGGATCAGGCCGACAAGCTTGCCCTGCACCTTGACCCGGTCTGGTCCGAAAATCCGTGTCTCATAGGCCGGATTGGCGGCTTCGAGAGCAATCGAGGCACCCTTGCGGCGGAACCGCTTCAGCGTCGCTTCCTCTTCATCCACCAGCGCCACGATGATCTCGCCAGGGCTCGCCGTATCGGCGTTGCGGATGATGACGGTGTCGCCGTCGAAGATGCCGGCCTCGATCATCGAGTCGCCCTTGACCTCCAGCGCATAGTGCTCGCCTCCCATGATCATGTCCGGCGGCACCGAGATCGAATGGGTCTGGTGCTGGATGGCATCGATCGGCACACCGGCGGCGATGCGCCCCATCACAGGGATCGACACGGCGGAGACCACGTCGTCGTCATTGCCGGCTGAAGGCATCCGTGAAGACGCCGGCTTGATCTGCCGGCCAAGGCCGCCCTGGCCGAGACTGGCCTGACCAAGACTGCCCTGGATGACGCTAGGCGAGAACTTTTTCGCCGCGTTGAGGCCGGGCGCGATCGAATCCGGCAGCCGCAGCACTTCCAACGCGCGCGCCCGGTTGGGCAGCCGGCGAATGAAGCCGCGCTCTTCCAGTGCCGTGATCAAACGATGAATCCCGGATTTGGAGGCAAGGTCGAGCGCCTCCTTCATCTCGTCGAAGGATGGCGGAATGCCGCTTTCCTTCAGGCGTTCATGAATGAACATCAGCAGTTCGTGTTGCTTGCGTGTCAGCATGGCGGCCCCCAGGGTACCTAAAACCAGAATCAGAAAACAAACCCAGAACAAACACTATATGTTCCAGTTGTGTTCTGCAACCGTTTAAAGTTTAATGAATCTGTTAAGGCCGCTGAAATTATTTGGCGCGCGCCAGCGCGCTTGGGTGATCACGGCATGCCGTCACAAGGCGCTTTCCGGCATTGAAATTGTTATGGTTAATGGGCTGCCGCCCATCGTTGGCCCAAGCTTTGGCATGAGCTGCCCATGGATCCGCGACGGGGCATTTCCAGCCTTCCATGCGTTCGTCTGCCGTGAACGAAACGAAGCCAAAATGCCAACCTTGGTTAATTTGTTGATGCCAGTGTTGGCCAGCAGCGGCAACCGGATTTGTGCACTGGAAATTCGTCCCTCCATCATCCGACCAAGAGGCAACGATGCGACAACAGTTGGGACGACTGCGTCAGGTCACGGCCTCCTTGACGGCGAAACGCTGGTCCTTCCATGCATCCGTTCGCAGAATGTCTTCCAGCACCTCGACCGCCAGCCACACGTCCTTGTAGCCGACATAGAGCGGCGTAAATCCGAAACGGATGGTTGACGGCGCGCGGAAGTCACCGATCACTCCGCGCTCGATCAGCGCCCGCACGATTTGATAGCCATGATCGTGAACGAACGACACCTGGCTGCCGCGCCTGGTCGCGTCGCGGGTGCTCTCCAGCGTGAGGCCATAGGCACCGCACTTCGCTTCGACGAGCTGGATGAACAGTTCGGTCAGCGCGACGCTTTTCTTTCGCAATGCCGCCACGTCGACGTCGTTCCAGATTGCGAGCGCACCTTTGAGCGCCCGCATCGACAGGACCGGCTGCGTGCCGCACAGAAAGCGGCGGATACCGGTGCCGGCAACATAGCCTCGTTCGAAGGCAAAGGGCCGTGCATGCCCCCACCAGCCGCTGAGCGGCTGGCTGATCGCGCCGTGGTGGCGTTGCGCGGCATAGATGAAGGCTGGCGCGCCTGGACCGCCGTTGAGGTACTTGTAGGTGCAGCCGACAGCGAAATCGGCTTTTGCATGATCGAGCTCGACTGGCAGAGCGCCAGCGGTGTGGCATAGATCCCAAACGATCAGCACTCCGGCCGCATGAGCTATGCGCGTCAGCGCCGCCATGTCGCGCAGTTCACCCGATTTGTAATTGACGTGGTTGACCAGCACCACCGCGACGCTTTCGTCGATCAGCTCTTCGATGGTTGGCGCGTCGACGCCCGCGAGGCGCAGAAGGACCCCATCGCGGGTCGAGGCAACGCCTTCGGCGATGTAGAGGTCGGTGGGAAAACTGTCAGCCTCGGCGACGATCGCCGATCGGCCGGGCCGCATCTCCATCGCGGCATGTAGCACCTTGTAGATGTTGATCGACGTCGTGTCGCAGACAACAGTCTGTCCGGCTGCGGCCCCGATCAAGCGTCCGAGCTGGTCGCCAAGTTCGATCGGCATCTCGAACCATCCGGCTGTATTCCAGGCCCGAATGAGATCCTTGGCCCATTCCTCGGTGGCCGCCTGCTGCAGCTCGCCGAAAACGGCATGCGACGCTGCCCCAAGCGAATTGCCGTCGAGATAGATCACCCCCTCCGGCAGAATGAAACGATCGCGCATGGCGCGGAGCGGATCCGTGGCATCCATCGTTTCGATTGCAGCGAGATCAGGAATTCCACTCATGGTCAGTCAGTCCTCGGTTGTTCGCGAAGGTTTTCCGCTGCAAGCGCGCCCTCGATGTGCCTGTTCTCATTTCGATTGTGTCAAAGCCGGGTACGGACTGCCCACAGCTCCGGAAACAGCACGACCTCGAGCATCTTCTTGAGATACGAAGCACCCGACGTGCCGCCGGTGCCGCGTTTCAGGCCGATGATGCGCTCGACCGTGGTGACGTGGTTGAAGCGCCAGCGGCGGAAATAGTCCTCGAAGTCGACCAGCTTCTCGGCCAGTTCGTAGAACATCCAGTAGCGCTGCGGGTCGCGGTAGATGGTCTGCCAGGCGACCAGAACCTCTTCATTCTCGGTTCGCGTCTCACGCCAATCCGTGCGCCTGGCATCGGTGCCGATGTCGAATCCGTTGCGCGCCAGAAGCAGCAGCGCTTCGTCGTAGAGCGACGGCTCCGCCAGGATCGCCTCCAGCTTGCCGCTGAGGTCCGGCCGGTGCTTGTGAGGGCCCAGCATGGCGAGGTTGCGGTTGCCGGCCATGAACTCTATGGCGCGATACTGCCAGGACTGGAAACCCGAGGACTGGCCGAGTGCATCGCGGAACTCGGTATATTCGCTGGGCGTCATCGTGCGCAGCACATCCCAGGCGTTGTTGAGCTGTTCGAAAATGCGGGCGACGCGCGACAGCATCTTGAAGCTTGGCTCGAGGCGATCGGCGCGGATCGAGCGGATCGCAGCGCCAATCTCGTGCAGGGCGAGCTTCATCCACAGTTCGGAGGTCTGGTGCTGGATGATGAACAGCATCTCGTCATGCGCCGAAGACAGCGGCGTCTGGGCCTCCAGCACTTTCTCCAGGTGCAGATAGTCGCTGTAGGACATGCTCTCCTTGAACGACATCTGTGCGCCTTCGGACGCCGGATCGTAGGGTTCGCTCAATTGATCTTCTCCGTGCGCAGCCGAAAACGCTGGATCTTGCCGGTCTGGGTCTTGGGCAGCGCGGCGATAAATTTCACCGATCGCGGATATTTATAGGGCGCGATCGTTGCCTTGACGTGGTCCTGCAGGCGCTTGGTCGTCAATGCGTCCGGCGCTACGCCCTGCACCAGCACGACGTGCGCTTCGACGATCTGGCCGCGTTCGGCATCTTCCGTGCCGATCACCGCGCATTCGGCAACATCCGGGTGCGACAGGAGTGCCGCCTCGACCTCGGGTCCGGCAATGTTGTAGCCGGCGCTGACGATCATGTCGTCGGAGCGCGCGGCGAAATGGAAGAAGCCGTCTTCGTCCTGCGTGAAGGTGTCGCCGGTGAGGTTCCAGCCGTCGCGGACGTAGTCCTTCTGCCTGTTATCGGCCATGTAGCGGCAGCCGGTCGGTCCGCGCACCGCCAGCCTGCCGGTCGCGCCGCGCGGCAGCTCGCGCATCTCCTCGTCGACGATGCGCGCCTCGTAGCCGCCCACCGGCTTGCCGGTCGACGCCGGCTTCATGTCGTCAAAGCGGTTGGAGATGAAGATGTGCAGCATCTCGGTGGCGCCGATGCCGTCGAGGATAGGCTTGCCGGTCTTTTGCGTCCACTCTTCGAAAACCGGAGCGGGCAAGGTTTCGCCAGCCGAAACGGCGACACGCAGCGATGACAGATCGGCCCCTTCATCCATGGCCTTCAGCATGGCGCGGTAGGCGGTCGGCGCGGTGAAGGAGACGGTCGCCTTATAGGTCTCGATGATGTGTATCATGTTGGGCGGCGTCGCCTGTTCCAACAGTGTCGCTGCCGCACCGAAGCGGAGCGGGAAGATGGCGAGCCCGCCAAGGCCGAAGGTGAAGGCCAGCGGCGGCGAGCCGACAAAGATATCGTCCGGTGTCACCCGAAGGATTTCGCGTGCGTACGCATCGGCGATGATCAGGAGGTCGCGGTGGAAATGCATCGTCGCCTTCGGCACGCCAGTCGTGCCCGAGGTGAAGCCGAGCAGCGCGACATCGTCGCGGCCGGTGTCGACGGCGGTGAACGTCACCGGCTTATCGAGAGCGGCACGGTCGAGTTCAGCATCATGGTTGGCGGTGCCGTCGAAGCCGATGACCTGTTTGAGGAACGCGCTGTCCTTGGCGCAGGCTGTCATCTCGTCCATCAGCCTGGTGTCACACAACGCGATGGTGATTTCCGCCTTGTCGACGATCTTGGCAAGCTCACCGGCGCGCAGCATCGGCATGGTGTTGACGACCACGGCGCCGACCTTGGTGGCGGCCAGCCAGCAGGCGACCATGGCGGGGTTGTTGGCGGAGCGGACCAGCACCCGGTTGCCCGGCTTGACGCCGTAGTTCTCGACCAGCGCGTGGGCTAGCCTGTTCGTCCAGTCGGACAGTTCCTTGTAGGTGCGGCGGCGGCCATTGCCGATCAGCGCGGTGTGGTCACCGAGGCCCCTCTCGACCAGCCTGTCCGTCAGTTCGACGCCGGCATTGAGACGTTCGGGATAATCAAAGCCGTCGAGCAGGAAATCCGGCCACTGCTCCGGAGGCGGCAGGTGATCGCGCGTGAACGTGTCGATATGCGCTGAAGGCCCAAGCATGTCGCCGCTATCCCGTCTGCTGCCTGGCCAGTGCGCGATGTGCCTGACCTGTGTGGTGGATTTGAAGTTCCTGTCTTTCGCGGGAGGTTTTCGTACCGCCAATCGTGCCAGCTCGACTATGCCACCGGGAAAGGACGAGCATCTACGGGGTCAGGGCAGCACAGCAGACCTCCCATTTCGTCGGCTGATCGTCTTGTCAGGATCGCACCAGTCGAAATTTGTTTCAAGCCTAAAATGTTTTGGCCTTGAAGCATTGACGCATGGCGTGCCGGTGGCCATTGCTAGCTCACAAGCGATGCCGTTTTGGGGGAGGCGCAGATGTTCGAACGTCACATTGTCGATTGGGATGATGCCTATGCCAACGGCGCGAACATCGCCGGCAGTGACCGCTGGCCGGCTGCGTGGGCGGAGCCAGCGCAAGCATTTCGTGATGCGCTCTCAATGGAGGGCCGGGCACGGCTCGACATCGCCTATGGTGACGGACCGCGCAATCGGCTCGATCTTTTCCTTCCCAATGTCGCGCCCAAGGGGTTGGTGGTAGTCCTCCACGGCGGTTACTGGCTGGAGACCGACAAGAACATGTGGTCGCACCTCGCCAATGGCGCGGTCAGCAGCGGCTTTGCCGTGGCGATGCCGTCCTACACGCTGTGCCCGGACATACGCATTGCCGGTATAGTCGGGGAAATCGGCGCGGCTATCGGCAAGGCAGCGGCAATGATCGACGGGCCGCTGATGCTGACGGGACATTCGGCCGGCGGCCATCTCGCAACTCGAATGGTGACGATATCAACGCCTCTGGCGGCCGATGTGGCGCGGCGCATACGCCATGTCGTTTCGATTTCAGGCCTCCACGACCTGCGTCCGCTTATGCGCACCGGGATGAACAAGGCACTGGCAATCGACGAAGGGGAGGCGCTGGCTGAAAGCCCGGCGCTGCTGCGACCCATGGACGGCGCCCGCATCACCTGCTGGGCTGGTGGTGGTGAGCGCGCCGAATTCCTGCGCCAGAACGCGCTGCTTGCCAACATCTGGACCGGCCTCGGCGCCACCACCAGCACCGTGGTCGAGCCCGACCGTCATCATTACAACATTGTCGATGGCCTTGCAGATCCGGCGCATCCGCTGACACAAGCCTTGATCTCGGAATAGCCGAGCACAATTTTCACAACTCTATTAAAGGTTTGCCGGAGCTTCTTCAGCGCAGCATCAGCACGCTACAGGCCTCGCCCGCAGCGGCTGCGGGGGCAAACGGCGCACGCACGATCAGCCCGTTGGCGTCGGCCAGCATTCTCAGCATCGAGGAATCTTGGATGCCGAACGGCGTCGCCACCAGCGCGCCATTGTCTTCCCTGACCACCGCCCGCACATAGTCCTGGCGCAGATCATTGGCCGGCATTGCGGCACCCAATCGCGCCGGACGAATGTCCTGGCGATAGTCGCGGCCACCGAGCCGCGCCAGCAGCGGCTTCAGGAACAGCTGCGAGCAGACCAGGCTTGCGACCGGGTTGCCGGGTAGGCCGATGCATCTAATGTCGCCAAGGCGGCCGAACATCAGCGGCTTGCCGGGACGCATGGCGATTTTCCAGAAGCCGAGCGTCATGCCTTCGCCGGTCAGCACGTCATGGATTAGGTCGTGATCGCCGACCGAGGCGCCTCCAAGCGTGACGATGACATCCGCGCCGGCACTGACCGCCTCTTTCACCAAGGCTGCAATCGCGTCCTTGCGGTCGGCGGCAATGCCGAGATCGAGCGCGTGGGCGCCGACGGATTGCGCTGTCGCGGCAACGCCATAGGCATTGGATGAGATGATCTGGTCCGGCCCAAGTTCGCTGCCGGGCGGCAACAATTCGTCGCCGGTGGCGATGATGGCGACCAGCGGCCGTTTTACCACGCTGACCCGGGAATGGTTTGCCGAAGCCGCCAGCGACAGCGCCGCCGGATCCAGCACGCGGCCTTTTTCCAGCAGCACGTCGCCTTTTGAAAAGTCGAGGCCGATGCGGCGGATGTTTCGCCCTTGGGCGGTTGGTTCGATCACTTCGACGTCGCTGCCACCGAGATCCCTGACATTTTCCTGGACGACAATGGTGTCGGCGCCTTCGGGCAGCGGCGCACCCGTGAAGATGCGCACGGCCTGAGCGTGGCTGACGGTGCCGTCAAAGCCGCGTCCGGCCGGCGCCATGCCGATCACCGAAAGTCGCGACGGCACCGACGCCACATCGATAGCGCGGACTGCGTAGCCATCCATGGCGGAAGCGTTGAAGGGCGGCTGGGTACGCAGCGCAACAAGCGGTTCCGCCAGCACGCGATCCGCCGCCTCGAACAGGGGAACGTTTTCGCCGGCCAAAGGTGCTGCACCCTCGAGCAGGCGCTCGAGCGCTTCGGCGATTGGAACCAGCGCCATCAGGCGCCTGCCTTGTACGCGCCCGACTTGCCGCCGGTCTTTTCGACCAGCCGAACGCCGGAGATGACCATGGCGCGGTCCACCGCCTTGGCCATGTCATATATCGTCAGACAAGCCACCGAAGCGGCGGTCAGCGCTTCCATCTCGACGCCCGTCTTGCCAGTGACGCGCGCCAGTGCCGTGACCTTTAGGCCGGGCAGGGCATGGTCCGGCTCGATGTCGACGGAAACCTTGGTCAGAAGCAGCGGATGGCAGAGAGGGATCAGTTCATGTGTCTTCTTCGCCGCCATGATGCCGGCGATACGCGCGGTGCCGAGCACGTCGCCCTTCTTGGCGTTGCCGGCGAGAATCGTCTTCAGGGTCTCGGGCTGCATCGCGACAAAGCCCTCGGCGATCGCCGTACGTGTCGTCTCCACCTTGTCGCCGACATCGACCATGTTGGCCTCGCCCTGCGCGCCGAGATGGGTGAGGCCTGATGTCATCGTCAGATCGCCATAGAGCGACGTGCGTCCGTTCGGACGCACAAAGTACGCTCTATCATTTTGAATCTATGCATCGTGCTCTCCGAAAATCGATTCCGATTTTCGGGCCGATGCATCTGGCGCCTTGCCCGTCAGAAGCAGGCGTGTCGCCGTGACGACGTCCTGTTGCCGCATCAGGCTCTCGCCGACCAGAAAGGTGCCGATGTCGCTCTTTCGAAGCCTGAGGCAATCGTCATGCGAGAAAATTCCGCTCTCGCTGACCAGCAAGCGGTCCGCCGGCACCATCGTCGCCAGCCGCACTGAGGTCTCGAGGCTAGTCTCGAACGTGCGCAGATTGCGGTTGTTGATGCCGATCAGCCGCGACGACAGCTTTAGCGCGCGCTGCGTCTCGGCCTCGTCATGCACTTCGACCAGTGCATCCATGCCAAGTTCGAACGCCGTGGATTCGAGGTCGCTGGCCAGGGTGTCGTCGACGCTGGCCATGATGATGAGGATGGCGTCCGCACCCCAGGCGCGGGCTTCGTAGACCTGATACGGGTCGAATAGGAAATCCTTGCGCAGCGCGGGCAGGGCGACGGCGGCTCGCGCCCTGGTGAGAAATTCAGGCGCACCCTGGAACGACGGCGCATCGGTCAGCACCGAAAGACAGGCAGCGCCGCCTTTCGCATAGGCCTGTGCCAGCGCTGGCGGGTCGAAATCGGCGCGGATCAGGCCCTTGGATGGGCTCGCTTTCTTGATCTCGGCGATCAGCGCAAAAGCGCCGGATTTGCGCTTCGCTTCGAGCGCGGCAAGAAAGCCGCGCGGTGCATCGGCATCCTTCGCGCGCGCCTTGATTTCGGCGAGCGGCACATGTGCCTTTGCCGCTGCGATCTCGTCGCGCTTGTAGGCCTCGATCTTGCGAAGAATGTCAGACACGTTCTATCCGTTCGAAATCTCGACCAGCCTGTCGAGCACTTGCAGCGCCCGGCCGCTGTCGATGGCTTGCGCCGCCGTCGCGATGCCGTCGCCAAGCGTCGTCACTTTGCCTGCCACGACCAGTCCGGCGCCGGCATTGATCAGCACGGTGTCGCGATAAGCGCCGGCAGCGCCACCCAGCATATCGCGCAATGCCTTGGCGTTGTAGTCCGCGTCGCCACCGCGCAACTCATCCTTGGTATGGCGCGCCAACCCGACCGCTTCAGGGGTTAGCGTGAAGCTGCGGATCTCGCCGCCGATCAGTTCGGCGACCTGCGTCTCGCCGGTGGTGGTGATCTCGTCATAGCCGTCGCCATGGGCAACCCAGACATGCTCGGCGCCCAGCGCCTTCAGCGTCTCGGCTACCGGCAGGATCCATTCCGGCAGGAACACGCCGACCATCTGCCGCTTGACGCCGGCCGGATTAGAGAGGGGCCCCAGCAGGTTGAAGATGGTGCGGGTGCCGAGCTCGACGCGGGTCGGGCCGACATGCTTCATCGCCGGATGGTGCGCGGGCGCGAACATGAAGCCGACGCCCGCCTCGTGGATGCAACGGCCGATAAACTCGGGCGGTATGTCGATCTTGACGCCGAGTGCAACCAGCACGTCGGCGGCTCCTGTCAGCGACGACAGGCCGCGATTGCCATGCTTGGCAACCGGCACACCGCTTCCGGCAATGACAAAGGCCGATGCCGTCGAAATGTTGACGCTGTGGGAATTGTCGCCACCCGTGCCGGCGATATCGATGGCGCCGTCAGGCGCTTCGACGCGCAACATTTTGGCCCGCATGGTGGCGACGGCGCCGGAAATCTCGCTCACCGTTTCGCCGCGCACGCGCAGCGCCATCAGGAAGCCGCCTATCTGGCCGGGCGTGGCGTCACCCGACATGATGATGTCGAAGGCCTCGCGCGCCTCCTCGAAGGAAAGCGCGCTTCCGGTCGCGACCTTGGCGATATAAGTTTTCAGCGCGCTCATCTTGTCGAGGCTTGGGCGACTGCGGCCTGGTCGACGCGAACGTCGTACTGCGTCTGCAACTGCGCCACCAACTGGTCGAGCAGGTCGTCAGACATGCCGGAAGTGAAGGACTTCTGCGCATCGTCTGGCACCGAGCTGGCATCGGCCCCTGCAGGCTCGAACACTTCGGCGACCTTGTACAGGATCTGCCCGTCTCCGGTAGGCGAGGGGATCAGGCCGGTGCCGCCTTCGCCGACTCCGAACATCGCCGCGGCGCCCTCCTTGCCGAAATCGACATCGTCGGCCTCACGTTTGACGCCGCGCTTGGTCTGCTTTTCCAACTTCAGTTCGCCCGCGATGACGTCGAGCGTGGTGCTAGCCTTGAGCCGCTTTTCAAGCTCATCTGCCTTGGCGGCCAACCGCTTGGTTGTCTCCGCCGCCGTCCAGTCGGCGACGACTTTCTGACGAACCTCGTCCAACGTGCGGTCCCGAGCCGGCGTGACCGAAGCCAGTTCATAAAAGACAAAGCCGTTGTCGGCGGTGGTCAAAGCGTCATTCTCCGTACCGGGCTCGGCATCGAAGACAGCCTTGATCAGCTCTGGCGATTGCGGCAGGTCCTTGACGATGCTTCCGTCGGGCCGCAGCCCGCTGCGGTCGATGGCATCGATGGTGACGACCTTCAGCTTCAGCTTGGCGGCGGCATCGGCAAGCGAACCGCCGGCGGCGCGGGTGTCTTCGTAATTGTCACGCACGTCGAGGAGGATGCGGCTTGCCTCGCCCAGCGCCAGGTCCTTGCGGATCTGGTCGGACACTTCTGCCAGTGGCTTCACCACCTCGGGTTTGATCTCGGTGACGCGCAGCAACACCGGACCAAAGGCGCCTTGCACGACTTGGCTGACTTCATTGGTATTGAGCGCGAAGGCCGCATCGGCGACGGCCTTGTCGGCGATCTTGTCCTTGGCCAACGTGCCGAGCAGCGTGTCGGCCGGGGTTTTGCCTTCCGCCGTGACGAGCTTGTCGAACGTCACACCGGTCTTAAGCGAATCGAGCGCGGCCTTGGCCGCATCAGGCGTCTTGAACACAAGCTGCTCGATGGTGCGCATTTCCGGCGTGGTGTAGCGCGCCTTGTTCTTGTTGTAATCGTCTCTGACCTGTTGGTCGGTGACGGCGGTCGTATCCATGATGTCGACCGGTTCAAGCCTGACATAGGAGAATTTGCGGTATTCGGGCGCCGCATACTTCTTCTTGTTCGCCTCGAAATAGGCGGAAAGCACGCTGTCGGACGGCGCCTCGATCGGCTCGACCAGTGCTTTGGGCAGCGTCAGATAGTCGATCGTGCGGTCTTCGCCGCGATACAGCGCGACGGCCTTGAAGAAGGTGTCCGGGGCTTTCAGACCATCCGAGACCGCTTCGACGATCTGCTGGCGAACCGCCACCTGGGCACGGTTCTTCAGATAGTCCTCCGGCCGCATGCCAATCTGCCGCAGCATATATTCGAAGGTTCTGCGGTCGAACTGGCCGCCCGGGCCCTTGAAGGCCGGATCTTCGCGCGTCAGTTCGGCCAGCCGGTCCTTGGAGAGGCCGAGGCCAAGCTTGCGGGCCTGTTCGTCGAGAACGGCGCCCGAGACGAGCTGGGCAAGAACCTGGTTATCGACGCCGAGCGCCTTTGCCTGTTCGTGGCTGAGACGCTGGCCAAACTGTTGCGACATGACCGCAAGCTGGCGATCATAAGCGAGCCGGTATTCCTTGATCGACACCTTGGTGCCGCCAGCGGTTATGACCGAATCATGGCCGGCGAAACCGCCCATCAGCCGTCCGGAAATGCCCCAGGCGGCGAAACTGACCACCAACAGCGAAAGCAGCGTCTTCGCGACCCAGGTACCTGCCGCGCTTCTCAATACACCAAGCATCGTTACTTCCGATTTATGCGCAATTTCGCATGCGCCGAGTCTGAACCAAGCGCAATAGCGCCCTTCCGGTCCACTGTCGATTGCTTTGTGGGCTGATTTTGGTAGTGAGGGCCAGAGCCCGATATCGCCCGGAGAAGCAAACCATGACGCCAGGAATTCGCCCGCTTGTCGCCGGCAACTGGAAAATGAACGGCACCAGTGCCTCGCTCAACGAACTCAGGATGATCGGCAACGGTTTCCTGAGTGGGCTCGATGCGGAGACCGAAGCGCTGGTCTGCGTTCCCGCGACATTGCTAGCCCATGCCGCGGAGATCTTGTCGCGCACGCCGGTGCATGCCGGCGGTGAAGATTGCCACAGCAGGGAGAGCGGCGCCTACACCGGCTGCATTTCGGCGGAAATGCTCAAGGATGCGGGCGCCAGCCATGTCATCGTCGGCCATTCCGAGTGCCGTGAGCAGCGCGGCGAGGATGACGCGACGGTACAAGCCAAGGCCTCCGCCGCCTGGCGTGCCGGGCTCGTGGCCATCATCTGCATTGGCGAGACCCAGCAGCAGCGTGAAGCGGGCGCGACTCTCGACGTGCTGTCGCGTCAGGTCGACGGATCGGTGCCGCCAAGCGCCACCCCGTCCAACACCATCATTGCTTATGAGCCCGTATGGGCGATCGGTACCGGCCTGACGCCGACCGCGGCCGATGTGGCCGAAGCACACGCACATATCCGCGAAAAGCTGGCGGAAAAACTCGGCGGCGTTGCGGCAAAGGTGCGCATCCTCTATGGCGGCTCGGTCAAGCCCTCAAATGCAGTCGAACTGCTCGGCGTCAGGAATGTCGACGGCGCGCTGGTCGGTGGCGCCAGCCTGAAGGCCGCGGATTTTCTTGCCATCGCCGAGGCTTATCGCAACATCGCTTGAACATGTTCGCCACGCCGGACGGGGCTCCCGGCGCTGGAAATCGTTGCAAAGAAGGCGTTGCTTCCCATATTCCGGCCACGGGCTTGGAAATGCCATCAAAGCATTGTATTGAGCCGCCTCCAATTCACCGGTCGTGTCCGCGACCGGGCAAGGCTTTGCCAGGATAAACTATGGAAACCGTACTGATCGTCATCCATCTCATGGTCGTGCTCGCCCTCGTCGGGGTGGTGCTGCTGCAGCGTTCCGAAGGCGGCGGCCTTGGCATCGGTGGCGGATCCGGCTTCATGACCGCGCGCGGTGCCGCCAATGCGCTGACGCGTGCGACGGCGATCCTGGCGGCGGCCTTCTTTGCCACGTCGCTGACACTGTCGATCGTCGCCCGCTATGGCGAGAAGCCGATCGACATCCTCGACCGCGTGCCCGCGACATCGGATGGTGCCGGCAAGGGTGTCCTCAACCAATTGCCAGGCACGACCACACCGGCGCCCGCCGGCAACGCCACGCCGACGCCGCCGTCCGGCAACGACGCCGCAGCTCCGGCGGGCACGGCGCCTGCCGCCGGCTCGAAACCGTCTTCGACCAATGGCACCGCTCCGGCGGCCCCGCAGGTTCCGAACCAGTAATCTCCAGGCTCTGCAGCCGCGGCCTGTTGTCGATTGAACACAGTCGCGGCAAATGCAGCACAATCACGAAGATTCGACGTGGTGAGGCGCGGCCTCGCGCTTGAGGCGTTCGCGTTTATTCGACTATAGATTGCGCGCGGCATTTCCGGCGCCTTGGGGGCGCTGGGCGACGCCGTGGGCAACAAGCATAGAACGATCGGATCTTCGCCATGCAGCTTCGCAGCTTCATTTTCCTGGGACTTTGCGCCGCACTCGGCATGAGTTCCCCAGCCTTCGCCGGCGCGCCGGCAAATATGGCCGCACCTTCCGTTGAGAAAACCGGCGCCATCAATGTCGCCGTCAAGAGTGACGCGTCGCAGTTGAAGCTTCTCAAGAAGAAGAAAAATCCGACGCCGGACGATCTCGCCCAGATCAAGAAGATCGAGGCCAAGATCGTTGCCGACAAGGAAGCCGCCAAAGCCAAGGCTCTCGAAGCCAGGAAGCTGGCGATGCGCGAGGCGGCCAAGGCCAGGGCCGACGCTGAACGGCAGGCGTTCCTGGCCAAGAAGGGCAAGAGCGCGCCGGCTACCGAAGTGGCTGACGCCAAGCCGGCCAAGACGCAGGCTGTAAAGATCATCGAACCGATCGCGCCGATCCAGTCGGCCGAGTCGCTCCCGGCTGAGGCGATGAATGTCGCCTTGACCGGCAACAATGGCGAGCTGCGCAGCGAGGTCGTCGGCCAGAAGCGGCCAAGCGGCGGCGGTCTGTTCGCCGGTCTTTTCGGCGGTACTTCATCCGGCTCGTCGGTGAGCTATCTTCCCGAGACGCGGGCTCTCGATCAGGCTCTCGCCAAGAAGGAAGCCAAGAAGCAGTTCAAGGTGAAGCCGGAATTCGTGCCGCAGGACGTGGAATTCACCGGCTATGACGCCGGCACCATCGTCATCGACACCAGCGCGCGGCGGCTCTACCTCGTCGAATCATCTTCGACCGCTCGCCGCTACGCCATTGCGGTCGGCCGCGAAGGCCTGCAGTACAAAGGCACGGTGGCGGTCGGCGACAAGCAGGAATGGCCGCGCTGGATCCCGACGCTGGACATGCAGAAGCGCGAGCCGAAGCATTACGGCCAGTACAAGGACGGCATGCCGGGCGGTGGCCAAAACCCGCTCGGTGCCCGCGCCATCTATCTCTATGACGGCAAGAAGGACACGCATCTGCGCATCCACGGCACCATCGCGCCGCAGTCGATCGGAACCAGCGCCTCGAATGGCTGCTTCCGCATGATCAACGAGCACGTGATGGACCTCTACAGCCGCGTCAGGGTAGGCACCAAGGTCGTCATCATCTGACGTTTTCGTCATCCTGCCAAAGGGCCGGCTCAGCCGGCCCTTTTCTTTTGCCTTGCCTATGGTCCAAGCGCCTTCTTGGGAAAAAACCTTCGCGGTGGTTTTTTCTCTGGCGGAATCAATCCGGCCGCGTTAAGCGATGACTCCCATGGCGCGATATGTATTCATCACAGGCGGCGTGGTTTCCTCACTTGGAAAAGGCATTGCCGCAGCGGCCCTTGGGGCTCTCTTGCAGGCGCGAGGCTATCGCGCACGCATCAAAAAACTCGATCCCTACCTCAATGTCGATCCGGGCACGATGTCGCCGTACCAGCATGGCGAGGTTTTCGTTACCGATGATGGCGCCGAGACCGATCTCGATCTCGGCCATTACGAGCGCTTCACGGGGCGTTCCGCCAATCAGCAGGACAACATCACCACCGGCCGCATCTACAAGAACATCATTGAGCGCGAGCGCCGCGGCGATTATCTCGGCGCCACCGTGCAGGTCATCCCGCACGTTACCGACGAGATCAAGAATTTCGTCCTCAATGGCAATGACGACTATGATTTCGTGTTGTGCGAGATAGGTGGCACAGTCGGCGACATCGAGGCGATGCCATTTCTGGAAGCTATACGCCAGCTCGGCAACGACCTGCCGCGCAACAATGCCGTCTACGTTCATCTGACGCTGATGCCCTACATCCCGACGGCCGGTGAGCTGAAGACCAAGCCGACCCAGCATTCGGTCAAGGAACTGCGCGGCATCGGCATCGCGCCCGACATCCTTCTGGTCCGCGCCGACCGCGCCATTCCCAAGGAAGAGCGCAGAAAACTGTCGCTGTTTTGTAATGTGCGCGAGAGTGCGGTGATCCAGGCGCTCGACGTGCCGCATATCTACGACGTGCCAATGGCTTACCACAAGGAAGGGCTCGATTCGGAAGTGTTGGCCGCCTTCGGCATCGATCCGGCGCCGAAGCCGCGCATGGAGCCGTGGCAAGCGGTGTCCAACCGCATCCACAATCCGGAAGGCGAAGTCACCATTGCCGTGGTCGGCAAATATACCGGGCTCAAGGATGCCTACAAATCGCTGATCGAGGCGCTGTCGCATGGCGGCCTGGCCAACCACGTCAAGGTCAAGCTCGACTGGATCGAATCGGAGATCTTCGAAAAGGAGGATCCGACGCCTTGGCTGGAAAAGGTTCATGGCATCCTGGTTCCCGGTGGCTTTGGCGAACGCGGTGCTGAAGGGAAGATCCTGGCGGCGAAGTTCGCGCGTGAGCGAAAAGTGCCGTATTTCGGCATCTGCTTCGGCATGCAGATGGCCTGCATCGAGGCAGCGCGGTCGCTGGCCGGTGTCGAGCATGCGTCATCGACCGAGTTTGGCCCGACCAAGGAGCCGGTCGTCGGCCTGATGACCGAATGGCTGAAAGGCAACATGCTGGAGAAGCGCCGCGAGACCGGTGACCTCGGCGGCACGATGCGGCTCGGAGCCTATCAGGCAGAGCTCGCCAAGGGCTCGAAGATCGCCGAGATCTATGGCGACACACAGATTTCCGAGCGCCACCGCCACCGCTACGAGGTCAATGTCGACTACAAGGAGCGGCTCGAGGATTGCGGCCTGGTCTTCGCCGGCATGTCGCCCGACGGCGTGCTGCCGGAAACGGTCGAGTACCCCGATCATCCGTGGTTCATCGGCGTGCAGTATCACCCGGAACTGAAAAGCCGGCCGCTCGACCCGCATCCGCTGTTCGCCAGTTTCATCGAGGCGGCGGTGGAGCAGAGCCGGCTGGTGTAGTTGCACAGGCCGGCAGATGATGCGGACTTATGTCGCGCTGCTCTACAGCATCATTCTGGGTGAGGGGCGACGGGTCGTCATGGCCGACCTCAAGGCGATGGCCGAAGAACTCGGGCTGAAGAACCCGCGCACGCTGGTAGCGACCGGCAACCTGGTCTTCGAGGCGCCGGCAACGAACGTCGCCGATCTGGAACAACGGCTGGAAGCTGCCTTCGAAAAAACCTTCGGCCGCCATGTCGACATCATCGTGCGTTGTGCCGAGGACTGGCTGAAGCTTGCCGCCGGCAATCCGTTCCCGGACGAATCTGCCAAGGCAGGCGACCAGGTGGCCGTAAGGGTGATGCGCAAGCCTGCACCCAAAGGTGCCGAAGCGGCGCTCCAAGCCTATGCCGCCAAGGACGAGAAGGTGTTTTCGGTCGGCGGTGACATCTGGGTCCTCTTTTCTCGCGAGAGGCCAAGCTCGCGGCTGCTTGCGGCGACCAGCCACAAGCGCCTGGGTGTCGGCACCTCGCGCAACTGGAACACGGTGCGCAAACTGGCCGAGATGGTAGGCGGTAGGCAGTAGGCAGTAGGCAAGCGGTTCTCTACGCGCTAGCACCTACTGCCTACTGCCTCATTTTCAAGCCTTTGCCGTCTTGGCGCCAGCGCCCAAAGCGGCGGTGCGCAGCACGTAGTAGATGATGCCGGCGATCGCCACGCCGAAGAACCAGCCATAGACGCCCCACCACGACGGCAGCCAGTTGGTGAAGTTCGGCAGGATCGACGAGAAGATGGCACCGATACCGGCGGCGATGAAGGCATTGACATGCCAGCCGCCCTGGAATCGGAACTCGCCGTCCTCGCGATAGAGTGCCTCGACATCGACCTCACCCTTCCGGATCAGATAGTAGTCGACCATCATCACGCCGAAGATCGGCCCCATCGTCGCGCCAATGACGTTGACAAAGGAAGCGGCACTGCCTTCCCACGGTGCGAAGGGATAGAGCACGAGCGCGATGACGGCCGCGATATAGCCGCCCTTTTTGAAGTCGATCTGCCTGGGAAAGACGTTGGAGAAGTCGAAGGCCGGCGAGACGAAGTTTGCCACCACGTTGATGCCGAGGGTTGCCACGGCAAAGGTCAAGGCCGCGAGCGCTGCCAGGAACCAGCTGTCGAACTTCGCCGAGATCTGGTCGGGATGCAGCAGCACTTCGCCATAGACGTCAAAGGCGGCAATGGTGGTGACACCGGCGACCAGGGAAAACAGGATCAGGTTGATCGGCAGGCCCCAGATGTTGCCCTTGCGCAGCGATGCCTTGTCCGGCGCGTAACGGGCGAAATCGCAGAAATTGAGATAGAGCGCGGAAAAGTAGGTGACCCAGATCGCCGCCACCGCAAACAGCGACGTCCATGTTCCTGGCGTGCCCGGTACGCCCGCGTCCTTGGTCTTGTCCAGCAGCACGTCCATAGGGATATCGCTGGTGAAGGCAAATCTCCCGGATTTGACGCAGAGGTAGATCGCCAGGATCAGCATCATCACCCACACTGCCGGTCCTGCCCAATCCTGGAAGCGGCGCACCGTTTCCATGCCGTTCTGGATGATCAGCAATTGCAGCGCCCAGATGACCACGAAGCAGATCACCTCCAGGCCGGTATGGCCGAGGAAATGCGTGTTGGCGTTGAAATCGGCAAACCATTGCGAGCGGATCAAAAGTGCCACGATCGCGCCTGAGGCGGCGGCGGTCTGTGCGCCATACCAGAAGCAGGCGACGACGGCGCGCACCAGCGCCGGTATGTTGGCGCCCCAGATGCCGAAAGAGGCGCGCGCAAGCACGGGGTAGGGCACGCCTGTCTTCACGCCGGCGTAGCCGACCATGTTCATCAGCGCGTAGATGATCAGTGAACCGATGCCGATGGCGATGAGGAAATTGACGAACCCGCCACAGAACAGAAAAAGGCTGGCGGCGAGATAGTAGCCCCAGAGGCTGTGAACGTCCGACGTCCAGACGTTGAAGATCGAGAATGGTCCCCAGTTTCGAGTTTTGGCTGGCGCCAGGTCCTCGTTGTACAGATCAGGTGAAGCACCCTGTATTGTCATTGCAATGGTCCCCTTTTGCAGCACGCGCCCTCACGCGTTGGCGGTGCAGGGTAAGCCTGACGCAGGGGAACCGACAAGCAATCTATTTGTCGGCTTTGGCCTTAAAGATATTCAATGAGAACTGCGATTATCGACGGCACTCCATGGTGGGCCGCCTCTGGATCTGCCGGGCCGATGATTCGAAATTCCGATCTCCTAAAAAGAAATCTCGGATTGCGTGGAACCGGCTGTCGAATGGCGCGTTTCATTGGGTTCGATTGAGCGCATCGCGATCGACGGGGAGGAAACGATGAACGACCTGCATTTCATTTCGCCCGTGCGGATCTCGCGCGGGCAGGGGCATCCTACTGAAGAAATTGATAGTGTTGCCGAGGCCATGGCGTTCTTGCGGAAATGGCCGACGGGACGGCGCGGTCCGGTTTATCAGTGCGCGCTGAATTGCTGCTCGGCCGCCCTGTCGGGCCAGATGACGGCCGAGGAAGCTCGGAAAGCGTTCACAGGCTTTGCCCGCATAACACGTCTTCTCGATGATGACATGGCATTGCCGGCGGCCGGCGAGGACAAGGCAAGCGTGCACGCGCTGCGGCGGTAGGTGGCTCGCATCATCATCCTTACGGGGAAGTACCTACGACAACGGGTTCCGTCGGCCCAGCCGTCCCATCTGTGGTCGGGGTGGTCGTTCAGCTATTCACTTGCCTCGCGACCCGACACCTGCTCGACCAGGATGCGAAAAAACACATGTGGGCTGCTGTCCGACACAGGAGGCACGACCGGCTTGAGCGCACCAGGCTCCCACCAGTCGGCGTGTTTGCTCAGCACTGACCATGCATGGTCGCGCTCGATCTTGTGGCCAACCCGGTCCGGCAATTCCTCATAGCGGCCATCGACTACGACGCTTCTCCATCCACGCCCTTTGCCGCGCTCGTCGACCTGGACGGATACCAGCGGATTGCCTCGCATCCATTCGATCTTCTTGCCCGGCATTGAAAATGCGTAGAGGTGATTATCCGCATGTGCGTAGTAGAGAGGCACGACGTAAGGCTGCCCGTTCTTTGAGCATGCTAGCCGTCCGACCCGATTGGCAGTCAGCAATCTCGTACTTTCCAGGGCGGAAAGGGTTTGAATCAGCATCGGTGCCGTCTCCTATTTCGCGGCTATCCCAAAGTGTTGTTTGCGCCGCTTTGAACCATCACCATTCGGGTGCTTCCGCCCGGCTCATGGCTGGCAAAGTCCACATTCGCGCATTTGGCAATTGCGGAAAATGATTCAGATCAAGGCGCGGGCTGGGGCTTCTGGAGAATCATCTGGAGATGTGGAAACCGATCCTCACCGCTCCGTTTGGGCGCAACCTCACACTGGCCGTCTTCGACGAGGATGGCGAGCATGCGTTAGTGTTTCCCTGCATGAAGGAGCGGGAAGGCTGGAGGAACGCCGCCACCGGCGCATGGGTAGACATCCGCCCGACACACTGGTGCGATTGGGGGTCTCACGGTGTGCCGGCTCTCGACGACAACTCCTTTGACGATGGTTCCTAGGATTTGGATTCTACGATCAGTGCCATGCGCACGAGGTGCGACAGGCTGCTCGCGCTCATCTTGCTCATGACATTGGCGCGATGGATCTCGACCGTACGTGGGCTGATTCCGAGGTCATAAGCGATCGTCTTGTTTGGTAGACCTGAGACAAGTCCATCGAGCACTTGTCGCTCTCTCTCCGACAGCGTCGATAAACGGCCGTTGATTTCGGTGGATTGTGGGTGCGTCGTATTCGCCTGATTGCGCTTATCCAAAGCGGAACGGATCGCACTTATCAGAATATCGTCGTCGAAAGGTTTTTCGATGAAATCGGACGCCCCCTCCTTCATTGCCTGAACGGCGAGCGCCACATCAGCATGGCCCGTCATCACGATGACCGGAACCAAATGTCCGCGGGTTCGGAGCTGCCGCAGGAACTCGATCCCGTCGATGCCCGGCATGCGCACGTCGGTGACGATGCAACCGTCGGGATTGCCCGTCGCGGTATCCAGAAAAGCTGTCGCCGATTCGTGCAGCCGCACGGCAAAGTCGGCTGTTGCCAGAAGAAAGCCAAGCGATTTGCGCACGTCCACATCGTCGTCAACCACGTGCACCAGATCACTAACCGACATTTGTGACCTCTTCCTTCTCCACAATGCGCAACGTGAACCGGAAAGCGGTTCCTCCGGCCGGCATTGGCTCGGTCCAGATGTGACCTCCGTGCGATTCGACGATGGTACGGCAAATCGAGAGGCCGACGCCCATGCCCTGCTTCTTTGTGGTGACAAATGGCTGGAAAAGCTGTGCGGAGACTTCCGGCGCGAGGCCGGGGCCGGTGTCGATCACGCTTACCTCCGCCATGCCATCGTCCCGGGCGACAGTTGTGACTTTCAACTCGCGGCGCGGCGCGCCTTGCATGGCCTCCACGGCGTTGCGTATCAAGTTTAGCAGCACCTGCTGAATTTGGATGCGATCAGTCAAAACCAGTTCGGCCTCCGGATCAAGCTGGTAGCTGACGAGCACGTCTATTTCCCTCGCGCCCACCAAAGCCAGTGAGGAGGCTTCCTCGATCAGCATCGGCAAGCGTTCGACCTGACGCTCGCTTTCGCCCCTGGCGACGAAATCGCGAAGATGACGAATGACCTCTCCAGCCCGCAAAGCTTGCTCAGCCGCGTTCTCGACGGCCTCTCTCAGCATCGGTGCGTCCACTTCCGTGCTCTTCTCGAGAAGCCGGCGGCTGCCTTTGAGGTAGTTTGTGATCGCCGTGAGCGGCTGGTTTATCTCATGGGCAAGCGTCGAGGCCATTTCGCCGAGCGCGGTGAACCTGGCCATGTGGAGCAGTTCCAGCTGCTGGTCCTGTATTCGCGCTTCCGCCCTGTGGCGCTCGGTCAGGTCTCGGCAGAAGCCGGTAAAGAAGCGCCCGGTTCCAGGATGCATTTCGCCAACGGAAAGCTCCATTGGAAAGGTCGAACCGTCTTTCCGCATTCCGGTGACCGTGCGGCCTAGCCCGATGATCCGGCGCTCGCCGGTCGTCAGATAGCGAAGCAGATAGGCGTCGTGCTCGTCGCGGTAGGGCGACGGCATCAGTATGCTGACGTTTCGCCCAATGGCTTCGCTGGCCTGATAACCGAACAGCGCTTCGGCAGCTGTGCTGAACGATTGAATGCTGCCCAGTTCATCGATAACCACCATTGCATCGGGCACCGTCGCCAGGATCGAACGCAAATGATCTTCGCGCAGCTGAAGGGCTGCATTCGCGAAGGAAAGCTCACTGACATCAGTGCCTTGGACAAAGATGGCCGTGATGCGGCCATCGTCGGCCTTGATCGGCTGGTAGACGAAATCGAGGATACGCTCTTCAAGCGGCTGGTCGTTCCTGTTGCGAAGACCGACCTTGATGCCTTGGCCCCTGTATGGCTCGCCAGTCCTGTAGACATGGTCCAGCTGTTCCAAGAACCCTTGGCCTTCGAGTTCGGGAAGGGCTTCGCGCAGCGATTTCCCAATCACTTGCCTGTCGCCGATGAGCCGTTGATAGGCGGTATTCGTCAGTTCAAAGACATGATCCGGCTCGCGCATGATAGCCATGAAGCCCGGGGCCTGTTCGAACATTTGGGACAAGACCGACTTCAGCATCGTCCCGCCGGCCGACAAAATAGGCGCTTCGTCTTGGCTCACCTGAAATCCTTGGATTCGACACGCCCGCGAGAAAGGCTAACTACCACTTCTCGCCGCGCACGCAAAACGGATCGGGGCCGATGCTTTGGCAGCGGCTCCGCCTGTTGACCGAGATCAATGTCGTCTGCCGCCAGCATGCGATGATCGCAAAGAAGGAGGAGCAACCGACATGAACTTTCTCGACTACCTAGTCTCGGTTGACGCAAGGACCGCGTTGATGGATCGCATGATGCGCAAGCTTGGCGTCGACAGGCAATTGAAAATCGTGTCGGACCATGAAGCCGTCGTCCACCGAGCGGCGGACCGCTGCCGCTCCTGCGGCCACCAGGACGAATGCGCAATTTGGCTCGACGAACACCAGCAAGCCGATGATCCACCCGACTATTGCCGCAACCGGGATTTGATCGCACGTCTGCAACATGCGGCCGGCCAACGCTAGTCGTAGTCTAGTGCTTCGAGCTCTGAGGGCGACCGTCCCTGCCTTCTCAGCTTCTGTGGCCAAATGCCTACGAAACCAGGACGACCGACAGCGGTCCGGCGCAGAAGAGGTTGTCCCTGACGGCCTTGACGCCGGCGACATTTTCGGCGGCGACGATGGCTGCCTGGCGCTCGCGTTCGTCGAAGATGGCGCCGCTCAGTTGCACCGCCCCTGCGTTCACGGTCACGTCGATCATGTCCTTGCCGGTCCATTTCTGCTTCGCAAGTTCGGCAAGGACGTCCTGACGGATTTGTTCGTCGTCTATCGGTGCCGCAACGCGCGCAGCATGTCGGAGCGGGTCACGATGCCGACCACCTTGCCACCGTCGACGACCGGAATGCGTTTGACGTGATGGCGTGTCATGAGCTCGACCGTCCTGGACAGCGATGTGCCAGGTGATACCGTAACGACATCCGCCGTCATCACCTCTTCGATACGCCTTCCGTTGGCTTGAACATATTCGTCGGCGGCCCTTCCTGGGCTGACCAGAGTCTCCAGCCAACGCGGACGCGTGCGTCGCGTGCCCAGTTCTTCCCGGCGCAGAAAATCGCCCTCGCTAACGATCCCCACCAGCGTGCCGTCGCTGCGAATGACAGGCAGGCCGCTGATCCCTTTCGAAAGCATTAACCGTGCCGCATCGGCAATCGAAGCGTCAGGGTCTATTTCGACGACGGGCGTGGTCATTATCGCTTCTGCTCGCATGCCTGCCTCCTCGGATGTTTATCCCTGACTATCCAGATTTATGGGCTGTGCGCTTTGATCTGGGTCACCGGTCCCAGCGGTGTTTGAGCGACCCCGGCGCCCGAGTCAGCCTTGCGGCTTGTCGTCGCCATCGATCAGGATCCGTTCTGCGGCTCCATCGAGATCTTCATATTGACCGCTTCTCAAGGCCCACAGAAAGCCCCCAAGTCCAAGGGCGCCAAGGAAGAGGGCCACGGGTATGAGGTAGGAAAGAGTCGTCATCGGGGTTGTGCCAATTGGCTGCTGATACCGTGGCGCCCGTCCTGTCGAGAGCTTTGCGCCTGTCCGTTCGACACGAAGCCTTGCAGACGCAGCGCATTTCCGATGACAAGCAGCGATGAGGCCGACATGGCGATCGCAGCGATCAGAGGCGTGACGTGTCCCAGAATGGCGATCGGAACGGCGACCGCATTGTATACGATGGCGATCGCGATGTTCTGGCGGATCAGGCTCCCTGCCTTGCGCGAGACGTCCAGCGCGAGAGGCACTGCCGCGAGGCTTTCACGCAGGAATACGAAATCGGCGGCATTGCGGCCGATGTCGGCCGCGGTGGCCGGCGCGATCGACACATGCGCGACGCTCAGTGCAGGCGTGTCGTTGAGGCCGTCGCCAACCATCAGAACCCGCTGTCCCTCTCTTGCCAGGGTCTCGATGCATTCGACCTTGCCGGATGGCAGCAAGCACGGAATGAAGTCGTCGATACCCAGCATTTTCGAGACTTCGCCGCAGGCGGCGGCCGTATCCCCCGACAGCATCCGCACCGACACCCCGGCATCGTTCAATCGCTCGATCGCTGCCCTGGCGTCGGCACGCGGCGCATCCTCGAAATCGAAGGTCGCGACGATGATCCCGTCTTTTGTCAGAACCGTCCCGCCATAGCCGTGTCGGCCTTCGCCGCCGGTGCGGGCTTTCCATCCAGCCCATCCGCGTCGACCCAGCCGCCAGATGTTTCCGGCGGCAGCGGCCTCGATGCCGAATCCCGGGTGCTCGGTGACGGCATCGAATTTGCGCTGCCCGCCAGGCGCGGCAAAGCCGGCTATGGCTCTTGAAAACGGGTGGCGCGAATGCGCTGCCATGTCGGCTGCAATGGCCAGCATGGCCGGATCGATCGACGATGCATTGACGAGCCGGGGCTTTCCGAGCGTGAGCGTTCCGGTCTTGTCGAACACCGCGGCATCGATCGTCGCCAGGCGCTCCATGGCCGAACCGTCCTTGACCATGATGCCGTTCTCGAACAGGCGCCGCGCGGCGACCACCTGAACGATCGGCACGGCGAGGCCGAGCGCGCATGGGCATGTGATGATGAGAACGGCAATGGCGATGGTCATCGCCCGATGCCAGTCGCCAGTCGCCGCCATCCAGCCGAGGAACGTCACGAAGGCGGTAAGATGAACCACCGGGGCATAAAGCGCTGAAACGCGATCGGCGATCCGGCGATAATGTGCCCGGCCGCCCTCGGCAGCTTCCATCATCCGAACCATTTCCGCCAGGAACGAATCCTTCGCGGCGGCTGTCGCCTTGATCGTCAGCGAGCCGGTAAAGTTGAGCACGCCAGCCTGCACGGGTTCGCCTGGCGTTACGCTTCGGGGGTTGCTCTCGCCGGAAACCAGCGAGCAGTCGAGATCCGACGCCCCTTGGATGATCTCGCCGTCGACGGGTATCCTATCGCCTGCCGCGATCAGCAGGAGCATTTCCGGTTCGATCTCGCCAACCGGCAGGTAGTCGCGCGCGCCGTCGGCGCGCAGCACCATGGCGCCACGCGCGGCCAGCTGCGACAGGCCCTTCACGGCGGTGCGGGCGCGCTCCCGCATGACGTGATCCAGCGTCCTGCCGATCAACAGGAAGAACAGCAGCGACACCGACGCGTCGAAATAGGCGTGATCGCCATGGTTGATCGTCTCATAGAGGCTCATTGCGTAAGCGAGCGAGACCCCCACCGCGATCGGCACGTCCATGTTCATGCGACCGTGGCGCAACGCATTCCAGGCCGAGCGGAAGAAGATGCCGCCGGCGAAGGCGAGTGCGGGGATGGCAATCAGCGCTGAGACCCAGTGGAACAGGTCGCGTGTCGCGCCTTCGGCACCGGACCAGACCGAGACCGAAAGCAGCATGATGTTACCCGCCGCGAAGCCCGCAACAGCGACGGCGCGGATAAGCTCCGAGAGCGTCTTGTCCTTTGCATCGATCTCGGTCTCGAACAGGTGAGCTTGATAACCTAGCCTCTCAAGCACGGTGACGAACGGTGGAACCTCGTCCCCGCGCCACCGGACCGAAACCCGCTTCGTTGACAGGTTGACGCGAGCGGCCTCGACGTGATCGAGTTTCCCCAACGCCGTCTCTATGGTCTGGATGCAGGCGCCGCAGTGAACAGTCGGTACGGAAAGGTCGGTCTGACGAAGATCATCGCCAAGAGATCGGCTTGCCAGCCTGATTTCCTGGCTGGATGGCAGGACCGAGGTGGCGCCGACCAGATCCAGCGCCATTTCGGCGCCCGGCGCACAGCAGCTCATTTCAGCGCTCCATGGGAAATCATGATCCTGCGCACGTCGCGAAAAGGTTCCTTCAGGCCGGCATCGGCGTCGACTTCGACGATCCAGACACCATCCTTAGGCGTGTGCAGGGCGGCGAATTCCTGATCCGAGGCGAGGGCGAGCTTGATGGACTCATCCTCTTTTTCGTAAGCGGGATGGCGGAACAGCACCTTGACGCCATGCAAGGGGACCGGCTTGCCGGCGGCGTCGGTGAGGCTGTAGCGGACTTCGCCCCATGCGATGGTCAGCTTGCCGGTCCAGCCGAGGGCTGCCTGCGCGCGCCCTTCCTCGGCCTTCCTGTTGAATTCCTGGCTCGCCACATAGGTGTTTTCGACGACCAGGCCGGTCCAGCTCGTGTTGGCAAGCGTCGCCATCGCCAGATTGACCGCGATGACCACCCCGAAGAAGGCAAGGATAATCGCCAACATGTTCCTGCCGGTGAATTCGCGGGATCTTCGCGTGGTGGCGTTCATCTGGCTTTCTCCGGCGCGTTGAAGGTGGCGGTGTATTCGCTCGACTCGAAACTCGCTTTGTCTTCGACCTGAAGAGTGAAGGTCTGCGCTTCGCCATGGATCTGCTCGGCAGGCAGGCGCACAAAAACCTTCAACATCCTGAGCCGGTCGGGTTCGACCTGGATCGCAAAAGAGCGACCGGCGGGAAGGTCGACACCGACGATGCTCATCTCTGCGCCTGGCAAGCCTGCTATGGTGACGATGACCGTTCTTGGTTCGGGGATCATGTTCAGCAGCTTGACGGTATAGCCATTGCGGATGGAGCCGTCGGACAGCGTCACGAATTGCGGATTGCGATCGTGCAGGACATTGATCTCGAGGCGGTCGCGCGTCAGCAGCGAATAGAGCAGGCCCAGGCCAATCAACGACCACATAGCCATGTAGACGTAGGTGCGCGGGCGAAAGATCTTGCGGATATGGAAATGAGCCACCCTGTCTGAAAACAGGCCGTTGTCTGTTCTGACCAGCGACGGATTGACTGAACCGGAGCCGCCCGCAGTCGCCAACATCATGTTGGCGTTGTAGTCGGAGAGGGTCGCGTAGGAGATCAGCCCACGCTCCTTGCCAAGCTTGTCCATGACACCATCGCAGGCGTCGATGCAGAGCGCACAGGTGATGCATTCGAGCTGCTGGCCATCGCGAATGTCGATCCCCATCGGGCAGACAGCGACGCAGGCATTGCAGTCGACGCAATCCCCGACCGGCTGTCCGGCGGCCTGGACCTTCTTGGCATGACGCGTGCGCGGTTCGCCGCGCCAGTCATTGTAGGTGACGGTGAGCGAACTTTCGTCGAGCATGGCTGCCTGGATGCGCGGCCACGGGCACATATACGTGCAGACCTGCTCGCGCATCAGCCCGCCGAACGTGTAGGTCGTCGCCGTCAGCACGGCGACGGTGATGTAGGCGACAGGAGCCGCCGTGCAAGTGAAGAGTTCGCCGAGCAGGGTCGGCGCATCGGCGAAATAGAAGATCCAGGCGCCGCCGGTCGCCGCACCTATGATCAGCCAGATGGCGTGTTTCGATACCCGCAGTGCGAGCTTGCGGGGGCTCCAGGAAGCGGCATCGAGCTTGATGCGTGCATTCCGATCGCCCTCGATGGCCCGCTCGACCACCAGAAACAGATCGACCCATACTGTCTGCGGGCATGCGTAGCCGCACCAGGCACGACCGACAGTCGACGTGATCAGGAAAAGACCGACGCCAGCCATGACCAGAAGGCCTGCCACATAGTAGAATTCTTGCGGCCATATCTCGATGAAGAAGAAGTAGAAACGCCTGTTGGCGACATCGAGCAGCACTGCCTGGTCGGGGGCAAACGGGCCACGGTCCCAGCGCAGCCACGGCGTTAGATAATAAATACCAAGCGTGACCGCCATCACCAGCCATTTGAACTGGCGAAAATTCCCCGTGGCCCGCTTCGGAAATATCTTCTTGCGCGCGGCATACATCGGCTGTCGCACTTTGGCGGAGTTGACCGCCTCCGCTTCGAGCCGTTCTACCTGCGTATTGTCCAGCACTGGTTTCTCCCGTCGCGCGGCTCGTGATTTCGCCGGGCAACTGTCCTGACTGGGCGCAGGCAGATGCGCGAAATACATCGTCGACCGTATTGTGCCGCCCACCGGATTGCGCCGCGTTGATGCAGGTCAATCGCCGGGGCAGACGAAAACAAATCGAGGCCCGGCAGAGCCGGGCCTCGTCGCTTGGGCGGTGAGGGCCGGAGAATAGACCCCCGTTCCTATTCTCCACCGCCGAGCGAATGCACGTAGACCGCCAGTTCCTTGACCCTGGTTTCGCCCAGGCGCGCGCCCCAGGCCGGCATCACGCCTTGTTTCGGCGTTGTGACCTGGGCGGCGATGGCCGCTTCGCCCGATCCGTAGAGCCAGATGGCATCGGTCAGATCCGGGGCGCCGAGCTCCTTGTTGCCCTTTGCATTGTCACCGTGACAGGCCACGCAGTTTTCCGCAAAAACCTTGGCGCCAGGCGCCAACATCGATTGATCGCCAACGGTTTCGGACAGGCTGGCCACATAGGCGCTGACCTGTTTGATCTGGTCGGCGGTGATGATGTCGCCAAAGGCCGGCATTTCCGAAAGGCGCGTATCCGGATCGGAAGCGAAGCGGATGCCATGCGTGACCGTCTGTTGGATCTGATCCGCCTTACCGCCCCACAGCCAGTCGTCGTCATTGAGGTTGGGGAAGCCCTTGGAGCCCTGGGCGCCGGAACCATGGCACTGGACGCAATTGACCCTGAACGCGGCGCCACCTGCGGCGACGGCGAATTCGCGTAGCGTATCGTCTGCCGCGATCTCCGAAACACTCTTCGATTCTATCGCGGCGACATATTTTCCCTTCGCCGCGTCAGCCGCCGACAGCTCGTTCTTGACTTCGTTGCGGCTCGAATAGCCGAGAACGCCCTTCGTTGCCGAATGCAGCAAAGGCCATGCCGGATAGGCGACGGTGTATCCAATCGCCCAGACAATCGTGATGTAGAACGTTATCACCCACCAGCGCGGAAGCGGGTTGTTCAACTCACGGATGCCATCCCATTCGTGGCCGGTGGTCGAAACGCCAGAGATTTCATCGATGTGCTCGTCGCTCATGATCACTCGTCCTCAAGGGGAATCCGGGCAGCTTCGTCGGCAAGCTTGCGGCTGCCGGGGCGTAGGGCAAAGGCGATCGCGCCGACAAAGAAAAGGGCCATGGCGACCAGCCCCCAGCTGTCGGCGAACTCTCGCATCAAATTGTAATCCATGGATAAAACTCCTCAGCGGTAGCCGGCGGCTTCGTCATAATTCTTGAAATCGACCAGCGTGCCGAGCATCTGCAGGTAGGCGACCAGCGCGTCCATCTCCGTCACCTGTTGCGGGTTGCCGTCGAAGTCGCCGGTCTTGGCTTTTGGGTAGCGGGCCTCGAGGCCGGAGGTGTCGGCGTTGGGATCGGACTGCGCCATCAAATCGGCGTTCGCGTGTGCGACCATGTCGTCGGAGNCTCGGCCGCCAGGCTGTAATGCCCATAGCGCTCGACCTCGTCACGGAACGGGCGGATCATCTGGCTATGGCAGAGATAGCATCCCTCACGCACATAGATGTTGCGCCCGACGAGCTCGAGCGGCGAGTAGGGCCGCATGCCTTCGACCTTCTCGATCGTATTGTCGAGGTAGAAGAGAGGTGCGATCTCGACGATGCCACCCACGGTGACGACGAGAAGTGAACCTACGAGAAGAAGCGTGGCGTTCTTCTCGATCAGCGCGTGTTTGTCCATCAAGCCCATTTTCTGGCTCCTTATTCGGCAGGCTGAAGGGCGGGAACGGAGCCGGGCATCGGCTCTTCCTCGCGCTGGTATCCAAGGATGGTCATGGCGATATTCCAGGCCATGATCAGGGCGCCGGAGAGGTACATGGCTCCACCGATTGCGCGCATCACATAGTAGGGGTGCATGGCGGCGACCGTTTCGGCGAAGGAGTAGACCAGGAAGCCCTGCTCGTCGTATTCGCGCCACATCAGGCCCTGCATGATGCCCGACACCCACATGACCGAGGCGTAGACGACGATCCCGAGTGTCGCCAGCCAGAAGTGCCAGGTGACCAGCCGCAGCGAATAGAGACGGTTACGGTTCCAGAGCTTCGGCACCATGTAATAGAGCGCGCCGAACGAGATCATGCCGACCCAGCCGAGTGCGCCCGAATGGACGTGTCCGATTGTCCAGTCGGTATAATGCGACAGCGAGTTGACCGCCTTGATCGACATCATCGGACCTTCGAAGGTCGACATTCCGTAGAAGGCAATGGCCATCACCATCATGCGGATGATCGGATCGGTGCGTAGCTTGTCCCAGGCGCCCGACAGCGTCATCAGGCCGTTGATCATGCCGCCCCATGACGGCATCCACAGCATGATCGAAAACACCATGCCGAGCGTCTGCGCCCAATCGGGCAGGGCGGTGTAGTGCAGGTGATGCGGTCCGGCCCAGATGTAGAGAAAGATGATTGCCCAGAAATGGACGATCGACAGGCGGTAGGAATAGACCGGCCTGTTTGCCTGCTTGGGCACGAAATAATACATCATGCCTAGGAAGCCGGCGGTCAGGAAGAAGCCAACGGCATTGTGGCCGTACCACCATTGCGTCAGGGCGTCCTGGACCCCGGAAAAGGCGGAGTAGCTCTTGGATCCCAGGAATGAGGCCGGCATCGACAGGTTGTTGACCACATGCAGCATCGCGATGGTGACGATGAAGGAGAGGTAAAACCAGTTGGCGACGTAGATATGCGGCTCCTTGCGTTTCAGGATCGTGCCCAGGAACAGGATCAGATAGGCGACCCAGACGATGGTCAGCCAGATATCCACATACCATTCGGGCTCGGCGTATTCGCGGCTCTCGGTGATGCCGAGCAGGTAGCCGGTCGCGGCCATAACGATGAAGAGCTGGTAGCCCCAAAACACGAACCAACCGAGATCGCCGCCGAATAGGCGGGCGCGGCAGGTGCGCTGGACGACATAGAGGGACGTGCAGAGCAGCGCATTGCCGCCGAAGGCGAAGACGACGCCCGACGTATGCAATGGCCGCAGACGGCCGAAGTTGAACCAGGGCTGAATGTTGAGATCGGGGTAGGCAAGCTGCAACGCAATGACGACGCCGACCAGCATACCGACGACACCCCAAAACATGGTGGCGATGGCGCCATAGCGGATTGGCCCATCCATATAGGCGGACGGGTCGATCGGAGCGGCGACCTTGAAATTCGTGTTGCGGATGAGGATGGCGACAAAGCCGAGCAGCACAAAAAACAGCACCCACATATGCTGCCGGAATGGCTCGTCCGCACCGAACCCGGCTGCCACAAGAGCCCCGAATGTGAACAGGCCCAAAGCGAAGATTTGCGTGCCGAACTTCATGACCTGTCCCCGACCTCCGATACCGATGCGCGGACGCCAATCCGCTTGACACCAATTCAGCAGTCGCGTTGTCGCCGCCTTGATCCATGTCAAAGCCATTTGTTTTTGGATTGGGCAGCGTTGCTCGCGCAAACGATCAGGAGACTGTTATTGAACAGGGAGAGGGAGCCGGGATCGACGCTGTTCGAAACGAGCCGCGACGGCTCGATACTGACAGTTCGATCTGACAGAGAAGCGGTCCCGGCGACGCTGATGAAACGTGCGCATCAGGAAAAGCTGCAGCTCTGCGATGCCTTGGAAAGAATAGCCGACACCCTGCCCAGGGTCGACTGCCTGTCATGTCTGGCTGCAGCCAATGCGATCGTTCCGCTATTACGCAACGTTCACCAATACGAAGAGACGGTCATCTTTCCGGTCTACGAGGCTGCTTCGACCAGCAGCGATGCCAACCGTGCTTCAATTCGTCGATTGCGTGCCGAACATGTCGAGGACGAATGCTTTGCCGGCGAGGTGACTGAAATCCTGCTGGCCATCGGCCATGGCGAGACAGTCGAGAATGCCGAGGCTATCGGCTTCATGTTGCGTGGCTTCTTCGAAGGCTTGCGCCGGCATATCGCCTTCGAACGCGAGCACGTCCTGCCGCTGATCGGGGTCGTCGATGCCGGTTAGGCGCCGGAGCGGCGTTCCAGCCGGCTCATGTTCTCCACAGTCACGTGCCGGTTGTTGTCGATCCGAATTACGCTGTCTGTTCGCAGCCTGGTCAGTTGGCGGCTGACCGTCTCGATCGTCAAGCCGAGGAAATCGGCGATGTCGGCGCGTGTCAGCGGCAGGTCAAAGCTTGTCGACTCGGCCGCCGCGTCAACTGCGGGATCGATATTTTTGGCGATCATCAGGAGAAAGCTCGCCACCTTTTCCGATGCACTCTTGCGCCCCAGCGTCACCATCCAGTCGCGTGCTTCGTCCAGTTCATTGAGCGTCTGCTTGAAGAGACGATGCTCGAGCTCTGGCGATTCCTTCATCATGCGCTCGATGGCGGCCTTCGGAAACGAACACAAGGAAACGGTGGTTGCGGCCTCGGCGTTGATCGCACTTTCCGCCTTGAAGGGCCTGCCCAGGAAATCGGGAGCGAACTGCAGGCCAACAATCTGCTGGCGTCCATCCGAAAGGCTCTTGGTGAGCTTCACCACGCCGGAAAGCACATTGGAATAGCAGTCGACGGTCTCTGCGTCACCGATCAACTCCATGCCCGGTTTGACCTGTTGTTTGGACGAGGTCTTGGCGAGCCCCACCAATTGCTCGGGATCGAGTGCGCCGCAAACGCCGCGATGCCGTGCCTCGCACGACTGGCAAAGCACTGGAATGCCGGCACTGTGAACGTCCTGGCGCACCGTCATCTTGATCGTCCAATGGGTTCCATGTGCCGGCAACGTAGCATCGGCGGAGAAAAAAGCCTTGCGGCAGTTTGTCTGCGAGGCCTTGACCGAAATCAAGGCCGCCGGCGACCAAAGTGACCAGTGTCGCGCATGCAAAGAGGATCGGATAGCGACATGCGGCCAGAATTCGTTGCCAGGCTCGGTGAGAACGTTCCACGCTATACCAGCTACCCGACCGCGCCGCATTTCCATCCAGGCGTTGATGCCGCCGTTTGTCGTGGCTGGATGCAGGCACTCGACAGCGGTGACGAGATCTCGCTCTATTTGCACATTCCCTACTGCGATAAGCTTTGCTGGTTCTGTGCCTGCCATACGAAGCAGACCCGCCACTATGAACCGGTGAGGATCTATCTCCGCTCACTGCATGCCGAGATCGTCACAGTCGCCAGTCTTGTCGCAGGCAAAGGTCGCGTGCGGGCAGTTCATTTCGGCGGTGGTTCGCCGACGATGCTCAAGCCAGACGACATGGTTGCGCTGGCAACCGTCTTGCGTAACAGCTTCGATTTTCTTCCCGACGCCAAGATCAGCGTCGAAATCGAACCCAATGATATGGACGAAGCACGCCTTGATGCGCTCGCCGAAATAGGCATGACGCGAGCGAGTCTCGGCGTGCAGGATTTCGAACCGAAAGTGCAGAAAGCGATCAACCGCGAGCAAAGCTTCCTGCAGACCAAGGCGGTCGTCGACGGCGTTCGTTCGCGCGGCGTCGAATCGGTCAATCTGGACCTGCTTTACGGGTTGCCGCATCAGACCAGGGAGAGTGTCTGTTCCACCGTGGCGCAGGCGCTGACTCTGGAACCGGACAGAATGGCACTCTTCGGCTACGCGCATGTGCCCTGGTTCAAGAAACACCAAACGATGATCGACGAGGCGTGGCTGCCCGGTCCCGCGGAGCGGTTTGCTCAATCGCAGCTGGCGGCACGGGTGATCGTGGACCGGGGATACGAAGCAATCGGCCTCGACCATTTCGCCAAACCGGGCGATGCCCTGGCGCTTGCAGCCCGCGCAGGAACTCTGCGCCGGAACTTTCAGGGCTACACGGAGGATCGCTGCGAAACATTGATCGGGCTCGGGCCGTCATCAATCAGCCAGTTTCGGCAGGGCTATGCACAGAACATGCCTTCGACCAGCGAATATGCACGCCTGGTTGAAGCGGGAGGGCTGTCCGCTGTGCGGGGTATCGAGCTTTCCGACGACGACCGCGTACGCGGCTGGGTAATCGAGCGGCTGATGTGTGACTTCGCCTTCTCGGCGATCGAGTTGGTTGAGCGCTTCGGCCAAGCCGGCCAAAGCCTTCTCAGCAAGGCAAGTACAACAGCCCTCCATGATCCTGCGCGGTTGCTCGAGCTTGATGGCGACAGTTTCGTCGTGCCGGCGGAAAGTCGCCCCTTTGTCAGAAGCATCGCGGCGAAGTTCGATAAATATTTCGAAGCCGGCAAAGCCAAGCATTCGGCCGCGGTCTGAATTATCGCCTTGGGTCAGAAATGCTCGCCGGCCTTGAACGGACCGATGCGGGTGCCTGCCGCAATAAGATAGGCGGTCGACCAGCCGATAAGCAGGAATCCGTTCACGCCCTCGAGCGCCGCCAGGACACGCCACTCGTGAGCGGGCACGATGTCGCCATAACCGACGGTCGAAAAGGTAATGGTCGAAAAATACAGTGCGGTTTCGAAATCGGCGAAGATATCAAGCAGCCTGTATAACCCCGCCCAGAGCCAGACCTCCGCGGTCATGACGGCAAAGAGCCCCATCACCACGCTGATCATTGCGACGATACGGCTGCGGCGTCCGTGCATACGAAATCTGGCGACCAGGTGCCCCATCGCATGGGTAACGGCCATCAGGCCAAAAGTGTGAACCAGGACCGTCAGGCTTATGACGATCGTGCCGACGAAGAGATTGAGAGCCATGCAAGGAAATTACGAATTCCGAGGACAATTTCCTTGCGCAAAATCAAACCCGGCACTGGCCTTTGAAGTGCCGGCCCTGTTTCGCCAAAACCAGCCTATTGGCTGCCGTCGGTCGCGGCGGGGGTGAGGCGAAAGAACATCGCGAGCTTCAAGCTTGTCGCTATCCGTTCGGCGCGATCGACAAACACCGCCGCCGTTTCGGGGGCAAAGAGGTCGGCTGCCGTCCGGCCGAACAGGGCCAGCCAGATCTCGAAGTCGTCCTCGGTAACATCCTTGAGCTTGAGGTGCGCCGGCACCGGCCGTCCGTGATAGTCGCCGCTTTTCAGGATGACCGAACTCCAGAAGTCCGTCATTTTCTCCAGGTGGGGCTCCCAGTCGCCGGTGATCTCGCGTGCGAAAATCGGCCCGAGCCGCTCGTTGCTCCTGATCTTGGCATAGAACTCGCGGACTAGTTTTCCAATTGACCCCCGATCGACGCCAGCATGGTCCAAAGGCTGTTCCGCGACGGGGCGCGCCCGATCTGTCAAAGCTGATTTCGATGTCATCATGACTCTTGTCTATGTTGTCAGGATAATCCGAGGCGCCGAAGGGTAGCTTGCACAAGACTGGGCCGATCGCGGACCAGCCGGAAACCCAGATTGTCGGGCGGGGTTCCAACCGCGCAGCCGCCGCTCTTGCCGTCGCGGATGAAGTTCGACATGTAAGTGCGGTGGAAGCCTTCCACAACATGCACTCCGCAATTGTCTATCGAACTCACAACGCCCACGCCGTCGCTGGCCATGGTTGCATGGATGTAGCACGTCGACGTCCATTCCCAGATGTTGCCGGCAACGTCCGCCACTCCCTTGGAGTTGATACCAAAGTCCCCCTGGACCCTTGGTTCAGGATCCGGCTTGCGTCCGAGCGCCGTTTCGATGCGGTATTGAGCGAGCCAGCGCAGCGCCGGGTTGTTCGGGTCGCTTTCATCACTCTCTATGTCGCCCCGGAACCGTTCGCCGGCGGCATACGCCCACTCGACGTCCGTCGGCAGCCGCCATGTCTCGCCCGTGCGGGCTGAAAGCCACGTCGCATAGGCTTCGGCATCGATGTGGCTGACGCCTGTGACCGGAACGTTGCCGATCTTGCGCGGGTCGGCCAGCTTGCAGGCGCCGTCCGCCACGCAGTGCTCATAGTCGGACAGGCTCACCTGGTATTTCATGATCTCCAGTGGAGCATTGATGGACTCCCGCGCGACAGGCGCCGCGACGGAGTGGTTCTTCTGGAGGAATTCGCCCGGCTGTGGATGATCGAAACTGCCGGGCCCGAGGACCACCACGTCGCTCATGGCTACCGGTGGCGGGACCTCCAAGGAATTGTCGAGCGCATGGTTCATGCCGAGACCTATCAGCGCGGCAGCTCCAATTGTTCCGAAGGTGAAGACAGGATCGAAGGACATGGCATCAAGTCCGCCGCGAGTGCAACCCTTCGGCTTTGCCGGGGTTGCACCGAGGATCGGATCTCCGTCTACGAGGCAATTGCCTTGGGCGCTTCGACCTGCATCATCAGATCGTCGTCCCAGGTTCCTTCGACCGTGAAGTGCGCGGTCGCTCCGAGTTCGACTGCCTCGATCAGATTGTGGTTTACATAGGCATAGATGCCCGGCTGCAGGAAGGTGTAGAGTGCCGAACCTGCCGACCCGCCACGGATGAACCATGTTTCCAGATCCTTGGACGGCGGGTTCGCGAATTTGCCCTGTTCCCAGACATAATCGCCATGACCGCCGATCAGGTGAGGTCGGGTATCGCGATTGGCCTGGGAATGGACGATCAGAACGGTTTCGCCGACCTTGGCCTTCATGGCGTTCGCGCCGGTCAGCGATCCTGCCTTGCCGTTGAACACGACATGGGTCGGGATCAGCCCGCGCATGACCTTGACGGTGTCGTCGTAATTGTCGCCGGCCGAGTCGTACTTCTTGAATTTCCCCTGCTCGTCGCGCGGGATGTAGAAGTCGTTTTCGCCGATGTAGTAGATGTGGTCATAGCGGATAGGGTCGCCCTTGTCGTTCTTGAGGCCGTCCCGAGGCAATATCATCACCGCACCGCTCATCCCCGACACGACGTGCCACGGGATCATCGCGCCGCCGGGCGCGCAATGGTAGACGAACGTGCCGGTGCGGGTGGCCTTGAAGCGCAGCGTGACTTGCTCGCCGGGATTGATCAGCGTCAGCCCGCCGCCGCCGAGAGCCCCGGTAGCTGCGTGAAAGTCGATGTTGTGGGCAAGCGTGTTCGTGTCGGGGTTGATTAGCGTGAGCTCGATATAGTCGTCTTGATGCACAACCATCAGAGGGCCGGGAATTGAGCCATTATAGGTCATGGCATTGAGCTGCGTTCCATCGGCATCGATGACGATCGGCTTTTCTTCGATCGTCATGGTGAATTCGACGACTTTTGGACCGCCCTTGGCCACCTGCTCGTGAGCGTGGACAAATGGCGGCGCCACCAGGGTGACCTTTTCGCGCGGCAATCCCGCGACTTCCTTCGAGCTCGCCACTGCCGGCATTGCGACAACGGCCGCGGCAGCGGCGGCGGTAAGGACAGATCCTAACAAAGCTTCGCGTCTCGTGAGCATTTCCATCTCCTTGGCTATCGCTACTTGATGGGCTCAGAATAAACTGCGCACTGGTCAAGTCTTTGCGTTAGCGCAAATCCAATGTCTTTCGCAGGTCTCTGGTTTAGGGATGCTGTGCAGCGAAGCGACGCCGCGGCGCGCAGTGCCAAATAAAACAGGCCGAACAGACCCTCCCCGATCCGTCCGGCCTCTGGCTCCGGAACATTGCGAACCGGAGCGGCATCCATGAAGAACGGGTCAGTTAGCAGTGACCTTGGTTGCTTCGGCGAACAGGTCGGCGAATACAGGTTTGGCTTTTCCGATCTGCTTGACGGCTTCCGCCGCTTCAAGATTGATGGGCTTGCCGACGACGATCAGCGCAACCATGCCCATGCCGTAGTGCGGGGCGCATTTGACACCGTAGACCCCTTCCTTGGTAAGGGTGACCGTTATTTCCTCACTGGCTTTCCCCTTGAACGGTTCAGCACCGTCCGGGATCATTCCCTTAATGATCTCGGCATTGTGGGACTTGTCGGTCGGCACGAACTTGATCGTGTCTCCAGGTACCGCCCGGATAAAGGCAGGCTGGAACACCATCGAGCCTTTCTCTCCCTTGTTCAGCATTTGGACCACGTGTTCTTCGGCATTTGCGGAGCCGGCTATGGTAAGCAGGGCGATGGCCGCGGCAATCAGAGGCAGTTTCATAGGGAAGTCCTTTCTTGAGTTCGTCACGGCGTCGACCGTGCTCCTTTCTAAGCCGCCGGACGATTTGGCGATTTGCGCTGGCGCAAACTCTTGAGCAAAAAAAGCGCTTGGGTTCCCATGCGGCGTCGCCCATGCACGTCACAATGCACGTGCCCCCTTGCCGCCCGCCTGTCGGCATGGGAACACTCTCTACCAGACCGGTTGGGTGCCTTGCAGATAGTCGGATTCGGGAGGGGACAGAGTTGGCTAACCTCGATCGCTCGCTGATTGCCGGGCTTTTTGCCTTTGAGGGCGTGGCCGTCACGGATCTCGACCGCATAGTCGGACAGGCCAGATCGCTCCGGATTGCCAAGGACCAACCTGTATTCGAGCAGGAGCAGGAAGCACATTCCTTTTTCCTGCTGCTCGACGGACATGTGCGCGTCGTGAGATCGATGCCTGACGGCCGGGAGGTAATTGTGCGCTACATCAGTCCGGGTGAGTTGATGGGTATCGCCCATGCGCTGGGCCGCACCACCTATCCGGCAAATGCGATCGCTGCCGTCGATTGCGTGGCTCTTGCCTGGCCAAGCCAGCTATGGCCGACATTCGCAATGGATTTCCCGAGCTTCAGCGCCAACACTTACAAGACCGTCGGCAGCAGGTTGCAGGACGCTCATACCCGGGTCATCGAGATGTCGACCGAGCAGGTGGATCAGCGCGTCGCCCACGCCCTGCTCAAGCTGGTCAAGCAGACGGGCAGGAAGACCGAGGAAGGGATTCTGATCGACTTCCCGATCTCACGCCAGGACATCGCCGAGATGACGGGAACGACGCTCCATACGGTGAGCCGGCTGCTCTCGGCATGGGAAGAGCAGGGATTGGTCAAAAGCGGGCGCCAGAAGGTGACCGTGGTCGAACCTCACCGGCTCCTGCTGATCGCGGAAGGCCGCGTAGAGAAAAGCTAGCCTCAGTCGGTGTTTTCGATCGCGGCCTGCAAATCGCTGCTGAGTTGCTCCTCGTTCAGATGATGCTCCCGTGCCGCGTCGGAAACGGTGTGGAATGAAGCGATCGGGCAGCCGACGCAAAGCATGCCGTGCTGGAGCACGACGCGGATGGCCGCTGGAAAATCGTGCATTATTTCGTCCATAGTGGCGTCGTCGGTGAGTTTGCGTTTCATGACGCTTTGCCCGCGTTTGCAAGCGGACATGTTGCATCGGCTTTGCGAGATGCTCGTTGCGCCAGGACAAACAGCAAGCAGCCCGATGCACAATCACATCGGAACGGCGCAGATAGTCGACCGCGTCAGGAACCGCTTCTCCCGTCCATTGTCGAGCGAGAACATGCCGCCGCGGCCAGGCACAACGTCGATGATGAGATGCTTCCAGGCCGCGAATTGCGGCGAGCCGATATAGAAGGGCGCATTGCCGATCGCACATAGGCGAAGAGCCGTCACAGCAGCCGCCGGATTGATGAAACAGCACCGGGCCGTGGTCGGCGACGATTTCGGCGATCAGTTCAAGGGTTGCCGGTGTCGCGGTGGACCTTCGCTCGCATGTTGATTTCCGATTTCCTTTGGCGCGGCCCGTCACGGAGCCGCGCCAGTGAGTCAAAGCGGCGATCAGAAGAAGCCGAGCTTTTTCGGGCTATAGCTAACCAGCATGTTCTTGGTCTGCTGGTAGTGATCGAGCATCATCTTGTGCGTCTCGCGACCGATGCCGGACTGCTTGTAGCCGCCAAAGGCCGCATGCGCGGGATAGGCGTGGTAGCAGTTGGTCCAGACCCGGCCGGCCTGGATCGCGCGGCCGAACCGGTAGGCGCGGTTGCTGTCACGGGTCCAGACACCGGCGCCGAGGCCGTAGAGCGTGTCGTTGGCAATTGCCAGCGCTTCGTCGTCATCCTTGAAGGTGGTGACCGAAACCACCGGCCCGAATATCTCTTCCTGGAAGATGCGCATCTTGTTGTGACCTTTGAACACCGTCGGCTTGACGTAGTAGCCGCCGGCCAGATCACCAGGCAGAACATTGCGCTCGCCGCCGGTCAGTAGTTCGGCGCCTTCTTGGCGGCCGATGTCGATGTAGGACAGGATCTTTTCCAACTGCTCGGACGAGGCCTGGGCACCGATCATCGTTGCCGGATCGAGCGGATCGCCCTGCACGATCGCCTCGACGCGCTTGAGGGCACGTTCCATGAAGATATCGTAGATCGATTCATGGATGAGCGCGCGGCTTGGACAGGTGCAGACTTCGCCCTGGTTCAGCGCGAACATGACGAAGCCTTCGATCGCCTTGTCGAAGAAGTCGTCATCTTCGGCGACAACGTCCTTGAAGAAGATGTTGGGCGACTTGCCACCCAGTTCGAGCGTGACGGGGATCAGGTTCTGGCTGGCATATTGCATGATCAGCCGGCCCGTCGTGGTCTCGCCGGTAAAGGCGATCTTGGCAATACGCGGCGAGGACGCGAGCGGCTTGCCGGCCTCGAGGCCGAAGCCGTTGACGATGTTGAGCACGCCCGGAGGCAGCAGGTCGCCGACAAGATCGGCCCACAGCAAGATGGCGGCCGGTGTCTGCTCGGCAGGCTTCAGGATCACGCAGTTTCCGGCGGCAAGTGCAGGAGCAAGCTTCCAGCATGCCATCAGCAGCGGGAAGTTCCAGGGGATGATCTGGCCGACCACGCCGAGCGGCTCGTGGAAATGATAGGCAACTGTGTCGTCGTCGATCTGCGAAAGGCTGCCTTCTTGTCCGCGCACGGCGCCGGCGAAATAGCGGAAATGATCAATGGCGAGCGGCAGGTCGGCGGCAGTCGTTTCGCGGATCGGCTTGCCGTTGTCCCAGGTTTCGGCGCATGCGAGGAGATCGAGGTTCTCTTCCATACGGTCGGCGATGCGGTTGAGGATAAGCGAGCGCTCCGCCACACTGGTGCGCCCCCAGGCGTCCTTGGCGGCATGGGCCGCGTCCAGGGCCGCCTCGATGTCGTGGGCATCTGATCGCGCCACCTCGCACAGCAGCTGACCGTTCACCGGTGAGAAGTTCTCGAAGTAGCGACCGGAGTGCGGCTCGGCCCATTTGCCGCCGATGAAATTGCCGTAGCGCCTGTCGAAGGGCGCCTTTACGGGACGTGAAAATTCAACCTTGTTCATGTGTCTTCCTCCCGAAGCTGACGTCGCGGGTTGCGACGCTTGGAAAGAGACTTGCGATCTCCCATCGCCATTGTCACTGCGTCGGGGACGGTGCGCGGACGGGATGTGTCGCAGAATTGCGACACTCACGCGAGGATTCGAATGGTCAGTGAGACCTGTGGACGTCCAGGCGGTTGAGCTTGCGGTGAAGCGTCGCGCGGCTGATGCCGAGCGCCTGGGCCGCGGCCGAGACATTTCCGTCCGCCCGCGCCAGCGCCCGCTGCAGGACGCCACGCTCCGCCTCGGCGAGGACTTCGGGGCCGTCCTCGGCCCAGCCGAGCAGATCGGCTGCGGGCATTGGCTTGTCGAAACACCGTTGCGTAATTCCAAGCGCCAGGCGAGCCGAACGTGTCGCACCGACCACGAGGCCGTCGGCGTCAACGGCGATCAACGCGCCGGAACCCTTGTCGGGCACCGGCGCCAGAAGGATTCGTGCCTTGGGGAATGCCATCTTGAAGGTCTCCGCCTCGATCCGACGCGCGGCATCGACCACGGCCATCGAAATAAGATTGGCAAAGGCTTCAGTGAGGTCGGCCCGGCAGGAGGACACATCAAGCGCGGCTGCAAGCTCTCCCTGGTGATCGTAGATTGGAGCGGTGGTGCAACTCAGCCCGGTGTTGCGCGTATGAAAATGTTGGTCGCGGTGGATCGTCAGCGCACGCTGTTCAACCAGGCAAGTGCCGATACCATTGGTGCCTTGGCTTTCCTCGTTCCAGACTGAACCAGTCCACAGACCCCAGGAATGAAACGTCTCGTCATCCACGGGCGCGCCGCGCCGTTCGACCGGAACGCCGTCGCGATGGGCGAGCAGAACGCAGCATCCAACGCCGCCCACCGCAAGATAGAGCCGGTCCAGACTTGATTGAGCAGCCCGGACGAGTGGCTCGATATGTTGCCGGACCTCTCCCAATTCCGCCTCCGTCAGATAGCGTGGGGGGCTGCAATCGGTCGGATTGAGCCGATGCAAGCTGGAAGACCGTCGCCAGGAGGCGACCAGCGCGGACCTCGCCGCCGTGTCGGACGCGATCGCGGCCTGAATGCGGTCGGCATGATGACCGGATAGATCCTCGCCCATGCTTATCCTCCCAAAACCCCGACTGCTCCGTCACATCCCAAACCAGTGTCGCGCCAGGTTCCGCTTTCAATCAGCGCACTGTCAATTCGACGGAAGGAGCAGACAGGGGGAAGAACATCCTTCCATGTTCCCCTGTCTGTCAGCGACATTTAGCCAATCGACAGTCGTCTTCGCCGAAGCATTCTCTCGCATGCACCCCTCGGTCGATGCTCCCAAAGCCTAGCGACATGCACTGAGCATTCTTTGATCGAAAGCAAAGTCCGCGCGGATTTTACCGGCTCGTGGCCGGAGTAAGCTGAGCAGCACTTGTCGGCGCGATATTAAAAGCTGCCGCCTGCGGAAAGCCTTTCGGTGGCCCCGTGGGCGGATGGCTCTCGAGATCTCGCAAGCGGGCATGCAGCCACCCGTGCCCTATGTGCGCAGTGGAAACTTCGTGATAACCAGTGGCTTTCAGTTCCGGCGATGCAATCGTAAAATGCCCGACGTTTGGACGGGTGCCTTTTCCCACCCGATCGGGAATTGGACTGCACAAGATCAAAAAAGACAATGACTTTAGTATGATATACAGCAAACTTGCCATAGCCCCTATGATGGACTGGACGGACAGGCATTGCCGGTTCTTCCACCGCCAGCTGACGCGCCGTGCGCTGCTCTACACCGAGATGGTGGTGGCCGACGCAGTCATCCATGGTGCGCGTGAGCGACTTCTCGGCTTCGATGAGACGGAACATCCGGTTGCGTTGCAGCTCGGCGGCTCCGATCCGCAAAAGCTTGCCGAGGCGGCGCGCATCGGCGAAGCTTTTGGGTACGACGAGATCAACCTCAATGTCGGCTGCCCATCGGACCGTGTTCAGTCGGGTACGTTCGGCGCCTGCCTGATGAAAGTGCCTGACCTCGTCGCCGACTGCGTCGCTGCGATGAAAGCAGCGGTGACAATTCCCGTCACCGTCAAATGTCGCATTGGCGTCGACGAGCAGGACCCGGAGCCGGCACTCGACGCGCTGGCGGACGGCGTTTTCGATGCTGGCGCCGACGCGCTGTGGGTGCATGCGCGCAAGGCATGGCTCGAAGGGCTGAGCCCCAAGGAAAACCGCGACGTTCCGCCGCTCGACTATGACAGGGTCTATCGACTGAAGGCCAGAAACCAGAACAAATTCATTGGCATCAATGGCGGAATTCAGTCGATTGATGAGGCGCAGGCGCATCTCCGTCATGTCGACGGCGCTATGCTTGGCCGCGCCGCCTACCACTCGCCCGGCATTCTGGTCGGCGTGGACGCCGCCTTCTACGGCGCCAAGCCCGACACGTTCGATTTCGCCGCGCTGATCGACGTCATGGCCGACTATGCGGCACGTCATATCGAGCAGGGCGGGCGGCTTGGCCATGTCACACGTCACATGGTCGGGCTGTTCCACGGATTGCCGGGGGCGCGCCGCTACCGCCAGATCCTGTCCACCGAGGCGAACCGGCCCGGAGCCGGACCGGACGTGCTGAAGACGGCCTTTGCCGCTGTCGAGCTCAGTGGAGTGGAAGCCGAAGCGGCCTGAGTTTGAGAGCCGGAGCTCAATCCCTGAGGATCATGCGGTCGCCGCGCACATCGAAGCCCGACAGCGAGCCGATGAAATTCATGCCAAGCAGGCTCTGGCTCAGCATGCCGGGTGCGGCGATCATCACCGGCATGTCCTTGCGCGTGATGCCGCCGATCGCAATCTGATCGGTTCTCACGGCCGCGGCGCGTGCTACGCCGTTGGCGGTCGAAACTGAAATGGTGTAGTTGAGCGCCGCTGGATTGAATCCGGCGGCTTGCGCGTCTTCCGACGTCAGCACGGTGCTGGTCGCGCCGGTATCGACTATCGCTCGAACCGGGTTGCCGTTGACCAGGATACGCGCTTCGAAATGGCCGTTGTCCGCCTTGTCGAGCGTCACCGTGGCGTGACCGTCTTCGACGCCGAGCGCCAGCGGGCTGCCGGGGACCAGGCCTGCCGTCACGCGGCTGGCGACATCCTGCAGTTCATAGCGGTATTGATAGCCGGCGATCAGCGCGAGCACGATGGCCGCCCAGGCGCCGAGGTTGCGGGCCATGGCGCCCAACGGCCGGCCCGAGCGAAGCAGGCCGGCGCCGATCAGGACGCCGAAAGCGCCAAGCCAGATCAGCCGGCTGAAATCGTAGTTCTCGACGCCGAGCGTACTGCCGGCAGAATCGTTGAGCATGAGCAGGACTGCTCCCACCCCGATCGCTGCCATCAGGATCCAGAAAAGCCGGCTCATTAGCACCTCACGAAAGCGCGTCGCGTTCGCGCGCCATGCGGCTGCGGCGCGTTTCCCGGCGCGGTCGGCGCTCGATCGTTTCCAGCCGGGCCGGCAATTCGGCCATGACGCTGCGGCGCGTTTCCGGAGTCATCCCGATCCAGGCACCGATTTCCTCACGCGTGCGACCGCACCCGAAACAGAAGCCGGTTTTCATGTCGATCGAACAGACCAGGATGCACGGGGATTCGATGGCCGTCATGACTTTCTCTTGAGGTTTCCATCCGGAATCCTCGTTCCATCTCCACATGGTGCAACCGCAGAGCCAATGCAAGCCCTTGCGATGGCGCCCTTGGCGGCCAGCTTTGCGACAAATTCAGGACCATGATCCAGGAGGTTGTGCCGACGACGCAAGGCGGCTATGCCGCTCTCCTACTCCAGGGAATGATCGCCAACGAGATGACCAGCGCGCTGCCTTTCGACGATTTTCGCAACCTGTTGGCCAATCTGCCGGCGGCCGACACGACAGCCGGGGCCCGCGTGCGCACGCTGTTCGCCAAGGCCGACAAACCAGGCAATTCGCTCGGCCGAATCGAGGACATCGCCGCGTGGCTGGCCGCCTGGAGCGGGCGGGCTCCGCCAGCCGTCACAAGACCGCTGATGGCGGTCTTTGCCGGCAATCACGGCGCCACACGCCACGGCATTTCGCCACGCCCGGTGGCGGCGACCGCCAACGCGGTCGAACTTTGCGCGGCCGGAGGTGCTGCGATCAACCAGATCTGCATTGCCAACGATCTCGGGCTGAAGGTCTTCGATCTTGCCCTGCACATTCCGACCGCAGATATCACCTGTCACGCCGCGCTCGACGAGCGCGGCTGCGCCGCCACCATGGCTTTCGGCATGGAAGCGATCGCCGGCGGTACCGATCTTCTGTGCCTAGGTGATCTCGGCGTCGGCAACTCCACGGTCGCTGCTGCTCTGTTTGCGGCGCTGTTCGGGGGCAGGGGGATCGACTGGGCCGGCCCGGGGTCGGGCGCCGATGCGACAATGCAGGCGCGCAAGGCAGACGTGGTCGATGCGGCGCTGGCCTTTCACAGTGGCCATCTCGTCGACCCGCTCGAGGTGCTGCGCCGGGTCGGCGGCCGTGAGTTTGCTGCGATTGCCGGCGCCATCCTTGCCGCGCGCATGCAGAAGATCCCAGTGCTGCTCGAAGGGCTTGCCGCAACGGCCGCCGCAGCGGTGTTGCAAGCCGCCAATTCCGCCGCGCTCGACCATTGCCTGCTTGCCAGCCTGTCGCCAGAACCCGCACACGCCCGGGCTGCTCAACGCCTCGGCCTGCGCCCGTTGCTTGATCTTGGCATCAGTCATGGCGAAGGGGCAGGGGCCGCCCTTGCCGCGGGTCTGGTCAAAGCCGCCGCGCTGACCAGTTCGGGTATGGCTGCAGCGGTACGCGGCTAGAGACTTGACCTATTAGCGCCGAAAAGTGGGGATGCGGTAGACGACTGCCGCATATTTTGGGTTGGAGCGGCTGCCGATTATTACGCCGCCAAGGCGTTCCGCGACCTTTCTGCTGGCCACGTTGCTTTCGGCAACTGGATATTCGAAGCAATCCGGACCGAGTATCTCGGAGGCCCACCCGGCAACAGCAGCAATTGCCTCTCTGCCAATGCCGTTTCCTTGAGCGTCTTCTCTAATCCAGATGCCGAGCTCTGGACATGCGGTCTTCGCCGCATGAAGACCGACAAGTCCCAGACAGCGATTGTTTGCCAATGCCCGCACAACGAAGTGCAAGTCCGATCCGTCATGGATTGGCGCCAGCCAGGATTGCCATACCTCGGCAAAGGCCACGAGTGATTGAGGTGGCTCCCACTGCATAAAACGGGTGATGGCAGCGGTGATGGCGGCAAAGAGGTCCTCGGCATCGTCGGCTGTAAACAGCTTCAAGCGAAGGCGCTCAGAGTTGATCTCGATGCCTCCGGCATGCCAGTCACCTGCTGCCATTGTGGAGTGCCATCCTTCTTCTGACCGTCGGCCGAGGTCGACGGTTGCTTATCGCCGCCGAGCTGCTACCGCCGCAGTCGGCAGCGCCGGCAATTCTTCCATTACCCGGCTCAGCGGGAAGATGGCTATCGCCTCTGTCCCTTCGCGCAGCCTGGAATGAAGTTCGAACTCGCCACCATGCATGGCGAGCAGCCCTTGCACGATCGGAAGGCCAAGGCCGGTTCCCTGTTCGGCGCTCTTGATGGCGATCGAGCCCTGGCCGAACGCGGAAAGCACAATCGGAATCTCGTCTTCCGGTATGCCTGGCCCATTGTCCTTGATCGAAATGTACTGCCCGCCGCCCGCCGTCCAGCCGACGCGGACACGAATCTCGCCTCCGGTGCCGGTGAACTTGATGGCATTCGACAGAAGGTTGAGCGCGATCTGCCTCACCGCCCGCTCATCGGCGAACAAGCGTGGCAATTCATGCTCGAAATCCTGGACGATGCGTATATCCTTATTGCGCGCCCTCAGCTCCATCATGTGGCAGCAATCCTCGACGATACCGAGCAGCATCACGGGCTCTTCATTGAGCTGGTAGCGGCCAGCCTCGATGCGCGACAGGTCGAGGATCTCATTGATCAGGTCGAGCAGATGCTGGCCGGATTCGTGCACGTCGTGGGCGTAGTCGCGATAGGTGGGGTTGCTCATCGGTCCCAGCACCTCGTTCGACATCACCTCGGAAAAACCGAGAATGGCATTGAGCGGTGTGCGCAGTTCATGGCTCATCGAGGCGAGGAACCGTGATTTCGCCAGATTGGCATCTTCGGCCCGCCGCCGCGCCTCGTCCGACATCGATTTCGCCGTCTCCAGTTCGGCGATCAGCGCGTCCTTTTCGGAGCGGAACGACAACAACATCAGGGACGAGCGGTTGAGGTGACGGGCGACATAGGCGAAGAAGGGCAGTGACACGACCAGCAGCCCGGCCATGATTACCTCGATCGGGATCCATAGCTTGACGCCGCCATAGGCGTAGAGCGCCACCGGGACGGCAAACGTCGCCAACAGCGCTCCGCCCAGGGACGAGGTCATCACCGCGGTCGCCGCCATGGCGAACAACAGCACCACGGCCTTGACGACGTGGAACGGGTCGACCGCGCAGACGCTGCAGCCAAGCCGGACGAACCATGCCCAGCCGAGGCCGCACAGGAAATGGCCGATCAGGAATTCCCGTCGTGTTTGCAAAGGGTTGAGCTCGGAAGCTTCAGTGCGCTCGATGCGCCGCGCCATGAAGGCGACGATGGTGTAGCAGGTCAGCATGAACAGGGCCCAGAGGCCGATCTCGTTGCCGACGCCGGCCAGCCGGCTACCCGCCGCGATCACCAGAACGAGAAGCGGGACGGCGATTGCGCCGCTGGTCATCGCCCGGGCGTGGAGTTTCAGAAGTTCGCGATCGAAATCGGGATTGCCCGCCTGCTGCGAAAGACGGTCACGCGTCTTGCGCACCGCGCGTGCCACATCGCTGTTGCGATGAGGTTTCCTGCGGTCCACAATGAACTTGTCCGCTGTGTTCGAGCGTTGCAAGGGCATCAAAACTTCAATTATGCGAGCAGCGGTTTCAAAGTGTTAAGCTACGTTCGAATGATTAACCAACCGTTTGCCATATGAGCCGTTCATGGTCGCCAAGGCGGCGCCGACCATACTTTGCGCGACCCCGAAGCCTGTGGCGCCGGCTGGTCGATTACGGGCTTACCGCCATCATTCTCGGGCTGTTGATCCTGCTGGCGGCCCGCCTCGACCGCGTGGAGACCCGCAAGACGGAAGGTGCGGCTATCGTCAATGACGGCGATTCGATCACGCTCGGTGTCGAGCGCATCCGTATGCGCGGCATCGATGCTCCGGAATATACGCAGACCTGCCGCAGGAACGGCTCCGACTATCCCTGCGGCACGCTTGCGCGCCAGTCGCTGGTGCGCCTGATCGGCGGCCAGCCCGTCTCCTGTACCGGCTGGCAGCGTGACCGCTATGGCCGGCTTCTCGGCAACTGCAACGCCGGCGGCAAGGACCTCAACCGGGCGCAGGTCGAGGCGGGTTGGGCGGTTGCCTATGGCGACTTCGAGAGCGAGGAAGCCACGGCCCGTGCGGGAAAGGCCGGCATCTGGGCCGGAACGTTCGAACAGCCGCAGGACTGGCGCGATAGCCATCACGGCCAAGTCGTCGAGAGAAAGCATGGCGCACTGGCATCGATTGGCGACGCCGCGCGCGAGATTTTTCGTTTCTGGTGATCCGCATCGTGTAATTGGACCGCGAACGAATGGGAGGATGGAGATGAAGCTCTTCGACGGTGGCCGGGCGCCCAATCCACGACGGGTCCGCGTTTTCCTCGCCGAGAAAGGCATCACGGTTCCGAAGGTAGCCGTCGACATGGGTGCTCTCGAGCACAGACAACAGGCGATCAGCTCTCGCAACCCTTTGCAACGCCTGCCGGTGCTGGAGCTCGACGACGGCACCATCATCACCGAATCCGTCGCCATCTGCCGCTATTTCGAGGAACTGCATCCCGAACCAGCCCTGTTCGGCCGTGGCGCACTCGGCAAGGCGCTGGTCGAGATGTGGCAGCGACGGATGGAGTTCAACTTGCTCAGCTGCGTCACGCAGGCGTTTCGCCACATCCATCCGGCGATGAAGGAATGGGAAATCCCGCAGATCCCGGAATGGGGCGAGGCCAACAAGCCGAAGGCCGTGCAGTTCCTCAAACTGTTGGATATTGAATTGGGCAATCGAGAATTCATCGCCGGTGACAGCTATTCGATCGCCGATATCACCGGCCTGATCGCCGTCGATTTCATGAAGCCGGCACGCATCAAGGTACCGGATGAATGCACAAATGTGCTGCGTTGGCACCAAGCCGTCTCCAGTCGTCCGAGCGCATCAGCCTGAAAATGACTGTCGAACTCGACAGCCTCACTGCCAAGATTCGCGCCTGCCGCATCTGCGCGGAAAACCCTGTCGGCAAGCCGTTGCCGCACGAACCGCGTCCGGTGCTGCGACCCTCGTCCAGCGCCCGCATCCTGATCGCCAGCCAGGCGCCGGGGACCAAGGTGCATCTGTCGGGCATGCCGTTCACCGATGCTTCCGGCGACCGCCTGCGCAGCTGGCTGGGCGTGACAAGCGATGAATTCTACGACATCGAAAAGTTCGCCATCGTGCCGATGGGCTTCTGCTTTCCCGGCCAGGATGCCAAGGGCGGAGACCTGCCGCCACGGCGTGAATGCGCACCGGCCTGGCGCACGCCCTTGATGGCTCTGATGCCACGGATCGACCTGGTGCTGACGATCGGCATCTATGCACAGTCCTGGCACATGAGTGCCGAGCGCCGGCCCTCATTGACGCAAACAGTGATGGACTGGCGCGCGCTCTGGGAGAATTCCGTCGGCCCGAAAGTGCTGCCGCTGCCCCATCCGTCGTGGCGAAACACCGGCTGGCTCAAGAGGAATCCCTGGTTTGAAATGGATTTGCTGCCTTTCCTGCGGTCGGAAATCCGCTATCGCCTTGGTTGACCTTTCAGCAAGAAATCACTCGCTTTTTGCCCGATCGGCAGAATTTCTTTCTTGTGAAAGGTCGAAATAAGGGGGAGTATAGCCAAACTATTCCCAAAGCGCGTCGCGCCGGAGGGCACGCGACGCGCTTTGAGTTTTTGTTTACGCATGTCGCTATCCCAAACCGCTACCACTTTGGGCGACACGCACCAGGGAGCACGCAATGGATCGCCTCGATAGAAAAATTCTCCGCCTGTTGCAGGAGGACGCGACACTCGCGGTCGCCGATGTCGCCAAGAAAGTCGGGCTGTCGACGACGCCTTGCTGGCGGCGCATCCAGAAGCTCGAGGAAGAGGGCGTCATCAAGCGGCGCGTCGCCATTCTCGACCATGAAAAGATCAATGTGCGCGTCACCGTCTTCGTGTCGATCCGCACCAATTCGCATAGCCATGAGTGGCTGAGGCGCTTCTCGGAAGTCATCCAGGAGTTTCCCGAAGTGGTCGAGTTCTACCGGATGAGCGGCGACGTCGATTATCTCTTGCGCGTCGTGGTTCCGGACATCGCTGCCTATGACGCGTTCTACAAACGGCTGATCGCCAAGATCGAGATTCGCGACGTGTCGTCGTCCTTCGCCATGGAGCAGATCAAGTACACCACGGAAATCCCGCTTGACTACATGGTGCTGGACAAGGAGTCGGGCGCCAACGCTGCCTGAGCTGACCTTGCGCAAGGTTTTCCCGCTTAGTCTTTCTTTTTGTTGAGGAAACTCCAGGGAGAATTTACTGGCAGCGTGACTGTGTCCGGCACGCTGTCGGCAGCGGCGACCTCTGCCTTGCGGACGCTGTAGCCCGACTGGATGACGCTGACGCCGTCGAGAATGAACAGCTGGCTCTTCTCCATCTCCGGCTTCAGCGCACCGGTGACAGCGACCGGCTGATAAGCTTCCGACATCTTGTAGGGGTGAGCAGGTGTGACCAGTACGATCTGGTTGGGCGGTGGCGTCGGCATGTGGCTGCATGCGCCAGCCCACGGCACCAGCAGGAACTGATAGACAAGGTCGCCGTCGCGATCGACGGGCAATGCATAGCCGGCCAACTGAATGCTTTTGTCCTGCAGATCGAGGGATAGCGTCTCGCCGTGGTCCGGCAATTTTGCCGCGATCATCGGCAACCCGACGTTTTCAGCGGCCGCTTGCGCAGCAGGGCGCAGATCCTTCCAGAATATGTGCGCGGTCTCCGCCGAGGCATCGCCGATGGAAACAGCAAATGCCGCAGCCAGGACCGCAACTGATTTGAGGCGATTGTTCATGGACTCCATTCTTCGCCAAGCTGCTGCCCGCATCGAGTCAAACCGTCGTGATTCGAGCGCATTTTTGCAGATCCCGGATCGCGCTGCGCCATCAATCCACATTCTCGCTCGCAATTCGATCGCCTTTGTGGGGTAGCGCTATCGGGGCCTTGCCAGCGACCTCGCGGGAAACGGGACACGAATAAATTGCTTGGGAAAGAGCCGAAAATGGCTTGCCCGGTCGCGACTGCGGAGCAGAAAATAGATCGGCCATAGGATGCGAACCGTGCGCGTCCGTGTCCACCGACCTCGCCAGAACATGGAGAAGTACCATGCCAGCCAGCGATGATCTCAAGGGGCTGATGAAATTCCTTACCCGTGAGCAATGGCGCGAATGTTTCGAAGAGGTGCTCGACGACCATTTCGGCCCAGTTCTCGAAGCCTACGACATGGATTTCGAAGACCTCACCGAAATCCTCGGCGAGGTTTGGGCAATGACCGTTTGGGGCTGCGCCTTCGAGGACTTTCTGAGCCTGGACTTCGAGGGTGAACCCGGCAACATCGTCGATGACTATGTCAAGCGTCGAGGCTGGAAGGAAAATGCGCAATCCAAGGCTTATATGATGGCGTTACGGACCTCCGTCATGAGCCTGTATGAAGTAAGCAACGTCGTGCCTGGACAATCTCTTGCGGCGCGTGACCTTATCCGCGGAGGTGAACCTATCAGCGTTAGCGAGGGCACCGCCACGAAGATGTTGAAACAGTGGGATAAGATCGCTGCACGGGTCGTGCCTGTCATGGGCAAAAACGTCCTTGCGGGCGGTCTCTTGCCGTTCACGCCGCAGGCTACGGAAGCATTGTTCGACGGACTGCGCGGCGCGTTCGGGAAAAGAAATGCAAAGAAGCTGCCCGCGTTGAGGAATGAAGAGCTGCAGGCGGCGGCATCCATGTTCACGCTGTCATGGTTGTTTGATACCCTCAATAGGATGATGGAGAGGCCGACGTTGCGAAATAGCGACGGCGACGACATCGTATTCCATGATGTCCGCTTTCCCTTGGCATCGGGCGTGGCGCCGGAAGAGATTGCTTCCCGATTGAACACTATTCGGGGCATGTCACAGGAAAACGCGAAATTCTGGAACTGGGTGGAAGAGACACCACAAGGTAGAGACAAGCCAAAAGCGGCGAAGGCACCTACAATCGACACCACGTCGGATAGCGGTTCGTGTGTGCTGGGCAATGCTGAACTGAAGGGGCCCTTCCTCCATCTGTCCACCAATTCCGCAGAGCGAGCTGCAAGAGGGACGGCCTTGGTTCGCCAGGCCCTCGGCGATCTAGCGCGGACCCCCCTCACTGAAATCCGCACTGTCGAGCAGATGTTGGCCGAACGATCTGGCAAGCATGTCGATACGCCGTCATCGAGTTCGCCACCAGAAATCGCCGAACAGGGTGTTCACGAGTTCTTGGATCGGCATTATCTGGAAACTCTTGATCAGCCCGTCGCAATGTTGGGGAACAAAACACCGCGTCAGGCCGCCAAAACCCCGGCCGGCCGCCGAAAGGTCGCCGATTGGCTGAAGTATCTCGAAAACCAGACAGCCAAACAACCAGATCCTGTCAATCCGATGGCCACCTATAGTTTTGAATGGATTTGGAAAGAGCTCGGCCTTCGGGACCTGCGTCAATAGTGCGCTGCCATATGCTCATCCATAGATGCACCGTCGGCGCGAGTCGATCGCGTCACGCGTCAGCCTTTCTTGGCGATCCGCTCGAGCGTCTTGGCATTGGAAAGTTCGTTGACAGCGTCCTTGCCGATCCAGCGCGCGGTCCTATCGGTCGACTGCGCCAGTCGTTCGGCGACGGCAAGCGCGGCGCCGTGCATAGCCATCGATCGTTTGCCGATCGATCGAAGCGCCCAGTTCACGGCTTTCTTCACGAAATTGCGGCTGTCGGTGGCATGCGCTTCGATGATCGGCAGGAAGGCGAGGAAGCTTGTCTCCGGTTCTTTCTTCCGGTGAACGGCAGACCATGCCATCATCGCAAAGGCCGTGCGCCGAACGAATTCCCGTTCGTCGGCCGCGAACTCGCCGATCAGTTCTTTCCAGGCGTCCGTATCGACAAAGAGATCCGAGACGCCATCGACGATGTCCCATGAGTCGAAACTGGCCGCCCATCTTCTTGCATCTCCAGCAGAAAACCGTTTCGGATCAGCCGTGACGGAAGCGATGAACTGCGCCTCCACGATACCCGTCTCCCACAGCTCGAAGGCGCGCTCGTGGTTGCGTTTGATCTTCCTGGCGATCTGCCGCTGCACGCCATGCGTGATGCCAAGGGCGCGGTCGATCCTGATGCCGTAGCGCAACATGCCGAGGCGGTTCTCCTCCGAGCCAATGGCGCGCAGATGGGCGACAATTTCCGCGGCACCGGATTGAGGCGAGAGTTCCGCCATCGCAGAAACCTATTTTTCCAGCCGCGCCAGCAGCGAGGACGTATCCCAGCGCTTGCCGCCCATTGCCTGCACATCCTTGTAGAACTGATCGACAAGCGCGGTCACCGGCAATTTGGCACCGTTGCGGTCGGCTTCCGCCAGGCAAATGCCAAGGTCCTTGCGCATCCAATCGACGGCGAAGCCGAAATCATACTTGCCGGCATTCATCGTCTTATGGCGGTTCTCCATCTGCCAGGAACCGGCCGCGCCCTTGGAGATGACCTCGATCACCTTCTCGATGTCGAGCCCGGCCTTCTTGCCGAAATGGATGCCTTCGGCCAGGCCCTGCACAAGGCCGGCAATGGCGATCTGGTTGATCATCTTGGTGAGCTGACCAGCACCGGCCGACCCCATCAAGCCAACCATGCGGGCAAAGGCATCTATGACGGGCCTGGCCCTGTCGAAAGCGTCCTGCTCACCGCCGACCATGACGGTCAGGAGGCCATTCTCGGCGCCGGCCTGGCCACCGGAGACCGGCGCATCGAGGAACGAAAAACCGCGCGCTTGCGCTGCCGCCGCCAGCTCGCGTGCGACCTCGGCCGAGGCAGTGGTGTTGTCGATGAAGACCGAACCCTTCTTCATCGTCTGGAAGGCTCCGTTCGCGCCCGTCGTCACCGAACGCAAATCGTCGTCGTTTCCGACGCAGGAAAAGACAAAATCCTTGCCCTCGGCGGCCTGCGCCGGCGTCGCCGCAAGGCTGCCGCCATGCTGGCCAACCCATTGCTCGGCCTTGGCCTTGGTGCGGTTGTAGACGGTGACGTCGTGGCCACCCTTGTTCCTCAGGTGCCCGGCCATTGGATAGCCCATCACGCCAAGACCGAGAAATGCAACGGATGCCATGAGCCTGCCCTTCAGAATGGAAACGGAATTTGCTGCGAAAGCTCTAGGCCCTGCGCCCAATTCGTCAAGACGCGTGTGACCAGATCGACTGGTGCAGCCAATTTGAAAATGGTCAGCGTTTCAGGTGAACGGTGATCCGGCGCTCGATCCATTCAACGCCATGGCGCAAGATCTCGACCATCACCAGATAGACGAGAGCGACCCAGATATAGGCCTGAATGTCGAACGAATTGGCGAAGGCGAGCTTTGCATTGCCCATCAGATCATAGACCGTGATGATGGCGACGATGGCAGACGCCTTGACCATCAGGATCAGTTCATTGCCATAGGGCCGCAAAGCGACGATCAAGGCTTGGGGCAGGATGATCTTGCGCAATGTCTGCAGTTTGTGCAGGCCGAGCGATGCTGCCCCTTCCCATTGCCCACGAGGCACGCTCTCGATGGCGCCGCGTAGAATCTCGGCCTGGTAGGCGGCGGTGTTGAGCGAAAAGGCAAAGACGCCGCAATTGAACGCGTCCTTGAAAAAATCCCAGAGGCCAACCGACTGGAGTTCGACCCTGAACGAGCCTAATCCATAATAGACTAGATAGGTCTGAACCAGCAGCGGCGTGCCACGGAAGAAATAGACATAGCAATAGGCGAGGCCGGACAGTATCCGATTGCTGGACATGCGCCCATAAGCGACAGGCACCGAAAGCATCGCGCCGAGCACCATCGATATGGAAACCAGCGCGAGCGTAACCCCAAGCCCTCGCAAATAGGCAGGCGCATATTTGGCGAAGAAATCGGCATTCCAGGCAATGACCAGATAGCTGACGATGCCAGCGCCGAATAGGATCCACAGGCAGACCAGCGCATAACCGGCGATACGCCTGCGCGGCCAACCCCGCGCCTGGGGCGGCGGCCGTTCAACCATGGTGGCTGTGGCGCTCATCGTTGCGCCTCCCACCGGCCAAGCGAACGCAGAATTGCGCCGGTGGCGAAGGACGACAGGACGGCGAGGCCAAGAAACACCAGGGAGGCCACGCCGAAGAACAGGAACGCGTGTTTGGTGACGCGGGCGGCAATGCTGGCATTGCGCAGCGTTTCGGCCAAGCCGACGACTGATACCAGGGACGTGTCCTTGAGCAGGCTTAGCCAGCAGTTCTCCAGTCCGGGAAACGCGATGCGCAGCAACTGCGGCACGATCACCTTGCGCATGGTCAGCCAGTTGGAAAGCCCGATGGCGTAGCCGCCCTCATATTGGCCCTTCGGTATGGCGCGGAAGGCCGAGAGGAAAACCTCGCTGGCATAGGACGAGAAGATCAGCGCGAGCACGATCATGCCGGCGACGAAGCTGTTGACGTCGATGGTGGCGTCCGGCCGGAAATACCTGACGAGATGCTGCAGCAGGATCGGCATGCCGAAGAAGAACAGGAAAAGCGTCACCAGTTCCGGCAGGCCGCGAAAGACCGTGGTGTAGATGTTGGCGGCAAGGCGCAGCGATGATTCTTCGGACTGCTTGGCAAGAGCAATGAAAAAGCCGATCGTCAATCCGATTGGCAACGTGGCAAGGGCAAGCGCAACGGTGATCAGTGCGCCATAGGCGATATCGTCAAGCCAGCCATCGGGTCCCCAACTGAGAAGTGTCCATATGCTCTGGGCTGGCATCGACAGGTCTTATCTCCACGGCGTTCCCGAACGAATAGAAAGACGGCGGAGAAGTTCCCCGCCGTCTTCACCCTAGTTTATCAGGACTCGGCGCCGTAGACGTCGAACTTGAAGTACTTGTCGTTGATTTCCTTGTATTTTCCATTGGCGCGGATGGCGTCGATGGCCGTGTTGAGCTTGTTGACCAGGTCGGTCTCGCCCTTGCGCACGGCAATGCCGGCGCCTGGCCCGAAGATCTCGACTGGTTGCGGCGACGGCTGGCCAAGGATCTTGCAGCATGCGCCATCGGGCGAATCCAGCCACTGCTGCAGCACGACGATATCGTCCTCGATTGCGTCGAGACGACCATTGGCAAGATCTGCCTGCTCCTCGGGGCTGCTCGGATAGCCCTTGACGGTGCTGTCGGTGTAGGTCTTCGAGGCATAGTTGAAGTGCGTGGTGGTGGTGGCCACGCCGATGGTCTTGCCGGCGAGATCTTCCTTGGTCACGCCCTTCAGCGTGCTGTCCTTCGGCACGGCGAGCGCCGACGGCGTGTTGTAGTATTTGTGCGAGAAGTCGACCTTCTCCAACCGCTCCGGCGTGATCGACATCGAAGCGACGATGGCGTCGAATTTGCCGGCCTGAAGAGCGGGAATGATGCCGTCCCAATCCTGGGCGACGAAGGTGCATTTGACCTTCATCTCGTCACAAAGCGCCTTGGCGATGTCGATGTCGAAGCCGACGAGCTGGCCATCGGCGGTGAGGTTGTTGAATGGCGGGTAGGCGCCTTCGGTGCCGATCCTCAGGGTCTTTTCCTGGGCCTGGGCTACGCCGAGCGTCAACAGCGCGGCCGAAGCGGCGAGCGCGATACGCAGTGCAATACGCATGATAATCCTCTCTTTATGGTCCCGGCCGTCGTTCCAAACGGCTCTGTGGGGCGGTGCTTTTGGCCGCCCGCTGGCGCGATACTCCCACTCTTTCCAAGAAAAAAGCAACTGCAAAACCGCAAAAACGGGGAAGGCTATTCTGCCGCTGCGTCAGCGCTCAAGCAACGAGCCCAGTGGTGCGCTCGATGAAGTCGGCTATCGACTTTGCATCGTCGAGATCGAACACCGGCAGGGGACCGCCTTCAGCCGCAAAATCGGCGGCGACGGCGACGATGTTGGGATCACTTGCCGAAAGCGGCGTGCGGTCTTTCGCATCCAGCCGGCGGGCTTCGATCTTGCGGTGGGCCTCGCGCTTGTAGCCCTCGACCAGCACCAGGTCGCAAGGCGCGAGCCGTGATAGAATCACCTCCAAAGTCGGCTCATCCTCACCGCGCAGTTCGTGCATCAGGGCCCAGCGGGTTCCCGACACGATCGCGACTTCCGTGGCGCCCGCCTGCCTATGACGGTAGCTGTCGGCACCCGGCTTGTCGATGTCGAAATCGTGGTGAGCGTGTTTCACCGTCGATACTTTCCAGCCGCGCCGAACGAGTTCGGTGACCAGCTTTTCGGTCAATGTAGTCTTGCCGGAGTTTTTCCAACCGGTGATGCCGAAGACGCGTCTGCTCATGATTTCATGCTGCAACAGACCTTCGGCAGCGACAAGATCATCAGGCTGGTTGATGTTGAAGAAAGGGTCGACCGGGTGGCCCGCCGATTGAATAAGCGGGAATTCCACCTCGACGAAGCCGTGCCGGTCGATGAAAGCCGAAACCCGCCTGATATCTTCATCGACCAGAAAGTGCCGCAGGGCGACGCGACAATCCGTCGGCCAGAGCGCGAAGGTCGGGTGCCGCTTGCCGCCCGAGCAAGCGACGGCAATCGAAGCTGGACTTTGATCGGTGGCGACGGCCAGTCGCTCGACGAGATCCAGCGGCAGGAAGGGCGTGTCGCCGGCAGCGGTGACGATCGCCTTGCAAGCCGTGTTGGCCGCGGTCCATTCGAGGCCGGTCAGGATTCCGGCAAGCGGCCCGGCAAAGCCGGTCACCGTGTCGGCAAGCACCGGCAGTCCAAAGCGCGAGAACCGCGCCGGATCGCCGTTGGCGCTAAGCGCGAGAGGCCCGATCTGCGGGCCAAAGCGCGAGATGACCTGGTCGAGCACGCGGCCGCTGCCAAGCGGCAACAGGGTCTTGTCGCCACCGCCCATCCGTCTCGAACGGCCGCCGACCAGAATGATCCCCGCAACATCTCGCTTCATGCCATCGAGCCTGTACGCCTGCCGCCGAAAATCACAAGAACCTTCAAATGGCTTGGCTAGATTCCGTCGGGAACCATGGCCGGTCCGGTGCTTTCGGCGACGATCTTTCGCCTGCCGACCACTCGTTCGCGGTAAAGCGCATAGAGGCCGGAGCCGATGATGATGGTGGCGCCGACGATCATCGGCAGATCTGGAATATCGGCGAAGATGAACAGGCCAAGCAGGATCGACCAGATCAGGGCCGTATAGCGGAACGGCGCGATGAAGGAGATGTCGCCCGAGCGCATCGCCATGATGATGAACTGGTAACCGATGAGCACCAGCACGGCAGCCAGGGCCAACAGGGCGGTGCTGTTGCCCGTCATCGGTGTCCAGCCCCCCATCGGCAGCAACAGCGCCGCGCCGACGACAGTCATGGCAAGCGCGGTCGCGGTCGACACCAGCAGGGTGGGAATAGCCTTGGGAATCCGCTTGGTGCTGAGATCGCGTACCGCACAACAAGCGACGCTGGCCAGTGCCGACAGCGAGTAGATGCTGAAGCCTTCGAAGCCAGGCCGCACGATGATCAGCACGCCACCAAATCCGATGGCGATGGCCAGCCAGCGCCGCCAGCCGACAGCCTCGCCGAAGACGAGTGCCGCGCCCATCGTCACCGCCAGCGGCAGCGCCTGGAGCACTGCCGAAACATTGGCGATCGGCAAATGGGCGAGAGCGACGAGAAAACTCACCGTTGCGCCGGCTTCGCTGATCACGCGCATGGCCACCAGCGGCTGCAGCATCGAACCCGGGCGGGCAAGCGCGCCGCGCTGCGAGGCGAGCAAGCCGACGAAAAGCGAAGCGAAAGCACCGCGGATCAACATGACCTGCGCCATGTTCATCGATTGCGACGAGTATTTGGTGATGGCGTCGTTGAGGGTGAAGCCGGCCATCGCCACCACCATGAACAACGCGCCGCGAAGATTTGGAGACAGGGGCAAGACGACTACCGGTTCTGTTTTGCAGCAAGGCTGTAACAGCCGGGCATGAAACAGCAATAACAAAGGGCTGGGCCACAGCCTTGTTTGTCGCCCGGGAGATCGCCTGCAATGGCGGCAAAACCTACTTCTTCGGCGTCAGCACCTCGGTGCCATTGCCTTCCTTGCCGGCGATCGTCCACAGGCCGTGCAAGGAGCCGTCGTCCATCACCTTGTAGACGACAAGGCCGATATCCTTGTCCATGACATAGCCGGCGGAGAAGGCGTCATCGTTGCGCATGCAGATGCCGTCGGAAGATGAGCCGCCCGTCTCCCAGTGGATCGTACAGGTCGTTCCGCTGGTCAGCGCGATGGTTGCCTCGCCGCCATAGGCCGAGCCGTCGAAGTTGGTGCCGGCGACCGTATAGGTGCCGCCCATCGACTGGGCGGCCGCTGGCACGGAAGCGAGGCCAAACAATGCAAGAGAAAAAAGGAGTTTGCGCATGATATTCCCCCGTTGAATGAAACCGTCCCAAGCGGAAGGCTAGGCCGGAACGGATCAACGGTAAATCAGCAGAGCATTCGCGGATAAGATTTGTTCGCGGTGTGGCCGAAATGCTCACGGTCCCGAAACGCTCATGGCCCCTTGAGACTGCCGGCGATGGCACCCACCAGCGGGTCGTATTTCGACTTGAGGGCCGGCGGGTAGTCGATCCAGACCGTGCGGATGATGCCATCCCTGCCGAATAGGCGCGGCTCGTAAAAGATCTTTCCGTTCTTCATCCCAGACAGCACCGCCCAGTCCTTGCCGGACTTGCTGTAGGTGACCTTGTAGCCGGCTTCATCGCTGGCCTTCTCGGCAGCCACAAAATCCTTCGGCGTATCGTCGTCGATGTTGCGGATGCCCGAGCAGATCAGGCTGGCGCCATCCGTGCTCAGCCATGCCTGTCCGTCGCCATTGTCCGGCTCGGGCTGGCGATCGGTGAAAATCTCGTCAGGAAAGTGCAGACGGTGCCGAAGCGCTCGTTCACATAGGTGGACGGTGCGGCGACCGCACTGGTCGCCGCAACTGCCACGACAAACGCCGGGAATAAAGAACGCATGCGCGCCTCGAAGCAAATGACCTCGGAAGCGATCTTTACCTGAATTTCACGAAAAGATCAGCCGCCGGTGACGCTCATATGGCGTGACACCGATGGGCGGCTGGTGCGACGGTCGATGATGAAGTCATGGCCTTTCGGCTTACGGCCGATCGCTTCGTCGATGGCCTCGGCGACCAGTTCGTTGCCTTCGGAGGCCCGCAAGGGCGCGCGCAGGTCAGCCGCGTCCTCCTGGCCGAGGCACATATAGAGCGTGCCGGTGCAGGTCAGCCGGACCCGGTTGCAACTCTCGCAGAAATTATGCGTCATCGGCGTGATGAAGCCGAGGCGTCCGCCGGTCTCGGCGACATGGACGTAACGCGCCGGCCCGCCGGTCTTGAAGGGGATGTCGGTCAGCGTGAACTGGCGTTCCAGCGACGCGCGCAGCAGCGACAGCGGCAGGTATTGGTCCGTGCGGTCGGCGTCGATCTCGCCCATCGGCATGGTTTCGATGACCGTCAGGTCCATGCCGCGGCCATGCGCCCAGCGCATCATCCCGGGCAGCTCTGCGTCGTTGAAATCCTTCAGCGCCACCGCGTTGAGCTTGACCTTCAGCCCGGCCGCCTGCGCGGCGTCGATGCCTTGCATGACCTTGTCGAAATGGCCCCAGCGGGTGATCTTGTGGAACTTGTCGGCGTCGAGCGTATCGAGCGAGACGTTGATGCGCTTGACGCCGCAATCGGCGAGTTCGGCGGCAAAGCGCGACAGTTGCGAGCCGTTGGTGGTCAGCGTCAGTTCTTCCAGCGCGCCGCTTTCGAGATGCCGCGACAGCTGGCGCACCAGATGCATGATGTTCTTGCGCACCAGCGGCTCACCGCCCGTGAGGCGCAATCTCCTGACGCCCTTTTCGATGAAGACGCTGCACAGCCGGTCGAGTTCTTCCAACGACAGCAGGTCCTTCTTCGGCAGGAAGGCCATGTCCTCGGCCATGCAATAGGTACAGCGGAAATCGCAGCGGTCGGTGACCGACACCCTGAGATAGCTGATCGTGCGACCGAATGGGTCGATCATGTCCATGCTTCGAGCGCTTCCCGTGGCCGTGAGCGGCATCGTTATATACCGCTATGTGATACGATCCAGCCTGTCATTCAAGATAGCGGTTGTTGATCTTTCGCAACATCCCTCGCCGACATAGCATGTCGGTCGGCGTCAAACAGCCTTTTCCCGTTCGACGAAGCGGCGTAGGGAAGGGTGGATAATACGGATCGAACAGCATGACCGCACCGAAAGAACTCCGGGTCTCGAAGGACCGCAAAGTGCTGTCCGTCACCTTTCCCGATCATCGGCCGTTCGAACTGCCGGCGGAATTGTTGCGCGTCGCCTCGCCATCGGCCGAGGTGCAGGGTCACTCGCCCGAACAGCGTGTGACGGTTCCCGGCAAGCGCAATGTCAAGATCCTCAAGATCGAGCCGGTCGGCAACTACGCCGTGCGCATCACCTTCGACGATTTCCACGACACCGGTATCTTCACCTGGAACTACCTGCACACGCTCGGCCACGAGAAGGATGCGCGCTGGGAAGCCTATCTGGCAGAGCTTGCGGAAAAGGGCTTGAGCCGGGACCGCTAGAGGCGAAGAGATCGAGCAAGATGTCGTCCGAAAACCGCTCACACTTTTCGGAACCGTGCTGCTGTCGTTGTCGTCAAGGCGTCATCGAAGTGGAGTAACGCCGACGAAGGTTTGGAGGCGAAAAAGATGTCCGTCATCTCCACAGTCGAGCAGCTCGAAGCGCTCTATGGCGTTCCGGGCGAGGCCTCCCTGGTCAAGGAACTCGACCGTGTCATTCCAGAATACGCCGCTTTCATCGAGTCCTCACCGTTTGTCGCATTGGCGACGAGCGGGCCGGAGGGGCTTGACTGCTCGCCGCGCGGCGATCTCGCTGGCTTCGTGCGCATCCACGATCCGAAAACCCTGATGATGCCGGACCGTCGCGGCAACAACCGCGCCGATTCGCTTCGAAACATCATCCGCGACCCGCGCGTCGGCCTGCTGTTCCTGGTGCCGGGCTCCGGCACGACGTTGCGCGTTAATGGTCGCGCTCATATCACCACGAACACAACGCTATGCGCGTCGTTCGCGGTTGAAGGCAAGGCGGCGCGATCGGTAACCGTTGTCGACATCGATTCGGTCTACTTCCAATGCGCCCGCGCCATCGTCCGCTCCGAACTCTGGAATCCGGCGAGGCATGTCGACCCGAAGTCGTTGCCGACGCCCGGACAGATCCTGGAAATCACCAGCCGCAAGAACATCGATGGCGACACCTACGACAAGGAATGGCCGGAGCGGGCGAAGAAGACGATGTGGTAAGTTTGGGCTGAGGGGCGGTCACGCCTCCTTCAGCACCTCATAAATCTTGCGCATCTGCTCGCCGATCATGTCGCATTGTTCCGGCGTCGACTGGCTCATCGCCTTCTCGATCAGCGCCATGTGCACTTTCAGCGCCTGCATCAGCAGCGCCTCGCCGGCCTCGGTGAGCGCGAGCCGCAGGATGCGCTTGTCCTTGTCGTCGCCTTCGCGGCGCAGCAGGCCACGCGCCTCCAGCTGCGGCAGAAGCATGGTGATGTTGGAGCGACCGACGAGCAGCTTGCGGGCAAGGTCGTGCTGCGACATGCCGGGATGGCGGTAGAGGTTCATCAGCACATCGAGCTGCGCCGGCTTCAGGTCGAGCGGCCCCAGCTTCACCGCCAGCGTGCGCTCAAGCACATGGCAGGCGCGCGCTACCGCGACCCAGTTGCGAAAGCGCGGGTTGTCCCAAGGTAGCTCTTGTTTATTGTTCATCTTTGAACTATTATGTTCATGCTTGAACGTATGGATGGATTCTCACTATGGCATCATTCGGGCTGAAGGTCATCCGGGGCGTGTTTGGTGCGGCCGAGCGTGTCGCGCCGCGCCTGACCGGGCGCGCGGCGTTCGAATTGTTCTGCCGCACACCGAACGTCAAGGCGCTCAGCGATGGCGAACGGCGCGCAGTCGATCGCGCTGCCGAGTTCATGACCGAGGCGCGCCATCACCGGCTCAAGACCGCGACCGGCTGCGTCATGGTGCACGAGTTCCGGCCGGAGCCGGGCAGGGTAGCCGTCGGCAGGGTGCTTGTCGTACATGGCTGGCGCTCGCGCACCGAATATATGCGCGCGCTGATCGAAGGCTATCGCGCCGCCGGTTACAGGGTGGTTTCCATTGATCTGCCGGGCCACGGCCAGTCGCAGGGCAGGCGGCTGAACATGGTCAATGCCGTTGATGCGGTGCGGGTTGCCGGTGAGTGGTTCGGCCCGTTCGTGGCAGCGGTCGGTCACTCCTTCGGCGGTGCCGTCGCCGCCAATGCCGTCGCCGGTTCGGTCAAGAACATCCCGCCGCTGGCGGCCGGACGCCTGGTGCTGATCGCGGCGCCAAGTTCCCTGCCGGCGATCTTCGCCGACTTCAGCCGCATGCTCAATGTCGGTCCGCGCTCGCAAGCCGCAATGGCGGATCGTGTCCAACATCTTTCCGGTCGGCCGCTGCACGAATTCACCGGCGACCGTCAGCTCGCCCAGGCGCCGGTCCCGACCCTGGTCATCCACGCACCGGACGACCGTGAGGTTTCGGCCGATCACGCAAGGCGCTATGCCGGCGCCGGCGGTCATGTGCGGCTCTACTGGGCAGACGGGCTCGGCCATCGCCGCATTCTTGCGGACAAGGGTGTGATCGAACGCGCGGTCGGCTTCGTGGCGCATCGCGAGCCGTCGCTGCTGCATTGACCGGCGATCGAAATTATTTCTTCTTCTCGCCGGGTTCGACCGGCAGTCCGGCCGCCTTCCAGGCGGTGTAGCCGCCAAGGATATGCTTTACCGGCGCAAGCCCCATGTCCTGCGCCGTCTTGGTGGCCAGCGCCGAGCGCCAGCCGCCTGCGCAGAAGAAGACGAAGCTCTTTCCCGAGGCGAAGAACGGCTTGTGGTAGGGGCTTTCGGGATCGACCCAGAATTCCAGCATGCCGCGGGTGACATGCTTGGCGCCGGGAATCCGGCCGTCGCGCTCCACTTCGCGCGGATCGCGCAGATCGACGAAGATGGTGTCTTCATCGTCGAGCAGCCCGGCTGCTTCCTCGGGCGAAACCACCTCGATCTCGGCGTTCGCCTCGTCCAGCAGTTCGCGATAGCCCTTTTTCACGCTTTCATCCCTCCCGGCTTGCTGGCGAATTTCGAGCACACCAGCCGGCGTTTGTCACGCCGCATTGGTTGCGGCCATCGTCTTCCAGGGCGCCATGGCCCCGGCCACCGTGGCCAGCAGGGCGGCGTGCGATGCACCGTCACGCGCCTGGATCGACATGCCGTGCTGAACCGGCGGCGCAGTCGAAATCCGCCGACCGACACCGACATGAACCCGGCCGATGGTCCGCATGCCGAGCACCAGCGCCAGAAGATGGCGACGCCGCGATTCGGCAGGGCCGAGGACATCGCCGGCATGGTTGCCTGGCTGGCGGGCCCGGAGGGCCGATTCGTCACCGGCGCCGCGCTGACCATCGATGGCGGCGCCAACGCCTGATCTGCAATGGATTTCCCGGCTGGACGCAAACACCCCGCTCCAGCCGTCACGATGTTGTGAAACCGTTCTGCAACAGACGTTCCAAAATTTATGAAAGCTTAACGAAATCGGTATGAATCAGCATAGTCGCGCCTTACATCCGCCATGCGGTGAGCGAGACGATCTAGCGTGCGGAACGGGAACCGGTTGCGGCCGGAGCGGGTGATCCATGAAATTCCTCGGAAACAAGGCAGCTGCGGTGCCGCTGATGGCGATCACGGCAACGCTCGCTTTCGGTATCCCGCAAGCAGGTGCGCAGGGGCTGTTCGACATGCTTTTCGGCGGCGGCGTCAAGCACGCGCCGCAAGGCGAGTTTCCGCAGCCGCCGAAGAACAAGCCGAAAGTGCCGGGCGGCGGTGGCAGCGTGAGAATCAGCGGCCCGTCCTATTACACCTACAAGGCCGATCGGCTGGTCCGCGTCGACTTCTCGGCGCTGGCGGCGAAGCCAGGGCCGGCGGTGCCGCAGGATGCGGCTTTCGTGCCGTCAGTGACCGTTGCTGCGTTTCGCGATGCCGTTGCCAGCTTGAATGATTACGAACTTTATGCCGAGCCCGATATCGCCAAGGCGCTGATCGCCTATTACTCGGCCAATCCGGATTTCATCTGGGTAACAGGGACCAGCCTCAACAGCCGAGCACAGGATGCTGTTCGGGTGCTTGGCGAAGCTTCAAGCTACGGCCTCACGCCGGCCGACTATACGGTCGAAGTGCCCGCCGTAGCTACGTCGACGGCCGACCCCAATGCCCAATTGAAAGAACTCGTCCGTTTCGAGATGGCGCTGTCGGCGCGCGTGCTTCGCTATGCTCATGACGCCCAGGACGGCCGCGTCGAGCCCAACCGCATGACCGGCTACTATGATTTCCCGGCCAAGCCCCTCGACTTGCAAGGTGTGCTGAAAACGCTGGCGCATACCCAGGAAGTGCGCACCTATCTCGAATCGCGGCATCCGCAGAATGCGGAATACCAGGCGCTGCGCGTCGAACTGGAATCCCTGCAGGCAAGTGCGGAAAACGACATCGTCGTCGACCCCAAGCTGTTGCTGAAGCCGGGCGAAACCAGCCCCGAACTGCCGAAGCTGCTGACTTTGATCGCGCGCGATCTCGATGACGAGACGGGCGGCGCCTATGGCGAGATCCTGTCCAGGCTGGCCACCAGCGAAGTCTATGACCCGGAACTCATTCCAATCATCAAGGCCGTGCAGCAAAAGGCCGGCATGAAGGGCGATGGTGTCATCGGCCCGCGCACCGTTGCGTCGCTCGCGGGGACATCCAAGGCCGACAAGCTGCTGAAAGTGGAAGTGGCGCTGGAGGAACTGCGCTGGCTGCCTTCCGATCTCGGCAGCCCGCGTGTCTTCATCAACCAGCCGGCCTTCACGGCGAGCTATATCGACAATGGCGAGGAAAAGCTGAAGACGCGCGTGGTCGTCGGCCGGACCACCAACCAGACCGCCTTCTTCTACGACCAGATCAAGCAGGTCGACTTCCATCCCTATTGGGGCGTGCCGCAGTCGATCATCGTCAACGAAATGCTGCCCAGGTTGCGCAACGATCCCGGCTATCTCGACCGGGCCGGCTACGAAGTGACGGATTCGCAGGGCAATCGTATTCCTTCGTCGGCGGTCGACTGGGGCGCCTATGGCGCGAACATCCCCTACAGCGTGCGCCAGCAGCCGAGCGAGGCCAATGCGCTGGGCGAACTGAAGATCCTGTTCCCCAACAAGCACGCCATCTACATGCACGACACGCCGCAGAAATCCTTCTTCGAGCGTGACATGCGCGCGCTCAGCCATGGCTGTGTGCGGTTGCAGGACCCGCGTGGCATGGCGGCGGCGGTGCTCGGCACGTCGGTGGACTATATCGCCGAGAAGTTGAAGCACGGCCACGCGACCGAAAACGTGACCCGCAATATCCCGGTCTATGTCGCCTATTTCACCGCATGGCCTGACCTGTCCGGCAAGGTCGAATATTTCGACGACGTCTATGACCGCGACTCGCGGCTGAAGCAGGCCCTGGACGCCACCGAGGCGGTGCGCTCACCGTCGAGTTAGTTTTTAGCGCTCCAGCAGCGGCCGCCGGAAGCCGGCGTCCCGCCCGGCGATCAGCCAATAGAGCAACCCGGCGACAAGGCCGGCAGCGGCGATGATGCCGATGTCGACCCAGCGTTGCGTATCCATGTCCTCCGGTACGCTTGGCCAGATCAGGGCGAAGCCGGCGACCGCGGCACCGGCGCCGAAAACCATGTGCAGCAGGACATTGCGCAACGAGAAGAACTCGGCGACCAGCGCGAAGATCAGCGTCTGTAGCGCAGTCACCACAATCGTCAGGAAATAAACGAACATGCCGAGCGGCGGCACCACCAGAACCGCAATCGGCGAGACGCCAATGACGTCGAAATAGTTTGGCGAGTTGGGCAAGGAACTGAGCACGGCATAGATCGCCGCGATTGAGATCAGGCCGACCAGCACCGCCACGAGATAGCCGGCCAGCATCATCAATATGCGCTTCATCACGTGCTTCGCCGTCGCCATGCCCATCCCCCGGCGCAGTCAACGGCCATAATCAGCCATCAAAGACGATCTGGCGCAAGGGCAGGCAGGGCAATCGCCTCATACCAGCGACCGTTTCCAACCCGTGGCGGATGTCAATTGTCGAAGCCGGCGCCGCCCCTCATTGTCCTGCCAGACATTTAGTGCGGGGAGAAAGGGGCTGGCCGCAATGCCCGTACCATCGTTGCAACGTTGGTGATTGGCGAAATCGTCTGCGAGCGTCCCTCTCCCCGTCACTATACGGGGAGAGGATGCCGGCAGGCAGGTGAGGGGCTGCGCCAGCATGGAAAGGCCGATGGGAACGGCCAATGAATTCGCGTCCGAACGGCCTTCGACGACAGCCGTTACTTCGGCTCGGCCGTCACGGGATCATAGTTGATCTCGACCTTCGCCTTATCCGCCGTGTAGTAGGTGACGGTGTAGGCGCCGCTGTCCCAGTCGACCTCCTTCACATAGAGAAAGCCGTCGCGCTTTTCGACCTTGGCGAGAATCTCCGACAGTTTCTTGGCATTGGGTGGCGGCAGCGGCGTATCGTCCGCGGCAAAGGCCGGCCCGCCGGCAAGAAGAACGGCGACGCTTGTCATCAGAAGTAATCTGGACATGGCTTTCCCTCAATTTTCCTCGCAAGAAACTCGCTGGCGTGCCGGTTTGTTCCGCTGCCGGAATGCATGACCATCTAGTCCGCTGATTTGCAGTTAACCGGAAGAAAAAAGCCATGCGCCAAAAAACTACGATGCGCCACTTCACAGTTCGTGGCCATAGGATGTTGGCGGTTCATTGGGGGGGCTATATGCGCACGCGTCATGTCGTTGCCCCCGACGATGTCCCAACTGATGTGGAGCGCATCACGCTGAGCCCTTGCTACCTGTTCGAGGCGCCGCCGCCCGCTTGACTTAAGCGGCGCGTCGTTGAGCGGGGTGGAGACCTGAACGGGTTCGACGAGGGTCGACGGCGGTCACGATGCCGTGGTGGTGATTGCAATAGACGCGATCCTGCGAAGTTGGCCCGGCACAAAAACGATAACCGCCGGGTACTGACGCGTCTTCGCTCACCGGGAAGCGGCACTGATAGACGCCTAGCTGAATGAGGGGGACGTCTCTCGAAGTTGGTCTGATATTTTCAGGCATGGTTTTTCAGGTTCCTAGTTCATAGCCATTTTCGGCTGACGGCCGCAGTGCGACCGCGTCAGGGCGAGCTTCTCTCGTTTTGGAGGGCTGTGGATCACCATATGGTGTTGGTCGCAGCGTCAATGAAGCCCGACGTCCTGCTTTGGGAAGCCAGTTATTGCGACTTAAGGCCACACATGCCGCTGGGGTGCGGGTCGCTTGCGGGCCCCCACGCGCTACGCGCTTTTCGGTTTTCAGGGCCCTCAACCGGCCAGCCCCAGGATGGCGAGCTGCGGGAGCGAAGACTTTTTGTCAGCAGACAGTGTGGTCGCGTCCCAGAGCATCTCTCCGAACTGTTGCGCCGGTGCTATGGTGTGCCTGCATGATCAGACAGCAGGGATATGAGGCATGCCCGAAGTCACCCGCCGTACACTTCTTGCGTTCACCGCCGTGGCCTCGGTCGTTGAACCGACGTTTGCTGAAGGGGAAGGTGCCTCACCCGAATTGCGGGCGCTGATCGGAGCCCATGAAGCCACCTATGTCGGGCTTCACAGGGTTGTTCATCAAGCGGGCAGTAGCAGCCACGAACGCAAGACGGCAGACCGAATTGAACAGGAATCATTGCTGGCCATCTGCTCCTATCCTGCGATCAGCCGAGGCGATCGCCGGGCCAAGGCCGATTACCTGTTGACCATTGAGGCACGGGGTGAACTCGACCTGGAAGAGCACATGCAGGCCATCCTGCACTCGATGAAGCACTGATCGCGGCTCGACCGGCGCAGTGCAGAGCTTGGACCCATCGACAGGAGTTCGTGCGCGAACTCTCCGGCCACCTTCCATTACTGCGACTACGCATCAGTGGCTAACGTACGAAGCAGTCAGCGACCTGTCGGGCAAATGGCAGGTGAGCCGACTGTTCGATGAAGCCCCGTCCCGTGCAGCCAGGGCGCTGGAACCCTGAACGCTACGCTACACGGTCTATTGCGCCAACGACCACATCGAGGTTTCGTTCTGGGATCTCGAACAGATGAAGGTGCGGCGCGGCTCCGACGTCTGTCAGTTCCAGAGCTACACGAGCTACAGCAGCGCCTTGAATTTCGCCCAGAAGAATTTTGGTGGGGAAGGGGCGGGGTGTAGCTTCTGACGCTGGTTTGGAGTGCGGCATTCAGGAAAATCGATGGTGGGCGATGCAAGGGCACCCGCTAGGGTCAAAACTCAATCAGCATGCGGTCGCCAATGGCAGAAGAGCCCGGTTCGGCTGGAGTGTAGCCATTCGTCTCGTCGATCCGAACGAGCAACTAGCGCCATCTGCGGAAGTTCGAGGCATCGCCGATGAACGGCAGCCGTCGGGCCCGTTCCAGAAGTTGGGGTGCGAGCGCACCATGGCGCAGGTCGGCCCCATTGCCGACTTTCCGCACCCACCATTTCCTTTCGAACGATGATCCTGCTTTGAGGGCGACCACCGCCGCAACACAAAGGCTTCAACGGTTCTATGCGGCCAATCGGACTTCTGCCGGGCCGCAAACGGACAGCCGTTCACTCCGGCAACCCCGCGAACCGCATCTGCTTGATCCAGCGGTCGAGGCTTCCGGGTGCGGTCCAAATCTTGTCCCACTCCCTGCGTTCTTTACTGATGGATTCACTGGGAGTGTTCTGGAGGAACACCGCAAGCGCTTCCTTTGCCTCTCGCTTGTTTCCTAGACAAGCGTGGATCCCCGCAAGCATGCGCTGTGCGCCGCTCGGGATTCTGGACATTTTCCGCATCGCCGCCAGCGCCGCCCCGCAATCATTCTTTTCCCAGAGCGCCCAGCCCATCTGCCAGTGGAACCAGTCAGGGTGGAAGGGATCGATGCCCTTGGCCTGCTCGATCCGATCGATCGCTTCGTCGGCGCGGCCAACATACAGCAGCACGTTCGTACTCATGACGAGGATATGCGAGTCGCTGGGGTTCAAGGCGATCGCCTGATTGTACTGGGCAAGGGCCTGCTCGACCTCTCCGGCTTCGGTATGGATTTCGGCGCGGACCTCATGCGCTCCAGCGTTATCAGGAGCGAGCAGGATGGCCTTGTCGGCGTATTCGGCAGCGAGTTTCAACGCCTCGTCCCGGTTGTGTTCCTGCGCGTGCCACCCGAATACCGCGTCATTGCGATAGGACCAGGCCAGCCCGATATAGCCGAACTGGGAGTTCGGATCCGCTTCCATCGCCTTGAGGCTGAACTGCCTTAACAGCTCGGTCCCCTCGGCTGAGATATCCTCTCCGATCTTGGCCCTCCCTATCAGGTAATAGCGGAGCGCGCTGACCTGCGCGGCATCGCTCTGTGGCAAGGGTCGCTCGATCCTTACTCCGACCCGATCCGCAAGCGTGCGGATGATTTCCTCCTGGACGACGAAAAGATCGCCAATCTCCCGGTTGTAGGAGTTGGCCCAGACATGTGATCCGTCATGCGCATTCAGCAACTGGGCGGACACTTTCAGCCGGTCTCCGATCTTCTGCTGGCTGCCTTCGAGCACGTAATCGACGCTGAGTTCATCGCCGATCTGTCTAATGTCAACCGGCTGGCCGCGGTACCTGAAGCTCGAGTTCCGGGCGATGACGGCATAAGTCTTGCTCCGCGCCAGCTCGGTGATGATCCCCTCGGCAACGGCATCGCTGAGATATCCCTTGTCCGCACCGGCACTCATGTCGTCGAAGGGAAGGATCGCAATCCTGGGCATGTCGCTCGAACGAACGGGAGCGGCTTGCCATGCTTCCGCGCCGTAGTAGGCGCCGATCGCTGCCGCGACGAGAACGAGTGCAGCAAGAATGAAGCCGCGTTGCGAGAATCGCGTCTTGGCACGTTCCGTGCCGGCTGCGGCGTTTGTGTACGCCGCGTTCGACGGATCGGCGTTCAGTCGGTAGCCTCTTCGAGGGACGGTTTCCACGATCACGTGCGCGTCGTCCGCCAATGCGCGGCGAATATCGGCAATGCATTGAGTGAGGCTGTCTTCGGTCACGAAGGTATCGGGCCAAACCGCCTGCATAATCGCATCCTTGGACACGATTTCGCCCGGTCGCGCCGCGAGGACGGAGAGCACCTCGACGGACTGACTGCGAAGATTGACCGCTTTGCCTTCCATGGTTCGGAGTTCGTTGCTGTTCGCAAGAAAAACAAAACCGCGGAACGTGACCGTTTCAGCAGATTTCAGGTCAATTTCAGGGGCCGTTCGGGACATTTCACCCTCTTGGCGCGCTTCCTAGCATAGCCCAATCGGCCGTCGCTTCCAAGCGATCCCCCGGCAGCACCGGATGAAACGGAGGACGACATGAATCGCACCAAGCTCATCGTCGCTCTCGCTTTTCTTCTGGCAGCGCAAACGGCTGCAAAAGCGGATTCCCGCATCGCCAGATTCTGTGGCCCCGACCATGCCAACGAGGTTGACTCAGGCGACGTCCGTCCCAACCCCGGCGGTTATTGTGTCGCCAGCCTTAAGTCGATGGATGACCGGGCCATGTTCACCGCCATCGCTGTCACAATCTTTCTGACCAAACAGGGGGAGCTAATCAAGCTCCCCCAGGTGAAATCCATGACCTCCATGGCCGAGTGCAGAGCTTGGACCCATCAACAGGAGTTCATGCCCGGACTCCCCGACTATCTCGCCACCTTCCATTACTGCGACTACGCATCAGTGGCAAACGTACGAAGCAGTCAGCGACCTGTCGGGCAAATGGCAGGTGAGGCTCGATGAAGTCCCGTCCCGTGAAGCAAGCCAGGGCGCTGGAACCGGAGCGCAACACGGTCTACTGCGCCAATGACCACATCGAGGTTTCGTTCTGGGAACTCGAGCAGATGAAGGTCCGAAGCGGCTCCGAAGTGTGCCAGTTCCTATGAGCAAAGATTTGACGGTTGAAGAAGCAATGCGACAGAGGGAGCAAAGAGAGGTCGCCGCCGCCATGCAGAAGCAGTGCGAGGATCGGAGCGGCAGCAAAGGCCGGCCCGCCGGCAAGAAGAACGGCGACGCTGGTCGCCAGCAGAAGTCTGGACATGGCTTTCCCTCAAAGGTTGCGACGGAAGGAAACTCGCTGGTGCCTTGGTTTGTTCCCCGGCGGGAATAAATGACGATCCAGCCTGCCGATTAACAGCTGCCCAACTGGTGGTCCGAAACTGCGCAGGTGCTTTGCAAACAGTGACATTTTAGAAATATAGATGGCACTTTACTTCATCCCGGATTGCCCGTCGTAGTCCTTTCGGACATCGGGCAGTGGAAAACCTGGCAACGCACCGGTCCGTGCTTCCATCACGCCGAACAAATTCCGGGGAGAGCGCTTGAGTTTCTGTCGGAACCGTCACGCATTGCGCCGCAATGGCAAATTGGAGGCCGCTAACACCGTGATCGAAGAGCATCCACACAGATGACACAATGGATGTGCATAGTTGCTGCTCGGAAGACGACGCTTTGTTGTTGGCCGACCGCGTCTTCGTGCCGTCCCGGTGGACATTCCATGGAGGCATCAATGCAGTTGAATATCAGTACTCCAGGTGAATTGAGTTTCGATCGCGCCGTTCAATGCGCTGACGTTTCGATCAGCCCGTTCGGCGAGCGCTGTCACGTCCGAGCCAGCGGCTCGGGAGGCACTTATTCAATCTTCGACTATCGGGCGCCGCCCGGGTTCGGTCCCGCCAAGCATCTGCATCATCGGGAAGACGAATTCATTGAAGTGCTGGACGGCAGGATTGCGGTGTGGACCCCGGAACGGACTTTCTCTTTGGCCGCCGGAGACACGGTTCTACTGCCGAAATCCATTCCGCATACCTGGCGCGGCTTTGGGCCCGATGCCGTGCATCTCACTATCAGCGTGGTGCCAGGGGGGTTCGAACGGTTCTTTTCGATGGTCGAGGAACGCCAGCTCACGACCGACGACCATGACGGTCTCGGCGCCGTTGCGCGGGAACTTGGGCTCGATGTACTGGGGCCGCCATTGTCCGACGAAGAGGTGGCGGCAATCGTCGGCCCGACGGATTGAGGCGGATGCAGGTGGTTGCCGCTCCGATCATCTTCAGCGACGGCCTTGCGGGCACAGCCTTGCGGTGACGGTGTGGACGGCTCGCTTTTGTTGACAGCAATTTCAGTAAGGAAAAATGGTGGGCGATGCAGGGATTGAACCTGCGACCCCACCCGTGTGAAGGGTGTGCTCTCCCGCTGAGCTAATCGCCCGCTCGTTGCCCGAAGGCCAAGCGAGCCGCGATATAAGGGAGGCGGGTGCGGTAAGTCAAGGCGGTGTCCGGCATTCCGGTGAGGATCGATTTATGGCCCCTCGGCCTGTTTTCGACAAGACGCCGGCCGCTTCCCCGAGGGGATCGCATATGGATTCTTGCGAAGAAGAACCCCCACTCTAGCCCTCCCCACAAGGGCAGGGGAATCGCATATGAGTAAGAGTAAGTCTTGCGTTGAGTGGAAAGGTTGATTCTTTAGGGGCCTTCTC
>NZ_AYWO01000007.1 GCF_000502955.1 Mesorhizobium sp. LNHC252B00 | reverse complement strand
GGCGGCCGGGGCCGCTGGCTTCACATCCGCGGCCTTGGCCTCCTCGCTGGAGTCGCTGCAGGCGGCGAGCAGGGCAACCGCCGGAATGGCCGCAAGCGAAGACAGAACGTTTCTGCGAGACAGAGTTTGGCCAAACGGGGGACGGTTCATACGAATCACCTGACAAGGGTTGGATTTTGCAATGCAAAGACACGAAAAGGCGAGAGTTGGCGCGAATTAAGGCATCTCCATCCCCAATCCAATCGCCTAACCTGACAAAGGCGATCACGAAAGCGAGATATTGACGACAAATCCATGACTTTCTTCAAGAGGCTTATGACTTCCTCTCCCCGATAATGGTCGCGCCAAGTTTTTCCAGCGATGCGCGCAGTCCGTCATTGTCGACAAGGCCGACAGTCCCCGACAGTTTCGTCTTCTCGGCTGCCGTCAGCGGCCTGAGGGCCGGTCTGCGCCTTGCCTTGTCGGCTGTCACCGGCTTCTGCAGAATTCTGATGCGGCTGATGGCAGTGAAACCGAGGAAGGCGTTGACCCGGTTGATGATCTCGCCGGTCTCGTGCTGCAGGTGAAGTGCCGCCATGCCTTCGCAGGCGATGACCAGCACCGCCGGCTCGAACGGATCGTCCTCATGCATGCGGCGCGGCCACTGGATTTTTTCAGGGCGCGAGTGGCTGGCCAGACGTGGGCCGGCGATCTCTTCCCATGACTGGACGAGGCCGATCGAAATGCCGGCCCGCTTGCGCAGCACCGGATCGAGGATCTTGGTCGCGAGATCGCTGATCGGGACGGGATTGCCGTAGGGCGTTCTCCCTGCCATGTACGTTCTCCAGCCACGACGTTCATCAGTATCGGCCAAGGCCAATTCCCGATCAATGGCACCAGCAGACCAGACCCGCAAGACCGCCTCCCGAGATAGCAGCAACGCTGCATCCGGAGAAGCTGCATCTGGAGATAGTGGCAAAGCCACATCTAGAGTTCGTGACGATATCGCATCCCGCTTGCTCGGCTGGTACGATGTGCACCACCGCGAACTGCCGTGGCGGATAACGCCACGCGAGCATGCGCGGGGCGTAAGGCCTGATCCCTACCGCGTCTGGCTGTCCGAAGTCATGCTGCAGCAGACCACGGTCGAGGCGGTGAAGGCCTATTTCCGGGTTTTCGTCGAGAAATGGCCTGATGTCGAGGCGCTGGCCTCGGCGCCGACCGAGGACGTGATGAAAGCCTGGGCCGGGCTCGGCTACTACTCCCGTGCCCGCAATCTCAAGGCCTGCGCCGATCTGGTGGCCCTGCGTGGCGGCCGGTTTCCCGACACGGAAACGGGATTGAGAGAACTGCCCGGCATCGGCGCCTATACGTCGGCGGCCATCATGGCGATCGCCTTCGGCCGCCCCGCCGCCGTCGTCGACGGCAATGTCGAACGCGTCATCTCCCGGCTGTTTTCGATCACGACGCCGCTGGGCGAGGCGAAGCCTGAGATCCGCGCCCATGTCCAACGCATGATGCCAGGGACAAGGCCGGGCGACTTCGCCCAGGCGATGATGGATCTCGGCGCCACCATCTGCACCCCGCGCCGGCCGCGCTGCATGCTGTGCCCGCTGCGCGAAGACTGCAGCGCGGTCGTTTCAGGCGATCCCGAGCACTTCCCGGTGCGCCTGCCAAAGGCCGACAAGCCGCTGCGACGCGGCGCCGCCTTCGTCGCCGTACGGGGCGACGGCGCCATTATGCTGCGCAAACGGGCGGAGAAGGGTTTGCTTGGCGGCATGACCGAGGTGCCGACGACAGGCTGGACCGCGCGGATCGATGGAGGCACCACGGAAGCGGCCGCGCCTTTCCCTGCCGACTGGCGGCGTGCCGGCCAGATTGCCCATGTCTTCACCCATTTCGCTCTCGAACTCGAAGTCTTTCACGCCCACATCAAAGGTGATGCGCCGGAAGGGCATTTCTGGTCGCTCGCCCACGAGATTTCCGGCGAGGCGTTGCCGACTGTCATGAAAAAGGCAATCGAGGCTGCGATACCCGGCGCGACGAAAAAGCCGTCGCCACACAGTGCAAAGAGGCCCCATGACTGAAATACGCCACATCGTTTTCGACATCGGCAGAGTGCTGATCCACTACGATCCCAACATTCCGTTCAGCCGCCTCATTCCGGATGCCGAGGAGAGAAAGTGGTTTTTCGACAATGTCTGCACGCATGACTGGAACATCGAGCAGGATCGCGGCCGGACCTGGGAAGAGGCCGAGGCGCTGCTGATAGCGGACCATCCCGATCAAGCGGAAAACATCCGCGGTTTCCGCCGCCACTGGCACGAAATGGTGCCGCATGCCTACGAAGACAGCGTCGCCATCATGGTCGGCCTGATCGAGAGCGGCCACGACGTGACCATGCTGACCAACTTCGCCAGCGACACGCTGGCCGAGGCCCGCGAGCGCTTCGATTTTCTCGAGCGGCCGCGCGGCGTCACCATCTCGGGCGAGATCGGCATGATCAAGCCGGATCGCGGCATTTACGACCATCACGTCGCCGCATTCGGGCTGGAGCCATCGGCCACGCTGTTCATCGACGACAGCCAGAAGAATGTCGACGGCGCCAAGGCGGCAGGCTGGCAGTCGGTGCTGTTCACCGATGCGAAGACGCTTCAAGCAGACCTTCAACGCCTTGGAATCAAGGCGTGATTTGAACCGCAGCGATCCGTTGCGTTGCTACTTTCGTAGCAATTGGCAGGAGATCAGGCCCCTGCCCGCTCCATGCCAAGCCGTGCGATGCGGCGAAGCTCGTCGATGGGGGTCAGGCCGCCGCTGCGCTCATAGTGCCAGAAGGTCCAGCCGTTGCAGGCATCCAGCCCTTGCACCTCGGCGCCGATCTTGTGGATCGAGCCGGCGCTGTCGCCGATCGCCACCGTGCCGTCGGCGCGCACCTTGGCCGCCCAGCGCTTCTTGGCGTCGTAGAGCGTCGCGCCCGGCATCATCAGCCCGGTGTCGATGAGGCTGACGAAGGCGACGCGCGGCTCGGCGCGCTTGCCGGTAAGCACCGTGAGATCCGCGCCATCCAGCGGCCGCACCGCGTCGATGCGCTCGTTGGCGGCGTCGATATAGGCCTGTTCGCGCTCGATGCCGACGAAATGGCGACCGAGGCGCTTGGCGACCGCGCCGGTGGTGCCGGAACCGAAGAAAGGATCGAGAACTATGTCGCCCGGTTTGGTCGACGCCATCATGATGCGGGCGAGCAGCGCTTCCGGCTTCTGCGTCGGGTGCAGCTTGTCGCCATTGTCGTTCTTCAGCCGCTCGCCGCCGGTGCAGATCGGAAACAGCCAGTCGGAGCGCATCTGGATGTCGTCGTTGGACGCCTTCATCGCTTCGTAGTTGAAGGTATAGCCCTTGCCCTTCTGGTCGCGCGAGGCCCAGATCATCGTCTCATGGGCGTTCTGGAAGCGGCGGCCGCGGAAATTCGGCATCGGGTTGGTCTTGCGCCAGACCACGTCGTTGAGGATCCAGAAGCCGAGATCCTGCATCTTGGCTCCGACCCGGAAGATGTTGTGATAGGAGCCGATGACCCAGATGGTGCCGTTGGGCTTCAGCACCCGCCGCGCCGCCAGGAGCCAGGCACGGGTGAAAGCGTCATAGGCCTCGAAGCTTTCGAACTGGTCCCAGTCGTCATCGACCGCATCGACCTTCGACTGATCAGGCCGGTGCAGATCGCCGTCGAGCTGCAGATTGTATGGCGGATCGGCGAAGATGACGTCGATCGACTTTTCGGGCAGCCGGTCGAGCGCGGCGACGCAGTCGCCCTTGAGGATCGTGTCCAGCCATTCGGATTGCAGGGGAGCGTGGGATAGCTCGTCGAGAAGACGCACGGCAGACATTCTGACACCCAGGGGCACGCGTTACTGTTTTACTCTCTGTTATGGTTACCGATCAGCGTAAATATTCGGTGAAGACTGCCGAGTTTGCGAAGGTGGCCCTGTTGGTGTATGCCGCGCCGCCTCACCTCCCGAGGCCCTTCATCCTCCCATTGTCCGGATCACCATGCCCCAGCCAGACCTTGTCATCTTCGATTGCGACGGCGTGCTCGTCGATTCCGAAATCATTGCCGCCCGCGTCGAGGCGGAGCTGCTGACCTTAGCCGGGTACGAAATCTCTGCGGAAGAACTCGCCGAGACCTACGCTGGTCTGACGTTCAAGGACATCATGATACGGGTCGAGGAGAAGTCCAGCATCCCGTTCCAGGTATCGTTGATCGACCGCGCCGAAGAATTGGTCGACCGCAAATTGCGCAGCAACGTACGTGCCATCGATGGCGCGCGCGAGGCAGTCGCCGCGGTCACCGCGCCGCACTGCGTCTGCTCGAATTCGCGCTCCGAGCGCATCGAATTCATGCTGGAGAAGGTTCACCTGATGCCCTTCTTCAAGGACCGCATTTTTTCCGCGATGGAAACACCGACCGGAAAAACCAAGCCTGCCCCAGACGTGTTCCTGTTTGCGGCGGAGAAACTCAACGCAAACCCGGCGAACACGTTCGTCATCGAGGATTCCGTGCACGGCGTCCATGGCGCCAGGACGGCCGGCATGCGGGTGATCGGCTTCACCGGCGCCGCCCACAGCTATCCCGGCCATGCCGACGCGCTGACCGAAGCCGGCGCCGAGACGGTGATACGGCGCTGGGCAGAGCTGAAAAGCGTGATCGCAGCGCTGTCGGAGTGGTCGGCGGATGCCTGAAAAGCGTGCGCCGCGACGCACGCTTCATCCAAATGCCGAGACTTAGTTCGTCGCGGCAGCTTTCTTCCTGCGGGTCTTCTTAGGCTTGTCCGTCGTCGCCTTCGGCGCGTTTTCATCATAGCCGGCAAAGACTTGATAGTCCTGCGCCGTCGGCTCGGGCACGACAACATTGGAATCGGTGAAGACGAACTGGGTGGCGACCGAGGGATCGGTGACCTGGACCTGATATTGGTGGATTTGCGAGTAGAGGACCTCGGCACCGTGCATCACGGCGATGCGAATTGGCATGGTGATGTTGCCGGGCGAGAACTTCGGCCCCGGCACAATCTTGCCCGCGACCGCGATCTTCATCGTCAGCTGGCCGTTGGCACGGCTGCAGTCGCGCGTCACGTCGCTGACCGATGCCTGGTAGACGATGTTCGCAGACTCGTCGGGCGGAGCAGCAGCGGCGGCGTCGGCCGCGGCCTGGGCGGCGGCATCCTGCGCGGCGTCGCCCGTCTTCTTGAGCTTGGGCCTGGGCTTCTGGACGTCCTTGGAATAGGTGTTGAAGAAGGCCGTGCCGTCACGCACCGTCACTCTGGGACAATAGGCTTGCAACTGGCTGGCCAGTATTTTGGGATCCTGCGGCGGCGGTGGCGCCGTCGGGTCCTTCTTGCCAAAGCCGAGGTTCAGAATGCCATTGTCGCCCGATTGGCAGCCGGCGGCGGCAAGCATAAAGCCGGTGAGCGCAAGACCCGCCAAAAAGCGACCACTAAATGTACGAAACACCATGAAACTGCACTTCCCTCTCGCAAAGCTGGTGACGTATATCAACCGCGCGGCAAAAATGCGACTGAGCCAGCGCAGAAATTAACCACCTTGCAGTGGACGGAAAAGCCAAGCAGTAACGGATTTGTGATATGCAATATGTGAGTACCCGAGGCGAAGCCCCCGTTCTTGGATTTTCCGACGCCGTGCTGGCTGGCCTGGCGCGCGACGGCGGGCTCTATGTGCCGCGCGAGTGGCCGCGGTTTTCCGCGGCCGAGATCCGAGCCATGCGCGGCCTTGCCTATCCCGATCTTGCCATCCGCGTGCTGTCGCCGTTTCTCGGCGACGAGATCCCGGCATCGGTCTTCGAACGGCTGGTGCGCGAAGCCTACGCCACCTTCCGCCACGAGGCCGTCTGCCCGCTGGTGCAAACCGGCCCCAACACCTTCATCCTGGAGCTCTTCCACGGGCCGACGCTTGCCTTCAAGGACGTGGCGATGCAGCTTCTGGCCCGGCTGATGGACCACGTGCTTACCGAACGCGATCAGCACGCCACCATCGTCGGTGCCACCTCGGGCGATACCGGTGGGGCGGCAATCGATGCGTTTGCCGGGCGCAGCCGCACCGACATCTTCATCCTTTTCCCGCACGGCCGCGTCTCGCCGGTGCAGCAGCGGCAGATGACGACATCGACGGCTGAGAACGTCCACGCGCTGGCGATCGAAGGTAATTTCGACGATTGCCAGGGCCTGCTCAAGGATATGTTCAACGATCATAGCTTTCGCGACCGGGTTGCGCTTTCCGGCGTCAATTCGATCAACTGGGCCCGTATCATGGCCCAGATCGTCTATTATTTTTCCTCGGCGCTGTCGCTCGGCGCCCCGGACAGGCCGGTCTCCTTCACGGTGCCGACCGGCAATTTCGGCGATATCTTCGCCGGCTACGCAGCCAAGAAGATGGGCTTGCCGATCGAACGGCTGGTCATCGCCACCAACGACAACGACATCCTGGCGCGGACCTTCGCGACCGGCGAATACCGCACCAAAGGCGTCTTTGCGACCACGTCTCCGTCGATGGACATCCAGGTGTCGTCCAATTTCGAACGCTTGCTGTTCGAGGCCTCTGGTCGCAACGCCGCGACGGTGCGGCGCTACATGGACAGTCTGAAGCAGTCCGGCGCTTTCACCATCGAGCCCCAGCAAATCGTCGGGATGCGCTCCGAATTCGATGCAGACCGGGCCGATATGGATGAGGTCGCCGCCACCATCCGCTCGACGCTCGCGGCCAGCAACTACCTGCTCGATCCGCACACCGCGGCAGCCGTGCATGTCGCGGCGGGCAAGGCGTCAGGCGCCGTGCCGATGGTGGTACTGGGCACCGCCCACCCGGCAAAGTTTCCGGCCGCCGTCGAAGCCGCCAGCGGCGTGTCGCCCGCACTGCCCGCATGGCTAGGGGGGTTGATGACATCCGAGGAAAAATACACGGTACTTCCATCCGACCTGAAAATGGTGGAAGATTACGTCGGCCGCCGCGCGCGGGCGGCGCGTTAGGGAGTAGTAGCCATATGGGTGTTGAGGTAAGCCGTCTGTCGAACGGCCTGACAGTCGCCACCGAAACCCTTCAAAGTATCGAATCGGTTGCCCTTGGAGCCTGGGTCAAGTCGGGTGCTCGCAATGAACGTGACAACGAGCATGGCATGGCCCATCTGCTCGAGCACATGGCGTTCAAGGGTACCAATAGGCGAAGCGCCTTCGAAATAGCCTCGGAGATCGAGGACGTCGGCGGTGAGATCAACGCCGCCACCAGCGTCGAAACCACCTCCTACTATGCCAGGGTGCTCTCCGACGATGTGCCGCTGGCCGTCGACATTCTTGCCGACATCCTGCAGGAGTCCGAGTTCGACCCACAGGAACTCGAACGCGAGCAGCATGTGATCCTGCAGGAGATCGGGGCCGCGCACGACACGCCCGACGACATCGTCTTCGACCGTTTCACGGAGACGGCGTTTCGCCACCAGACGATCGGACGCTCGATCCTGGGCACGCCGGAAACCGTCAAATCCTTCACCTCAAGGCAGTTGCACGATTTCATCGAAAGGCAATATGGCGCCGAGCGCATGGTGATTGTCGCTGCCGGCGACATCAAGCACGACAATTTCGTGCGCGAGGTCGAAAAGCAGCTCGGCGGCTTCCGCAGCAAGGCCGACAGCACCATCCCGCAATATGCGCAATATATCGGCGGCGATTTCCGCGAGGACCGCGACCTGATGGACGCGCAGATCGTGCTTGGGTTCGAAGGCCGCGCCTATCATGTGCGCGACTTCTATGCCTCGCAGGTGCTGTCGATGATCCTCGGCGGCGGCATGTCGTCGCGCCTGTTCCAGGAGGTCCGCGAAAAACGCGGCCTGTGCTATTCGGTCTATGCCTTCCATTGGGGCTTTTCCGACACAGGCGTCTTCGGCGTCCATGCCGCCACCGGCCAGAGCGATATCGCCGAACTGGTCCCTGTCATCATCGACGAACTGCAGAAGGCCGGCGAGAACATCCTGCAGGAAGAACTCGACCGTGCGCGTGCGCAATATCGCGCCGGGCTGATCATGTCCGCCGAAAGCCCGGCCAGCCGGGCTTCGCAGATCGCACGGCAACTGCTTCTGTTCGGCCGGCCGATCGCCAAGGAGGAATTGATGGAACGGCTGGCGGCGCTGACGATCGAGCGGCTGACCGATCTGTCGTCGCGATTGTTCTCGACCAAGCCGACGCTTACCGCTGTCGGGCCCGTGGGCACACTGGCGCCATACGAGGCGATCCTCGAATCGCTCGCAGGCACGCAGACCACGGCCCGCAAGCTCGCCGTCTAAGCCCCTCAAAGCGCCATGTTCGCGCTCCCTTTCTTCCGCCGTGACCTACCGGCGCTGAAAGGCGACCGCGTCACACTGCGCGTGCCATTCACCAATGATTACCGCGAGTGGGCGGCGGTGCGCGGTGAAAGCCGCGCCTTCCTGGAACCTTGGGAGCCGCGCTGGACTCCCGACGAACTCGACCGCAATGCGTGGCGGCTTCGCATCAGCCGCTACCGCGAAGACTATGCGCAGGGGACGGCCATCGCCTTCTTCATCTTCGAAGGCAGCAGCGGCAAACTGGCGGGCGGCATCACGCTCGGCAACATACGCCATGGCGTCTCGCAAAGCGGCCATGTCGGCTACTGGATCGGCGAACGCTTTGGCGGCCGCGGTCTGATGACCGACGCAGTCAAGGTGGTGACCCGCTTCGCCTTCGATACGCTGAGGTTGCACCGGATCGAAGCGGCCTGTATTCCCGACAATATCAGGTCGATCCGCGTGCTTGAAAAAGCCGGATTCCGGCGCGAAGGACTTCTGCGATCCTATCTCAGGATCAACGGCATCTGGCAGGACCACTACCTCTATGCCCGGATCGCAGACGATCCGCCGTGCGTTGGAACGAAGGACTGATTTTTTTGACGAATTTCCTGCGAAACGGGCTGCTGTTCGCCTTTGTCATCGCGACAATGCTGACGCTGTGCGCGGCGAACTCTGCCTTCGCAGTCGAGCCGATCAAGATTGCCCGCGACGACGTCGCGCTCGACCTTTCCGGTGCCGTCGAGATCTATCGGAACCAGGGCGAGAATTTCCAGGTGTCGACCGCTCCGGGTCCGGACGGCATCGTGAGGCGCATCGAGGTCGAGGCCAATGACGCGCGTTCGACCGGCGACTGGGCGGTGTTCGCGCTGGCCAACACCACCGACCAGCAGCTCGACAGGCTGATCGTCGCACCGCATTTCCGACTGGTGAATTCAGGCATCTTCTGGCCGGATCTCGGCTCGACCCGCATCGCCGCCATCACGCCCAGCGAAGGCTTCGCGCTCGACCGCCAGACCAGCCCCGACGCCGACGTGTTCCGGGTGACGCTGAACCCCGGCACGGTCATTACCTTCATCGCCGAACTGGCCTCGCCGAAGCTGCCTCAGGTCTATCTCTGGGATCCGGAATCCTACAAGGACTCGGTCAATTCCTACACGCTGTTTCGCGGCATCGTCATCGGCATTGCAGGCCTGCTGGCGCTGTTCCTGACCATCCTGTTCGTGGTCAAGGGAACCTCGATGTTCCCAGCGACCGCGGCACTTGCCTGGGCCGTGCTGGCCTATATCTGCGTCGATTTCGGCTTCCTCAACAAGATCATCGAGATATCGCCCGGCAACGAGCAGATGTGGCGCGCCGGAACGGAAGTGGCGCTGGCGGGAACTTTCGTGGTGTTCCTGTTCGCCTACCTCAACCTCAACCGATGGCACGGCCATTTCAGCTACGGTGCATTGGTCTGGATCCTCGGACTTGTGCTGATCGCCGGCGTCGCCATCGTCGACCCGGCGGTCGCCGCCGGCATCGCCAGGCTGTCCTTCGCCGCCACCGCGCTGACCGGGCTCGGCCTGATCATCTTCCTCGGCATACGCGGCTACGACCGCGCCATCATGCTGGTGCCCAGTTGGGTCATGGTGCTGTTGTGGCTGTGCGGATCGTGGATGGCGATCACCGGCATGCTCGACAACGATATCGCCCAGCCGGCCTTGGGCGGCGGGCTGATCCTGATCATCCTGTTGATCGGCTTCACCGTCATGCAGCATGCCTTTGCCGGCGGCGCGCTGCATCAGGGCCTGTTCTCCGACCTCGAACGGCAGGCGCTGGCGGTGGCCGGATCGGGTGACACGGTTTGGGACTGGGACGTGCTGCGCGACCGCGTCGTCACCAAGCCCGATGTCAGCATCCAACTCGGCCTGGCGCCCAACAGCCTCGGTGGTGCCGCACGCAACTGGCTGCCGGTGCTGCATGCCGACGACCGCGACACGTTCCGCACGACGCTCGACGTGGTGCTCGAACACCGGCGTGGCCGGGTGTCACAGAACTTCCGACTGCGCGGCGCCGACGGCCATTATCATTGGTTCTCGCTCCGCGCGCGTCCGGTGATCGGGTCGGACGGCGAAGTCATCCGCTGCGTCGGCACCATGGTCGACGTCACCGAGCAGAAGAAATCCGAGGAAAGGCTGCTCCACGATGCGGTGCACGACAATCTGACCGGCCTGCCGAACCGCGAATTGCTGATGAACCGGCTGGAAGCCATCATCTCGATCGCCCGCACTGAAGAGAAGGTGCGCCCGACCGTGTTCGTCATCGACATCGACCGTTTCAAGCAGGTCAATGACGGGCTCGGCATTTCTGCCGGCGACACCATCCTTTTGACCATAGCGCGCCGCCTCCACCGGCTCTTGAAGCCGAAGGATTCGCTGTCGCGCTTTGCCGGCGACCAGTTCGCGCTGATGCTGCTTTCCGAACAGGATCCCGCCCGCATCGCCGCAGTCGCGGACGCCATCAAGCATGCCATCAACAATCCGATCACCTTCGCCAAACGCGAGATCGTGCTGACGGCCTCGATCGGACTGATCACCTGGAACTCGCCGCAAATGTCGGCCGAGGACATGGTCAAGGATGCCGAGTTGGCCATGCATCAGGCCAAGCGCTTCGGCGGCGACAGGATCGAGCCGTTCCGGCCAGCCTTCCGCACCGTCGGCACCGATCGGCTGCAATTCGAATCCGACCTGCGCCGCGCCATCGAGCGGCGCGAGTTCACGCTCGCCTACCAGCCGATCGTGCGGCTGGAGGATGGCAGCGTCGCCGGCTTCGAAGCCCTGCTGCGCTGGGACCATCCGCGCCGCGGCATGATCCCACCGGCGGATTTCATCCCGGTCGCCGAGAGCTGCGGGTTGATCGTGCAACTCGGCCTGTTCGCCATGCAGCAGGCGGCGGAAGACCTCGCCAGCTGGCAAAAGCAGATCGGCGACGCGCCGCTGTCGGTCTCGGTCAACCTGTCCAGCCGCCAGTTGATCCGCCGCGACCTGGTCAGCGACGTCCGCTCGGTGATCGCCCGCGCAAACCTGAAGCCGCGCTGCTTCCGGCTCGAGCTCACCGAATCGCTGGTGATGGACAATCCCGAGCAGACCGCCCATGTGCTGACCAAGCTGAAGCAGCTCGGCATCGGCCTGTCGCTGGACGATTTCGGTACCGGCTATTCCTCATTGGCCTATCTGACGCGTTTCCCTTTCGACACCATCAAGATCGACAAGAGCTTCGTCGACGACAAGACACCCAAGCGCGCGGTGCTGCTCAAATCGATGGTCAACATGGCGCATGAACTCGGCCTGTCTGTCGTCGCCGAGGGCATTTCGGACGACAGCGATGCGCTGGAATTGCGCCAGATGGGCTGCGAATACGTGCAGAGCTTCATGTTCGGCGCGCCAATGCCAGGCGACCAGGTGCTGAAGACGCTGAAGGAGCAGTATCCGCTGACGCAAGCGTGAGAAGCTCAGGCGTGTCCGGCGGCGAGGCTGAGATGGGCGAGATCGATGCCGATCGCAGCGAGAATCCGGTCGTATTTGCGCTCGATGTCGGTGTCGAACAGAAGCTCGGCATTGGCCGGGCAAGTCAGCCAGCCATTCTCGGCGATCTCGGTCTCCAGCTGGCCGGCGCCCCAGCCGGAATAGCCGAGCGCCATCAGTGCGTGACGAGGACCGCGCCCGGACGATATGGCGCGCAATATGTCAACGGTCGCAGTCAGGCAGATGTCGTCCGAAACGGTCAGCGAGGATTCCACCCGGTAGTCGCCCGAATGCAGGACAAAGCCCCGACTGCGATCCACGGGCCCGCCATTGCGAACGACGAAGTCACGGGCTTGCGCCGGCAGGCGGATCGCCTCGTGTTCGTTCATGATGCCCAGTTGCACGAGCAGATCCGGAAATAACATTTGCTGCGTCTGGTTGATGATCAGCCCCATGGCGCCTTCATCTGAGTGCGCGCAGATATAGACGACCGAGCGCGTGAAACGGTCGTCCTTCATGCCGGGCATGGCAATCAGGAACTGATCGTCGAGAAAGCCGCGGCTCGCGACCGTCTTCTTGTGGCGCAACAAGTCCATGAAAGGCAGCGTAACGCGTTTCCAAAGCGCCGAAAAGATGCACTGTGCGGGATTCGACCAAAGCCCATGCGGCGGGGCCGAGCATTCTCCCCTCGAGGTCACGCAAATATGATACTGGCAACACCATGAAATCATTGCGCGGCCACGAACGGACGATCAAATCACCGCCATGCGAAGCTTGAAAACCCTGCTGCTCGGCGCCGCCATCGGATTGGCAACCGCACTTCCCGCCGTCGCCTCTTCATCGGCCTGGTACAACAGCGAAGGCGGCAAGGTCAGGCTGGTGACATCAGGCCAACCCGACGACGCCGGCCGCATCCAGGGCGTTCTCGACATAGCGCTCAAGCCCGGCTGGAAAACCTACTGGCGCGATCCGGGAGACGCGGGCGTGCCGCCGCAGCTCGACATCTCAGCCAGCACCAACATCACCGACGCCGCTCTGTCGTTTCCTGCTCCCCAACGCCACGACGACGGCTATGGCAAATGGGCAGGCTACAACCGTCCGGTTTCCCTGCCGGTGACATTCACACTGGCCACGCCGAACCAGCCGGCGGTGATCGATGCCGACATCTTTCTCGGTATTTGCGAAACGATCTGCATACCGGTGCAGACGCGGCTGATCGTTGATCCTGCCTCCGACCCGGACAATGCCGAGGACGCGGCGCTGGTGAAGGCAAGTTTTTCGGGATTGCCGGCGCCCGCAAGGTCCGATTTCGGCATCAAGGTCCTGCCGGGCGACCACGAAACGCTGATTGTCGAGGCGAGTCTTCCCGGCGATCCGGATGCGGCGGATTTCTTCGTTGCCGGCGAACGTGATTACATGTTCGGCGCCCCTGCCCGAAGCGAAAAGGACGGCAAGCTGATTTTCACAGTGCCGATCCTCGATCGCCCGTCGGCGACGCCCACGGATGGTGGGCTTCACTACACGCTGACGAGTTCGGTGGGTGCGGTCGAAGGGCTTCTGCCTTTCCCTTGATCCAGCGTCTCCAAACGGTTGCGGGACGCCGTTGAGTTCGCTACGCAAAGACCCGTCCTTCCCGATTTTCCCAAGCGAGGAATTCATGACCATTTCCGTTGGCGACAAGCTGCCCGACGTGACCTTCAAGACGATGACCGCCGATGGCGCGAAGTCGATCACCGGGGCCGAGATCTTCTCCGGCAAGAAGGTCGTGCTGTTTGGGGTTCCCGGCGCCTTCACGCCGACCTGCAGCAACAACCATTTGCCCGGCTATCTCGAGAACCATGACGCCATCCTGGTGCGCGGCGTCGACACAATCGCCGTCGTTTCGGTCAACGACGTCCACGTCATGGGTGCCTGGGCGCACTTCACTGGCGGTGAGGGCAAAATCCTGTTCCTCGCCGACGGCAGTGGCGATTTCGCCAAGGCAGTCGGCCTCGACTACATCAGCAACGATATGGGGCTGCGCTCGAGGCGCTTCTCAATGATCATCGACGACGGCAAGGTCACCGCACTCAATGTCGAGACCAAGCCCGGTGTCGACGAGTCCGGCGCGGCTCATATTCTGGGGCAGCTCTGAACTTCAGCGAGGCGTCGGGCGTGGGGCCGCAATCACGATCGAGCCTGTAGTCCAGGGCTTGCCTTTGGGGGGACCTTAGCGATGTTTGACATCTTCTGGCGCGCTATCGCGATCGGCATCGGCGCCACCGTGGCGATGGACCTGTGGGCCATGTTCCTGCACAAGGCGTTCGGCCAACCACGACCGAACTGGGGGCCGGTCGGTCGCTGGGTCTGGCATCTGCGCGACAAGATCTTTCACGACGATATCGGCGGTGCAGCGCCCTACGCGCATGAAAAAGCGCTGGGCTGGGCCTTTCATTATTTTGTCGGCATCGTCTACGGCGTCATCCTGGTGGTGCTGGCCGGAGCAGGCTGGCTTGCCGCGCCGACCTTCCTGCCGGCCTTCATCCTCGGCATCGTCACCGTCGGCGCCGGCTGGTTCCTGCTGGCGCCCGGCATGGGCGCCGGCTGGGCCGCATCGAAGCGACCCAATCCGATGCTGATCCGGGCGCTCAACCTGGTGTCGCACACGGTGTTCGCGCTCGGGCTGTACGGCACGGCGCTGCTGATCCGCTGAACGTCTACAGCTGCGCCAGCCTGTCGATCGGCCGCCATCCATGGATAACATCGCGAACGCCGATATCGTAAGCAAAACAGTTGCCGCCACCGGCTGGCTGATCCGCTTCGCGGCTGATCTCGCGACCACTGAGGGACAGCAACAGCAGTGTTCCCACGCCTCCATGCCCGACGAAGGCAATGTCGTCGGCGTCGTTGGTGCGGAGCACGGTGTCAACCTCGCTCACTATACGCTGCTGGGCATCGATGGCTCTTTCCCATCCGCGAATGCTTTTGTGTGGATTGGCAAAGAACTGGTCCGCGACCGCTTCGAACTCCGGCGGCGGCAGAAAGCCCGTTGCCGAGCGATCGTTCTCGTGCATCCGTTCCCTCACCTCGATGGCAAGACGCAGATGCGCTGCGAGGATCTCGGCGGTTTCCATCGCCTTGCGTTCAGCCGACGACACGATACGCCGGATCGACCCGACCCAGGGCTGATCGAGCATTGCAAACGCTCTCGCCCGTCCTATGTCGGATAGCCCCCATTCCGGCACTGGAACATTGGCATCGACCTGAACCTGGGGATGCGTGACGTAGTAGAGGATCGGCACGATAGAAATTCCCTGCCTGAGATCCGTCCGGCTCCCGGAATTCAATAGCTCTGGGTTGAGCGCCGCACCCTTGCGACTGCCGGCTGTTTTGTCTGCACAGCTGGCTTTGAGGCCACAGCAGGCTTGAATGGACCCTTCTTGAACGGCGCCATGCCTTCGCGCGCGAGTTCGTCGGCGCGCTCGTTCTCGGTATGGCCGGCATGGCCCTTGACCCAGTTCCAGGTGACTTTATGGCGCCGGTTGGCTTCATCGAGCGCCTGCCAGAGTTCACCGTTCTTCACAGGCTTCTTGTCGGCGGTCTTCCAGCCGTTCTTTTTCCAGCCGTGGATCCACTTGGAGATGCCGTCCATGACATATTTGCTGTCGGTGTGAAGCTCGACCGCGCAAGGTTCCTTCAGCGCGTTCAGCGCCGAGATGGCGGCGAGAAGTTCCATGCGGTTGTTGGTCGTCTCGGCTTCGCCGCCGGACAGCTCCTTGGTGGTGCCGTTGAAGCGCAGGATCGCGCCCCAGCCGCCGGGACCGGGATTGCCCGAACAGGCGCCGTCGGTGAAGATCTCAACCTGCTTGCTCATGATACCCCATATTAGGCCAATCCATATTCCGAAGGAGATCTGATCGCCCGATGGAACCGCATCCTGCGGATATACTCGGTCGGGTCGCGTTTCATCACCAGCCCACCATCGGGCACGGTTAGCCAGTCGTACAGCCGGGTCAGCATGAAGCGCAGCGCCGAACCCCGCGCCAGCATCGGCAGCGCCGCCTTCTCCTGGTCGCTTAGGGGACGCACGCTCTGATAGCCGGCAAGCAACGCCTTGCCCTTGGTAAGGTTGAAGGAAAAATCCTTCTCGAAGCACCAGGCATTGAGGCAGGTAGCGACATCGTAGGCGTAGAGGTCGTCGCAAGCGAAATAGAAATCGATCAGACCGGAGAGCTTTTCGCCGAGGAAGAAGACGTTGTCCGGGAAAAGATCGGCATGGATGATGCCTTGCGGCAGGTCTTTCGGCCAGTTGCGCTCGAAATCGGCGAAGTCGGCATCGACCTCGGCCGCAAGGCCCGGCTCGACCTCGTCGGCGCGATCGCGCGCCGCGTTCCAGAGCTTGCGCCAGCCGTCGATGGCCAGCGCATTCGGACGCGTCATCGAAAAATCGGCGCCGGCCAGATGCAACTGCGCCAACGCCTTGCCGACCTCGGCGCAATGCGCCGATGTCGGCCGCCGCAGCGAAAGCCCTTCGAGGAAGGTGATGATAACCGCCGGCCGGCCTGCGAGCGTGCCGATGACGCTGCCGTCATCCGCGGTCACCGGCAGCGGGCAAGACACGCCTTTTTTTGCGAGATGGCCCATCAGGCCGAGGAAAAACGGCAGGTCCGCCTTCTCGACCCGCTTTTCGTAAAGCGTCAGGATGTAGGAGCCGCTGGAGGTGTGCAGGAGGAAGTTGGAGTTTTCGGTACCTTCGGCGATACCTTTGTAGGACAGGAGATCGCCGACCGGATAGTGCTTCAGGAACGCGCCGAGTTCGCCTTCCGCAACGTCGGTGTAGACCGCCATCTGCCTTACGCGGCTCCATTGACGAAGGCCATGTCGGCCCGCGTCAGTTCGACATCGCGCAGCACCCGCATGACCGGAAAATCCTCTGTCTCCGTGGCCGTGATGGCCAGGTCGATCGTGACATCGAAGCGTTGCCGGAACGCGTCGATGATCTCGTCGACGATGATTTCGGGCGCCGACGCGCCAGCCGACAGGCCGAGCGTCGAAATGTTGGCGATGTCATTCCACGGAATCTCGGCGGCGCGCTGCACGAGAAGCGACATCGAGGCGCCGGCACGTTCCGCCACTTCGACAAGGCGCCGCGAATTGGAGGAATTGGGTGCGCCGACGATCAAATAGAGATCGGCGCCGGCAGCGGTCTCCTTGACCGCTTCCTGGCGGTTGGTGGTGGCATAGCAGATCGATTCCGCCGCCGGAGCCTGCAGGGCTGGAAAGCGATCCTGCAAGGCCCGGATGATGCCGGCGGTGTCCTCGACCGACAGCGTGGTCTGGGTGACGAAACCGAGCGCCTGCGGGTCGGCGGGCGCGAGCTTTGCGGCGTCGGCTTCGGTCTCGATCAGCGTCACCGCCCCGTCGGGCAACTGGCCCATGGTGCCGATCACCTCGGGATGTCCGGCATGGCCGATCAGGAGCACATGGCGGCCGAGCCGCTGATGGCGCATCGCCTGCTTGTGAACCTTCGACACCAGCGGACAGGTGGCATCCAGATAGAACAGATTGCGCGCCTGGGCATCGGCCGGCACCGACTTCGGCACGCCATGCGCCGAGAACACGACCGGCGATTGCCGGTGTTCGGCCGGGATTTCGGAGAGTTCCTCGATGAAGACCGCGCCAAGGCTTTGCAGACCCTCGACGACGTAACGGTTGTGCACGATCTCATGGCGGACATAGACCGGCGCGCCATACTTCTTCAGCGCCAGTACGACGATCTGGATGGCACGGTCGACGCCGGCGCAAAAGCCGCGCGGCTGGCAGAGCCGGATCGTCAGGGGTGGTTTGGTCGTTGTCTGAAGCATGAATCCGGGCCGGTTGATCAGAGCCGAAATGAGGTGCCTACCCCTGCCCTGTCAAGGGCATCGGTAGAGAGGCGGGCGTCGGTGGCGTTCATTCCTCTTTCGCGGGACGGCGAAGCCGCAGGATGAGCACGGCAGCGAGCGCCGCGGCAAGGCCATACCAGGTCATCGCATATTGCAGATGGCTGTTCGGCAGGTCGATGATGGTGACGCCGCCCACCGGCAAGCCGCCTGGATTAGGCGTCTTGTCGGCGTCGATGAAGATCGGCACCAGCGCGGCGCCCGCCGGCAGCCCGGCGCTCGCCGCCATCGCGTCACGATCCTTCCAGTAGAAGATGTTCTTCGCCGCATCATTGTCGGGAAGCATCATCGACGGCTTTGCCGGCAGCGGGTTGCGGGCAAGTCCCGTGATCGTCACCCTGCCCGTCACCTGTCCCTTGGCGCGCTTGGCGGCATCCTTCAGATCGTAGGGCACGAAACCGCGATTGATCAGGACAAAGCGGCCATCGTCCAGGGCAAGCGGCGTATAGACGTTGAAGCCGGCTTCGCCGTCCCAGGTTGCGTAGAAATGCCGTTCGCCTTGATGCAGGAACGTGCCGGTGACGGTGATCGGCGTGTAGTCGACGTCGCCGGTGGCGGCGAATTCTTTCTCGATTTCGGCCAGCGGCCGCGGTTCTGAATGGGTGCGTTGGTCGATGGTCTGGAGAAGATCTTCCTTCCAGTGCAGGCGCTGGACCTGCCAGGTGCCGAGCGCCAGCAAGATCAGCAACAGCACCAGGCCAAGGCCAAGCAGCAATGCCGATCCCGGCCGCGAGCGGCCGCTGGCTTTGACGAACGCCTCGCTCATTCGCCGCGATCCAGCCGGCCCTCGGCCGCCTTGTTGCGGTATTGCAGCGTGAGCAGCACGCCTTTGATCAGCCGCAGCGCCGTCAGGCACAGCACGACCGCCAGCGGAATCCAGACCAGCAGATGCAGCCAGAGCGGCGGGCTCAGCGTGACTTCAACCCAGAGCGCCAGCCCGACAATGATGAAACCGATGATCAGGATGACGAAGACCGCCGGCCCATCGCCGGCATCGGCGTAGGAATAGTCGAGGCCGCAATTGACGCAGCGCTTGCCGACGGTGAGGAAACCGGAGAAGAGCCGCCCTTCGCCGCAGCGTGGACAGCGGCCATGCAGGCCGGCCGAAATCGGGTCGATCGGGGGCCAGATCGCCCTATCTTCGCCCATGGAAGCGTCGTCGCTCATTGCTTACCGCTCGATCTCGATCGGTGTCCTATCGGCCACCATTGCCCAGATTTCATTCATGTCGGAATCCGTAACCGCAATGCAGCCGTCGGTCCAGTCGACCAATTGAAGCAGCTCGGCAACATCATGATCACGAATGCGCAAATGGCACAGGGAATTGTCGGCCGCATGGTCCATCGATCGGCGATCATTGCGCCGAAAAGAAGAGGCGGCCACGTCGCCGCGGCCGCCTTCTTGAAATCGAACCCTCAATCGGGAATCAGTGGGCTTCGACCACCGCGCCGACCGATCCCCAGACGTAGATCGATGCGAACAGGAACAGCCAGACCACGTCGACGAAATGCCAATACCAGGCTGCGGCCTCGAAGCCGAAATGCTGCTTGGGCGTGAAATCACCCTTTATCGCCCGGATCAGGCAGACCGCCAAGAAGATGGTGCCGATGATGACATGGAAGCCGTGGAAGCCGGTCGCCATGAAGAAGGTGGCGCCGTAGATGGAATCCTTGAAGGCGAATGGAGCGTGCATGTACTCATACGCCTGCACCATGGTGAACAGCATGCCGAGCCCGACAGTCAGCACCAGACCGTTGATCAGTCCCTTGCGATCGCCGTGAATGAGCGAGTGGTGCGCCCAGGTAACCGTAGTGCCTGACAGGAGCAGGATGACGGTGTTGTAGAGCGGCAAATGGAAGGGATCGAGAACCTCCATTCCCTTCGGCGGCCAGACGCCACCGGTGAAAGTATGGCGCGCGTAATTCTGCACCTCGCCGGCGAAAAGGCTGGCGTCGAAATAGGCCCAGAACCAGGCAACGAAGAACATCACCTCCGAGGCGATGAACATGATCATGCCGTAGCGCAGATGGAGCGACACGACACGCGTGTGATGGCCCTCGTGCGCTTCCTTGATCGTGTCCGACCACCAGGCGAACATGGTGTAGAGGACGATCACGATGCCGATGAAGAACAGCCACGGATTGGCGATGTTGAGGCCGAAAATCGGGAAGCTGCCGCCCTTCAGATATTGCATCAGGCAGACGCCGCCAAAGGCGGTGACGAGCGCTCCTACCGATCCCAGGAAGGGCCACGGGCTCGGGTCGACGAGATGATAGTCATGCTGTGGTTTTGCGTGCGCGTCTGCCATATCAACCCCCGAGATTTGCTTCGGTATTCGAAATTGTTTTGCTCTTGCCTTGAATCGGCTCCGACGACGCAACCGGCTTGTTCTTCTCGACCGGAAACATCGTATAGGACAGAGTGATCGTCTTTACGTCCTTCAGTTCCGGCACGTTGACGATGTCAGGATCCACGTAGAACAGGACCGGCATGTCCAGGGTCTCGCCGGGCTTCAACGTCGTGTCGGTGAAGCAGAAGCACTCGACCTTGTTGAAGTAGGGGCCTGCCAGTTCCGGCTGCACATTGAAGGTGGCGCGGCCAGTCACGGAGCGATCGAACTTGTTGGTTGCCTTGTAGTGCGCCTGCACCGTCTCGCCGATCTTCATCGTCATCGCGCGCTGGACCGGCTGGAAGTCCCACGGCACGCCGGCGATGTTGGCATCGAAACGGACGGTGATCTCCCGGTCGAGCACGCGGCCGGCATACTGCTTTTCTGCGCGCTGCGTCGTGCCGCCATAGCCCGTCGCTTGGCAGAACATCTTGTAGAGCGGCACCGCGGCATAGGCCATGCCGATCATGCCGGTGAAGAAGGCAAGGCAGACGGCCGCGACAACGAGGTTGCCGTTCTTCCCAGCCGGTCTTTTGGACGTCTCGACGCTCATCACATCGTGCCCGACAGATTGTGGCCGAACTTCACGATCGTCGCGATGTAGAAAATGACGACCAGGACGGCCAGCGCCACACCGATTGCTACCGAACGGTTGCGTCTGGCTTTCCTCTGCCGCTCGGTCAACGTGACCAGCTCGAGCTTTTCTTCGATCATGGTCATGCTCCGCCCATGGCAAGCGCGCGTTCGACAACGCTGTCGGCCAGATAGGCAGCGAAGATGGCAAAGAGATAAAGCAGCGAATATGCGAACAGGGCCTTGGCCGGTTTCATGATGCGGTCGCTGTCGGGCATGCCAAGCACTTTCCACGCGTACCAGACAAATCCCAACCCGAGCAACGTGGCGGCGACACCGTAGAACGGCGTGGTGTAGCCAAGCAGCCAGGGCAGCACACCGACGGGGGCCAGAACCAGCGCGTAAGCGAAGATCTGGCGGCGGGTCGAAGCGTGTCCGGCGACGTTGGGCATCATCGGGATACCGGCCTTGGCGTAGTCCTCTGACTTGAACAGCGCCAGCGCCCAGAAATGCGGCGGCGTCCACAGGAAGATGATCAGAAACAGGATCAGGCTTTCCAGGCTGACCGTCCCGGTCACCGCGGCCCAGCCGATCACCGGCGGGATGGCGCCAGCAGCCCCGCCAATGACGATGTTCTGCGGCGTCCAGCGCTTCAGCCACATCGTGTAGACGACGGCGTAGAAGAAAATGGTGAAGGCCAGCAGCGTCGCTGCAAGCCAGTTAACCAGCACGCCGAGTGTCATCACCGACAGCACCGAAAGCACCAGACCGAAGCTCAGCGCTTCATGCGCCTGGATGCGACCGGACGGAACTGGACGGCTGGCGGTTCTGGTCATCACCGCATCGATGTCGGCGTCATACCACATATTCAGCGCCCCGGAGGCGCCAGCACCAATGGCAATCGACAGGATGGCGATCACAGCCAGCAGCGGATTGACGGTCACGGGCGCCGCGACCATGCCGACAAAGGCGGTGAACACCACCAGCGACATGACGCGCGGCTTCAGCAGGGCGAAGAAATCGCCCGCTGTTGCTTCCGACATGCGAAAGCCCGCTTCGTCAATCAATGGGTCGTCGACAAGGGCCATGCGTACTTTAAGTCCATTATTCCGTTGGGCAAAACCGCCGGCGGACCGGCGGTTTTGTATTCGAGCGGGGCAGCCGCCTTACTTGATCTTCGGCAGCTGTTCCCACTGGTGAAAAGGCGGCGGCGAAGGCAGCTGCCATTCGAGAGTCGTTGCACCCTCGCCCCACGGATTGGCGCCGGCGATCCGCTTCTTCTGGAAAGCTTCGAACACGCAATAGAGGAAGATCAGGACGCCGACGGCCGATATATAGGAGCCGATGGACGATACGTAGTTCCAGCCGGCAAACGCGTCCGGATAGTCGATGGTGCGGCGCGGCATGCCGGCGAGGCCGAGGAAATGCTGCGGGAAGAAGATCAGGTTGACGCCGACGAAGGTGACCCAGAAGTGGGTGTTGGCGATCACCGGCGAGTACATGTAGCCGGTCATCTTCGGGAACCAGTAGTACCAACCGGCGAAGATGGCGAACACCGCGCCGAGCGACAGCACATAGTGGAAGTGGGCAATGACGAAATAGGTGTCATGCAGCGAGCGGTCGAGGCCGGCATTGGCCAGTTGGACGCCGGTAACGCCACCGATGGTGAACAGGAAGATGAAGCCCAGCGCCCACAGCATCGGCGTCTTGAACGAGATCGACCCACCCCACATCGTCGCGATCCAGGAGAAGATCTTCACGCCCGTCGGCACCGCGATGACCATGGTGGCGAAGACGAAATAACGCTGCGTGTCGAGCGACAGGCCGGTCGTGTACATGTGGTGCGCCCAGACGATGAAGCCGACGGCGCCGATCGCCACCATGGCGTAGGCCATGCCGAGATAACCGAACACCGGCTTCTTCGAAAAGGTCGAGATGACGTGGCTTATGATGCCGAAGCCCGGCAGGATCAGGATGTAGACTTCCGGGTGACCGAAGAACCAGAAAAGGTGCTGGAACAGAATTGGGTCGCCGCCGCCATCGGGAGCAAAGAAGGTCGTGCCGAAATTGCGGTCGGTGAGCAGCATGGTGATGCCGCCGGCCAGAACCGGCAACGAGAGCAGCAGCAGGAAGGCGGTGATCAGCACCGACCAGGCAAACAGCGGCATCTTGTGCAGCGTCATGCCAGGCGCGCGCATGTTGAAGATGGTGGTGATGAAATTGATTGCGCCAAGGATCGACGACGCACCGGCGATGTGGATCGACAGGATCGCCAGATCCATGGCGGGTCCGGGCTGACCCGAGGTCGACAGCGGCGGATAGAGCGTCCAGCCGCCACCGACGCCGAAGGCACCCGGCGCACTCGGCACGAACATCGAGGTGAGCAGCAGGATGAAAGCCGGCGGCAGCAGCCAGAAGGAGATATTGTTCATGCGCGGGAACGCCATGTCTGGCGCGCCGATCATGATCGGCACCATCCAGTTGGCAAAACCGCCGATCAGCGCCGGCATGACCATGAAGAAGATCATGATCAGTGCGTGCGCGGTGGCGAAGGCATTGTACATGCTCTTGCCGCCGTCGATCGCGGCGTCACCGTTCATGCCGTAGACCATCTGCGCCAGGCCGCTGAAGATCTGGATGCCCGGCTCCTGCAACTCCATGCGGATGGCGACAGACAAGGCACCGCCGATGATGCCGGCCATGATCGCGAAGATCAGGTAGAGCGTACCGATGTCCTTGTGGTTGGTCGAATAAACCCAGCGCACCCAGCCGTGATAAGGCTTGTGATCGTGCCCGTCGTGAGCTGCAGCGTCTGCCATGTTCCGCTCCGTTCCCTGATCTTTTCTGGCCGCGGCATCAGTTGCCGGCGGCTGCTACCTTGTTTCGGCCGTCGACCTCGGCCATCAGCGTCTTGTTGGCGCCGGGCAGATCGGTCTTGGCTGCCGCCAACCAGGTCTTGAACTGCGCATCCGAGACGACGCGGATGGCAATCGGCATGAACGCATGGTCCTTGCCGCAGAGCTGCGAGCACTGACCGTAGTAGAGGCCTTCCTTCTCCGCCTTGAACCAGGTCTCGTTGGTGCGGCCCGGAATGGCGTCGATCTTGATGCCGAACGACGGCATGGCGAAGGAGTGGATGACGTCGGTCGCGGTGACAAGCACGCGGGTCATGGTGTTGACCGGCACCACCATCTCGTTGTCAACGGCCAGTAGGCGCGGATATTCCTTGCGGTCCTCCTTGCCGGCGGCAGCGCGATCACCGTCCTGCAGGATGGCGGAGTTGAAGGAGAGCGTGTTCTCGGTCTGGTACTCGTAATCCCAGTTCCACTGGTTGCCGGTCGCCTTGACGGTCAGCTTTGCTTCTTCCGGCGGCGTATATTGCGCGGTCAGCAGCTGGAACGAGGGAATGGCGAGGCAAAGCAGGATGACAACCGGGCCGACAGTCCAGATCACCTCGATCAGCGTGTTGTGGCTGGTCTTGGACGGAACCGGGTTCGCGCTCGCACGGAATCTCACGATGCAATATGCGAGGAGAAGAAGCACCAGGATGGTGATCGGGACGATGAACCACATCGTGTAGTTTCCGAACCACTCGATCTGCCGCATCATGTCGGTCGCCGGCGCCTGGAAGGTTGTCTCCCAGTTCTTTGGCTGGTCGGCATGGGCGGATCTGCCGGCGAAAAACGTGATAGCGGCACAAGCACTTAGAAGCTTGGCACTTGCTAGAAACTTGGCGCTTGCCAGGAAATTTCTCATCGCCCTCATCGTCTCCCAGTTCCTCGCGGCGGTATCCACGAGAATAACGAACAATGCCGGGACGGGAATCCCGACAGTCTCAAGCTGGTTCAAACCATACTCTTTTTCCCTCTGCAAGAAAGGAGCGGGCGAAACCGTGCGGCATTTTTGCGCGCAAGACCGGATGCGCCTCGCATTCCTGCGGGCCGCTCGTGCCGGACGTCGCAATTCGGGCGAAATTGGCAGGGAAAAGCGCCGCATTGGCTTTTTGGGGGCAGACCGGTTGCGGTCTCATCCTTTACTTGGCTTTGGCGCGGCTTAAAGTGCCGTGATTCGCAATGGAGCCGTCATGATCCCTTGGCTTTCGAGAAACTCTCGGTTTTCGAGAAACTGGGCGAAGGTCATCTTTCTCGCCGCCCTGTCTGGTATCGGCTTGTCCGGCACGGCCAACGCCGCGCAACCGAGCGGCACGGTGCGCTCGACGCATGGCGCGTGGTCGATCATCTGCGACACCCCGGCCGGCGCGACCTCGGAACAATGCGTGATGATGCAGAACGTCGTCGCCGAGGATCGTCCGGAGATGGGGCTGTCGGTCGTCGTGCTGCGCACCGCCGATAACAAGGCGGAGATCCTGCGCGTGCTGGCGCCGCTCGGCGTACTCTTGCCCAACGGGCTCGGCCTCAATGTCGACGGCAAGGATATCGGCCGCGCCTATTTCGTACGCTGCTTCCAGGACGGCTGCTATGCCGAGGTCATTCTCGAAAAGCCGCTGCTCGACACGCTGAAGACCGGCACGTCGGCCACCTTCATCGTTTTCCAGACTCCGGAAGAAGGCATCGGCATCCCGGTCGATCTCAAGGGGTTCGCCGACGGTTTTGCCGCCCTGCCCTGACAGGCTGGTGCTTGCTGGAAACCTTTCTAACTGGAATTCGATGGCCAGCGACCTCAAGGACTTCATCCACCAAAAGTGACGTCGACCGACCTGTCGGCGAGCGCATTTGTCTTCGCAATGCGACGGGACGATTGTCTCGACGCGCCTTCGCGCCTACATCGGGGCAAAGACCCATTCCTCCTGTGAACGGACGCGCCATGAACAGCCTGATCGGCCAATTCGACATTTCAGACGATCGCATCAAGCAAATCGTCGCTGAGACCATCAACGGCGCCGACGACGGCGAGCTGTTTCTCGAATACAGCGAAAGCGAAGCGCTGATGTTCGACAATGGCCGGCTGAAGACCGCCAATTTCAACACCGACCAGGGGTTTGGTCTGCGTGCCGTCGCCGGCGAAGCCAGCGGTTACGCGCATTCCAGCGATCTTTCCGAGGCCTCGCTGCTGCGCGCGGCCGACGCCGTTTCAACCGTCAAGGGCGGCTATTCCGGCACGCTTGCCGCCGCACCCGCCCGCACCAACCGCCATCTCTATGGCGAGGAGAACCCTATCCCCTCGCCTTCCTTCGAGACCAAGGCAAAGCTGCTGCAGGAGATCGACGCGTGGCTGCGCGCCGAGGATCCGCGCGTGCGCCAGGTTTCGGCCTCGCTTGCCGCCTCCTGGCAACATGTCGAGATCGTGCGCGCCGACGGCCAGGTGGTGCGCGATATCCGCCCGCTGGTCCGCATCAACGTCTCTGTCGTGGTCGGCAATGGCGACCGCCAGGAGAGCGGCTCCTACGGCATGGGTGGCCGCAAGGCCTTTGGCGAATTCCTGGTCGAGGACAGCTGGAAGCACGCCGCCAAGGAGGCGCTCCGGCAAGCCCTCGTCAACCTCGAGGCGATACCGGCGCCGGCCGGCACCTTCGACATCGTGCTGTCGAGCGGTTGGCCGGGCGTCATGCTGCACGAGGCTGTCGGCCATGGGCTGGAAGGCGACTTCAACCGCAAGAAGACCTCGGCCTTCGCCGGCCTGCTGGGCCAGCAGGTCGCCGCCAAGGGAGTGACCGTCGTTGACGACGGCACCATGCCCGAGCGGCGCGGCTCGCTCACTGTCGATGACGAAGGCACGCCTTCGGCCCGCAATGTGCTGATCGACGACGGCAAATTGGTCGGCTACATGCAGGATCGCCAGAACGCCCGGCTGATGGGTATGAAGGCGACCGGCAACGGCCGGCGTGAAGGCTATGCCCACCAGCCGATGCCGCGCATGACCAACACCTACATGACGGCAGGCGACATGGAGCCGGACGAAATCATCGCTTCGGTGAAGAACGGTATCTATGCAGTCTCCTTCGGCGGCGGCCAGGTCGACATCACCTCAGGCAAATTCGTCTTCGGCTGCACCGAGGCTTACATGATCGAGAACGGCAAGGTGACGCAGCCGATCAAGGGCGCCATGCTGATCGGCAACGGGCCGGACGCCATGCATCGCGTTGCGATGATCGGCAACGACATGAAGCTCGACACCGGCATCGGCATGTGCGGCAAGGCCGGACAGGGCGTGCCTGTCGGCGTCGGCCAGCCGCATTTGCGCATGAACCAGATGACCGTCGGCGGCACGCGGGTTTGATCGATCGGCCCCTCTGGCCGAGCCGTTATGCCTTGCTGATAGAACGGCGCGAAGTCGCGTAGAGAATCAAGAAGCCAATGACGCCACCGATCGCATATTTGATCCAAGCACTCAGGTAGTCGACTGTTCCGTCGTGGCCGGAGACATACAGCGCAGCTGCGACAAACGTCATGGCCGCGATGCCAAGTGCATAAGATGGCAATAACCCGATTCGAGTGATCTTTCGCAAGATCCAGGCGACGAGCGCACCCGTGAGCGCCATCATGAGAGCTGCGCCCAAAATCTCGGCAACGAATCCTGGTGAAATCATTTTTCAGTCCCCCCTAATTCCGCGGTGCAATCTGCCCGCTTTTAGCGGCAAGCTCAACAATGACGGCGCTGATCCCCACAAGCTTCGCAACCGTCGTGCTCGCAGAGTGGGACGACTCCGGCTTTGCAAGCTTCATAGCCTTGAAATCGATGTCATCTCGCGCTATCTTACGATTGTCTTACATTAGGAATAGGCTTCTGTGGGTGCTCCGGAAAAGCTCACGACTATCGTCTCGACCAAGGGACAAGTCATCCTGCCCAGCGCAATCCGGAAACGGAGAGAGTGGGGTGCCGGAACACGCCTACAGGTCGAAGACACGCCGGAAGGCGTCCTTTTAACGCCGGCGCGAGCTTTTGCCGAGACGCGGCCAGAAGATGTGTTTGGCTCTCTTCCACACAGGGGCGAACCAAAGACTCTGGAAGAAATGGACGCGGGCGTGCTCGCAGAGGCGCGGCGACACCATGCTCGCGATTGATACCAATGTCGTCGTTCGTTACCTGACGGGCGACCACCCTGAGCAGTCCCTACGCGCTCGACAGCTGATCGATACTCGACCGGTCTTTGTTGCCGTTACGGTGATCCTGGAAGCCGAATGGGTACTGCGTAGTGCCTATGGCTACGATCAGACCGAAATCATCCGAGCGCTACGGGGTTTCGGCGGGCTCGCAACCGTTGAGGTAGAGGAAGCCGCGACTGTCTCTTTCGCCCTCGACCTAGCCCAGACGGGAATGGATTTCGCGGATGCCTTGCATCTGGGCAAATCTGCGCACTGCACGGGCTTCGCGACCTTCGACCGCAAGCTCGTCAAGGCCGCGAAAGCAACTGGGCTTGAAAACGTGCAAGAAGCATAACGCTACCGTCGCCGTTTCGGCTTCTCCAGCAGCGCCACCGCCTCGACGTGCGGCGACCACAGGAACTGGTCGATCGGCGTCACGCTTTTCAAGGTGTAACCGCCGTCGATGAGGATACGCAAATCCCGCGCGAGCGTCACCGGATTGCAGGATACCGCGGCGACGTACGGAACATCCGAGCGGGCGATCTGCTTCGACTGATCCTCGGCACCCGCCCGTGGGGGATCGAACACCAGGCCGTCGAAGCCATTCAATTCCTTGAACGTCAGCGGCCGGCGGAACAGATCGCGGCGTTCAGCCGTCACCCGCTTCAGGCCGGTGGCGAAGCGTGACCCCCGGTCGAGCGCCGAAAGGGCTGCCGCATCACCCTCCACCGCGTGGACTTCGGATTTGGTCGCCAGCCGCAAGGCAAAGCTGCCGCAACCGGCGAAGAGGTCCGCCACCTTCTTGGCACGCTTCAGATGTCCACCGACGATACCGGCCATCGCCTGTTCTGCGGCCTCGGTGGCCTGCAGGAAGGCGCCAGGCGGAATGGCGACGGCAACGCCGCCGAACATGACCGTCGGCTTTTTTGGCTCTATGATGATCTCGTCGTCGATCGAAAGCCGCGCAAATCCCTGGGCCATGACGAAATTGGAAGCGACCCGACGCTGGTTCTCGCCCAGTTTGCCTGATTCATAGACGGCGACATCGAGGCCTGAACCGGTCACGGTGACGGTCATGCGGAACGATTTGGTGGTGGCACAGACCAATTCGGCGAGTGCCTTCAAGCGATCGAGCGCGGCGACGATCTCCGGCAGCGAGATCGGGCATTCCTCGATGGAGATGATCTCCGGCGACAGATGGCGATGGAAGCCGAGCAGCATGCTTGTGTCCGTGCGCCGGGCGGCAAGCACCACACGGCGGCGCGTGTGCGGCGCGCAGGCGACCAGTTCACCGATCTCGCAATCGATTGCTTTACCCTTCAAGGCGTGCACCACCTTTTCGCGTTTCCACTGGCGATAGGCTTCGGCTTCGAAATGCTGGAGGGCGCAGCCGCCGCATTCGGTGAAATGGCGGCAGGCGGGATCGATGCGCAACGGCGAGGCTTCCAGCACCGCCACCAGCATGGCGCGATCCCTTTCGCGCGAAGCGGTGACCGTTTCGCCGGGCAATGTGAAAGGGATGAACAGATCGCCTGTCTCGGTCTCGGCGATGCCGTCCCCCTGAGCGCCAAGTTTACTGATGGTGAAGCGCGCGCTCATCGATCCTTGATCCCACCGAGCAAGAATTCGCGATTGCCGTCGCCGCCCTCGATCGGTGACAAATGCAGCCCCAGCGCCCGCCAGCCGGGGACGGCATCGAGCCAATCCTGCAACAGGCCGGCGACACGGGAGGCGTCGTAGGGATCTTTCAACAGACCACCCTTGCCGATCGCTTCGCGACCAGCCTCGAATTGGGGCTTGACCAGAAACATGGCCTTGGCGCCAGCCTTCGCAAGGCCAAGCGCCGGCGGCATCGCCAGTTTCAGCGAGATGAAGCTGACATCGGAGACAATGAAATCCGGTATACGACCGCCAAGATCGGCGGCGGTGAGATCGCGGGCGTTCAGGCCTTCGATCACCGTCACACGCGGGTCTCCCCCGACATCAGGGTGCACCTGACCATGCCCGACATCGATGGCGGTGACATGAGCAGCGCCGCGCTCCAGCAGGACCTGGGTAAAGCCGCCTGTCGAGGCGCCGATGTCGAGTGCCTCACAGCCGGCGGGATCGAGGCCGAAATGGTCGAGCCCGCCGATCAGCTTGAGCGCCGCGCGCGACACATAGCCTTGCGCCGGGTCGTCGATGGCGATGAGACATTGCGGCGAAACGCTCTGACCAGGCTTGCGGGCAAGGACGCCGTCGACAGTCACCGTGCCGCGTTCGACCGCGTCGCGGGCACGCGAGCGGCTGGCAAACAGCCCGCGTTGGACGAGCAGGTCGTCAAGCCGCTGGCGGGCGCTGGCTGGCAGAGGCGAATTCATCGGCCTTCATGGCGAAAGCCGACGACGATGGCAAGGGCACTGCCCGGCATTGAAGGAAAGCATGTCGCCTCCGACAATGATCTGCAAACGGCGCTTCGTGCTTGGGCAATCACGCGCCTCAACTTCAAGGAAGATGGGCATGACAGAAATTCTCTCGTCTTAAGCCACCGGAAATTTCATGGATCGTTAACCAGTTCTCGTCGCACTTGCTTGAGGACTAAAATGTTATGACTGCGACAGCCCGCAAAACGGGATGAAGAGGCGGCAATCTTGGAAATGGCCAGCGAAATCGTCTACAAGGTGCTTGACCGGATTTCCGGCGCCGGTCTGCTGGCGACCGGACTTCTGTTGCTGACCGCTTTGGTCAGCGCCCTCGTCGCCTATTGGCGCACGGTCGAGAAAAAGAGCTGGAAAGAATTCTTCGAGTTCGCGATCCCGCACGAGGTCGTCACTCATCCCTCGGCGAGAGCCGACCTTCTGTTCTGGGTGACGAGGAAGGCCCTGATGCCGTTCCTCATGCTGCCTGCCGGCATCGTCTTCGTCAGCGCCGTCGGTTATGCGACGAACTGGCTACTCACGACCTTCCTTCCGATCCAATCGCCTCTGATCGACGGTCCGGCAGGACCGGTGACGGTAACGATATTCACCATCACAATGCTGCTCGCCTACGACATCTCTTACTATCTCTATCACGTCGCCCAGCATCGCTATCCGGTGCTCTGGGAACTGCACAAGGTGCACCATTCGGCCGAGGTGATGGTCGGCATAACCAAGGACCGCGTCCACCCGCTCGACGAATTGATGAACCGGGCTTGGGACGGCGTCATTCCCGGCATCTGCTTCGGCATCTGGTCGCTGGTCGCGTTGAACCTCGTCGAACTGACGATCTTCGGCGTCAACGTCTACATCATACGCAACATCCTGATGATGGATTTCGTCAGGCACACGCATTTCAAGATTTCGTTTGGGCCGCTGAACAACCTGATCTTATGCCCGCACTGGCATCAGTTGCACCACAGCACGGACCCGCGCCACTACGACAAGAACTTCGGGCTGCTCTTCTCGTTCTGGGACCGGCTGTTCGGAACGCTATGCGTTCCCAGACCGGACGAGGACTTCAAGTTCGGTTTGATCGAACGCAACGTGCGCGACTACCAGTCGCTCTCAGGCCTCTATATCCTGCCGCTGAAGCGGATTTGGCGGCTGATCGCAAGATACCTCCGCACTGAAAAGCCCGAGTCACGGCAATCGCCGCAAAGGGGGGAGCCTTGAACGGGCCCGTCGTGTGCCGGCTGCCGCAAACGCACCATATCGAAGTCGCGACTTCGGCCGCGCGCCTGGCAGAAATAGCGCCGGCCTGGACGGCGCTCTGGCAACGCGCCGGCGGCCTTGTTTTCCAGCATCCGGACTGGATCTCGGCCTGGTGGCGCACGACGCCGCATCAGGACCGGCGCGGCCTCAGGATCGGGTTGGTCTGGAGCGGCAAGCGGCTTGAGGCCGTCATTGCACTTGCGACCTTCAAGCGCTCCGGTGTCCGTATCCTGGAATGGGCGGCGAAGGATCACAGCGATTACGGCGACGTGTTGCTCGCCCCCGACTGCGACCCGTTGATTCTATCGCAACTCTGGCAACGCATTCTCGACGATGGTGGCTTCGACCTCGTTTATCTGAATCGTTTGTTGCCGGATGCCCGATTCCACGCCCTGCTCGGTTCCGCCGTCCCAGGCCGCGGCACGATCTTGCAGCCAAACCACCGCAGCGAGATCAGCCATCGTGTCGCTGGCACCTGGCAAGGCGGCGCGCAATGGTTCGAAAGCCAATCGAAAAAAACCCGGCAAAACTACCGCCGTGGCCGCAAATTCATGGAGGAAGGCGGCAAGCTGCGCTTCCGCCTGATGGATGCGCACGAAGACCGCGAGCAGGTGCTCGAGCGCGTCGCGGCGCTGAAGCGGCTGTGGCTGGCAAAGCACGGCCGCGCTTCGGATCTCTTCGACGAAGGCTCCACCGCTCTGGCGGCACTCGTCTCCGTCCTGGCCGAGCTCCGATTGCTGCGCATCTTCGTGCTCGAACGTGACGACGCGATCATCGCCGTCTCGATCAATTTCGAGCAGCGCGGGACGATGATGGCTTTCGTCACGACCTATGACCCGTCCTTCGAGCGGGCCTCGCCGGGCATGGTCTTGATGATGGACTATATCCAGTGGTCGCTTGACCAGGGCTTGACCACGGTCGACTTTCTCTGCGGCGGCGAGGATTTCAAGCGCCGCTTTTCGACGCATTCGGTGATCTTGTCATCAGTGATGGGTGGGCGAAGCCTGCGCGGACGCCTCGCCATCTTGGCCGACCGCGCCCGCAACGCCGCGAAATCATGGCGCTCCGAGAAGCCGTCGAAGCAAGCGGAGCTGGCCGAAGAATAGTCTTTTCAGATCGGCTGCATAACGGCAAGCGTCATGGAAAGGCATCTGCCGATGGACCGACACCCATCGTGCCTTCTTAAGCAACTCCAGGCCCACCGGCCTCCAATTTAGAAAATGGTTCGCGAGACCTGCCGTTCCACGGCGGGCGACAGATCGTCGTCCGGCTTGCCCGTGGCTTCCTCGCGTGGGCGTTCGCTCATGGCCGGCACTACGCCCGGCACGACCACCAGCTGCGGCACCTGCTTGTAGGAAAAGCCGCCGCGGATATCGCCCATCTTGCCGGCGATGATGCTCATGGCCGCCTTTTCGAGGCTGCGATCGTAGCGCGTTTCGGCGGCGGCCGGCGCGACGATGACGATGCAAAGCACTACGCCGCACAGAAGCGTTTTCATTGTTGTTGTCTCCCTGCCTGGTCAACGGTTTAGCAGGGCGCCGTTGAAAAACGACCAAGAGAGACGGTAAGCGAAAGGCCAAACGGCAGCGTAAACAACGCGTTAAGGTCGTGGGCCGGCCAACTGATTCAAGTCGTTGAGACTTTAATTCAGGCGCGTTGAGCGCGAACCATATGCCCGAGCGCGACGAACACGGTGCGCACGATGCCGGCCGCGTCGAGCCCGGCATCGGCGTACATCTTTTCCGGCTTGGCGTGGTCAGTGAACACGTCGGGCAGCACCAGCGGACGCACCTTCAAGCCGCTTTCCAGGAGGCCTTCGTGGGCGAGGAACTGCAGCACGTGGCTGGCAAAGCCGCCGACGGCGCCCTCCTCCACCGTCACCAGCACCTCATGGGAGCGGGCCAGCCGGCGGATCAGATCCTCGTCGAGCGGCTTGGCGAAACGGGCATCGGCGACCGTGGTGGAAAGCCCCGCCGCACCCAGCTCCTCGGCGGCGATCAGACAATCCTGCAGTCGCGTGCCGAAGGACAGCAGTGCTACCTTGGTGCCCTCCTTGAGGATGCGGCCCTTGCCGATTTCGAGAACCGAGCCGCGCTCCGGCAGGTCCACGCCGACGCCGTTGCCGCGCGGATAGCGGAAGGCGATCGGGCCGTCATCATAGCTCGCCGCGGTGCGCACCATATGGCGCAGCTCCGCCTCGTCGGCAGCGGCCATGACGACAAACCCCGGCAAGGTTGCCAGGAAGGTGGTGTCGAAAGCGCCGCAATGGGTGGCGCCGTCGGCTCCGACGAAACCAGCCCGGTCGATGGGAAACCGCACCGGCAATTTCTGGATGGCGACGTCGTGGACGACCTGGTCGTAGGCACGCTGCAGGAAGGTCGAATAGATCGCCGCGAACGGCTTATAGCCTTCGGTGGCAAGGCCGGCTGCGAAGGTCACCGCGTGCTGTTCGGCGATGCCGACATCGAAGGTCCGCGACGGGAATGCCTCGCCGAACAGGTCGAGGCCGGTGCCGCTCGGCATGGCAGCGGTGACGGCAACGATACGGTCATCCTCGCGGCCTTCCCTTACCAGGCTTTCGGCGAACACCTTGGTGTAGGCAGGCGCGTTGGCGGGCGCCTTGGCCTGCGCGCCGGTGATGACATCGAATTTGTTGACGCCGTGATATTTGTCGGCGGCGGCTTCCGCCGGCGCGTAGCCCTTGCCCTTCTGAGTGACGACATGGATCAGCACGGGGCCTTCGCCATTGTCGCGGACATTTTTCAGGACCGGGATCAGATGCTCCAGATTGTGACCGTCGATCGGGCCGATGTGATAGAAACCGAGCTCCTCGAACAGCGTGCCGCCGGTAACGTAGCCGCGTGCGTGCTCGACCGCCCTTGTGATCGCGCGGTCGGCGCGTTTGCCGAGATAGGACGTCAGTTTCTTGCCGAAATCGCGCAGGCCGATATAGGCCTTGCCCGAAGCCAGACGCGCCAGATAGGCACTCATCGCGCCGGTCGGCGGCGCGATCGACATGTCGTTGTCGTTGAGGATGACGATCAGCCGCGCATCGAGCGCGCCGGCATTGTTCATCGCCTCGTAGGCCATGCCGGCAGACATCGCACCGTCGCCGATGACAGCGATGACATTGTTGCGGCCGCCGGAGAGATCGCGAGCGGCAGCCATGCCGAGGCCGGCCGAAATCGATGTCGAGGAGTGGGCGGCGCCGAAGGGATCGTACTCGCTCTCGGCGCGGCGGGTGAAGCCCGACAGGCCCCCTTCCTGGCGCAATGTGCGGATGCGGTCACGGCGGCCGGTCAGGATCTTGTGCGGATAGGCCTGATGGCCGACGTCCCAGATAAGCCGGTCATCGGGGGTGTTGAAGACATAGTGCAGCGCCACCGTCAACTCGACCACGCCAAGGCCGGCGCCAAGATGGCCGCCGGTGTGGGAGACGGCATCGATCAGCTCGGCGCGAAGCTCGGCTGCCAATTGCGGCAGCTCGCTTTCGGCAAGCGTGCGCAGGTCGGCTGGGATGCGGACTTTGTCGAGAAGCGGCGTATGCGGCGTTGCGTTCACGGGTGCTCAGGCTTTCTGTTCATTGGCGAAATAGGCCGCCGGCCGGAGAATGTAAATGCACGTCAGTGACGCGGATCGGGCTGCGGTCCTTGGTTTGATGCATGCCGTTCTCCCAGAACCGGGTCACTTTCGGGCGAATGCATCAGCTTTCCGGCAGCGGAATGAACTCTTCCTCGTCTCCGGGAACAATATCGAAACGTCCCGTCTTCCATTCGTGCTTGGCCTGCTCGATGCGTTCCTTCGACGATGAGACGAAATTCCACCAGATGTAGCGCTGCGAGCCGAGCGAAGCGCCGCCGAACAGCATGAAATGCGCGCCGGTCTGCGACGATACGACGATCTCGTCACCGGGCCGAAACACCAGCAGCCGTTCGGCCGGGAAAGCGTCGCCCGAGATCGAGACCTCGCCTTCCAGTGTGTAGATGGCTCGTTCTTCCGCATCGGCGGGGATCTTCACGCTGGCGCCTGGCGCCAGGCGCAGATCGGCATAGAGTGTCTCTGTGTCGGCCCTGACCGGGGATCGCAGCCCTTGGAAATCACCAATGGCAATGCGGCCGCTAACGCCCTCGGCGTCGATCTCGGGCAACCGGAGTGCTGTGGTGTTCTCGAAAACTGGGGCTACGTCTTCCTTGCCGTCCGGCAGCGCCAACCAGGTCTGCAAGCCCGAAATCGACATCGGCGCGCCGCGCATTTCTTCAGGGGTGCGCTCAGAATGGACGATGCCGCGGCCGGCGGTCATCAGGTTTACGTCACCGGGCTGGATGACCATTTCGGTGCCGAGTGAATCGCGATGCCTTATATTGCCGTCGAACAGATAGGTGACCGTCGACAGACCGATATGCGGATGCGGGCGTACGTCGAGCGCCTGGCCGGCGCGCAGGATAGCCGGGCCCATGCGGTCGAAGAAGATGAACGGGCCGACCAACCGCCTCTTGGCGGTCGGCAGGGCGCGGCGCACCTGGAAACCGCCAATATCCTTGGCGTTGGGGATGACCATCAGTTCGATCTGGTCGCTGGCGAAGGCGTCGCCGGCCTCTGGGTCTTTCCCCGGGAAGAAGCTCATGCACTCTCCTTGTCAGCGCCAGAGGCAGCCTGGACGCTTCAGGCAAACCGGATCGCCGATTTCGCCCTTAGTTTGGCCGCCACTTCCTCGCGATTGCGAGGATGCTGATGAGTTTCGAGTGAATCGAGCAGTTCGCGCGCCGATGCCGCGATGGCTTCGACCGCGTGGTCGAAGGCATGCTGATTCTGCTTCGAAGGCCGCGTCGTTCCGCTCAGCTTGCGGACAAACTGAAGTGCCGCGTCGCGGACTTCGTCGTTGGTCGCGGGCGGATCAAAATTGAACAGGGTCTTGATGTTTCTGCACATCGTTTCCGTATCTCCTCTTGTCCTGAGCCGTTTCAATCAAGACGAACTCTATGCTCAATCATGATCGTGTCCAAAAGTCGGTGAGACGGCTGCGTGCCTCAGTCCGCGTCGAGCGGCTCCGTTCCAACCGGCTTGCCGTCACGCGACAGCCTGATCTTCTCGACCTTGTCCTCGGCTGCCTTTAGCAGCCGGTCGCAATGCGCCTTCAGCGCTTCGCCGCGCTCATAGATCTTGATCGACTGATCGAGCGGCACGTCGCCACGCTCAAGATCATCGACGATCTTTTCCAGCGCGTCGAGGGCCTGTTCGAAGCTCATCTCCTTGACATCTTCGTTGATCTCACCAGCCATCATTCATCCTTTCATCAGTCGCCCGACATGGGCGGCGACCGAAAATGCCAATCCCTGCAGATCGTAGCCACCCTCGAGCAGGCTGACGAGCCGGTCGCCGCTGTGACGCGCGGCGCGCTGCATCAGCTGGCCGGTCGCCCAGTCGAAATCGTCCTCGGTCAGGTTGATCTCGGCCAGCGGATCGCGGTGATGTGCGTCGAACCCGGCCGAAATGATGATCAGGTCGGGCGCGAAATTGTCGAGCGCCGGCAGCACGCGCGACAGGAAGGCATCGCGAAACACCTCGCTGCCGGTCTGCGGCGCCAGCGGTACGTTGACGATGTTGCCGGCACCGGTTTCGTTCCTCGCGCCGGTGCCGGGGTAGAGCGGCATCTGGTGCGTCGAACAATAGAGCACCGACGGATCGTCCCAGAAAATATCCTGCGTGCCGTTGCCGTGATGCACGTCCCAGTCGACGACGGCAACACGCTCGATACCATGCTTCTTCTGCGCATAACGCGCCGCGATCGCCGCCGTATTGAACAGACAAAAACCCATCGCCGTGGTTTTTTCGGCATGGTGGCCGGGCGGCCGCGCCGCGACGAAGACATTGTCGGCGCGGCCTGCAAAGACGTCGTCGACGGCGGCGTTGGCCGCACCGATTGCGGTGATCGCCGCCTGCCAGCTCTTCGGGCTGGCGGTGGTGTCAGCGTCGATGCGGGCGATTCCCTCGTCGGGAATGGCGGCGCGCACGCGGGCGACGAAATCGGCGGGATGAGCATAGAGGATGGTGGCCTCGTCGCCTTCCGGCGCCTGGATACGATCGAGCGCGGCAAAAGCCTCGTCGTCCAGCACGCGCTCGATGGCGCGCAAGCGGTCCGGCCGCTCGGGATGGCCGGGCGGCGTGAGGTGCTCAAGGAAGATCGGATGGGTATAGAGACGGGTAGCCATCGTCCTAATCTAGTGACCCGGATCGGCAAAGGCCATGCACCGGCGGCCGATGACTGGGGAAAATCGCGCCTGCGTCCATTCGCGTCGCTGCAGGCATTGGCGTCGTCCGCGCTTCGGCGTAAGGTCCGTGACACTGCCTGGTGCCCGCCGCAAGCGGGAGAATCGGGAACACGGTTGAATTCCGTGGCGTGCCCAACGCTGTAAGGGGGACCGCGCCGGTATATGCCACTGTCGATGACGGGAAGGCACCGGACGCGGGTTGATCCCGAGCCAGAAGACCGGCCTGGCAGGCATCGTCATCCGCATGGTCAGGCGGTTGGCATCGATTGCAATCGCAAGGGGACAAGCGATGCCGGAACACATGACCGCTGCTGTTGGCGATGGATTTGAGCAGAATGCGCGCGATGCGGTGTATCGCGCCATGTTCACGCGGCGCGACGTCCGCAGCCATTTCCTGCCCACCGGGCTCGACGATGAGGTGCTGGCGCGGCTGCTGCTTGCCGCCCATCACGCGCCGTCGGTCGGCTTCATGCAGCCTTGGAACTTCATCGTCATTCGCGATGCCGAGCGACGGGAAAAGGTGCGCGACCTGTTCCTGGCGGCGCGCCAGCAGGAACTGCCGGCCATTGCGGAAGAGCGGCAGGCGCTCTACCGCAAACTCAAGCTGGAAGGCATTTGCGAAAGCGCGCTCAACATCTGCATCACCTGCGATCGCGAGCGTTCGAAGGGTTCGCCACTGGGACGCTCGCACAATCCGGAGATGGACCTCTATAGCACGGTCTGCGCGGTGCAGAATTTCTGGCTGGCGGCGCGCGCCGAAGGCGTCGGTGTCGGCTGGGTCAGCATCATCGAGGCGCAAGCGCTGAAAGGCCTGCTTTCTATTCCGGAGCATGTGACCCCGGTCGCCTATCTCTGCGTCGGCCGCGTCTCGGAGTTCGCGCCAAAACCTGACCTTGAAACGCATGGCTGGGGACGGCGGCTGCCGCTGCCGGAACTGATCATGAGCGAGACGTTTTCCGGGCAAGGTGAAGTGCTGCTCAAATCGACCGTGGCGCGCCTCAACACCGTTTCTGCCGCGCCGTCGCGCCCTCGCTGATCAGGGTGTCGCGCCGGCCGGTCCCCAGGGCGAGCCGCCAAAGGAGGCCAGCGCCTTGTCCTTGAGTTCCCTGAACTTCGACGACGCCTCCGCCAGCCGGGTGTCCCAGGCCGGATCTGGCACCTGGCCCGCGATGGTCTTGAAATAGACCTGCATCAGGCAAGCGATGGCGAAGGGCTCGATGAACGCCGCCTTGAAGGCCCAGGCGAAGACGATGGCGAGCACGAAGGCCCAGTCGGCGAGCTGGCCGGGCATCAGGAAAAGAATGGCGGCGGCCGGGGCCAGCATGAGCAAGAAAATGAGGAATGATACGCCCCACATGATGACCGCCAGCCAGACGGCATTCTTGACCATGACCTTGCCATTCTGGGCATAGAGCACGACGCCCTGGCGCGCCGTCTCGAACGGCGAGGATGAATTAATGCGAATGTTGTAGCCGAGGATGATCTCATCGACATAGGTCAGCGACAGGCGGATCACCGTGTTGATGAAGGAGACGAGGCCGCTCAGGCCCGGGATCGGCAGGAAAGCGGCGATGCCGCCAAGCAGGCCGGTGATGGCGCGGATGGCGCCCTTGACCAGCTGGTCGACGACGAAAAGGATGTTGGCCTCCGCGAAACGCTGGGTAACGATATCCTTGGCGTAGGCGACCTGGCCTTGGCCACCCGGAATGTCGCGACCGTCGATCAGATGGACCATGACGGCGATGTGACCGGCCTTGACGACATAGAGGATGTATTCGCGAATCTAGTAGACGGCGATCGAGACGATGCCGAAGCCGACCACGCCGCCCCACAGGGCAAACGACAGCGGCCCGTCGGGATCGGTGGAGATATGACCGACGCCATAGCCGACAGAGGCGCCCGTGCCGGTCGCCATGATGTAGGCCAGCGTGATGCCAAAATAGACGATCATGCGAAAGACAATGAACGGCCAGGTCCGCATCATGATGGACACCGACCTGCCGATATCGAAATCCCACATGTCCCGAATCTCCCCTCAGAGATGGTGAGAAAGGATGAACCCAACCCGGCGATTGTCAATTGCCGGCCGTGGCGCCCACAGGGCAACGAACTCGGGTTAACAGGTTCCTTGGGAGCCTTCGCCGGCGCGTAGGCTGGCGGAAACGAAAAACCCGCCTGCGCGGCGGGTCACTGGCGCAAATCAGCACCATGAGCGAATATGTACCATAGCTGAGGTCACGGAGTCAAGAAAAAATTCCTATCGTGAAAAGCTGCCGGCACAAAAGCTGCCGACACTGCCGAACTGGCTGTCGTCAGGTCTTTTGCTAACCTGAGTTCGGAGCCCTACCGTGGCGCCAAGCCACCAATGGGATTTCAACTCGGTTGACCCGGCCTTTTGAGCAGGCCTTCGAGCAGTTGCTTGAACGCCGTGACCACCTTCTTCGAGGTCGCTTCGGGGTCGTTCGAATTGGCGATCCGCTGCGCCGCCTGACTGCTCGCGCCGTTGATCAGCCGCGAGGCAGTTTCGGGGTCGAGGCTGGAGACGACGACCCCCTCCTCCTGAAGCGCCGTCAGATGGCCGGTCATTGAAGCGATGCACGCATTGGCGTTCGGCCATTGTGCCGGATCGCCCAGAACGGCCGGGCCATCCCGGAACATGATGCGCTGGATTTCCGGCTCCAGCGCCATCTCGATATAGGTCGAACATTCGTCGACGAACTGCTGCCAACGGGTCGGCGCTCTCGACGCGACCTCATTGATGCGCGCCGCCATCTCCCCATCGATTTCGGCGATAACCGCCTGCAGCAGGCCCTTCTTGTCGCCGAAGTGATGATAAAGCGCGCCGCGCGTCAGTCCGGCTGAGGCGGTGAAGTCATCCATCGAGGCCTCCGAATAGCCGATCGTGCCGAAGGCATGGCGGGCGGCCGCGATCAATTTGGCGCGTGTCTCGGCGATCATCTCCTTGCGAGGCTTGTGCATGGCTACCGGCCCTATTCACATACGCATCGTATGCCAATTGACATACGTCGCGTATGCGCTATTTGATATTCATACGCACCGTATGTAAATGTCGAATCGTGCTTTGTCGAGGAACCAACCCATGCAAAATCCCTATGTGGAGATCTTTCGTGCCCCCGGAACCAAGGGCTTTGCCGCCGCGGGCTTCATAGCGCGCCTGCCGATCGCCATGGCGCCAATCGGCATCGTGGCAATGCTGTCGCAGACGCGCGGAGAATATTGGCTGGCCGGCGCCGTCGCCGCGACATTCGCGCTCGCCAACGCTTTCCTGGCGCCGCAGATATCGAGACTGGTGGATCGCCTTGGCCAGACGCGGATCGTAGTGCCCACCACCATCATTTCGGTGCTGGCTTTCGTCGTATTGGTTGCGGCCGCCAATCAAGACTGGCCGGTGTGGATGCTGTTCGTGTCGGCACTGCTGGCGGCGGCGATGCCCAGCATACCGGCAATGGTGCGCGCGCGCTGGACCGAGATTTTTCGCGGGCGGCCTCAGATGAACACCGCGTTCGCCTTCGAGTCGGCGGCCGACGAACTGGTCTACATAGCGGGTGCATCGCTGTCGGTGGGCCTGAGTGCCGCGCTGTTCCCGGAAGCGGGCATGGTGGCGAGCACGTTATTTCTCGCATTGGGATCAATAGCCTTCATCCTGCAACGCTCGACCGAGCCGCAAGTGCGACCGGTGGAACAGGGCTCTGGCGGCTCCGCAATCCGCCTGCGACCGGTTCAGATCATCACCTTCGCCCTGATCTTCGTCGGCGCAACCTTCGCGACGACGGAAGTGAGCACCGTCGCGATCACCAAAGAGCTTGGGCAACTGGCGGCCGCGAGCTTGGTCATCGGCGTCTATGCGCTCGGGTCGTTCGTGCTGGGCATCATCGTCGGCGCACTCAACCTGCAAGCACCGCTGCAACGCCAGCTGGCCATCGCAGTCGCCCTCGTCGCGCTCGGCACGCTGCTGCCGCTCACCGCCGACACGGTGCCTCTGCTGGCATTGACCGTGTTCATCAGCGGCGTGGCGATCTCGCCGACCTTCATAACCGCCTTCGGCCTGATTGAACGACACGTGCCGGAAGCAATGCTGACCGAAGGCATCACCTGGGTGATGACCGGGATCGGCATCGGCATGGCTCTTGGTTCCTTCGCCGCCGGTGCGGTGGTGGACGCATTCGGCGCTCAGAACGGGTTCTGGGTCTCGGTTGCTTCAGGCACAATCGCGCTGGCCACGGTGCTGCTTGGCCAGCGCAGCCTTGCTACGCGAGAATGTGACATGGACGGGTGCGAAACCGCCGCCATTCCTGCGGAATGATCGACGGGCCTGGGTTAAGGCCGGGAGCTACCGGCCAGCGCTCAGAGAATCTCGGTCTTGGCGATATGGATGCCAAAACCTTCGAGGCCGACATAGTGGCGTTCGCGCGAGGCGATCAGGTTGATCGAGGAAATGCCGAGATCCTTAAGGATCTGCGCGCCGAGCCCGATCTCGCGCCACTCGTTTTCGCGGCGGCGGGCCTCTTCGTGATCCTCGCGGTCGCCGCTCGCCGGCCGCTTGCGCTCCTGATGGGCGACGCCGACAGAGCCTTCGCGCAGATAGACGATAACGCCGCGCCTGCGCTCGCCCATCGCCTTCATGATGGCGTCGAGCCGATGGCTGGTGCCGAAGACATCCGTCACCACATCCTCGGAATGCAGACGCACCGGCACGTCCTCGCCGTCACGGATGTCGCCGAAGACGATGGCAACGTGATGCATGGAGTCCCAGGGCAGCGTGNATGAGGTCGGCGACCGAAACCTGCTTCAGGCCATGCTCCTCGGCAAAGGCCGCGACCTGCGGGCCGCGCTTGACGGTGCCGTCGTCATTGACCAGTTCGGAAATGACACCGATCGGCGGCAGGCCGGCGAGCTTGCACAAATCGACCGCCGCTTCGGTATGACCCGAACGCATCAGCACGCCGCCCTCGCGCGCGATCAGCGGAAAGATGTGGCCTGGGCGGACGAAATCGGAGGCGCCGACATTGCCGTTGGCGAGGTTGCGCACGGTCAGCGTGCGGTCGTCGGCCGAAATGCCCGTGGTGGTGCCATGCTTGAAATCGACGCTGACCGTGAAAGCGGTGGTGTGGGCCGAATCATTGTCGGCGACCATCGGCGCAAGGTTCAGCCGCTTGGCTTCCTCGCGCGGCATCGGCGTGCAGACGATGCCCGAGGTGTGGCGAACGATGAACGCCATCTTTTCAGGCGTGCAGTGGACGGCGGCGACGATCAGGTCGCCCTCGTTCTCGCGCCCGTCATCGTCCATGACGACGACGATCTCGCCCCGTTCGAAAGCGCGCAGGGCTTCGACGATTTTCTTCTGGTCGTAAGGCATAAATGCTCGCTTCGCTCGCAGGGAATAAGGGAGTAGGGCAGTACGGGAGTAGGGAAATGCAAAAAGATTTGGCTGGCCGGGCTAAGAGCGCAACATAGTCCCCTATTCCCCTATTCCCCTTCCCGTCTGTCCTCGATGACGCAGATAATGATCGGCAAGGGCGCAGGCAACCATCGCCTCGCCGATCGGCACGGCACGGATGCCGACGCATGGATCGTGGCGGCCCTTGGTCATGATCTCGACGTCGTGGCCGTCCTTGTCGATCGATCTTCGCGGCGTCAGGATCGAGGAGGTCGGCTTGACGGCGAAACGGGCGACGATCGCCTGGCCGGTCGAGATGCCGCCGAGGATACCGCCGGCATTGTTGGACAGGAACACCGGCTTGCCGTCATTGCCCATGCGCATCTCGTCGGCATTCTGCTCGCCGGTGATGCGGGCGGCCTCAAAGCCGTTGCCAATCTCGACGCCCTTGACGGCGTTGATCGACATCAGGCCAGACGCGATGTCCTGGTCGAGCTTGGCGTAGATCGGCGCGCCGAGGCCTGCCGGAACGCCGTCGGCGACGATCTCGATCACCGCGCCGACCGAGGACCCCGCCTTGCGGATGCCGTCGAGATATCTAGTGAAGACCGAAACGGAAGCCGGATCAGGGGTGAAGAACGGATTTTCCGCGTCGCCGATGAAATTCCAGTTCCAGTTGGCGCGGTCGATGGATTTTTCGCCCATCGACACCAGCGCGCCGCGCACCACCACGCCGGGCACAACCTTGCGCGCCAAGGCACCGGCTGCCACCCGCGCGGCCGTCTCGCGGGCCGAGGAGCGGCCGCCGCCACGATAATCGCGCACGCCGTATTTGACGTCATAAGTGTAATCGGCATGGCCGGGCCGATATTGGCGGGCTATCTCGCCATAATCCTTCGAGCGCTGGTCGACATTCTCGATCAGCATCGACACCGGCGTGCCGGTGGTGATCATGGTCTCGCCGTCCTCGTCGAGGATGAAGCCGGACAGCACCTTCACCTCATCTGGTTCGCGACGTTGCGTCACGAAACGTGACTGTCCCGGCCGACGCTTGTCGAGTTCAGCCTGAATCTCGGCTTGGGTGAAGCGGATGCCGGGCGGACAACCATCGACGACGCAGCCGAGCGACGGGCCATGGCTTTCACCCCAGGTGGTGACGCGGAAAAGGTGACCGAACGTGTTGTGAGACATAGAATGACCCTGCCCGGCAGCGGAGCCGGCTTGACGCATGACCCCGAAATCGAAGCGATGTTCGGAAAGGATCATGCGCAATCAAAAGTGCTACAGCGTCCTTTGCGCGTCCATGAGGCCGCGCGGCGCTGTAGTCTGCTTCTATTGGCGTTTTTCACAGGGGTCAAACTGTGATCTGGCGGATTTAGTTTTGACACATTCGGTTGGTTTCTGCTCTGCTCCATCCGCCGTTGAACGCCCGCCGCCATGCCGGTGCAATGACAAAGAGGAACGACTATGCGTACCCTGATTGGCGCCATTGCCGCCACACTGCTGCTTTCAACCGCTGCTTTCGCTGGCCAGACCGAAGGTTTGATCAAGAAGGTCGACAAGGACGCGCTGACGCTGACGTTGGATGACGGCAAGTCCTACAAGCTGAATGCCGAGACCGATCTCGACGCGCTGAAGCCGGGCATGGACATCGTCATCGCTTATGACGTGAACAATGGCGAGAATGTCGTCACCGATATGCAGTTACCGGACAGCGACACGAACTAGGGAATTGGTGCCCTAAAGCCACTCCAGGCTCTTGCCTTCGAGCTTGAGCAAACGATCGTGCCGTATTTCCAGGTTCGCCGCCTCGTCCTCTGCCACATCGAGCACGAAGCGAAACAAGGCGCGCATGACGCCGCCATGGGTAACGCAGATCGTCTGGCGTTCGATCGCGTCGAAATATGGCCTCACGCGTTCGAGCAGCATCTGGTAACTCTCCGCGCCGTCGCCGGGTGGCCGAAAGTTCCATTTGTCCAGAGCGCGCGTCCTGCCCGCTCCGGGATATCGCGCCTCGAGCTCGGGGAAGGTAAATCCCTGCCAATCACCGAAATTGACTTCGACGAGGCGTGGATCCGTTCGATAGGCGCCTGGATCAAGCTCCATCGCGACGCGGATGCGCTGCATCGTTTCGCGCGTCCGTTTCATGGGGCTGGCGACGAAATCGAAATCTTCGGGATTTTGGACCAGTTCGGCTAGCCGACGACCGTTTCGGGTCGCCTGCTCGCGGCCAAGAGCATTGAGATCGGTATCGGCCTGGCCTTGAAGCCGGAACTCGGCGTTCCACGCGGTCTGGCCGTGGCGCACGATATAAACCAGCGGGTACATCAAGTCTTCCGGTGCGGGATCGGGACGGATGACGGTTGGTGGGTTAGTCCTTGACCGTCGAGATATCAGGCGCATCGACCGCCTTCATGCCGACGACGTGGTAGCCCGAATCGACGTGATGCACTTCACCGGTGACGCCGCGCGACAGATCGGACAGGAAATAAACGCCGGAATCGCCGACTTCCTCCTGCGTCACCGTTTGCTTCAGCGGCGAATTATACTCGTTCCACTTCAGAATGTAGCGGAAATCGCCGATGCCGGAAGCGGCAAGCGTCTTGATCGGGCCAGCCGAGATGGCGTTGACGCGGATCTTCTTTGCGCCGAGGTCGACGGCCAGGTAGCGCACGCTGGCCTCGAGCGCCGCCTTGGCGACACCCATGACGTTGTAATGCGGCATCACCTTTTCGGCGCCGTAGTAGGTCAGGGTCAGCAGCGAGCCGCCATTGGCCATCAGCGCCTCGGCGCGCTTGGCAATGGTGGTGAAGGAATAGACCGAAATGTCCATGGTGCGCAGGAAATTGTCGCGCGTCGTTTCGACATAACGGCCGGTCAGTTCGTCCTTGTCGGAGAAGGCAATGGCGTGGACGAGGAAATCAAGCTTGCCCCAGTGCCTGGCGACATTGGCGAAAACCTCGTCCAGGCTCGCCGGATCGGTCACGTCGCAATGGCCGGCGACAAAGGCGCCCAGTTCCGCCGCCAGCGGCTCGACACGCTTTTTGAATGCCTCGCCCTGATAGGTCAGCGCGATCTCGGCGCCGTGGTCGACACAGGCCTTGGCGATGCCATAGGCGATCGACCTGTTGTTGGCGACGCCAAGAATAAGGCCGCGCTTGCCGGCCATTAGGCCCTGTCCACCCGCCATGTGAGCGCTCTCCGCAAGATTTCTGCTTTGTGGAGTGCCCTATCGCACAGGCACAGAGCCCCTTCAAGCGCTCAAACTGGACAGTTCGGGGGACAAGAGCCGCCGATCAGCCTTTTTGACTGCGCAACAGCGCTTCGAGTGCGCTATCGCCGCCCTCCGGCAGCATGATCCGGACATGGGCGTAGAGATCGCCGTGGCCGCCGGCCTTTTCCGGCAGGCCCCTGCCCTTCAGCCGCAGGACCTTGTCGGAGCTCGACCAGGCGGGGATGTTGACCGCGAGCCGGCCGGTCGGTGTATCGACGGGAACCTTGGCGCCGAGCACGGCATCCGCCAGCGTCACCGGCAGATCGGCGTGCAGGTCGCGGCCCTCGATGCGGTAGCGCGGATGCCGGCGAAGATGGATCTTGACCAGCGCGTCGCCCGGCAGGCCTGGCCCTTGCTCGCCCTGCCCCTTCAGCCGGATGGTCTGGCCATCCTCGACATAGGCCGGCAATTTGACGGCCACCTTGCGGCCGTCGGGGAATATCGCCGTCACTTTTTCGGCGGTCGCCGCCTCCTCGATGGTAACGTCGAGCGTCACGTTCAGATCGGCAGCGGTCGCGGGCTGGCGGCGATCTCCCATCCCGGCGCCACGTACGCCAGAAAAAGCATCGCCGAAAATCTGGCTGAAGATGTCGCTGTTGCCGTCGAACGGATCGCCGCCCGGGCGGCCGGAGCGGAATTCGAATCGCGAACCGCCAGGCCCTTGCTGCCGGCGAAATCCGCCGAAGGGATCGCCACCACCGGCAGCGCCCTCGAAGCCCTGGAATCGCGGCTTGCCGTCGGCGTCGATCTCGCCGCGATCGAAAGCGACACGATTCTTCTCGTCGCCGACGATCTCGTAGGCCTGGTTGGCCGCGGCAAATCGGTCCTTCGCCTTGGGATCATTCGGATTCTGATCCGGATGATACTTCTTGGCGAGTTTCCGATACGCCGATTTTATGTCCTTGGCCGATGCGTTCTTGGCAACGCCCAGCACCTCATAGGGGTCGCGCATGCTTACTGCCCTGGAGAAGAGTTGAGTCTCTGGTTGCTCCCTATATGCGCTCGCATAGGAAGAAATTCCAGTGCTCGAGCAGCATATCAAAAGCGGAAGATCATAGCTTGTTCCAAAAGTCGGCGGTTGAGGATTGGCGAGGGTTTTTTGTCGATCCGGAAGGAACCGATCGCAGCCGATATCGGGATATCGGCAAGATTGGCAACGCGCCGGGCGACGAAAAAGATTCGCCGAGCCCGATCCAATCGACTTTCAGAACACGCTCAGAGCGCCCTGAAGTCCTGCATGCGCCAGCCGCCGGCGCTGGCCAGGCACAGTTCGCCTTCGAACATGGCGACGCCGTCAAAGCTTTCGCGTGAGACCTTGAAACGGCGGCATGTCTGGCCCTTGTCCTTCAACTCCGCCAGTCCGGTGATGGAACCGCGTGACCCGGTGCCGGCATTGGCCCACGGCACTGCCTGTCCGCCGAGCTGTTCGATGTCGGCCGAGGACACCGCGTTGCCGATCGTCGTCTGGTCGGAATCGCGATCCAAATTGGCAGGCACGGCCGAGACAGATGTGCTGTTGGTCAGGATGGAGCGGTCGACTTCGGCCTTTTCCAGGCTGAAGCCACCGGCGCCACAGGCGGCAAGCGGCAACGCGACTGCCACGATCGCGACTTTCGCGCTGGCCGAAGCGATAACGCCCCATTGCCTGCTGTCAAAAGCTCGCGCAATACGCGACAATCGGCAACCTCCCCCTGGCTTCGTGATAATTTGGGCTACGTGACAAATTGAGAAAAACTATGAGTGACACAGAGTTAACAAGCGGTGACTTTACCGAGGCTGCGGAGCCCTTTCGCCTCTTTGCCGCATGGCTTGAGGACGCCACGAAGAGCGAAATGAACGATCCCAACGGCGTGGCGCTGGCGACCGTCGATGCCGACGGCATGCCGAATGTGCGCATGGTTCTGCTCAAGGGGTTCGATGAGAGCGGGTTTGTCTTCTATACGAATTTCGAGAGCGCCAAGGGCCAGGAAATTCTTGGCAGCATGAAGGCGGCGATGTGCTTCCATTGGAAATCGCTGCGCCGGCAGGTGCGTATTCGCGGACCGGTGGAGATCGTCAGCGACGCCGAGGCCGACGCCTATTACGCAACGCGGCCGCGCGGCAGCCGCATCGGCGCCTGGGCCTCGAAACAGTCGCGACCGCTGGAAAGCCGTTTCGCCCTGGAGAAGGCGGTGGCCGAATACACGGCGCGCCATGCAATCGGCGAGATCCCTAGGCCAAAGCACTGGTCGGGCTTTCGCATTGTCCCTCAGACGATCGAATTCTGGCACGACAGGCCATTCCGGCTACACGACCGTGTTGTCTTCAGCCGTGACGCGAAAGGCGGCTGGGGCAAGACGAGGCTTTACCCCTGAAAGAGCGGCTCAGGCCTTCTTCCTGGTCATGAATGCCGTCAGCGCGGCGCGCGCCTCATCCGATTTCAGCCGCTCGCGAAAATGCTCGCTTTCCTCGCCGATGCGGGCGACGAGATCGTCGCGCGAGCCGCGCATCAGGTCGCGCGCGATCTTCAGCGCCTGCGGTGGCTTGGCCGCGATCTGGCCGGCCGCCGCCAGCACCGCGGCTTCAAGTGCTGCTTCCTCGACCACCTCGTAGATCAAGCCGGCGACCTTCGCCCGTTCGGCCGAAAGGCCCTCGCCGAGGCCGAGTAGCGCAAACGCGCCTTGCTGTCCCAGGATTCGCGGCACCAAAAGGCTGGATCCCGCCTCGGGCACCAGACCAAGGTCAACGAAAGGCGTCCTGAACACGGTGCGCGGTGTGGCGAAAGTCAGATCGCAATGCAGGTTGAGCGTCGTGCCGATGCCGACCGCGATGCCGTCGACGCCGGAGACGATGGGCTTCTCGACCCTGGCCAGCGCCATCAGGAAGTCCCAGACCTCGGTGCCGCCATCGCCGCCGGTGGCGACGACCATGAAATCGGCGAGATCGTTGCCGGAGGAGAAGGCGCCGGGCACGCCCAGGAACACATGGACGCGGACCGCAGGATCGGCGTCGCCTTCGGCCAGGGTTTTTGACATTTTCGCATACATGGCGCGCGTCAGCGCGTTCTTCTTGTCAGGCCGGTTCATGCGGATGATCTGGATGGCGCCCTGGCGCTCGACGAGGATGTGGTCTGTCACGGTCTTTTCCTTGTGAACGTCAGGCAGAAACCAGCGTCTTGCCGGCGGCGGCAAGGCTCTCGGCGCCTTCGACAACGCGATCCTTCAAGGCACCGACCTCGCCGATCAGGTTTTCGGCGAAGAAGCGGCAAAGTGCGATGCGGCCCTGATCGGCAAGAGCGCCCTGCGCCAGATAGGCGCCGCCGGCGGCAAGCGAGATCAGCCTGAGATAGGGCGTAGCACCTGCCAGCGCCTCTTCCGGTCGGCCATCGGCCGACAGTTTTTGCAGAAAGCGCGTCGCTTGCGTCAGATCGGCAAGTGCTGCGTCGAGAGCATCGGCGGTGCGGCCGAAACCCTGCAGGTTCGAGGTTCGCACCGCTCCTGCCACCGCAGCCAGTTCGGCGATGAAGCCATGCACATGGTCGCCACCGCCGAGCGGCAGCTTGCGCATCACCAGATCGATCGCCTGGATGCCGTTGGTGCCCTCATAGATCGGTGCGATGCGAGCATCGCGGTAGAGGGCAGCCGCGCCCGTTTCCTCGATGAAGCCCATGCCGCCATGCACCTGGACGCCGAGCGAGGCAACTTCGACACCGACGTCGGTCGAGAAAGCCTTGGCCAGCGGCGTCAGCAGGTTGGCCCGGTCGCGCCAATGCGCCGCCTCGTCGCCGTCCGAGACGCGTGCCAGGTCGATGGCATAGGCACATGAATAGCTGATCGCGCGTGCGATCTGCGTCAGCGCCTTCATGGTCAAGAGATTGCGCTGCACGTCGGGGTGATGGACAATCGGTGCCATGCCGGCGCCAGCGTAGCTTGCCGCCTTGCCTTGTCGGCGCTCATTGGCATAGGCAATCGCCTTCTGCGTTGCGGCCTCGGCGACAGCGACGCCCTGCATGCCGACGCACAGCCGCGCATTGTTCATCATGGTGAACATGCAGGCGAGGCCCTTGTTCTCCTCGCCGATCAGCCAGCCGATGGCGCCCGGCTTGGCGCCCTGGAAGCCATCACCATAGATCATGGTGCAGGTCGGCGAAGCATGGATGCCGAGCTTGTGCTCCAGGCCGGAACAGAAGACGTCGTTGCGGGCACCGAGCGAGCCATCGTCGCCGACCAGGAATTTCGGCACCAGGAACAGCGAGATGCCGCGCGTGCCGGCCGGTGCGTCGGGCAACCGCGCCAACACCAGGTGGATGATGTTGTCGGTGAAATCGTGCTCGCCATAGGTGATGAAGATTTTCTGGCCGAAGATGCGGTAGCTGCCGTCACCGGCCGGCTCGGCACGGGCGCGCAAGGCGGCGAGGTCCGAACCCGCCTGCGGCTCGGTCAGGTTCATCGTGCCCATCCATTCGCCGGACACAAGCTTTTCGAGATATTTTGCCTTGAGGTCTTCGGAGGCGTGTTTGTCGAGCGCTTCGACCGCGCCCATGGTCAGCGTCGGACCGATGCCGAAAGCCATGGCGGCGGAGTTCCACATTTCGAGCGCCGCAACGCCAAGCATGGTCGGCAGCGCTTGGCCGCCGTAGGCTTCAGGTCCGGAGAGCGCGTTCCAGCCGCCGTCGATCCAGCGGCGATAGAGCTCCTTCCAGCCGGGCGGTGTGGTGACGGCGGCACCCTTCAGCAGCGCACCTTGTTGGTCGCCGATCTTGTAGAGCGGTGCCACCTCCTCGGTGGCGAAACGGCCAGCCTCGGCAAGGACGGCATCGACCAGATCCTCGCCGAGATCGCCGAAGGTGCCGGCCTCAAGGGCGGATTTCATGCCCGCCACGTGCTTCAGGGTGAACGCGATGTCCTCGACCGGTGCCCGATACATGCCGCTCGTTCTCCTTATGCGCGAACCCTACAGCCAGTGCTGCCCCAAAACCATCCGCTCTTGGGCGAGTCTCCCATCTCCTTTTTACGTAAACGTCAAATTTTGTCACGCGGATTTGCAGTCACGGCGGCGCGTATTAGATTCAAGCAATGCCGGATGAAATCAACCGGCGACAGATCAGAACTAGCCGACCGGAGCCGCGCTGAACGCGGTGCTTGATATGTACGGTCAAAACCCGTACATATCGTGCTAGAGGTGATCGTGATGCCAAACCAACAGACCCGTACCACCCGTCTCGAAGCTCGGATCTCACCGGATATGCTGAGTGTGGTGAAACGTGCCGCCGAAATCCAGGGCCGCAGCGTCAGCGACTTCGTGGTCTCCGCAGCGCAGGAAGCTGCACAACGCACCATTGAGGAGACTGCTATCATCCGCCTGTCCATTGAGGACCAGCGCGCTCTGGTAGAAGCCATTCTCAATCCACCCGAACCCAATGAAGCGCTGCGCAAAGCTGCCGACGCCTACAAGCGACTTGTCGTCGAATCCCGGTGAGTCTAGATCTGATCATCGAGCCGCTGGGCGGATCGTATGATCGTAAGGCATTCAGTTGTGGCGTGCTGGCACTCGACCACTATCTACGCGAGCAGGCGAGCCAGGACGTCAAACGCCGAGTCAGCAACTGCTTTGTCGCCGCAGATCGTGATGTCGATCTCATTGCCGGATATTACACTCTTGCAGCGTCAAGCGTGCCCATAGCTTCGCTGCCACAAGACCTGACAAAACGCCTGCCGCGTTATCCAGTCCTGCCCGCCATATTGATCGGAAGGTTGGCAGTCGATACCCGATATCAGGGACAACGAGTTGGATCGATACTGATCGTGGATGCGCTCCGGCGCTGCGCCCAAGCTGCTCCTGCCTGCTTCGCGCTGATCGTCGACGCCAAGGACGACAAGGCCGCGGCTTTTTATCGCAAACATGGTTTCACGCCATTTCACGACCGCCCGTTGTCGATGTTCCTCTCGGTAGCGACGGCGTTGAAGCTGTTCGACTGACGCACCGCATTGCCTTGAAAGCACTTCCTTAACCATAGCGGTCCAGGATTTGAATTCGGTCAACGGGGATCCCCTGTTTGAAAAGGACGGCGCACCTCCTTCGCCGCACAGCGCTCCTCGCTTTCGCGGCGACGATGGCGCTGTCGATGGCGGCAAGGGCTTCGGATTTTTCCGAGCCCTGGAAGAACGCCGATCGCGCCCTAGTCGTCGACGCCTACGAGTATAATTCCATCGACTGGGCCCAGCTCGCCACCGACAAGCGGGTGGTCGGGTTCATCAACAAGGCGTCCGACGGTATGCCGCCGCCCTATTACTGTTTGGGTGATGACACCGAGGTGAAGCTCTGCAAGGCATTGTGGAAACGCCACGCAGTGACGCGCGAACTCTTCCAGACCCGCCGGGTTGTCGCCAAGGCACTCGGCCTGAAATGGGGCGCCTACCATCTCGCCCGCCCCGGCAATCCGGTCGAGCAGGCCAACAGCTTCCTCGATTTCGCCGAGCCCGCACCGGACGATCTCATGGCCCTCGACATCGAGGGCAACGATCCTTCACAATGGATGTCACTGGACGATGCCGAGGAGTTCGTCCGCCAGGTGCATCGGCGCGTCGGCCGCTTCCCGGTCATCTACACCAACGGCAAGACAGCCCAGTACATTGCCGACAACAGCTACAGATACCGGCTCCTGTCGCGGTTGCCACTCTGGTATGCCCGCTACATCAACGACATCGACGTGCATTTTCCGATGGGCAACTGGCAGGGCTACGCACTGTGGCAGTTTTCGGCGCGAGCCAATTGCGGCAGGTTCCGCTGCCCTTACAGGGTCGCCGGTACACCCAAGGACATCGACGTCAATGTCGCGCCGACGGATGCCGCCACGCTGCGCGCGCAATGGCCGTTCGGTGGGCTCATCGACGTGCCGCCCGACTATCTCGCCTCGATACCACTTCCCGTCTCACGCGAAGCCGGCCTTGCCGGCAATGTCACCATCACCTACGCCTCGGTGGCGGCGCCGCCGACCTTCGAGGACATGGTTGTGGCGTTGGGCACGCGCTGGACGAAATTTCGCGACGGTTTCCGCATGCCTGTCGTGAAGACGGTGCCGCGACGGCCTGACTTCGGCATTGTCCAATATGTCGCCTGGAAGCGGACGGAACAGCGTTTTCCGGCGCAACTCGACGCCGCCTTTGCCGCCGCCGATCCACTCAGCACCGCTTCGACCGAGATCGATCGCGGCCAGCGGTAGACTGCCGTCTCTCCAAAGAGACCTTCAGTTTGACTGCTCGCGCGCAACGGCCTGCCAGCCAATGTCGCGGCGGCAGAAGCCATCCGGCCAGTCGATGCGGTCGAGCGCGGCGTAGGCTCGTCTCTGCGCCTCGCCGACGGTGCTTCCCGTCGCCGTGACATTGAGGACGCGGCCGCCATTGGCGACCAGCGCGCCGCCATTGATGGCGGTACCGGCGTGGAAGATCTCGACACCGTCGCCCGCCGCGTCTTCGACGCCGCGGATGACCGACCCCTTTTCCGGCGTGCCCGGATAGCCCCGGGCCGCCATCACCACGGTAAGTGCGGCCTCGTCGCGCCAACGCACCGAAGTATGGGCAAGCTGCCCGTCGGTTGCCGCGTTGAGCAGAACCAACAGATCGTCCTTCAGCCGCATCATCAGCACCTGGCATTCCGGATCGCCGAACCGGGTGTTGTATTCGATCAGCTTCGGCCCCTTATCTGATATCATCAGCCCGGCGAACAGTACGCCGGCGAAGGGCGCACCCAGTTCGGCCATGCCGCGCATGGTCGGCTCGACGATCTCGCGCATGGTGCGTTCGACCATCTGCGGCGTCATCACCGGAGCTGGCGAGTAGGCGCCCATGCCACCGGTGTTGGGACCGGTGTCGCCATCGCCAACGCGCTTGTGATCCTGCGCGGTGCCGAAGGGCAGCGCGGTGTTACCGTCGCAGAGGCAGAAGAAGCTTGCCTCTTCGCCGGTCATGAACTCCTCGACCACCACCTCCGCGCCGGCGGCACCAAAGGAACCGTCGAAACAGGCATCGAGTGCGGCCCGCGCCTCATCCAGCGTCATGGCGACCGTGACGCCCTTGCCGGCGGCGAGCCCATCGGCCTTGATGACGATCGGCGCGCCCATCTTCTCGACATAGGCCTTGGCGGTCGCGAGATCGCCGAAGCGGCCATAGGCAGCGGTCGGGATGTTGTATTGGGCACAGAGATCCTTGGTAAAACCCTTCGAACCTTCCAGCTGCGCGGCCGCCTTGGATGGGCCGAAGACACGAATGGCTTGCGCGCGCAAATAATCGGCAATGCCGGCGACCAGCGGCCCTTCCGGGCCGACGACGACGAGGTCGATTTTTTTCTCCTTGCAGAAGACGGTTACAGCGGCATGGTCGGCTATATCCAGCTTCACCAATTCGGCCTCGCCGCCGATACCCGGATTGCCGGGAGCGGCGTAGAGCCTGGTCAGTAGCGGTGACGCGGCGATCTTCCAGGCGAGCGCATGTTCGCGGCCACCGGAGCCGAGAAGAAGAACGTTCATGGCCACCTCTTGATGCCGATCTCTTTGAGCACCCGCTATTGCTCTCTGGACGACGGGTCAAGGCATCAGGGTGCTTTGATCGGAATTTGCGCACGGGAACGGTACCACATGCCGAACTTCGGCGGCGGTATCCGCCGAACAAGTTCCGGCGCTGCTCAGCCCTCGTAGACGACCGGGAACCAGTCCTCGCGCAATTTCTGCCCCGGCCGCATGCCATGGCCATGATAGGGCGGCGAGGTGCGACCCGGCCGTTCGACGTAGCGCGCATCGTCACCGACCCAGCGCAGCGACAGCGCCCGACGTCGCGCCGTCGTCAGATTGCCGCGCGCGCCATGCGCGGTCCTGAAGTCGAACAGGATGGCGTCGCCCGGCTCCATTTCCCATTCGAGCACCTTCAACGACGGATCCTTGTCGGGATCGGGCACCGGCAGGTAGTCACCCTCGCCGGCATAAAAATTGCTGTCGTCGAGCCAGCGCACCGGCAGGATCATCTTGTCCCATTTGTGCGAACCGGCGATCAGCCGCAGCGTCGCCTCCTTCACCGGATCGATGGGAATCCAGAAGCTTACCGTCTGCTGGCCATCGACAAAGTAGTAAGGAATGTCCTGATGCCAGGGCGTCGGCTTCTGCGTGCCGGGTTCCTTGACCAGCACATGGTCGTGGAAGAACTGCGCGGTGCGCGACTGCATGACCGCCGCCGCCAATTCGGCGGCGGGCGATTCCCGCACCACACTGACGAATTCGGGAATGCGCTCCCAGTTGCAATAGTCGTCGAAGAAACTGCCGCGACCGTTGGCGATATCAGACGCGGCGGCGCTGCGGTTCTGCATGTTGCGCTCGATGCCGGCGGCAATCGTGTCGACCCAGCCCTTGAAGGCGCCTCGGATGCAGACCGCTCCGTCACGGTGATAGTCGGCGATTGTCTTTGCATCGATTGCTTGGGTGTCGGTTGCGGAAGCCATGGCGTTCTCCTCTTGGCAGCACACCGACTATCGCAAGCAGCATTCATTCAGTAAAATAATAACTTTCCATCTGATACATAGGACAGTCCTATGAACGTGACCCTCACCCAATTGCGTTACCTTGTCGCCGTGGCTCGTCACGGCAGCGTCACCGGCGCGGCAAAGGTGCTGAACTTATCTCAGCCGTCGATCTCGGTGGCTATCGACGCCGTCGAAAAGAATTTCGGCCAGAAACTGTTCGTCCGCCAGCGCGGAAGCGGTGTTTCGCCGACATCGTTTGGCCGCGCCGTCGTGGTCAAGGCAAGACAGGTTCTCACCGAGACGGACGAACTCATCGGCCTGGGTTCAACCAAATCGGCTGTCAGCGGTGAGCTGGTGCTGGGGTGCTTCGAGGACCTGGCGCCGTTCTTCGCGCCGGCCCTGCTCCGCGCCTTCTCCGAACGCCATCCAGCCGTTAAGGTCGTCGTTCGCGACGAAACCTTCGAAACGCTGGGACGACGGCTCGGCGATGCGGCCATCGATCTCGGTCTCACCTATGATCTCAGCCTGCCGACGCATTTCGCCCGCATCCTGCTGCGCGAACTTCACCCGCATGCGCTGTTGCCGGCGGGCCATGCCCTGGCGGATCGCCCGTCAGTCAGCCTTGCGGATCTTGCCGCCTATCCGCTGATCACGACGGACCAGCCGCACAGCTGGCAGCACATGCTCGACCTGTTCCGCAGCCGCGGCCTTTCGCCAGCGGCCGACATGACGACGAGCTCGTTCGAACTGCAGCGCAGCATGGTCGCCAACGGCTTCGGCGTTGCGGTCAGCTATACCCGTCCGTACGGCGACCGCAGCTATGACGGGCTGCCGCTTGTCCGCAAGCCGCTGTCCGATCCGCTGCCGATGCAGCGGATCCTGCTCACCTATGACTCGCATCAGCGCGTGTCGAATGCGGCGCTGTCCTTCATCGACGTGGCGAAGGGGTGGTTCGCCAGCCGCGACATCTTTGCCTCGTGAAAGGCTGACGGACCCCGCTCCCGCGCTTGCCGCTTGACGGTTTCCGCCGCTGCTGCCACTCCATGGACATGGAACCTATCCAGTCGAAAGCGGCCCAGGGCCGTGTCGCCGATGCGCCGAACGGCCATTGGGTCTATCGCGTGCTGCCACGCTCGTTATGGCCCTATGCGCAACTTGCCCGGTGGGACAGGCCGATCGGCTGGCAGTTGCTGCTGTGGCCGTGCTGGTGGTCTGCGGCCCTTGCGGCGAGCGCCTATCCGCGTCCCGGCGACCCGCTGCTGTCGCTGCTGCCGGCACCTTGGTATCTCGTGCTGTTCCTGGTCGGCGCCATCGCTATGCGCGGCGCCGGCTGCACCTACAACGATCTCGTCGATCAGGACATCGACAACCAGGTCGAACGCACGCGCTCGCGGCCGCTGCCGTCGGGCAAGGCGACGCGCCGGCGGGCGTGGCTGTTTGTTGCGCTGCAGGCGCTGGTCGGCCTCGCGGTGCTCATACAGTTCAACAGCTTCGCCATCCTGCTCGGCATCTTCTCACTGGCAATCATCGCCATCTATCCATTCATGAAGCGGATAACCAATTGGCCGCAACTTGTACTCGGCCTTGCCTTTTCCTGGGGCGCGCTTATGGGGTGGGCGGTCGAGTTCGGCGATCTCGATGGGCCTGCAATCATGCTCTATATCGGCTCGATCCTGTGGGTGATCGGCTACGACACGATCTACGCGCATCAAGACAAGGAAGATGACGCCATTGTCGGCGTGCGCTCGACGGCACGCTTGTTCGGCGACAACACCAAATCGTGGCTGGCAGGACTCTATGGCGGCGCGCTGATCTGCTTTGCCATCGCCTTCGCGTCGGCGCAGGCTCCGGTGGTGGCGCTGGCTGGACTGATCGCCGCCGGTGCACATATGGCCCGGCAGATCGCGGTTCTGGATATCGACAATCCGGACCAATGCCTGCGGCTGTTCAGGTCGAACAACCAGGTCGGCTGGCTGATCTTCCTCGGCCTGATCGGCGGCGCTGTGTGGGTGGCGCTGAAGCCGCTGGTGTAGCGGCTTCTTACCTTTTCCGTTCCCCTTGCGGGAGAAGGTGGATTGGCGCGTAGCGCCAAGACGGTTGAGGGGTGCTGGAGGGAGTGCCGTCCGTGCCAAGCTGGAGCACCCCTCATCCGACCGAGCTTCGCTCGGCCACCTTCTCCCACAAGGGGGAGAAGGAAGATCCCATCTCACTCCCGCGAAATGATTTCCTGGCCGTCGATGACCAGCCTGAGACCGAGGGCGCCAGCCCTGCGGCGAGCGAGGAAGCGCGGGCGGCGCGTGTTGGAAACGCGGCCCTTGCGGCGATCCTGCGGCGGCAGCGTCTTGATGGCGGCGCCAAGCGATTCTTCCAGTGTACGGGCAACGCCGTCCGATTCGATCAGCAGCATCGGCAGACGGTAGGCGTCGGCCCAGGCGCGCCAGTCGGCGGCGACATCGTCGAGATCGTCGGCCACCAGCAGCGGCACCGATAGCATCGGATCGTTGTGCAGGAGTTCCAGGGTCACCGTGACATTGCCGTCCGGGTCCTCCATGGCGCGGGCGGCAACGCCGCGGAACGCATTGGCGGGCAAAACGACGATCGCGGGCAGGCCGCTCATCTCGAGCATGCGGCGGATCACGGCACCGCGCTGGTCGATGGTGAAGGTCACGTCGCCGTAGTCGTCGCGGGTCGCGTAGCTCACCACTTGCGGCAGGCGAAATGGGTCGAGACGCATGTTGCGTCCCGCCCAGACTGGCTTCAGTCCGGTGTTCATGGATGCCCTTCCTGTCTGTCTCCTGAGAGCCGGTGTCCGGTTCTCTCCGGGCCGGTTTTTCCAGCCTCGTTTGTATGGAGACAGTAGCGCGGGCTCCTTACCGCCCCGCTTAAGAAAGTCGGTTAAATTTTGCTGATCTCAGGGATGGTTATCGGAATGCCACCAGCCACAAGACGTTGAAAGGATCAGATAACCTTACCGGGATTCATGATGCCGGCCGGGTCGAAGGCAGCCTTCACCCTGCGCATCAGATCGATCGCTATCGGTGGCGCGGTCGCGATCAGTTCGTCGCGCTTCAACTGGCCGATGCCGTGCTCGGCGGAGATCGAACCGTGCAGGCTGCGCACCACGTCGTGCACCGCCCTGTTCATGGGGTGATAGAGGGCAAGAAACGCCGCGTCGTCGCCGTCGACAGGCCGCGAGATGTTATAGTGGAGATTGCCGTCACCCATATGGCCGAAGCAGACGACGCGGGCCCCGGCGCTCACCGACGCCACCGCGGTGGCTGCTTCTTCGATGAAGTGCGGGATCGATGCGATAGGCACCGAAATGTCGTGCTTGATCGAAGCACCCTCCGGTTTCTGCGCCTCGGGCAACACCTCACGGAAATTCCAGAACGCATCCCCCTGCCCGAGACTGGCCGCGATGACGGCGTCGCCGACGAATTTCTGTTCAAGGCCGGCCGAGAGCACCTCCTCGATCAAGGCTCTCGAATCTTCCGATGAACGACCCGACGAAATCTGCATCAGCACATACCATGGCCAATCCTCGATCAGCGGCCGCGTCACGCCCTGGGCATGCGCGAGCGTGAAATCATATGGCCGCTTGCCGATCAGTTCGAAAGCGGTCAGTGCAGCCCCCGCGCGGTCCATCGCCAGGCTGAGCAGGGAAAGTGCGGCGTCGGGCGACGACAGGCCGACGAAGGCCACCTCGCGCCCCTTCGGCTTCGGAAACAGCTTGAGCACGGCGGCGGTGATGACGCCGAGGGTGCCTTCGGCGCCGACGAACAGGTTCTTCAAATCGTAGCCGGTGTTGTCCTTCTTCAGCTTGCGTAGATCGTCGAACACCTCGCCGGTAGGCAGCACCACCTCGACACCGAGGCAGAGTTCGCGCGCATTGCCATAGGCAAGCACGCCGGTGCCGCCCGCATTGGATGACAGGTTGCCGCCGATCTGGCAGGAGCCTTGCGCGGCCAGCGACAGCGGAAACAGCCGGTCGGCGGCATCGGCCGCCTCCTGCAGCGTCTGCAGGATGACGCCGGCCTCGACCGTCACCGTGTTGGACAGGACATCGATCTCGCGGATGCGGTTCAGCCGCGAAAGCGACAGGATGATCTCGCGGCCGGACCTGTCCGGCACCTGGGCGCCGACCAGCCCGGTGTTGCCGCTTTGCGGCACGACCGGCGTTGCTGTCTCGGTCGCCAGCCGCATGATCAGGCTGACCTCGTCGACGCTGCCCGGCCGCAGCACCAGCGATGTCACGCCGTGCCAGAGCCCGCGCCGCTCAATGAGGTAAGGCGCGATATCCTGCTCGTCACGCAGCGCATATTTGTCGCCGACGATCGCCGCGAAGCGATCAATGAGAGCGGGATCCAGTTTGGCTGAATTTTCGGTCATGCGGAAAACTATGTCGTGGGCAGCATGTTGTCACGAGGGGCGGCGGCACGCGAAAGCCGATCGTTGATCGCCTCGCCCAGCCCGTCGAACGGAACCGGCTCGACGGCGATGGTCAGCGCGCCGCTGCGGTCAAGCTCTTGCATAAAAGCGAACAGGTTGCTCGCCGCCTCGCGCAGGTCTCCGGCTTCGGATAAATTGAGGAAAGCGGCGGCGTTTCGCCAGCCTGCCGCCCGTTGGCCGCCGAAGCCGAGCAGGGCTTCGCCCGCACCGACCGTCCCGGCGTTGAGCCGCATCGCAGCGCCCGGCGCATAGTGCGAGCCAAGCATCCCTGGCGCCTCGATGTCGGTGGCACCGCCGCGCAACAGCTCCATGCCGACGGCCGCCTCGATCTCCTCGGCGGCGATGCCACCGGGCCTCAGCAGCCGCAATGCTGCGCCCTCGACCTTGATAATGGTCGATTCCAGCCCGACCGGGGTCGCGCCGCCATCGACGACCAGCTTGATCCGCGCGCCGAGATCCGCCGCCACCGCCTGCGCGGTCGTTGCGCTGATCTTGCCGGATGAATTAGCGCTGGGCGCGGCAAGCGGGTGGCCGAGCCTGGCGATCAGGTCAGCGCCAAAACCCCTCGGCATGCGCAAGGCAATCGTATCGAGCCCGGCAGTGACCAGCGGATGGATGCCGTTGCCGGGCCGTTGCGGCAGCACCAGCGTCAGCGGACCGGGCCAGAATGTCAGCGCCAGTTTCTTCGACAGCGGATCGAACAGCGCGTGGCGTTCTGCCATCGCCATATCGCCGACATGGGCGATAAGCGGGTTGAAGCGCGGCCGTCCCTTGGCTTCGAAGATGCGCGCCACACCGATGCCGTTGGTGGCATCGCCGGCCAGCCCGTAGACGGTTTCCGTCGGGATGGCGACGACATCGCCACCCCTGAGCAGCGCCAGCGCCTGCTCCATGGCCTCGCCGACGGCAAGAATTTCAGCCACTCTCGTCACCTCACAGATGTGGGGTGCGTAGTACGATGGCGGCCGTTGGGCAAGTCGGGTGTTAGGGCAAGGGTTGTCGGACAAGGCATTGTCGGACAAGCTGGGCTTTGGCGATTTATCAATTCCTAAAATGCTATGCTTCCACGAAAGCCGGTATCAATTCCAGCCTGCTATTGTGCAGCCTCTGGGCAAAGGGGAGAGGTCATCGTGTCTGTGCGTATCCTGCTGGGTATATTTCTTGCGGTGGCAACCGGCGGGGCCCAGGCCTCGTCTCTCGTTTTCCCGGGCGCGTCATCCTCGACACCGTCGATCATCAAGCTGGGCGCACCTATGGCCAGTGATGCAAAGTCGGTGGTGGCGGTCGGTGATGCCCAGCCCGGCGTCACCGATGAAAAGGTGGCGGCGATCCCGGACAAGCCGGAGGCCAGGCATGGCTTCCAGCCAAGCCCGATGGTCATTCGCGGCGGCATTGCCGGTCCTGCCTTCTCGGCTCCGACGCCAACCGCCGAACCCGCCGCAGCTGCTGCGCCAGCCACAGGCACCGAGCCAGCGGCAGGCACTGTGCCGGCAACGGCCACCGCCTCCGCAGCCCCGTCGGGCAATGCCGAGAACCAATCCGCCCCGCCGAACGCCCCGGCGCCGGCGCCCGGTCAGCGGATGCCTCCCAATGGCTATTCCAAATAGCTTCGGCTCACGATCGCCTGGCATTGATGCGTGGCTTGACTGCCGTCTGGCGCCCGGCGCACCATTGCCAGGCCGTTTCAGTTTTATGTCAGCCGCTGGACGCTATCGCGTCGAGCGGCCCCGGGAGACGGGATTTCATCGTTAGGGGCAAGGGGGTTAGATCATGAGAAAATTCAAAGCCGTTACCGCGGCAGGGCTTCTGCTGGCTTCATTGCTTGGCGGCACGGCTCATGCCGATGAGATGCTGGGATCCTATGTCGCTCGCATTTCCGATCGGGACCATCAGGCGAGTGACGGCTATGCGCTGGACAATGCCGCGCAAATGGTACGGCAGGACCGCGCCAACTGGCACAAGTTCCACCGCCGCGACAGCGACGACGAGGGTGATGGCTGGTTCAGGACCAACGACCAGCGCGCCGATCTGCAACGCATGCTGGAGCGTGGCGGGGCGATGAGTTCATCGACCAAGCGCGCAATCGTCAATGGCGAACCGCTGATCCAGGTCGACGTCAGATCGGAAGAGCACACGTNGAGCGTGGCGGGGCGATGAGTTCATCGACCAAGCGCGCAATCGTCAATGGCGAACCGCTGATCCAGGTCGACGTCTACGAAAACAGCGTGCGCGTCAGCGTCCTGGAAAACTGAAGGATGCGGAACGACTGACAGACGGGGCGGCGCTTCAGCGCCGCCCCGCCATCCATCCACAGAAACGGCGGCCGAAAATCAGGCCGCTTCTTCGTTGTCGTCGTCCTCTTCGGACTCTTCGTCGCCTTCGGCCTTCACGCCGTCGTCGCCTTCTTCCTCATCTTCAACGTCTTCGTCTTCGTCGTCATCCGAGAGGTCAGCGGCTTCGACCGCGGCGGCCGCGGCATGATCGAGGATGTGTTCGGAAATGGATTCGAGCGATTCGGCAGGAGCCCGGGTTTCTTCTGTCACTTCGATGTCGTGATCGGAATTCATGGAAGCCTCCGTGGGGTTGGGGAACATGTCCCTTTTGCCACGGAGAGATCATCGCCATATGACTGTAAGCCGGCTCGAACGGCCGGGGGCAAAGAATATTTCTTCCCTTAACCGGCAATCTTCGAGAAATCCGCGACCTGACCAGTGGCCGCGCGAATGCGGGCGAGCAGCGCCAGGCGGTTGGCACGCACGGCCTGGTCTTCATCATTCACGAGAACGTGCTCAAAGAATGAATCAACCGGTTCACGCAACACGCTAAGCGCCAGCAGAGCGGCGGAAAAGTCATCGTTTTGAACAGCTTCTCCGGCTTGCTTCTCGGCCTGATTCACCGCCGCAAACAGCGATTTCTCGGCAACCTCGCGCAACAATGCCGGCTCAACGGTTTCGGCAATCACCGTTTTCTTCTTCTCCTCGGCAGCCAGAATGTTGGCCGCGCGCTTGGTTCCGGCGAGCAGGTTCCTGCCGTCCTCCGAGTCGAGGAAGGAGCCCAGCGCTTCGACCCTGCGGACGATCTGCAGCAGGTCGGCATTGGACGATTGGCCGATCTCCCCCCTTGAGGGGGAGATGCCCGGCAGGGCAAAGGGGGGCGCTTGGCGCTGAGAGGACGGCGGGACAGCGCCCCTCTCTGTCGGCTTCGCCGACATCTCCCCCTCAAGGGGGGAGATCGGGCGCGAACTTGTCGCCAGCACCGCATCGATCAGGTCGTGGCGTGCACCCTGGTCGCGGAGGTGGACTTTGAGGCGGTCGTGGAAGAAGGCGAGGAGATCGGCGATGAATGGCGAAAGTGATGCTTCCAATTCCATCATTCGCTGGCCGTCGAAGAACTCTCGTTCCTGATCGGCGGCGCCGATGGTTTCCGAATTTGCTTTGGCCAATCCACCCTTCAACAAGTTGGAGATCAAGCCAGCTTCCGACAACAACTGGCTTGCTCCCTTGTAGTCGCGTATGCGGGAATCGAGCATCGCCACCAGACCACGGCACTCAACCCCCTCTCCCGATCGTTCATATGCGGTGAGGGCCGAGGCCACCGTCGCTGCGATGGCGACATCCAGCGAAATCCTGATCCTGTTTTCCAGTATGATCCTCACCACACCCAGCGCCGCTCTACGCAACGCATAGGGGTCCTTCGACCCTGTGGGCTTCTCGTCGATGGCCCAGAAGCCAGCCAGCGTGTCGAGCTTGTCGGCGAGCGCCACGGTGATCGAAACCGGATCGCTCGGTACGCGGTCGGAAGGGCCCTGCGGCTTGTAATGTTCCTCGATGGCCGCGGCCACGGATGGGTGTTCGCCCTGCAGCAAAGCGTATTTGCGACCCATGGCGCCCTGCAGTTCCGGAAACTCGCCGACGACTTCAGTGGTGAGATCGGCCTTAGCCAAGACAGCGGCGCGGGCGGCAAGCGCACTAATCTCCCCCCTCGAGGGGGAGATGTCGCCGAAGGCGACAGAGGGGGGCGGCACGACGGGGCGCGACGCCCTATCGCGGTCAGAGGATGCCGGCGCTTCACGCGAGGCGACCCCCTCTGGCCTGCCGGCCATCTCCCCCTCAAGGGGGGAGATCGACTGCGCCACGATGGGCGCCAGTTCTTCGGCCAGATGCTTGATCCGCTCCACCCGCTCGCCCTGTGTGCCGAGCTTGGCGTGGAAAGTCACCCCGAGATGGTCGAGGCGCGCCATGCGCTGGTCGAGCGGTTTTTTCAGATCGAGCTCGAACTTTTCCGCAGATGCCTCGAGCTCACCGAGATCCGGCAAATCACCCTGGTCGGTCGTCCAGAAATAGAGCGCGTCGGACAGGCGCGCGCGCACCACCTTGCCGTTGCCGTGGGCGATCTCCTTGCCGCCATCCTTGGCCTCGATGTTGGCGGTGAGGATGAAGCGATTGGAAAGCTGGCTGATCTCCCCCCTTGAGGGGGAGATGGCCGGCAGGCCAGAGGGGGTCGGTTCGACCGGGCTCGGCACAGATGGCACCAGCGCTTCACGCGAGGCGACCCCCTCTGTCGGCTTCGCCGACATCTCCCCCTCAAGGGGGGAGATCGGGCGCGATGTCACAAAGCACTTCTGGTTGGCGCGGATGGTCAGCCGGATCACCTCGGCCGGAATGGCCAGGAAAGCCTGCTCGAACTCGCCCATCAGCACGACCGGCCATTCGACCAGCCCGGACACTTCTTCCAGCAGCCCGTCGTCCTCGACCAGGTCGAGCCCGTTGGCGAAAGCGAGATTGCGGGCATCGGCAAGGATGATCTCCTTGCGCCGGTCGGCATCGAGCACGACCTTCGCCGCTTCCAGCTTGGAAACATAGTCGTCGAAGCGGCGCACCGTGATGGCATCGGGCGCATGGAAGCGGTGGCCATAGGTGATGTTGCCGGAGCGGATGCCGTCGATCTCGAAATCGACCACCACCGGCTCCTCGGTCTCCGGGCCGAAGGTGCACAGGATCGATTGCAACGGCCGCACCCAACGCAGCGAGCCGGGCTTGGCCGAGGCTGGGCCCCAACGCATCGATTTCGGCCATGGAAAACTGCGGATGATATCAGGCACCAGCTCGGCGATAATGTCTTCCGCCGCCCTGCCCGGCTTCGAAATATGGGCGATGTAGAAGTCGCCCTTCTTTGGGTCGGAATGGACATGCGCCTCGGCGACGGATGCCAGACCTGCCTTGCGCAGAAAGCCTTGCACCGCCTGTTCGGGCGCTGAAGTCGAAGGCCCCTTGATCTCCTCGCTTATATCTTTCGAGCGTGCAGTCAGCCCCCTGATATCGAGCGTAAGGCGCCGCGGCGTCCAGTACTCGCGTGCCGCCTCATAGGTCAGCCCCGCCTCGACCAGACCGTCGGTCAGCATCTTCTTGAGGTCACCCGCCGCCTTGCGCTGCATGCGGGCGGGGATTTCCTCGGAGCGAAGTTCTAGAAGCAGGTCAGGCATCAGGGTCAGCTCATGCGGGAGAGAGGTCCGGGCGGGGCATAGCAACTCGGCTGGCCGCTGTCACCCTTTCCACAAATTTTGGCGCCCCTGTCGGGACGAGACAATCCCGCTCGTCCTCGGATCAAAGATTTCCATGAACCGAACGCAGCGCTGAAGCGACACACGCTCAGGCAGGAAACCATTGGCTCAACGACCATGAAAACGGCATCCAGACTTCTGCAGATCCTCGCGCTCGGCGCCTGCTTCACCGGACAGGTCCACGGCGCCTTCTCGATGCCGGGCGTGCGGCAGGCATTGCGCACGATCGACGGTACCGGCACTCAGAACGCGATGCCGATGCACGCTTCGCTCGCGATGATGAATCTGGCCTGAAGCTCAGGCCGCCAAGCCGCCTGCCTGCGTTTTCAAAAATGCCTCCCCGCAGGCCTTCGCCAGATTGCGCACCCGCAGGATATAGCTCTGCCGTTCGGTGACGGAAATCACGCCGCGTGCATCGAGCAGATTGAAGACATGGCTGGCCTTGATGCACTGGTCGTAGGCCGGGAAAACCATGCGATGCATCAGCGCATTGTCGTTCGATGCCGGCGCACCGGAATCGAGCAGCGCCTTGCACTCGGCCTCGGCATCCTCGAAGTGGCGCAACAGCATCGCCGTGTTGGCGTATTCGAAATTGTGGCGCGAATATTCCTGCTCGGCCTGCAGGAAGACATCGCCATAGGTGACCTTGTCGGCGCCTTCGCGGCCGTTGAAGTTGAGGTCGTAGACATTGTCGACGCCCTGAACATACATGGCCAGCCGCTCCAGCCCGTAGGTGAGTTCGCCGGCCACTGGCGCGCATTCGATGCCGCAGACCTGCTGGAAGTAGGTGAACTGCGACACCTCCATGCCATCGCACCAGCATTCCCAGCCGAGGCCCCAGGCGCCCAGCGTCGGGCTTTCCCAATCGTCCTCGACAAAGCGGATGTCGTGCAGCAGCGGGTCGACGCCGATCGCCGCCAGCGAGCCGAGATAGAGCTCCTGTAGGTTGGGCGGGTTCGGCTTCAAGATCACCTGATACTGGTAATAATGCTGCAGCCGGTTTGGGTTCTCGCCGTAACGCCCGTCCTTGGGCCGGCGCGAGGGCTGGACGTAGGCGGCGTTCCAGCGCTTCGGTCCGAGCGCGCGCAGCGTCGTTGCCGGGTGAAAGGTGCCGGCGCCGACTTCCATGTCGTAAGGCTGCAAGATGACGCAGCCATAGGCCGCCCAGTAATTGTGCAAGGTCAGGATCAGCCCCTGGAACGAGCGACTGGGATGCATATGGGCAGGGATTTCAATCGTCACGGGGGCCTCGGCAGCACAGGCTAGCTTGCCGGCACGTCCTAGAGACCCGGCGGCGAAGCGTCAAGCAAGGCGCCCGCCGGTGCGAGCGTACAGTTGAAAGCTTTGCTAGCGGCTGGTCCATTGCCAGCCTTGGGCACCTGAGGTCTGTTCGATGCGTCCACCTCAATGACAACAGGTCAACCATGCCCAGCCCGATCGTCATCCGTCCCGTCACGCGTCAGGACTTCGACCAGTGGCTGCCGCTGTGGGACGGCTATAACGCATTTTATGGCCGCTCGGCTGAAACAGCCCTGCCGGGCGAGATCACGGCGATGACGTGGTCCCGTTTCTTCGATGCCTATGAGCCGGTTCATGCGCTGGTCGCCGAGAGCGAGGGACAGCTTCTCGGCCTCGTGCACTATCTCTTCCATCGCAGCACCACGGCGATCGCGCCGAATTGCTACCTGCAGGACCTCTTCACCACACAGGCCTCCCGTGGCAAAGGCATTGGCCGTGCGCTGATCGAGGGCGTCTACGAGCGAACCCAAGCCGCCGGCTCAGGCCGGGTCTACTGGTTGACGCACGAGACCAACCAGACCGCGATGAAGCTCTATGACAAGATCGGCGAACGTTCCGGCTTCGTCGTCTACCGAAAGCTATTCTGAGGCAATTCCGAACCTATCGGCGCCTATCGGGGCGTGACAGCCATCCACAAACGAAACGGGGCTCCGAAGAGCCCCGTTGCATTCAAAAAAACCGATTTCACCCCTTCGGGGCGGGCACCGGCTCTGGCTTGACCTTCGGGGTTTCCTGCGCCGTGTTGGATTCGATCGGCGGCAGGCCCTTCATCAGCTTCTGTTGCAAGTTGGCCAGCACATCGGGATCGGGCTTCAGGTCGCGGGCCTGGTTCCACTGGAAGGTGGCTTCCAGTTTGCGGCCGACGCGCCAGTAAGCATCGCCAAGGTGGTCGTTGAGAACCGGATCTTCCGGCTTCAGCGACACGGCGCGTTCCATTTCGCGCACGGCATCGTCGAATCGGCCAAGGCGGAAATAGGCCCACCCGAGCGAATCGACGATGTAACCGTCGCTTGGCCTGAGGTCGACGGCCTTCTGGATCATCGCCAGGCCTTCCTTGAGGTTCATGTTCATGTCGACCCAGGAATAGCCGAGATAGTTCAGCACCTGCGGCTGGTCGGGGACCAATTCCAACGCCTTGCGGAAGTTCGGCTCGGCCTTGGGCCATTCCTTCAGCCGCTCATAGGCGATGCCACGCTGGTAGAAGATGTTCCAGTTGGCCGCGGTCGGCGTCTTCAGCGCCTCGACAGCCTTGTCGTAGAGATTGGCGGCCGAGCGGAAATCCTCCTTCGAGGAATAGACACCCCCGAGCGCCAGATAGGCGCGCATGTCGTCGGGGTGGGCGTCGACGAAGGCCTTCAGATGGGTGATCGCCTCCTCATGACGGTCGAGATCGGCAAGGTTGAGGCCGAGCTGCAGCTCCGAAAGCTCCTTCAGCGGCGAAGTAGCGGGGATCCGCCGATAGAGCGCGATGGCGCCCTCGCCGTCCTTCAACTGCTCGGACACTGCAGCGAGTTGCACCAGTGCTGCATCGCTGTCGGGCTTCAACGCCAGAGCATACTGCAGATAGAGACGGACGAACGGCTCTCCGCCGCCACGGTTGAGCGCGGTGGCGAGATCAAGCAGAATCTCGGAGGCGCCGTCCGACGGACCGGCAGCGAAAGGCGCGATCTTGTCGCCCCTGGCGATCTTGTCGCGCATGGCGACGATTTCCAGCTTGCCGGGCGAAAACGCCTCGGCCTGATCGAGCACCGACATTGCCTTGGTCTTGTCACCCTTGCGAGCCAGAAACGAGGCATAGGCCTGCGCATTGCGCATCCAGGTTTCGGGAGCCGCACCACCGGCGGCCGTATCCTGCATGGTCGCGGCGTAGATCGCATCAGCCTTTTCGGGCATGCCGGAAGCATCGGCAATCAATGCGCGATGGAACGACTTGAACAGACCGAACCAATCCGGCCCCTGCAACTTGTCGATGGAGGCCATCGCATCGGCGGCCTCACCGGCGCCTTGCTGCGCCCAGCCGGACATGACCCCGGAGAGCAGCCGGTCGAGATCGGATTCCACCGACAGCTTGAGCCAGTATTGTACCTTGGTGAAATCCTTCTTGTGGAAGGAATCGACGGCCAGCGCCAGGCGCGAGAAGCGCTCGACATCGGGAACTTCCTTGAGCTTGTCAGCATAGACCAGGGACTCGTCGAAGCGGCCTTGCGCGATCAGCGACAGCATCAAGCTTTGCTGCAGGCCGGTGTCGCTCGGGTCGAAGGCCAATGCCTGCTTGTAATAGCCGATGGCGCTGTCGAGGTCGTTGTCGCCTTCGGCGATCCGGGCCGCCAGATAAGCGCCCGAGAACGACGTGATCTTGACCGGTTCGGTGGTTTGCTTGGCATAGGCCGGAAGAGCCGAGATCGCCATGCCGGTCACAATTGCCAGCCTTGTCAGCCAGCGCGCACGTCCTTGCCGCATCGTATTCCTTTCAGCCAGGCCCATCTCCGCATCAGCGGGATCGGCATAGACTTCATCTTCATGATAAAGCATGGCCTTTTTGGGGTCGCGCTTCAATCCGCCTCGAATTTACAATCCGGGCACCCGATTAACAAATCATGGCGACGGGCCACAGTTTTCCGATCTTGAATTTCGGCCATGGTGTCGCGCGGATCGGAGCATATCACAGATTCGACCGCGGGGCTCGACGCCAATGTCAGTGTTCGCCTGGCGAGGCAGACCGCCGCACCAGCGTGTCACCATATCCGCCAGCCGCAATCGTGCTGCACAGCCCGCTCCATTCGCAGCCGCCGCAGGCCTTGCGCACGCGGCCAGCGGAAAACGCCTGCCGCATCCGGGCCAGCATCGACGGATCGAGATCGAGGCTGGCGCCGACGCGGATTGGGCGCGCCAGCAATTCCTCCAAATCCTGTGCCGCTAGCCGATCGCGCTCGAAGACGCTCTCGTTGAGACAATGCGGCTCCGGCTCGTCGAGCAACGGGCCGCAGACATCGTCCGCGCCGGAAACGAGGAGGATGTCCTCGCCCCGGCTCAGGCGCTCCGCGATCCCGTCATAGTTGGCGGTGAAGGCGGGACTGTATCCCTTGCCCACATAGGTGAGCAGGCAAAGGAGGTGATGGGCGCGCAGCCTGATCGTCACGGATTGGCCGGCTTCGCTCTGCCGGGGAGAGCCATGAGTGTCGCGGCACCGAGCGCCGACTTCAGCAGACCGCCGACGATGAATGGCAGGAAGCCGAAGGTGATGGCCTGTTCGGCGCCGATCATGATGGCGAGCCACATGGTGCCGAGAACCAGGCAGGCAAGGTTGCCGAGCAGCATGGCGGCGAAGGCAAGCATCACCCGGTTGCCGTTCCAGCCGCGTTCGGCCAGCCAGCCGACCAAGGCGCCGACGATTGGGAAAGCGAAGAGATAGCCACCCGTTGGTCCGACGAAATGCTGGACGCCGGCGGCGCCTCCGGCCAGCACCGGAAAGCCGACCGCGCCTTCGACCAGCCAAGCGGCGATGGTAACGGCGCCAAGCCGCCAGCCATAGAGCGCGCCGATCAACGTCACGGCGAAGGTCTGCATGGTCACCGGAACCGGCAACATCGGTACTTCGATGTAGGACGACAGCGCCAGGAACAGCGTGCCGAGCACGACGGCTCCAACCTGCCAGGCAAGAGGGCGGCCCTGAAGCCGGAGCGGACTGAACGAGGGCTTGCCGGACGAGAATGCAACGTCTGTCATGGGATTCCTTTGATCGATTGCAAATTATAGATAATTTCTGTTTTCGATCTATTATCGAATCCACAAATCCCCCAAGATAGCAAGCCCTGCCTGTGCAAGGCGTCATCCTAGCCCACGATGGCAAAGGCCTCGCGTGTCGTGCCAGAGGCCGTCCTGACCGGCTTGCGGCCGATCCACTGGACATGCCGCCCCAGTGTCGCGGCTGCCGATTCGGTGTTACCCTGCCGCAAGGCGGTGAGTATCGCGCGATGATCCTGGTCGGTGCGTGTCTCCCACTCCGAGCGCCAGGCCGCGAACAGGAAGCGGGCACTTGCCGCGTGCAGGTCGTCGATGGTGGCGAGCAGACGCGGCATGCCGCACGGCGACAGGATCAACCGGTGGAAGGCGCGGTTGGCTTCTTCCCAGGACCTGACATCGCGGGATTTGTCGCCGGCCCTGGTCGCTTCCTCGGCAAGGTCGAGAATGGCCGATGTCAGATGCGGCGCGGCGTGGCGCAGCGCCAGCACTTCGAGCGCGGCGCGCATTTCGGCGACCTCCTTGACCTCGCTCAGGTCGAAAGCCGCGACACGTACGCCGCGGCGCGGCTCACCGACGGCCAGCCCTTGCGCCTCGAGACGGCGAAACGCTTCGCGTACGGGAACATGGCTTGTCTGGAATTCCTCGGCGATATGATCCTGCCGAAGCCTGGCCCCCGGCTCGATCGCGCCGGAGATGATGCGGTCCGCCAGTACCTTGCTGATGCGGACCGCGATGGTGTCGTCTGTGCCCTTTGCCATCTTTTATAGATAATTTGCGGCGAGGCAGCTTGTCGAGACGGCGGGACCGAATTCGCAAACTTCCAGCGTAAGCCAGAGGAAGCGTCGCTAAAGTCCAGCCTTCAGTTCACCCGGCTTATGCAGAAATCGATGACGTCGATCAGCGCCGATTTCTGCGGCGTCGCTTCCAGCGGCGCCAGCGCATCGCGGGCGATCTCGCCGAAATGGCGGGCGCGCCCGATCGTGTCGGCGATGGCGCCGTGCCGTGTCATCAGGCCGATCGCTTTTTCCAGGCCGGCGTCATCGGTGGCATTGTCCTCGATGGAACGCTTCCAGAAGGTGCGCTCAGCCTTGGTGCCGCGCCGGTAGGCGAGGATGACTGGCAGGGTCACCTTGCCCTCGCGGAAATCGTCGCCGACATTCTTGCCCAGATCCTTGCTGGTGCCGCCATAGTCCAGCGCGTCGTCGATCAGTTGGAAGGCAAGGCCGAGGTTCATGCCGTAGGAGCGCAGCGCCGCACGGTCGTTACGCGTCGCCAAGGCAATGACCGGACCGACTTCCGCAGCCGCAGAAAACAGTGCCGCGGTCTTGGCCTTGATCACGGCGAAATGTTCGTCCTCAGTGGTCTCCAGGTTCTTGGCGGCGGCAAGCTGCATCACCTCGCCCTCGGCGATGATCGAAGCCGCGCTCGACAGGATGTCGAGCGCCTCCAGCGACCCGACATCGACCATCATGCGGAAGGCCTGGCCGAGGAGGAAGTCACCAACCAGCACGCTCGCCTGGTTGCCCCAGATCATGCGGGCGGTCTTCTTGCCGCGGCGCATGCCGCTCTCGTCGACGACATCGTCATGGAGAAGCGTCGCCGTGTGCATGAATTCAACCGCCGTGGCGAGCTTGACGTGGCCCTCGCCGGCATAGCCGAACATCTGCGCGGCGGCGAGCGTCAGCATCGGCCGCAATCGTTTGCCGCCGGACGAGATCAGATGGTTGGCAATTTCGGGGATCATCTCGACGTCGGAGCCGGCCTTGGACAGGATCAATTCGTTGACGCGCCCCATATCGGCCGCAGTCAGATCGATCATCTCCTTGATGGAGGCGGGCTCCCGCTTCCCGTTTTCGATGTTGAGAACGACACCCACGACAATCACTCCCGTCTTGGTATAACGCGTGCGACGGCACCCTTAATCCCTGCTTGGACTCTAGGGCGGCAGGCACATCCACGGCAAGAGGCGAATTGGCGCGGCGGCGATGACAGGCTGTCAACTGGCGGCGAAGGAAGTTCTGCTTTGCCGGGGCAATCCACCTAGCCGTTTACATCAGCGCTGCAAACTGAGAGTTTCGCCCGATGATAGAGCTCATTCGCACCAACGACGCCGTCATCATCTCCTTTGTCGAATCGCTGATGCGCGATGCCGGCATCGGCTGCTTCGTCGCCGACCAGAACATGAGCGTGCTCGACGGCTCGCTCGGCATCCTGCCGCGGCGCGTCATGGTCGACGCCGACAAGGCCGACGCGGCACGGCGCATCCTGACGGATGCCGGCATCGCCAACGAGATCCGTGGAAAGTAATGCCCGCCGCGCCGGCCACCCTTATCCCAGACACACCGGCCCATACGGTCGATGCTTTCCATCGCGGCCGGTTCTGGCTCGTGCAGCCCAAGCAAGGCGGCCATCGCGCCGGTATGGATGCGATGATGCTGGCCGCGTCCGTGCCATCTTCCTTTGGCGGGCGTCTGGCCGATTTCGGCGCCGGAGCCGGGGCTGCGGGCCTGGCGGTGCTGTCGCGCTGCCTGGCAGCCGAGGCCGTGCTTGTCGAACGCGCGCCGGAAATGGCGGCCTTCGCTGCGGCCACCCTTGCCCATCCCGGCAATGCCCATCTCAGCGATCGCGCCTCCGTGGTCGTCGCTGATGTCACCGTATCGGGCCGGGCGCGGGCGTCCGCCGGCCTCGCCGACAACGACTTCGACTTCGTCATCATGAACCCGCCTTTCAATGCCGCGCGGGACCGCGCCACGTCCGATCGCCTGCGAAAGGAAGCGCATGTCATGGAGGATGGAGCGTTCGAGAGCTGGATCCGGAGCGCCGCGGCGGTGGTCAGGCCGCGTGGCCGGCTTGCCGTCATCGCCCGACCCGAACAGCTCGGCTCGATTCTCGATGCAATCGCCGGCCGCTTCGGCGATGCCGAGATGCTTGCCGTCCACCCGCGCCCAGACGCGGCGGCGATCCGCATCATTGTGCGGGCGGCGCTCGGCGCACGGGGAAGACTTGCCATCCGGCCGCCGCTGATGCTGCACGCGCAGTCGGGCAACGGTCCTGATGAGCGCAGTGAAATGATCACCAACGGGCTTGCCTCTTTGTTCGGAGATTGAGCTATCTTGGGGCCCACATTGCTGTTGGCCGGGGAATCCCTACATGCCAGCAACCCATCGACCGGAGACCGTGCCCTCGTGAAACGACTTATCAACCGCCTGCTGCCGAAATCCTGGCGCTCCACCGTCGTCACCATTCCGGTCATCCGGCTGCACGGTACCATCATGGCCGGTGGCGGCCAGTTGCGGCCGACCCTGTCCCTGGCCTCCACCGCCGGCCTCATCGAGAAAGCGTTTTCCTACGACGCGCCGGCGGTCGCCATCTCGATAAATTCGCCCGGCGGCTCGCCGGTGCAGTCGCGGCTGATCTTCAAGCGCATCCGTGATCTGGCAACCGAAAAGGACAAAAAGGTGCTGGTCTTCGTCGAGGACGTTGCGGCATCGGGCGGCTACATGATCGCGGTCGCCGGCGACGAGATCTTCGCCGATCCGTCCTCCATCGTCGGTTCGATCGGCGTGGTGTCGGCCTCGTTCGGCTTCCCGGAATTGATGAAGAAGATCGGCATCGAGCGCCGTGTCCACACTGCCGGCCAGAACAAGGCAGTGCTCGATCCGTTCAAGCCGGAGAAGAAGGAAGACGTCGAACGGCTGAAGGCGTTGCAACTCGAGGTGCACGGCACGTTCATCGACCTCGTCAAGGAGCGGCGCGGCACCAAGCTGAAGGACGATCCGGACCTGTTCACCGGCCTGTTCTGGACGGGCATCAAGGGCCTTGAGCTCGGCCTGGTCGATGCGCTCGGCGACATGCGGACGGTGCTGAAGACCCGCTTCGGGGAGAAGACGCAGCTCCGGCTGATCACGGCACCGCGCGGTCTCCTCGGCCGCTTCGGCCTATTCGGCTCGAGAATGGGCTTTTCGGTGCCCGACATCGCCGCCGCGGCCGCCAGCGGGGTGATCGATGCGGCGGAAGAGCGCGCATTATGGGCGCGCTTCGGGCTTTGAAAACCCGGCGAAACCGTCTAGCATAAGAAGCTTGAAATCTTATGCATGTCGTTTTCCCAAAACCCGATCCACCTTTGGGCGACATGTATCAACCGACCTACCGGCCGCCTTCGCCGGCCCAGCGTGGGAGGAGTTTTGGCATGCCGCAGATCATTTTCTTCACCGTCGTTGGCGTCGCCGCCTATTTCGGCTACCGCACTTTCGTCCGCGAGGCCGAGCGCGTGACCGCCAAGGTGCGGCGCACCGAAAAGCAGGCGGCCAATGGCGCGATGGGGACGCTGGTCAAGGATCCGAAGACCGGCGAATACCGGCTGGCCAAGGACTGAGCATCATTTCACATGTGACTGACGCGGTGGACATCGACACCGGTTCACGCACCTGGCATGCGCACGCCAAGATCAATCTTGCGCTGCATGTCACCGGCAGGCGCCCTGACGGCTATCATCTGATCGAGAGCCTGGCGGTGTTCACCCGTTTTGGCGATAGGGTCGAAATCGCGGCGGCTGAAAATGATGATTTTGTCGTGTCAGGCCGCTACGCGCTGGCCATCCCTGTCGACGCCAGCAATCTGGTGCTTAGGGCGCGCGATGCCCTGCGACAGGCGGTCGGGCAAGACAAAACCCCGCCTGTCTCGATAAAGCTCGAAAAGAACCTGCCGGTTGCCTCCGGCGTCGGCGGCGGTTCGAGCGACGCGGCAGCCGTGCTGCGCGGGCTGGTTGAGATATGGGCCCTGGACATCGACGGCATCGAGCTGGCGCGGATCGGCCTCTCGCTTGGCGCCGACGTGCCAATGTGCCTGGCGGCTAAGCCGTTGGTAGCGCGCGGCATTGGTGACGAGCTTTCGATGGTGCCGGATTTTTCGACGCTGGGGCTGGTGCTGGTCAATCCGGGCAGGTCGGTCTTGACGGCCGACATCTTCGCAGCGCTTGCCCGTCGCGACAATGAAGCGCTACCGCCGCTGCCGCGCAGCATCGACTTCCACAGCCTGCGCAACTGGCTGGAGATCACCCGCAACGATCTCGAGCCGGCAGCCGTAGCGATGCAACCCGCTATCGGCAGGGCGCTTTCCTGGCTTAACAAGGCTGGATCGGGTTTTTCACGCATGTCCGGGTCGGGCGCCACGTGCTTCGGCTTGTTCGAAACCGGCAATGTCGCCAAGCGCGCCGCCGCCGAGATCCGTGGTCGCCAGCCCGACTGGTTCGTCGCCGCGACGCGTAGCATCGCCTCGGAGGGAGCTGATGGCCAGAATTGACGAGAGCCGTTCCTTCATCCCCATACGCATCGCGGTGCTGACCGTTTCCGACACGCGCAGCCTTGCCGACGACAAATCCGGCCAGACGCTGGCCGACCGCATCGCCGAGGCCGGCCACATACTGGCTGCCCGCGATATCGTCACCGACGACCGCGAGAAAATCCGCGACACGGTTCTGGCGTGGTCGCGGGACAAGGATATCGATGTCGTCATCACCACCGGCGGCACCGGCTTCACCGGGCGCGACGTGACGCCGGAAGCGCTGGAGCCAATCTTCGAAAAGCGCATGGACGGCTTTTCGGAAGTGTTCCACCGCATCTCCTACGACAAGATCGGCACCTCGACGGTCCAGAGCCGGGCGACCGGCGGCGTCGTCAACGCCACTTTCGTCTTCGTGCTGCCGGGCTCACCCGGCGCCTGCAGGGACGCCTGGGACGGCATCCTGAAGGCGCAGCTCGACTACCGGCACATGCCGTGCAACTTCGTAGAGATCATGCCGCGTCTGGACGAGCATCTGCGGCGCGGCAAATCGGCTCCCTAAAAGCCGAGGCCAAGCGGCGGCTCCACGGGCGCTGCGCAAAGCCCGGCGCCGTGCTCACCGGATGCCTGTCGAGATGAACTTCGGGTCGTCAGCTCTCAGCGGATGACCGGCTCGCCATGAAAGCGGCGGCGCGACGGCGGCGATACGCCGAAGCCGACTTCCATCATCAACCTCGGCCTGCGCGACGGCACGGTGCCCATGTGGAAGCCGAAGGGGTCCTCGACGAAACCTAGTCCTGCTTCTCCAGTCAATGTCACCGGGCTCTGCTCGCCATAGACATCCAGGACCTCTCGCGCGGAATGGCCGACGAGGAGGGTGAGTTGATGCTTGAGGCTGCGTCGCTTGTGGCTGCCTCGCACATAGACGTGTGGACCGGTCTCGGCATCGACCGGCTTGAGGTAGAAAAAGAATTTCAGCATGCGCCAATCGTCGAGGTCGAAATGATACTTGCCGAGCGAGGCGAGGTTCTTGTCGGCGTCCGAAGCGGCACCCGTCGGAAAACTCCACCAGACCCGCGTCGTGATCAGTTTTGCCTGACCGCCGAGATAGTGCGCGGCAATGTCTAGAAGCAGCGGGTCGCGCTGGATGGCGAGCGCCGCCTCGCAATCAAGGATTCGCTCGAAAAAGTGCCCGCTGAGCAGCGAGCGGCCAAAGCGCTTCTCAGCTTCCGCATGTTCATCCGGCATGAATTCGAGACGGCGGTCGAAATTGCCGAAGCAAGGCGTGCGCTGGGCGAAATCGGCGATCTCCTCATGGATATCAGACGGCAGGACGAGGCCCGAAAACAGCCCGTCGGTCCGCAGCGCTTCGACTACTGCCTCACGTTCGACACCGGCGAACATCGTATCCCCCGTATCCGCGACCGGACGGGCGCGTTTTGCGCCCAGCCAATGCATGCGGCGCCCGGGCATAGTGCGCGCCAGCACAAACATCGGCAGCCAGGCAGGGTTTTCCCGCAGGTCCGTCAGATAGGTTGGAATGCGCACGGCGATACGCCGCAGCAGACTGCCGTTGCGCGCAATGGCCTCTAGGCTGGCCGTGCCGGATTTGTCGGGCGTTGGAAGGTTCATCGGGTCCTCGATATAAGGGCACCACCAATGCTGCATCGGTGTTCACCACTCGGCATGACCCAAACCCAACTCACCCGCTTTGTCCGGAAGCTAACCGCGTGTCAGATTTTGTGCAATGCACAATGACCAGAGCAGGTGCAAAAAACTCAGCGCGGAGAGCGGCGTTCCCGCTTCGCCGGCGCCATCCAAATCTCGGCGTCGAGCCGCTTTGTCGCGAGGCCGCGGGCGATGGCCTCGGCGCTGACGGCACTCCTGGCCGAGGCCTGACGCTTGCTGATCAGCAATCCGTCGGCCAAGGCACGGTTTGCGGAAAAGACGCGAGCCAGGAACGGCTTGCGGCTGCCGCGCGCCCGCGAAAACCGTGCCGCCATGGTTTGCCTGGCCGTATGGTCGACGACCGCGTCGATCCAGCCCTCCATCAATCGTGCGCCCGGCTCCAGGAGCAGCAACCAGTCCCCCTTGGCTTGCCGGATCCCCGTGGCGATGCCGCCCGTCACGTAGTGACAGCCGGCATGCTCGGCCACACGATGCGTCTGGTCGGTAGAGCCCGTGTCACAGACGATGACGTCACGCACCACGCCCTCAACCGCGCCGCCAATCAGCGAGGCGAGCGTGCGGGTAAGCCCTTCCTCGTCATTGCAGGTTTCGATGAGAACACTAAGCATCGTTAGCCGATAGCGGAAAGCGCGGCATAGCGCCAGTTATCCAGCGAGCCATAAAAAGTTCTTGCTTTGTTCTCATCAACAGAATAGGAATAATTTCATGAACAGAGCGATTCGACACAACACGGACAGTCCTTGGGAGCGGGCGAAGATGGAACAGATCGTGCGCGCCGACATTGCAGCTTTCGGAGCTGGACGGGCCGAGATGGCCAATGCGATGATCGAGCAGAGTGGCGTGCGTGTCCGGCCGGACCGCAACCGCGGCAGGTCGGCAGGCATCAATCCGTCCGGTCGGTTCGAGCCGGTCAGCCGGCATGTTTTCGACGATGGCTGGAATTCGCTGGAAGAACTGCCGCCCTTCAAGACCGAAGTGCAGGTCGAGAAGCCGCGCACCATCATCACCCGCAACGAATCGCCCGATATCTCCTTCGATCGTTCGATCAACCCTTATCGCGGTTGCGAGCACGGCTGTGTCTATTGTTTTGCCCGGCCGACGCACTCGTTCATGGGTCTGTCGCCGGGTCTGGATTTCGAATCCAAGTTGTTCGCCAAGCCAGATGCGGCGCGCTTGCTCGACAAGGAGCTGTCGAAGGACGGTTACCAGCCACGAACCATCGCTATCGGCACCAACACCGACCCCTACCAGCCAATCGAGAAGCAATACCGGATCATGCGCGAGATCCTCGAAGTGCTGGAGGCGCGCGGTCATCCGGTCGGCATCGTCACCAAATCCGCTTTGGTGACGCGCGACATCGATATCCTGTCGCGCATGGCTGAGCGGGGGCTGGCCAAGGTGGCGCTGTCGGTGACGACGCTCGATCGCATGCTGGCGCGCACCATGGAGCCGCGCGCGTCGACGCCCACCAGGCGGCTGGAGGCGATCCGGCAGCTTTCGGATGCCGGCATTCCAGCGTCGGTCATGGTGGCGCCGATCATTCCCGGATTGACCGATCCGGAGATGGAACGCATCCTCGATTCGGCACGCGCCGCCGGTGCGCGCGAGGCGGGTTATGTCGTGCTGCGCCTGCCGCTGGAGGTCAGCCCGATCTTCAAGGATTGGCTGCTGCGCCACTACCCCGATCGCTACCGCCACGTGATGTCGCTGATCCGATCGATGCGTGACGGCAAGGACTACGATTCGGAATGGGGCAAGCGCATGAAGGGCGCCGGTCCCTATGCCTGGCAGATCGGCCGGCGCTTCGAGATCGCAGCCAAGCGGCTCGGCCTCAATGCCGAACGGCGCACGTTGCGGACCGACCAGTTCGTTGCTGCTGCCAAAGACCAATTGCAGCTGACGCTGCTTTGAGAATGCAATTCACTGCGGCGGCTTGATCTGCCGCAGCACAGGAATCCCGTCCGGCCCGCCCCGGCCTGCAGACGGTGCCCTCCCGGTCCGGCGCCCCACCCGACCCGGAGGGACTTGCGGAGAATCGGAGCCGATGCGAACCTCGCCGCAACATGGCTCGCGCGCGTTCTGATTCTCCGCCTCTCTTTGAGATCATCGAGAAGCCCGACTTCTCCTTCGAGACGAAGGCGATGGCTGACGGTCTGTGGCCGGTTGCGGGCATGGATGAGGCCGGCCGCGGTCCCTTGGCCGGACCGGTGGTGGCCGCGGCGGTGGTGCTCGATCCCGCCAACATTCCTGACGGGCTGGACGATTCCAAGCGCCTCACCCATTTGCAGCGCGAGGCCCTGTTCCTGCTCATTCTCGGCTCCGCGCAGGCGGTCTCAATGGCCTCGATCAGCGCCGAGGGCATCGACGGCAGCAACATCCTAAAGGCAAGCCTGGAGGCGATGCGCCGTGCCCTGGTCGGGCTGTCGGTTCAACCGAAGCTCGCCCTCGCCGACGGGCGCGACGTGCCCCCGGGCCTGCCCTGCGCGGGGCGCGCGCTGATCAAGGGCGACCAGCGTTCGCAATCGATCGCCGCCGCCTCGATCGTCGCCAAGGTGATGCGCGACCGCATGATGTGCGGCTGCGGCAACCATCACGACCGCTATGGCTTCGAGTCCCACATGGGCTACGCCACGGTCCGCCATCGCACCGCGATCGAGGCTCATGGTCCCGTGCCGCGGCTGCACCGCGTGTCATTCGCGCCGTTCAGATTGGGCGGGGTGGAAGTGGTGGAAGACGAGAGCCTGGTCGGATTGGAGTGAGCCACGGCGATGTCAGCCGATCTCCCCCCTCGAGGGGGAGATGTCGCCGAAGGCGACAGAGGGGGTCGGCTCGACTGGGCACGACGCCATTTTTCAGCAAAGATCAGGCCAGCGCTTCATGCGCGGCGACCCCCTCTGGCCTGCCGGCCATCTCCCCCTCAAGGAGGGAGATTACGCGCTCGGCCGCCCCGCCAATCTGGTTTTCCACAGCAAAAAAGCCGCCAGGTTTCCCGGGCGGCTTCAATGATTGGCTAGACGGATCGTCTAGTTCAGTTTCGACTTCACGTCCACGAGCGAGGCCTTGAACAGCTCGGCACCCGCCTTGGCGTCGATCTTGCCGGCGAGCAGCGTGCGTGCGGCCTCGACGGCGATATCGACGGCGCTGGCGCGGACTTCACTGATGGCGTCACGCTCGGCCTGGCCGATCTTCTGTTCGGCAAGCGCGGTGCGCCTGACGACATAGTCCTCGGTCTTCTTGTGCGCGTCCGCGGCAAGCATGTCGGCTTCGCGCTTGGCGGCGGCGACGATGGCGGCGGCCTCCTGCTCGGCTTCCTTGCGCTTGCGCTGGTATTGGCCAAGCAATTGCTGGGCCTCCTCGCGCAGCCGGCGCGCTTCGTCCAGCTCGTTGCTGATCCTGTCGGCGCGCGCGTCGAGCGCCTTGGCGATCAGGCCAGGTACCTTGATGTAGATTGCAACGCCGAGGAAGATAACCAGAGCTACCGTGGCCCAGAGCGTTGCGAGAGAGGTGTAGTCCATGATGCGCTCCTCACCGGGCCACGGATTTGACCGCGGCCGCGATCTCGGCCTTGCTGGCCTTGCCGCCGACCAGGGCCTCGACGATCGCCGAAGCGGTATCCTCGGCGATGCTGCCGACTTCCTTCATCGCATTGGCCTTGATGGAAGAAATGCGGGCCTCGGCCTCGCCAAGCTTCGCATCGAGCGCGGCCTCGACCTTCTTGCGTGCGGTCTCGGCCTCGGCCTTGGCCGCATCGTTGGCCTGCTGGCCGATCGCGTTGGCCTTGGTCTTGGCTTCCGCCAATTCCTGCTCGTAGGCAGCAACAGCGGCGTCGGCCTCGCCCTTCAACTTGGCTGCCTGGTCGAGATCCTGGCTGATGCGGTCGTTGCGGACATCGATGATGCCCCCGACGCGCGGCATCACCACCCGCTTCAGGAAGAGATAAAACAGCCCGAAAGTAATCGCCAGCCACAGAAGCTGCGACGGGAACGTCGCAGGATCGAATGGCGGAAACGTGCCGTGCGCTTCTGCAGGCACGCTGGTGCCGGATTGCGTCTCGCCTTCCGTCGCAGCGTGGCTGGTATCGGCAGGCGCGGACTCTTGCGCGAAGGCAGATGTCACGAACATGGACTATCCCCGAAATTCGGGCCCGCCGCTTGCGCGGCCGACCCGTCCAATCTTCTCATGGCTTAGCCAAAGAGGGGCTCAGCCGAACAGGGCCAGAAGCGCGATCAGAAGCGAGAAGATGCCCAGAGCTTCGGTCACCGCGAAGCCGAAGATCAGACGGCCGAACTGGCCATCAGCAGCCGACGGGTTGCGCAGCGCGCCCGCCAGGTAGCTGCCGAAGATGTTGCCGAGGCCAATGCCCGCGCCACCCATGCCCAGGCAAGCGATGCCGGCGCCGATGTACTTTGCTGCTTCTGCGTCCATTTGTTCAACTCCTTTGGATCTAAAAATTCCGTTGCGATTTCATCCGGCGCCAATGCTGGAAACTCTTGGGCCGGAAATTTTTCTCAGTGCCCGGGGTGCAGGGCGTCGTTGAGATACATGCAGGTCAACACGGCAAAGACGTAGGCCTGCAGGAAGGCGACCAGCAGTTCCAGTGCCGTCAGCGCCACCGCCATTGCCAGCGGCAGGATCGAACCGGCGACGCCAACCGCGCCGAGCGCGCTCAGGCTGACGACGAACCCGGAGAACACCTTCAGCGTGATGTGGCCGGCGAGCATGTTGGCGAACAGACGAACCGAGAGGCTGACCGGGCGCGACACGAAGGAGATCACCTCGATCAGCACCACCAGCGGCAGCAGGAACACCGGCACGCCATGCGGCACGAACAGCTTGAGGAAGCCAAAACCATGCTTCATGAAGCCGTAGACGACCACGGTCGCAATCACCAGGATGGCCAGACCGAAAGTGACGATGATGTGGCTGGTGACGGTGAAGAAATACGGGAACAGGCCAAGCAGGTTGGCGACCAGCACGAACATGAACAGCGANATGTGGCTGGTGACGGTGAAGAAATACGGGAACAGGCCAAGCAGGTTGGCGACCAGCACGAACATGAACAGCGAAAACACAAGAGGGAAGAACTTCATGCCCTGCGTGCCGGCGGCATCGCGCAACATGTTGCCAACGAACTCGTATGCCATCTCGGAGACCGACTGAAGGCGGCCCGGAACCAGGCTGCGGCTCGACGTCGTGAGAAACAGAAACGCTGCCGCGACGACAACTGTCGCGACCATGAACAATGCCGAATTGGTGAATGACAGATCGTAGCCGCCGATGTCGATCGGAATCAGCTTGTTGATATGGAACTGGTGGATCGGATCGACCTTGTCAGCTGCCACGTTCAAACCCCGTCAATGCCGCGTACGGCCTCGTTACCATTACCGCCATGAAGCGCGGTCATTTCTTGTCGTCCTGGTCACGGCGCGATCTGTCGCCCTGTCCGAATTCTGCCACAACGCCCGCGGAACGCATCACATTGAGCACGCCGGCGCCAAAACCAAGCAGCAGAAACACGATCAGACCCCATGGCGATGTTCCCGCCAGACGGTCGATGATCCAGCCGATGCCGGCACCCACCACCACCCCGGCGATAAACTCGCTAGAGAGTTTGAGCGCCTGGCCATAACCGGCCACACTGCCCGCTTTCGCGTCGTCTTTCCCCTCGAGCCGGTCCGGCCGCCTTGTCGCGAGCGATGCTTCAAGGTCACGCCGGCGGCGCTCAAGATCGTCGTCGCGGATGTCGGGTTCATGCTGCTTGCCGCGGCCGGTTTCTCCGGTTCCGCCTGGCCCATTCTTGTCGGCCATCGCAACCCCCCTGCCCGGTCAGACCGTCACCATCCGTCCGCTTCTAAAGTCGCCGGCAACATAGTTAGAGGGTTTGCGCCCGTCAAGCCACGGGCGGAAGTTCATTGCCATGTATTTTAGGCAGCAAAATCAATGGATTAGAAAGGTGCGACATCGTGCCCGCCACGATGACGGGGATGCGTTGCGCGAATCCCCCGAGCAATGGCTCTTCGATCGACAGCGCGCCGTGCCAAAGATCAGCGATCTGTTGCGCGCTCAGCTCCAGCCGCCGCCATAGGTCCGATAGAAGATATGCAGGCCGATCTTGGTCATCTTCTCCATCGTGCGCGCCCAGCCGGGATGGACATATTGGGCGTAATAGTGGGTCGACGATCCGACCTCAGGGATGAATATCTTGCCGGCGGTGACGGCCATGGCGATATCCTGGGCGGTCTTGTAGGCCGCAGGACTGTCGATGCGCTTCTTCCTGCCGTCGCAGGCAAAGGAGAACTGGCAACGGTTGAACCAGCTGTCGTTCTGGTAGACGACGCCGCAGATCGAATTCGGATAGGTCGGGTTGCGGACGCGGTTGAGTATGACCTGGGCGACGGCGGCCTGACCACGTACGGATTCGCTCCTCGCCTCGAAATAGATGCCATTCGCCAGGCATGCCTGTTCCGGTTTGGAGAAGACACTGGCGGGCAGCGGGTTCTGGATCCACGAATGATCGCCCTTGACCATCGGCGGAATGAAGCGGCCCTCATTGGGCTGCTCGTCCTGAAGCAGCGCTTCGAACGGCGATGCCTTGGCATAATCGGGCTCGGACTGCGCATAGGCGGTCGCCAGCACGTCCGGATGGTCGTTGTTGACCAGTGCGGCAAGCATCGCCGGCACGCCGGGATCGGGCTTTTTGTCCTCGCGCGCATGGAATGCCGCGGCGATCTGGATTTCCTTGCCTTTGATCTGCGGCTTGGCGAAGGCCATCTTCAGGCCGCTGTCCATGCTGGGCCGCAGCAAGGAGGAGGTGCGCTCGAAGATCGAGCCGGCATTGAAGTTCTTCGGCGGTGCGACGGGCGACACCATAACGATGCGGCCCTTTTTGTCGGCGCGCGTGACGCGATCCTCGTCGGGCGTGGCGCTTACCTTGCCGCCCTTGCCGCGAAAAGAGACGTTGCCGACGCCGGCCAGGTGGACACCCGATCCGGAGATGGAGTCGGTGACATCGGAATCGACAAAGGGCATTTCGGCCGCGTGGGTCGAGCCGGCGACGGATTTCTCGACATAGGAATTCCAGCGGGTGCTCGATGCTTCGAGGCCGGAAACGAGGCTCGTCATGTCCTGGTAGGCGGCGACGGTCGGAAAGCCGATCCAGATGCCGAGGCCGACGACGAACGGAGCCAAAAAGCCACGTCTCTCACCGGCGGCGGCAACAAGCCGCGTCAACACACGTCGATGCACGGAACTCTCTCCAGGAACGCTACAGACCCCACTGGAGAGCAAAATGATGCATTAACCTTGATGGGACGTTAACGGGTTCGATCGGGTTTTCCCGGTCTGCCCGAGGTCGTGGTTCCGAACTCGGGCGGTTTTGCGGCGAGCCTTCAGGCCGGCCGCAGGAAGATCGGCCAGGCGATCAGCGCGCAAATGGCGGCAGACAGCCAGACGCCGGACCATGACCAGAGGTGCAAGAGGCCCGGAATGGCCACCGGCACCAGGAAGAAGCCGACGAAAACGAAGCTGTTGGCAAGGCTGAGCGCGGTTCCGACATGGCCGGCACCGGCAAGCGTGGCAAGCTCGGTATAGGCGACGCCGTGCCAGGCGGAGACCGAGACTCCTGCGACAATAAGCACAGCGGGAAGGGCCGCCATCAGCAAGAATTGTCCGCCTGACATGGCGGAACTGACCAAGACCAGCAGCCAAAGCACGGCGAAGGCAAGTGCGCTCAGCGCACTGCACAGGCGAAGGAACTGGCGGCGGTTGCCGTGGCGGTCGGTGAAGCGGCCGCTCCAGATGCGCATGACCATGGCACCGATCTGCACGGCGGCGAGGCTCGCACTGATCGCTGCCGTTCCCAGACCGACGAAGTCGTGCAGGAACACGGAGGCGAAGGTGAGCACCGCCACCTGCGGAAAGCAGAGCAGGCCGATGGCGGTCGCGATACGCCAAACGTCGCGATTGCGCAGCGGCGCCGGTCCGGGCACAGCCGCCGCAGCGCGATGGCCCTCGTCCGTCGTCGGCGGCTCGTGCAGCCAGCGCCAAGCGAACAGGGCAGAGAGGGCGGATGCACCCGCCAGGACGCCGAAAACCGCGGCAAAGCCGAAAGCCAGGGCAAGCGAGGGCAAAATGAGCGCGCCAAGACCGCCGCCGAGCGGCACCGCCGTCTGCCTGATGCTCATGGCAAAGCCGCGCTCGTTTTCCCGGAACCAGCCCATGATGGCACGGCCGCTCGAACCGTTGACGCTGCCGCCGAGCAGTCCTGTGATAAGCAGGCTCGCGCAGAGCAGCGTGACATCGGGAATCCCGGCCTTTGTCGGCACAACCAGCATCGCCATGACGAAGAGCCACGCAGCCGTGGCGCCAAGCCCGGTCAGAAGCACGCGGCGATCGCCCCAGCGATCGGTGAGCAGGCCCCATGGCAGTTCGCTGAGTGCAACCCCCAGCCCGAGAAGGCCGAGTGCCAGACCGAGTTCGGCGTTGGCCAAATGATACCCCTGGCGCAGCACGACCGCCGTTGCCGGTATGCCGGCGAAGGTGGCAGAGAAGCTGGCATTGGCGGCAACGCCCATGCCGAGAACTTTCCAGCGATGGCCGGGCTTGAATGCCTTCCCGGCGGAGCCGGCAGCCGTGTCTTTCAAAAGTCCCGGCGACTGTCGATCGGTGCAATTGACGATAGCGGACATGATTTGTTTCCCGTGCTTGGCCAGCGGCCTGGGCCTTGACGGTCTGTCTCTAGCGCCGTAGTTTCATCCTTAAAATCAGGAAGTTTTAAACAAACTATCCTGAAAATCGGGATTATCTATGCGACGCGTGACATTCGACCTCGACGTCCTCCGCAGTTTCGTCACCGGCATGGAGCTGGGCAGCTTCGCCAAGGCGGCCGATCGGCTTGGCCGGTCGACGTCGGCGGTCAGTGCGCAATTGAAGAAACTGGAAGAACAGGCGGCGACGCCGATCTTCCGCAAGTCGGGGCGCGGCCTCGCCTTGACCGAGGCCGGCGAGACCATGCTCGGCTATGCGCGCCGGCTGATCGAGCTCAATGACGAAGCGGCATCCGCCATCCACGATGTCGAACTGGAAGGCTGGGTAAGGCTTGGCCTGCAGGAGGATTTCGGCGAGGCGGTGCTGCCTGACGTGCTCGGTCGCTTCGCCCGCGCCCATCCCAAGGTCAAGATCGAAGCCAGGATCGCGCGCAGCCACGAGCTTGCCGAACGGATCCTATCAGGCAATCTCGACATCGCGCTTGCCTGGCACAGCGGAGAGACGCTGCCCTACACCGAACATGTCGCCGATGTGCAGATGCGCTGGATCGGCCCGGCAAAGCGCATCGAGACCAGCCTGCGCCACGCTGAGCCACTGCCGCTGGTGGCGCTCGAAGCGCCATGCCTTTTGCGCACGGTTGCAACCGAAACGCTCGACCGCGCCGGCCTGTCCTGGCGAATGTCGTTTTCCAGCCCGAGCCTTGGCGGCATCTGGGCGGCCGTTGCGGCGGGGCTGGGGCTGACGATCCGCACCGATATCGGCCTGCCAGCCAGCGTCAGCGCGATGACGCCGGAGATCGCCGGATTGCCGGCGCTGCCTAAGCTGGCGCTATTCCTGTATCGCAAGGACGCTGAAGCCGAGCCAGTGACGGCCCGCCTCGCCGACATATTGCTGGATGGAGCGCGGCAGGCATTGCCTAAAAATGCGCAGGCCAGCGACAGCGGCTTGCGCGACGTGGCGTGATCGCCAGACGGGCGCCGACGCTTAACTGCGTTTCTTGGACCTGCCGGCGAATGGGTTGTCCGAGGTGCGCAGCGCAATGCGGATCGGCACGCCGGGCATGTCGAAGGCTTCGCGCAGGCTGTTGGAGAGATAGCGGACATAGGATTGCGGCATCGCATCGGGACGCGAGCACTGAACGATGAAACCCGGCGGCCGGGTCTTGGCCTGGGTGACGTATTTGACCTTCAGCCGGCGCCCGGCCACGGCGGGCGGCGGGTGGTGCGCCAGGATGCCTTCCAGCCAGCGGTTGAGCTTGCCGGTGGAAACGCGGCTGTTCCACACCTTATGGGTCCTGATGACGGCATCCATCAGCTTGTCGAGGCCGCGGCCGGTCTCGGCCGATACGGGCACGGCCTGGAGGCCGCGCGCCTGCGGCAGCAGCCGTTCCGTCTTCTCGCGCAATTCGGCCAGAAGCTCCTGGGGATGGTCGATCAGGTCCCATTTGTTGAAGGCGATCACCGGCGCGCGGCCTTCGCGGATGATCAGGTCGGCGATCTGCAGATCCTGCTTCTCGAAGGGGATGGTGGCGTCGAGCACGATGATGACAATCTCGGCGAAGCGGATGGCGCGCAGGCCATCCTGCACCGACATCACTTCCAGCTTTTCGTGGATCCTGGCCTTGCGGCGCATGCCGGCCGTATCGAACAGTTTCAGGCGGCGGCCATGCCAATCCCAGTCGACGGAGATGGAATCGCGGGTGATGCCGGCTTCCGGTCCGGTCAGCAGCCGTTCTTCGCCGATCAGCGCGTTGATCAGCGTCGACTTGCCGGCATTGGGACGACCGACGACGGCGATGCGCATCGGCTTGGTATCGTCATAGCTGTGCTCGGCATCCGGATCGGCGATATCCTCGCCGATCAGAACCTCGCCGGCAGCGACTTCTTCGTCTTCGCCATCTTCATCTTCGCCGAAAGCACGCGCTTCGCCGAGCGCTTCGATCACGGCATCGCGCAAATCGGGCATGCCCTGGCCATGCTCGGCCGAGACCGGGATCGGCTCGCCAAGGCCGAGTTCCCAGGCCTCCAGCATGCCGCCCTGGGCACCTTTCGCCTCAGCCTTGTTGGCGACCAGCACCACGGGCTTGCCGGACTTGCGAACGATCTCGGCGAACGTCCGGTCGTCGGGCAGCAGGCCGGACTTGGCGTCGATGGTGAAGAAGATCAGGTCCGCCTCGCGGATGGCGATCTCGGTCTGCGCGCGCATGCGGCCCGGCAAGGTCGAGGCAGCCGCATCCTCGAAGCCGGCGGTGTCGATGACGTCGAAATGCAGGTCGTATAGCTTGGCGGCATGGACACGGCGGTCGCGGGTGACACCCGGCGTGTCGTCGACAAGCGCCAGCTTCCTTCCCACCAGCCGATTGAAAAGGGTCGATTTGCCGACGTTAGGTCTGCCGATGATGGCGGCTTTGAAGGTCACGACGCACTGCCCGACCCACGGATCAGCTCGGACATCAACGTTGCGCGCTCGCGGGTGTTGCGCGGGGCGCCGTCATCGGCGGCGATCTGGTCGAACAGCTTTAGCGCATCCTGGGTCTTGCCTTCCTTCCAGGCAGAAAGGCCGAGGGCCTCGCGCGCCGTATGGCGCAAGGTGTTGGTGTCCGATGTAAGCGCCTCGACACGGCTGGAGACGTCGGCGAAGGAACCGTGGTCGACAAGCAGGAGCGCTGCCCTGAGACGTGCCATGTCGCGAATGCCCTGGGGAATGGCGGTGTCGGCGGCGACATCGTCGAAATCCTTGACGGCGGCGGCGACATCGCCCTTGTCGGCCTTGACGGTTGCGCCGCGCATGCGGGCGAGCAACGGATAGGCGCCGTAGCCATCCTTCTCCAACTGATCGAGCGCGGTCAGCGCTTCATCGTTCTTGCCATCATTGGCAAGCTTCAGCGCCTGCGAGAAGGCATCGCCGGAGCGGTTGGCGCGCGTCTCGTCCCAATAGCGATAGCCGACGAAGGCGGCGGTGCCGAGCACCACGAGGATCGCGAGGACAAGCAAGGCGGGACCGAAGCGGTCCCACAGCGCGTGCGCCTGGTCGCGACGCATCTCGTCGTTGACTTCACGGATAAAACTGTCGTCAGACATCGATCAAAACCATTCCTGCCCGGTCGGGCCTTTGTCAGCCCGCGTTTTAGCGAAATTTTGTCGGCATGGAAGGGGTTCAACCGGAAAATCGCCCATTCCCTAGGGCAAACGGATGTTTGCCCCGGGCAAGCAGCCGAAAAGGCCAATCGCACCAGCGCCACATTTCGGGGATAGCCGGCTTCCAGACGTCTCCCCCCAAAGTGCAGCTCAGAAAAGCGCAGATCAGATTGCCGATGTACCTTCCGTTCCGTGTTGCTGCTTTTTCCCTCGCTGCGCTCGCCACTGCCGGGCAGGCTCTGGCCGATCCGCCCGCGCCGCCAATGCCGGCAAAGCCCAAGCAGGCCGTCATCATCTCGTTCGACAGCGCCCGCGACATTTCGCAGTGGAAGCGTAGCCGGGCACTGGCAGAGCGCACCGGCGCGCACTTCACCTATTTTCTCTCCTGCGTCTTCCTGCTGTCGCCAGAAACACGCATGCAGTACAACGCACCCGGCAAAAGCGCCGGCAAATCCAATATCGGCTTTGCCGCCTCGAAACAGGAAGTTACCGAGCGGCTCGAACAGATCGGCCTTGCCGCCTCCGAGGGTCACGACATCGCCGGGCATGGCTGCGGCCATTTCGACGGCAAGGACTGGAGCAAGGCCGACTGGCTGAAAGAGTTCAGTTCGTTCGAACGCATTCTTGAGAACGCCTATGCGATCAACGGCGTTGCGCCCGAACCCCAGGGCTGGCGCAACTTCGCGCGGCATGCGGTGGTCGGCTTCCGCGCGCCGTATCTGTCGGCGAACAAGGCTCTCTACGAGGCGCTGGCGGCGGCCGGCTATCAGTTCGACGCGAGCGGCGTCTCGCAGGGGCCCACCAGGCCGGTGGCCGGCAACGGCATCATGCAGTTTTCGTTGCCGCAGATTCCGGAAGGACCGAAGTCAAGGCTGGTGATCGCCATGGATTACAATCTCTATGTCAGGCATTCCGGCGGGTTCGAGCAGCCAGGCAAGTCGAACGAGTTCGCGAACCGCACCTATGATGCCTTCCGCGCCGCCTTCGACAAGCAGTATGCGGGCAAGCGCATTCCGCTGGAGCTCGGCTTCCATTTCGCGCTGATGAATGACGGCGCCTATTGGAATGCGCTGGAGCGCTTTGCCGGCGAGGTCTGCGTCAAAGCCGATGTCGAATGCATCAGTTTTCGCGACTATGTCTCGCGGCAAGACGCTGCCCCGAAGCAGGCTTCGGTCGGCGGCTGAGCCGCCAACCCGGTTCGATTTCCAACCTCGGCCTTTAGGCCGGATCTTCAACGCCCTGTTTTGCCAGATAGCGCTGGTCGATGTCCGGCAGCGGCTCGCCGAGCAGGGTCGCCTCGAAGGCGCGCAGGCGTTTGTGGACCGATTGAAGCTCGACGATGGTCGACCAGGAGGTGAGCAGAAACTGCAGCGACCCCGTCACTTTACCGAATGCATTCGAAATCTGGTTCAGCGCGCCGAACGTTATCTTGTGCGCAACCAGCGACGGACCCAGGATCAGCAGCGAGAAAATGTTGTCGGCCTGCAGGTATGTGTAACGGACGACGTTGAAATAAATGTAGTGGAAATAGAGCCTGAAATAATTGTGACGAACGTTCGCGAACAGCTCGGCAGTGGTGGCTGGCTGAGCCCTGTCTGCGTGATCCTCGCCGTAGACGAGTTCCTTGCGATAGGCGGCCTCGACGCGCTGGTTGCGGAACTGCAGTCCCGGAAGCTTCAGGCCGGCAATCATGACCGAGATCGTTCCGAACAGACACCAGGCAAGGGCTGCGACCACTAATGGCTGCGGGATCGCGCCGACAATCGGCAACTCGCTGATGTGAGCCTGCAACTGGATCATGACCGGCAGGAATGCGATCAGGGTCATGATCGACTGGACGAAGCTGGAGCCGAGATCCTCCATGATCTGCGAGAACCGCATCGTGTCTTCCTGGATACGCTGCGAAGCTCCCTCGATATGTCGAAGCCTACCCCAGTTCTCGACAAAATAGTTATTCATCGCCGTGCGCCAGCGGAAGATCCAGTGGCTGACGATGAAAGCATTGACCACCTGCACATTCATGCCGACCAACGCGAGCCACGAAAAATCTGCCAATCCGATATAAAATTCACTGTTCGTCGACTTTCCTGTCCCCGACATCAATCCCTGCACATAGTCGAAGAAAGGCCCGTACCAGGCATTGACGGCGACACTGACCTGCACATTGAAATAGATGAAGAACAGGATGACTGCGGTCATCAGGATCGACCAGCGCTGCCAGGGATGTGGCGAATACCAGCTCCAAAACGCATAGAAGACGGCCACGCAAAACGCGAAATAGAGATAAAACCATAGAAACGGCGGCGACATGAGAATGGCGATGCCGATAATGGGTGGCGCGTCAGCGGCAGCCGGCGGCAGTCCGAAAACCGCGCCCAATTGTTCACCACCGAAAAACCAGAACAGGATCGCCGCAAGGCTCCAGACGGCGGCCGAAGTGAAGAAGAGCTTCGGCTGCGGGAAAAATGATACGAACACTGTGACGAATTCCTCGATCTAGGCGCAAATCAGCTGACTATGGCGGGCATAAAGTCACACATTAGCTGGAAAGAAAATGCCCGTGCCCGATGCCCACACCGAGCAACCCCACAATCATGGCGATTTTGGCGCAGCCGACCATGTGAGGCCGCCGGAGACGACCAGCATGATGGCGGCGGCGATCGAGGCGAGGAAGAAATCGCCGGACATTTGCGCCAGCAGCCCGGCGGCGATGGGGCCGATGATCTGGCCTACGCCGAACACAGCCGTCATCAGGGCAAAGATCCGCCGCGGCGCCCGCGGTGCAAGCTGTCTGGCTGCCTGGAGGCCAAATGCGGTGATGGCTATGAAGGTGCCGCCGAGCAGCACGCCGCCGAGCAACGGCCCGGTACGTCCGCCGATGGCGACGCTGGCGGTGACGCCGACAACTTCAATGAAGCATGCCAGCGCATAGGCGGGATAGAGGCCGGTCCGAGCGGCGATCTTCTGCCAGAGCCAGGTCGAGGGAAAGCCGGCAAGACCGGCGACCATCCAGACCATGGCCTCGAAGACGCGGCTGCCGCCGCCTTGCCGGACGATGGCGACCAGGAAAGTCGCCGTCACAACGTAGCCGAAGCCGAACAGGCCGTAGGCAATGATGACCTTGATCAACGATCGGTCCATCCGCAATGCCGGCTCGCGGGCGACTTCGCCATTGGTGAGCGGACCCTCGTCGACCATCAGCGCCACGAGTACGAAACCGCAAGCCGAAATTGCCGCCGACCACAACCAGCCCGCCGCCCAGCCGGCATGTTCGGTGACCAGCACCGCCATCATCGCTGCGGAGATTGCGATGCCGAGGCCAACGCCGCCGAAGTGCCACGCCTGCAGGTCGCCGCGGCCGGCAGCCGCGATATGGCTGAAAACGATGCTGGCCATGAACACCATGACGAAGGCGCTGGCCAGGCCGGCCAGAAAGCGGACAACGAGAAAGGCGGCCATCATATCGGTCAGCCCCATCGGCGCGGCCAGGACCACACTGGCGCCGAGCCCCACCAGCATCAGCAGGCGTTCGCGCCCATGCGCCCAGCCGCCCGCCGCCGCCAATGCGCCAATGAGATAGCCGAGGTAGTTGGCGGAGGCGATCCATCCGGCATCGGCCGGCGACAGATGCAGTTCCTGCATCATGCCGGGCAGGATCGGCGTGTAGACGAAGCGGCCGATGCCCATGGCAACCGCCATGGCAATCATGCCGGCGAAGGTAAAACGGAGCGCTGTCGAGGTGGCTGATGTCATTGCAGCGCACAATAATTGCAGCGATCGCTGAAACAATCCGCCATCCGTTAGGCCAGTGCGATCCTCGCCTCGACTTTCCTCAAGCCGGACCGCCTGGCTCCCGCTCAGCAGCGCCCACCGAAACCGGTTCGCAATGAAGCGGTTTCATGCACGGTTCGCCGCGCCGTCAGCCTGAACGGCACGTCGCCGAGTTCGCGCTCCGACATGGTGTTCAGCACGGGATGCGAAAGCGGATCGGTCAGCCATCTCTGCGTCTCGCTCTCGCGACGGGACCCATATGCCGAACCTGCAGCGAAAAAAACCTTCAGCGACGACGACAAGATCCTTAGCATTTTTTGGCTCCGCGGGTCTGTCTTCCCTTGCATAAAATCTGCCGTTTCGACGGGTCTTTCAATTGAGATTTCGGCCGGGCCGGTTTAGAAAATCTCAAATGACCATGCTCAACCGCGTCCATCTCAACGGCCTGCGCGCCGTCGAAACCGTTGCCCGTCTCGGATCTCTGGCGGCTGCCGCCAGTGAACTCAACGTGTCCGTCAGCGCCGTCAGCCAACAGATAAGCCGTACCGAGAAGCAACTCGGCCAGACGCTGTTCGAGCGAACGGCGAGCGGTCTCGTGCTGACCGAATTCGGCGCCCTCTTCGCGCCCCGCCTTGGTGCTGGATTTCGCGAGCTTGCCCAGGCCGTGGCGCTGGCCGACGAGGCCACGCAATGCACCCTGGTGGTTTCGGTGGCGCCGGCCTTTGCGTCAAAATGGCTGCTGCCGCGACTGTCGCGTCACTTCGCCCGGCATCCCAACGTGCTGTTGCGCATCGACGCTTCGGTGCGGCTGGCCGATCTCGATCATTCCGACATCGACATCGCCATCCGGCTTGGCGACGGCAAGTGGCCGGGCGGACGCAAGGAACTGCTCCTGGCGCAGGAAGTCTTCCCGGTCTGCGCGCCGGCGATCGCCAAAAAACTGAGGTCGATCGAGGACCTTGCCCAGACCTGCGCAATCACCGACGAGCGGGCGATGATCAGTTGGGACAGCTGGTTCGAGACGGCCGGTGTCCCGCCGGTCACCTTCCTGAAAGGCGCGCGCTTTACCGACCCGATGCTGTGCCTGGAATCGGCGATTGCCGGCCATGGCGTGATGCTTGGCTGGCAGTTGCTCACCGCCGATGCGCTCGCTGATGGCCGACTGGTGGCGCCTTTCGGAATCCGTGCCCAGAGCGGCCTCGGCTATTGGCTGGTGACCTCCTCCGCCAAGACCGAAAGCCGCAAGGTCCGGGACTTCAAGGCCTGGATCAAGGAAGAGATCGAGGCGACCATGGCGCAGTTCGGGTCTGCGACCACGGGCGCTGCCGGCGCGATCGCGGTGGAAAGCACCGCGGCACCGGTCTATGTAAAGTCGGATATCAAACTACGGCAGGCAGGATCATGACCACACATTCGCGCGGCGTTTCCGCATCGATCGACCCAGTGAAGCTCGACAGGCTGGCGGAGGTCGCCATCAAGGTCGGGCTGCAATTGCAGCCGGGACAGGATCTGGTGGTGACATCGTCGATCGCGGCACTGCCGCTGACCAGGCGGATCGTCGAGCATGCGTACAAGGCCGGCGCCGGACTGGTGACGCCGATCTTCAACGACGACGAGATGACGCTGGCGCGCTATCGCTTTGGCGCCGATGCGAGCTTCGACCGCGCCGCCGGCTGGCTCTACGAAGGCATGGCGAAAGCCTTTGCCGACAATGCGGCCAGGCTTGCCGTGCGCGGCGAGGATCCGTCGCTTTTGTCGGCACAGGACCCGGCGAAAGTGGCGCGCGCCAACAAGGCCAATTCGATGGCCTATCAGCCGGCACTGGAAAAGATCACCGGCTTCGACATCAACTGGAACATCGTCGCCTATCCGGACCTCGCCTGGGCCAGGCAGGTGTTCCCCGGCGATGCCGACGATGTTGCGGTGGTGAAGCTCGCCGATGCCATCTTCGCCGCTTCGCGGGTCGATGTGGAGGATCCGATCGGCAACTGGAAGGCGCATAACGCAGCGCTGCGCAGCCGGACCGAATGGCTCAACGGCCATAATTTCCATGCGCTGCACTTCACCGGGCCGGGTACCGACCTGACCGTCGGGCTGGCGGACGGCCATGAATGGATGGGCGGCGCTTCGACCGCCAAGAACGGCATCACCTGCAATCCCAACATCCCGACCGAAGAGGTCTTCACCACGCCGCATGCAAGGCGCGTCGAGGGCCATGTTAGGTCGACCAAGCCCCTGTCCTACCAGGGCACGCTGATCGACGATATCTCAGTGCGCTTCGAAGAGGGCAGGATCGTCGAGGCCAAGGCTTCGAAGGGCGAGGACGTGCTGAAGAAGGTGCTCGACACCGATGAGGGCGCGCGCCGTCTCGGCGAGGTGGCGCTGGTGCCCCATTCCTCGCCGATCTCGGCGAGCGGCCTGTTGTTCTTCAACACGCTGTTCGACGAGAACGCCGCCTGCCACATCGCGCTCGGCCAGTGCTATTCGAAGTGCTTCGTCAACGGCGCCTCGCTCAGCCAGGACGAGATCGCCGCACGTGGCGGCAACAAGAGTTTCATCCACATCGACTGGATGATCGGTTCGGACAAGATCGATATCGATGGCGTCCACAAGGACGGCGCCCGCGTGCCCGTCATGCGCAAGGGCGAGTGGGCCTGACCCATTTACGGAGGGTCCGTTGGCCTTCGATCTGGCGGTCAAGCGGATCTACGAGCCACCCGCGCCCGACGATGGGCAGCGGGTTCTGGTCGACCGAATCTGGCCACGTGGCGTCAGCAAGCAAGACGCGGCGCTGACGCTGTGGCTGAAGGAGATCGCGCCGAGCGATGATTTGCGCAAATGGTTCGGCCATGAGGCGTCGCGCTGGGCTGAGTTTCGGAAGCGGTATCGCGCTGAGCTGGATGGAAACGGCGAGGCAGTGGACAAATTGCGCGGCCTGCTTCGCCACGGCAAGGTGACGCTGCTCTATGGCGCGCATGACGAGGCCCACAACAATGCGTTGGCGCTGGCGGCGTATCTGCGCGAAGGCTGAGGGTCACCGCTTGACCATTGGCCAATCTCCCTCCTTGCGGGGGAGATTGGCAGCTTCGCCGTTCCGTTGGCTCTACTTCCCACCCACCGCTTGCTCATAATCATCAGCCTTGAACCCCACCAGAACGCGCTCGCCGACCTCCAGCACCGGCCGCTTGATCATGGTCGGCTTGGCCAGCATCAACGCCTTGGCCTTCTTTTCATCCAGACCCTGCTTGTCCTTGTCAGCCAGTTCGCGGAACGTCGTGCTTGCCTTGTTGAGCAGCTTTTCCCAGCCGACCTTGCCAACCCAGCCGTCGAGCCGCTTGGCGTCCAGCCCCTCTGCCCTGAAATCGTGAAACCGGTAGGCAACGTCATGGCCCTCCAGCCAGACGCGCGCCTTCTTGACGGTGTCGCAGGTGGTGATGCCGTAGATGGTGATCGTCAAAACAGTGGCCGCCCTTCGGATTCGAATCTGATCGCAGACTAAGGACGCTCAGCGCACTTTGCCAGCGGCCGCATCGGTGCCCCGGCGGACTGTTCCGGACGCGCATGCAGTCGCGAGACCGCAATGAGGTCAACGACCGCCATTGCTGCTTTCTCGAAATCGTGCCGAACGAGCGGCTGGTTTGGCGTATGTGAAGACGATCTGAACCTCGCACGTGGCGGCCAAGACATCGTCTTGGCCGCCACCCTGATCTCCACCCAACTGCGAAGGGAGCAAGCTCCCTAAAGCCGCTCCGGCCTCAATAGTAGAAGCGCTCTTCGGCAATCTTGCCGTTCTTGACCGTGTACAGGCCAACTTCGTCCATGGTGACACGCTCGCCGGTAGCCTTGGGCGTTATGTCGAACTTGAAGCGCACCGCGAACTGGTCGCCGTTGACATAGGGCCCCTCGACCGAGCCGCCATGCACTTCATTGTTCTCCTGCCACCACTGGCCCTTCTGCCTGAGAGCCTCCTTGCCACGGGCGATGGCCATCGGCCCCTCCATGGCTTCGAGGCTGACGATATCGTCGGCATTGTATTTTTCGGCGGCCGCTTCGTGTTCGCCCTGCTTGAGCAGTTCGGTGAAATCCTTGGCAATTTCCGCGATGGTCATTTGTGTTCCTCCTGTTCCGACGCATTGCAAATAGGGGACAGGTTGCTGGCTTGCCATCGTCTGGCCGGTCGTAGCTGACACGTCATGTCAGGATGATATCGCGGGACCGGATCCCCGCACATTCGGTTGCGGACACGAGCCATTTCCGCGATCCTAGGTAAATGTGCAACCTCTACAACATCACCACAACGCAAGAGGCGGTCCGCCAATGGACACGCACACTGCGCGACGTCATCGGCAACCTTGAACCTTCGGTCGACATCTATCCAAATCAGGCCGGCCCGGTTGTTCGCAATACGCCAGACGGGACGCGTGAGCTGGCGAAACTGCTTTGGGGTTTGCCAACGCCGCCAGAGCGCATGAAAGCTAGGGCCGACTACGGCACCACGAACGTTCGCAATCCGCAATATTCGCACTGGCAACAGTTTGTCGGCGTCGAGCATCGATGCGTCGTGCCCGTGACCAGCTTTGCAGAACCCAGCCCCACACCGAACGACAAGGACCCGGAAACAGGAATCCAGCGCAATTATTGGTTTGCCCGAGACGAAAGCCGACCTTTGTTTTTCTTCGCCGGTTTTTGGACCAGTTGGCATGGCGTGCGGAAAGTCAAGGATGGTCCTGGTGACTTCGAGTTGTATGCCTTCATGACAACCAGGCCTAATGCGCTCATCGCGCCGATCCATGAGAAGGCCATGCCGGTGATCCTGACGACGTCGGAAGAGACCGAGGCCTGGCTGACAGCGCCATGGTCAGAAGCACGGCATTTGCAGCGGACTGCGCTCGACGACGCGTTGGTGATCGTCGAGAAACCAGCCACACAGATCAAGTTCCCGCAGCACGTGCCAGCCCAGGGATCACTTTTCTAAGTTGCAGAATCGCCGTGTCAGCCCCTTCCTCAATCCTCGTCTCGCCACATCACCCGGCGAACCATGCGGACTTCGACAAGGCGTCTGACACGGATTTTCAATCGTTCAGCAGCACTCGGAAGGATGATATCGGCGTCAAGCTCGCGTAGTTTGCAGCGTTCGCACCGCATATGCCGTTCCACATCCCAAAAGGGGATGTCACCGACCAGCTTTGCGAGGTCGCCGGGCAGGTAGTGCCGAGTGATGTTGCAGTTCCGGCATCGGACGCGAACGAGTTGCCCGACGTCGTGCGCCAGGCACAGGGTTTGCACATTTCGGCGCGGTCGGCTGCTAGGTTCCGGCATCGACCAGATTTAGGAATATATTCCATGGCAGTCAAATCATACTTAATTTCATGCGGCCGTGGACTGCTTGTGGCCGCCGAACGGCGCGAACGTGTTGCTCCAGTTGTTACGTCGATGAGCCTAGCCCGGCAGCACGGGGCAGTTGGCGCCACGGCGCAGGCTGATATGCGCAACGTCGCCGACGCTGAACTGAAAACCCTCGGCCTGGCGCGGCGCGTCGATGACAACAGGTGCGCCCTGCCCGAGTTCGGCATGCAGGCGCAGCGTGCGGCCGTGAAAGACGATGCTGTTGACGCGCGCCGGCGCCGTGCCGGCCGCGGCCTCGGTGGCCGCCAGCAGATCCTCTGGCCGCACGCCGACGGTGCGCATGGCCCCTTCAGTGGGAGCCTCGCCGGCCTCGGACATGGCCTCCAGCGGCAGAGCGCCGGCGGCGAAATGCAGGCGATCGCCGTCGCGACCAATGAAACGCGACTGCAGCAGGTTCATCGTGCCGATGAAGCTGGCGACGAATTTGGTGGCTGGCCGGTCGTAGAGTGTGGCCGGCGGTGCGATCTGCTCGATGCGGCCCTTGTTCATGACGACGATGCGGTCCGAGATCGACAGCGCTTCCGTCTGGTCGTGGGTGACCATGACGAAGGTGGTGCCGAGCCGCGACTGCAACCGCTTCAGTTCGACCTGCATCTGCTCACGCAGATGCGCGTCAAGCGCCGACAGCGGCTCGTCGAGCAACAGCACGCGCGGCTCGCAGACGATGGCGCGGGCGAGCGCGACGCGCTGGCGCTGGCCGCCCGACAGTTCGGAGACGCGGGCGCCGATCTTGTCGGCGAGGCCGACCATGTCGAGCGCTTCGCCGACGCGTCTTGCCTGTTGGCTGCCTGAAAGCTTGCGCAGCGACAGGCCGAAGCCGACATTTTCTTCAACGTTCATGTGCGGAAACAGCGCATAATCCTGGAACACGGTGTTGACCGGCCGGTCGTAGGGCCGCAGCGCCGTGATGTCGCGGCCATCGAGCACCACCTTGCCGCTCGACGGGCTTTCGAAGCCGGCGATGACGCGCAGGCTGGTGGTCTTGCCACAGCCGGACGGGCCGAGCAGCGTGATGAACTCGCCGCTGACAATGTCGAGGTCGACGGCGTCAAGCCCGACGATGCCGCCGGGAAAGATCTTTGAGACCGCTTGCAGCCGGACGAGAGAATCAGGCGCCATCGCGAACCTCGGACGGCTTCGTGGTGTTGACCCAGAGGATTTGGCAGCGCTCGGCGCCCGGATTGCGGAAAGCGTGCAAAAGCGTGCTCTTGAAGGCAAAACTGTCGCCCGCCTTCAGCACGTATCTTGTCGCATCCACCACCAGTTCGACCTCGCCCGACAGGACGAAGCCGAACTCATGGCCGGCATGGGCATAGGCCTCGGCTGTGCCGCCGCCGGCTTCCACCGTCACCAGCATGCCGGTCAGCGTCGCGCCAGGCGGCGACAGCAGCGCCTTGGCAATGCCTTCCGACTTGACCGGGATTTGCCGCCGGCTGCCGGCCCGCACACAATAGAGATCGTTGGCGGCATCGTTGCCGTCGGCGATCAGCGCCGACGGCTCGATGTCGAGGGCGGCAGCGAGCGGCCAGATCACCTTGACGCGCAGCGAGGACATGCCGCGCTCGATCTGGCTCAGTGCCCCGATCGACACGCCTGCCCTGGCGGCAAGATCGGCCAGCGACAGCTTGCGCTCGAGCCGCAGCGCCCGCACCCGCCGGCCGACCCGCACATCGGCATCGTCCTTCGGCTTCTCAGCCGCTTCGTCCAGCATGTCCATTCATCCGTCCTCGTTTGCAGTCTCTCTATCGGAGTGCGGCGCAGCGCCGATAAGCTCCCCCTTCTCCCCTTGTGGGGTGAGAAGCGGTTCGCGCAGCGAACGAAAAGCCAATTGCTTGGCTTTTCGAGCTTCGAACGCCCTGAGCCTGCGAAGGGCCGGGCGTGGCTAGTCGATCCACCCTGCCGGGTCCCCGCTGCTTCGCAGCGTCCCGGCGTTCGCCGGCCTTTCATCGTGCCACTGGCACGATGAATTCGCCTACGCGAACCGGCTGCTCACCCCACAAGGGGAGAAGGCGGGCCTCAACTCAGCCGCCGGCCTTCACCTTCTCGAACATCTTGGCCAGCTCGTCATTCTGTTTCATCGGGCCGGTGAAGATGGTGGTCTTCAGCATCACTTCCGGGTCGGATGGCAGTTGCAATTTTTCCAGTTCCTCCTTCGGCACGGTGGCGAAGGCGGAACCCAGCGAGCTGCCATAGCCATAGGACTCGATCAGATATTTGCCGGAATCGGCGTCCAGCCGGCTGTTGATGAAATCATAGGCGAGATCGACATTCTTGGCGTCCTTGAGCATGACGAAACCGCAGGCCCAGGTCAGCATGCCCTCCTTCGGCTTCATGAACTCGACCGGCACGCCCTGCTTCTTCAGCGAGGTGGCCGACGCGTTCCAGGTCATGGCGGCGACCAGCTGACCGCTGGCCAGCGCCTGTTCGACCGAGGTCATGTCGGTTGTGTAGCTGGAAAGCAGCGGGCGTTGCTCGCGCAGCTTCTCGGCGACCTTGTCCATCTCGGCAGGCGTCATGTCGAACGGATTGACGCCGGCCAGAAGTGCGGCAACGATCGGCGTGTCGTGCACCGCGTCGATGGTCGCCATGCGGCCGGCATACTGCTTGTCCCACAGGAGGTTCCAGCTCGCCTCCGGATTCTTCACCAGATCGGTGCGGTAGAGGATCGAGGTGTTGCCCCAGTCCCACGGCACCATCCAGACCTTGCCGTCACCGGCCTGCAGGTCGGGCAGGTTCTTGAACACCGGGAAGATCGAATCCCAGTTCTTGATGCGCTTGGTGTCGATCGGCTGCAGCAGGCCTTCCTTGTTCCAGCGCGCCACCTTGTCATAGCAAGGGTGCGCAATATCGGGGCGGAAGCCGGCCTTGACCTTGGTGAACGCGTCGTCGTCGTCGCCGAAGATCGAGGCCTCGACGCCGTCGGGGTGCGCAACCAGGAAGCTCTTGTTGAAATCGGGCAGCTCGTAGCCCGACCAGGTGAAATATTGCAGCTTGTCGCCAGCGAAAGCGACCGTGGACGACAGCGCCAATGCCAGGGCGGCAAGACCGGCCCGGACAGTCTTTCCAGATATCAGGTCGCCAGATATCAGGTCGCCAGATTTCAGGTCGCTAGATTTCAGGTCGAATGCCATTGCAGTTCTCCTCTCTTGGTTTGTTTTGGTTGCAGTGGAACGGCGGGCGCCGCTGCGGCCAGGCCGCGATGGCGTAGGATTTCGGCTGCTGCCGCGATGACGAAGGACACCGCCAGGATCGACGTGCCCAGCGCCATGACCGTCGGCAGCGATTTGGGGAACCTGAGCTGGCTCCAGATGTAGAGCGGCAGCGTCGGCTCGGTGCCGGCCAGGAAGAAGACGACGATGAATTCGTCGAAGGAGATCAGGAAGGCCAGCATGAAGGCCGAGACGATGGCCGGCAGGCTGAGCGGCAGCATGACTCGCCGGAACGTCGTCCAGTCTGAAGCGCCGAGATCGAGAGCCGCCTCGCGAATGGTTTTCGGGATGGCTGCGAAGCGGCTGCGCATGATCACCACCGTCGTTGGCAGCGCCACCAGGATGTGGCCGAGAACGATGGCAACGCGCGATGGCCCGAGGCCGATGAGGTTGATGAGGATGAGCAGCGATATGCCGACGATGACGCCGGGGATCAGGATCGGCAGTCGGGCAATGCCGCTAATGGTGACGGCCAGCGGCGAGCGGCCATAGAGGTCCATATAGGATACGGTGATGCCGCACAGCGTAGCCCCCGTGGCGGCAATGACGCCGATGACGAGGCTGTTCAGGAGCGCACTGGTCAGTGCCGAATTGCCGAACAAAGTCGCGTACCATTGCAAGGTCAAGCCTTGCAGCGGAAACGCCGCCTGGATCGAGTTGTTGAAGGAAAACAGCGGGATCAGCAACACCGGCAGATAGAGAAAGACCAGGTAGGCGATGACGTAGGCGCCAAGCCAGCGGCCGTCTCGCTGCGTGCGCGTGGTTTTCATGTGCGGCTGCCAAATCTGCGGTCGGCGAAGCGCGCGACCAGCACCACCCAGAGGATGACCAGCATGACGGCGACGGAGAGTGCGGCGCCAAACGGCCAGTCATTGGCCTTGCCGAATTGCGCCTGGATCAGCGTGCCGATCATGGTGCTGGCCGGACCGCCGACGAGGGCCGGCGTGACATAATCGCCAACCGTCGGCACGAAGACGACAAGGGCTGCCGCCAGCACGCCCGGCATCGAATTGGGCAGCACGACACGGCGGAAAGAGGTGAAGGGCCGCGCGCCGAGATCGGAAGCGGCCTCGATCAGCGATTTCGGGATCGTGTCCAGCGCCACATAGATCGGCAGGATGGCGAAGGGCGCATAGGCGTGCGCCAGCGTGACGACGACGGCGGCCGGCGTGTTGAGAAAGGCCAATGTCGGCTCGGACCAGATGCCGCTTTCGATCAGCGCCGAGTTCAGCACGCCATTATAGGCGAGCACGATCTTCCAGGCGAAGACGCGCAAGAGATAGCTGGTCCAGAACGGCAGCGTCACCAGGAACAGCAGCAGGCCGCGCCGCCGGCCGGCATGGAAGGCGAGATAGTAGGCGACGGGATAGGCGGTGACGACGGTGGCCAGCGTGACAAGCGCGGCTATGACCAGCGAGCGCAGTGTCACCGTCCAGTACAACGGATCGGATACGACAGCTGCAAAATTCGCCACGGTGAAACCGGCGCCGAGCAGCGACCCGTCATTGCCGCGGAAGGCGAGGAAAAGCACCAGGCCGAGGGCAAACAGGATCAGCAGGAAGGTGACTAGCGCGCCCGGCAGCAGCATGGCGACCCGGAAGCCCGATGACGACCGGGCCTCTGGCGCTGGTGCTGCAACGATGGTCGACATCGACCTGCCTACCGAAATTTTGAAATTGGCTTAGAGTTTTTCATATTCATGAAACTGTCAAGCGGAATCCCAACCGAACCCCGCTGGAATGAATTGCCGTGGTCAGCGCTCCAGCGCGTCGAGCAGGCGATACCAGGCGATGGTCGCGGCGACGCCGACCTGCCGGAAGGCGTGGAATGGGATCGGCCGGATCGGCGAAAGCGGGAACGGCAATTGCCTCGCATCGCCACTTTGGAGATAGCCAGCGATACGCCCGCCAAGCGCTGTCATCAGTCCGACACCGCGGCCCTGGCAGCCGACCACGGCAAGCAGGCCCTGCTCCGGCTCGTGGATGTGCGGCAGGTGGTCCGGCGTCATCGCCACCCGGCCGAACCAGCGCTTCTCGATAGCGATTTCGGACAGCATGGGGTAGAGCCGCCGCAGCGCCCGCTCAAGATGTGCCCAGTCACTGGTGCTCGTCGGCAAGGCCATGCGGCCACGCCCGCCAAGCACCAGCCGTCCGTCGGCGCTCTTGCGGTAGTAGACGAGAATGCGCCTGGAGTCCGACACCGCCTGCCCCTCAGGCAGGATCGTGGCTGAAAAGTCGGGCGGCAATGGCGCTGTCGCGATCTGGAACGAATGCAACGGCACGATCGTCTCGGCGAGGCCGGGGACCAGACCATCCGTATAGGCATTGGTCGCCAGCACGACCGCTTTTGCCTGCAATTGCACCCCGTTCTCGGTTGAGATCCGCCAAACGCCGGCGCTCTTCTCCAACCGGACCACCTTCTGGTGTTCGGCGATTTTCGCGCCCGCTGCCGCGGCAATTCGTGCCAGTTCCGATGTGTAAGCAAGCGGATCGACGACACCTGCGCGGCGATCGAGCCAGCCGCCGAGATAGCCCTGCGCGCCGGTCATCGCCGTAATCTCCGTCGCGCCCAAAAGCCTGACATCGGCACCGCGCGCCCGCCACTGCCGGTCACGGTTTGCCGCGGCCTTCAGCGCGACCTCGGTGTGCGCCGCCTGGATCCAGCCATTGCGAACGAACGGCACCGCCAATTTTTCGCCGCGGATCAACTCGAAGACGGCATCGGCGGTCGAGGCGGCGAAATCGACGAGAGTTTCGCCGCGCTCCGGGCCAAAATGCGCCAGTAGCCATTCCGGATCATATTTCAGGCCGGGAATGACCTGGCCGCCATTCAGTCCTGATGCACCCTGGCCGATTTCGCCGGCCTCCAGCACCTGCACGGACAGGCCAAGGCGGGCAGCATGCAAGGCAGTCGACAGCCCCATGATCCCACCGCCGACAACCACGATATCGACACGATCACCGCTTGGAAAAAGCGATCGAAACCTGGAATCTGACTGCGGCTTGCGCCAGATGGGATCGGAGAATGGTGCGGACAAAGGGTCACCTGGATGCGTTGTGGATCAGTGAAAATTGTAGTGACGATTTCATATTTTTGAAAGAGCACTTCAGTTGTCGTCTGTGAACCCGACAGATGATCAGAAGCCGGAATCTCGATCGCCAGCGACGGGATAGACCTTTCAAGGGAATCCGGTGAAAGTGCCGCGCCGATCCAGCCAGCCGCATTTGTCGATCATTTCAGAGGACCAAACGCCATGACGAACCAGATGCACCTGCCCACTGAGGGGCTCTTTGTCGGCCGCGCCAGCAGCGCCTCGCATCCGCTGGTGGTCACGGTGCGCGACGGCACGGTCTTCGACATCACGTCGCGCACAGCGCCAACCATGCGCGACCTTTGCGAGATGGCCGATCCGGCAGGGCACGTCCGCTCGGCCAAGGGCAAACCGATCGGGTCGCTCGATGACGTCGCCGCCAACAGTTTTGAAACCAGGCGCGATCCGGCAAAGCCGTATTTGCTCTCCCCAGTCGACCTGCAGGCAGTAAAAGCCTCGGGCGTCACCTTTGTCGTCAGCCTGCTGGAACGGGTGATCGAGGAACAGGCGCGCGGCTCGGCGGAGAAGGCGGACGCCATCCGCGCCGACATCGCCGGACTGATCGGCCACGATCTGTCGAAACTGAAGCCCGGTTCGCCCGAAGCGATGGAGATCAAGGCCAAGCTCATCGCGCGTGGCGCCTGGTCGCAATATCTGGAGGTCGGCATCGGCCCCGATGCCGAGATCTTCACCAAATGCCAGCCGATGGCCTCGGTCGGCTTCGGGGCCGATGTCGGCCTGCATCCCGTGTCGACCTGGAACAATCCGGAGCCCGAGATCGCCATGATCGCCGCCAGCAGCGGCAGGATCGTCGGCGCCACCATCGGCAACGACGTCAATCTGCGTGACGTCGAGGGGCGTTCGGCGCTGCTGCTCGGCAAGGCCAAGGACAACAATGCCTCGGCCGCACTCGGTCCCTTCATCCGCCTGTTCGACGACACCTTCTCGATCGATGACGTCAAGCGCGCGGTCGTGCGCCTCAAGGTCGAGGGCGAGGATGGGTTTTCGCTGGAGGGCGCGAGCTCGATGGCCGAGATCAGCCGCTCGCCGGAAGAGCTGATTGCCGCCGCCATGGGTCCGCACCACCAGTATCCGGACGGGCTGGCGCTCTATCTCGGCACCATGTTCGTGCCGTCGAAGGATCGCGGCGAAAAGGGCAAGGGTTTTACCCACAAGGTCGGCGACATCGTCACCATCTCGTCGGAAAAATTCGGCGCGCTGGTCAACAGGGTGCGGCTATCGCCCGATTGCCCGCACTGGACCTACGGCGCCAGCCGTCTGATGCGGGAACTGGCGAAGGCCGATCTGATCTAGCACCTTTCGACACGCAGCCGTGGGTTCGGTTGTTGACGCTGGTCCGAGGAGTGGCCGCCGGCGTCATCCTCGTCAGTGCTGGTTGCGCTATCGCAGGTCGGGCAAACAGGACGACCCGTTCGGCTCAGTTCGACGCCAGTTATCCGACAGTCTGAAAAATCACATCAACTGATGCGATCTGATGGGAGCGCTGATGGCGCCCCGTCAGGCGCCAACTACATCTGCAGACGGAGGCTTGCCAATCGCCGAAAAAGGGAATGCTCTGACGGCGCTGGCAAAGACGCAATCCGGCGGTCGCCGGAACAAGGGACGGATTGAGAACTGACCATCGACAAACGGGAGGAAATCAAATGCTGACACGGCTAAGACTCGTCCTATACGGCCTATTGGTGGCGCTGACGATTGTTCCGGCAGCGGCACAGGCCAAGACATTCTACTGGATTTCGCATGGCGGCCCGGCCGATCCGGTCTGGACCTACTTCCTGGCCGGCGCCAAGCAATGGGCCAAGGACACCGGCAACACCGTCAACACCTCGTTCCACAATGGCGATGTCGCCTCGCAGCAGGAAGCGGTTCGCGCCGCCCTCTCCGCCAAGGCCGATGGCATCGTCACCACGAGCCCCGATCCGGGCAGCCTGGTAGAGATCGTCAAGGAAGCGCGTGCGGCGAAAGTGCCGATCATCAATTTCAATACGCCGGACCCGAAAGCGGACTTCAACGCTTATGTCGGCGGCGACAACGTCACCTTCGGCAAGCACTGGGCGCAATATCTGGTCGACAAGGGCCTGGTGAAGAAGGGCGACTTCGTCTGGATGCCGGTTGAGGTCCCCGGCGCCACCTATGGCGTCCAGGAAGAAGAAGGCATCAAGAGCGTATTCGGGCCGCTCGGCATCACCTATGAAATCACCGAAGCCACGCTCGACCAGGCTGAAGTGATCAACCGCATGGTCGACTACCTCACAGCCAACAAAGCCAAGGTCAAGGCGATCATCGGCCTCGGCGATCTCGTCACTGGCTCGATCAAGCGGGTGTTCGACCAGGTCGGCATCAAGCCGGGCGAAATCCCGGTCGTCGGCTGGGGCAACTCGCTCGACACCACCCAGGAAGTGCTGAACGGCTACGTCAATGCCGGCCAGTGGCAGGATCCGCAGGCGACCAGCTATGTCGCACTCTCGCTCGCCAATATGGCCGCGAGTGGCATTCCTCCGGGCTTCAACGTCATCACCGGCGCGCTCTACGAGAAGGACACCGCGCAGGTCTACGACAACATCCTGTCCGGCAAGTAACATCCCGTGCCCAAACAGTCGCGATCGCCTCGGTGATCGCGACTGGCTTCCTATTTTCGCCGAGCCGTTCACGCACGGATATGCAAGGCTCAGCCTTTCCACCTATGTCGCGGGTTGCTCGTGGAAAATCGTTCGCTCATCCAACACTTCGTCGCACGGCCAGAATTCGGCCCCTTCGTGCTGCTCGTCGTCGAGATCGCCGTTTTCTGGGGCATCAACCACGACTTCCTGTCGCCGCAGAACATCTCCAACACGCTTGCCTTCACGGTCGAGCTCGGCCTGATCGCGCTGGCGATGACGCTGTTGATGACGTCGGGCGAATTCGACCTCTCGGTCGGTTCGTTGTTCGGTTTCTCGCCGGTGCTGATGTGGACGCTGTTCAACAGCGGCCTGACATCGCTGGAGGTCGGCTTTGTCGCCGCGCTGCTGGTTGCCGGCTTCATCGGGCTGGTCAACGGCTGGTTCGTGACGCAGCTCAAGATCCCGTCCTTCCTGGTGACACTCGGCATGCTTTTGGTGGTACGCGGCACCGCCCTTTTCGTCACCGATGGCTTTCCGCAGCGCACCTGGAGCGCGGAAGGCAGCTGGCTGGCGGAAGCGCTGGTCGGCGATTTCTTCATCGGGCCGTTCCGCATCTACATGTCGCTGTTCTGGTTCATCGCCGCGGCCATCGCGCTCGGCTATGTGCTGACGCAGAGCCGGACCGGCAATTGGATCCAGGCGGCCGGCGGCAATCCCAATGCGGCGCGCGCCCGCGGCGTCAATGTCAGCGGCGTCAAGATCGGCCTGTTCGTGCTGTCGTCGGTCATGGCTTCGCTTGCCGGCGTCATCTCCTCGCTGCGCACCTCGGCTGCCAACCCCAACAGCGGCACCGGCTACGAGCTGGAAGTCATCGCCATGGTGGTGATCGGCGGTACAGCACTCACCGGCGGGCGCGGCACGATCATCGGCACCGTGCTCGGCATCCTGATCCTGCGCGTGATGCGCAACGGCATCGTGCTGATCGGCGTGCCAGGCCTTGCCTACAACATCTTCATCGGCGCGATCATCCTTGGCATGATGGCGCTCCACTCATGGCTGGAACGCCGGCATCAGGCAGGGACTTGAATCATGGCCGAGCCACTGATCCGCATGCAGAACATCCGCAAGTCCTATGGCCGCGTCCAGGCATTGGAGGATGCCAACTTCCATGTCAACGAACGGGAGATCGTCGGCCTGCTCGGCGACAATGGCGCCGGCAAGTCGACGCTGATCAAGGTGCTTTCGGGCGCCGTTCCATTGACCAGTGGCGATATCTTCATCCGCGGCCAGAAGGTGAGCCTGCGCAGCACCAGCGACGCCATCGCCCAGGGCATCGAAACGATCTACCAGGACTCGGCACTGGTCACGCAATTGTCGATCGCCCGCAATCTGTTCCTCGGGCGCGAGCCGCTAAAACCACCGCGCTTCCTCAACCGGATGGACCAGGACGCCATGAACACGGTCGCCCGCGATCTGCTCAAGCAGGTCGGCATCTCCAAGAACATACCGCCGACGACGCCGATCGGCTCGCTGTCGGGCGGCGAGCGCCAGGCGGTGGCGATCGCTCGCGCCATGCATTTCGACAGCGACCTGATTATCCTCGACGAGCCGACCAATAATCTCGGCGTCGCCGAAACACAGGGCGTGCTCAGCTTCGTTCGCAACGCCCGCGATTCCGGTCATTCCTGCATCTTCATCGCGCATAACATCCACCATGTCTTCCAAGTGGTCGACCGCATCGTCGTCATGCGCCGGGGCAAGGTGGTCGCCGACGACATCGACCCCAAGAAGACCAGCGTGTTGGAAGTCGAGCGGATCATCACCGGCATGTCGGACAAGGAAATCCGTGATGCCATTGCCGATGGCAAGCCATCGCACTGACTATCTGTGATGGACGGCAATCATCCGTCACTCAGGTCGCATCGTTCATCTGGCGCGGCCTCGCATCGGCGCATAGGTTGCGGCATGAAAGCCACCGTCTCGTATTTCGCCCGCAATTGCGGGCCGTGGGTTGCGGCATGAAAGCCACCGTTTCGGATCACGCCCGCAATTGCGGGCCGGGGGTTGCGGCATGAAAGCCACCGTCTCGGATATCGCCCGCAATTGCGGGCTGTCTACCGCAACGGTCGACAGGGTGCTCAATAGCCGGCCGGGTGCGAGCGCCGCCAACCGGCAGCGCGTCATGGAGGCGGCCAAGCAGCTCGGCTATCTGCCGGTCGCGGATCAGGTGACGCTGCCCTCGCGGCCCGCGCACCTCGAATTCCTGCTGCCGATCGGCAGCAATGCCTTCATGCGCGATCTTGCCGGCCATATCGAGGATTACGCCGCGCGCCTGCCGCTCGTCGCCTCGTGCCGGATCCACAACCTCGCAGGCATCTCGCCGAACGCGCTGCAGAGTGCCGTCGAAAATCTCTCGCTCAAGGCCAATGGCGTCGGTGTCATCGCCGTCGATCATCCGCGTACGCGCAACATCCTGCGCGACATCGTCGACGCCGGCATGCGCCTGGTGACGCTGGTGTCCGATGTTCCGGCGGCACCGCGCTCGGCCTATGTCGGCATCGACAACCGGGTGGCGGGACGAACGGCGGCGCTGTTGATGGGACGCTTCCTTGGCGGCCGCACCGGCCATCTGGCGATGGTCGTCGGCTCCCGCTCTTATCGCGGCCACGAGGAACGCGAGATGGGTTTCCGATCGGTGCTCAATGAAGAGTTTCCCAACCTGACGGTGAGCAGCGCAGTCGAGATCAACGACGAGCCTGAGATTAGCTATGCCGAAACCATGAAGGCACTGCGCAACGAACCGGAACTGCTGGGCATCTATTGCGTCGGAGCCGGACATTCGGGCGTTGCAAGGGCGATTCGGGAAGCGAGGCCGAACCGCAAACCGGTGTTCATCTGTCACGACCTCACCAAGGACACACGCGGCCATCTGGTCGACGATCTGCTCGATGTCGTCATCGACCAGAATGCCAGGCTGATCGCGGAACAGTCGGTCATTCGCCTGCTCGGCTCGATTGCCTCCTCGGCGCCCTACCTTACCAGGAAGTTCATCGAACCGCGGTTGATCTTCAGGGAAAACATTCCGGTGCAGTGAGGTGGGCGACTTGGCAAGGCACAATCCGGATTTGTACGACAATTGACACGGCAAATCTGCACAGGAGCTATGCAGGATTCATTATTGCCGAATCATTGGGCAAATCGTAGTTTCTGGTTGTCGGCCATCTACTCCTCCCAGATGCGATGCCGACGCTGAATGGGGTGCACCTCCTCCCGCACCACATTCGAAATCGAGCCCGCTGCCACCTCCTCCCGGCAGCGGGCTTTTTTTGTTTGGTCCTTGGAAATTTCCGGTGCAGCCTGCGTTGGGGCGGCGATGATCACCTCGGTCACACGACGGGTAAGACGCCAACAGTCGCGGTGGAGATCAACCGGCGGCGGTGCCCCGGAAGGAAACGATCAACCCTTCGGCCATGCGCACGAACTGCATGCTAGGACCTTCGTTTCCCACGGTCTGCACGCTGACACGCGCGCCCTCGAACAGCAGCGACAGCGTATCGGCGAGCAGTTCGGCCTGACCGATACCCGCATCCCTGCATAGCGTTACAAGGCGCTCACGCTGGGCTTCCTTGAGCTCCTTGATCACCAGCCTGGCCGGATGGTCCGGCTCGGTCAGTTCAGCGGCGGCATTGGCCATGTCGCAGCCACGACCGTCAGCATTGAGCATGGCAGCCGCCTTGCGAACCCAGGCATGCAGCTGGGCAAGCTTGTCACCAGGAAATTCGGCTTCAAATACATCCCACATAGCGCCGGCCTTGGCCGCATTGGCGCGCAGGCATTCGACGATCAGTTCGTCCTTGGATTCGAAGTGACGATAGAGCGTCATCTTGTTCGTGCCGGCAGCTTCGGTGATGGCGTCGACGCCGACGCCCTTGATGCCATGCTTGTGGAACATGTCGCGTGCCGTCTCCAGGATCCGCTCCCGGGGACGAGAGCGCTCCACGACGCCTTCTGTCATCATGATCTCCTTTCGTTTCCAAAAAACCCTCGGCCACCTCTTGACTAGGGTGTTACCGGTCTGTAACTTCCAGAATGTTACTTACTGGTAACACCTCTATCGTCCGTCGTCAATAACAAGGCCGTGAACTGGCCCTGCCAGGCGAAGGCGGATGAAAAACTGCCAATCATGCGGCCTCGGCCGGTGAAGAGATGAAAAACGGTTCGCGAGCATGGGCTGCGAACCGACAGACAAGGAGCCGGCCAATGCCACAGCGCCGCGATCTTACCATAGAGGAAGCCGTCCGGGATCCGATGATCCGGCTGGTCATGAAAGCCGATGGCGTTGATCCGCGCGCCTTCGAAAACATGCTGCGCTCACTCGCCGATGCGCAGCAGCGCGAGGTGCCGTTATTCCGTTCGCAGGATGAGTTCGGTGTCGGGCGCGCTCAAAGGTTGTCCAGGGTTGCCAGTGCCTTCGGCAGGGCAACGGCGGCCGGGGAGGCGTGTGTGTCGTGGTAAACTTTTTCATCCATCGTCCGATCTTCGCCTCGGCGATCGCCATCATAATGGTGCTCGCCGGGACGATTTGTTATTTCCTGCTGCCCGTCTCCCAGTTCCCCGACATCACACCGCCGCAGGTCGTGGTCAGCGCCCATTATCCAGGCGCCAGCGCGCAAGTGGTGGCAGACACGGTGACGACGCCGCTCGAGCAGCAGATCAACGGCGTGCAAGGCATGACCTATATGTCGTCGACGAGCTCCAATGACGGCTCCTCGACCATCACCATCACCTTCGATGTCGGCTATTCGCTGAGCACCGCCGCGGTCGACGTCCAGAACCGCGTCTCGCAGGCGGCCTCGTCGCTGCCGGCGATCGTCAACCAGGGCGGCGTGACGATCAAGAAGCAGAACCCGAACTTCGTCCTCATCGTCAACCTGACCTCGCCGGACAGTTCCGTCGATCCGGTGGCGCTGAGTAACCTTGCCTATCTGCAGGTGGTCGATCCGCTGAAGCGGTTGCCCGGCGTCGGCGACGTGCAGATCTTCGGCGAGCGCCGCTATTCGATGCGCGTCTGGCTCGATCCCGACAAGCTTGCCAATCTCGGCATCACCGCGGTCGACGTGCAAAACGCCATCGCCGAACAGAATGTCCAGGTGGCGGCCGGCAAGATCGGCCAGTCCCCGGCCCCGGCTGGCACCGCTTTCGAGATGCAGGTCAATGCCGTCGGTCGCCTGAGCGATCCCAAGGAATTTGGGGACATCGTCGTGCGCGCCAATACCGGCACCGGCTCGCTGGTTCGGCTGCGCGACGTCGCCCGCATCGAACTCGGAGCGCTGCAATATTCGTCGTCCGCCTTCTTCGGCAAGGATCCGACCGTCGTGCTCGCCGTCTACCAGATGCCGGGTTCCAACGCGCTCGATCTGCAGCAGCGCGTCAAGGACAAGATGCAGGAGCTGTCCGGCCGTTTCCCGAAGGGCGTCTCCTATGCGATGCACTACGACACGACCCGCTTCGTCTCGGCATCGATGCATGACGTGCTGATCACGCTCGGCGAAGCGCTGGTGCTGGTCGTCGCCGTGGTGTTCATCTTCCTGCAAAGCTGGCGCACGACGATCATCCCGACCATCGCCATACCGGTTTCGCTGGTGGCGACGCTGGTCGTCATGGAGATGCTCGGCTTCTCGCTCAACATGCTCTCCCTGCTCGGCATGGTGCTGGCGATCGGCCTCGTCGTCGACGATGCCATCGTCGTGGTCGAGAATGTCGAACGACAGCTGGAGGCCGGGCTCAAACCGCTGGCGGCCACCAAGGCCGCGATGGCCGAAGTCACCGGTCCTATCATCGCCACGACGGCGGTGCTGATGGCCGTGTTCGTCCCGGTTGCCTTCATTCCGGGTGTCTCCGGCAGGCTTTACAATCAGTTCGCGCTGACGGTCGCGATTTCCGTCGGCATCTCCGCCTTCAACTCGCTGACGCTCAGTCCCGCGCTCAGCGCGGCCTTCCTGCGGCATCGCGGCGAGACGCAGTTCGCCCCGTTCCGCTGGTTCAACACAGGCTTCGACAGGCTGTCGCATGCTTATGCGCACGGCGTGCGCATTCTCATCCGCCTGCGCTGGATCATGCTCGGCTTGTTCGCGGCCGGACTGGTCGCCACCTACTTCGTCTGGCAACGCCTGCCCTCGACCTTCCTTCCGGTCGAGGACCAGGGCTATTTCTTCGTCGTCATCCAGTTGCCCGACGGCGCTTCGCTGGAACGCACCGACGCAGTGGCCAAGAAGGCGCGCGACATCCTGCAGGCAACGCCCGGCGTCGAAATCGTCGGCTCGATCAGCGGCCTGAACTTCCTGACCAGTGCCGCGCAGTCGAATTCGGCGGTCGAGTTCGCCATCCTGAAGCCATGGGAGGAACGCGGTCCCGACCAGAGCGCCTCCAAGCTCGTCGCCGACGTGCGCGGCAAGCTGATGCAGATTCCGGAAGCCTTTGCGCTGAGCTTCGATCCGCCGTCGATCCCCGGCATAGGCACGACGGGCGGCTTCGAATTCGTCGTCGAGGACCTCACCGGTCGCGGCAGTTCAGCTCTCAACGACGCCACGCAAGCCGTGATCGCCGAGGCGCGCAAGCAGCCGGAGATCAATCCGCAGCAGCTGTTCTCGCCGTTCTCGACCTCGACGCCGCAGTTCAACTACGACCTCGACCGCAGCAAGGCGAAACTGCTCGGCCTCAACCTGCCGGATGTGTTCAGCACGCTGCAGATCTATCTCGGCTCGCTTTACGTGAACGATTTCAACCTGTTCGGCCGAACCTTCCGGGTGACCATCCAGGCCGACAAGGATGCACGTGCGGGTGCTGCCGACATTTCGCGGCTCTACGTGCGCAATGCCTCCGGCGGCATGGTGCCGCTCAGCACGCTGGGCAAGCTCGTGCCGTTCGTCGGCCCGGAAACCGTGCCGCACTACAACAACAACGCCTCGGCCTCGATCAATGGCGGCGCCGCACCCGGCTTCTCCTCGGGCCAGGCGGTCGCCGCGATGGAACGGGCCGCTGCCACCGCGCTGCCCAGGGATTTCGGTTTCGAATGGACCGGCATCACCTTCCAGGAGCTCAAGGCAGGATCGATCGCGTCCGTCGTCTTCGGCCTCGCCATCGTCTTCGTCTTCCTGATCCTGGCGGCGCAGTATGAGAGTTGGGCGATGCCGTTCATGGTGCTGCTGGCGGTGCCGCTCGCTCTGTTCGGCGCGTTCGTGGCGCTGTGGATGCGCGGCATGCAGATCGACGTCTACTCGCAGATCGGCTTCGTCATGCTGATCGGGCTGGCGGCGAAGAACGCGATCCTGATCGTCGAGTTCGCCCGGCGACGGCGCGAGGAAGGCTTGAGCATTGTGGAGGCGGCGATGGAAGCCGCCCGGCTCAGGCTGCGGCCGATCCTGATGACGGCCTTCGCCTTCATCCTCGGCGTGCTACCGCTGATGTTTGCGACCGGTGCCGGTGCAGCAAGCCGTCAGTCGATCGGCACCACCGTGTTCGGCGGCATGGTCGCCGCGACCATTCTGTCGCTGGTGTTCGTGCCGGTTTTCTACGCGGTCATCGAACAGCTGCGCGAGCGCCGCGGCAATGACGAGCCCGCTACTCAAGACAATGAGCCAACGACTGAGCACGCCTTCCCGCCCCTGGCGGAAGCGGCCGAATAAGATTGGAGACTGATCATGCGTAAATGGAAAATCGCTTTGGGAACGGCTGTCGCGCTGGGTGCGATCTCGGTGGCCAGCGTCCACCTGCTCGACATGGGCAATCTCAGCCTCAATGCCGGCACGGCCGGTGCCGCGCCCGCCCCGGCGGCGTTCGTCATGCCGGTGCCGGTGGTCAGCGTCGTCAGGAAGACGATCCCGATCTACCTCGACTACGCCGCGCGGACGGAACCGATCCGCAGCATAACGTTGCAAGCCAGGATTCCAGGCTATCTGCAGGAACAGAACGCTGCTGACGGCGTTGACGTCCGGCAAGGCGATCTTCTCTACAAGATCTCGCCTGACGACTTCCAGGCCGCTCTTGACCAGGCGAAGGCGCAGGTGCAGCGCGACATGGCGACGCTCGACTATGCCCGCTCCAATCTTGGTCGCGGCACCGAGCTTGCCAAGAGCGGGTACCTCGCCAAGGACGGCTTCGACCAGCGCACCAGCACCTTGCGCGAAGCGCAAGCGTCTTTGGCGCTCAACCAGGCGGCGGTCCGCACGGCCGAGCTCAATCTGAGCTATTCCGAAATCCGTGCGCCGTTCGGTGGGCGCCTCGGCCGCAACCAGGCCTCTGTCGGAACGCTGGTCAGCGTCGCCGGCACGGTGCTCAACACGCTGGTGCAGCTCGATCCGATCTACGTCACCTTCAATCCGAGCGAGACGGATCTGGCCGAGATCGAGCAGGCTCGCGCCAACGGCCCGATCGAGGTCGAGGTCCTGCTTCCCGGCCAGACCGAGGCGAGCCAGAAGGGCGAACTGACCTTCATCGACAATTCGGTCGACCGTTCGACCGGCACCATCACTGCGCGAGCGACGATCGGCAACGGCAAGTTCACCCTGTTGCCGGGGCAATATGTTCGTGTCCGGCTGCATGTGAAGCAGCAGCCCGATGCGCTCATGGTACCGCAGACGGCGCTGGGCTCGAGCCAGCTCGGCAAATATCTCTATGTCGTCGGCAAGGGCAACACGGTCGACCAGCGGCTGGTTTCGCTCGGCCCGACGAGCGGCGATCAGGTCGCCATCTTAAGCGGCGTCGCCGAGGGCGATCAGGTCATCACGGGCAATCTGCAGAAGATCGGACCCGGAATGCCTGTATCTCCAACGCCGGAAAAGCCGGCCACCTGAACTCCCCCGTCAGGACCGGCTTCAGCGCGGCGCCCCGACCTTCCCACAGGTCGCGGGCGCCGCTTTCGTGAGCAGTCCCCCAGTCAGGGGTGGCCGAGGCGCACCGACACGGGTGACAGCGCGATCGGCCCGGCGCCGTGACGCGGTGACCAACGGCGGGGCCCGGTCTCGCCGAGATGATCGCCAGGCTGGCGCCTTCGAAGAAGTCATAATGGCTCTTGTTCGATTGTCGACAACCTGATTGGCTTGCTGTCTCTCCTACGCGCGCGGTCTCGAACAGCGCCCTTCGAAAGGCGTTTGACCCGTCCCCACCATCGCAGCCAACGGAAAAGACACGTGCAGATCCAAACCATCAAAGCCTACCATGTCGTGCAGCCTTTCGTGGACGGGCCCTACCGCATGTCGAAGGGGCGCGTTGCCGATGCCTTCGACGCGGTGATCGTGTCCATTACCTCGGATAGCGGCCTCACCGGCTGGGGCGAAATGGCGCCGCTCGGCAATTTCTATTCGCCTGCCTTCGCGGCCGGCGTCCGCGCCGGCGTGGTGGAGATCGCCCCGCATCTGATCGGCCACGATCCACGCGGGCTTGCCAGCGTCGGGCGGCTGATGGACACGGTGTTCAAGGGTCATCCCTACATCAAGTCGGCGCTGGACATGGCGTGCTGGGATCTCGCGGCGCGCGCCGCCGACGTGCCGCTGGTGACGCTGCTCGGCGGCCAGGAGAGCGAGACGGCCGAACTCTACAAGGTCGTCACGCATGGCAGGGTCGAGGCCATGGCCACGCTGGCCAAGCGCATCGTCAAGGACGGCTTCCACCGGCTGCAGGTCAAGGTCGGCGGCAATGTCCACGACGACATCGAGCGCGTCACAGCGGTCGCCGCCTCGGTGCCGAAAGGCACGGTTATCTTCTGCGACGCCAATGCCGGCTGGACGCCCTACCAGGCGCGCCAGTTTGCCGACGCCACACGGGCCATCGACTATACATTCGAGCAGCCCTGCACGACGATCGACGAATGCATGTCGGTGCGCCGCTCGCTCGACAAGCCGATGGTGCTCGACGAGTCCGTCGCCTCGCTGGACGACATGCTCGACATCCACCGCAAGGGTGCTGCCGACGGGCTGACGCTGAAGATTTCGCGGCTCGGCGGCGTGAGCAGGACACGGCAGATCCGCGACCTTGCCGTCGACCTCGGCTTCATGATCACCGTCGAGGATACTGGCGGCGCCGAGATCGACACCGCTGCCATGGCGCATCTGTCGCTGTCGACGCCTGAAGAGCGCCGGCTGCACGCCATCGCTTTCCATGAATGGGTGACGGTGCGCACGGCGTCGAACATGCCGCCGGTCGCCGGCAGCCGCATGGGCATCCCGGACGGACCGGGCCTTGGCATCGACGTCGTTCCCGACCTGCTCGGGAAGCCTTTCTTCGAGGTCGGGCGCTGAGATGAAAATCCGCGGCATCAAAGCCGCGCCGATCAATTTGCGCCTTATGCCTGGGCGCTCGGCGAGCTCGACGGGTTTTCGCCGACCATTGTCGAGGTCGAGGATGGGCGCTTGATCGGGACGTAGCGCAGCGCGTACCTTCCCGAAAGCAGGGAGGGCTATCGATGGATCTTTTCAAACTTGACGGCGATGTCGCGCTGGTCACGGGCGCCGGCAGCGGCATCGGCCAGGCGATCGCGATCGGGCTGGCCGAGGCGGGTGCCGACGTCGCCTGTTTCGGCCATGCGTCGAAAGGTGGACTGGACGAAACCGCGCACCGGATCACCGCACTCGGCCGCAAGGCGCTTGTGCTCACCGGCACGGTGACGTCTGAGAGCGATCTCGCGGCGGCGATCGATCGCGTCGAGGCCGAACTCGGTGCGCTGACCGTCGCCGTCAACAATGCCGGCATTGCCGGCTCCGAGCCCGCCGAGACGCTGTCGCTGGAGACATGGCAGAAGGTGCACGAGGTGAATGTCGCCGGCGTGTTCCTTTCCTGCCAAGCCGAAGCCCGCAAGATGCTGGCGCGACGCAAGGGCTCGATCATCAACATCGCCTCGATGTCCGGCACCATCGTCAACCGGGGCCTGACGCAGGCGCACTACAATTCCTCGAAAGCCGCCGTCATCCACATGTCCAGGAGTCTCGCCATGGAGTGGGCCGACCGCGGACTGCGCGTCAATGTCGTCAGCCCCGGCTACACGCTGACGCCGATGAACAAGCGGCCGGAGGTGGCGGAAGAGGTCAAGATCTTCAAGCGCGACACACCGATGGGGCGCATGGCGGCGCCGGAGGAAATGGTCGGGCCGACAGTGTTCCTGGCCAGCCGCGCCTCAAGCTTCGTGACCGGCCTCGACTTGATTGTCGATGGCGGCTACGTCTGCTGGTAGGCTTCGACTTCGCCTGCAGTCTGAATTTATGCGTTTCGCGAAGCGTTAGTCGTTGCGCGACATGAACCTTGGTATATATAATTTCATCCTATGAAACGACCTTGGCGAGACGGGGCTTGCCGGGTCGATAGCCGAGAGCAATTGCAGCAAAAGTGCGAAGCGGTTTTGCGGCCGGAATTGCGTAAAAAACAAACGGATAGAGCATGGAGGCGATCGTGTTTCGCCGGAAATGCTCTGGATCATGGGAACACCTTGCAGGGCGCCGCAGGACTGGCAATTGATCCGCAGATGATCGCTCCCGCAGCGATCCGTCGGCAGCTATGACGCTGAGACTCCCAGCATTTTCCACCATCACCAGAATTGAGCACCATCTTGCCTGCGTTGGCCAGGACAGGGCAACAATTTGGCGCCGACGGCCTTGCGCAACGAACCGCCTTTCCAACACAATCAAGAAAAGCCGCAAGAAGGGAACGACCGATAAAACTGTCACAGCTTGAAGGAGAACAAGCATGTCATTTCGCAGTCACATCTCGAAACTCTCGATGGGCGCCGTCGCGCTCGCGACCTTAGGCCTGCTGACGCCGTCCGCCCAAGCCGCCGCACCGGAATCCAACGATCCGATCAAGATCGCGCTGTTCGACTGGACCAGCGTCAATCTGAACGCCAAGATCCTCGGCGGCATCCTGGAAAAGCTCGGCTATACCGTCGAATATCCGACCGCCGACTACCTCTCCAGCCTGACCACCGGTCTCACCAATGGCGATCTCGATGTCGGCCTGGAATTCTGGGACACGACCGCAGGCGAGGCCATGAAGGCCTCCGACGCGACCGGACAGACCGAACGGCTAGGCAAGCTCGGACCAAAGGCCAAGGAAGAGTGGTGGTTTCCCGAATACATGAAGGAGAAGTGCCCCGGCCTGCCCAATTGGGAAGCGCTGAAAGACCCGAAATGCGCCGAGGCCTTCTCGACGGCGGAAACCACACCGAAAGGGCGTTATCTCGGCGGGCCGGTGACATGGGAAGGCTTTGATGACGAGCGCGTCGAGGCACTGAAGCTGCCCTTCACCGTCATCCATGCCGGCACCGACGCGGCGATGTTCGCGGAACTCGATTCCGCCTACCAGCGCAAGGCGCCGATCATGCTGTGGATCTATTCGCCGCACTGGGCGCCGGCCAAGTACAAGGGCGAGTGGATTGAATTCCCCGAATACACGCCCGAGTGCTACAACGACCCGAAATGGGGCGTGAACCCCGACGCCAAGTATGATTGCGGCAAGCCGCATGGCGAGATCTGGAAATACTCCTGGGCCGGCATGAAGGACAAATGGCCGGTCGCCTACAAGGTGACGAAGGCCTACACGGTCGACACCGACGAACTCAACAAGATGAGCGGCGAGATCGATCTCGGCGGCAAGACGCCGGAAGATGTCGCCGCAGCCTGGATCGCCGCCCACGAGGCCGACTGGAAAGCCTGGGCGCAGTGATCGTTCCAACTGGAACAATGAGACCCGGCTGCTTGATCGGCCGGGTCTCAATTATTGATGTTCCAGAAGGACGTTTGAATGACGGACAAGATTGAACAGGAGCCAAACGTGGCGGGCACGCCAAAGGATGCCCGCCCGATAAAACTTGCCTGCCGCAATGTCTGGAAGCTGTTCGGATCGAATGCGGCCAACTTCATCCGAGAACGCGACGGCAAGGCCAGCATGGCTGAAGTCGCTGCTGCCGGACTTGTCGGCGCGGTGCGCGCCGTCGATCTTGAAATCCGCCAGGGTGAGATCTTCATCATTATGGGTCTGTCGGGCTCCGGCAAATCGACGCTGGTGCGCTGCATGTCGAGGCTGGTCGAGCCGACCCACGGCAAGGTCGAATTCGAGGGCAAGGACCTCCTGAAAATCTCGGATGCAGCACTGATCGAATTGCGGCGGCATCGCATGGGGATGGTGTTCCAGAATTTTGCGCTTCTGCCGCATCTCAACGTGCTGGAGAACATCGCCTTTCCGCTCAGCATCCAGGGACAGGACCGGCCGACGCGCGAGGCACGGTCCCGCGAGGTTATCGAACTCGTCGGCTTAAGCGGTCGGGAGCATTTCTATCCGCGCGAGCTTTCCGGCGGCCAGCAGCAACGTGTCGGCATCGCCCGCAGCCTGGCGACCAAACCGGAAATCTGGTTTCTCGACGAACCGTTCTCCGCGCTCGATCCGCTGATCCGCCGCGAGATGCAGGATGAGCTGATGCGGCTGCAGACCATGCTGCACAAGACCATCGTCTTCATCACCCATGATTTCGACGAGGCGATCCGGCTGGCCGACCGCATCGCCATCATGAAGGACGGCGAGGTCATCCAGATCGGCACGCCGGAGGAGTTGGTGGTCAATCCGGCGACCGACTATGTCGCCGAATTCACCCGCGACGTTGACCGCGCCAAGGTGATTTCGGCTCGCAGCCTGATGCGCGCCTGCGACGGCTCGGAGCATGGCGGCACGGTTTCGCCCGATGCCAAGATCGCCAGCTTCTCGGCCGGTATCGTTGCCGCCGACAAGCCGTTCGCGGTGGTCAACGGCACCGGCAAGCCGATCGGCGAGGTGACGCCGCAAGCGGTGATCGATCTGCTGGCCGGTATCGATCGCTCGAGGGCCGGCGCATGACGGTGACGGCAAGTGCCAGTGAAGCAAGGGCGCGACCGCTTCAGATCTGGCTGCTGATCTGGGCGTTCGCGCTTGCCGCCGTGCTTGTCGTTTTCCTGCTGCAGGACCGCCTGCCCTGGGCCGTCAACTATCCGGCAAGCGCCGTCGTGCCGGTCGCCGACTGGGTCAGCGCGCTGATGCGCTGGATCAAGTCGAACCTGTCGTGGCTGACCCGCTCGATCACCGCTGTGCTCGGCGTGCCGCTCGATTTCGCGCTCAACCTGCTGGCCAAGAATTTCAAGATCGGTCATGGCATTGATGCCTATGTCCTGCCGCGCCTGTCCTGGGTCGGCGTCTGCGCTGCCGCCTTCCTCGCCGGACATGCCGTTGGCGGCCGGAAACTCAGCCTGCTGGTTGGCGGCTGCTTCCTCTATATCGCGCTGTTCGGCCAATGGACCAGTGCCATGCTGACGCTGGCGCTGATCTCGATCGCGGTGCCGTTCTGCATCGTCACCGGCCTGTTCGCCGGCATATGGGCATGGCGCAAGCCTTGGGCCGAAAGGCTCATCGTCTCCCCTGCCCTTGACCTGATGCAGACGATCCCGACCTTTGCCTACCTCATCCCGATGCTGCTGCTGTTCGGCAACAGCCCGGTCTCGGCGATGATCGCGACCGCCATTTTCGCCACGCCGCCGATGGTGCGGGCGACGATGCTGGGGCTGTCGCGGGTGCCCTCCGAGATCGACGATTTCAGCGAAATGGCCGGCTGCACGGCCCGCCAGAAATTGTGGCGGGTGCTGCTGCCTTCGGCGCGGCCGACACTGATGGTCGGCGTCAACCAGGTGATCATGCTGGCGCTGAATATGGTCATCATCGCCTCGATGATCGGTGCCGGTGGCCTCGGCTACGACGTGCTCCTGGCACTGCGCGCGCTGAAGGTCGGCGAAGCGATGGAAGCCGGTCTCGCCATCGTGGCGCTCGCCATCGCGCTCGACCGACTGAGCCAGGCCATCGCGCACAAGCAGGCCAAGGGTCATGTCCATAAGGCGATCGGCGCGAGCCTCTGGCGACGCTACCCCAATCTGACGCTGGCCATCGCCATCCTTGCCGTGACAACGCTGCTCGGCCTGTTCGTGCCGGCCTTCGCGGCGGTGCCGAAGGCGATCACCTTCACCACCGCGCCGCTGTGGAAGGCGGCGGTGAACTGGGTCACGATCAATTTCTTCGATGCGATCGAGGCGTTTCGCGTGGCGCTGATCCTCAATTTGCTGAATCCGCTGCGCGCCTTTTGCGAAGGCTTTCCCTGGCTGGGTGCCGTCTTCCTGCTCGGCCTCGCCGGCTATCAGCTTAGCGGTTTCCGCCTGGCCGTATTGGTTGCCGCTCTGACCGCCTTCTGTGCCATCACAGGCCTGTGGGAAAAAACCATGGCGACCGTCTATCTCTGCGGCATCTCGGCCTTCGTCGCTTGTCTGATCGGCATCCCGATCGGGCTGATGGCCTCGCGCAGCGACCGCTTCGAGAAGATCGTCACCCCGGTCATCGACACGCTGCAGGTGCTGCCTTCCTTCTGCTTCATAATCCCGGTGGTGATGCTGTTTCGGGTCGGTGATGTCACCGCGATGATCGCAACGATAGCCTTCGCGGTGGTGCCGGCGATCCGCTACACCAATCACGGCATCAGGCAGGTGCCGCCGGCGCTGATCGAGGCGGCCAAGGTGTCCGGCTGCACGCCGCGCCAGACCTTCTTTCGCGTGCAACTGCCGCTGGCGCTGCCGGAGATCATGCTCGGCGTCAACCAGACGATCCTGATGGCGCTGGCAATGATCATCATCTGCGCCATGGTCGGCACGCGCGATCTCGGCCAGGAAGTGTTCATCGCGTTGTCCAAGGCCGATTCCGGCCGCGGCATCGTCGCCGGCCTGGCAATAGCCTTCATCGGCATCGTCGCCGACCGGCTGTTCAGCGCCTGGACGGCGAAGGCACGGGCGAGGCTGGGGTAGGATTCGTCAGCGAACGAACACAGAGCTTCATTTCCGGTCGTGGCCGAATGACCCGGTAAGGTCGGAATCCGATCCAATGCGACATTCGCCGTACTAGGCGTCTGCCTCGCGCCATATCCGGACCTTGCCGGCGATGCCGTGAATGTTAAGTCTCGGCTCCGATGCGGACGTTCCGCCCGAGTTCGAAGACTGAGAGCGACCGTTCTGCCAATGAGTGGCGTCTCACATCCCACTCCTTGCGTCCATTGGGAGGGGTCGTTGTGGACCAAGCCCTACTACCCGGGCTTGTGACAAAGCCGATCCAGCGCGTCTCGAAGTGCAGTGGCGGCATCGCCACGCTCGTCAGGGGACATCAGCTCCGGTTCAAGTTCCAGCCTGAAGTGCGGCAGCTCGGTTCGAACAGCACAACGAGCGGCCGCCAGATTGGCCTTCAGATCGATGACGCGGTAGGTGGCGACGGGATAGGCGATCCCCTTGACCTGGACGTGCCCCAGCTCCTCACAGTCGATTGAGTCCTTCACTTGCGCAAACGTCTCGTAGGAAATGAGGATGGCCCCCGGCGGCGCCTCCTGCTCCAGGCGCGAGGCGAGATTCACGGCGCCGCCGATTATCGTGTAGTCCATCCGGTCCTCGCTGCCGAAGTTACCGACGGTGCAGTAGTCGGTATGGATGCCGATGCGACAGCGCAGCGGTGTTTCGATCCCCATGTCCCGCCAGACTTCGGCAAGCTCGATAATCCGCTTTTGCATTGCAAGTGCCATCTGCGCGCAAGCCAGCGCGTCCTCCTTGACGCCGCGAGTCTCGGGATCGCCGAAAAACATCAGGATCGCGTCGCCGACATATTTGTCGATTGTCGCGCCGTGATCCGAAGCAATTTTCGACATTTCCGTCAGATAGTGATTGAGGAGTTGGGTGAGATCCTCGGATTCCATTTTGTCAGTGGTCTCGGTAAAGCCGGCGATATCGGAGAAGCATATTGTCAGTTTCTTCCGCTGGCTGGCGATCCTGACCTCCTGGCGGCCGGTGAATATCGAGCGATACACTTGGGGCGCCAGATACTTCGCCAGCTTGCTGGAAAGCGCCTCCAGAACCACGGATTTCTCGGCGAGGTTCTCCTCCCTTTGCTTCAGCTCAGTGATGTCCGAATAGACGGCGACCGTGCCGCCGGCGCTGATCCGCCGCTCGCTGATCATGACCCATCGCCCATCGCCTCGCCGCTGCACCCAAGGTTCGCCAGGGTTGCGGTGCCGCGAGAGGCGCTCGGCGACCCACTCCTCGACCCGCCCCTCGGCGTCCCTGATGTAGCCGCGCTCAGCGGATCGGCGAATGATTTGCTCGAATGTCGTGCCGGGCGTCAGTTCGGTCTCCAGACCGGTGTAGAGCAATTCGCGGTAGCGGCTGTTGCTGAGGACGAGCCGGTCCTCCCAGTCGTACAGGGCGAATCCTTCGGAGATGCTTTCGATGGCATCGATGAGCCGCTGACGAGCTTCCGCAACGTCGCGCAGATTCTTTTCCTCGATCTCGACAGCAGTATCCCGGAAGAGTCTCAGCGCTTCGGCCATGCGCCCGATTTCGTCGCTGCCAGCTGCGGGCAGCGGCGCACGAAGGTTGCCCCCCGCAATCGCGAGCATGCCCTGGCTCACGGCCCCCAGTCGGGCAAGGAGGCTGCGGTCGACATAGAGCCAGACAACCAGAACCGAACTCAGGAGGCTGAGGAAGGCGGAGCCGAGCACAACCGCGGTGCCGTAGCGCTGGACGAGCGCGGCTTCGCGACCGGACGCAGCGATCTCCTGGTCTGCCGTGGCGACCAGGCGATCGACGCCAGCGGTGAGATTGCGCGACAGTCGATTGTTCTCGGCCAGAAGCCTTTCGCCCTGTGCCAGGACACCAAACTCGTCCTCCCGCGCCTTGGGGATGCTGTCCTCGCCGTCGGTCAAACCCTTGAATTCGTCGACACGCTGCCGGAAGCGGATCCGCAGCTTTTCGTCGATCTCCGTGGCAACCTTTTCAAGAGCAGTGAGCGAACGGCGTAGCGGAAAAAGGATCAACGCCAGGTCGCCCGGCGTCGGCGCGTTCGCGACCTTCACCAGCGCGTCGTTGACCGCCGAGATCTCCAGCTGCGCCTTCTGCTGGGGGATGTAGGCCGCAATCGCCTGGACCAGGTCGGCCATCGCCGCTGCGCGTCGATCAGCCGACAGCGACGTGTCGGCCGCGACCGCCCGCCATTGCGGGAGCCTGGAATCCATCACTAGGATGCCGGTGGCGACAAGGCGCTGGCTGCCGGTCGTCGTCGCGGCGAGGCGGTTCAGGAGTTCCTCCTTACGGGCTACCACGTCGAGCCGGGCGACAACAAGAGAGTCGAGCTCCTTCAGGTTGCGCCTCAGAACAATCGCGGCTTCCTCGATCTCGGCCAAAGGCACTGTGCCCGACGTGGCATCCCGGAGGTCCGTGCGCAGGGCCTCGAGGCGGGACATCTCGAGCGCGACGGCAGCCGAGACCTCGCTGTGCTGAGCCCTGCTTGTCGCTGCCAGCACCGATGGCGCGGCAGCAGCGACCCGTTCGGCCTGGCGCGACAGCTGGAGGGAGGCGAGCGCCGACGGCACTCGATCCGTGGTAATTCGGTCGACGACGTCGCCAACCTGGAGGAAGGCATAAAGCGCCGCAGCGGTTGCTAGCACCGCAAGGGCGCTGATCCCGAAAAAGGCGAGCAACAGCCGGCCGCGTATGCCGAGGCGTTCAAGCATCTCGGCGAGTCGGAACAGTCCGGCCACACTGGTCTTCATCAGACTAGACGTCTCAGCCGGCGCGCCGGCGATCAGCGAATCCTATTCAACCGGCACGTACTCTCCGCCGCGCCAGACGTACCAAACCCAGCTCTGCTTCGTGAGGTCGCCCTTGTCGTCGAAATCGACCCGGCCGATGACGGTGTCGAATTCCTGTTCGTGCAGTGCCGCAATGACGGCCTTCGGCTCCAGCGAACCTGCCTTCGAGACGGCCTGGGCCCAGACCTGGACCGCGCAGTAGCTCAACAGCGTATAGCCCGCGGGTTCGAAGTTCTCCGCACGGAACTGCTCAACGACCGCGGCCGCTTCGGAGCTTCGCCTCGGGTCCGCCGGGAACGTGAAGAGGGTCCCCTCCGCCGCGGGGCCGGCGATCAGGGCAAATTCCTCGGTCGCCAAAGCATCTCCGGATATGAGCTGAAGCGTATAGCCACTGTCGTGTGCAGCGCGAGCAATCAGCGCAACCTCGGCATGATACCCACCCACATACAAGGCCGAGACGCCGGCGGTCTGCAACGCAGCGACCTCGGCCGAATAGTCGTCCTTCCCGGGAATGTATGCGTCGTAAACGGCCTCAGTCACGCCCCGCTTGTTCAGCTGCTTCCTGGTCTCGTCGGCGAGACCCTTCCCATAGGTCGAGTTGTCGTGGAGGATCGCAATCTTCTTGTTGCCCCAGCGATCGGCAAGGTAGTTGCCGGCGATGAACCCTTGCGCGTCGTCGCGGCCAATGGTGCGAAAGACATTGGCACGGCCCTGTTCGGTCAGCTGCGGATTGGTCGAGCCTGGGGATATCTCAACGACGCCCGCCTCCTCGTACACTTTTGATGCGGGGATCGAGGCCCCGGAGCAATAATGCCCGACGACGAGCACGACCCCGTCAGCCACCAGCTTCTTGGCGGCCGCCACAGCTTGCTCGGGATCGCAGAAGTCGTCGACCGAGATGAGCCTCACCTTCTGGCCGAGCACGCCGCCCGCCGTGTTGACGTCGGCCACTGCCATCTCCGCGCCGCGCTGTCCCTGCTCGCCGATCCAGGCGAGCCGTCCCGTCATCGCAGCCGAGACGCCGATCAGCACCTCCGCCCGCGCGGAGCTGAACACGGCCGCGAGAACTAAGATCGCTATGGCGATGATGCGGTGCATGTGTGCACCCCCTTAGCTGTAGCTTACGCCAATCCCGCCAGAGCCGACAGCCCCTTCGGCAAGCGCGACTGAATCCGGCTGCTATTGCAGCGCACACCTAATTTGGCGAAGCAATCATACACTGGAATGGCGTGTCGTAACTTCGTTCGCTGAGGTCGGAATCGCGCGCCAAATCCGGACGTTACCACTGACCGGAGTGAGCGTCGTGATCGGGTCAACTTGCGTCGTCCAGGCTCTCGGCGTCAAATGGCCGAGAAGGGCCGGGACTCGATCGTTCAGAATGATTGGATTTTGACCCTAAGCCGCGGACTCTATTTTCGTTTTCTTATTTGACCATGATCTTTTCCGAACGGAGGTCAGCGAAGCAAAAACCGGTATCCACTTTTCGCTGATGCGACCCTTCGGTTCGGAGGCCGGAGCTACTCAGCCGCTACCCCCTTTACCTCCAGATAGCTCTCCATCGAATCGTCCAGCGCCTGCAGCCAGGGCGTATGATGCAACGGCGCCATGGTGCCGGTCATCAGCGAGCGATAGGCGTGGTCGCGGAAGCTCATGATGTCTTCGCCTTTGTGGTGCTCCCACTCCATGAAGGTCTGGTTGACCGCCTCGACATCGAAACCGGGATAGTCGGTCTGATCCATCAATTCCTTGGTGTAGTCGCCCTGGAACCAGATCATCTGCTCGGCGTCTTCGAGCGTTTCCTCACGCGCCCGCCATTTCGCGCCGTGCGCGGCCATCGCCTCGGCCGACGGCAGCTTGATGCGGCCCATGATCACGTCTCGCGCGAACCAGGCCTGCGCGTCGAACATGTTGAAGGTGTAGAACTGGTCCTGCATGCCGATATAGGAAAGCTGCGGGTTCTTCTCCCAGACGACGCCTTCGTAGAGATCGAGCGGCCACATGCGGTTGGCGGTCTTGAGCTTCAAATCGTCGGTCAGGAACGGGAAAGAATGCAGGTAGCCGGTGCACAGGATGATAGCGTCGACATCCCTAGTAGTGCCATCCTTGAAATGCGCCGTCTTGCCGACAACCTTCTGCAGCAGCGGCACCTCTTTCCAATTCTCCGGCCATTTGAAGCCCATCGGCTTCGAGCGGTAGCTGGTGGTGATCGATTTGGCGCCGTACTTGTAACATTGCGAACCGATGTCCTCGGCTGAATAGGAACGGCCGATGATCAGGATATCCTTGCCCTTGAATTCCATCGCGTCGCGGAAATCATGGCTGTGCAAGATGCGGCCGTTGAAGGTGGAGAAACCCTCGAAATAGGGCACGTTGGGCACCGAGAAATGCCCCGAAGCGACGACGACATTGTCGAACTCTTCCGAGTAGGTGACGTCATTGGTGCGGTCATGCGCGGTGACGGTAAATTTCTTCGTCTCGTTCGAGAAGGTGACCATGCGCACCGGGCTGTTGAAGCGCACCCATTTGCGCACGCCCGACTTCTCGACACGGCCCTTGATGTAATCCCACAGCACGGCGCGCGGCGGATAGGAGCCGATCGGCCGGCCGAAATGCTCCTCGAAAGTGTAGTCGGCGAATTCCAGGCATTCCTTCGGGCCGTTGGACCATAGGTAGCGGTACATCGAGCCATGCACAGGATCGCCGTGCTCGTCGAGGCCGGTGCGCCAGGTGTAATTCCATAGGCCGCCCCAGTCCGACTGCTTTTCGAAGCAGACGATCTCGGGGATGTCGGCGCCCTTGTCGGCCGCCGACTTGAAAGCCCTGAGCTGTGCCAGGCCGGATGGACCGGCTCCGATGACGGCAACGCGACTGTTCATGGCAGGCCTCCCGATCCGATTTCGGCTTTTGTCTTGACGCAATCCCCAAGGGAAAGCGCAACCGGCTTTTCCCGGGAAAACCGCTTTACGTTTTTCATGGAATTGCTCTTACGAAACAAATTTCACTCACAGGACAATAATTGGCCCTTTCGTGCTGTCAACCGGCCGGTGCTGAAACAAGGTTGCACCGTGATGGATTTCCGAAAAAAAACTGGTGCGGCCAAACGCGGGATCACGCGCATGCGCCTTCAGGCGACTTGCCGTCGCAGTTGCGCTGCTGTATCGGCAGCTGACATGTTCACCTAGAGTGAAATAAATCCCAGGAGTGCCGGGGCGACATGGCGAAGACAGTTTCCGATTCCAAGGCTGGTTCCGCCGGTGCGAAGGCCAAGCCGCTGCCAAAGGTCTCGGCCGACGGGAAAACCATCCGCGCGCCGCTGACGCAGAACCCGCATGCCATTCGCGATACCCGTGAAAAAGTGCTGGAGGTCGCGATCGGCCGCGAGGTGCGCGCCTTCCGCAAGAAGCTCGGCATCACCGTCGCAGACCTCGCGGTCGCCACCGACATTTCGCTGGGCATGCTGTCGAAAATCGAGAACGGCATCACCTCGCCGTCGCTGACCACTTTGCAGGCACTGTCGCGGGCGCTGGGCGTTCCGGTGACCGCCTTCTTCCGCCGCTTCGAGGAAGAGCGCAGTGCCGTCTTCGTCAAGGCGGGCGAAGGCCTCGATGTCGAGCGCCGCGGTACGCGAGCCGGCCACCAGTACAATCTGCTCGGTCATATCGGTTCCAACACCAGCGGCGTCGTCGTCGAACCCTATCTGATCACGCTGACGGAGGATTCGGATGTGTTCCCGACCTTCCAGCACGAAGGCATGGAGTTCCTCTACATGCTCGAGGGCGAGGTCGTTTACCGGCACGGCAGCAACCTCTACCCGATGAAGCCCGGCGACAGCCTGTTCTTCGACGCGGATGCGCCGCACGGGCCGGAGCAGCTGACCAAACTGCCGATGCGCTATCTCTCGATCATCTGCTATCCGCAGAGCGCGGGTTAGGTTAGCCGATCTCCCCCCTCGAGGGGGAGATCGGCAGATTTGCGGGCGGCAGCTTCAGTCCGGCCCGAACCCCGGGCTCGTCGCACTCCCATCATCGAGCTTCGACAACCACTCGACGAGCGCCGGACGGTAGCGCGTCAGGCCCTTGTAATTGGCGAGTTCGTCGGGAAGATCGCGGATGACGCGGTGCAGGCGCCGTGCCCATTTCGGCTGCGTCACCAGTTCATCCATCTTGATCAGGTAGCAGCGAATTGGAAAGACGATGCCGTTCGAGCGCGGCAGGCGCCAGAAGCTCTGCAGTTCGACGCGCAGATGCACCTTGTCGCCGACATTTTCGGGCGTCACCGTCGCCCGGTCCGGACCCCATTTGTGATAGTTCTCCGGGCTCGTATCGAGGCGTGGATTGATGGTCATCGTCCAGTTCAGGCGCCGCGCCGGCTTGCCTTGCTGGATGTTGGTGAGGAATTTCAGCGCCCTGACGAAAATCCCCTTCTCATGCGCCAGCGGCACCGGCGCGTGCCATTCGAAGAAATTCATGCCGATGTCGAAATCGAGCGACCAGTCGGCCTGGGTGGTGACCATGCCGGCATCCATCCACAGATTGCCGTCGCGCTGGTCGAGGATGCAGAAATCGCCCTGGCTCTGCCGGGTGATGTACTCCATCGGCCCGTAAGGCAGCGTCGAGGTGTCGCCGAAGGTGAAGGTGTCGTCGATGCCGAGCGGCCGGTTGATCCAGCGCCAACGATCGCCGTCACGGGTCAGCGTGAAGTGCTCGGGATAGCCAAGTGCCTGCTGCTCCATCAAAAGCTCGAGCAGGTCCCAGCCGGCCAACGTCATGTGCGGCAGCGACTGGCACCGCAACGGGTCCTCGGCGAGCACCAGCGCGCGGTCCTGCATCTCGGCGACATAGTGCTCGTCGACGTCGATCAGATTTTCCAGCACGCTGCCCCTCGACCCGACGACATGCGGCTCGATGTTGACGGCATACATGTAGGCATCTTCGTGGAACGGGAACGGAAACCGCCTGATGTGCTCCGGGCTGTTCCTGAAGGTGAAGTCGTCGCGGAACGTTTCCTTGCGAAAGGTGATGCCCATGATTTTCTCCTAGCGCTCCAGGACCAGCGACCGGCCCTCGAAGCGCGACACGCACGGCATGATCTTCTTGCCCGAACGGTGCTCTTCCTCGCTCAGCCAGTGGTCGTTGTGGATGAACCTGCCGTCCGAAGAGATGACGTTGGTTTCACACTGGCCACAGACGCCGCCGCGGCAGAGATAGGGTGGATCGACGCCGGCCGCCTCGATCGCCTCGAGAAGGCTCTGCTGCTCATCGACACGGATCGTCTTGGCGCTGACGGCAAGCGTCACGTCGAACGGCAGCCCGGGCTGGGGGGCCGCGAAATGCTCGAAATGCACGGTCTCCGTCGGCCAGCCGAGGCTTGCCGCGCGGTCACGCACCCAATTGATCATGCCGGCCGGGCCGCAGACATAGAGATGCGTGCCGAGCGGCTGCGTCGACAGCAAGCGGTCGAGCTCGATGCGTTCCTCGCGATCGTCGTGATAGAGCCTGATGCGACGGCCGTAGCGCTCGCGCAGCACATCGGCATAGGTGCCGAGCGATGCGGTGCGGCAGGTGTAGTGCAGCTCGAAATTGCCGCCTTCGGCCGCCAGTTGCGCGGTCTGCGCCATGAACGGCGTGATGCCGATGCCGCCGGCCAGCATCAGGTGCTTCCTGGCGCGCAGGTCAAGCGAGAATAGGTTGACGGGGTAGCTGACCACCATCTCCATGCCGGGGCGAACATGCCTGTGCATGAACAGCGAGCCGCCGCGGCCGACATCGTCGCGGCGCACCGAGATCGTATATTCGCGGGTGTCGAGCGGCGAGCCCATCAGCGAATAAGGATTGAGCCTGGTGCGCTCGCCGTCGCGCATCTCGACCACGACATGGGCGCCACCGGAAAAGATCGGCAAAAGCTCGCCGTCGCGGCGACGGAAATGGAAGCGGGTGACCAGGTCGTTGACCGGGACGACATCGCTGACGACGACGTCGAGTTTTGTTGTTCCGATGCTCATCGGAAGACCTCCTCCATCGGAGGAATCTCCGAGCGATCTTCCGCATTGATGCAGACGCCCTGGAAGGCGGCGATGCGCCGGGAATAGTGATCGCGCACCAGAAGCAGCAGCCCGCAATGCGCGCAGGTCGCCGGCTGCGTCGTCACATTCTCGGTGATGCCCTTGCAGTGAACGCACTGCATGCGCCGCGCCAGCGAGCCGCGGTGCTCGGTCTGGATCGAGGTGTGGTCGATGCCGGCTTCAAGCGCCACCTGCATCGCCTGGCCGATCAGGCCTTCTGTGCCGGCGAGATAGAGGCGCAGCCCCATATGCGCGTTGGCGAGTGTCTGCCTGAGCCGTGGCAGCAGGCTGGCGAAGGACGGGGCCTGATGAAACTGTGCCGGTTTCAGCATTTCGAGCGCGGCGATGTGTTTACCGTCAGAGCCAGGAATAAAGACGATTTCGGCCCCGTCGAAGAACCCGGCCGGCGCGCTGCCGGCCATGTCCCTTATCGCCAGCGCCCCTTCCGCATCCGCGATAAATAGATGATGCTTGCCCGGTTGCGGACCCAAGGTTCCGTAAACCGGCCGGCTGATGATGCTTTTGGCTGCCATTTAAGTCTTCGTGCCTCGAACCCCTCGCCGTTGACTATGCCTCAACCTTTCGCCGTGCGCTTTGTCTTCTTGGGATCATCGAAAGGGAGCGGCTGCGCAGTCGCCTTGATGGCACCGCTCTTGTTGCGGATTTCGAGCCTGGTGTCCTTGACCGCGCAATCGACGTCGAGCCGGGCGATGCCCATCGATTTCTCGACCAGCGGCGAATACATGGCGCAGGTCACCAAGCCGACCTTCTTTCCGTCGCGATAGACCGGCGCGCCTTCATCGGCGGGCTCCTTGCCGTCAAGCAGAACGCCATAGATCTTGAAGCGCTCCTTGCCCTTCAGGCGGTAGTGCTCCTCGGCGCCGCGAAAGCCCGTCTTGCCAGGGCTGACGGTGAAATCGAGGCCGAGTTCCCACAGCGTGTCGCCGGGGCCTTCATTGTCGAACGGATACTTTTGGGAATTGTCGTAGGGATAAAAGAGCAGGTAACTTTCGACGCGCAGCATGTCGAGCGTGGTGAAGCGGCACGGAATGATGCCGGCGCTCTTGCCTTCGTCGAGGATCCTGTCCCAGATCGTGCCGGCATCCTGGCCGCGGCAGAAGATCTCGTAGCCGCGCTCGCCGGTGTAACCGGTGCGCGAAATCATCACCGGAAAGCCGAACAGCTGCGTCTGCATGTGGTGGAAATAGTTGAGGTCGCGGATGCCCGGCACATGCTTGGCCAGATAGTCGACCGATGTCGGGCCCTGCAGCGACAGATCGTGCAGATTGTCGTCGAAGCGCAGCGAGACGTCGCGTCCTACCGAAGCGCGCTGCAATTCCTCGTGGCCGGTGCCCGATCCGTGCACGACCATCCAGGCATTGGGGCCGGTGCGGTAGAGGATGCAATCGTCGGTGAATTTTCCGGCTTCGTTCAGCATGCAGGCATAGGCCGACTTGCCGGGATAGATCTTTTCGACATCGCGCGTCGTCGCCAGGTCGATCAGGTGCGAGGCATGCGGCCCGGTGATGTGGACCTTCTTGAGGCCGGAGACGTCCATCAGGCCAGCCTTGGTGCGGATGGCGATGTACTCCTCGTCGGCATTCTTGTCGTAGCTCCAGGCGGTTCCCATGCCGCTCCAGTCTTCGAGCTTCGAGCCGAGCGCGCGATGGCGATCCGCCAGGGCCGAAAATCTCCAGGATGCCGTCATCCGCACGTCCTCCGCTTCGAAAAATCTTTTGCCGTTCCCCGCTCCCTGCGCAGCGGCGGGAGCTTTGGCCGAATATTGACCGCAAACGTCAGGGCGCCGCAATACCCATAAGCAATTAATTTCATTGTGAGGCAAAATCCGTTGCGCGAAGCAAACGGTTAACCCGGCGTAAATCGCGCTTGACAATTGCGGGATTCGGACGGAATTATGAAAAAAATTTCACTCTCTTGAAAGAGGGCGGCGAGCGGCCAATTCGGGGTCGAACGTTGGGAAAAGGGGAAAACCGATGTCAGACATGCACCGGCGCATCGAAGCGCTGTACCGTTCCGACGTGCGCGGGTCCGCGCTCCTGATCGTGTGCCTGTGGGCGACGATCCTCTTCGTCCTCTTCATGACGTGGCCGTACGTCCCGAACACGGGGATCAAGGCGGTCGTCGCCGCCGCCGCCGCTGCCGTGCTGATCTTCAACACGGCCGCCATCCTGGCGATGGTCAAGCACTACAAGGAAGACAAGGAATTCATCTACGGGCTCGATATCAAGAACGCCGACGCGTTCCGCAACCGCAAGTCCTGAGGGGTAGAAGAGATGCCGCGCTACACGCCACCGGAGCAGAGCAAGGCCGGGCAGGTTTTCGACATCGCCGTCGTCGTGGTCGCCATTTTCGTGGCACTGTGGCTGCCGCTCAAGCTGGGCCTTGCCGGTGCGGCAAAATCGATCGACGCGCTCGACGCCAAGACGTGGGAAGCGCTTGGCCAGAACCCGACCATGGCCTCGATCTGGGAAAAGCTCGGCTACACGCCCGAGACCGCGCATGACATCATCCAGAACCGCTTCCACTATGTCATCGACTGGCCGACGCTGATTATCATGGCCGCGGTGCTGATCGGCTATTTCGTCTTCCTGTTTCGCGCATCCGACCGCGAATATCGCGACGTCATCAACGAAAAATTCGACGACAAGTAAAAGCTTCGACGACAAAATTGGGGCACGCACCATGTGGACGGTACTCTCTTACGCATGCTGGGGCATCTCGATCGTGCTTGCCCTGTGGATGCTCTACGACTGGTTCAAGGTCGACACGACCTTCTCCGAAGAGGTGCTGACCTCGTCGCGCGAAGGTGAACTGGAAGCCGTTTCCGAAAAACACCGGATCTGAGTGGGGATTGAACAATGACGGTTACACTTGAACCGGCAATCCACGGAGACAGGGTTTCCCTGCTGCGCGTGCTTGGCCCGGCCCATGTCTGGGCGCTTGGCGTCGGCATCGTTCTCGTCGGCGAATTCACAGGCTGGAACTTTGCCGCCGACAAGGGCGGCGCGCTGGCAGCACTGATCGTCTGCTGGGTTGTCGGTTTGCTCTACACCTCGGTCGCGATGATCGATTCCGAGGTGACATCGACCGTCGCCGCCGCCGGCGGCCAATATGCGCAGGCCAAGCACATTGTCGGACCGCTGATGGCGTTCAATGTCGCGCTGTTCCTGGTCTTTGCCTACACCATGCTCGAAGTGTCCGACGCCATCCTGCTCGGCGACACCATCGTCGCCAAGGCAGGGGTCGAAGGGCTGACCCACAATTCCTTCATCGCCGCGACCATCGTCGTGCTGGCGTGGCTGAACTATCGTGGCGTGCTGATGACGCTCAACGTCAACTTCGTCATCACCGCAATCGCCTATATCTCGATCGTCATCCTGTTCTTCTCGGTCAGCCCGTGGACGCAGGGCGCCGTGCTGAAGCTCAACGAACTGGTCACCCCCGGCAATGCCCTGCCCTATGGCTGGATCGGTGTCATCGCCGCCTTCCAGTTCGGCATCTGGTATTATCTCGGCATCGAGGGCACCACGCAGGCCGCCGAAGAAGTGCGCTCGCCGGCCCGCTCGCTGCCTTACGGCACCATGGCCGGCATGATCACGCTTTTGATCGCCGCCGCCATGACCTGGTATGTCTGCGCCTCGATGATGCCGTGGGAATATCTGGGCATCACCTATTACCCGTTGTGGGACGCGGGCAAGCTGACCGGCAGTCCGCTGCTCGAGAACCTGCTGTTCGTCGCCACGCTGCTTGCCGCGCTGGCCTCGGCCAATGGCTGCATCAACGATGCGGCGCGCGCCTGGTTCTCGCTCGGCCGTGACCGCTATCTGCCGACCTGGTTCTCGGCCGTGCACCCGAAATATCGCACGCCCTACCGCTCGATCCTGTTCCTGCTGCCGATCGCGCTGGCCTTCGCCTTCATCGCCGACCTCAACCAGGCGATCACTTTCTCGATCCTGTCAGGCGTGCTGCAATACACGTTCATGAGCATCAACATCGTCATGTTCCGCAAGAAGTGGCCGCTGGGCTCTATCCGCCGCGGCTACACGCACCCGTTCCATCCGATCCCGGCCGTCGTGCTGTTTTGCCTTTGCGTGGTGACCTTCTTCGCCATCTTCCTCGGCTTCGGTTCGCAGCTGATCGCCATGGTCGCCTTCTACTTCTTGATCTCGCTGTGGTTCCATTTCTACCGGTACAGATTCGTGCGGCGCGGCGATCAGTTCACCATGCCGTGGCCGAAGCCGCAGGGGTATTGATGGGAGCAGGCCTGTCCGGACTCCGGGCGGGCCCGGCATGAGAAAATGTCCGAGGTGACACCAGCACTGCTTGCCGGGGCCATTGTCCTGGCTCTCGTCCTCCACCTTGCCTGGCTGGCGCGCATCGGCCGCAAAAGGGCCTCGGCTGCGCTCGCCGTCGAGCAGGGCCGTGTCCGCACAGTCATCGCCGACGCAGCCGATGTTTCGGACGGCACCGCCGGCGTCATCACCTGGCAAGGATCATGGAGAGGCCGGCGCGTGCAGGTACGCACCATCGTCGATACGCTGGCGACGCGGAAACTGCCGGCGCGCTGGCTCAGTGTTTCGGTCACCGAAGCGGTGGCGGTGCCAGCTACGTTCGACATGATGATGCGGCCGGGCTCGCCGACGACCTTCTCCAATTTCGATCACCTTGAGCATACGCTGCCGAAGGCCCCGGGATTTCCTGCCGAGGCGGTGCTGCGCACCGACCGCAGGGCGGCGCGCTTTCCCCAGGGCCTCATCGCCAGCCATATCGAGATCTTTGCCGAGGGCCGCGCCAAGGAACTGCTGATCACCCCGAACGGAGTGCGTATCGTCTGGCTGCTGGCCGAGGCCGAACGGGCACGCTACGGCGTTTTCCGGCAAGCCGAATTTGGCGGCACCACACTCGATCCAGCATTGATCGAAAGATTGCTGGTATCGGTGTCGGCGCTGCGCGACGCCATCAACAAAACCGAACGGCAGGCCGCATGACCAGTTCCATCCCCGCACCCACCAATCCCTATCTGGTCCTCGGCGCCGCAATCATGCTGCCGGCAAGCGGACATGTCATTCTCGGCGTGCCGGTGCGCGGCCTGCAGTTCCTCTTCTTCATGGTGATCCTGGCATGGGTCACGGCCAAGATCGCGCCGCCTGATGCCAGCTTCGTCGGCCGCCATGCCGGCGGCTTCCTGATCTATGCCCTGTCGATCCTCGACGCCTACAAGATCGCCCGCATCCGCACCGCCAAATGGGTTCACAATGCGCGGACGGGCAGCGATAATTCGCATGGCGGCATTACGCCACGCACGTAATCAGAGGAAAATTTTTTTCATAGCATTGAATTTTGCCAACGCATTCGATACATCATCTCATAGTTACAAACGTTGGGAGGCTGACATGTGTGGGATTGTCGGACTGTTTTTGAAAGACAAGGCGCTGGAACCCCAGCTTGGGGCGATGCTGTCGCAGATGCTGATCTCGCTCAGCGATCGCGGCCCGGACAGCGCCGGCATCGCCATCTATGGCGCGCCTTCCAAAAACGAGGCCAAGATCACCATCCAGTCAGCCAAGCCGGAGCGCGATTTCCGCGGCCTCGAGGCGGAACTCGCCAGGGCCATCGGCACACCGGTGACGATCGCGGTGAAATCCACCCATGCGGTCGTCAGGACCACGCCTGCCAAGATCGACGAAGCGCGCGAAACCATCCAGGCGCTACGCCCCGACATCCGCATCATGGGCGCCGGCGACGTTGTCGAGATCTACAAGGAAGTCGGCCTGCCCGAGGCCGTCGTCGATCGCTTCGATGTTCGCAAGATGACCGGCACGCATGGCATCGGCCACACCCGCATGGCGACGGAATCGGCAGTGACGACGATGGGCGCGCATCCGTTCTCGACCGGCGCCGACCAGTGCCTGGTGCACAATGGTTCGCTTTCCAACCACAACAATGTCCGCCGCGAGCTGATCCGCGAAGGCATGACTTTCGAGACCGAGAATGACACCGAGGTCGCCGCCGCCTATCTCTCGTCGCAGATGGCGCATGGCAAGAATCTCGGCGAGGCGCTGGAAGGCACGCTCTCCGATCTCGACGGCTTCTTCACCTTTGTCGTCGGCACCAAGAACGGCTTTGGCGTGGTGCGCGACCCGATCGCCTGCAAGCCCGCCGTGATGGCCGAGACCGACCAGTATGTCGCCTTCGGCTCGGAATATCGCGCGCTGACCAAACTGCCCGGCATAGACAATGCGAGGGTCTGGGAACCCGAGCCCGCAACCGTCTATTTCTGGGAGCACTGAGTTCATGCCGGCAATCAACCTTTCAAAGATGACGGCGCACGACCCTCGGGTCTTCGATCTCGATCAGCTGTCGCTGCGCGAACTCAACCAGGCACTTCACAATCTGGCTCCCGGCTCGAATGAAACAGCCTGGGAGGTGCTCCATCCGAAAGGCAGTCATTCGGTCGCCGTTGGCGTCGACCAGCCTGTCGCCATCGATGTGCGCGGCAGCGTCGGCTATTACTGCGGCGGCATGAATTCCGGCAGCACGATTACCGTGCATGGCTCGGCGGGTCCCGGCGTCGGCGAGAACATGATGTCGGGGTCGATCACCATCAAGGGTGACGCCAGCCAGTATGCCGGCGCCACCGGCAGGGGCGGCCTGCTGGTCATCGAGGGCAACGCCTCGTCGCGCTGCGGCATCTCGATGAAGGGGATCGACATCGTCGTTCACGGCAATATCGGCCACATGTCTGCGTTCATGGCGCAGTCCGGAAATCTGGTGGTGCTTGGCGACGCCGGCGACGCGCTGGGCGATTCCATCTACGAGGCGCGGCTGTTCGTGCGCGGCAAGGTCGACAGCCTGGGTGCCGACTGCATTGCCAAGGAGATGCGGACCGAGCATCTGGAATTGCTGCAGGGCCTGCTCGACCGCGCCGGTGTCACCGGCGTCAATCCCTCGGAATTCAAGCGCTACGGCTCGGCGCGCACGCTCTACAATTTCAATATCGACAACGCCGACGCGTATTGAGGCAGCATGACCTACAGGAACCCGCCGACGACGCCGCGCAAATCCGCGACCTTCGACGACTATACGCTTTCCGAAATTCGCCGTGCCGCGGCGACCGGCATCTATGACATCCGTGGTGGCGGTGCCAAACGCAAGCTGCCGCATTTCGACGACCTCCTGTTCCTCGGCGCCTCGATCTCGCGTTACCCGCTCGAAGGCTATCGCGAACGCTGCGACACCAGCGTGGTGCTGGGTTCGCGCCACGCCACGAAGCCTATCGAGCTGAAGATCCCGATCACCATCGCCGGCATGAGCTTTGGTTCGCTGTCGGGGCCTGCTAAGGAAGCACTTGGGCGCGGCGCGACGCTGGCCGGCACCTCGACCACCACGGGCGATGGCGGCATGACCGAGGAGGAGCGCGGCCATTCCAAGCAGTTGGTCTATCAATATCTGCCCTCCCGCTACGGCATGAACCCGCGCGATTTGCGCCGGGCCGATGCCATCGAGGTGGTCGTCGGCCAAGGCGCCAAGCCCGGCGGCGGCGGCATGCTGCTTGGCCAGAAGATCTCGGATCGCGTCGCGGAAATGCGCACGCTGCCGAAAGGCATCGACCAGCGCTCCGCCTCGCGCCACCCGGACTGGACCGGACCCGACGATCTCGAGATCAAGATTCTCGAACTGCGTGAAATCACCGACTGGGAGAAGCCGATCTACGTCAAGGTCGGCGGCGCGCGGCCCTATTACGACACTGCGCTTGCCGTGAAGGCCGGCGCCGATGTCGTCGTCGTCGACGGCATGCAGGGCGGTACCGCCGCGACGCAGGAAGTGTTCATCGAAAATGTCGGCCAGCCGACACTTGCCTGCATCAGGCCGGCCGTGCAGGCGCTGCAGGATCTCGGCATGCACCGCAAGGTGCAGCTGATCGTCTCCGGCGGCATCCGCAACGGCGCCGATGTCGCCAAGGCGCTGGCCCTCGGCGTCGATGCGGTCTCGATCGGCACGGCTGCCCTTGTCGCGCTCGGCGACAACGATCCCCACTGGGAGGCGGAGTATAACGAACTCGGCACCACGGCCGGCGCCTATGACGATTGGCACGAGGGGCGCGACCCGGCCGGCATCACCACGCAGGACCCGGAACTGATGAAGCGGGTCGATCCCATCGCCGCCGGACGCAGGCTGGCGAATTACCTCAAGGTGATGACGCTCGAGGCGCAGACCATTGCGCGCGCCTGCGGCAAGAACAGCCTGCACAATCTCGAGCCCGAGGACCTTGTCGCGCTGACGATCGAGGCAGCCGCCATGGCCGGCGTGCCGCTGGCCGGCACCAACTGGATACCGGGGAAGAACGGCTTCTGATCAACGAAGGGCCGAAGCCCACATGCTCTGGAGCCAACAATCGACAAAAAATGGGGAACTGCGGTGACACTTGATCTTGCTGAATTCGCAAGGGCGAAAAACGTCAAATACTTCATGATTTCCTACACCGACCTGTTCAGTGGCCAGCGTGCCAAGCTGGTGCCGGCGCAGGCGATCGCCGACATGCAGAAGGATGGCGCCGGCTTTGCCGGCTTCGCCACTTGGCTCGATCTGACGCCGGCGCATCCCGACATGCTGGCGGTGCCGGACCCGACTTCGGTCATCCAGCTGCCGTGGAAGCCTGAGGTGGCCTGGGTCGCAGCCAACTGCATCATGGACGACAAGGAGGTCGACCAGGCGCCGCGCAACACGCTGAAGCGGCTGGTCGCGGAAGCCGCCAGTGATGGCATGCATGTCAAGACCGGCGTCGAGGCCGAGTTCTTCCTGATTTCCCCGGACGGCAAGACGATCTCCGACGAATACGATACGGCGTCGAAACCTTGCTACGACCAGCAGGCGGTGATGCGCCGCTACGATGTCATCGCGGAAATCTGCGACCACATGCTCGCGCTCGGCTGGGGCGCCTACCAGAACGACCACGAGGACGCCAACGGCCAGTTCGAAATGAACTGGGCCTTCGACGATGCGTTGGCGACCGCCGACAAGCACTCCTTCTTCAAATTCATGGTCAAGTCGATCGCGGAAAAGCATGGCCTGCGCGCCACCTTCATGCCCAAACCCTTCCAGGGACTGACCGGCAATGGCTGCCATGCCCATATCTCGGTGTGGGACAAGGCCGGCAAGACCAACGTCTTCGCCGACAATGCGATGGAACTCGGCCTGTCGGCGAAGGGCAGGAATTTCCTCGGCGGCATCATGAAGCATGCCTCCGCGCTGGCCGCCATCACCAACCCGACAGTCAATTCCTACAAGCGTATCAACGCGCCGCGCACCATTTCGGGTGCCACCTGGGCACCGAACACGGTGACCTGGACCGGCAACAACCGCACCCACATGGTGCGCGTGCCCGGTCCCGGCCGCTTCGAACTGCGCCTGCCGGATGGTGCCGCCAACCCTTATCTGCTGCAGGCGGTCATCATCGCGGCCGGCCTCGACGGCATCCGCTCGAAAGCCGATCCGGGCAGGCGCTACGACATCGACATGTACCAGCACGGCCATACGGTGGAGGGCGCGCCGAAGCTGCCGCTTAACCTGCTCGATGCGTTGCGCGAGTTCGACAACGACAAATCGCTCAAGGCGGCGCTGGGTGAGGAATTTTCGTCGGCCTACCTAAAGCTGAAGCACCAGGAATGGAATTCCTATGCTTCGCACTTCACGCAATGGGAGCGCGACCACACGCTGGATATTTAACAACCTGCGTGGTGCGAGCGGCCTCGGAATGAATTGATGAAATATTCTATCTTCTCGCTCGTCCGCGCCGCCCTTTCCGGCCACAAGAACTGGCAACGCACATGGCGCGACGCCACGCCGAAGGATCACTACGACGTGGTGATCATCGGCGGCGGTGGCCACGGGCTGGCAACCGCCTGGTTCCTGGCCAGCGAGTACGGCATCAGAAACGTCGCCGTGCTCGAGAAAGGCTGGATCGGCTCCGGCAATGCCGGCCGCAACACCACCATCATCCGCTCCAATTACGGCCTGCCCGGCAACACCGGCTTCTACGAACTGTCGATGAAGCTGTGGGAGCGGATGGAGCAGGACCTCAACTACAACACGATGGTCAGCCAGCGCGGCGTCATTAACCTCTACCACTCCGACGCGCAGCGCGACGCCTATGCACGGCGCGGCAACACGATGCGCATCAACGGCATCGATGCCGAACTGCTCGACCTCGCCGCGGTCAGGAAGATGATACCGTTCCTGAACTTCGATAATGCGCGCTTTCCCGTGCAAGGCGGGCTCCTGCAGCGGCGCGGCGGCACGGCGCGCCACGATGCGGTGGTCTGGGGTTATGCACATGCGGCAAGTGCGCTCGGCGTCGACGTCATCCAGAATTGCGAAGTGACGGGCTTCACCCGTGATGCCAACGGCAAGGTGACCGGCGTCGAGACATCGCGTGGCAAAATCGGTGCCGGTAAGGTCGGCATGGCCGTCGCCGGCAGTTCGTCGCGCGTCGCGGCGATGGCCGGCCTGCGCCTGCCGATCGAAAGCCATGTGCTGCAAGCTTTCGTCTCCGAGGCGATCAAGCCGCTTATCCCCGGCGTCATGACCTTCGGCGCCGGCCATTTCTATGTCAGCCAATCCGACAAGGGCGGCCTGGTCTTCGGCGGCGACATAGACGGCTACAATTCCTACGCCCAGCGCGGCAACATGCCTGTGATGGAGGACGTCTGCGAGGGCGGTATGGCGCTGATGCCGATGATCGGCCGTGTGCGTCTTTTGCGCCAGTGGGGCGGCATCATGGACATGTCGATGGACGGCTCGCCGATCATCGACAAGAGCCCGGTGGACGGGCTCTACATCAACGCCGGCTGGTGCTATGGCGGCTTCAAGGCGACGCCGGGCTCGGGCTTCGTGTTCGCCCACCTTCTGGCCCGCGATGAATCGCACGGAGAAGCTGCAAGGTTCCGCCTCGACCGGTTCCGGACTGGTGCGATGATCGACGAAAAGGGCCAGGGCGCCCAACCGAACCTGCATTGAAGGCGGTCTAGAACAGCATGCGCATTGTCTGTCCCTTCTGCGGCGAACGTGAACTCGGCGAGTTCACCTATCTCGGCGACGCCAAGCCGGTGCGGCCCGAAGCCGGCGCCTCACAAGACGAGGTCTTCGACTACGTCTATCTGCGCGACAACGTCGCCGGGCAAACCAGCGAATACTGGTACCATGGCGACGGCTGCCGGGCCTGGCTGAATGTCACCCGCAACACGCTGACGCACGAAATTTCGGCGGTAGAGCCGGCGACCGGCGCTGGGGCGAGGCAGGTCGCGAAATGAGTTTTCCTGTCGAGACCATAGCCGTCGCGAAAAGCGCCAGCGCTCCACCTCCCCCTTGTGGGGAGGTCGGACCGCAGGTCCGGGTGGGGGGCGGTGCCGCACCCCCACCGCGCTGCTGCGCAGCGACCCTCCCCACAAGGGGGAGGGTAAGAGGCGGCGCAACCGTCTCGCATTTCATCGAACTCACGGAAGGCCGGCAGTCGTGACGTCGTCCCAATCCCATCGCCTCACATCCGGCGGTCTCATCGACCGCTCGGCGCGGCTCACCTTCCGCTTCGACGGCAAGGCTTTCTCCGGCTTCCAGGGCGACACGCTGGCCTCGGCGCTGATCGCCAATGGCGTCAAGCTGGTCGGCCGCTCGTTCAAATACCATCGCCCGCGCGGTATCCTCACCACCGGCTCGGAAGAGCCCAACGCGCTGGTCGAACTGCGCACAGGCGCTCGGCGCGAGCCGAACACCAAGGCGACCACGGCCGAACTCTATGACGGGCTGGAAGCCGCGAGCCAGAACCGCTGGCCGTCGCTGCGCCACGATGTAATGTCTGTGAACCAGCTGTTCGCGCCGATCTTCGTCGCCGGCTTCTACTACAAGACCTTCATGTGGCCGGCGAAGTTTTGGGAAGCGATCTATGAGCCGGCGATCCGCCGTGCCGCCGGCCTTGGCCGCGCCGCCGGCGTCGCCGATCCCGACCACTACGACAAGGCTTGGGCACACTGCGATGTGCTGATCGCCGGCTCAGGTCCGGCCGGTCTGGCCGCGGCATTGGCCGCCGGCCGCTCTGGCGCCCGCGTCATCCTGTGCGAAGAAGATTTCACGCTTGGCAGCCGTCTGCTGTCGGACGGCGGCACGATCGATGGCTTGCCGGCAGCCGAGTGGCTGTCTCGGTCATTGGCAGAACTGGCTGATATGCCCGACGTCCGCACCATGACCCGCACGACATTGTTCGGCGTCTACGACGGCGGCACGTATGGTGCGATCGAGCGGGTCAACGACCATTTGCCGTCGCCGCCCGAGCATCAGGTGCGTCAGCGCCTGTGGCGGATCGTGGCCAAGCGCTGCATCGTCGCGGCCGGCGCCATCGAACGGCCGATCGTCTTTGCCGGTAACGACACGCCCGGCGTGATGATGGCCTCCGCCATGCGAACCTACATCGCGCGCTACGCTGCAACGCCGGCCAGACGCATCGCGCTGTTCACCAACAATGAGGATGGCTGGCGCACGGTCGAGACCGCGCTTGGCGCCGGACTGCAGATCGCGGCGGTCATCGATGCGCGCCCTGATGTATCTCCAGCCCACCGATCGCTCGCCTCCAGGGGTGGCTTCGCGGTGCTGCACGGCTCCGTCAGTGGTGTCGAGGGCGGCAAGGGCGGCGTCAGGAAAATCGCGGTGTCGCTGACGGGCGGCGCTCGCGCCGAGGTCGAAGCCGACGGCCTCGCCGTTTCCGGTGGCTGGAACCCGGCTGTCGGGCTGACCTCGTATCATCGCGGACGGCCGAAATGGCGTGACGACATCGCCGCCTTCGTGCCGGACGGCGTTCCTCCAGGCATGATTGCCGCCGGCGCCGCGAACGGCGACTTCGGGCTCGGCGCCTGCCTGAGCCAGGGATTTGCCGCCGGCATGGCCGCGGCGCGTGACGCGGGGCACAATGGGATGGCGGGCGCCGTTCCTGTCGCCGACGACGAGGCCTTTTCACTGACACCGCTCTGGCATGTCGCCGGAAAGGGAAAGGCCTTCGTCGACTACCAGCACGACGTCACCGCTTCCGACATCGAACTGGCGCAGCGCGAGGGCTTTGAATCGATCGAGCACCTGAAGCGCTACACGACGCTCGGCATGGCGACCGACCAGGGCAAGACCTCAAATGTCGCCGGCCTCGCCATCATGGCTGCGATCAGCGGCCGCTCCATTCCCGAGACCGGGACGACGATCTACCGGCCTCCTTATGTGCCGGTCGCCATAGGCGCCTTCGCCGGCCATCATCGCGACGAGACTTTCCACGCCACAAGACTGACGCCGTCGCATCACTGGGCGGCCGAACAGGGTGCGATCTTCGTCGACACCGGCCTGTGGAAGCGTGCGCAATGGTATCCGCGCGCCGGCGAAAAGGACTGGCTGGAATCGGTGACCCGCGAGGTCAAGGCGGTGCGCNGTGCGCAATGGTATCCGCGCGCCGGCGAAAAGGACTGGCTGGAATCGGTGACCCGCGAGGTCAAGGCGGTGCGCGGCGGCGTCGGCTTCTGCGATGTCTCGACGCTCGGCAAGATCGACGTGCATGGCCCGGATGCCGGCGCCTTCCTCGACCGCGTCTACATCAACACCTTCTCCAGCCTTGCGGTGGGAAAAGCCCGCTACGGGCTGATGCTGCGCGAGGACGGCATCGTCTACGATGACGGCACCACGTCGCGGCTGGCCGAGGATCATTATTTCCTGACCACCACCACCGCCAAGGCCGGCCTGGTGATGCAGCATCTCGAATTCTGCCGGCAGGTACTGTTCCCGGACCTCGATGTGCAACTGACCTCCGTCTCCGACCAGTGGGCGCAATTCTCGATCGCAGGCCCGAAAACGCGCGACCTGCTCAGGGAGATCGTCGACCCGGCGGAAGACCTTTCAAACGAGGGTTTCCCGTTCATGGGCGCACGCGAAGTCGCCCTTCGCGGTGGCCTCAAGGCGCGGCTGTTCCGCATCTCGTTCTCCGGTGAAATGGCCTTCGAGATTTCGGTGCCGGCACGCTTCGGCGACGCCATGGCGCGCAATCTGATGCTGGCCGGCACGCCATTCGGCGTCACACCCTACGGCACCGAGGCGCTCGGCGTCATGCGCATCGAAAAGGGGCACATCGCCGGACCGGAACTGAGCGGCACGACGACGGCGGCCGATCTCGGCTTGGGCAAGATGATGTCGACCAAGAAGGACTATATCGGCCGCGTCATGGCGGGGCGCGAGGCGCTGGTCGCGCCGGATCGCCAGGTCGTTGTCGGCGTCAAGCCGGCCGACAAGGCCCGCCGCTTACGCTCCGGCGCGCACGTCATTCCGAAAGGGCAGACACCTGGCCCCGGCAACGACCAGGGCTATGTCACCTCGGTCTGTTTCTCGCCGACATCGGACCAATGGATCGGGCTCGCACTTGTCGAACGCGGCCGCGAGCGCATCGGCGAGATCGTACACGCGCATGACCCATTGCGCGGCGAGGACTATGATGTCGAGCTGTGCAATCCCGTCTTCTACGATCCCGATGGAGGGCGCCAGCGTGGCTGAGTTTTCCTGGGCTCCCCGCAGCCCCCTCGAGCACGCGCTGGTCGCCGGTCGGCATGGTGCAAGCAGCATCGAGGCCGGCGTTTGGCTGACCGAGATACGCAACTTCGACCTGATCCAGGTGATGGCGCGGCGCGGCCAAGCGGCCGAACTGGCAAAGGCGGCCATGGCCCGCTTCGACGTGGCGGCCCCGGATGCGCCGAAGGCGATACAGGCTCAGGAGGCCACGCTTATCTGGTCGGGACCGGATCAGTTCTTCGTCCTGTCGAAGGGCGGCAAGCACGCAATGGATACGCTGGCGCCGGCATTGTCCGGTGCCGCCTCGCTGTCCGACCAGTCGCATGCGCGCGCCATGATCAGCATTTCCGGAGCAAAGGCCCGGATGATGCTGGTGAAACTGTCGTCGATCGATCTGCACGCGGGAGCATTTCCGATCGGCGCTGCCGCCGCAACCTCGATGGACCACACCAGCGTCACGCTCTGGCGCGGCGGCGATCGTCCGGATGGGCTGGCGGTGTTCAATCTGCTGGTGTTTGCGACCTTTGCCGAAAGCCTTTGGCACACGATGCTCGACTCGGCTGCGGAATATGGAGTTGCTGTCAGCCATTCCGCAGAACTGGCGTAGCGGTCTTCTCTTCTCCCCTGTGGGTCCCACAGGGGGAGAAGGGGGAGCCAGCATCACCTCCGCCTTGCCAAACCCAACCGCACTGCTATTCTTGCTGCTAAAATAATTTTACACACAGGCAAACTTGTTTCTCGAACCGCAAGGCAGAGATGAGCCAGTCGCCCTACCCCGCAATTGCAGCCGGACCGCCCCGGCCGAGCCTCATCCTGAGGCCCGGCCAGATTGCGCTGCCGCCGGGCATGGAGCGTTATACGATCCAGGGCAACGGCGCGGTGCTGATCGACATCGAGGCCGGCGATACGATCACCGTGCGCAATGTCGAGGGCGGCCAGGCCTGCGAATTGCTGGCCTGGGACAAGACCGGCGCGACCGGCTCCGACATTTTTGGAGAAACATCGAACAGCAATGCGGCCGGCATCAAGGCGCTGCTGGCCGAGGGCGACGATAGTCTCGCATCCCTGCGGGGCGGGCTCGCGCGCCGGCAGGTGCATCTGGACCAGGCCAAGGCGGTGCGCGTGTTCGGCGGTTCCACGCCTGCCGGCACCGAGCAGGCTTTCACCGTCGCGCGCGACGGCTCGATGGTCGTCGCCGCGCCCGGCGGGCCGATGCTGGTCGATGGCCATGACACGGCGACTCCGCTCACGGTTATCGTGCGCCGCGCCACGATCCGCCCGGCGGCGAAATCGCAACTGGCCGATCCGCTGGCCGATCCGGTGCTGGATTTGCGCGTACATTCGGCGACGGCGCAGTCCTATTTCGTCAAGGCGGGCGACTATCTGCAGATCATCGATGTCGATGGGCGCCAGTGCACCGACTTCCAGTGCTTTTCGGCGCGCAAGCTGGACAAGGGCTTCGACCAGCCACTCGACGTGACGACGACCCGCACGCTGATGGGTGCGAGCTATCCGATGCCCGGCCTGCATTCGAAATATTACGACCAGGACATGGAGCCGCTGGTCGAAGTGGTGCAGGACACATGCGGTCGGCATGATGCGTTCGCGCTCGCCTGCGCAGCCAAATATTACGACGATATCGGCTATCCCGGCCACGCCAACTGCTCGGAGAATTTCAATCGCGCGCTGGCGGACAGAGGCGTCAATCCTCGTGCCGGCTGGATGGCGATCAACTTCTTCTTCAACACCGCGATCGACGCGCGTGGCGTGATGGTGTCCGATGAGCCATGGTCGCGGCCCGGCGACTATGTGCTGCTGCGCGCGCTCACCGACATCGTCTGCGTTTCCTCCGCCTGTCCCGACGACACGACGCCGGCCAATGGCTGGAACCCGACCGACATCCATGTGCGCACCTATTCCGGCCAGCACAAATTCTCGCGAGCGATCGCCAGACGCATGACGCCTGATTCGGAACCGAAAATGACCCGCGAGACCTCCTTTCATTCGAGCTTTGCCAAGCACACCCGCAACTTCCAGGAGTACAGGGGCTACTGGCTGGCCAACTCCTTCGCCAAGGACGGACCGATCGCCGAATACTGGGCCTGCCGGCAGGATGCGGTGATCATGGACCTGTCGCCGCTGCGCAAGTTCGAGGTCACTGGTCCCGACTCCGAAGCGCTGCTGCAGTACACGCTGACCCGTGACGTCAAGAAGCTCGGCGTCGGCCAGGTCGTCTATTCCGCCATGTGCTACGAGCATGGCGGCATGATCGATGACGGCACGTTGCTGCGCCTCGGCAAGGATAATTTCCGTTGGGTCGGCGGCGATGATCTGTCCGGCGAATGGCTGCGCGAGACAGCGGCAAAGCTGGGGCTCAACGTGCTGGTGCGTTCCTCCACCGACCAGATGCACAATGTCGCCATGCAAGGGCCGAAGAGCCGCGACATCCTGCGTGAAGTCATCTGGACGTCGCCGCTGCAGCCGTCGATCGACGAGCTCGAATGGTTCCGTTTCGCCGTCGCCCGCATCGGTGGGGGCAACGGCATTCCGGTCGTCGTCTCGCGCACCGGCTACACCGGCGAGCTCGGCTACGAGATCTGGTGCCATCCGCGCGACGCCGAAAAAGTGTTCGACGCTATCTGGGAGGCCGGCCAGCCGCACGGATTGAAGCCGATGGGGCTGCAGGCACTCGACATGGTGCGTATCGAGGCCGGGCTGATCTTCGCCGGCTACGAATTCTCCGACCAGACCGATCCGTTCGAGGCCGGCATCGGTTTTACCGTGCCGCTGACAAGCAAGACCGATGACTTCATTGGCCGCGAGGCGCTGATCCGCCGCAAGGAGCACCCGCAGACGAAGCTGGTCGGGCTCGACATCGACGCCAATGTCGCAGTCGGCCACGGCGACTGTGTGCATGTCGGCCGCGCCCAGATCGGCGTCGTCACCTCAGGGATGCGTTCGCCGGTGCTGAACAAGAACATCGCATTGGCCAGGCTCGACGTCACTCATTCGGCGATTGGCACCGAGGTCGAGATCGGCAAGCTCGATGGCCATGCCAAGCGGCTGCCGGCGCGGGTCGTTGCCTTCGCACATTACGATCCGCAGAAGATAAAACCGCGCTCATGAGGACCGTTTTCATGACAAACAGGTCGGCCGGTCTGTAATTTCACTGGTCGCGTGAATCCTACGCTCACAAGCGTGATGTGCATGGCTTCACAAAACGCTTGACCTGAAAGCGTGTCGGATCAATCTTCACTGTTAAGAAAAAAATACGACTGAGTGGAAACACGCAGTCGCTCAATGCGTGCGTCGATGATGAAGCCTCGCGAAGTCGCGGCCGTCACGAACGGGGAACATCAAAAAAGGGGAACAAAGACACATGAGCACGATAACGACTGCCCTGGAGCCGCTTGCAGAAGGCAAGCTGCACCGGAATATCGATTGGCGCGGCGCCTTCTGGGTGGCGAGTGGCGTCCCTGCCCTCGTCCTGTTTTCGATCGGCGGCATTGCCGGCACGACCGGAACGTTGGCCTTCGCGATCTGGATCGCCTCCATGATCATGGGCTTCCTGCAATCCTTCACCTATGCCGAGATCGCCGGCCTGTTCCCGAACAAATCCGGCGGCGCCTCGATTTATGGCGCCACGGCCTGGCTGCGCTATTCCAAATTCATCGCGCCGCTGTCGGTCTGGTGCAACTGGTTCGCCTGGTCGCCGGTGCTGTCGCTCGGCTGCTCGATCGCCGCCGCCTACATTCTCAACGCGCTGGCGCCGGTGCCGCTGTTCACCGACGCCTCGCCGGATGTCGTCGCCTATATCGCCGCGCATGCCGGAACGAGTGCCGCCGACGCCATCACGGCGGTGACAGCCGCCGCAACGCCGGCGATCCGCAACTGGACGCTCTACAGCCACACGCTGGGACCGGTCTCGTTCACGTTCAACGCGACTTTCTTCATCGGCGCGGTGCTGATGCTGATCATCTTCGCCATCCAGCATCGCGGCATCCTCGGGACGGCCAACGTGCAAAAGTATATCGGCCTGCTGGTCATCATCCCGATGCTGATCGTCGGCGTCGTGCCGATCATCACCGGCCAGATCAACTGGGCGAATTTTTCGCCATTTGTACCGCTGGCGGCTGCCTATGCGCCAGAACCCGGCGTCTGGAATATCGCTGGCTGGACGCTGGTGCTCGGCGGCATGTTCATCGCCGCGTGGTCGACCTACGGCTTCGAGACCGCCGTCTGCTACACCTCGGAGTTCAAGAACCCCGGTACCGACACTTTCAAGGCGATCTTCTATTCCGGCCTTTTGTGCATGCTGCTGTTCATCCTGGTGCCCTTCACCTTCCAGGGCGTGCTCGGCCTTAACGGCATGTTGGCCACGCCGATCGTCGACGGCTCCGGCGTCGCCGACGCATTGGCCGGCATGGTCGGTGGCGGCGCGCTGATCCACAGCCTGCTGGTAATGCTGATGATCCTGGCGCTGGTGCTGTGCATCATGACCGCCATGGCCGGCTCTTCGCGCACGCTTTACCAGGGCTCGGTCGACGGCTGGCTGCCGCGCTATCTGAGCCATGTCAACGAGCACGGCGCACCGACCCGCGCCATGTGGACCGATCTCGTCTTCAACCTGATCGTGCTGGCCATCGCCTCGGCCGACGCGACGAGCTTCTTCTTCATCCTCGCCGTGTCGAACTGCGGCTACATCATCTTCAACTTCCTCAACCTCAACGCCGGCTGGATCCACCGCATCGACAACGGCCATATCGCGCGGCCCTGGAAGGCGCCGAGCTGGCTGCTCGGGATCGGGGCGATCTTCGCCTATGTCAACGCCATCTTCATGGGCGCCGGCGCCAAGGTGTGGAACCCGATGGCGCTGTGGGCAGGACTGATCACAGCGGCGCTGATCATCCCGGTGTTCTGCTTCCGCCACTACGTCCAGGACAAGGGCAAGTTCCCCGACCACATGCTGGCCGACCTCGGCATGACGGGAGCCGACCTCGCGGTCAAAAAGGCGGGCATGCTGCCCTATTTGACGCTGGTCGCCGGCGTGGTGGTGATGCTGCTGGCCAACTGGTTTTTCGTCATCTGACGACTTCCCGAAAAGGCCGGCAGCGGAAAGCCTTAACAGGATGGACAATCGGCCGGTCGAAACTCGACCGGCCGATATCGTTTATTCAGCCGCCAAGGCCAGTCGAGGCCTTTCGGCTACTTTGCTGGATGCCAAATCGTCTTCCTTCGCGGCAATCCTCTTGGGCTCGCGGCCGAAGAACAGGGCGTAGCCCGCCGGCAGGACCAGGATGGTCAGCACGGTGGCAACGAGGATGCCGCCCATCATGGCGTAGGCGAGCGGCCCCCAGAACACGCCGCGCGAGATCGGGATCAGTGCAAGCACCGCCGTCATCGCTGTCAGCACGATCGGCCTGAAGCGGCGCACGGCCGAGCCGACGATCGCTTCGTAGCGGTCCATGCCTCTCGCAATGTCCTGGTCTATCTGGTCGACCAGGATGATCGAGTTGCGCATGATGATGCCGAGCAGAGCGATGACGCCGAGGATGGCGACGAAGCCGAACGGCGCGCCGCTGATCAAAAGGGCCGCCGCAGCACCGATGATGCCGAGAGGACCGGTCGCCAGAACCAGCATCGCCTTGCCGAAATGCTGCAGCTGGATCATCAACAGCACGACGATGACGGCCAGCATTATCGGCGCCTTGGCGGCGATCGAAGCCTGGCTTTCCGCCGAATCCTCCGCACCGCCCTGGATCTCGATCTTGTAGCCGGGCGCCAGCCCGTCACGCAGGCCCTGCATGTCCTTGTACATTTTGGTGATGACGTCGTTTGACTGCACGCCATCCGGCAGCGTCGCCCGCACGCTGATGGTCGGCAAGCGGTCGCGGCGCCATTCGATGCCTTGCTCCAGCACCGGCACAACCTTGGCCACCTGCGACAGCGGCACGGAGCCGCCGAAATCGGTCGGAATATAGACGGAGTCGACCGAGGACAGCAGGCTGCGGCTGGCATCCGGCTCGCGGGCGACGATCGACACCGTCTCCTCGCCGTTGCGGAAGTCGTCGAGCGGCACGCCGGACATGGCCGCCCGCAGCGTCTGGCGGATGCGCTGCGAGGTGACGCCGAGCGCACGGGCGCGATCCTGGTCGATGTCCAGCTTCATGGCCGGCACCGGCTCGAGCCAATCGTCATGGACTGCGCCGAGTAGCGGATCCTCGCTGAACTTCGCCTTCACCTGGTCGGCGATGCGGCGCACCTCCTGGCGATCCGGCCCCATGACGCGCATCTGCACCGGCCATCCGGTCGGCGGACCGAGGAACAGACGGTCGACCTTGGCGCGGATCGACGGAAAATCCTCGGCCAGGACGGTGCGCAATTTGACGATCAGCCGTTCGCGGGCCGGTTCGTCATTGGCCATGACGAGCAGCTGGGCAAAGTTCGGGTTGCTCAGCTGCTGGTCCAGCGGCAGGAAGAAGCGCGGCGCGCCTTCGCCGATATAGGTAGCGATGAAGCGCTTGTCCTTGTCGTCCATCATCTTGGCTTCGAGCGCCTTGGCCTGTGCCTCGACCTCCTTGATGCTGGTGCCTTCCGGCAGCCAGAGGTCGACGAGGATTTCCGGACGCGACGATTGCGGGAAGAAGTTCTGCGGGATGAACTGGAAGGCCCACAGGCTGGTGCCGAAGGTGACCAAAGTCATGGCTAGGACGATGATGCGATGGCGCACCGCCCAGCCGACGGTTCCGCGCAGCCGGCGATAGAAGCGCGTGTCGAAGGCGTCGTGGTGGCTGCCAGCATGCTTGCGCTGCTTGAGGATCATGTTGCCAAGCCACGGCGTGAAATACACCGCGACGAACCAGGAGACGACCAGCGCGATGCCGACGACATAGAACAGGGTGCGGACATATTCGCCGGCCGTCGAGGCGGCGAAGCCGACCGGGATGAAGCCGGCCGTGGTGATCAGCGTGCCGGTCAGCATCGGGAAGGCGGTCGAGGAATAGGCGAAGCTTGCCGCCTCGATCTTGACCAGCCCCTCTTCCAGCTTCCGCTCCATCATCTCGACGACGATCATGGCATCATCGACAAGCAGGCCGAGCGCGATGATCAGGGCGCCGAGCGAGATGCGCTGCAGGTCGATGCCGAGTTCGTACATGATGGCGAAGGTGGCAGCGAGCACCAGCGGGATGGTGATGGCGATGATCAGGCCCGAGCGCCAGCCGATCGACAGGAACGAGACGACGAGCACGATCAGCAGCGCTTCGCCGAGCGCATGCATGAACTCGGCCACCGCATCCGTGACGACGCCCGGCTGATCGGAAATCTGGTCGACCGAAACGCCATAGGGCAGCGTCTCCTCGAAGCGCTTGTAGGTGGCCTCGACGTCCTTGCCGACATCGGTGACCTTAAATCCCTTGGCCATGACGACGCCAAGCTGCACGCTGTCATGACCGTTGAAGCGGTATTTGCGCTGGAACGGGTCTTCCAGACCTGAAGTCACCGTGGCGATGTCGCCCAGCCTTGTGACCTGGCCGCCGGCGCGCAAGCGCAGGTTCCTGATATCCTCGACCTTGGCGACGTCGCCTTCGACGGCAATGCGCACCGAATTGGTGCCGGTGTCGACGGATCCGGCCGGATCGACATTGTTCTGTCCCTTGATCGCGTTCTGCAGATCGGTCAGCGTCAGGCCGCGTTCGGCGAGCGCCTTGGACGAGACGTCGATATAGAGCTTTTCCGGCTGATCGCCGATGATGACGGCCTTCTCGACGCCGGGCGTCGTCAAAAGCATGTCGCGCGCCTGGATGGCGAACTTCTTCAACTCGGGATAACTGAAGCCGTCGCCGCTGATCGAATGCAGCGTGATGAAGGTGTCGCCGAATTCGTCGTTGAAATAGGGGCCGAGCAGGCCTTGCGGCAGGTCGCCTGATATGTCGCCGACTTTCTTGCGCACCTGATAGAAGGCGTCGGTCACCTCGGCGGTGTTGGTGTCACCCTTGATCTGGACCGTGATGATGGCGCTGCCGGCGCGGGTGAAGGAGCGGACGAAGTCGAGATGCGGCGTCTCCTGCAGCTTGCGCTCGATCTTGTTGACGACCTGGTCTTCCATCTCCTGGATCGACGAGCCCGGCCAGATTGCCTGGACGACCATGACCCGGAAGGTGAAATCGGGATCTTCCTTCTGGCCCATGCGCATCAGGCCGAGCGCGCCGGAAATGATGATCAGGCCAAACAGGAACCGCGCAATGGCGGGGTGGCCGATTGCCCAGCGCGACAGGTTGAAGGGCCGCTTCTCTTCCGTGGAATTGGTCATGGATGCAGATCCATCTGTTCAGCAATCGAGGTTCGGTATTGGCTTCCGGGCGGCAAGGCTCTCCGAGAGGAGAAACGCTCATCGCGGTGGGACGCGAAATCGATGTGGGGGTTACATCAATCGAGCGTCTCGGGTGGGCGCTTGCCGCCCGGAAACCAGCGGCTGCGGGAACGCGCAGCCGGTTGTCTTTCGTCAGCGCACCTGCTTGGTGTCGCCGCCGTCACCCGCCGCAGAGGCGGATTGCAGCACCGTGTCACCGGCGAATTTCACCTTGAGATTCTCGGTCATGAACTGCGTGCCGGCAGCGACCACGACGTCGCCGGGCTTCAGACCCTCTGCGACACGCACGCCATCGGCGGCAAACTTCGCGACCTTGACCGGACGGGCATGAACGGTATCGGCGCCACGATCGACGGTCCAGACGATCGACTGGCTGTCTTTCTCAGCCAATGCGCTCAGCGGGATCGAGACGAGCTGCCGTTCATTGGCGGCCGAGGCTTCGATGCTGGCGGTCATGCCGAGAAGCACGCGTGGGTCGTTTGGCAGGCTGACGCGGACGGCAAAGGTGCGCGATTGCGGATCGGCGCTGCCGGCGACTTCACGGACCTTGCCGTCCAGCGCCAACGCGTCGTCGGACCAGAAGCCCGCCTTGACGACCTTGCCCGGCTTGAATTCGGCGATTTCCATTTCCGGAACGGCGATCAGCACTTCCTTTTCGCCGTCGACCGCGACGGTGACCACCGGCGAGCCGGAGCCGACCACCTGGCCGACATCGGCGCTGACTGCGGTGATGATGCCATCCCTGTCGGCCTTGAGATCGGTATAGCCAACCTGGTTCCTGGCCTGGGCAAGCGTCGAGCGGGCGGAATCGCGGGTGGCGACGGCCTGGTCGTAGGCCAAGGTCGCCTGCTCCAGCTGCGATTTCGGCGCGAACTTCTTGTCGAACAGCTGTTCGGCGCGCTTGCGGGCAAGCTCCGATGTCTCGACCTGCCGATCGGCGGCATCAAGGGCTGCCTGCGCGCTCTTGACCGAAAGGTCGTAGTCGATGGGATCGATGCGGGCGAGCACATCGCCCGAGGCCACGTGCTGGCCGATGTCGACGAGGCGCTCTGTGATCTTGCCGTTGACCCGGAAAGCCAGCGCGCTTTCGGTGCGGGCCCGCACCGAGCCGGAATAGGAGAGCGTGCGCTTATCATGCGCCTGGGCGATCTCGACGACCTTGACCGGCCGGATGATCTCCTTGACCTCGGCTTTTTCTTGGCTGCAGCCGGCGAGCCCGAGGGCCGCGACCATCAGGCCAGCAACTGGCAGTTTGCGGAGGATGGAACTGGACAAAGACATCTTGTACTCCCGACTGGAGATGAACGGTCGATACCGGCGTTCGGCGGCTATTACTTCAAAGCCCTGATCGCATAGTCGATCAGGTCGTCGGGCATCGCCCGGTTGGTCTTGGCAAGGCATTGCGCCACCATCTGCGGATGACACAGGATGACGGTCGAGGCGCCGAAGCACCGAGACGCGATCACCGGATCCTGTTCCCTGAACTCACCGGCCTCGATGCCGTCGCGGATCACGTCCGCAAACAGGTCGTGAATGCTGTCGACATGCTTGTCGATGACGCCCCAGTCCCGTTCGAGTGCGACGACGACAATCTCGTGGACCTTCTGCTCGTCGAGCATGACTTCCATCGTCATCTTGTATTGGGCATGTATGTAGCGCCGAAGCCGCTCCTCGGCGCTGATCGGCAGGTGGGCAATCTCGTAGGCCATCTTATAGCTTGCACCGAGCATCCGACCGCAGACCGCCTGGTGGATTTCCACCTTGGAAGCGAAGAAGCGGTAGATGTTGGCCGGCGACATGCCGAGTTCGCGGGCGATGTCGGCGACATTGGTCTTGCCGTAGCCGTAGTGGCGGAACAAGCGCTCGGCGCAATCGAGAATGCGCGTCACATTTTCCTGTCGGGCGGCGTCGGCGACGATGGTGGCGGCTTCGGACATGACCTCTGTTGCTTTACGAATGACGAATTTCAATTTTCGTCACTCGTAAATCGAAACGAGTGACCTGTCAATGCGATTTCGGCGTACTTGTACGATTGTTGACAGATGGTGACATTCGATAGACGTCACGAAGCCACCGGAGGATGCGGACTGTAGAGAATATTTTCCGCGAGAGACTGTCGGCGATTCAGGCGACCTTTGCCATTTCGCGCAGCCGGAACTTCTGAATCTTGCCGGTCGAGGTCTTCGGGATTTCGGCGAAGATCACCGCCTTCGGCACTTTGAAGCGGGCAAGCAGCGCGCGGCAGTGTTCGATGATCTCGGCCTCGGTCGCCGACTTGCCAGGCTTCAATTCGACATAGGCGATGGGCACCTCGCCCCATTTGTCGTCGGGCCTGGCGACAACACCGCAAGAGGCGACGGAGGGGTGTTTGTAGAGCGCATCCTCGACCTCGATCGAGGAGATATTCTCGCCGCCCGAGATGATGATGTCCTTGGAGCGGTCCTTGAGCTGGATGTAGCCATCGGCGTGCATGACACCGAGATCGCCGGAATGGAACCAGCCGCCGGCAAAGGCCTCGTCGCTCGCCTTGCGGTTCTTCAGATAGCCCTTCATGACGATGTTGCCGCGGAACATGACCTCGCCGATGGTCTCGCCGTCCGCCGGCGTCGTCCGCATCGTCTCAGGATCCATGATGGTCAGGCCTTCGAGTGCCGCATAGCGTACGCCCTGCCGTGCCTTCTTGGCGCTGCGTTCACCCTTTTCGAGGTCGTCCCAGGCGCCGTGCCATTCGTTGACGACCGCGGGGCCATAGGTCTCGGTCAGGCCATAGAGATGGGTGACGGCAAAGCCGGCATCGGCCATCCCCGACAGCACGGCTTCCGGCGGTGGTGCGGCGGCCGTGTTGAAGGAGACCGTCTGCGGGAACTCCCGCTTGTCCCCGTCCTTCGCATTGATCAGCACCGACATGACCACGGGCGCGCCGCAAAGATGCGTGACGCCGAGATCGGCAATCGCATCGTAGATCGGCTTCGGCCGCACCCAGCGCAGGCAGACATGGGTGCCGGCCTGGACGGCGAGCGTCCAGGGAAAGCACCAGCCATTGCAGTGGAACATCGGCAGCGTCCACAGATAGACCGCATGCTTGGCCATGCCGGCATGGATGGTGTTGGTGTAGGCCATCAGGGCGGCACCGCGGTGATGGTACACCACGCCCTTCGGATTGCCTGTCGTGCCCGACGTGTAGTTGAGCGAGATCGCATCCCATTCGTCGTCGGGCATCGACCAGGCGAAATCCGCATCACCACCGGCGACAAAGGCCTCATAGTCGAGCGAGCCAATCCGCTCGCCTTTAGGGTACGGCGCGTCGGCGGCGTAGTCGGGATCGTCATAGTCGATGACCAGCGGCTTGACCTTGGCCAGTTCCAGGGCCTGTTTGATGACACTGGAGAACTCGCGGTCGACGATCAGTACCTTGGTCTCCGCGTGGTCGAGTTGGAAGGCGATGACCGCGGCATCGAGGCGTGTGTTGAGCGAATGCAGCACCGCCTTGGTCATCGGCACGCCGAAATGCGCCTCCAGCATCGGCGGCGTGTTGGACAGCATGACGGTGACCGTGTCGCCCTTGCCGATGCCCCGTTTCTGAAGCGCCGAGGCAAGCTTCAGCGAGCGATGCCAGAAATTGCGATAGTCGATGCGCTGGCGGCCGTGGATGATGGCGATATGGTCGGGATAGGTCCTGGCCGCGCGCTCCAGATAGGTGAGCGGCGTCAGCGGCTGATGGTTGGCCGCGTTCTTGTCGAGATCCTGTTCGTAAGGATTGCCCATCCCCATACTCCCCGCGTTCTTTCTTTAGACGTTCTAATCACGGCCTCGGGCCGCGTCACCATCAACGATGCCCCGTTGAGGCGCATTTGGCGCAATGATCATCCAGATTCGCCTCGCCAAAGGGCATCGCATACCTGTGTCCAGTTTGACTTTTGTCGAGAGCCGTGAATAATGTCAGCCGAGGAGATGGCATGGCGATCAGACCGGCAGAACAACTTATCCACAAGGCCGCCTGGCTCTATTATGCCCATGGCCTGCGGCAGGACCAGGTGGCAAGCCAGCTTAACATTTCCCGCGCTTCGGTCGCCATGTATCTGCGCAAGGCGCGCGAGACCGGCATCGTCAACATCTCGACCTCGACCCAACTTTTCACCGACGATGTGCTGGCGCGCAAACTCGAAGATGCGCTGCACCTCGACGCCGTCTGGATCGCGCCTGAAAACGACCATATCGCCGACCCATCGACGGAAATCGCCGTGCTGGCGGCAAGCGTCTTTCTCGAGCTGGTCAAGAAGGGCGACCGCATCGGCGTCGCCTGGGGCCGGACCGTCTACATGATCGCCGACATCATGTCCTATGCTGACCTGCAGGATGTCACGGTGGCGCAACTCTGCGGCAATCTCGGCGCGCCCTATTCCTATCGGCCCGATCAGTGCACGATGGAGATCGCGCGGCGCCTGAACGCCAAGGGGCTCAACTTCTACGCACCGCTGGTGCTGTCGACGGAAGAGCTGGCACGTGCGCTGCGTGCCGAACCGGTGATCCGCGAACAATTATCGGGCGTCGGCGAATGCGATCTGGCGCTATACTCGGTCGGCGCGGTCGATGCCGACAGCCATCTGGTCAAATGCGGCGCGCTGACACCAAGTGAAATGGCGGAACTGCGAAAGCAGGGCGCTGCCGGCGTCATTGCCGGGCAGATCATCGACGCCGGGGGCAAAGTGCTCGACTGCAGTTATAACAGGCGGGTGATCTCCGCCGAACTTGCCTCACTGCGCGCCATCGCCCGGCGGCTGATGGTCGTACAGGAGGACAGCAAGTTCGAACCGCTGCTCGCGGCGATCGCCGGTGGCCTTTGCACGCATTTGGTGGTCGGCGCGCGCATGGCGCAGCGGCTCTTGGATCATGCGGCCGCCACGACAGAAAAGGCTTCCTAGCAATCAGCACTCCCGTCGCCGTCGCATTGTCATCAAAGCGTCGCGGCATTCCTGTTTCACCATCGAAGACAGCAATTGGACGAAGCGAACATGAAGAACCTGTGGAATGACGATGCAGCCGAAAAGCTCGTTGCCGACTATGCAAGGAAGGGCGTCGGCCGCGACCTGGCCTTGCGCGTCTACACGACGCGGCTGCTGGGCGGTGAACCGAGACTGGTGCTGCATGGCGGCGGCAACACCTCCTGCAAGACGACGGCCGTCGATCTTGTCGGCGACGAGTGGGACGTGCTGTGCGTCAAGGGCAGCGGCTGGGATATGGGCGTCATCGAGCCGCAGGGCCTGCCGGCGGTCAAGCTCAAGCCACTGCTCAAGGCGCGCGCGCTGAACAAACTGGCCGACGAGGACATGGTTGCCCTGCAACGCGCCAACCTCATCGACCCGTCATCGCCCAATCCTTCTGTCGAGACGCTGCTGCATGCCTTCCTGCCGCACAAATTCGTCGACCACACGCACTCGACTGCCATCTTGGCCATCGTCGACCAGGAAGATTCGAAACCGCTGGTGAAGACGGTGTTCGGGAGCAAGATGGGCTATGTGCCCTACATCATGCCCGGCTTCGACCTCGCCAAGGCGGCCGCCGACATCTTCGACGCCGACCCCACGGTCGAGGGCCTGATCCTCGACAAGCATGGCATCTTCACCTTCGGCGACGACGCCAAACAAGCCTACGACCGGATGATCCACTATGTGAATGTCGCCGAGGACTTCATTACCGCAAGCGGCAAGCCCAAGGCAGCAAAGGCAGCCTTGCCGGCAAAGCTCGCGACACCGGCGTCTATCGCGCCGATGCTGCGTGGTGCCGTTGCAGTGGCTCGCGGCGAAGGCCGCTTCGACCGCATGATCAGCGACTTCCGCACTTCGCCGGCAATCGTCGATTTCATCAATTCGACCGAGATTGCCGATTATGCTGGACGCGGCGTGTCGACGCCCGATCTGTCGATCCGCATCAAGACCGGACCGATGGCACTGCCGGCGCCCGATGCCGACAAGGCCGGCGACTACAAGGCGGTGATCAAGGACCATGTCGACGCCTTCGCCAAGGATTACCGCGCCTATTTCGAGACCAATGACGCGCTCGACGACGTCAAGCGCACCATGCTCGACCAGATGCCGCGGCTGACGTTGGTGCCGGGCCTCGGCATGTTCGGCCATGGCCGCACTCTGAAGGATGCGAAGATCGCGTCGGATGTCGGCGAGATGTGGATCGAGGCGGTGCGCGGCGCCGAGGCGGTCGGGCGTTTCCATCCGCTCTCCAAGGCAGACCTGTTCCCGCTCGAATACTGGTCGCTGGAGCAGGCCAAGCTCGCCTCCAACAAGCCGAAGCCGCTGACCGGCCAGGTCGTGCTGATCACCGGCGGCGCCGGCGCGATCGGTGCGGCGACAGCAAAACTGTTCGCCGACAATGGCGCTCACGCCGTCGTCGTCGATCTCGATGCCGAGAAGGCCGCCGAGGCGGCGAAGAAGGCCGGTAACAATTCGATCGGCGTCGCCACCGACATCACCGACCCGGCACAGGTGCGTGCCGCCTTCGACAGAGCGGTCGCCGTGTTCGGCGGTGTCGACATCCTGGTGTCCAATGCCGGTGCTGCCTGGGAAGGCCGCATCGGCGAACTCGACGATGCGCTTTTGCGCAAAAGCTTCGAGCTCAACTTCTTCGCCCATCAGTCGGTGGCGCAGAACGCTGTGCGCATCATGCTCGAACAAGGCACTGGCGGCGTGTTGTTGTTCAACACGTCCAAACAAGCAGTCAATCCTGGCCCGAAGTTCGGCGCCTATGGCTTGCCGAAGGCAGCGACCCTGTTCCTGTCCAGGCAATACGCGCTCGACTATGGCGCGTATGGCATCCGATCCAACGCCGTCAACGCCGACCGCATCCGCTCAGGCCTGTTGACCGACGCCATGATCGCCAGCCGCTCGGGCGCGCGCGGCGTGTCGGAGAAGGACTACATGTCCGGCAATCTGCTCGGCCAGGAAGTGACGGCGCAGGACGTGGCACAGGCATTCCTGCACCACGCGCTGGCCGACCGAACCACCGCCGACGTGACGACGGTCGACGGCGGCAATATCGCGGCGGCGTTGCGGTAGATTGAGAGAGCATCAACCGGCTTGCGCAGCTAGCAATCCGTAGCTACATTGTAGCTCACTCAGAGGAGTTATAACATGGCAACTGATACCGTGGTCCGCGCTCGGATCGATACGGCGACAAAGGATCAGGCAACAGAAGCCCTGGCGGCAATGGGCCTGTCGGTTTCCGACGCCATCCGCCTGCTTTTGGTTCGCGTCGCTGCCGACAAGGAATTTCCCTTTCCGGTGAAGGTGCCTAACGCAACCACTCGAAAGGCCATGGCCGAATTGGAACAGGGCAAGGGCAAGCGTTTCGCCTCGGCCGATGAGCTGTTCAAGGATTTGGGCATCTGATGTGCTGACGCCTGTTCGCTCCGGGCAATTCCGTCGCGACGTGAAACGTATTGAGAAGCGTGGCAAAGACCTTGGCAAATTGCGCGAACTGCTCGGCCGGCTGATCGCCGGAAACGAGCTACCGGCGAGTTATAAGGACCACCCCTTGAAAGGCGACTGGAAAGGCTATCGTGACGCGCACATAGAACCGGACTGGCTCTTGATCTATCGGGTGGCCAGCGACGAATTACAGCTTGCTCGGACCGGCTCTCACTCCGATCTGTTCAACGAGTAGCCGAAACCGGTCTGCTACAGCAGTTCCCGGATGCCTTCCCAAGCCTTTCTGCCAAGCCTTGAATCAGCCTCGTCATTGCCTCCGTGTGCATGCAATGCGGAGCGTGGTGTGTTCTCACCTGGCAAGAGAATGCGGTGGCCCGCGCCCGGCGATGAAACGAGATGTGTGACCTTGCCTTTGTTGTCTCGCCGCCGAACAATGTCCATTGCGAACCATAGGGAGGGCCACAGCGCGTCGTCGCCACCTGCAACCAGCAGAATCTCGGCCGATGCGGTCTCAACGGGGATGGCTGTCGCATTTGCTTCCCGTTCGAAGGCTTTGAAACAATGCTCAAAGTGTCCTCGGTAGGACACAAGGCCATCCACATACTCTCGGGTCCAATTCGGATCCGTCGGCACAAACGGTAGGGGAATACCGTCGAGCGACCATGAGGATCGCTCGGGCCAGCTGACACCATCCCGGCCCGCGCCGATATTTCCCCAAACCACCGATGACGGGCTGATTGCGACCACAGCGTCGATTCTCGGGTCATGGACCGCCGCGAGCAGTGAGGCCCCGGCACGCTTGGATGTGCCGACGTAGACGATGCGGCGGCATCCTGTTTCAATGAGAGAGTTGGTTGCCGCAAAGAAGGTTTCGAGGGGAATTTCGCATATTCCGGGAGCCTGGCCCTCGCCGCCGAACCACTGCAGGGCCAAGGCAGATGAGCCCTCGTTTGCAAAAAGCCGCGCGCGCCCGACATCGACGCGGCCACTCGATCCGCCCAACACCACGACGCCGGTGGTGGCCTGCGGGCATCGAAGCAATGTTCCGGCGACGGCACCGGACAGATTTTCCTCGATTGCGGTCTGTGGTTCCATACACGCACCGAACCTTGGGCCGGAACAAGCGAGCCGGCCCTGCAAATATTCGGCAAGAAGGCCGCCCGCAGCAAGCGGCTGCAAGCGGCCCTCGATAGCGAACTTACTTCGCGTTCGGGTTCGGCATCCAGGCCGGCATCGCGACATCGGCGTGAGCGAACTGCGGCAGCTTGGCCGACAGATCCTCCATGTTCTTGATGTCCTTGTCGATGAGGTCCTTCTGGGTGATCAGCGTCGGCGGCACGACGACGTTGTGGCCGGGATCTTCACCGGCCAGCAGCTGCGCCAGCGCACGCACCGAGACCTGGCCGACGACGGCCGGGTTGGTCGCGGCGGTCGCGGCCCAGGCGCTGTCGGGCTCGCGCATCGCTGATATATCGGACGTTGAGATATCGGCCGAATAGATCTTGATGCCCTTGTTCAAGCCCGCTTCGTCGACGGCGATCTTCACGCCCTTGGCGAATTCATCGTAGGGGGCGAACATCACCTTGATGTCGGGATGGGCCGACAGCACCGAGCGGGCCTGGTTGGCGACCGAGTTGGCGATCGGATTGTCGAGCGTGCCGAACATCGCGACTTCCTTGATGCCGGCATATTTCTTCTTCACGTCGACCCAGGTCTCGTTGCGGCGGTCGAGCGGCGCGATACCGGCGACATAGACATAGCCGGCATCCCAGCTCTCGCCATTGTCCTTGACCGCCTGCTCGAGCGCGAGGCGGGCCAAGTCGCGGTCGGACTGTTCGACCTGCGGGATCTTGGGGTTCTCGACATTGACGTCGAAAGCCACAACCTTGATGCCTGCGTCGACCGCACGCTGTGCGGCGTCCTTCATCGATTCTGTCAGGCCGTGCTGGATGATGATGCCCTGAACGCCGAGCGCAATGGCCTGGTCGACCATGTCGGATTGAAGCGCGGCGTCCTGGCGGCTGTCGAGCACGCGCAGGTCGATGCCGAGCGCCTTCGACTGTGCCTCGACGCCGCTGAGATAGGCCTGGAAGAAGTCACCGGTCGAGAGATAACGCACCAGCGCGATCTTGACGCCGGGCTTGTCGAAAGGCGCCGGCTTGTCGGCGGCCAGCGCCGGAACCTGCATCAGCATGGTTGCGCCGGCCAATCCGAGCGCCACCTTTCCCAGAAGTCTTCTTGTAATGCTCACTTTGTTTTCCTCCACTCTTGTTGAACCCAAAATCCTGTTCCGATCGAAAGCTACCTCCTGCCCCTGCCCGAAAGCGCAAAGGTGAAGACAAGGGCGACGACCAGAACCACGCCCTTGACGAAATCCTGCGTGTAGTAAGGCGCGTTCATCATCGTCAGGCCTTGCAGCAAGATGCCGACGAACAGCGCGCCAACGGCCGTGCCGAAGGCGTTCGGCTTGGCAGCACCCAGCACCGCGTAGCCGATCAGCGCCGCAGCGACGGCATCGAGCAGCAGATTATTACCCGAGGCGATGTCGCCCCGTCCAAGCCGGGCGGCGAGCAAGATGCCGCCGATCGAGGCAAAAACTCCTGAAATAACGTAGGCCCAGATCTTGTATGCCTTGACAGGCGCGCCGGCGAGTTCGGCGGCACGCTCGTTGCTGCCGACCGCATACATCATGCGGCCGAAACGGGTGTATTCGAGGAAGAACCAGATCAGCACGGCGAGCACGAGCAGCACCACCACCGACACCGGAATGAGGTTGGGGATGAAGAAATCGAAGCGGTGGCGGCCAAGCGCCAGGAAGGCGTCAGAGAATTTGCCGTTGGCGACCGAGCCGTCCGGCATGGTCATGCCGGTGGCGATCGAGCGGCCTTCGGTCGGAATGCGCTGCAGGCCGACGAGCAGGAACATCATGCCGAGCGTCGCCAGGAGATCAGGCACGCGCATGTAGACGATCAGCCAGCCGTTGATCAGGCCGACAATGGCGCCGATCAGCAGGCAGACGACGACCGCGACGAAGGCGTTCTGCTCCAGCACCACCATGACATAGGCGGCCGCCATCATGGCCGACGTGGCGACCGAGCCGATCGACAGGTCAAAGCCGCCGACGACGAGCGTCGCGGTGACGCCGAGTGCAAGCACGCCGGTGATGGCAACCGATTGGAAGATGAAGACGGCACTTTGCGGAGAGACGAAACCGTCGGCGGCAATGGCGAAATAGCCGACGAGCCCGAACAAGAGCACGATGAAGCCGTAGCGGATGGCGTGGTCGCGCGACGTCATTCAGCGCTCCCGCGCGCCGCTGCCGTCTTTACCCAACTCGAACCCATGCTCTCTCCAATCCTATTCACCGCGACCCTCAGGCGGCGCTGTGCAGCGGTCCGCCCGCCACCTCGGCCAGCAGACGATCGAGATCGACGTCGGCATTGCGATGCTCGCCGACGATGGTCTGTTCCGACATCACCAGGATGCGATCGGCGGTCTCCAGCGCCTCGTCGAGTTCGGTGACGAACAACAACGTGGCGCGGCCGTTTGCACTCGCTCTCAATTTGGCGGCAATGTCGCGCCGCGCGGAAATGTCGACGCCCTGAAACGGCTCGTCCAGAATGAACAGTCTTGCATCCTGAGCCATCCAGCGGGCGACCATTACCTTCTGCTGGTTGCCGCCGGACAGCTCCGACATCTCGTCCTTCTCGGAGCGGCAGACGATGCCCAGTTCCTCGATCTGCCGGCGCGCCGTGGCGCGTTCGAGACGGCGCCTGAGAACAGCGAAACGCGACATGCGCTTGTGAAACGGCAGGCTGATATTTTCCTGGATGTTGAAGCCGCCGACAATGCCGTTCTCACCACGGTCCTTGGCGACGAGGAACACGCCGGCGGCGATCGCCTCACCCGTCGATCGCGGTGCATAGGGCTTGCCGCTCATCGTCATGGTGCCGGCGAGCGGCTGGCGCACGCCAAACAGCGTCTCGGCAAGCACCGTCTTGCCGACACCGACGAGGCCGGTGATCGCAACGACCTCGCCGTCGCCGAGCGTCAGCGAGATCGGCCGGGCACCTGGCGCGATGCGCAGGCCCTCGATCGTCAGGATTGCCTTGGCCGAATTCCTGGCAACGATCTGGTCGAGATGGATCTTGCGGCCGAGCATGGCGTTGACCGCGCCTTCATAGTCGAGCGGCTTCTTGTCGAAGATGCCTGAGATGATCCCGTCGCGCATGGAGACGATGCGGTCGGCAAGTCGCCTGATATCCGACATGCGGTGCGAGATGTAGAGGATGGCCACGCCTTGCTTGCGCAGCCTGTCGACCAGTGCAAACAGCCGATCGGCCTCGGTGCTGGAGAGCGATGAGGTCGGCTCGTCGAGAATCAGCACTTTCGGCTGGTGCGCCAGCGCACGGGCAATCGCCACCATCTGGCGATCGGCCAGCGAAAGATCGCTTACCCGCGCCATCAGATCGATGGCCAGCCCCATGCGGTCCGCGACCGCCTTGGCCTCCCGGCGCACGCGCGCCGGATTGAACAGGGTCGGCGCGCCGCTGCCACTCAGCCTGTCGAGAGTGAGATTGGTAGCAACGTCGAGATCGGCGACGACACCGTCATTGATGTTCTGGTGAACGGTGACGACGCCGGCGCGGATCGCCTCGGCCGGGGTTTTCGGTGCAAAATCCTGGTCGGCAAGCGCCATCGTGCCGCCACCGCGTTCGTAGACGCCGGAGATGATCTTGACGAGGGTGGATTTGCCGGCGCCGTTGGCGCCCATCAGCACGGTCGCTTCGCCCGCATGCAATTCGAGCGAGACGCCGCCAAGCACCTCGTTATGGCCAAAGGATTTCCTCAGTCCCTCTACGCGGAACACGGCATTGCCGACCATGCGTTCCTCCCTGACATGACGCTATGGCCTGTATCGTCAATTGTCAACACGATTGACAATTGCCAGATCGCTTCCTAGCTTGGCCCGACCGTCACGTCTCGATTATGTTCGGGGCGCGCATAGCGGGAGGATGACGATGACTGAAGAATTGCCGTTCGAAGCCCTGTCGGTCGAGACCCTGGCTGCCCGCCTTGGCACAAACTACGCGCTGTGCGCGAAGATCGGCAATGACACCACACGCTGGAAGGTCCGCGAGGTCGGTGACGGCAATCTCAACCTCGTCTTCATCGTCGAGGGCGCCAGCGGTGCGGCGGTGGTCAAGCAGGCCCTGCCTTATGTCCGTCTGGTCGGCGACAGCTGGCCGCTGCCCTTGAAACGCTCCTTCTTCGAATATCATGCGCTGACAAGGCAAGAGGCGCGCGCGCCGGGTTCGGTGCCGGCGATCCATTATTTCGACGAAAGCCAGGCGCTGATCATCATGGAATATCTAGCGCCGCCGCACATCATCCTGCGCCGCGCGCTGATCGAAGGCCGGCGATTGCCGAACATTGCTCGGGATATCGGCCTGTTCATGGCCCGCACGCTGTTTCGCGGCTCCGACCTGTACATGGCGGCCAAGGACCGCAAGGTCGACCTGGCGCTGTTCGCCGACAATGTCGAACTCTGCGACATCACCGAGAGCCTGGTGTTTTCCGACCCCTATTTCGACGCCAGGATGAACCGGCACACCTCGCCGCAGCTCGACGGCCTCGTCGCCGAATTGCGCGCGGACCGCGACCTCAAGGTCGAGGCGCAGCGGCTGAAGCACATCTTCGCCGCCAATGCCGAAACGCTGCTGCATGGCGACCTGCATTCCGGCTCGATCATGGTCACCGATACAGAAACCCGGATGATCGATCCGGAATTCGCCTTCTACGGCCCGATGGCCTTCGATGTCGGCATGCTGCTCGCCAATTTCTGGATGTCGTTCTTCTCGCAACGCGGGCACGAGCAGGAAGGAAAGCGCGATGCCATGCGCGCCTATCTGCTCGAGGTGACAGTCGAGACCTGGTCAGTGTTCCGCGCGGAGTTCTCGCATCTGTGGCGCACCGAACGCAGCGGCATGCTCTATCAGAAGAGCCTGTTCGAGGATCAGGGCGACAGGCTCGGCGCCGAGCAGGCACTCGACCATGTGCTGCACCAGATCTGGACCGATCTGCTCGGCTTTGCCGGCATCGAGGTTCATCGGCGCATCCTCGGTCTCGCCCACAATGCCGATTTCGAGACCATTGCCGACGAGGATTTGCGCGCCAGTTGTGAGGCAAAGGCGCTGAAATTCGGCCGTCACATCGCCGTCAACCGGCGCCATATCCATAGCATCGGCGAGGTCAACCAACTGGCCGCGCTGATCGAACAGGAGAGCAGCATTTGAACGTCGGCGACCGCCACTATCGCACCATCTGGCTGAGCGGCGACGGGCGTTCGGTGGAGATCATCGACCAGCGCTGGCTGCCGCATGATTTCCGCATCGAGACGATCGGCACGGTTGACGGCATCGCCACCGCGATCCGCGACATGTGGGTGCGCGGCGCGCCGCTGATCGGCGTCACCGCTGCCTATGGCGTCGCCATGCAGATGGCCGACGATCCCTCCGATGCGGCGCTCGATGCCGCGTGGGAGACGTTGCACGAGACGCGCCCGACCGCCATCAATCTGCGCTGGGCGCTGGACGAGATGCGGCGCTTCCTGCGGCCATTGCCAGCAGAGCAACGCGCCGAAGCAGCCTACCGACGCGCCGGTGAAATCGCCGACGAGGATGTAGGCCTCAACCGGGCCATCGGCGAGAACGGCCTCGCCATCATCAAGGCGATCGCGGCGCGCAAGCAGCAGGGCGAACCGGTCAACATCCTGACCCACTGCAATGCCGGCTGGCTGGCCACCGTCGACTACGGCACCGCCACCGCGCCGATCTACCTAGCCACCGAGGCTGGCATTCCGGTCCACGTCTATGTCGATGAGACGCGGCCACGCAACCAGGGCGCCCAGCTGACCGCATGGGAGATGGCCGGCCACGGCGTGCCGCACACGCTGATCGTCGACAATGCCGGCGGCCATCTGATGCAGCGCGGCTCAATCGACATGGTCATCGTCGGCACCGACCGCACGACTGCCAGTGGTGATGTCTGCAACAAGATCGGTACCTATCTCAAGGCGTTAGCCGCCGCCGACAATGATGTGCCTTTCTATGTCGCGCTGCCGTCGCCGACCATCGACTGGACGGTGCATGACGGTCTGGCCGAGATCCCGATCGAGCAACGCTCTTCCGACGAGGTGTCGCTGGTCTGGGGCAAGACCGCCAGCGGCGAGATTGCCCAGGTGCGCATTTCGCCGGCGACGACGCCCGCAGCGAACCCGGCTTTCGACGTGACGCCGGCGCGGCTGGTGACCGGCCTGATCACCGAGCGTGGCATCGCCAAGGCGTCGCGCGAAGGCCTGCAGGCGCTGTTTCCCGAGCGTGGTTAGGAGCCGACCGTCGAACCTCAATACAGCGGCTTGGCCATATGCCTTGGCGTTGGCCACTCGGTGGTGGTGCCGGGCTGCACCGGCCGCTCGAGATAGGTAGACAGCACCACATAGCTGCGGGTCGAGGTGACACCAGGCGTCTCGTAAAGGCGCGACAGCAGTCCTTCGAGTGCCCTGGTGTCTTCGGTGCGCACCTTGAGCAGCATGCAGCTGTCGCCGGCAACCGAATGGATCTCCTCGACCTCCGGATACTCCGAAACCGCCATCAGCTCCGGGGTTTTTCCCCAGCCTTTGGTGTCGATATGGACAAAGGCAAGCAAAGGCTTTTTTACCGCCCGGGGATCGATGATTGCCGCGGTGTTGCGGATGGCGCCGCTGCGCCGAAGGCGTTTGACCCGCTCATGCGCGGCAGGAGGCGACAAGCCCACGCGATCGCCCAGTTCGGCGTAGCTGATCGTGGCGTCATCGACCAGGACGCCTAATATTCTTCGGTCTATCGCGTCGAGGTCGCGGGTCGCAGCCTTGTTCTGCGGAATACCATCTGTTTCTTCATCCATGGCCAATTTCCCGATTGCAGCTGAATAAAATACGGCGATCATGACGATATGTCGAACGCAGATCAAGTTGCATCTCTGGCGCCTAGCGCTCGCGCGCCGATCCCGGCGCTGGCTTACCTGCTGACCGGATGCATCGCGGTCATCGGCTCGAATTCGCTTGTGCTGGGTCCGATCGCACCGGCCGTGGCCTCCTCGTTCGGTACCAGCGTGCCGACCGTGATGATCGCGGCGGCCGCGTTCGGCCTCGGCACCTCCGCAAGCGCCCTGTTCCTGGCCCGCTACATCGACCGCCTCGGCGCGCGCCGGATGCTGCAGGGCGCATTGCTGTTGCTGGCGATAGCGCTGGTAGCAAGTGCAATGGCGCCCACAGTGGTCATGCTGGTCGCGGCACAGTTGCTGGCGGGCATCGCTGCAGGCATCGCCATGCCGGCGATCTATGCCAGTGCGGCGGCCATCGCTCCACCGGGCAGGGAGAGCGGCACGATCGGCGTCGTGCTGACCGGATGGACGCTCAGCATGGTGGCCGGCGTCTCGCTGTCGGCGGTGTTGGCCGATCTCGTGCATTGGCGCGCCGTCTTCGCAGCAGTCGCTCTGCTGGCAGTGCTTGCACTGGCCGGCCTCTCACTCTCCTCGCTAAACGATGTCAGGAAAAGCGGTCCGGCACCGACCCCGCTGGACGCGCTCGGCATTCCCGGCATCGTCCCGCTTCTCATTGCCTGCGCCGCGTTCATGACCGCCTTCTATGGTGTCTATGGCTATCTCGGCGACCACCTTCACGTTGGGCTGGGAGAGCCGGTCAGCGCCAATGGGCTCGCCGCACTCGCCTATGGGATCGGGTTCGGCACCGCTGCTCTCCTCGACGGCGTCATCGATCGGCTGGGTGCACGACGCGTCATGCCATTCGCCTACCTTCTGGTCGCCGTCGTCTATGTCGCAATGGCCGCGACGAGCGGCAGTTTCGGGCTGACCTTGACCATGGTGGCCGTTTGGGGACTGGCCAATCATTTCGGCCTCAACGTCTTGGTGATGCGTCTGTCAGCACTCGATCCGTCGCGCCGCGGCACGATCATGGGCTTGAACAGCGCGGTAACCTATCTTGCGGTCTTCGTCGGCACCACCAGCTTCGGGCCGCTTTATTCCAGCTTTGGTTTTGCGACATGCGCGGCGGTCGCAGCAGTGCTGATGCTGGTTGCGGCGTCGGCGGCGGCGTGGCGCCGATCCACTTGACAGACTGTATTGGTCATCGGCTCTTCGTCCGGTTGACAGCGGCACCCCTGCCCTTCCATACAAAGCCGTTAAAGTTCTCAGGGCGGGGTGAAAGTCCCCACCGGCGGTAAAGGTTTCGGCCTGAGCCCGCGAGCGCCCTCCGATGGTCGGAGGGGTCAGCAGATCCGGTGTGAATCCGGAGCCGACGGTTACAGTCCGGATGGAAGAGAACGAAACGGAAGCCGGCCCGCTTTTCGCGGGCTTAATCCGTATCGTGCGTCCTGATTCTGGTTCGAAACGGAAGGATGGACCCATGAATCAGCATTCCCATAAAGACTATGAAACGACCCGCGTCGCCGTTATCAGGGCGCGCTGGCATGCCGACATCGTCGACCAATGTGTGCAGGCCTTCGAAGCGGAGCTTTCCGCGCTTGGGGAGAACCGCTTCGCCGTCGATGTCTTCGACGTGCCGGGCGCCTATGAAATTCCGCTGCACGCCAAGACCCTGGCCCAAACCGGCCGCTATGCCGCGATCCTCGGCACCGCCTCCGTCGTCAATGGCGGCATTTACCGGCACGAGTTCGTCGCCAGCGCGGTGATCGACGGCATGATGAACGTGCAGCTGTCGACCGGCGTGCCAGTGCTGTCGGCGGTGCTCACCCCGCACAACTACCATGACAGCGCCGAGCATCACCGCTTCTTCTTCGAGCACTTCGCCGTCAAGGGCAAGGAAGCCGCCAATGCCTGCGTGCAACTCCTGGCGGCGCGGGAATTGATCGCGGCCTGACCAAAGAGCCCGGATTTCAGCCCTGCAACAAGAATTGCGATCGAGAAGAACCGTGAAGGTTGCGGTTCCGCTGAAATCCGGCCAGAAGCATCAAGGGCCGGCCGGCTACCGGTCGGACGACGTTGCGCTTGAAACCAGATACGGGAGACTATTGGGTGGCTCGCATAACACTGAGACAATTGCTCGACCACGCCGCCGAATACGGCTACGGCGTACCCGCCTTCAACATGAACAATATGGAACAGGGCCTCGCCATCATGGAGGCCGCCGAGGAGACCAAATCGCCGGTCATCCTGCAGGCAAGCCGCGGCGCGCGGGCCTATGCCAATGACGTTGTGCTGGCCAAGCTGATCGATGCGCTGGTCGAAATCCATCCCGACATTCCGGTCTGCATGCATCTCGACCATGGCAACAACGAGGCCACCTGCGTCACCGCGATCCAGTATGGCTTCACCTCGGTCATGATGGACGGATCGCTGAAGGAAGACGGCAAGACGCCTGCCGACTACGCCTACAATTCCGGCATCACCAAGCGCGTCGTCGACATGGCGCATTGGGGCGGCGTGTCCGTCGAAGGCGAGATCGGCGTGCTCGGATCGCTGGAGAGCGGCGGCGGCGAGCAGGAAGACGGCCACGGCATCGAAGGCGCGATCAGCCACGACCAGCTTTTGACCGATCCGGAACAAGCGGTGGAATTCGCTAGGGATACCCATGTCGATGCGCTGGCGGTTGCCATGGGCACGAGCCACGGCGCCTACAAGTTCTCGCGCAAGCCTGACGGCGCGGTGCTGGCCATGAACGTCATCGAGGAAATCCACCGCCGCCTGCCCACCATGCATCTGGTGATGCACGGCTCGTCCTCGGTGCCGGAGGATCTGCAGGAGATCATCAACAAATATGGCGGCCAGATGAAGCCGACCTGGGGCGTCCCGGTCGAGGAGATCCAGCGCGGCATCAAGCACGGCGTGCGCAAGATCAACATCGACACCGACAACCGCATGGCGCTGACCGGAGCCATCCGCAAGGTGCTGACCGAGAACCCGAGCGAGTTCGATCCGCGCAAATATCTGACGCCTGCCATGGCCGCGATGCGCAAGCTTTGCAAGGAGCGCTTCGAACAGTTCGGCACCGCCGGCAACGCGCAGAAGATCAAGCCGCTGCCGGTCGCGGAAATGGCCAAGCGTTACAAGTCGGGCAGTCTAGATCCGAAGTTTGGGTGAGCTGCCTTGGCGGTTCTCCCTTCTCCCCTTGTGGGCCCACAAGGGGAGAAGGTGGATCGGCGCGCAGCGCCGAGACGGTTGAGGCCCAGCGGAGTGAGGCGGCGGTGTCTTCTGGAACACCCCTCATCCGACCGAGCTGCGCTCGGCCACCTTCTCCCACAAGGGGCCCACAAGGGGAGAAGGGAAAGAGAGGGCGGCGCTGCCCCTACGCGTCGCGCAAAAACTCGATCACCATCGCCGCCGTCCAGGTGAAGCGGCCGCCGCCGAGCGGCTCGCCGGTGAGCGGGTCGTAATATTCGGCAAAGCCGCTTTCCCGGATCAAATCCAGGCTGGATTGCATGATGCGCCGTGCCGCGTCGTTGTGGCCGGCGGCGGCGAGGCCGTCTGATATCATGTAGTTGACCACCAGCCAGACCGGGCCGCGCCAGTAGCGCTTGGCGTCGAAACGTGGATCGTCTGGATCATGCGACGGGACGACGTAGCGTGCCTTGGCGGCAAGGCGTTCGACGGTTGCGGCCAGCGCAGCGGTGCGAGCCCCGGGAATGGCCGCGAAGGCCGGCAGGATGCCGCCGACGGAGGCGCTGTCGACCAGCCTGCCGGTGACGCGGTCGAGGCAGAGATACTGGCCGTGCGCATCGCTCCACAGCCGCTCCATCGCCGCCAGGCTCTTTTCGGCGCGGGCACGATTGGCGCTGGCGATCCCGGTTTCGCCCAGCAATTGTGCCAGATCGGCGAGATCGGCGCAGGAGCGGACCAAAATGGCGTTGAAGCCGGGATCGACGGCCCGGAATGGCGAGGCGTCATGCAATTTGGTGTTGTCCCAGCCGAGCCCGCGAAAGTGCTGCAACAGCCAAATGTAGCGGTCATACTGGCCTTGCGTCGGCCGGTGCGCCGGATCGGCGTGTAAAGTGTCGCGGCGCGTGTAAGGCTCGACGCCTTCGGTCGGCACGCAGTCGAAGGCCTCGTCCCAGTCGATGGAATTGTCGCGGCCGGACTCCCACGGGTGGATGATGGCGACCAGTCCCTCGCCCGCAGGGTCGCGATTTTCGTAGAACCAGCGGTGCCAGGCATCGATCTTCGGCAGCAAGGCGCGGGCCCGCTCCGCAGCAAATTTCTTGTCCTTGGCCCGGTCGAACAGGCGGCGTATGGCAAAACCTGCAACAGCCGGCTGGGTGATTCCGGAGGTGGCCGTCGGGCGGCCGGTGCGCCAGACTTCCGGCCCGGGAAAATAGCCGTCGCTCCAGACATGGAAGACGATGTGCGGCACCATGCCGTCCGGCCATTGGTGCGCGAACAAGGTCTCGATCTCGGTCCAGGCGCGGGCCTCGTCATAATGGGCCAGACCGAGCGCTGTGAGGCAGGAATCCCAGTTCCACTGGAACGGATAGAGACCTTTCGTCGGGATGGTGTAGGCGCCCTTGTCGTTCTCTTTCAGCACCTCGACGGCGCGGGCGATGATGTCACTGGCGGGAGAAGCAGTCATGAGAGTTCAGGGCTTTCGGTATCAAAGACTATTGGTGGTTTCCGGATCGAACCAGCGGATGCGGTCGGGTTTGGGCGCGAGCCGCAGGTGATCGCCGACCTGGACGCCGGCATTCGAGTCCAGGATGGCGCGGAACAGGCCGCCCTCGACATCGCAGGTGACCAGCGTGTGTGATCCGAGCGGCTCTATGACGCGCACGGTGGCATGCAAGCCCTCGCTGCCGGCACCGACGTCTTCGGGGCGGATGGCGAAGTCTATGTTCTGCTTGTCCGATTTGGGGCCGGGCAGCGTCAGTCCGGCAACGGTCCAGCTGCCATTCCTGGCCTTGGTTGCCGGAATAAAATTCATCGGCGGGTTGCCGATGAAGGAGCCGACGAAACGCGCGGCCGGATTGCGGTAGACCTCGACCGGCGACGCGGCCTGGACGATGCGGCCTTGATGCATGACGGCGATGCGGTCGGCGAGGCTCATCGCCTCGACCTGGTCGTGGGTAACATAAATGGTGGTGGTCTTCGACGCGGCAAGCACGCCCTTGAGTTCGGCGCGCATTTCCAGCCGCAGCAGCGCGTCGAGGTTCGACAGCGGCTCGTCCATCAGGATGACGTCGGGCTCCATGGCGAGCGCACGGGCGACGGCAACGCGCTGGCGCTGGCCGCCGGACAGCTGGCCCGAATAGCGTTTCAGCAATTGCTCGATATGCATCAGTTCGGCGGTGCTGTTAACGCGACGCTCGACGTCAGCTTGCGGCAACTTCTTCATGCGGAGGCCGAAGGCGATGTTCTCGAACACGGTCAGGTGCGGAAAGACGGCGTAGTTCTGGAACACCATGGCAATGCCGCGGTCGCGCGGCGGCAGATGGTCAACGCGGCGGCCGCCAATCCAGACCTCGCCCTGGCTTGGCGTTTCCAGCCCGGCGACGATGCGCAGCAGGGTGGTCTTGCCGCAACCCGAGGCGCCGAGCAGCACCATGAATTCCTGGTCTGATATGGTGAGGTCGACCTGGTGCAGGGCGGTGAAGCCGCCGAAGCGCTTGGCCACACCCTTGATCGCGATTTCAGCCATGTGCGGTCTCCGCGTCTCGCGTCATCGGTTGGCGATCCCCCACATGGCAAACAGGTATTTTCGAACGGCGAAGATGAAGATCAGCGCCGGCACGACCAGTGCGGCACCGCCGGCGAATTTGAGATAGAGCGGCGATTCACCGACGCTTTGCAGCAGGAAGGCGGTCAGCGTGCGGTTCTCGATGGTGAGCACGGCGGCGGCAAACACCTCGTTCCAGGAGATGGTGAAGGCAAACACCGCCGAGGCCGCGATGCCGGGCAGCGCCAGCGGCAGGATGACCTTTCGAAAGGCCTGCAGCCTTGTGCAGCCGAGCGTCCAGGCTGCCTCTTCGAGTTCGACGGGTATGCCCGAGAACAGCGAGAAGGTGATCAGCACGGCAAACGGCAGCGCCAGCGTGGTATGGACCAGCGCCAGCCCGATGGCGGTGTCGTCGAGGCCGGTGCGGATGAACATCACCGCCAGCGGCAATGCCAGCAGCGGCAACGGGAAGGCGCGCGTCATCAGCACCAGGAAGCGGAAGGCCTCCTTGCCCGGAAAGGCGAAACGCGACAGCGCGTAGCCGGCCGGCGCACCGAAGCCGATGGACAGGATCATCGTCAGGGTGGCGACGAGGACCGAGTTCCACAGTGCCCTGGCGACGCCGGCAAATTCGATGAAGAAGGACAGGCTGCCAAAATCGAAGGACGGAAAGAAGCGCTTGGGAAAGGCGGTGACCTCACCCGGCGCCGACAGCGCGTTGACGAGCAAGAGATAGATCGGCAGCAGCACCCAGACGCAAAGCAGCATGGCGGTGGCGATCAGCAGCCAGTCGCCGGCCTTGCGCGCATCGGCGGTCGCCGTGGCCGGTACTTCGGCGATGGCGCTCATATCCGCGCCTCCTTTATATCCGGGCCTCTTTAGGCACCCGCAGCACCCTGAGGAAGAACAGCGTGAAGCCGATCGAGATGGCGAGGATGAGCAGCGCCGAAGCGGCGGCGACATTGCGGTCCTGCAGCGTGAATTGCCAATTGTAGGTCTCGCCCATCAGCACCGGCAGATTTGTGCCGCCAAGCGCTGCGACCACGGCGAAGACTTCGAAGGCGAGGATGACCCGCAGGATAATCGCCGTCTGCAGGCTGGGGCGCAGCAATGGCAGCGTGATGCGCACAAAGCGCTGCCATGGGCTGGCGCCAAACACCTCCGCCGCCTCGTAGTATTCCTTGGGGATCAGGCCCATGCCGGCGACGAGGATGACCATCATGATTGCGGTGGCACGCCAGATCTCGGCCAGTGCCACGGCGATGAAGATGGTCAGCTTGCTCTGATAGCCGAGGAACATGATCGGCGTGTCGACGACGCCAAGGCTGGAGAGCAGCGTGTTGAGGAAGCCGGACTGGTCGAAGATAGCGAGCCAGATCAGGCCCGCGGCGAGGTCGGAAATGCCGAGCGGAATGGCGAAGACATAGAGCGCCGCGCTGCGTCCGGTCTCCAGCCGCGCCACCACGCTTGCCATCAGCAACGCCATGGCGAGCTGGATCGGCACGACGATCGCCGCAAGCAGCAGCGTGTTGCGAACCGTGGCGGGGAATTTCCAGCTGCCGGCCATGGTGCGAAAATTATCGAGGGTGAAGGCGCCGTCGCGGGTCACCGCCTCGAAAGCGACCAGCGCGAAGGGGTAAAGGAAGAAGATGCAGAGGAACAAGGTCGCCGGCATCAGCAACAGATAGGGCAGAGCCTTGCCATGCATGGTGGTGTCCTTTGCGATGCTGCGGCCATGTGGGTGCGGGTCTGGGCGCCCGGAGTGCAACAAACTCCGGGCGCCCCCTCGGGAGGATTTAGTCGACCGGGCAAGCCCCCTCGGATGGCTTGTCAGGTGCCCAGCACGGCGCCTTGGCCTGGTCGATCAGGCCCTTGAGCGCCGTGGCCTCTTCGCCAAGCACGCCATGCACGTCCTCGCCGCCGAGCACGATGCGCTCGAAGCTGTCGGTGTAGACCTGGTTGAACTTGCCATCGAGATCGCCGAGCCCCATCGGCAGCAGTGCCGGCAGAGCATCGGGAGCCCCGGTCATGGTGGTGATCGCCGGACCGAAGGCCTTGACCGAAGCCGGCATGTCGTCAGGCAGCTTGACGTCGACGACCGGGAAGAAATTGGTGGCTTTCAGTGTCGCGATCTGGGTTTCCGGCTTCAGCATGTAGGCGACCAGCGCCTTGGCCTTGTCGATGTCGGGCGAGGTCTTCGGGATGGCGACACCGGCCACGACAGGCATGAATCCGCGACCGGCGGGGCCGGCCGGCGCCGGAAAGGCAACGAACTCATCCGGCTTCTTGTTGAAGGCGTCGGCAAGCCGCGCGACATGGTCGAACGCCACCCAGACATCGCCGGTCAAAAGCGGCTCCTGCATGAAGGCATAGTTGGTCGAGTTCGGGTTGGTGTATTGCCACAATTCCTTGAACTTGTTCCAGGCGATCTCGGCTTCCGGTGAACGGAACTTGGTCACCATCGAGCCGGTGTAGGACGGGTAGAGGAACCCCTCGAAGAAGCGGTGCTTGAGCCCTTTTGGACCGGCGGGAAAGCCGAATTTCGGCGAGCCGGTTTTCTCGGCGATGTTCTTCGACCATTCGATCAGCTGGTCATAGGTGATGGTGTTGAGATCGACGCCTTGCGGCAGATATTGCAAGGCCTGCTTGTTGGCCGCCATCAAATAGGTGGCCTGCATCCATGGCAGGTATTTCTGCTCGCCGGTGCCGAGCATGCCAAGCTTCTTGTAAGCTTCGTTGACCTTGACGCCGCCGACATCGACGCCGGACAGATCGACAAAGTTCGCGCCGACATTGGAGAAATCACCATGCAGGCCGCCGAGCACGCCGATGGTGCCGGTGCCGGCCTGCAGTTCGGCCTGCAAGCGGGTGAGCCAGGGGCCGGTCTCGGCGACCTGATAGTCGACCGCACCGTCAAAACCCTTCAGCACCTCGTCGCGCATCTTTTGGGTTTCCTCGACGGGGCGCGCCTGCGTCGACCAGAACAGCACCTGCTGGGCCCGCGCGCCGCCTGAGGCGATCGATAACGCCAGCGCGGCGCCGAGCAGTGTCTTCAATGCTTTCATCACGGTCTTCCTCCCTGGATATGCGCCGTCACGGCGGCGTCAGCTTCTCATCTGCGGTGCGGGTCCATGGCTTGCGCGCGCAACCAGCGTCGGCCGGATCAGCCGCGTCAACGGTGCGGTGGGCTTGTCGGCGATGATGGTGAGCAGCATGTCGGCGATCTCACGCGCGCATTGACGGATCGAGGCATCGAATGTGGTCAGGCCCGGCGGCGCGTAGGCCGAAGCAGCGATGTTGTCGAAACCGATGACGGAGAGGTCGCGCGGCACGCTGAGGCCCGCGCGGGCGGCCTCCTCCATCACGGTCAAAGCCAGTTCGTCGAACAGCGCGACGATGGCCGTGGGCCTGTCAGGCCGCTGCAGCATGCGGTTGACGGCCTCGACGCGGGCTCCGTGATCGAAGCGCGGCGCCGTCACCACGTCGAGCCGCACCGAAGGATCGCCCCGACGGGCAATGGCCGCGGCAAAGCCGTCTTGCCTGAGATGCCGGAACGTCATCGGTTCGGAAATCGTCACCAGGCCGAAATGGCGGTGGCCGAGATCGTAGAGCATGTCGAATAGAGCATGTCGAAGGCTTCGCCGAAGGCATGGGCGCCGTCGGTATCGAGCCAATTGTAGCCGAAGTCGCTGTCGAGCAACCGGCCATGGGCAACGAACGGAAAGCCGCGCTCGCGCAGATAGGCGAGCCGCTCGTCGACCGCGGCGATACGCGTCACGACGACGCCATCGGCGCGTCCGGATTCGACGACATGGCGCAGCACCGACAGTTCCGAATGGCCGAAGGCGGCGGTGGCCAGGATCAGGTCGGCGCCATGCGATACCAGCCCTTCGCCGAGCCCGGTGACGAATTCGCCAAGGAAGGAATCGACAAGGTTCGGTCCGCGGATCGGCAACACGAGGCCGACGAAGCCACTGCGGCCGGAGACAAGCGTGCGCGCCGCGGTGTTGGGCACGTACCCCGCCTGACGCGCCGCGTGCGCGACACGTTCGCGCGTCTTCAGCGCGATCTGTTCATGGCCGGCAAGCGCCCGCGACACCGTCGTGATCGACAGGTCGAGGCCTGCGGCAAGCTCCTTGAGCGTGATGACGCGGGTCGTCATCCTTCTCCCTCGAACAAGTTTGAAACGTTTGTAATTGCCTTTCGCAAAAATGCAAACGTTTTAAATTTCTATCCAAAGCGGACTGACAAGCGATCCGATCATCGGTGTGGTGGGTTTGGGCGTGCCCAGAAGATTGCGGGAACACCCGTCAATCGTCATCCTGGGGCGGAGCTAGGAGCGAAGCGACGCGGCGCAGACCCCAGGATCCTGTGTGTTGTTGCCATGCCGCGACTTCCAGGCGCTGCCGCGGTGCAGAACTCTGCTCCGCTGCACTCTACGATTAAGGTCGCGGCATGGATCCCAGGGTCTCCGCGACGCCGCTTCGCGGCTGCTCCGCCCAGGGATGACGACATTGGAGGCTAGCGCTCCGCATCCGGGTCGGCCAGATCTACTGAAGCGTCCGCGCGCTCTGGCCGAGGTGATCCCGGGCTATGCCGGCATCGCCATCTTCTGCTCCAGACGCACGGTCGAGTCCCGTCGCCACCACCGAGACCCTGAAGCGGCCTTCCATGCTCTTGTCGAAGATCGCGCCGACGATGATGTCGGCATCCTCGTAGACCTCTTCACGGATGCGGGTGGCAGCCTCGTCGACCTCGAACAGCGTCATGTCCCTGCCGCCCGATATCGAGACCAGCACGCCCTTGGCGCCCTTCATCGACACTTCGTCGAGCAGGGGGTTGGCGATCGCGGCTTCCGCCGCCTTCATCGCCCGGCCCTCACCGGACGCCTCGCCGGTGCCCATCATGGCGCGGCCCATGTCGCGCATCACCGATTTGACATCGGCGAAGTCGAGATTGATCAGGCCTTCCTTGACGATGAGATCGGTGATGCAGCTGACGCCGGCATAGAGCACCCGGTCGGCGATGACGAATGCATCGGCGAAGGTGGTCTTGGCATCGGCGATCCTGAACAGGTTCTGGTTCGGGATGACGATCACCGTGTCGGCGCTCTCGCGCAGCCGCTCGATGCCCTCTTCGGCCATCTGCATACGGCGCCGGCCTTCGAAGGTGAACGGCTTGGTGACGACACCCACCGTCAGGATACCGGCCTTGCGCGCCGCCTGGGCGATGATGGGTGCAGCGCCGGTTCCGGTGCCGCCGCCCATTCCGGCGGTGACGAAACACATATGCGTGCCGGCCAGATGATCCATGATCTCGTCGAGCGATTCCTCGGCCGCGGCACGGCCGATCTCTGGAAGCGAGCCAGCGCCCAATCCCTCGGTGACGTGAGCGCCAAGCTGGATCAGCCGCGTCGCCTTCGACATGGTCAACGCCTGGGCGTCGGTGTTGGCGGCGATGAATTCCGTACCCTGAAGCTGCTCCGCGATCATGTTGTTGACGGCATTGCCGCCGCCGCCGCCAATGCCGATAACGGTGATCTTGGGTCTCATCTCGGAGATTTCGGGCTTCTTGAACTCGGCCATGCCTGCTTCTCCTTCGCTAATTGCGCGCTGCTTCACGGCCCACCCCCAGACTGCCTTGGGACATTGCAATCGAGCGGCACGACGCGAATCAGTCCGTTCGGATGGGTACCCCAAAAAGCCAGAGAGCGGCCAGAGGTGCAAGTGCGCGCAAGGTCAAGATTTGTGATGACCGTTTTGGACAGGGGGATCGCGGAGGTGAGTATCCGTCGCGGATATGCCAGACTGAATCCGATGCGGTTGCGATAGCCGCCGGAAGAATCGCACCGTCTCTGGAGAAGTTTGTTTGCTGCAACCACCGGCAGGGTGACGAGCTGGCTTGCCGCGCGACGATCGAAGCGTCTATCATGCGTCGATAAATCGCTGACTTGGCGTTCTCGCCGCGATCGGCCAGGCAGGATTATCCGCGGCTGTTTTCGCCAGGGTAGATTTCAGAACGAATGAAGCAGCGCCCCCGCCAATGGCCGACAAGACACAATTCGGCTTGACCGCCGTCGACACCGTTCCCCTGCATGAGAAAGTCTATCTGGAACTCGTGCGGGCGCTGATGTCCGGCCAGTTCGCGCCGGGCCAGAAGCTGACCTCGCGCAAGCTCGCCAAGGAGCTCGGCACCAGCGACATGCCGGTGCGCAGCGCCTTCATGCGGCTTCAGGCACTGCGCGCGCTCAGCCCACTGCCGAACGGCAGCGTCGAAGTGCCGGCCATTTCGGCCGAGCGGTTTTCGCAGTTGACCGCAGTACGCACGATCCTCGAAGGCTCGGCGACAGAGCTTGCGACAGAACGCATCAACGGCAACAATCTGCGGACGATCCGACGCCACTGCACCGACCTGACCCTGACGGCCTGCAAGGGCGATATCGACGATTACCTGCGCAAGAACCACGAGTTCAAATTCTCGATCTATCGCCATTGCGGCAACGAGCAGATGATCTTCCTGATCGAGACGGTGTGGATGCAGGTCGGCCCGTTTCTCAGGAACCTTGCCATAGGGTTCGAAGATGACCTCGCCTCCATTCTCGACATCGACTATCACGAGGAAGTCGTCGCGGCGATCGAGGCCCAGGATGGGGATCGAGCGCGCATGGCCATCGTGCGTGACATCGAAGAAGGCGCCGCGCACATCCTTCAGCAGGCCAGATTTCCGGACGCTAGAGGTTAGAATGGATCACCCGACGCCTATCGTTCCTTTCAGCGGATTATCGCAAAACCTTCGCGATTGGCTGAAGCCTCCCCAACGTCGTCATCCCTGGGCGAAGCAGGAGCGAAGCTCCGTCGCGGAGACCCTGGGATCCATGCCGCGACCTTGGTCGAAGAATGCAACGGAGCAGAATTCTGCAACGCAGCAACGCTCCGACATCGCGGCATGGATCCCTTGGGCTGCGAAGCAGCTCCAGGGGTCTGCGCCGCGTCGCTACGCTCCTTGCTCCACCCGTGGATGACGAATTGACCGACGTTTCCGCCAATCGCCAAGGCATGCGGTTCGTCACCGTCAAGACTTTCTCGCCGAAGAAGCAGGCATCGGCCCAGGAGCTGGGGGCAGACATCACAGCCCGAATGCCCCTTGGCTTTCCGTGCTCTTGCCTCTATGTTGCGATCGCAGATCGCGCAATTGGTTTTGAAATGCCTCCCGACATCCCAGCTAGTGACTTGAAAAAATAAGGAAAATATCTGGCATCAGCCGGATGTGCTTCCCGAAAACTCGCAAGCTATTTTTACCAGGGACAGTGCAGCCGAGCAGGCTGCGGCGCCTTCCAAAACCAGAGGTTAGAAATTGAGCGATGCAATTGCGGACGTTTTGAACTGGCTCGAAAGCAGAACCGACATCCAGAGCCTGAGGGCGGCGGTGTGCGATCTCAACGGCATCATGCGCGGCAAGCGCATTCCCGTCGAGCAGGCAAGGAAGGCGCTGGAAGGCAAGCTGCGCATGCCTTATTCGCTGATCGGGCTCGATGTCTGGGGCGAGGATATCGAAGGCAACACGCTGGTCTTCTCGACCGGCGATGCCGATGGGCTTTGCCAGTGGACAGGGCGCGGCATTCTGCCGGTCGCCTGGACGGCGCACCCGACGGCGCTCATCCCGCTATGGCTTGCCGACGAAAGCGGCGCGCCCTATCTCGGCGACCCGCGACGGGCGCTGGCCCGCATCCTCGATCGTTACAAGGCCCTGGGCCTGACCCCGGTCGCGGCAACGGAACTCGAATTCTACCTCGTCGATCCGCAGTCGCAACGGCCGGTCGGACCTGTCTCGCCGGTAACCGGGCGCCGTCTTGATTCCGACGCGGCGCTGTCGATCGACGAGATCGACGATTTCGAATCCTTCATCCATGACGTCTACGAGGCCTGCCGGACGCAAGGCATTCCCGTCGACACGGCCATCGCCGAAAACGGTGTCGGTCAGTTCGAGATCAACCTGAACCATGTCGCGGACGCCTTGCGGGCGGCTGACGATGCGGTGCTCTTCAAGCGCACGGTGAAGGGCATTGCCCGCAAGCATGGCTTTGCCGCTTGCTTCATGGCCAAGCCCTATGGCGACCGGGCCGGCAACGGCTTTCACGTCCATTTCAGCCTGGTCGATGGAGAAGGGTGCAACGTGTTCGACGACGGCACCGATCAGGGTTCGTCGATCATGCGCCATGCGGTCGGCGGCCTGCTTGCGGCGATGGCCGAGAGCACGCTGGTGTTCGCCCCGCACTTCAATTCGTACCGCAGGCTACGCCCAAGATCCTACGCGCCGACCGCCGTCGCCTGGGGTTACGAGAACCGCATGGTGGCGATCCGCATTCCCGGCGGACCTAGCGGTGCGCGCCGTATCGAGCATCGCGTTTCGGGGGCGGACGCCAATCCCTATCTGGTGCTTGCCGCCATACTGGGCGCAGCACTGATAGGCATCGAAAGACAGTTGTCGCCTGGCGATCCGACGGGTAGCGATGGCCAGGGACTTCCGCCGGCAAAGCTGCCGCCGGACTGGGCGTCCGCGATCGCCGCCTTTGAAGGCGGCACGCATGTGGCGGAAATCTTTCCGGCAATCCTGCGCGACTCCTTCGTTGCCTGCAAACGGCAGGAGCTGAACACGTTCGCGCTCAATGTCAGCGATTTCGAAATCGAGACCTATCTCGAAAGCGTTTAGGTCCAAGGGCTTGCACGACACGGTCGCCCCGGGCAATCCTCTGGATTGTCAGAAAGTCTCGACCCAGGGCCGCAGCTCGAGCTCTGAGCTCCAGGCGCTGCGATGCTGGCGATGGGTCGCGAGATAGGCCTCGGCGACGGCGTCCGGCGACAGGCGGCGGTCCGGCCGGTCCGGGTCACCGAGCTTACCGGGCGGCTCGATCGCCCCGTCGATGATGAAGTGGGCGACGTGGATGTTCCTCGGGGCGAGTTCGCGGGCCATGGACTGCGCCAGGCCGCGCAGGCCGAACTTCGGCATGGCAAAGCCGGCCGAGCCGGAAAATCCCTTCACACTGGCGGTGGCGCCGGTGAACAGGATCGATCCGGAACCCCGGACAAGGAGCCGGCGCGCCGCCTGCTGGCCGACCAGGAAGCCGCCATAGGCGCCGACCAGCAATGCCTGTTTGACCGCTTCGGCATCGAGTTCGGCGATCGGGCCGCGCGTGCGCGCGCTGGCATTGAAAACCACGAGCGCCAGCGGGCCGGCCTTGTCGGCGGCGTCGAACAGCTTGGCCACGGATGCGGCGTCGGCGACATCCGTCTCGACGGCCAGCGCACCGGTCTCGTCGACCAGAGCGCCCAGCTTCTCAACGTTGCGGGCGGCCAGAACCACGCGAAAGCCTTCCCGGGTGAGAAGGCGCGCAAGCGAGGCGCTCAGACCAGCGCCAGCACCTGCAATGACGGCCACATCGGATGTCATGATTTTTCTCTCCTTGCAGATCAGGCAGGGTTGCGCCTTCGCGGGTGACAGGCAAGAGATGGAATTGCTGCAGTCGTTGAGCCAGACGGTCGCGGGACCGGCGTTTGCGCAATCCAATATCGCCTGTGGCGCTACGAAGACCGCTCGGCCTTCAGCACCGAAACCGCCACTTCGCTGTTGTGGACGTACTCATTGGCGTCCGGCTGTTTCTGCACCAGCAGGATGAACAGCAAGTCCGTCAGCGCCAGTTGCGCATCGCGCGCGGTGATCGAAGACGAGCGCGCCCGCTCCTCATCGGCGATGGTGTAGAGGCAGATGTCTGCGACACGGCTCAGCGGATTGTCGTGCAGGCCGGTGACCGCGATTACGGTCGTGCCGCGCTTGTACGCAAGCTCGGCGATGCGCAAGGTTTCGATGCTGGCGCCGGAATAGGAGAGTGCGAACAGCACGTCGCCGGGCCCGAGCGTCGAGACATTGGCCATCTGGATGTGACTGTCGCTGTCATGCAGGACATTGCGGCCAAGCTTCATCAGCTTGTAGGAGAAATCGCGCGCCACCAGCGAGGAAGCGCCGACGCCGACCAGATGGATGCGGCGCGCGCCATCCAGCAATTCCAGCGTCCTCGAGATGATGCGCTCGGTGTTGGCGGCGACCGTCCGCTGCATCGACAGGAGCTTGCTGCCGATCAGCTTCTTCAAAATGACCTGGTAGTTGTCGCCGACCTCGATCGACCCGTGGATCATGCCCGCCGGCACCTGCCATTCCTGCGCCTTGGCCTCGCTGACCGCGAGCTTGAGCTCCTGATAGCTGGCATAGCCGAGCTTCTGGCTGAACTTGACGACGCTCGACTGGCTGCGTCCGATCTCGGCGGCAAGAGCCGCCGTCGACAGGCGCAGCATCTGGTCGGGATTGTCGACGATGTACTGGCCGATCTCACGATCGCCAGGCGCCATGCCGTCGAGCTTCGCATTGATCCTGTTCAGAACTGACACGGATTCCCTCGCGCTTTCAGGTGACGGCAAAAGGAATAAAATATTCCAATTCCGATTGACAGCCAAGAACGTAGAATTAATTCTCGACCGATCGGGCCAAGATCCGGAATTCGGAGCGACATCTCCAGAGCGAGCCGCCCGTGTGTGACCGGCTTTCGCACGAAGGTTTCAAACCATGGACAGATTGCGGATCGTCGGCGGACAAAGACTGGAAGGCGCGGTCACCATATCCGGCGCCAAGAACGCGGCTTTGCCGCAGATAGCGGCCGCGCTGCTCAGCCCCTTCCCGCTCGAACTGACCAATCTGCCTGATGTGACCGATGTCGAAAACATGCTCGGCGTGGTGCGGCTTCACGGCGCCCAAGTGACGCGGTCGGCGCATGCCGCGACGATCGACACCAGTGCCGCCGTATCCAAGGAGACATCCTACGACACGGTGCGAAAAATGCGGGCGACGGTGCTCGTGCTGGCGCCGCTGCTGGCGCGTTTCGGTCATGCCCGGGTTTCGCTGCCGGGCGGCTGCGCGATCGGTGCGCGGCCGGTCGACATGCATGTCGCGGCACTCGCCGCGCTGGGCGCCAGGATTGCCATCGAGAACGGTTCGATCGTCGCATCAGCGCCGAACGGGCTGACCGGCACGCGCATCGTCTTAAGCTCACCGTCGGTCGGCGCGACGGAAACCGCCATGATGGCGGCGACCACGGCCAAGGGCGAAACCGAGATCCTCAACGCGGCCCGCGAACCCGAAGTGGCTGATCTCGCCGCTTGCCTCAACGCCATGGGTGCCAGCATCGAGGGTGCCGGCACGCACCGCATCCTGATTGCCGGCGACACCAACTGGCATGCGGCCAGGCACGACATCATCCCGGACCGAATCGAGGCCGGCACCTATGCGATTGCCGCTGCGATCACCGGCGGCCAACTAGAGCTGACCCACGCCCGGCTCGAGCACATGGCCTCGGTAGTGCAATTGCTGGAGGCCACCGGCGTCAGCGTATGGCCCGGCGACCGCGGGCTTATCGTCTCGCGCGATAGGCCGCTCAAGGCTATCGATCTCACCACGGAACCCTATCCGGGGTTTCCGACCGACCTTCAGGCGCAGTTCATGGCGCTGATGTGCTGCACTGACGGCGCATCGCTGCTACGTGAAACCATCTTCGAGAATCGCTTCATGCATGCTCCCGAATTGATGCGGCTCGGCGCCAACATCAAACTGCAGGGCACCACGGCGCTGGTGCGCGGCGGCGCGAAACTGCACGGCGCGCAGGTGATGGCCACCGATCTGCGCGCTTCGGTGTCGCTGGTGCTGGCGGCGCTGGTCGCCGAGGGCGAAACCATCATCAACCGGGTCTACCACCTCGACCGCGGCTATGAGCAACTGGACCACAAGCTGCGCCTGTGCGGCGCCGATATCGAGCGGCTGAGCGCATGAGCCCGGGGCGCCATTTTCTCGGCGTCGACGGCGGCGGCACCGGCTGTCGCGCCCGCATCGAGGACTCGGATGGAACCGTGCTGGGACAAGGGCTGTCGGGCCCGGCAACGACGCGGCTCGGCATCGACGCCGCCTGGGCGTCGGTCGCGAAAGCGTTTGGCACGGCGGTCGAAGAGGCGGGCTTCGGGGCTGCGGAGATCGCCCGGATCCACGCCGGCATCGCCCTTGCCGGCATCGGCCGCAAGGGCGCGCTGGAAGCACTCAGGGCGATCGCACATCCCTTCGCAAGCATCGATTTCGTCAGCGACGGAGTCGGCGCCTGCCTGGGCGCGCATTCGGGCCAGGACGGCGCCATCGTCATCGCCGGCACCGGTTCGATCGGCCTCGGCTTTGTCGACGGACGCGACCTGCGTGTCGGCGGCTACGGCTTTCCGATCTCCGACGAGGGCAGCGGCGCCGATCTCGGCCTGAAAGCCGTGCAGCTGGCGTTGCGCGCCCATGACGGCCGCCATGAGCGGACAGCACTTCTGGCAGAAGTGATGCAGCGTTTCGAAGACGATCCGATGGAAGCGGTCGCCTGGATGGATCGCGCAAGTCCGACGGACTATGCCGCCCTGGCGCCGATGGTGATGCGCCACGCCGATCAAGGCGATCCGGTCGGACGGCGCATCGTGCAAAGTGCGGCCGAGCAGATCGATACGCTGGTGCGGGTGCTGTTCGAAAAAGGCGCGCCGCGTGTGGCCTTGCTCGGCGGCCTCGCCAGCCCGCTCGAACCGTGGCTCTCCCCCGATGTCCGGCGCCGGTTGAAGCCTGCTGACGGCGATGCCGTGTCCGGCGCGATCATCCTTGCCAAGAGGTCCGTTCACCGACGGCAGCGTCTTGCCCCGAAGGAATAAAATATTCCAGATTTCTGTTGACGATACGAATATCCAATTCTAAAAAGTTAACAGAGAAAACACGGTAGCGAGGATAGGCTCTTGGCCCCTATATGCCGCTCCCGATCGGCGAGCCATGCTCATCCGGCTGTGCCGCGTGGCTCTTGAAAGCACTGGGATGACCGAGCAAAGGTTGATGTCTGAGCTGGACCGGCTGGTTTCCGAGGGCCGGAACCCAAGGACGATTGACATCGACTTGCTGCCGACCATCGACGTCCTGCGCAAGATCAATGACGAGGACAAGGCTGTTGCGGCGGCTGTCGAAAAGGTCCTGCCTGAAATCGCTGCCGCGGTGGACCGTATCGTGCTTGCCTTCCAGAGAGGCGCGCGGCTTGTCTATATGGGCGCCGGCACCAGCGGCCGGCTTGGCGTTCTCGATGCATCGGAGTGTCCGCCCACCTTCGGCGTGCCCGAAGGCATGGTGGTCGGCCTGATCGCCGGCGGTCCCGACGCCCTGGTGCGGTCGACGGAAGGCGCCGAGGACGATCCGAAAATGGGCGCCAAGGCATTACGGGAGATCACGCTCACGGCAGACGACGTGGTGGTCGGCATCGCGGTCAGCGGCCGTACGCCCTATGTCATCGGTGGATTGAACTATGCCAAACAGGTGGGCGCAACGACGGTCGCCCTGTCCTGCAATCCGGCCTCCACCATCGCCGGCATCGCCGACATTGCCATCTCGCCGGTCGTCGGCCCGGAGGTGCTCACCGGCTCGACCCGGCTTAAGTCGGGAACCGCGCAGAAGCTGGTGCTCAACATGCTGACCACCGCTTCGATGATCCGCATCGGCAAGAGTTACCAAAACCTGATGGTCGACCTTAATCCGTCGAACAAGAAGCTTGTCGCGAGGGCGATCAGGATCGTCATGCAGACGACCGGCTGTACGGCGCGACAGGCAAAGCAAGCGCTCGGCCAGACCGGCAACGATGTCAAGCTGGCGATTCTGGTGACGATCACCGGCATGGGTGTCGAGGAGGCGCGCGCGGCTCTCGGCAAGGCCTGCGGGTTCCTGCGAAAGGCAATCAGCGACATAACGGCGTGAGCCGCATAGACTGGGCCGATGGTCCAAAGCATGTGTGTCTTGGAAGCGGTCGGCAGAACTGCAAGGCATCGAGTCAAATCACAAAGGGAGACGAAAATGGCAAGGCATCTCACAAGAACACTGCTTTCAGGTATCACGCTGGCCGCGATGCTCGGCATTGCGACGGTTTCGAGCCACGCGGCAACGCTGCACATGGCCTGGTCACAGGACGCCACGGGACTTGATCCGCACAAGCAGACGGCGTTTTCGTCGCTGCGGCTGCTGGAGCTGATCTATGAGCCGCTGGTGCGGGTCGACGCCAGCCTGCAGATCATCCCTGCCATCGCCACCTCCTGGGAGTTCTCCAAGGACGGCAAGGAGCTGACCTTCAAGCTCGACCCCAAGGCGAAATTCCAGGACGGCGCCGCCGTGACCTCGGCCGACGTCAAGGCATCGTTCGAACGCATCCTCGACGAGAAGACGGGGGCTGCGGCTCGTGCCAACTTTCTGTCGATCGCAAGCATCGATACGCCGGATGCAGCGACCGTGGTGTTTCATCTGTCGCAGCCCGATGCGCCCATCCTGACCGCGATGAGCGACGTCAACGCGGCCATCGTCCCGGCCGGCGAAATCAAGGCCGGCTCGATCGGCACCAAGGCTTTAGGCTCGGGACCCTTCAAGCTCGACAAATGGGACCCTAACGCCAAGGAAGTCTTGAGCGCCAACAAGGATTGGGCCGGGGGCGCAACCGGTGTCGACGGCATCGAAATCAGCGTGCTTCCCGATGAAGCGGCGATCCTGGCCGCCATGCGCACCAAGCAGATCGATTTCGCGCTGCTCAACGACCCGCTGGTCGCCACGCTGGTGCCGAAGGAATCCAGCCTGCAGCTGAACCGCGTGCCGGTGCTCGCCTATCACGTGCTGCAGCTCAATCCGTCGCGCAAGCCGATGACCGAGCTCAAGGTGCGCCAGGCCATCTCCTGCGCCATCGACCGCCAGGAAGTGCTGGACACCGCTTCGCTGGGCGAAGGCAAGGTCACCGGGCCGCTCACCATTCCGGCGCTCGCGACCGACCCGAGTCAGTTGTTCTGCTACAAGCGCGACGTCGAAAAGGCCAAGAAGCTGATGCAAGAGGCCGGCTATGCCGACGGCTTTTCGGCGACCGTAATCGGCGCCACCGGCGAACCGCCGACGGCAGCGGCGGAGGCCCAGGTCATCCAGTCGCAGCTCGCCGAAATCGGCGTCAAGCTCGACATCAAGATGATGGAGCTCAACGTCTATGTCGATGCCTGGCTGAAGGGCGACTTCGACATGGCGATCGCCTTGAACGGCGGCCGCGCCGATCCCTACACCATGTACAACCGCTACTGGACCAAGGCGGGCAATCTGCAGAAGGTGGCGAACTACATCGACGACACGCTCGACAGCCAGATGCAGCAGGGCCGCGCCGAAACCGATCCGGCAAAACGCAAGGCGATCTTCGCCGCGTTCGAGAAGCATCTCACCGAAATGTCGCCGTGGATCTGGCTCTACACGTCCTACAGCTATACGGCCCAGCAGAAGAACATCGCCGGGTTCGTGCCGACGCCCATCGGCACGCTGTTCAGCCTGAGTAAGGTTACCATTCAGCAGTAGTCGCCGCAGGCTTTAGAGATAGAGCATGATGTCTGGACAAACGATATCCGTTTGTCCAAGAAAACCGCTTCACACTTTTCGGCATCATGCTCTAGACGAGAGGACTTCTTCGCGTGAACTATCTGATGCGACGACTGGCGACGTTTCCTCTCGTCCTGCTTGGCGTGTCCATCCTGGTCTTCGTGGCGATCCGGATGGTGCCGGGCGATTCGATCACGGCGATGCTGGGCACCGAAGCCGGGCTGCTGACACCGGCGCAGCGTGACTCGCTCGCCGCCTATTTCGGCACCGACCAGCCCTGGTTCGTCCAGTACTGGCGCTGGATAGGCGGCATCCTGCATGGAAATCTCGGCATCTCGGTCACCTATGGCAGGCCGGTGCTCGACGTCATCCTCGAGCGCTTCCCACTGACGCTCGAACTGGCCGTGCTGTCGATGGTCATCGCGCTCGCTGCCGGCATGCCGGCCGGGATCTATGCCGCCACCCACAACGAGAAGCTGTCCGATTTGGGAGTGCGCATCGCCGCCATGATCGGCCAGTCGACGCCGAGCTTCGTGCTGGGCCTGCTGATCATCTACACGCTGTCGGCCGGCTTCGGCGTGCTGCCGGCGATGGGCGAGTTCGCGCCGCTGTGGCAGGATCCCTTGCGCAATCTCAGCCAATTGATCCTGCCCGCCATCACGCTCGGTTTCGCCTTCGCCGCGTCGGTCACCCGCATATCGCGTTCGGCCATGCTCGACGTGTTGAGCGACGACTATGTGCGGACCGCGCGCAGCAAGGGCGCCTCGGCGCGCAGCGTCATCTGGCGGCACGCTCTGCCCAACGCGCTCATCCCGGTCGTGACGCTGAGCGGCATCGAGTTCGGCTACCTCCTGGGCGGCGCGGTGATCGTCGAGCAGATCTACGCGCTGCCCGGCCTCGGTCGCATGGTGCTGGACGCGATCCAGCAGCGCGACTACGCGCTGGTGCAGGGCAGCGTGCTGTTCATCGCCTTGAACTTCATGATCGTCAATCTTCTGGTCGATCTCGCCTATGTCGCGCTCGATCCGCGCATCCGGCTGGGGGAGTCCTGATGCGCATCCTGCGCGCCATCTTCGGCCATAGCAGCGGCCGCATCGGCGGCGTCATCGTCGGCGTCTATATCACGGTCGCCATGCTTGCCATGCTGGGGCTGACGCCGCACAATCCCATCACGCAGTACCGCGTCGACCGACTGCATGCCCCCAACGGCGTCTACTGGATGGGTACCGACCTGTTTGGCCGCGACGTGGCTAGCCGGCTGATGGCAGGCATCGGCCAGTCCTTCACGGTCGCCTTCTTTTCGGTGGCCTTCGCCGCTCTGGCTGGCACCGTGCTCGGGCTGGCCGCCGCCTGGCTCGGCCGCCGCTGGGACGGTGCTGTCATGCGGATCATGGATGTGCTGCTGGCCTTCCCGGCCATCCTTTTGGCGCTGCTCATCGTCACCGTCGCTGGACCCGGCACTTGGACCAGCGTCGTTGCCATCGGCATCGTCTACACTCCGATATTCACCCGCGTGGTGCGTGGCCCTGCACTGTCGCTCAAGGCGCGTGAATTCGTCGATGCCGCACGCACCTTCGGCAGCAGTTCCGGCTACATCGTGACGCGCCATCTGCTGCTCAATCTGGTGGCGCCCTTGACCGTGCAGGTGACGCTGGCGCTGGCATGGTCGCTTTTGACCGAAGCCGGTCTGAGCTTTCTTGGCCTCGGCACACAGCCGCCGGCGGCCTCGCTCGGCCTGATGCTGAGCGACAGCCGCAATCTGATGGAGACCGCCCCCTGGCTGATGATCTTTCCGGGCCTGACGATCATGATCAGCATCCTCGGCTTCAACCTGCTTGGCGATGCCCTGCGCGATATCCTCGACCCGAAGATGCGGAGAGCGCCGGCATGATGCCGCTGCTGTCCGTTCGCGACCTGCGCGTTGGCTTCGGCCGCGATCCGCAAGCCAACGAGGTGGTGCGCGGCATAAGCTTCGATCTGGCTGATGGCGAGACGCTGGCCATAGTCGGCGAAAGCGGCTCGGGCAAGTCCGTCACCGCGCTCTCGATCAACCGCCTCATCGATTTCGGCGGCGGCCGCATCACCGGCGGCGCCATGACGCTGAAACGCGCCGACGGCAGCCTTTTCGACCTGATGACCGCGACCGAACCGCAACTGACCGGCATTCGCGGCGCCGAGATCGGCATGATCTTCCAGGAGCCGATGACCTCGCTCAACCCGGTGCTGACTATCGGCTGGCAGATCGAGGAATCCTTTCGCCTGCACCGCGGCCTGACCGGCAGGCAAGCCACGGCAGCGGCCAAGGATGCGCTCGACCGCGTGCGCATTCCCGATGCCGCGCGGCGGCTGAAATACACGCCCAACCAGCTGTCGGGCGGCATGTTGCAGCGGGTGATGATCGCCATTGCCCTGGCCTGCAATCCGCGCCTGCTGATCGCCGACGAGCCGACGACGGCACTCGACGTGACGGTGCAGGCGCAGATCATGGCGCTGCTTGCCGAACTGAAGCGGGAAACCGGCATGTCGATGATCTTCATCACGCACGACATTGGCCTGGTCGCCGGCATCGCCGACAAGGTGATGGTGATGCAGAACGGCCAGGCCGTCGAGCAAGGCGAGTTGAACCAGATCCTCGACAATGCGCAGCATCCCTATACGCAGCATCTGCTGCAGGACGTGCCGCATTTCACCAATGGGAGCACAACGCGTTCGGACGGACGGCGCGACAAGGTCGCGAGCCACGAGCCGGCCTTGAAGGTCGACGGCCTCGTGGTGCGGTTTCCTCTCAAGAGCCGTTTCTTCAGCCGCGCCACCGGCGCCGTGCATGCCGTCGACGGCGTCGATTTCGACCTGATGCCGGGCGAAACATTGGCCATCGTCGGCGAGAGCGGTTCAGGCAAATCGACCACCGCGCGTGCCGTCCTGGGGTTGGTGCGGTCGACGCGCGGCAGCTTCTCGGTCGGCGCTAGAAAAGCGTCTGCTCAGCAAAGCGCCCTGCCCGTGCAGATGGTGTTCCAGAACCCCTACGCGTCGCTCAATCCGAGGCTCAGCATCGAGAGCATCCTGGCCGAACCGGTGATCGCCACCGGCGGTCGGGTCGATGCCGGAACGCGGGCCAGGATGGCGAGCCTGCTGGAACGCGTCGGCCTGCCGAAAAACAGCCTGGAGCGCTACCCCCATGAATTCTCCGGCGGCCAGCGGCAAAGGCTGTGCATCGCCCGCGCACTGATGCTCAACCCTTCCGTCGTCGTCCTCGACGAAGCCGTGTCCGCCCTAGATGTCTCGGTACAGGCGAAAGTGCTGGAGCTGCTGGTCGATTTGCAGCGCGAGTTCGGGCTAGCCTATCTGTTCATCTCGCACGACATGGCGGTCGTCGAGCGGATCGCGCACAGGATCGCCGTCATCTATGCCGGCCAGATCGTCGAGATCGGTGACGCGACCTCGGTGCTGTCGCAACCGAAGCATTCCTATACCAAAAAACTCATTGCCGCCGTTCCGACCATCGACCGACGGCACGAGCATTTCGAGCTTGATACGCGCCAGGTTCCCTCGCTTGTGCGGCCGCAGGGGTTTGAGCCGGCTCCGGCGAAATGGGAGCAGTTTGGGCGGGATCATATGGCGAGGGTGGAAGGGTGATGGGTGGTGCGCAGACACTTCTAAACTCGGAGGGACAGCACCCCCCTCTGCCCTGCCCGGCATCTCCCCCGCAAGGGGGGAGATCGGATGTCGCCTCGGCTTTCGCCAATCTCCAAGATTGGAAGGTTGGCGGGACATCAACGCTGCCAATCTCCCCCCTTGCGGGCAGGGGAATCGCACATGAGTACAAAGGGACTCTTGTGTGGTGTGCGGAAATCGATTCTGAAAGGACCTCTGGATGATCTGAGGTCAGCATGGTGTTTCTGGATGTATTCGGCGAGGTTCCGGACCCGCGGGACTTGACCGCGCAGCATCCGTTGCCGGAGATTTTGTTCNTACGCCGCGATCCTTCACACCCCCCTCTGCCCTGCCGGGCATCTCCCCCGCAAGGGGGGAGATCGGCCGTCACCACGACTTTCGCAAATCTTTCAACGTTGCAAGAATGGCGGTTCGTCAAAGCTGCCAATCTCCCTCCTTGCGGGGGAGATGGCCGGCAGGCCAGAGGGGGGTGCTGCCCCGCCGGCATCGAGTTTGCACCGCCGATCCCTCTGCGTTGGCCCATGGCCGAACCGGCATCTTGCCTGCAGAATGGCCGCACTGACCTGCAAGGAGACCTCCCATGCGAAAACTGATCTCCACCGGCTCGCCGTTCGAAAAGACCGCCGGCTATTCGCGCGCGGTGGTGCAGGGCGACTGGTGTTTCGTGTCGGGGACGACCGGTTACGACTATGCGACAATGACGATGCCGGAGACGGTGGAAGCGCAGACGCGCAATTGCCTGGCGACGATCGGCAAGGCTCTCCAGGACGGCGGCTTCGAGATGGCCGATGTGGTGCGGGCGCATTACTACATCACCGACCAGGCCTTCGTGGATGTCGTCTTCCCGATCCTCGGCGAGACGTTCGGCGACATCAGGCCGGCGGCGACGATGATCGTCTGCCAGCTCAACAGACCGGAAATGAAGATCGAGATCGAGGTGACGGCGCTGCGGCGCACGGCGTGAAAGGCGGGCAGATGAAAGTCCGGCGTATCGTTGCCAACATCGAGACACCTGATATCGCTGCGGCACAGCCCTTCTACCAGGACGTGCTCGGCCTCGATGTGCTGATGGATCTTGGCTGGATCGCGACCTACGGTTCCGATCAAGAGATGCAGGTGCAGGTCAGTTTCATGGCGCAAGGCGGCTCCGGTACGCCGGTGCCGGATCTCTCGATCGAGGTCGACGATGTCGATGCGGCGCTCGATGCCATGAGTGCCGCCGGCTTCGCCATCGAATACGGGCCGGCCGACGAGCCTTGGGGCGTACGGCGCTTCTACGTGCGCGATCCGTTCGGCCGGCTGGTCAACATTCTCTCGCACCAGTGATCATGGTTATGGCGCGCGGGCTTGCGCGCCAAGCGCTTGGCGTTTAGCAAGGCCGCAAATCGCAACGCATTCTTTCTGGGACGGTTCTCCATGGCAACGAAGCATCTTTTCCTGCTCGCCGGCGACGGCATCGGTCCAGAGGCCATGGCCGAGGTCAAGAAACTGATTGCTGTCATGAACGACAAGCTTGGCAGCGATTTCTCCACTGACGAAGGTCTGGTCGGCGGCTGTGCCTATGATGCGCATGGCGCGGCGATCTCCGATGCCGACATGGAAAAGGCGATGGCGGCGGATGCGGTGCTGTTCGGCGCCGTCGGCGGTCCGAAATGGGATGCGGTGCCCTACGAGGTGCGCCCCGAAGCCGGCCTGCTGCGCCTGCGCAAGGACATGGAACTGTTCGCCAACCTGCGCCCGGCCATCTGCTATCCGGCGCTGGCGGCGTCCTCGTCGCTCAAGCAGGAGGTGGTCGAGGGTCTCGACATCCTAATCGTGCGCGAGCTGACCGGCGGCGTCTATTTCGGCGAGCCGAAGCAGATCATCGATCTCGGCAATGGCCAGAAGCGCGGCATCGACACGCAGGTCTACGACACGTTCGAGATCGAGCGCATTTCGGGCGTCGCCTTCGAGCTGGCACGCACCCGCAAGAACCATGTCACCTCGATGGAAAAGCGCAATGTGATGAAGTCCGGCGTGTTGTGGAACGAGGTCGTCACCCAAACGCACAAGGCGCGCTATTCAGACGTCAAGCTCGACCACATGCTGGCCGATGCCGGCGGCATGCAGCTGGTGCGCTGGCCAAAGCAGTTCGACGTCATCGTCACCGACAATCTGTTCGGCGACATGCTGTCCGACATCGCCGCGATGCTGACCGGCTCGATCGGCATGCTGCCGTCGGCCTCGCTCGGCGCGCCCGACGTGAAGACCAAGAAGCGCAAGGCGCTGTACGAGCCGGTGCACGGCTCGGCGCCGGATATTGCCGGCAAGGGCATTGCCAACCCGATCGCCATGATCGCCTCCTTCGCCATGTGCCTGCGCTATTCCTTCGGCATGGTTGCTGAAGCCGACCGTGTCGAAAGCGCGATCGCCGCCGTGCTCGACGCAGGCTTGCGCACCAAGGACATTTTCTCCCCCGGCATGACCGAGGTCGGCACCGTCGAGATGGGCGACGCGATCATCGCCAGGTTCCTCGGCTGATCCGCATGGCGGTCGACGTCCGCTGGGCGACGATCGAGGACGCGGCGGCACTGGCGGCCATACTGTGCGAGATGGCGGAGCATTACCGGCAGCCGCGCCTCGATGCCGACCGGGCCCTGTCTGCCGCACGCAAATGGCTTGGCGAGGAAAGTCCGGCCTATCCGCATTTCGCGCTCGCCTTCGTCGACGGCGAGGTCAGCGGCCTGGCGTCGGTGGCAATCGCGCATCCGGGTATCGATCTTGAGCGGCTGCTGTTCCTCAAGGACCTGTTCGTGCGCGACAACATCCGCAACGCCAGCGTCGGCCGGGCGTTGATCGGCTTTCTCGCCGATCATTGCCTTAGCCACGGCATCGGTCGCATCGACCTGACCTCCGAAGACTGGAACGAGGGCGCGCTGCGTTTCTACGCGAGGCTCGGCGCCGAACGCCACGGCCAGAAGGTCTTTCTCCGGCTTTCGGACGACGCCTTGAAGGCTATCGTCCCTAAACCCTGACGCCTGCCGGCACCGGCCCCCACTGGTTTTCCCGTGCCTGCGTCGGGATCAGCGCGAAGACCAGGATGATCAGGCTGCCGATGGTCGGGATGAGCACCACCAGATAGAGCCAGCCCGACAGGCCGATGTCATGGATGCGGCGAACGGTCATGCCGAGGCTTGGCAGCAGGGTCGCCAGCACGAAGGTGACGCAAAGGCCAACGGTTACCGCCGCCGATACGCTGCTGTCGAAATTGCCCATTTCGCTGTCGGCGAAAAGACCGATGCCGCCGATGATCAGCAGCGAGACCACCCAGAACAGGAAATAGCCCCAATATTCCTTGCGGCGGGCCCGGCCGGCGAAATTGAAATAGTTCTGCGTCACGCCGCGCCAGAAATAGTCCCAGAGGCCGGTGGGCTCGACTGGTCCGGACGAGCGGCCGAAATGCGGCGCATGGACAGCGGAAGCTGCGGGTGCGTTGCCAGCTTCAATCGGTGCGGTGTTGGTTCCGGCGTCAACGTGCGGCGCCTCGATGGCGGTCCGGACACCAATCGAAAAGACATCGCGCGCCTGACCGCCGCCCGGCTGGAACTCGACGACGGTGCCCCTGGGCATGGCGCTTTCCCGGCGCAGGTTCTCGCGGCTGAAGGTGTAACGGTTGCCATCGTCTCCAATGATGAAGCCGAAACCCTGGTCCTCGTCATAGTGAAGCACCTCGCCGCGCATAGGCCACCCCTCTCGCCACGTCCCGATCAAGATGTGGCACAGGGCCGAGCCGATGGGCAAGCGGCACCATGAAGTGCCTGCCGTCGCTGCCGGAAAATGAAGCTGCTTGCGATCTTATGAAGGCCGCTTCTTCGCCTTCTTGTGCTTCGGCGCGCCGGTGTTTTCGAACTTCGGCTTACCCGGCTTCTTCGCCCAAGGCTTTGTCTCGTGCGCGGCTGCCGGGCGCTGATCGGCTGAAGCCGGTGCGCGCTTTTCGAACTTGCGCTTCGGCGCGTTGGGATCGAACGGCGCCTTGCCGCGATGCGGTTTCTTGTCGGGGCTTGGCGCCTGGTAGCCGGCACGCGACAAATCGGGCGTGCCGTCCAACCGCTTCACAATGATGTTGTTTTGCAGTTTGCGGTCGGGACCGATCGCCGCCAGGAAGCGGTCGGCCCAGTCCGCCGCGATCTGCACGAAGGTTTCATCCGGTTGCATCTTGATGGCGCCGATCTCGCGCTTGCTTATGCTGCCGGTGCGGCACAGCATCGGGATCAACCAACGCGGTTCGGCATTCTGCCGGCGCCCGATCGACAGCGAGAACCAGACGCTGGCACCGAAATCGTCGCGGCGGCTGGGTGCCTCGTCGCGGCGTGCGAAACCTTCGCCCGCCGGTCTTTCACGCGATGGCGTGAACGGCGCGATTTCGATGAGGTCCTCAGGCGCCGATCGGCTGGCGCGGCACTGGCGCACGAAAGCGGCGGCCACCTGTTCGGCGCCATGTTTGGCGAGCAGCGCGTCGATGAAACCGCGCTCGTCCTGCTTCACCGATTCGTCGAAGACCGGATCGGCAATGATGCGTTCGTCGTCGCGCCGTATCACGTCGTCGGCCGAAGGCGGGCTTGCCCATGTCGCCTTGAGGCCGGCGTTCTGCAACAGCCGCTCGGTGCGCTTGCGGGCACTGTTGGGCACGATCAGCGCGCTGACGCCCTTGCGCCCGGCGCGGCCGGTGCGACCGCTGCGGTGCAGCAGCGTTTCCGGATTGGTCGGCAGGTCGGCATGGACGACCAGTTCGAGGTTGGGCAGGTCGATGCCGCGCGCCGCGACGTCGGTGGCGATGCAGACTTTTGCGCGGCCGTCGCGCATCGCCTGCAAGGCATGGCTGCGTTCGTTCTGGCTGAGCTCGCCGGACAGCGCCACGACCGAAAAATTGCGGTTGTTGAAGCGCGCGGTCAGATGGTTGACGGCGGCGCGCGTGTTGCAAAACACCAGCGCGTTTTTCGCCTCGTAGAAACGCAGCACGTTGATGATGGCATTTTCCCGGTCGGGCTGGGCGACGCTCAGCGCCCGGTATTCGATGTCGAGATGCTGCTTTTCCTCGCCGGCGGCTGAAATGCGCACGGCATCGCGCTGATATCCTTGCGCGAGCGTGGCGATGGAGCGCGGCACGGTGGCCGAGAACATCAGCGTGCGGCGCTCGGCCGGTGCGGCGTCGAGGATGAATTCGAGGTCCTCGCGAAAGCCGAGATCGAGCATCTCGTCGGCCTCGTCGAGCACCACTGCCTTCAGCGCCGACATGTCGAGCGAGTGCCGCGTGATGTGGTCGCGCAGCCGGCCGGGCGTGCCGACGACGATATGGGCGCCGCGCTCCAGCACACGCCTCTCCGAGCGCATGTCCATGCCGCCGACGCAGGACGCCACCGTGGCGCCGGTCAGCTCGTAGAGCCACTCAAGCTCGCGCGTCACCTGCAGCGCCAGTTCGCGCGTCGGCGCCACGGCCAGCGCCAGCGGTGCCGCGGCGTGGCCAAAGCGCTCCGCGCCGTCAAGCAAGGTCGGCGCCAGGGCAAGGCCGAAGGCCACCGTCTTGCCGGAGCCGGTCTGCGCGGAAACCAGCGCATCGGCCTGGCCGAGTTCGGGGGCAACAACCGCCTTCTGTACCGGGGTCAGCTCGGAATAGCCGCGTTTTTCCAGCGCCCTGGCAAGCGCTGGGACAAGTGCTACGAAATTGGACATCTCACTCTTTCGGAATTTAGGGTCTGCGCTCATCATGGAGCACATGCCGGGGCCGACCTAGCGCCAGCCAAAACAATCTTGGCTGTTCGTACTTCGCGCAGCCGCGATTGTACAGGGTGCGCGGGAAACCGAGGTCGCTCGGCAATTGACTCTTGACGCAAACCGCGTAAAAGCCGGCACCGAACAGGATAGTTTCGATGCGCGGCCTTTTGATGGCGTTTCTTGCATTCGACCTCCCTGGCCGCAATGCACATCATTGGGCCGGGCGCGTCGGCGCGTCTTCCCGTTCCAGCAAAACTATGGCCAAAACCACCACCAAAACGGTGTGACTCCCTTGGCCTAACCACCCTCTCCCGGGTCCGGCCCGGGGGACGGAACCCGCATCGGCCAGCGGGTTTCTCCAAAAGCCAAGCGGAGAGGGACAGGAGATTTCTAATGAGTTTCAAGGTAGCGATCGTCGGTGCCACGGGCAATGTGGGCCGGGAAATGCTCAACATACTGGAAGAGCGCGGCTTTCCGGTAAGCGAAGTCGTGGCGCTGGCCTCGCGGCGCAGCCAGGGCACCGAAGTGTCGTTCGGCGATCGCACGCTGAAGGTCAAGTCGCTCGACCAGTATGATTTTTCCGACACCGACATCTGCATCATGTCGGCCGGCGGCAACGTCTCCAAGGAATGGTCGCCGAAGATCGGCAAGCAGGGCTGCGTCGTCATCGACAATTCGTCGGCCTTCCGCTACGACCAGGACGTGCCGCTGATCGTGCCGGAAGTGAACCCCGACGCGATCTCGCTGTTCACGCGCAAGAACATCATCGCCAACCCGAACTGCTCGACGGCGCAGCTGGTGGTGGCGCTAAAGCCGCTGCACGACTTCGCTATCATCAAGCGCGTCGTCGTCGCCACCTACCAGTCGGTGTCGGGCGCCGGCAAGGAAGGCATGGACGAGCTGTTCACGCAGACGCGCGCCGTGTTCGTCGCCGACACCGTCGACGTCAAGAAGTTCACCAAGCGCATCGCCTTCAACGTCATCCCGCACATCGACGTCTTCCTCGACGATGGTTTCACCAAGGAAGAGTGGAAGATGGTGGCCGAGACGAAGAAGATGCTCGACCCCAAGATCAAGCTGACGGCGACCTGCGTGCGTGTGCCGGTGTTCATCGGCCATTCGGAAGCGGTCAACATCGAGTTCGAAAAGCCGATCACCGCCGACGAGGCGCGGGATATTCTTCGAGAGGCCCCGGGCTGCCAGGTCTTGGACAAGCGCGAGGATGGCGGCTACATCACGCCGTTGGAATCGGCCGGCGAGGACGCCACCTTCATCTCGCGCATCCGTGAGGATTCGACCATCGACAACGGCCTGTCGATGTGGATCGTCTCCGACAATCTGCGCAAGGGCGCGGCGCTCAACGCCGTGCAGATTGCCGAGCTTTTGGTCGAGCGCGGCCTGATCCAGCCGAAGAAGAAGGCTGCCTGACGGTCATCAGTTTCGCTCACGGGCCGTATCGCCGCTGCCCCGGCGGCCCTCCGCGGGGGCGCCGGAAGACCGGCGGCCCGCCGTCGCGGGCTCGGCCTTTGGCCGGAATGCGGCGCCAAGCGGGGCTCTTCGAAATGTCCTTCGCTGACCGATCGGCGTTGCCATCCGTAACGGTCAGTCGCGCGGCACCTGACGGCCTTGCCCGGTTTCCCAGATCGTCTTGAAGCGCTCCACCATCAACGAAAACAGCCGTGGCGGCAGCAGGCCGTAGTCGTAGCGATCGGTGGAGCGTGGTACGGGACGTAGGTCATAGCCTGGCCATACAAAACGATTGCCTTCGTGGAGCATCACCCATGAGCGCTCGCCGTCCAGACCCAAGTGACCTTTGACGGCTGGTGGCAGCTCGATCGCCAGCGATGGGTCTGCTGGCGATACATGCGTGATTGGCACCACCGTCACGATCAGGCCGTCGGCACCGCGCTCGACGGCGAGAACGATCACGCAAGGGCGATCTTTCCGCCCTTCATCCTGTCCGGCTTGCTGCTCATGATGCCACAAATACGCGTAGGAGATCACGAGGCCGAGTTGCGGGTCGGGAAGCGGCATGCCTTACTTGGGATTCATCAAGGCATTGAGATGATCGTGTTCCGATGACATGCGGCCGCCGGCGATAGCTTCCACTTCCTCGCGCTGCAGATCCTTGGTCGCAAATGATTGCCGGGCTAGGTTCTTGTAGTGCTGCAGCTCTTCATACTCGACAGCCGAAACGAAATAGCCGGTTGGCCTCCCGTGACTCATCACGGCGACCGGCTCACGCTGCACGATCTCCCGGTAGCGCCCGAAATTACGGGTGAATTCGGTGGTGGGAACTTCACGCATGGTCCATCCTAAATCGCGTAAGTTACGTTATTGACGTAATTTACGCGACTTTTGGGGTGCTGTCAAAGTTCAGCCGCCCCTTCCCTTGTCCAATTCACCAACAGCTCCAGCGCTTCCTCCGCCCGGTCGGCGGGGACGAAAAGATGGTCGTGGTAGAAGGCTGAGACAGGATTGACGCCCATGCCGGCGGCGGCCAGGCGGGTGGTGACGGCGGCGAGGAAGCCGACGGCTTCCAGCGACGAATGGATGTTCAGCGTCAGCATCCGGCAGCGGAACGAAGCGGTCAGGCCGGCTGCGCTGGCCGCCTCCTCGGTCACGATCAGCGTCGTTCCCTCGCGCTCGCGGAACACCATCACCGGGTCGAGGCCTCGCGGCTGCGCGACGCCGGGCGCGAGCGTGGCGAAGACATAGGTGCCGGCGAGCAGTTCCGGCGTCATCGATCCCAGCAGTGTCTTCAGATCGGTTTCGCCGGTCATTCTTTCCTCTCGATGGATACGGGCCGCGACGTCCCTCAATATCCACCCGCGAAGGGTGACGATAGCCACTCCGACACTGCGCGGGGTGCGCGCGCTGATCCGGCTCAGCCGATAAGCGATATCCCGCATGGCGTTTACATTGGAAGGCCGGCCGCAATCGAAGCTCCGCTGCCTGCTGGAAAGCTAGCCCTTCGCCGGCAATCTCCTTTGGATCAAATCGGCCAGTTGCGAGTTAGGTATTTGCTCGGCGGAGGAGGCGGCTCCTACCTGGAGAGGAACGACAATGAAGAAAACGATGCTTTTGATGGCCTTGCTGGTGCCGCTCGCCGCTTGTTCGCAAACGGAAAAGGGCGCGGCTGTCGGCGGATTGGGTGGTGCTGCCGTCGGTGCGGCGGTCGCCAACAATCCGGTTCAGGGCGCGGTGGTCGGCGGCGCTGTCGGCGCTGTTGCCGGTGCGTTGATCGGCCGGGCGAGCGAACGGGGCGAATGCCGCTACCGCGATCGTTATGGCCGCGTCTACATCGACCGCTGCCCACGCGGATATTGATAGGCCGCGTTCGCAAAGTGATGTCGACATAGCAAAACGGCGGGCCTTCGCCCGCCGTTTTCCTGGATGCGATATGGCAATATTTATTCGGCGGTGGCGGCTTCCGCCTCGGCCGGTGCAGCAGTGGCGGCCGCGNGGCGGTGGCGGCTTCCGCCTCGGCGGGTGCAGCAGTGGCGGCCGCGGCAGCGGCTGCCGCGTCTTCCTGCGCCTTCTTCAGAAGGGCAGCGCGTTCCTGCGCCTTCTTGCCCGGCTCGGCCTTCTTCGGATTGGCGCGGGCTTCGCGCTTGACGAGTCCGGCCTCGTCGAGGAAGCGCAGCACGCGATCGGTCGGCTGGGCGCCATGCGCCAGCCAATGCTTGACGCGTTCGGCGTCGACCTTGACGCGTTCGCCGTCCTTGGGCAGCAGCGGGTTCCACGAGCCGATCGACTCGATGAACCGGCCGTCACGCGGCGAACGGGCGTCGGCGATGACGACGTGATAGTAAGGACGCTTCTTTGAGCCAGCGCGGGCCAGTCGGATCTTCAAGGGCATTTCTATTCTCCTAAAAATTCTCAGTTCGTTGATCGGGTTTCAGTTGGTTTTCGTCACGCCGTTGGCAGCGAGGTCTTTGTTTCGCCACCGTTCGAAGCGGCGATCTGTTCATGGTGGCGGATCACTTCGCGGACGACGAAGTTGAGGAATTTTTCCGCGAAATCCGGGTCGAGATGGGCATCCTTCGCCAGCTGGCGAAGCCGGGCAATCTGCTGCTGCTCGCGCGCCGGGTCGGCCGGCGGCAGGCCATGCGTCGCTTTGAGTACGCCGACCGCCTTGGTGCAGCGGAAGCGCTCGGCCAGCATGTGGATGAGTGCCGCGTCGATGTTGTCGATCGAGGCGCGATAGTCGGCCAGGATGGTGCGTGCGTCGGCCATGTCCTTTTCTTCGTTCATGACGTCCTCACTTCTTCTTGCCGAGGCCAGGCAACCCGCCGCCCATTCCGGGCAGACCGGGAAGTTTCATGCCGCCGGGCAGCCCGGGCAGACCACCACCACCGGGAAGCCCTTTCATGCCGCCAAGACCGGATGCCTGCGCTTGCTTCTGCAAGGCCTCGAGCTGCTTGGGGTCCATCTTCGACAGGTCCGGCATGCCGCCGCCCATCATGCCGCCCATGCCGCCCGGCATCATGCCGCCGAGGCCCATCTTGGAGGCGAGGCCACCCATCATGCCGCGCATCAGGCCGCCGCCTTTGCCCTTGCCGCCCATCGCCTTCATCATGTCGGCCATGCCGCGGTGCATCTTGAGCAGCTTGTTGATTTCGGCCGCGTCGGTGCCGGAACCGGCGGCGATGCGCTTCTTGCGCGAATGCTTGAGCAAATCGGGGTTGGCGCGCTCGGCCTTGGTCATCGACGAGATGATGGCGAGCTGGCGGCCGAACATCTTGTCGTCGAGACCGGCGGCAGCCATCTGGTCCTTCATCTTGCCCATGCCGGGCATCATGCCCATGATGCCGCCCATGCCACCCATCTTCGACATCTGCTGAAGCTGGCTGGCGAGGTCGTTCAGGTCGAACTTGCCCGACTGCATCTTCTTGGCCATCGCCGCCGCCTGTTCGGCATCGATGTTTTCGGCGGCCTTCTCGACGAGCGAGACAATGTCGCCCATGCCGAGAATGCGGTCGGCTATGCGCTTGGGGTGGAATTCCTCCAGCCCGTCCATCTTTTCGCCGGTGCCGATCAGCTTGATCGGCTTGCCGGTGACGGCGCGCATCGAAAGTGCCGCGCCGCCGCGACCGTCGCCATCCATGCGGGTCAGCACCAGGCCGGTGATGCCGACGCGTTGGTCGAAGCTCTTGGCCAGATTGACGGCGTCCTGGCCGGTCAGCGAGTCGGCGACCAGCAGGATCTCGTGCGGGCTCGACACCTTCTTGATGTCGGCCATCTCGACCATCAGCGGCTCGTCGATATGGGTGCGGCCGGCAGTGTCGAGGATGACGACGTCGTGGCCGCCGAGCTTGGCCGCCTGCACGGCGCGGCGCGCGATGTCGACCGGCGACTGGCCGTCGATGATCGGCAGCGTGGCGACCTTGACCTGTTCGCCGAGCTGACGAAGCTGCTCCTGCGCGGCAGGCCGCCGGGTGTCGAGCGAGGCCATCAGGACCTTCTTGTTCTGACGCTCGGAAAGGCGCTTGGCGATCTTGGCCGAAGTGGTCGTCTTGCCGGAACCCTGCAGGCCGACCATCATGATGACGACCGGTGCCGGTGCATTGAGATCGACGGCGACGCCCTCGGCGCCGAGCATGTCGACCAGCTCGTCATGGACGATCTTGACGACCATCTGGCCGGGCTTGATCGATTTCACAACGGCGGCGCCGACGGCCTTCTCGCGCACCTTGTCGGTGAACGAGCGCACCACTTCCAGCGCCACGTCTGCCTCGAGCAGCGCACGGCGCACCTCGCGCAGTGCTGCCGAGACATCCGCCTCGGACAGGGCACCGCGGCCGGTGAGGCCGTTCAGGATGGAGCCAAGACGCTCCTGAAGCGATTCAAACATTCTTTTTCCTTTTCCCAGGCAAGCGGTGCCCGAGAGGTAATGCGTTCGCGCCAAGTGTCCAAGTCTCGTGGCGAGCAAAAGCCAAAACCAAAACGCACCCGGGGGCGCTCAGCGCTGCCGGGTGTTGGCCTCCAGGATCGATTTACAGCACTTCACCTCGAAGAGGTTTCGGCGTCCTGGTCGGCTTGCTCGGAGGGATACTCGTCGCGGAATTCGGGAGTGTAGACAGGAAATCGGCGCCAGAGTCAAGACAAGCGCAGTTTCGCGTTGTACCCCGGGCTGCAATCAGGCCGAGCTTGCTCTATCCGGAAGCTCGGCGGCAACCCTGAGCGGCGAGCGCGGATGCAAAAGCAGCACGATCGTCAGCAGGCTGCAGCCGATTCCGATGAAGGCGATGAGCACTGCATCAGCTGTCGTCCAGCCCGGCCCTTCGAGCGGCTTGGCGTTGAACAGGGCGAAGGAATTGTAGCTCTCCTGATGCGAGATCAGCAGGAAGCCGGTCAGATTGTTGCCGAGATGAGCACCGAGGGCGGCGCCGAGATTGCCGGTGGCATAGACGACAACGGTCAGCAGCAGCGCGAAAGCGGCGATCGAGGCGAGAACGCAGGCGTTGATGGCGGCGGATGAGCTGGGGCTCCAATGCAGCGCGGTGAACAGCAGGGCCGGCAGCAGCGCCCAGATGTACGGGCTGCTGAACCGGTTGGCCAGGCCCCGCAGCAGATAGCCGCGGAACAGCATCTCTTCCGAAGATGTCTGCAGCCAGGTGAGCGCGACGATCGGCATTGCAAACAGCAGCCAGGATGACAGGCTGATCGGACCGCGCGCGATCTCGGGCTGCAAGAGATAGAGCAGGATCTCGGAGACAAGAGAGGTGATCAGCACCGCAATCAACCCCTTGAGAAAGTCCGATCGCGACACGCGGCGGCTGACGCCGAGCAGCGCCGAGAGCTTCTCGCGGTGGACCCAGCGCATGGCGATCCACAGGCCGATCCAGATGCCGGCAAACGACGCAAGCGCGGTGAGGATGCCGAGGGGCGAGGAGAGAAACCCATGCACGCCGGATGGCGTCGCCGCACCGGCCTGCCAGGCAAAGAACGCATAGATGCCGCCGAACAGCACGGCCATCGTCGTTGCGGCCCAGAACAGGATGATTATCGCGGTTCCCAGGAACAGGCGCGGCAAGGTCGTCCTGGTGTTGGGTGAGCGCCGATAGCGTTCGAAGGCGGCCGAATCGATCGTCACGCTGGTTCCTCGCCGAATTCATTGCCTGTTGATCTAGAGCATTTCACCGTTTCACGAAAACGGCGAACCGCTCTAACTCTATGTTTTGACGCAATTCCGGACGGAAAACCGCGTCATACTTCCTGGAATTGCTCTAGCCGGGGGCCGAGAAAATCGGAATCGTTTTCGCAAGAGAAGCATTCGCGTCTCGGAGATCGCAACATGTCCATAGATGTCCCGCGTGGCAGCACTGCTCTGCCTGGCAGTCAGGCGACCGCCAAGGTTGCGGCCGCCTATGCAATTCTCTGTCAGCGTACCACGTACATGATGCGCCGCGTCTGCGGGTCGATCAGCGCCCGCTGGCCGTTCACGTAGACGTAGCGATAGTCGTAGTTCGGGATTTCGCGCAGCTCGACGGTGTCCGGCAAGATCGCACCGGTCACCACCTCGCCTTCAAGATAGACTGGATCGAGGCGATGTGTGTCGACATAGGTCCGAACCTCGGCGGGAGGCGGGGGAAATTCATCCACGACCGGATCGCTGGCAATGATCGCGCCGGTATAATCGGTCGAATAGTCGCCAATGTCGTCCGGGGGCGAGACGACGGCAACGCTGGAACGGCGTTGCGTCAGTACCACGCGGCTGCCGCCGGAATTAGTCGTCACATAGTCGGAATAAACCCAGCCCTGGCCGCCGGCCTCGGCGATGGTGCACCATTTGCTGTTTTCGATGCAGCCATTGAGCGTCGCCGACTGGCCGGCGGCAAGCACGCCAATGACAGGATATTGCGGGCCGGGCCCGGCGCGGACGTTGAGATCGGTAACCGCGGAGACGGCGGTGTCGGCAAACGCGGTGCCCGACATCACGGTCAGCATTCCGGCGACCGCCGGAAACAGTAGGGATTTCATGGCTTTTCTCCGTTTCATGGTCCCTCGCCTGCGAAAACGGATCAGCGGCGCATGCGTTCCCGCTAAAAGGCCTGCGCCAACTCACGATTTGTTCCCTTTTCTTTCGGCAAATCGGTCAGAAGTTCGTGAACGAAGACCAGTTTCCGTGCCGTCATGTCCGAAATGACGAAAGGGTAGAGATCGGGCAGGCCCATGCAGCGGTTGATCGAATTGGAAGCTTCAGACAGCACCAGCCAGCGGGCGAGGATCTTTTCGAAAGGCTCGGGCGCGGTCGCCGGCTCCGAAGGTGCCGCTTGCAGCTCGCCGCCGATATCGCCCCGCGGCAAATCGTTGGCTTCCACCGTCTCCAGCCGGCCGAGCGGGAAGTTCAGCGCGTGGACCATCTCCAGCGTGTCGGTGATATGCAGATGGTGGGCCCATGTCTCGGCCCAATCCTCCCATGGGTGCGAGGTGGCATAGGCCGAGATATGGCCTTGCTGCCAGTCGGGCGCGGCGCCATTGGCATAATACGACTTCAACGCCTGTTCGTAGTCGGGGCGCTCATCGCCAAACAGCGCCCGGAACGCTTCCAGCCTCCGCGGATCGTCGCGGATCAGGCGGTCCCAGTAGTAATGGCCAAGTTCGTGACGGAAATGGCCGAGCAAGGTGCGATAGTTCTCGCCCATCTCGACGCGCCGCTTCTCGCGCTCGGCTGAATCCGCCTCGGCGACGTTGAGCGTGATCAGGCCATTGTCGTGGCCGGTCAGGATGCGCTCGCCGCCGGGCCCGCCGCCGATCGGATCGGCGAGAAAGTCGAAGGCCAGCCCGACCTCGTCGGCAGGGCTCAGCTTGGGCGCAACCGGCAGTCCGAAGGCCAGCAGCGAATAAATGGCACGCTTCTTCGCCGCCTCGACGCGGATCCAGCGGCGGCGGTTGCCGTCGACGGAAAGATCAGGGATCAATTGGTTCAGTACGCAGGCGCGGCAAAAACCCTGTCCGCGCTCGGCCATCCAGTTGCAGGCGCATTCGTCGGCATTGGTGCACTGGAAGACGCCGTCGAGATCCGACAGCGCAAAACGGGCGTGCTCCGGATCGTAGAGCACGAGACTGCCGCAGTTCAGGCACTGGGCGTTCTCGAAATAGAGGCGATGGCCGCAATGCGGACAGTCGAAGAGTTTCATGTCGGTCTCTAACCTTCAGAGCCAGCATATTCAGGGCGGCAGGTGCCCAACGCGGACCGCCCACCGGCGTTCCATATATCGAGGCTATTCGCCGCAAGATGCCCGCCGCCAGCATGGCCCTGGCTGTGTTAATACCCACCGAGCCGGCGCCGATGATCACGATATCGACGCCTTCTTTTGGGGCCGCTTGCCACAATAATCACTTGATCGTAGGCAAATTCCACGGCATTCGCCAGCAATGCAGCGGCGACAGTGACAAGGTCGTGTTTCGCTGGCAAGTTCGCAATTGGGACGTGATTCAGGCAACCAGGAGAACAACATGGCATTTCTTGCCAAGGGAAAGATGTTTGCAGCAGCCGTGGTGTCGGTGCTTGCGCTGGCAACGGGCGCGCAGGCGGGAGCCAGCTGCGGCAAGACCGGCGCCGGCTTCGAGGCTTGGAAGCCGGAGTTCGCTGCGCAGGCCAAGTCCGAAGGTGTGGGAGCCAGGGGTCTGGCCGCCCTGGCCGGCGCGACCTACGCAACAAAGACGATCTCAGTCGACCGGGGCATCCACAAGGCCTTCAGCGGCTCGGTGGACGATTTCATGAAACGCCGTGGCGGGTCCGCGATCATTTCCAAGGGCCGCGCACTGAAGAAGGCGAACGCGGCGCTGTTCGACAAGATCGAGGCGAACTACGGCGTGTCGCCGGGTGTGTTGCTCGCCATTTGGGGCATGGAGACCGGCTTCGGCTCCGCCATGGGCAACCAGAATACGGTCTCGGCAATTTTGACGCTTGCCTATGATTGCCGCCGCCCGGAATTCTTTTACCCGCATGCCATTGCAGCCCTGAAGCTGGTTGATCGTGGGGCGTTGACAGCCTCGTCGGTCGGCGCTGCCCATGGCGAGATTGGCCACACGCAGTTCCTGCCTGGAAATGTCTTGAAGTACGGTGTCGGCGGCGGAAACCTGCGCGACAAGGCCACCGCGTTGGCGTCCACCGCCAACTTCCTCAAGGGTCATGGCTGGCGGGCCGGTGCCAGTGCGCAGTCGAATATCGGCGCGATCGCCGGCTGGAATTCCGCGAGCGTCTATCAGCAGGCCATCGCCCGCATCGCCACGGCGATAGACGGCGACTGAGAACTGGCATCTTCGACAAGAGGCCCGGCCATGCGCCGGGCCTCCTGCGGCAATCACTTCAGTTTGAACCCGTCGCTATACAGGAGAAGTGCGCGGCAAGGCGACGAGGGGCAGCGCCTTGCCGACAATCGGGCCCGGCAGGGACGCCGGGTTTGCTCGAGGCGGCAGGTTGAAGGTCACCCCTTGCGGTTGCGCGCCGCGAGCGTCCTGAGCCGCAGCGCGTTGAGGCGGATGAAGCCGGCGGCGTCCTTCTGGTCGTAGGCGCCACGGTCGTCCTCGAAAGTGACCAGCGCATCGGAATAGAGCGTCTTCCTGGACTTGCGGCCGGTGATCATGACGTTGCCCTTGTAGAGCTTCAGCCGCACGGTGCCTTCGACGTCTTCCTGGCTCTTGTCGATCATCGCCTGCAGCATCAGCCGCTCGGGTGCGAACCAGAAGCCGTTGTAGATCAGCTCGGCGTAGCGCGGCATGAACTCGTCCTTGAGGTGGGCGGCACCGCGGTCGAGCGTGATCGACTCGATAGCGCGGTGCGCTGATATAAGGATGGTGCCGCCGGGCGTTTCGTAGACACCGCGCGACTTCATGCCGACGAAGCGGTTTTCGACGAGGTCGAGCCGGCCGATACCGTTGTCGCGGCCGAGATCGTTGAGGGCTGCCAGCATGGTTGCCGGCGACAGCTTCTTGCCGTTGAGTGCGATCGGATCGCCCTTGAGGAACTCGATCTCGATCTCGGTGACCTTGTCCGGCGCATCCATCGGCGAAACGGTGCGCTGGTGGACAAATTCCGGCGGCTCGGTCCATGGGTCTTCCAGCACCTTGCCCTCGGAAGAGGAGTGCAGGAGATTGGCATCGACCGAGAACGGGGCGTCGCCCTTCTTGTCCTTGGGCACCGGGATCTGGTGCTGTTCGGCGAAATTGATCAGGTCGGTGCGCGACTTGAACGACCAGTCGCGCCACGGCGCGATGACCTTGATGTCGGGGTTGAGCGCATAGGCCGAGAGTTCGAAGCGAACCTGGTCGTTACCCTTGCCGGTGGCGCCGTGCGCAATCGCGTCGGCGCCTGTCTCCCTGGCGATCTCGACCAGATGCTTGGAGATCAGCGGCCGCGCTATCGAGGTTCCGAGCAGATAGGTGCCTTCATAGACGGTGTTGGCGCGGAACATCGGAAAGACGAAGTCCGAGACGAACTCCTCGCGCACGTCGACGACGCGAATGTCCTTGATGCCCATCATCTCGGCCTTGCGGCGGGCCGGCTCGAGTTCGCCGCCCCGGCCGAGATCGGCGGGNGAGTTCAGACGTGTGCTCTTCCGATCTAACTCCTCGCGCACGTCGACGACGCGAATGTCCTTGATGCCCATCATCTCGGCCTTGCGGCGGGCCGGCTCGAGTTCGCCGCCCTGGCCGAGATCGGCGGTGAAGGTCACGACCTCGGCGCCGAGTTCGGTCTGCAGCCATTTCAGGATGATGGATGTGTCGAGGCCGCCGGAATAGGCGAGCACGACTTTCTTGACGTCTTTGGCTTTTGACATTTGGCGGTTCCGCGACTGAGTTCCTGGCGGGCGAGGTATCACGCAGTTTCCGGGCTGCGCAAGAGATGAAGGGCGTGCGGCGAAACAAGGTCGCATCAGGACAGCCGATTGAGAAGCGCTGGATCAGCCCTTTGCCGCCCAGCCGCTGGCTGTGAGGGGCTGCATCCTCTATAGGCATGCATGTTCTTGCCAAAGGGCCAACCATGTCGTTCATTCCAGACACCGCCACGCTGATCCAGTTTGCCATCGCCACCGTCATCCTGGCGATCACGCCGGGGCCGGACATGACCTTGTTCGTCTCGCGGACGCTGAGCCAGGGGCGCGCCACCGGCTTTGCCTCGATGGCCGGTGCGCTGTGCGGCACGCTGATCCACACCACGCTGGTGGTAGTCGGCGTCTCGGCGCTGATCGTCGCTTCGCCGATGGCCTTCTTCGTGCTGAAGATCTTTGGCGCCGGCTATCTCGTCTTCCTGGCCTGGCAGGCGGTCACCAGGGGCTCGGCCTTTTCGCCGGAGAAGAAGACAGGCCCCGAGATTTCGCTGTTGCGCAGCTGGGCCGCGGGTCTTGGCGTCAATCTGCTCAACCCGAAGATCATCCTGTTCTTCATGACCTTCCTGCCGCAGTTCGTCTCCGCGCATGACCCGAACGCGCCGGGAAAGCTGTTTTTCCTGGGCACGATGTTCATCGTGCTGGCGATCCCGGTGACCGTGCCGATGGTGCTGGCGGCGGAAAAGTTCTCGGCGGCGATGAAGGCCAGCCCGCGCGTGACGCGAGTGGTCGATTATCTCTTTGCCGGCGTGTTCTCCGCCTTTGCGCTCAAGATCCTGACGGCCCAGGCGAAGTAGGGGCGTTCTCGTCCTTCCACCAGCTTCCGGCCCAGCGCCCTGCGCTGAGCCAATAGAAGATGCCGCCGACCATGCCGCCGCCAATCACCGCCATGATGGCGCTGGTGTGGGTAAAGGCGAAGGTGGTGTCGCCGCTGTGGTCTACAAGGCCGAGGAATACGGCCGCAACCACGGCGCCCGCCAGCGCATAGAACAGCCAGTCGCGCCGGCCGAGGATTTCGGCGACCAGGATGACGACGCAAGCCGGCATCAGGGCGAAATAGGCGACGAACAGGGCGACGAAGGGAATTGAGAAATACAGCGAAGCCGTCGCCGTCGGCTGAGCGTGCTCCGGCGTGTAACCCAAAGATGCCAGGAACAGGACGTTGAGGAACGCGCTCGCCGCCAGCGAGGCGACGGCATAGCCGAACAGGATCGCGGCGAAACGGAGGAGATAGCCGAGGAGACGGGTCATCCCAAATCCCGGCCCCAATCTCGGCCTGAATCCCTGGGCATGCCGGACTTGCGCCCGGCCAGAAGCCAGTAGACCGACCCGGCGGCAATGCCGGCTGTGGCCAGAAACCCGAGAAAACCCGGATTGAAGACAAAGCTGCCGGCCGAGCGCGGCATGGATACGCCAAAGGCGATCGACGTGATCGCACCCGTAGCGGCGAAGTAGAACCAGCCCCGAAGCGACAGCCGTTCGGCGACAAAGAGCGCGGGGCCGACGATCAGCAGCGCTGCGACCATCACGGTCAACACCGCGAGCGGGAAAGAACCCAGCCAGTCGAAGGCGAAGATGATGGACCAGTTGCCGTCTTCTATACCTTCCAGAAGAGCGATCAGCAGCACGGGGACCAGGATCGAGGTCAGCACAGCGGCGAAATAGCCGACTGCCATCGTGGCGAGGCGCTTCAGCCAGGCGAGACGGCGGCTCACGCCTCGCCGTGCCCCGCGATCATCATGGCCTCCAGCGCCAGTCGGTCGACTTTGCGCATGCGTTCGGAGTCCGACTTGAGCTGGCCGCAGGCGGCGAGGATGTCGCGGCCGCGCGGCGTGCGGATCGGCGAGGCATAGCCGGCATTGTTGATGTAGTCGGCGAATTTCTCGATCGTCTCCCAGTCCGAGCACTGGTAGTTGGTGCCCGGCCACGGGTTGAACGGGATCAGGTTGATCTTGGCCGGAATACCCTTGAGCAGCTTGATCAGGCCTTTTGCGTCCTCGATGGAATCGTTGACGTCCTTCAGCATCACATATTCGAAGGTGATGCGCTTGGCGTTGGACAGGCCGGGATAGGCGCGGCAGGCGGCGATCAGGTCCTTCAGCGGATACTTCTTGTTGATCGGCACCAGCAGGTCGCGCAGATCGTCATTGGTGGCGTGCAGCGAGATCGCCAGCATGACGCCGATCTCCTCGCCGGTGCGGAAAATTTCCGGCACGACGCCGGAAGTCGACAGCGTGATGCGCCGTTTGGACAGCGACAGGCCATCGCCGTCGGAGGCGATCAGCAGGGCCTTCTTCACCGCCTCGAAATTGTAGAGCGGCTCGCCCATGCCCATCATCACGACGTTGGAGACTTTGCGGCCCTCGGCCGGCACGATGGCGCCGTCGGGCGTGTCGCGGTCGGGAAAATCGCCGAGCCGGTCGCGCGCTGTGAGTAACTGCGCAAGGATTTCCTCAGCCGTCAGATTGCGCACCAGCTTCTGCGTGCCGGTATGGCAGAACGAGCAGGTCAGCGTGCAGCCGACCTGCGAGGAGATGCAGAGCGTGCCGCGGCCTTCCTCGGGAATATAGACGGTCTCGATCTCGACCGGCCGGCCGGCGCCGCGCGGCGGAAAGCGGAACAGCCATTTGCGCGTGCCGTCCGAAGAAATCTGTTCCTCGACGATCTCGGGCCTGGCGATGGTGAAGTGCTTGTCCAGTTCGGCGCGCAAATCCTTGGAGATGTTGAACATGCCGGCGAAGTCGGAGACACCGCGCACATACATCCAGTGCCAGAGCTGCTGGGCCCGCATCCTGGCCTGGCGCTCCGGCACGGTTCCCGAAGTGACAAGCGCCTCGCCGAGCTCAGTGCGCGTCAGGCCGATCAGCGACTGTTTTTCGGGCAGTGCCGCACGGGCACGCAACGCGTCACGGGCGCCTTCGGTGGTGAGATCGAATGAAAGGGTCATGGTTGCACAGATATAAGCGGTTTGCGGCCGATTTCACTTATCGTGCCGGCATGAAGCGCGGCGCATAGCACAGGTTGGGGGCAGAGTCATGCGGTGGGAGTCCAAACCCATGGATGCAGGTCGAAGGCCCGCTGCGGCTATCTGGCAACCTTGCCCTGTCCTCCCGCTGCAAGGAAACGATCACATGATCGTGTTTGCGTAACGATTCCCATCGCGCCTTCGAAATCTGAATGGGGCAACTTTGCCTCTACAAAATGGGAGTACGCAGAATGAACTCTATCAAGCTAGCCCTCATTGCCGGCCTCGTCGGCCTTTCCGCCTCGCAGGCATTTGCCGAAGACGCGATGGGCACAATGACCATGATGAAGAGCGGAGAGGTGACGGCGATCATGCCGGATGGGCACATGGGCACCATGAAGCCGGATGCGAAGATGGCGGCCGAGATGATGAAGATGGCAAAGCCGATCAAGCACTGCATGATGATGATGACCGATGCCAAGGGCAAAGCGTATATGATCGATACGTCGACCAAAAAGGCTCAGGCCGAATGTGAAAAAATGGCCATGTAAGACTGAACCCGTCAAGATCGAGACCCGCCGGCACACGCCGGCGGGTCATTCCGATGCGGGGTCCAAATCCCCCGCCGGGCCTTTGATCTAAAGCGCTGATGTCCGGCCTCGGGGAGCCGGTCTTCGCTATTGCGCCATAGGCTATCGGGGTGGGCGCCAGCCTATTTGCACTTGGCGATCGACGTCAGCGCAGCCGAAATGCCCTTCAGCGAGAAGACATAGGAGGTCGGGTTGCCGCGGCCGGACTTCGCCGTCACCTTCATATCGGTGCCGGTCTTCATGGCGGCGATCAGCACCGGCTCCTCGGCGGCGTTCTCGACCCAGGCCGACTTGCCGCGCGTGAACATCGAGAACGACTTCTTGTCGATGGTGACGGTGGCCTTGGAGCCTTCCTGGAAATTGTAGCCGGCGATGAATTGCGGCTCGTAGGACACTTGCTGGCCGGGCCGCTGGCTGACGAAGAAGAACATGTCGCCATGGTCGAGCGTCGGCGGCTGCTTGTCGGTCGGCACGGTCAGGACATAGCAGACCTTGCCGCCCGATGCCTGGTAGCTGTAGGTGCCCCAGGCATTGTGCTGGCCGATCTTGGTCGCCGACTGAGCCAGTGCCGGCGCTGCCGCGGCGACCAGGACCAGGCTCGAAACTATAGCAATCAATCCGCGCATCGTTTTTCCCGTATTCCAAAGGTGCGGCGGCAGGCCGGCTCGGCGTCCTGCCCGTCGCTTCATTTTGATTTAATCTGGGTTACCAAACAGTGAATTTCCTTTGAGAAAGGAATCCCACCCCGAGGAAACCGCCGCCATTCCCGCGCCGCCGCCTTGCGAGCGAGTGGCGCGACGTCCCTTTGGCGACTTGGAGGCCACGAAAGCGGCAAGAGTTTGACTTTCATGCCGCCGCCGAAACCGGCCTAAATGGCGCTTTCGTGCGCCTGTTCAGCCCTTGTCGGCGATGGCGTCCTTGGCAGCCTGCCGGTGCGCAGGGGTGATGTGGGCGCTGACAGCGGTGATCGCGGCGGTGAGCACGGCGATGTCATCGGTGAAACCAAGCCCGAGGATGAAGTCGGGGATGACATCCACCGGCAGCACGAAATAGCCGAGCGCGGCCAGCAGAATGCCCTTGGCGCGCAGCGGCGTGTTCTTGTCCATGGCGCAGTAATAGGAGGCGACGACCTCTTCCATGAACGGGATCTGCCGCGCGGCCTTCTTGGCTGTCCGCCAGAATTTCTCGCGCACTTCATTCTCGTCGGCGAGCTTGCCGCCAAAGCCGAAGAAATCAAAACCGGATTGTCGCGCCATCAGTGTCTCCTAGCAGGACTCATGCGCAACCCGGCACATGTCGGCGAGGCGAAATGTGGTGAAAGGCGACCCCTACTGCAAGATACCGGCCCATTCCTCGACCCGAAAATCGGAATCGGCGTTTGCCGCGCGGACCAACGGTTCAGGGGGATGCCGGCCTACAAAGGCGCTCGTCAGGCTGGCAATCGCCTCTTTGGAGATTGGCGGAAACGCCCCTCCCGTCGTCATTCTAGGGTCTGCGCCGCGTCGCTTCGCTCGTTGCTTCGCCCGTGGATGACGAAGCTGGGGTTGCGCACGTTTGGACCTCCCTAACCGGCAAAGCGGTTCATCTTCTTGGCCAGATCGATATCGAGCGCGGTCACACCGCCGGCATCGTGGGTGTTGAGCGTCACGTCGACGGTCTTGTAGACATTCGACCAGTCGGGATGATGGTCCATCTTCTCGGCGGCGAGCGCAACGCGGGTCATGAAGGCGAAAGCCTCGGAGAAATTCGCGAAGGTGAACGTGCGCTTGATGGAGGCACCATCCGCAGCCGGTGCCCAGCCTTCGAGCCCGACCAACGCGGCGGCGATTGCGTCCTTGCCCAGTTTTTCTCTCGTCATGTCAGCTTCCCGTGTTATTTCGGCTGAAAGACTGTCTGGAACCCTGGCGAGTTTCGAAACCGTCTCTGGAGTCCCTACCATAGTGTCGGATCGATGAGCGCAAAGCCCATAAATTCCATTCTTTTCGTCTGCCTCGGCAACATCTGCCGGTCGCCACTGGCGGAGGGCGTCTTTCGTGCCGTGCTGGCGGAGCGTGGGTTGGGCAGGAATATCCTGCTCGATTCAGCCGCCACCAGCAGCTGGGAAGCCGGCGCGGCGCCCGATCCACGCTCGATCGCGATTGCGGCGCGTCACGGTGTCGACATTTCCCGACAGAGGGCGCGCAAGGTTACGCCGGAGGATTTCTCCCACTTCGACCTGATTCTCGGCATGGACCGGTCGAATGTCGCCGACCTGAAAGCGTTGGCGCCAGCAGCCATGCGCGACCGGGTGCAACTGTTCCTTGAATTCGCAGACGGCAAGGCACGTGATGTGCCGGATCCCTATTATGACGGGGCGGAAGCTTTCGCTTCGGTCTACCGCATGATCCGCGAGGCATCGGAAGCGCTGGCGACAAGGCTGGAGGCGCGGGCATCTGTGCCCGACAGCGGCCAAGCTTCCTCGACGATGTAGGGGCCGCCCCCGACCGAATCGCGCGACGACATCAATACGAAGCGACCGATACGAAACGGCAGCGTCAAGAAATTGCCGCGCGCCGACAGATATTGGGCGACGCCCAGCGGGGTCGAATTGCGCAGCTTTGCAAGTGTGACATGCGGCATGAACTTGCGGGGGTCGGCTGGGATACCGAGCCGCTGGCAGATGCGGTCGATTTCGCCCTGAAGGGCGGCAAGATCGGGCGAGGTGGAAACGCCGGCCCAAACGGCATGCGGCTTTTTCTGGCCGAAGGCACCAACGCCGGACAGGGCCAGCGAAAAGGAAGGGCGGTGGACGCGGTCGAGCGCGTTGGCGATCTCGTCGGCGACGTGACCAGGTACATCGCCGATGAAGCGCAGTGTCAGATGGTAGTTCTCGACATCGATCCAGCGGGCGCCGGGCAGGCCGCCCCGCAGCAGGGACAGCGAAAGGGCAGCGTCACGCGGTATTTCGAGGGCGGTGAAAAGACGCGGCATGAAGAGCCTCCCTTCCTCGAATCGAACTGTCACCTCTAGCGAATCATCGATAGTCAAACGGGGCAAGAGGTTTGTTGGTCACAGTCCCTGTTAAAAAGCTTCCCTAACGGAAAGAGCTCCAGTCCCACCTTATGAGCTGCCCGGCACCGCCGCGATGGCCTTCTCGACCGCCGGCAGGATACGTTCTACCATCTGGTCGACGCCTTGCGCGCTCGGATGCAGGCCGTCCTCGAGCTGCATGCCGGGCTGGCCGGCAACGCCGTCGAGAAAGAACGGGTAGAACGCAACGTCGTATTTGTCGGCTAGGCCCGGAAATATGGCATCGAAGGCGCTCTGGTAGTCCGCGCCGAGATTGGGCGCGGCGCGCATGCCGGCCAGAAGCACGGCGATCTTGCGTTCTTTCAGCCTGCCCAGCATCTCGTCCAGGTTCTTCCTGGTGATGTCGGGCGAAACGCCGCGCAGCATGTCGTTGGCGCCGAGTTCGAGGATGACCAATTGCGTGCCATCCGGCACCGACCAGTCGAGCCGCGCCAGGCCGCCGCTCGTCGTGTCGCCGGAGACGCCGGCATTGGCGACGGTCACATCATGGCCTTTGGCGCCAAGCGCTGCCTGCAGCCTGTCGGTAAAGCCCTGGCCTGGCCCAAGGCCGAAGCCCGCCATCAAGCTGTCACCGAAGCCGACGATCTTGAACGGCTCGGCACGCGCCGACGACATGGCGCCGCAAATGGCGAGGAAAACGACGAGGCCTGCGGCAATCCTGCGTTTGAAAGACATGCGGTAGGCCCCATATGAGCAAGGAATTTTTCCGGCGACGGCTTCCGGCAAGCAGAACCCTCATCCTCGCATATAGGACGCTTTCATTTTGACAGAAGCCGTCATTGGGCTAAAAAACGTATCGCTAACCCTTGGCGAGGGGGCCTCATTGGTCCATGTGCTGAAGGACGTCAGCCTCGACGTGGCGCCCTGCGAGGCGACCGGCATCGTCGGACCCTCGGGCTCCGGCAAGTCGACATTGCTGATGGTTCTGGCTGGCCTGGAAAGGGTCGATTCGGGTACGGTACGAATTGCCGGTGAGCTGCTCAACGGCAAAAGCGAGGACCAGATTGCTTCGTTTCGTGGCCGAAACATTGGCATCGTGTTCCAATCCTTTCATCTCATTCCCAACATGACGGCGCTCGAAAATGTCGCGGTGCCGCTGGAGCTGGCCGGCCATGCCGATCCGTTTTCGGTTGCGGCGCGCGAGCTGGCGGCGGTTGGCCTCAGCGAACGCGTCACCCACTATCCCGGCGAATTGTCGGGCGGCGAGCAGCAGCGCGTGGCGATAGCCCGCGCACTGGCGCCGTCGCCACGCATTCTCATTGCTGACGAGCCGACCGGCAACCTCGACCAGGCGACGGGGCGGCAAGTCGCCGATCTATTGTTTGCCAAGGCGGCCGAGCGCGGCATGACGCTGGTGCTGGTCACCCATGATCCGGCGCTTGCGGCGCGTTGTTCACGCCAGGTTTCGATGCGGTCGGGCAGGATCGAAGCGCCGGCGCTCGCCAAGGTGACAGCTTGATGCCGTTGTCGCAGACGCTGAGGCTCGCGGTTCGCTTCTCGCTGCGCGAGATGCGAGGCGGCCTGTCCGGCTTCCTCATCTTCCTCGCCTGCATCGCGCTCGGCGTCGCGGCCATCGGCGGCGTCAACTCGGTGGCGCGTTCGATCACCGCCGGTGTCGCCAATCAGGGCCAGACGCTGCTTGGCGGCGATCTCCGCTTCCAGATCAACCAGCGTGACGCCAGCAAGGCCGAACGCAATTTTCTTGACGGGCTGGGCGCGATTTCCAGAACCGCCAGCATGCGTTCGATGGCGCGTCTCGCCGACGGGTCCGACCAGGCGCTTGTCGAGGCCAAGGCTGTCGATGATGCCTACCCGCTCTACGGCGCGCTGGACATCGAACCGGAATTGTCGAAGCAGGAACTGTTCGGTGAAGAGTTCGGCGTCTTCGGCGCCGCGGCCCCTGACGTCTTGTTCGAGCGGCTGCATCTCAGGATCGGCGACCGGCTGAAGCTCGGCACCGCCACTTTCGAACTGCGTGCCAGGCTGGCCGCCGAACCGGATGCCGTCTCCGACGGCTTCGGCTTTGCGCCGCGGCTGATGATCTCGACCGAAGGGCTGGCGGCCACCGGTTTGATCCAGCCGGGCAGCCTGGTCGAAAATGCCTACAAGGTCCGCCTGCCGGCGGACGCCGACGAGGCGCGGCTCAGGGCCATCCAGGACCAGGCGGCCAGGGATTTTCCGGAGGCCGGCTGGTCGATCCGCACGCGCAGCAACGCCGCTCCCGCGCTGTCGTCCAACATCGAGCGCTTCTCGCAGTTCCTGACGCTGGTCGGGTTGACGGCGCTGGTGGTCGGTGGCGTCGGGGTCGCCAATGCGGTGCGCGCCTATCTCGACGGCAAGCGCGGCGTCATCGCCACCTTCAAGAGCCTGGGCGCTTCGGGTGGCTTTGTCTTTGCCGTCTATCTGGTGCAGATCCTGATTATCGCCGCGCTCGGCATCCTGCTTGGCCTGGTGCTTGGCGCGCTGATGCCGTTCGTGGCCGGCGCTGCTCTTCATCAGGTCATCCCGGTGCCGGCGGAGGGCGGCTTCTATCCCGGCGCGCTCGGCATGGCGGCACTGTTCGGTCTGCTGGTGACGCTGGCCTTCGCGTTGCTGCCGCTCGGCCGCGCCCGCGACGTGCCGGCCACCGCGCTGTTTCGTGAGATGGGGCTTGAAGGCCGTGGTTCTCCACGACCTGTCTATGTCGCGGCGGCACTCGGCATTGCGCTGCTGCTGGCGGCACTGGCAATTCTATCCTCGGACGATCAGCGTATCGCCTCGATCTTCGTCGGTGCCACCATCTTCGCTTTCCTGGTGCTGCGCCTTGTCGGCGCGCTGGTGCAATGGGCGGCCAGGAAGAGCCCGCGTGTGCGGTTCGTGGCGCTGCGGCTCGCCATCGGCAACATCCATCGGCCCGGCGCCTTGACGCCATCGGTTGTGCTGTCGCTGGGACTTGGGCTGACGCTGCTGGTGACGCTGGCGCTGATCGACGGCAATCTCAGGCGGCAGATCTCCGGCAGTATGCCGGAACGGGCGCCGAATTTCTTCTTCGTCGACATCCAGGGCAGCGATGTCGCTTCCTTCTCGGCGCTGATCGGCAAGGAGGCGCCGCAGGGGACGCTGGCCAAGGTGCCGATGCTGCGCGGCCGGGTGATGGCGCTGAACGGCGTCGATGTCGACAAGGTGAAGGTGCCGGCGCAAGGCGCCTGGGTGCTGAAGGGAGATCGTGGCCTGACCTACGACGCCAGGCAGCCGCAAAACGCGACGCTGACCGAAGGCAGCTGGTGGCCGGACAATTATAGCGGCGAGCCGCTGGTCTCGTTTTCGGCGCAGGAAGGCAAGGAGATCGGGCTGAAGCTCGGCGACACCATCACCGTCAATGTGCTCGGCCGCAATGTCACGGCCAGGATCGCAAATTTCCGCGAGGTCGAGTGGGAAACGATGGGCATCAATTTCGTCATGGTGTTCTCGCCAAACACATTTGCGGGCGCGCCGCATGGCTGGATTGCGACGCTGACCGAAAAGAATGCCTCCGCGGCCGACGACGCCCGCATCCTCAATGCCGTCACCCGCGCCTTCCCGGCGGTGACGACGGTGCGGGTCAAGGATGCGCTCGATGTCGTCAACCGGCTGGTCGGGCAGCTCGGCACGGCGATCCGGGCGGCCGCCGGCGTGGCGCTGATCGCGTCGGTGCTGGTGCTGGCCGGCGCGCTTGCCGCCGGCAACCGGGCGCGCATTCATGACGCGGTGGTGCTGAAGACGCTTGGCGCGACACGCAGGACTTTGATATCGGCCTTCTCCCTCGAATACATGCTGATCGGGCTCGCCACCGCGATCTTCGCCTTGGCCGCAGGCAGTGCCGCGGCCTGGTTCGTCGTCGCGCGCATCATGACATTGCCGTCGCATTTCCTGCCCGAGGTGGCGGTGGCAACCATTCTGTTCTCGCTGGTGATCACGGTCGGCATTGGTCTCGCCGGCACCTGGCGGGTGCTCGGCCACAAGGCAGCACCGGTGCTGCGCAACCTGTGATCTCGGGCACGAAACGGCCGTCCCGGATTAAATCTTGGTAAGAATTCCGTCTGGGAAGCCGGAAAATCGACGCTTCGTTGTCTCACGAACCGTTACATCCGGTTACGGTCTTGTTCTTGACGCGAATAACCATCATATTTCGCGACAGGCATGCTGGAGCCCTGCCAGCGGCGCCTGGGTCTGAAAGGGCCTGACACCGGACGGGGCAGAAGCAATAGAGGACTTCAATGGCTGATCCCATTCGCAACTACCAGACGCGCGCCGTGCCCGGCGTCGGTGTCGGTGCTGACATCGATCAGGGCCTGCGCGCTTACATGATCAAGGTCTACAATCTGATGGGGCTTGGCCTCCTCATCACCGGTCTTGCCGCTGTCGGCACGATCATGTTGGCCACCACCACCGATCCGGCTTCGGCTGTCGCGACGCTGTCAAGCGGCGAAATGCTGACCTCCTTCGGCTATGCGATCTTCGGCTCGCCACTGAAATGGGTCGTGATCTTTGCCCCGCTCGCGGCGGTGATGTTCCTGTCGTTCCGCGTTCAGTCGATGAGCGTTTCGGCGGCGCAGACTACCTTCTGGGTCTATGCAGGCCTTGTCGGCCTGTCGCTGTCGTCGATCTTCCTGGTCTACACCACGGCCAGCATTTCGCAGACCTTCTTCGCTACGGCCGCGGCCTTCGGCGCGCTGTCGCTGTTCGGCTACACCACCAAGCGTGACCTGACGGCGATGGGTTCTTTCCTGATCATGGGCGTGTTCGGCATTATCATCGCGTCGGTGATCAACATCTTCCTGCACTCATCGGCGCTGTCCTTCGCCGTGTCGGCTGCCGGCGTGCTGATCTTCGCCGGCCTCACCGCCTATGACACGCAAAACATCAAGGAGATGTATTTCGAGGGCGATGCTTCGGATGTCGCCGGCCGCAAAGCCATCATGGGCGCGTTGAGGCTCTACCTCGACTTCATCAACCTGTTCATGTTCCTGCTGCAGTTCATGGGCGACCGCCGCTAGGCTTTTTAAGCTGGATCGGATCTTTTCCGAAGATCGGTTTCAGCTTTTCGAGATCATGTTCTGACTGGACCATCGAGTTCCAAAGGGCGGCCCAACGGCCGCCCTTTTCTTTTGTACCGGCCTTTGCTGTTATCGAAGGCAGACAAAGGGGTGCGCATTAAGAATGAGCAATGTCACGATTCGTCTCGCGACAGCGGCCGACCTTGATCGGATCACGGAAATCTATGCCGCCGCGGTGACTCAAGGCACGGCAAGCTATGAGCTGGAGGCGCCCAGCCGCGCCGAGATGGGCGTCCGGTTCGACAGTTTGATGGCCGGCGGCTTTCCCTATCTGGTGGCGGAAAAGAACGGTGCCGTGCTCGGCTATGCCTATGCCGGTGCCTTTCGGCCGCGCCCTGCCTACCGCTTCATCGTTGAGGATTCGGTCTATATCGCGCCGGAGGCCAAGGGCCAGGGCGTCGGGCTCAAGCTGATGCAAAGCCTGATCGAGGCGGTGGAAGCAGCGGGCTTTCGCCAGATCATCGCGGTGATCGGCGATGGCCATGCCGACAGCGCCTCGGTACGGCTGCACGAGAAGCTCGGCTTTCGCCATTCGGGACGCCTTGAAGGTTCCGGCTACAAGCACGGGCGCTGGCTGGACACGGTGTTCATGCAACTGTCGCTGAATGGCGGGGCATCGGCGCCGCCCGATCTCGAATCGCTGCCGGAGCGGAAGTTCCGCGAGGGGCTTGGAGGGAAATGAACTGAGGAATTGAAACTGAGGAATTGAAGAATTGATGAGCTGAAGAATAAAGAAACAGCGGCTATGAATCGCGCTGCGGGCTTCTCATCAGTTCATCAATTCTCCAGTTCTTCAATTCCCCTGCTCCATTCCCCGCTCAGGCCTCGACCAGCTTCAGCTTGCTGTCGAATATCCCAAGCACGCGGCCGAGTTCCTGGCCGCGTTTCAAGATGCGGCCGCCGGCGGCAATGACGGCAAAGGCCCCCTGCTTGCGGGCCAGTTTCGGATCCTTGACGATCTGGAACAGCGGTACTTCGCTGGTACGGCGAAATACGGAAAACACGGCACGGTCGGTGAGATGATCGATGGCATAGTCGCGCCATTCGTTGGCAGCGACCATGCGTCCGTAGAGCCTGAGGATCTGGTCCAGCTCACGCCGGTCGAACCGCACCGGCTGATCGAGGCGCGCGTGTCGCGCCTCGTGCAGCGGGATCAATATTGCGGATGCGTCCCCATCCCCAGTCCCGCCGCTGTCATCGGTCATGCCTCGATCCTTCAAAATGAATCTTTGCCAACCAAAGTTGGCGTGTTCGCGGTTGAATTGCAAGGCCCGGCGAAGCAGGGCGGCGCTGCGCTGTTTTCGCAACGTCCAGTCACTTTTATGAAACGCCTTGTTGGAATTGGTGATGCTTCGCCACATTTCTGCCTTTTTTTATCCGCGCTCATGCCCCAATGTCCGACGAATTTACCGGCGTTGCCTGAGACGGTTCGGTCCGGCACCGGCTCGTAAACCCCAAGCCCCCCGCCCACGGGTCTGCGTCGGATCGAACCAACCTCGGTTCTTCTTCGGAAGAACCGGGTGCGACGATCCCAAAACCTAAATGACCGACGTCAGAAGCAAGCTGGCGTCGGTTTTTTCATGTCTGGGGCACTTTCCATCTCCCCTTGTGGGAGAAGGGAAGTGGCCTCTAAGGCTTGTGAATAAACGCAGCGCCGAGAATGGGACCGGGCAGGCCATCCTTGCCGACCGACTGCAGCAGCACGGCGCAGCCGCCCTTCTTGGTGATCTCGCTCATCGGCAGCTCGTAGCGCTGCGCCTTGCCGTGCCACATGCCGGCGGTCTGGATGCCGGTGACCGCGTTCCAGTAAGTCATCTTGCGGCCGGTGTTCTCGCCCTCGCCGATCTTGATCGTCTGCGGCGGGTCGAAATAGACGATGACGACATGGGCATCGCTGGGACCGCTGCCGGCATCGCCGGTGTCGATCATGACGCGGTCGCTGGTGCGGCTCACCTTGATGACGACGCGCATGCCTTCGCCGCTCCTGGCCATGCGGGCGAGCGCGCCATCGACCTCGCCGCGGCTGCCGCCGTTGACGTGGACGCGGCCGTTGATGACGGCCTGCGGCGTATAGACGGAGCGGCTGCCGAAGGCGCGCATATATTCATATTGCCGCTCGGTGTTCTCCTTGCGGCTCAGCGTGTCCTGCCAGCCGAGATAGTCCCAGTAGTCGACGTGATAGGCGAGCGCGACGATGTCTTCCCGGGCAGCGAACTCGGCGAACAACACATCGGCCGGCGGGCAGGAAGTGCAGCCCTGGCTGGTGAACAGCTCGACCACGCCCAGTGGTCTTTCGACCTGGGGCCTTTCGGACTCGTCGGCACGCCCGGCGCCGGCGAACGCCGAAAAGGCCAGCGCAAGGGCTGCCAGCCACAATGATTTTCGCGAGGCCATGGCCATTCCGATTCCCGCCGGTGGTGCCGGCTTTGTCTTGATTGCTAAAATATGTGGCAGAAGCGGAAGTCAACGGGAAGTCACGTTGCGGTGAAATTTTGGCGTTGCAGCCGACCGCGACGGCACAATAGGAGAAGCTCTGCGCTTCAGGATGGAAGCGATTCGGGCGGCAATCACGATGTGGCAAACTTTTTTGACGCCGGTCGATCTCTATTGCGAGCGGACCGGGCCGGAATTCTGGTCCGAGCCGATCAATGCGCTGACAAACCTGGCCTTCATCGCCGCAGGCCTGTGGGGCGTGAGCGAGGTACGAAGGCTGGGCACGGGGACCTTCGCCGAAGTGCTGGCCTGGTGGGTCGTGGCGATCGGCATCGGCTCGACTATCTTCCACACCTTTGCCACCAAGGGTACGGTCTGGGCCGACGTGCTGCCGATCGCCGGCTTCACGCTGGCCTATACGTGGTTCAACCTGCGACGCTTCCTCGCCATGCGATGGGGCAAGGCCATCGCCATCTTCATTGCCTTCTACATCATTGCCGGAGCGATAACCGTGGCCGTGCCGGACTGGCTGCGTCAGGCCTCCAACGGCACGACTGGCTATCTGCCGCCGTTCCTGGCGCTCGCCTTCTTCGGCGCGCTGGTGGCGGCGAGCGGCAATCGCGCCGGCTGGTACAATCTGGCTGGCTCGGCGATCTTCGTGGTGTCCGTCATCTGCCGGATGATCGATCCGCTGGTCTGCGGCAGCTTTCCGCTCGGCACGCACTTCCTCTGGCACATCCTCAACGGGCTGATGCTCGGCGTGCTTCTGGCAGCAGCGGCGCGTTTTGGGGCGCCGAAGGCTAGGCAGTAGGCGCCTCTATTCCCTACTGCCTAGCCTCTATTCCCTAAGCAGCCAGATCGCGCAGCACGTATTGCAGGATGCCGCCGTTCTTGAAGTAGTCGAGCTCGTCCAGCGTATCGATGCGGCAGATGATCGGCACGTTCTTCACCGTGCCGTCGCCATACGTGACCTTGGCGATCATCGTCTGGCGCGGCTTGATGGTGCTCAAGCCATCGATCTCGACCAACTCGTCACCCCTGAGATTGAGCGAGGCCCAGGACGTGCCGTCCTCGAAGACGAAGGGGATGACGCCCATGCCAACCAGGTTCGAGCGATGGATACGCTCGAAGGACTGGGCGATGACCGCGCGGACACCAAGCAGGTTGGTTCCCTTGGCCGCCCAGTCGCGCGACGAGCCGTTGCCGTATTCGACGCCGGCGAAGATGACCAGCGGCACGCCTTCCTTCTTGTATTCCATCGCCGCGTCGTAGATCGATTCTTCTTCCTTCGACGGGTAGTGGATGGTGTAGCCGCCCTCACGGCCGTTCTCGCCCAGCATGTGGTTGCGGATGCGGATGTTGGCGAAAGTGCCGCGCATCATCACCTCGTGATTGCCGCGCCTTGTGCCGTACTGGTTGAAGTCGGCGACGCCGACGCCATGGTCAGTCAGGTATTTGCCGGCCGGCGAGGCGGCCTTGATCGAACCCGCCGGCGAGATGTGGTCGGTGGTTATCTTGTCGCCGAACAGGCCGAGCACTCGAGCGCCCTTGATGTCGCCGATCTTGCCGAAACCTGATGTCATGCCGGCGAAGTAGGGCGGGTTCTGCACATAGGTCGAGTTGTCGTCCCAGGCATAGGTCTGGCCTTCCGGCGCCTTGACGTTTTGCCAATATTCATCGCCCTTGAAGACGTCGGCATATTTGCGGGCGAACAGCTCGCGGGTGACGTTCTTTTCGATGAACTCCTGGATCTCGGCCGAACTCGGCCAGATGTCCTTGAGATAAACCGGGTTGCCGTTCTTGTCCTCGCCGAGCGGCTCTGTCGTGAGGTCCTTGGTGACGGTGCCAGCCAGCGCGTGCGCGACGACCAGCGGCGGCGACGCCAGATAGTTCGCCTGCACGTCGGGCGAGACGCGGCCTTCGAAGTTGCGGTTGCCGGACAAGACCGCGGCAGCAATCAGGCCCTTGTCGTTGATGGTCTTGGAGATCGGCGCCGGCAGCGGGCCGGAATTGCCGATGCAGGTGGTGCAGCCGAAGCCGACCAGGTTGAAGCCGATCTGGTCGAGCTCCTTCTGCAGGCCGGATTTTTCCAAATATTCGGCGACCACCTGGCTGCCGGGAGCCAGCGAGGTCTTCACCCATGGCTTCTGCTTCAGCCCGAGGCGGTTGGCGTTGCGGGCCAGGAGGCCAGCGCCGATCAGCACGCTTGGGTTCGACGTGTTGGTACAGGAGGTGATGGCGGCGATGACGACGTCGCCATGGCCGAGATCATGGTCGGTGCCTTCGACGGCATAGCGTTTGGATAGTTCGGCCGCCTTCCTGTATTCGGTCTCCATCGCCTTGGCGAAGCCTGCCGGGATGTCTTCCAGGGCAACGCGGCCTTCGGGGCGCTTGGGGCCGGCCATCGACGGCACGACGGAGCCGAGCTCCAGCTCGAGCAGGTCGGTGAACACCGGATCGGTCGAGCCGGTCTCGCGCCACAGCCCTTGTGCCTTTGCATAGGCCTCGACCAGCGCGATGCGGTCCTCGCTGCGGCCGGACATTGTGAGGTAGCGGATGGTTTCCGAATCGACCGGGAAGAAGCCGCAGGTGGCGCCGTATTCGGGCGCCATGTTCCCGATGGTGGCGCGGTCGGCCAGTGTCATGTTGGACAGGCCCGGGCCGAAGAACTCGACGAACTTGCCGACGACGCCCTTCTTGCGCAGCATCTGCGTGACAGTGAGCACGAGGTCGGTGGCGGTGACGCCTTCCTTGAGCTTGCCGGTCAGACGGAAGCCGATGATTTCGGGCAAAAGCATGGAGACCGGCTGGCCGAGCATGGCCGCCTCGGCCTCGATGCCGCCGACGCCCCAGCCGAGCACGCCAAGGCCGTTGATCATGGTGGTGTGCGAATCGGTGCCGACGCAGGTGTCGGGATAGGCGGTGGTTTCGCCGTCCTCGGTGTTGGTCCACACCACCTGGCCGAGATATTCGAGGTTGACCTGGTGGCAGATGCCGGTGCCAGGCGGCACGACGCGGAAGTTGCGGAACGCCTGCTGGCCCCATTTCAGGAACTTGTAGCGTTCCTCGTTGCGCTCATATTCGAGCTCGACATTGCGGGCGAAGGCCAGCGGCGTGCCGAATTCGTCGACGATGACGGAATGGTCGATGACGAGGTCGACCGGCACCAGCGGGTTGATCTTCTGCGGATCGCCGCCGAGCGAGGCCATGGCGTCGCGCATGGCGGCAAGGTCGACCACGGCCGGAACGCCGGTGAAATCCTGCATCAGCACGCGGGCCGGGCGATAGGCGATCTCGACACCGGCAGTGCCCTTGTCGGTCAGCCAGCCGGCAACTGCCTGGATGCTCTCCTTGGTGACGGAGCGGCCGTCCTCGTTGCGCAGCAGGTTCTCCAGCAGCACCTTCATCGAATAGGGCAGCTGGGAGATGCCGGTGAGGCCGTTCTTCTCGGCCTCGATGAGGTCGAAATAGGCATATTCCGCGCCGCCCGCGGTCAACGTGCGGCGGCAATTGAAACTGTCGAGGGATTTTGACACGTGCGATCCGTCCTTGTCTGTTCAGCCTGAAAGGGAACGGACGCCGATGGCATGCAATCACGCGCAAAGGTGCGGGTACGGCCATTTCCGCTGTCCGTTCCCAAGCAACCCGAGCCGTTCAAGGCGGCGCGTGCGCTGGTTCGGCGCTAATTCTGTTCCCGCGCCGACCGCTGGCACGGATGCACCGCATATAGAGAATTTTCTGGAATAGTTCTAGACAGTTGGAGAGCAAATTTGTGCGATGCGGCAACTGTCGCGAGACATGGTTTTCAAGGCAGGCGACGAATGCGGCTGATCGCCGAAAATCTAGGCGGCGAACGCGGCGGCGACACGGTGTTTTCGGGCATCGGCTTTGCCTTGGAGGACGGCCAGGCGCTTGTCGTCACAGGGCCGAACGGATCGGGCAAATCGACCTTGCTGAGGGTCATCGCCGGACTGCTTCCGGTGGCGGAGGGCAGCGTGAAGATCGAAGGTGTCATGAAGATCGAAGATGGGGGCGAGGCGTTTCCGTCTGTCGCCTCGGCCTGCCATTACCTTGGCCACCAGAACGCAATGAAGACGGCACTGAGCGTGGCGGAGAACCTGCGCTTCTGGCGCGATTTCAACGGCGATGGGCAACTGGACGTCGAAGAGGCGCTTGAATCGGTCGGGCTTGGTGGCATCGGCCATCTGCCGTTCGGCTATCTGTCGACCGGGCAGCGGCGCCGCGCGGCTATCGCCAAGCTGTTGGTCAGTCATCGGCCGCTGTGGCTGCTGGACGAGCCGACGGCCGGGTTGGACAAGGCTTCTGAGGCGCGGTTTTCGGGGTTGATGACGAGGCATTGTGAAGAGGGCGGGATGATTGTTGCGGCGACGCATTTGCCGCTCGGATTGGATGGGGCGAAGGCGTTGGTGATGGGGGAAGCCGGTTGATGTCGGCGCTCTGCGGCGGGGCGCCTGGGCGAAGGCTTCTCAAGTCATGCTAGCGCTCTTCCTGCGCGACATCCGCCTCAACATCCGTGCCGGCGGCGGCGCGTTGACCGGCGTCATCTTCTTCCTCGCCGTCATCGCCACCATCCCGTTCGGGGTCGGACCGGATCTCAAGCTGCTTGCCCGTATCGGCCCGGCGATCCTGTGGATCGGCGCGCTGCTGTCTTGCCTGCTCGGCCTCGACCGGCTGTTCCAGGCCGACCGCGAGGACGGCTCGCTCGATCTGCTGGTGCTCGGCAATGATCGCAACATGCTGGCCTTGACGGTGCTGACCAAATGCCTGGCGCATTGGGCGGGCAGCGTCTTGCCGCTGGTCATTGCCGCTCCCTTGCTCGGCCTGTTCATGAACATGGAGCCGCTCGGCATCGGCGCCACGGCGCTGACCCTATTGGTCGGCACCCCGGCAATCACCTTCATCGGCGCCGCCGGCGCGGCGGTGGCGGTGGCGCTGCCGCGTGGCGGGCTGCTGATCTCCGTTCTGGTGCTGCCGCTGACCATTCCGGTGCTGATCTTCGGCGTTTCGGCGAGCTATGGCGCGACGGCCAATCCCGACCCGTTTCTGCAACCCTTCCTCATTCTTGCCGCGCTGACACTGTTTCTTGCAGTGCTGGGTCCAGTCTCGGCGGCGCTGGCGCTGCGCCACGGCACGGATTGAGTGACATCAGTCATGATTTGCGCGACATCAAGGGGTCGGCGCAGCGATCCTATAAGTTCGGAGGCGGCGGCGCGGCAGCCGATTGCGAAGCTGCCAGCACGCCGTTATGGGAAGGTATGATCGGGCGAGACGGAAGGATGCGGTTGCAAGGAAGGACGTCGTCGATGGAGCGGCAGTCATGAGCGCGCACGCACTTTATGTGACCGCAGCTTATGGCATCACCGCCGTGGTGCTGATCGGGCTGATCGGCTGGATCCTGCTCGACCAGCGGGCTCGAAAACGCGAGCTCGCCGAACTGGAGGCGGCCGGCGTGCGGCGCCGCTCCGACAAGGTGGCCAAATCATGAGCACAGAAACGGAAACGCCGACACCCCGTCGCCGCCTGTTCGTGCTCTTGCCGCTGCTGATTTTCCTCGGCCTGGCCGGACTGTTCCTGTCGCAACTGTTATCGGGGCGCGACGTTTCGGAGGTGCCGTCGGCGCTGATCGGCCTGCCGGCGCCGCAGACCAGCCTGCCGGCGCTCGAAGGCAGCAACCTGCCGGGGCTCGATTCGAAAGCCTTCGCCGGCAAGGTCACATTGGTCAACGTCTTTGCATCGTGGTGCGCGCCGTGCCGCGAAGAGCATCCGGTGCTTTTGGCGCTGTCGCAGGACAAGCGTTTTGTCCTGGCGGCGCTGAACTATAAGGACCAGCCGGAAAACGCCCGCCGGTTCCTCGGCGATCTCGGCAATCCGTTTCAGGCGATCGGGGTCGACGAAGCCGGTCGCGCGGCGATCGACTGGGGTGTCTACGGCGTGCCGGAAACCTTCGTCATCGGCAAGGACGGCAAGATCGCCTACAAGCATGTCGGTCCGCTGACGCCCGAGACGGCGAGGGATCTTTTGCTGCCACAAATTGAAAAGGCGCTGGCGGCACGTTGATATTCAGGTGATGCCGGCCTACGAACGGCGGCTTCCTGCGCTTCCGGTGCTCACATACCCAAAAGTACGCTCCGCTCCGGTTCTCGGAACCCACCATTCTCGGCTCGGCCTGACCTGAATCTCAACGCGCCTTGGCGGCGCGTATCACGAGAGACTTGAGATCAGCCGTAGATCTGCTTGTGGATCTGGTAGAGCATTTCCGAGCGGTCGGCGCGCATGTCGGCCAGATCGCGGCTGGAAAAGCTGTCGATTTCGGCGACAAGGCGGTTGTAGTGTTTGCGCTTGGCAATGCTGTTGCGAGCGCGGGTCATGAGACTGTCGAGGATCATAGCAAGGTTCCTTATGGCGCCGCATTTGCGCGGCCGTTATTCCTCCCTTGATCGATACGAAGCATGACATAGTAATGGTGCATTGCAAAAAGAAGATGTTGCAATGCACCATTGCGTCCAGCGCATAGCCGGTTAAAGCCACATTTACCCGAGTTAAGCCGACTTAACCCAAGTTAACCGCGATCAACCCGCATTCCCTCAATCACGTCTGAAGGAGACTGCGGACGATTTCACGGATCGATCTTGCCATATCGATCGCCGGCTGGCTTGATCCGATCTCACGTGATGCCGGGAGGAAAAGTATGGCGGCCGCAGACTATTATGAAGTTCTCGATTCACGCTTCGCACGCCTGTTCAACGGCAACGCGCAGGTCGAGAAGCTGTTCACCGGATGCCAGTGGGCGGAAGGACCGGCCTGGTTCGCCGCCGGCCGCTATGTCGTCTGGTCCGACATCCCCAACAACCGCATGCTGCGCTATGACGAGACCGACGGCAATGTCAGCGTCTTCCGGCAACCATCCGGCAACTCCAACGGCAACACGGTCGACCGGCAGGGCCGGCTGGTGACCTGCGAGCATTCGGGCCGCCGCGTCAGCCGCACCGAGTTCGACGGCTCGGTCACCACCATCGCCGCCAAATGGAAGGGCAAGCGGCTGAATTCGCCCAACGACGCGGTGGTGAAGTCGGACGGCTCGATCTGGTTCACCGATCCGAGCTACGGCATCGACACCGACTATGAAGGCGACAAGGCCGAGAGCGAAATCGGCGCCTGTCATGTCTACCGGGTCGATCCCGGCACAGGCGACGTCGAAGCCGTCATCACCGACATGGTCAGGCCCAACGGGCTGGCCTTCTCGCTCGACGAGAGCAAGCTCTATGTCGCCGACACCGGCCGCACGCATGGCGCGCAGAACCCGGCGCATTTGCGGGTGTTCAACGTCGGCAAGGGCGGCAAGAAGGTGTCGGGCGAAAAGATCTTCGCCGACTGCACCGCCGGCCTGTTCGACGGCTTCCGCCTCGACGAGGACGGACGCATCTGGACAAGTGCTGCCGACGGCATCCATTGCTACGATCCAGACGGCACGCTGATCGGCAAGATCAAGGTGCCGGAGGTGACCGCCAATTGCGTGTTCGGCGGCAACAAGCTGAATTGCCTCTACATCGCCGGCACGACCTCGCTCTACATGGTGCGGCTCATGGTCAACGGCGCCAAGACCTATTGAGACCAAGCACTGCGACCATTAGACAGTTTCATAGAAGCGGCTCGCGAGCACGAACCGCCCCGGGGAGGACAAAAAATGCCATTCGTCAACATCCGCATCGTCAAAGAAGTGATCGCCGCCGATCCGGCGGGCAAGAAAGCGGACATTGCCAAGAAGGTCACGGCTGCCATCATGGACGCCACTGGCCTTGGCAATGACGATGTCTGGGTGGTCTTCGAGGAGGTCAATGCGCGTGACTGGTATGTCGGGAAGACGGATGTGGAGACATTGAGGGGGAAGAAGTAGTTCGAAGGCGTGGAGGCCCAGCCCCACGCCTTCGTCATCCTAGGGTCTGCGCCGCGTCGCTGCGCTCCTTGCTCCGCCCCAGGATGACGAAGCGCGGTGATGGCCGTTCAGCATCAACGCGCGCGAATGAAATCCGCGAAAGAATTCAGCGCATCATGCATCGCCAGCCGGCTCGCCGGCTCGGCCAAGACAGCTTCCACCTCAGGCGGCTTCTTGCCGAGCAGGGCAATCTCCAGCACATGCTCGCAAAGCGCGAACGACATGGTGCGCATGATCTCGGCCAGTGCGGCGCGGGCGATTAGAGAGCGCGGCGAGGCGTGCACCAGCATGGCGGGCTTGGCGACAGCGGCGTCACGCGACACCAGCCAGTCGAGCCCGTTCTTCAGCCCGCCCGGTATGCCATGGGCATATTCGGGACAGGAGAAGATGACGCCGTCGGCTTGAGTGACGGCATCGATCAGTTCGGCGGCTTCGAGCGGCGTCCGCTCGCCCTCATCGTCGGGATTGAAGATCGGCAGACGGCCAAGCCCGTCATAGATGGCGATGCGACAGCCGGTCGGCGCATTGCGCGCCAGTGCCGCGATCAGGGCCGAATTGGTGGAGGCCGCCCGCAGGCTGCCGGAGATGGCAAGGATGTTCAGCAAGGCAGGGAACCAGTCGGGACGAATCGTCGTCCGAAAAACCTACCACATCGTCTGCTTATATTCCTCATCGAGCCAGCGGTCGGTCGCCTCGGCCGAATCGGTCAGCGCCAGCTGATCGCGCAGGATTTGGCCGAGCGTCGGCAGCGTCGCGCGGTCGTACCAGGTCTCCGGCTTCCACAAATCCGAGCGCATGAAGGCCTTGGCGCAATGCATGTAGGCGGCCTTGACGGTGACCACGACGACGCTTTGCGGTTCCTTGCCGTCGATGGCAAGGCGCTCGCGAAGGCCCCCGTCGACGGTGATGCGGGCGGCGCCGTTGACACGCAACGTCTCGTTCATGCCGGGAATGAGGAAGAGCAGCCCGACCGAGGGATGGAGGAGGATGTTCTCCAGCGTGTCGAGCCGGTTATTGCCGGGCCGGTCCGGAATGGCGATGGTGGTGTCGTCGAGCACGGCGGCAAAGCCCGGTTTGTCGCCCTTCGGCGTCACGTCGGCATTGCCGGCGCCGTCGGACGAGCCGATCAGCACGAACGGGCTCTTGCCAATGAAGGAGCGGCAATGGCCGTCGAGCGCTTTCAACTCCTTACGGATCGAGCCGTCGGTCGGTCGCGGCGTCTTGTAGATCGTCCTCAGTTCGTCGCGCGTGGTGACGAATTCCACGGTCCTCTCCTATTTCCCGGTCTTGTCCTCGAGCGAATGGCGCAGGATCAGCGGCATCTGGCTGAAGGTGAACAGAAGCGTGATCGGCATGATGCCCCAGACCTTGAAGGTAACCCAGGCGTCGGTGGAAAAATTCCGCCACACAACCTCATTGGCGAGGGCCAGGAACAGGAAGAACAGGCCCCAGCGGAAGGTCAGCTTGCGCCAGCCTTCGGCATCGAGGCTGAAGGCCGAATCGAAGACATAGCCAAGCAGCGACTTGCCGAAGTAGAGGCCGCCGAGCAGCACGCCGCCGAACAGCGTGTTGACGATGGTCGGCTTCATCTTGATGAAGATGTCGTCCTGCAGATAGAGCGTCAGCGCGCCGAAGATGAAGACGACGACGCCCGACACCATCGGCATGATCGGCAAGGTGCGCATCAGCAGCCATGAGGCGATCAGCGCGATTGCCGTGGCGGCCATGAACAGGCCGGTGGCGACGAAAATCGGCCCACCGAACTCGGCCAGGGCAGGGAATTTCTGCACCAGCCAGGCGCCGCGCGCATTGGTGAAGAAGAACACCATCAACGGCCCCAGCTCCAACACCAGCTTGAGCAGCGGATTGACGCCTTCCTTCTTTTGTTTTTGCGGATCGGACGGATCGCGTTCGAGAATGGGTGGGTTCATGGAAGCTCTTTCTTACGCAGAATCCGATCCAAAAAGACTGCAACTTTTTGGGACATGCTTGTTAGGCAACTCCAGCGATCGCCCTGGCGAATTCGCTTGCCGAGAACGGTTCGAGGTCGTCGACCTGTTCGCCGACGCCGATGAAATAGACCGGCAATTTGTGCTTCGCCGCGATCGCCACTAGAATACCGCCGCGCGCCGTGCCGTCCAGCTTGGTCATCACCAGGCCGTTGACGCCGGCGACATTGCGGAAGATTTCGACCTGGCTGAGTGCATTCTGGCCGGTGGTGGCATCGACGGTTTGCAGCACGGTGTGCGGCGCTTCCGGATCGAGCTTGCCGAGCACGCGGACGATCTTTTCGAGCTCCGCCATCAACTCGGTCTTGTTTTGCAGGCGGCCGGCGGTGTCGATGATCAGCACGTCTGAGCCGGCTTCCTTGGCCTTTTCGAAGGCGTCATAGGCGAGGCCCGCCGCATCGGCGCCGAGCTTGGAGGCGATGACAGGCGATTTCGTCCGCTCGCCCCAGATCTTCAACTGCTCGATCGCCGCGGCGCGGAACGTGTCGCCGGCGGCAAGCATCACCGACAGGCCGCCATTGGTGAGCTTGGCGGCAAGCTTGCCGATCGTCGTGGTCTTGCCGGTGCCGTTGACGCCAACCACCAGGATGACATGCGGCTTGTGCGAGAGATCGAGTTCCAGCGGCATGGCGACGTGGGTCAGCACCTTCTCCACCTCGGCCGCCATGATGGTGCGAACCTCGGTGTCGGAGACATCCTTGCCGTAACGGCTGGCGGCCAGCGCATCAGTGACGCGCAGCGCGGTTTCCATGCCGAGATCGGCACGGATCAGCACGTCCTCCAGATCCTGCAGCGTCTCCTCGTCCAGCTTGCGCTTGGTGAAGACCCCGGCAATGTTGCCGGTCAGTTCCTTGGACGAACGGGCAAGCCCGTCCTTCATACGCTGCAACCATGAGCGCCTCGGCGCCGGCTCCGGCGCCTTCTGCGGCTCTGCCTTCTGCTCGACCTTCTTGGTGACGGTTACCTTGCCAGGCGCGGGAACGGATTTTGGCGCGGGGACGGCCTGCGGTTCGGGCGCGATCTCCGAAACGAGCGGCTGCGATTCGAATGGCGCAGGCTGGCGAATGGGAGGTGCGATCTCGGCCGGCGGATGAGGGGCCGCGCCGACGTCTGATGGTGGCTGAGGGGCCGGCGCCGGCGTCGGCACCTCGATTGGAGTTGGTGTCTCTGTCGGAACCTCGACCGGCGGCACCGGCACTTCGATCGGCGCCGGTTCCGGTTGCTTTTCCGGGCGTGACGGAACGATCTCCGGCTCGGCGGGCGCGGGTGGCGGTACCTCTTGCGGCTGAGGTTTGGGAGCAGGTTCTGGGACGGCGGGAGGTGTTGGTATTTCCTCGGGCGCCGGCGGCTCGGCAGGCGTCTCAGGCGCGGGTTCTTCTTCCGGCTCGGGCTTCGGCAGAGGTTCCGGCCCGGGCGGAACTATCGGCTCAGGTGCTGGCGGAATGGTCGGTGCCGGCTCCTCGACAGGCGCCGGTTCCGTCGCAGGGATCACCTTCGGCTCAACCGTCGGCGTCGGCGCAGTCTCCGCCTCGGGCTCCAGCTCGTCGCGCTTCAAAAACTCCGGCACGACCTGCTCGGCCGCCGGCTTCAGCGCATCGAGTGCTTCCCACTTGATCGGCGGCAAAGGGGCGGTTTCGTCGACCCGCTCCTCGACCACCTCCTTCTTGCCGAACGAAAATATCTTCTTGAAAAAACCAGCCATGCTTTGCGTTTCTCAGGCCGCGCGGGCGGAAAGGGGCGTCGCGATCAGCCGGGTACCATCGTGGCCCGATATATCGGCCTCGACGATTTCGCCCGGTGCGCCGGTGCCGAGTGCGGCAAGCGTAAACCCTTCGGTGCGGCCAAGTCCGTCGCGCTCGACCAGGATCGACTGACGGGTTCCGGAAAGCGACGACAGATGCCTGATATAGGCAGCGTCACCCGCGGCGCGCAGCCGGGCAGCGCGCTGCTTGACCAATTCGCGACGGAGCTGCGGCATGCGCGCGGCAGGCGTGCCGTCGCGCGGGCTGAAGGGGAAAACGTGGAGATAGGTCAGGCCACACTCCTCGACGATTTTTTCCGAGTTCTCGAACATTTCGTCGGTCTCGGTCGGGAAGCCGGCGATGATGTCGGCGCCGAAGACGATGCCGGAGCGCAGCTTGCGAACGTCCTCGCAGAAGCGGATCGACTGGTCTCGACTGTGCCGGCGCTTCATGCGCTTCAGGATCATGTCGTCGCCCGATTGCAGCGACAGATGCAGATGCGGCATCAGCCTGGGCTCGGTGGCGATGGCGTCGAGCAGATCGTCGTCGGCCTCGATCGAATCGATCGAGGACAGCCGCAGGCGCTTCACGTCGGGCACCTGCCTGAGGATGGTTCTTACAAGTTTGCCGAGCTTCGGCGCGCCCGGTAGGTCGGCGCCAAAACTGGTCATGTCGACTCCGGTCAGCACGATCTCGGCATAGCCGTTTCCGGCGAGCCGTTTGACCTGCTCGACCACGGCGCCCATCGGCACAGAGCGCGAATTGCCGCGGCCGTAAGGGATGATGCAGAAGGTGCAGCGGTGGTCGCAGCCGGTCTGCACCTGTACGAAGGCGCGCGCGCGGCCCTCGATGGCGTCGACCATGTGGCCTGCGGTTTCGCGCACCGAAAAAATGTCGTTGACGCGCGCCTTCTCGGTGTCGTTGACGCCGAAATCCGGCAGCGCGCGATAGGAGTTCGCCTTCAGCTTCTCCTCGTTGCCGAGCACGAGATCGACCTCGTCCATTGAGGCGAATTTTTCAGGCTCGGTCTGCGCGGCGCAGCCGGTGACGATGATGCGGGCTTGCGGGTTGTCGCGGCGCGCCTTGCGGATCGCCTGTTTGGCCTGGCGAACGGCTTCGCCGGTGACGGCGCAGGTGTTGAAGATCACGGCGCCGCCTTCCAGCGCACCGAGGCCGGCACTTTCAGCCTCGCGCCGCATCACCTGCGATTCATAGGTGTTCAGCCGGCAGCCGAAGGTCACCACATCGATGCCCTTGGACACCGGGCTCTTGGACAGAGCGGACATCAGGCCGCGCTTTCGGTGTCGCGGGCCCATGTTCCTGTCGCCGGATCGAAGCTGCCGGAAAATTCCCATTCGGCGGCACCGGTGAGGATGACGTGGTCATCGTCGCGCCATTCGACATGCAGTGTGCCGCCCCCGGGCGTCAACAGGCTGACGCTGCGGCCGGTCCGATTGGTGCGGGCGGCTGCGACCACTGCGGCGCAGGAGGCCGAGCCGCAGGCCTTGGTCAGGCCGGCGCCACGCTCCCATGTGCGGATGATCATGGTTTCTGGCGAGGTGACCTGAGCGATGGTGATGTTGGCCCGTTCGGGAAACATCGGATGGTTCTCGAGCAGCGGGCCGAAACGATCGAGCTCGTAGGACCAGATGTCGCGGTCGACCCAGAAGATGGCGTGCGGATTGCCCATCGAGACGACAGAGGGTGAATGCAGCACCGGCGCGTCGATCGGACCGATCTGCAGCTCGATCATGCGGGTGTCGTGGAATTCCTCGGCCAGCGGAATGTCCTGCCAGCCGAAGCGCGGTATGCCCATATCGACGGAGATCGAGCCGTCGGCATGTTCGCGCGCGTTAAGAATGCCGGCCACGGTCTCGAAGGTGAAGGTCTTCTGGCCCGTCTCGGCGGCGAGCGCCTGGACAACGCAGCGCATGCCGTTGCCGCAGGCCTGCGCGCTGGTTCCGTCGGAATTCAATATGTCGATGAAAAAGGAGGTGCCCGGCGTCCTGGCGTCGTGGATCGCCATGATCTGGTCGAACCTTGTCGCGGCATCGGCGTTCAGCGCGATTGCCGCGGCCGCCGTCACCCGATCGGCACGGCTACGCATGTCGGCAACGATAATCTCGTTGCCGATGCCGTTCATCTTGGCGAATGGGGCAGTGCTGGCCATTGCTCCGTAAATTCCGTGTCCGATTGGCGCTATATGGCGGAAACGGGCAGGAATTACCAGTGCGGAGCCGCTTTACGTCACCGCGAAAATGCCCAGTACCATCAGCAGGAAGATGATCAGAACGATGCCGATGAGGATGCGCGCACCGGTTGCGGCAGCACCTGCCAGCGCCGGCATGCCGAGCAGGCTCGCCGCTGCGGCGATGATCAGCAAAATGACAATCCATTTGAGCATGGGAATGCCTCGCAAACCGATAGATTTTGAAACCATATGAAAAACGCGGTTGCCGCGCTTGGGTTCCCGTCGGCTTGCGAGGCCGCTGCCCGTTGACCGACCTAGCCGGCGATCTCGATATCGGTGGTGAAGGGCGCCGTCTTGCTCGAATTCTCGTCATGCATGAGAAAGTCGCACCGGTATTTGCCGGGCAGCAAGCCGTCGAGGGAGAGGTCCAGCTTGAAGAACAGTTCGCGGTTGTGTGAGCGGGAGGCGACCTGGACACGGCCGACCTTCTCACTTGTCCCGAGAGTCTCGCCGGCCGGTGAAACGACGGTGATGTCGACGGAAAGCGCGATCATGCTGTTGCCGAGACCGTCCGTGCCATAGCCGTAGCCAACAGGCTCCATATAGAGCACGATCTTCTCGCCAGGTTTGTAGATGCGATTGGCACGCTCGCTGTAGATGCCGAAACCGCTTGCGGAATCGACCTGTTTGACGTTCTGGACGGTCAGCGGCATCGCTTGCCAAAAGGCTTCCTCCGCGCCGCGGAATTTGTCCAGCGCGCCGGCGCCGTCACCCGACTGCAGCAGTTTTTCGGCCTCGGTGGCGCGGTCGCCGATTTCGCCTGCGAAAGCGCACGGCGTCGAAAACGCCAGCGCCATCAGAACTGCCACGATCGATTTCATCTGAATTCCCCTTTGCCCGTTAGGCTGACCATCTGCGAAAATGACCGGGGCGTAAATGGCCAATGCAGACGTCAGTCGCGCCCGATCTCGGGTATGCTCCAGACCTCGCCGGGCCGCAAGGCGCGAAAGCGCTCTCGTGGGACGCCTTGGTCATCAAGCGCCTCGGTCAGTTTTCGCGCCGGCTCGTCGATCGGTTCGTCGGTGAGCTGGAAAGTGCCCCAGTGGCAGCCGGCGGCGAAAGCGGCGTTGCACAATGTCATGCCTTGCACCGCCTCCTCCGGATTCTGGTGCTGCGGCGCCATGAACCAGCGCGGCTCATAGGCACCGATCGGCAGGATGGCGAAGCGGAAGCCGCCATGTTTCTCGGCCATCAGCCGATAGTTGATGCCGCCGTGGAAGCCGGTGTCGCCGGCGAAATAGAGTTTGCCGTTCGGCGTCCCGACGACGAAGCCGGCCCACAGCGCCATGCGCCGGTCGCGGGCGCCCCGCGCCGACCAGTGGTGCGCCGGCTCGACATGGACGACGACGCCATTGCCGACCTCGACCCTGTCGCCCCAATCGTGCGCCGACAGCCGCATGCCGGGAATCGCATCGCCAATCAGGGTATCGTTGCCGAGCGGAGTGAGCACCAGCGGGTCGTGGCCGGCCTTCAGCCGCTTCAGCGTGGCGAGGTCGAGATGGTCGTAATGATTGTGGCTGACCAGCACGAGGTCGATCGGCGGCAGGTCGGCGAAAGCGATGCCTGGCGGATTGATGCGCCGTGGACCGGCAAAGAAAAGCGGCGACGCGCGCTGCGACCAGACCGGGTCGGTCAGGATGTTCAGACCGGCCGTCTGGATCAGCAAGCTGGAATGGCCCACCATCGTCACATCAAGCGCGGCGCCTTCGACGCTCGCGGCCGGCTTTGCCTGCGGGAAGGGGCTTGGATTCGTCGCCGGCCATTTCGAGCGCTTGCCATTCAACTGCCATTTCAGCAGGTCGGCGAAACGGCCGGGCAGCTGGCCGTCGGGATTGAAGAACAAGGTGCCGTCGAAATGATCGCTGGGCGGGCCGCTATAGTAGCGATTGGCGGCTCTCTTTCTCGCGGCCAATTTTGCGGCTCCGGCAGGTTGCGTCTCCCTGACATAGGCGCTGTGCCTGCTTGCGCAAGCGTGTGACCGCCGAATGCCAGGGGGCGGCCAGTGTCAACCGGGACCTCAGGGCGACGCGCGACAGTGGCCCGTACCATCGCGATTGCGACAAATTTGCAACAAATCTTGCTGCAAACCGTATTTTAACCATATCGGGTTGAAATTTCGCCACCTTCTCCATCTTGGTGGAGGTGAGATTGTGCGGACGGCTTCCCCCCAGCCGGATCCGACGGAGGTTGGAATGACTTTTTCGAAAACCGGCCTGGTGGCCGTATCGCTGGCCGCGCTCGTTGCGAGCGGCTGTTCGACCTCACGTTTCTCGTCGATGGGCGATCAGCAGCCGGCACCGCTGGAGGCCGCGCCCGCCGGCAAGGTGACCGCGAACCAGCTACCGCCGCCGGCGTCGCCCGGCACCACGGACCCGTCGCAATTCCCGACCGCGCCGGCGAATACGCAGGTGGCCTCGCTGCCGCCGGACGGTACGGCGCCCGCCGGAGCCTCGGATCTCAATGCCGCCAGCGTCGCCGGCGTCTGGAATGCCAGCGTTTCGGGCCAGAGCTGCAAGGTGGCGACGCCGCAGACCAAGTTCGGTGCCGGCTTCCGCGCCGGGCCGCTGCATTGCCCGGCACCGATCGACGGCATCAAGTCGTGGAACGTCGCCGGCAAGCAACTGACGCTTTATGACGAGAATGGCGGTGCGCTGGCGCGGCTCTATTCCTCGGGCGGCTCGAAATTCGACGGCCAGACTTCGAACGGCCAGCCGATTTCGCTTACAAGATAGACATATTTTTCCTGGAAATTGCTCCGGAACGACATGACCGATGCATCTGCGTGACGGCCTCCAGATCCATGCGACCGTCAGGCAGCGTTACGACCATCTGGTGGAAACGGGGGCGATCGAACGCGATCCGCTACAGGAGCGGATCGCAGCTGCGCTTGACCGGCTGACCGATGAGATTTCGGCCAAGCGGCTGGCACAGAAGTCCAGCGCGCTGGGCTGGCTGTTTGCCCGCAAGCGCGGAACGCACGAGGCCGTCAAAGGGCTCTACATCCATGGCGGCGTCGGCCGCGGCAAGACCATGCTGATGGACATGTTCTTCGAGCTTGTGCCGGTACGGCGCAAACGCCGCGTCCACTTCAACGACTTCATGGCCGATGTCCAGGACCGCATCCAGAAGCACCGGCAGGCGCGCAAGAACGGTGACGTCAGGGAAGACGATCCGATCCCGCCCGTCGCCAAGGCGCTTGCCGAGCAGGCCTGGGTGCTGTGCTTCGACGAGTTCTCGGTCACCGACATTGCCGACGCGATGATCCTGTCGCGGCTGTTTTCGGCGCTGTTTGCCAACGGCGTGGTGCTGGTCGCCACCTCGAACGTGGCGCCGGAAGATCTTTATAGAGAAGGGCTGAACCGCCAGCTTTTCCTGCCCTTCATCGGCATTCTGGAGCGGCATGCACAGGTGCTGGCACTCGACGCCGACAAGGACTACCGGCTGGAAAAGTTCGCCCGCATGCCGGTCTATGTCACGCCGGCCGGTGCGGCGGCCGACCAGATACTCGACGAGGCCTGGCAAACCATGACGCGTGGCGTGCCGATTACGGAGACCTCGCTGACCCTCAAGGGCCGGCAAGTGGTCGTGCCGCGCGCAGCAGGCGATGCGGCGCGGTTTTCCTTCGCAGATCTCTGCGAAAGGCCGCTTGGGGCACGCGACTACCTGGCGATCGCCGGGCGCTTTTCGACCATCTTCGTCGACCATGTCCCGGTGCTCGGCGAAGGCAAGCGCAACGAGGCCAAGCGCTTCATCCTGTTGATCGACACGCTTTATGACCATCATGTACGGCTGGTGATGAGTGCAGAGGCTCCGCCGACGCAGCTTTATCTCGCAAAGCGCGGCGTCGAGGTCTTCGAATTCGAGCGCACGGCATCGCGCCTGATCGAGATGCAAAGCCACGACTGGCTGGAGGATTGGGCGGAGCGGCAGAAGGTGAAAGTGGCGCCAGAAGCGCAGCAGGCGCGGGCGTAGAGATGGAACCCCAAAGCGGATCCGTAGCGTTCCGTCACACCCCTCTGTCCCGCCGACTATCAAACCGTTCGAGTCCGATCTGACCGTGTGCCCAAACACATCCTCTGCCACGCGCATCACAAGGGCGTCATCATCTGGAAATAGCCTTCTGATTTCCATACTCACTGTGTAAAACTTCGCAAGTCGGCTTACAAACTTTGACGTTTACGTAAGTCCCAATCAGTCTAACCGATTGAAAATGCTCGCCTCAAAATAATCGTTTGAATTTGAGCCGCGCCGAGGCTATTGGTGCGGCGAAAGTCTCGCGGGTCCTCGCAGCATTCCGGCCTCTTCTTCGACGTGCCATCAAGTCGCCAAACGATTTGAGACACCGTCACCGACAAAGGGAAAACATCCTGACATGGCACGCAACAAGATAGCGCTCATCGGCTCCGGCATGATCGGCGGCACGCTCGCCCATATGATCGGCCTCAAGGACCTCGGCGACGTGGTGCTGTTCGATATCGCCGATGGTATCCCGCAGGGCAAGGGGCTCGATATCGCGCAGTCGTCGCCCGTCGATGGCTTCGACAGCCGCCTCACCGGCATCAACGACTATGCCGGCATCGAGGGTGCCGATGTCTGCATCGTCACCGCCGGCGTGCCGCGCAAGCCCGGCATGAGCCGAGACGACCTTCTGGGCATCAACCTCAAGGTCATGGAACAGGTCGGTGCCGGGCTGAAGAAGTACGCACCGAAGGCCTTCGTCATCTGCATCACCAATCCTCTCGACGCCATGGTCTGGGCGCTGCAGAAGTTCTCCGGCCTGCCCAAGAGCCATGTCGTCGGCATGGCCGGCGTGCTTGACAGTGCGCGCTTCCGCTATTTCCTGGCTGAAGAATTCAAGGTCTCGGTCGAGGACGTCACCGCCTTCGTGCTCGGCGGCCACGGCGATTCCATGGTGCCGATGATCCGCTATTCGACGGTGTCCGGCATTCCGCTGCCCGACCTCATCAAGATNCAGCGCACCCGCGACGGCGGCGCCGAGATCGTCGGCCTGCTCAAGACCGGCTCGGCCTACTACGCGCCGGCCGCCTCGGCGATCTCGATGGCCGAAGCCTACCTCAAGGATAAGAAGCGTGTGCTGCCGTGCGCCGCGTATCTTTCCGGTCAGTATGGCGTCAAGAACACCTATGTCGGCGTTCCCGTGGTGATCGGCGCCGGCGGCGTCGAGCGCATCATCGAGATCGAACTGAACAAGAGCGAGCAGAAGATGTTCGACAGTTCGGTGGCGACGGTGCAGGGACTGACCGAGGCCTGCGCCAAGATCGCACCGCAGCTCGCCGCCAAGTAACCCGGAGAAAATCCAGATGAACATCCATGAGTATCAGGGCAAGGCGCTGCTGAAGTCGTTCGGGGCGCCGGTGGCCGAGGGCGTACCGGTGTTCAAGGCGAACGAAGCGGAAGCCGCCGCCAAGGCGCTCCCCGGCCCGCTTTATGTGGTGAAGAGCCAGATCCATGCCGGCGGCCGCGGCAAGGGCAAATTCAAGGAGCTCGGCCCGGATGCCAAGGGCGGTGTGCGGCTGGCGAAGTCGGTCGCCGACGTCGTCACCAACGCCAATGAGATGCTGGGTAACACGCTGGTCACCAAGCAAACCGGCCCGGCCGGCAAGCAGGTCAACCGCCTCTACATCGAGGACGGCGCCGATATCGAGCGCGAACTCTACCTGTCGATCCTGGTCGACCGCTCGGTCGGCCGCGTTGCTTTCGTCGTCTCGACCGAAGGCGGCATGGACATCGAAGCGGTCGCGCATGACACGCCGGAAAAGATCATCACTGTCGCCATCGATCCGGAAAAGGGCGTCACATCGGCCGATCTGAAGGCGCTCAACGGTGCGCTGAAGCTCGACGGCGACGCGGCCAAGGACGGAGATACGCTGTTCCCTATCCTCTACAAGGCCTTTGTCGAGAAGGACATGAGCCTGCTCGAGGTCAATCCGCTGATCGTCATGAAGAGCGGCCGGCTGCGCGTGCTCGACGCAAAAGTGTCGTTCGATAACAACGCGCTGTTCCGTCACCCGGATGTGCTCGAACTGCGCGACACCACCGAAGAGGACGAGAAGGAGATCGAGGCGTCGAAATACGACCTCGCCTATGTCGCGCTGGACGGCAATATCGGCTGCATGGTCAACGGTGCCGGCCTCGCCATGGCGACAATGGACATCATCAAGCTCTATGGCGCCGAGCCGGCCAACTTCCTCGATGTCGGCGGCGGCGCGTCGAAAGAGAAAGTGACGGCGGCGTTCAAGATCATCACCAAGGATCCGGCGGTGAAGGGCATCCTGATCAACATCTTCGGCGGCATCATGAAGTGCGACATCATTGCCGAGGGCGTGATTGCCGCGGTCAAGGAAGTCGGGCTCCAAGTGCCGCTGGTGGTGCGCCTGGAAGGCACCAATGCCGAGCTCGGCAAGAAGATCATCAACGACAGCGGCCTCAACGTGGTGTCGGCCGATGATCTCGACGACGCGGCCAAGAAGATCGTGGCGGCGGTGAAGGGCTGAGCGGATGCCTCCGCGCAAGATAAATCTGGTCGAGGCGGCGGATGCGAAGATCAGCAAGGTCTTCGATCCGCACATTGCCGGCGACATCAATGACAGCCAGGCCAAGGTCGCCAAGTTCGGCGAATCCTTCGACTGGCACGCGCATGACAATGAGGACGAGGCCTTCCTCGTGCTGCGTGGGCGCATTGCCATCGATTTTCGCGACGGTCCGGTCGAGCTTGGCGAGGGCGATTTCATCGTCGTGCCGCGCGGCGTCGAGCACCGGCCGCGCTCGCTGACTTCGGAGCCCGTGGTGCTGATGTTCGAGCCGGCGACGACGCTCAACACCGGCAACGCCAAGAGCGACCTCACCGTCTCCGACCTGAAGCGGCTCTGACCCATGAACGCAGCCGCCTTCTCCTCGCTCTCGGCCGATCACCAGCGCCTGCAGGCGCTGGTCGGCGCGTGGCGTGGTGAGGAAGAGGTGGCGGCAACTCAATGGACCGATGCCGGCACGGCGACTTCCGAAGTGCTGGCTGAGGCACAGTTCGGCGGGCTGTTCGTGGTGCAGCGCTATCGCCAGCGTCGCGACGGCACGGTCTCGTTCGGCGCGCACAGCGTGTTTGGCTTCGACCAGCAAAACAGCATCGCCACCATGCATCAGTTCGACTCGATGGGCTTCGTGCCGGCGGCTCCGGCCACGGGCACTTGGAACGGCAACGAACTCACTGTGGAGCGGTCGTCGCCGCGCGGCGTCGCGCGCGTGACGTATGTTTTCGACGGTGCCGACGCCTACCGCATGCGATTGCAGTTCAAACCTGCCGGCAGCGATGCCTGGCAGGACATGGTGAGCGGCGTTTACCGGCGCGTCTCGCCTTCCGAGTTAGGGGAAGGCTGAGCGATGCAGGTCGTGGGCATGGCGGTTGAAAAAATACACATAATCACACATATATTGGCTGTGTATTTATGTGGAGACAAGCGATGAAGAATGTCACCCTAGCCATGGACGAGGCTCTGCTCGAAAAGGCGCGAGGCCTTGCCGGACGTCGCAACACCACGCTCAACGCCCTCATTCGTTCACTGCTTGCGCATGAAGTCGAGCAGGAAGACCGGATGGCCTGGGCCAAGGCGGGAATGAAGCGACTCATGGACGAGGCCGCGAGACGGGGCGACAGCGCCGACACCCCCTACAAGTGGGATCGAAGGGACGCCTATGCCGACCGGGAGGATCGATTGCTTTCTCGACACGAACGTCCTGATCTACGCGGCTTCGGAGAAGAATCGTGATCCACGCCGCGCGCCGATCGCCGCAGAACTGGTATCGAGCACCATCTTTGGCGTGTCGGGGCAAACTTTGGCCGAATTCGCCGCAGTGTCGCGAGCGAAATCCCTCCTGGGCGATGACCTGCTCGACCAGTGGCTGGTTCTCCTCGGGACCTGTCCTTTGGTGCCCGTCGACGAAAGCTACGTCCGCTCTGGGCTGGACCTCGCGCGCCGTTACGGAATTCACTACTACGACGCCGCGCTTCTCGCCGCGGCCGTCTATCTCGGTGCGCCGATTTTCTACACTGAGGGTCTCAACCACAACCAGGTTTATGGCTCGGTACGAGCCGTCAATCCTTTCTTGTAATCGCTGAATCCAGAGGCGTTATCACCCATGTCCATTCTCGTCGACAAGAACACCAAGGTGCTGGTGCAGGGCCTGACCGGCAAGACCGGTACGTTCCACACCGAACAGGCGCTGGCCTATCACGGCACAAAAATGATCGGCGGCATCCATCCCAAAAAGGGCGGCGAGACCTGGACCGGTTCCAAGGGCGAGAGCCTGCCGATCTTCGCCACCGTCGCCGAGGGCAAGGAGAAGACCGGCGCCAACGCTTCAGTCGTCTATGTGCCGCCGGCGGGCGCCGCCGAAGCCATCCTGGAGGCGATCGAGGCCGAGATCCCGCTGATCATCTGCATCACCGAAGGCATACCGGTGATGGACATGATCAGGGTCAAGGCGCGGCTCGACCGCTCGACCTCGAGGCTGATCGGCCCGAACTGCCCGGGCGTCTTGACGCCCAACGAATGCAAGATCGGCATCATGCCCGGAAACATCTTCCGCAAGGGCTCGGTCGGCGTTGTTTCGCGCTCGGGAACGCTTACCTATGAGGCAGTGTTCCAGACCACCAATGTCGGCCTCGGCCAGACCACCGCCGTCGGCATTGGCGGCGACCCCGTCAAGGGCACCGAGTTCATCGACGTGCTCGAGATGTTCCTCGCCGACGACGAGACCAAGTCGATCATCATGATCGGCGAGATCGGCGGTTCGGCAGAGGAAGACGCCGCGCAGTTCCTCAAGGACGAAGCCAAGCGTGGCCGCAAGAAGCCGATGGCCGGCTTCATCGCCGGGCGCACGGCGCCGGCCGGCCGCACCATGGGTCATGCGGGCGCGGTCATCTCTGGCGGCAAGGGCGGCGCCGAGGACAAGATCGCGGCAATGGAATCGGCCGGCATCAAGGTATCGCCCTCGCCGGCAAGGCTGGGCACGACGCTGGTCGAGGCAATCAAGAGTTAAAGCGAGTAGCGAGTAGCGAGTAGTGAATAGCGAATAGGGAAAACAGAGTAGCGGTGCGACCACGGGGCAATCCCTACTCGCTATTCGCTACTCCCTATTCGCTCAAACAGGAGACGGAGCCGGGCTCCGCGGACAAAAAATGGCAAGACAAGATCAGGCCAACGACCNCCCTATTCGCTCAAACAGGAGACGGAGCCGGGCTCCGCGGACAAAAAATGGCAAGACAAGATCAGGCCAACGACCAGTTTTCGCTCACCTCTTTCCTCTATGGCGGCAATGCCGATTACATCGACGCGCTCTATGCCGCCTATGAGGACGATCCAGCCTCGGTCAATGCTGAATGGCAGGAGTTCTTCGCCGGGCTGAAGGATGATGCCGGCGATGTGCGCAGGAACGCCAAGGGCGCCTCCTGGGCGAAGCCGTCCTGGCCGCTGCAGGCCAATGGCGAACTGGTCTCGGCGCTAGACGGCAATTGGGGCATCGTCGAGAAGACCATCGAAAAGAAGGTCAAGGACAAGGCGGTCACCAACGGTGTCGTGCTTTCCGATGCCGACGTACACCAGGCGACGCGCGATTCCGTGCGCGCCATCATGATGATCCGCGCCTACCGCATGCGCGGCCATCTGCATGCCAATCTCGACCCGCTCGGCATCGCCAAGCCGCTCGAGGACTACAACGAATTGTCGCCGGAAAATTACGGCTTCACCGAAGCCGATTACGACCGGCCGATCTTCCTCGACAATGTGCTCGGGCTTGAATTCGGCAGCATCCGGCAAATGCTGGAAATCCTCACCCGCACCTATTGCTCGACGCTGGGCGTCGAGTTCATGCATATTTCCGATCCCGAGGAAAAGGCCTGGATCCAGGCGCGCATCGAGGGCGCCGACAAGGAGATCTCCTTCACCGCCACCGGCAAGAAGGCGATCCTGCAGAAGCTGGTCGAATCCGAAGGTTTCGAACAGTTCATCGACGTCAAGTACAAGGGCACCAAGCGTTTCGGCCTCGATGGCAGTGAAGCGTTGATCCCGGCGCTGGAGCAGATCATCAAGCGCGGCGGCCAGCTCGGCATGAAGGAGATCGTGCTCGGCATGGCGCATCGCGGCCGGCTGAACGTGCTCTCCCAGGTGATGGCCAAGCCGCACCGCGCCATCTTCCATGAGTTCAAGGGCGGCTCGGCCGCGCCCGACGAGGTCGAGGGCTCGGGCGACGTCAAGTACCATCTCGGCGCCTCGTCGGACCGCGAGTTCGACGGCAACAAGGTGCATCTGTCCTTGACCGCCAACCCCTCGCATCTGGAAATCGTCGACCCGGTGGTGATGGGCAAGGCGCGCGCCAAGCAGGATTATCTGTTCGGCCGCAGCCGCGAGGAAATCGTGCCGCTGGAAGAACGCGCCAAGGTGCTGCCACTCTTGCTGCACGGCGACGCCGCCTTCGCCGGCCAGGGCGTGATCGCCGAAATTCTCGGCCTGTCCGGCCTGCGCGGCCACCGGGTCGCCGGCACGCTGCATTTCATCATCAACAACCAGATCGGCTTCACCACCAATCCGCGTTTCTCGCGCTCGTCGCCCTATCCGTCCGACGTGGCCAAGATGATCGAGGCGCCGATCTTCCACGTCAATGGCGACGACCCGGAAGCCGTGGTGCACGCCACCAAGGTGGCGATCGAATTCCGCATGAAGTTCCACAAGCCCGTGGTGGTGGACATGTTCTGCTACCGCCGCTTCGGCCACAATGAAGGCGACGAGCCGGCCTTCACCCAGCCGATCATGTATCGCAACATCCGCACCCACAAGACCACGGTACAGATATACGCCGACCGCCTGATTGCCGAAGGCCACATCACCCAGGCCGAATTCGACCGGATAAAGGCCGACTGGCGCGCGCATCTGGAATCCGAGTGGGAAGTCGGCCAGCATTACAAGCCCAACAAGGCCGATTGGCTCGACGGCGCCTGGTCGGGCCTGCGCACGGCCGACAACCAGGATGAACAGCGGCGCGGCAAGACCGCCGTGCCGGTCAAGACGCTGAAGGAAATCGGCAAGAAGCTGACCGAGGTGCCGAAGGATTTCGAGGCGCACAAGACGATCATCCGCTTCCTCGAAAACCGCCGCCAGGCGATCGAATCCGGCGAAGGCATCGACTGGTCGACGGCGGAGGCGCTGGCCTTCGGCGCCATCCTGCTCGACGGCAATCCGATCCGCCTGTCGGGGCAGGATTCCGAACGCGGTACCTTCTCGCAGCGCCATTCCGTGCTCTACGACCAGCGCGACGAGACCCGCTACATCCCGCTCAACAATCTGTCGGCCGCACAGGCCGGCTACGAAGTCATCAACTCAATGCTGTCGGAAGAGGCGGTTCTGGGCTTCGAATATGGCTACAGCCTGGCCGAGCCGAAGGCGCTGACGCTGTGGGAAGCGCAGTTCGGCGACTTCGCCAATGGCGCCCAGGTGGTGTTCGACCAGTTTATCTCCTCAGGAGAGCGCAAGTGGCTCCGAATGTCGGGCCTCGTGTGCCTGCTGCCGCATGGCTATGAAGGCCAGGGCCCGGAACACTCCTCGGCCCGGCTCGAGCGCTTCCTGCAGCTTTGCGCCGAAGACAACATGCAAGTCGCCAACTGCACGACGCCGGCCAACTACTTCCACATCCTGCGCCGGCAGCTGAAGCGCGACTTCCGCAAGCCGCTGATCCTGATGACGCCGAAGTCGCTGCTGCGCCACAAGCGGGCGGTGTCGACGCTGCCGGAAATGTCGGGCGAGAGCTCGTTCCACCGGCTGCTTTGGGACGATGCCCAGCTGCTGCCCAACCAGGCGATCAAGCTCACCAAGGATTCGAAGATCCGCCGCGTCGTGCTGTGCTCGGGCAAGGTCTATTACGATCTCTACGAGGAGCGCGAGAAGCGCGGCATCAACGACATCTATCTGCTGCGCGTCGAACAGCTCTATCCATTCCCGGCCAAGGCGCTGATCACGGAACTGTCGCGCTTCCGCAATGCGGAGATGGTGTGGTGCCAGGAGGAGCCCAAGAACATGGGCGCCTGGTCGTTCATCGACCCGTATCTGGAATGGGTGCTGGCGCATATCGATGCCAAGCATCAGCGGGTGCGCTACACCGGCCGCCCGGCGGCTGCCTCGCCGGCGACCGGGTTGATGTCCAAGCACCTTGCCCAGCTCGCCGCCTTGCTCGAAGACGCGCTTGGTGAATAGAACAGAGCGCCCCAATAGAGCAGAATTGGGCTGACAAAACAGAACCGACCAGAAACGGACAGGCACAATGGCTACCGAAATCCGCGTTCCCACTCTCGGCGAATCCGTCACCGAAGCGACCATCGGCAAATGGTTCAAGAAGGTCGGCGATGCCATTGCCGCCGATGAGCCGCTGGTCGAGCTCGAAACTGACAAGGTGACGGTGGAAGTGCCCGCCGCCGCCGCCGGGACGCTGAGCGAAATCACCGTCAAGGAAGGCGAGACGGTCGGCGTCGGCGCGCTGCTGGGTTCGATTTCGGCAGATGGCGCGGCCGCAGCGACTGCGACCAAGCCGCAGGCGGTGTCGCAGGCCTCGTCGCCGGATGCAGCATCGACCGGCAAGCAGGCGGCGGCCGAGACCGCCAAGATTGCCGGCGATGCCGGACCGGTCGAGCCGCGCAGCATGCCGCCGGCGCCGGCGGCGGCGAAACTGATCGCCGAACACAATCTCTCGGTCGACCAGCTCTCGGGTTCGGGCAAGCGCGGCCAGGTGCTGAAGGGCGACGTGCTCGACGCCATTTCCAAGGGTGCGCCATCGCAGCCGGCCGAGACACCCAAGGCCACACCGGCACCGGTTGCCATGCGCGCGCCGTCCTCTGGCGACGACGCATCGCGCGAGGAACGTGTGCGCATGACCAAGCTGCGCCAGACGATCGCGCGCCGTCTCAAGGAAGCGCAGTCGACCGCCGCCATGCTGACCACCTTCAACGAGGTCGACATGTCAGCGGTGATGGCACTCAGGGCCAAGTACAAGGACGTGTTCGAGAAGAAGCATGGCGTGAAGCTCGGCTTCATGGGCTTCTTCACCAAGGCCGTGACCCACGCCTTGAAGGAAATCCCTTCGGTCAATGCAGAGATCGACGGCACCGATATCATCTTCAAGAACTACGCCCATATCGGCGTCGCCGTCGGCACCGAAAAGGGCTTGGTCGTGCCGGTCGTGCGCAATGCCGACCAGATGTCGATCGCCGAGATCGAAAAGGACATCGGCCGGCTGGGCATCGCCGCGCGCGACGGCAAGCTGTCGGTCGCCGACATGCAAGGTGGCACGTTCACGATCTCCAATGGCGGCGTTTACGGGTCGCTGATGTCGACGCCGATCCTCAACGCGCCGCAGTCGGGCATCCTGGGCATGCACAAGATCCAGGACCGGCCTGTCGTGGTCGGCGGCCAGATCGTGATCCGGCCGATGATGTATCTGGCGCTCAGCTACGATCACCGCATCGTCGATGGCAAGGAAGCGGTGACCTTCCTCGTCCGCGTCAAGGAAAGCCTGGAGGATCCGGAACGGCTGGTGCTCGATCTCTAGGATTGGTGCCGATCCGGCTGTTAAACGGTAGGCAGGGGGAAGGGATCTGCGCAGCAGAATGACGATTTGTTCCCTTAGCCTTTCTAGGGTGCTTTCGTTCGTATCGATCGCGGGCGGCATGGCGTTGGCCGTCGCTGGCGCCCATGCCGCCTGTCCGATCGGGCTCGCCGTCTATGGCGATGCCCAAAGCGGCAGCGAGATCGATTTTACGCCAACCGGCACCTCGGCGACCGTCACCAACACGTTCCGCATGATCCTCGACAACAATGTCGTGCTGAACGGCATCGTCATGTGGAACGAGGGCGTGTCGCGGCCCAACGGCGCGCTCATGTACAAATGCCCGGACGGCGACGTTACCGGCGAGGAGCTTGCCGCCTGCACGGCCTGGCATGGCGTCATCTACGCATCGGATGACGAGGGCAGCATCGGGCTGCTGCCGTCTGAAAGCGTCGAGGCGCCTAAGACGCTGATACTGCCGGATCTCGGGCCGTCGCTGCGCCAATCCTCGGCCTATGGCGGCAGCGGGTTTTCGAAGGTGCCGTGGGATGTATTTGCCTTGAAGGGATGTCAGGAATGAGCGGGACGCAAAAGGTGTTGCTGGTCACCGGCGGCAGCCGCGGCATTGGCGCCGCGATCTGCCGGCTCGGCTCGAAGGCCGGCTACCGGCTGGGAATCAACTACGCTTCGAACCGGAATGCCGCCGACGCATTGCTCGCCGAGATCAAGGCCGGCGGCGGCGAGGCTTTTGCCGTCAAGGGCGATGTCGGCGCCGAGTCCGATATCGTGGCCATGTTCGGCGCTGTAGACCGCGCCTATGGCCGGCTCGATGCCTTCGTCAACAATGCCGGCATCGTCGACGTCAAGGCGCGCGTCGATGAAATGGATGTGGCGCGGCTCGAGCGCATGATGCGCATCAATGTCGTCGGCTCGTTCCTCTGCGCCCGCGAGGCGGTCAAGCGCATGTCGACCCGCCACGGCGGCTCGGGCGGATCCATCGTCAACATCTCGTCGGCGGCAGCGACATTGGGCTCGCCGGGCGAATTTGTCGACTATGCCGCCTCCAAGGGTGCCATCGACACTTTTACCATCGGGCTCGCCCGTGAAGTCGCCCTGGAAGGTATCCGCGTCAATGCGGTGCGGCCGGGCCTCATCGATACCGAGATCCATGCCTCTGGCGGGCAGCCGGACAGGATAGAACGGTTCCGCGATATACTGCCGATGAAAAGAGCGGGCACCGCGGATGAAGTCGCGAGTGCGGTTCTCTATCTCCTATCCGATGCGGCGTCCTATACGACGGGCGCGATCCTGAATGTCAGCGGCGGCCGCTGAGCCCCAATCAAGAAGGACAGTATCATGGCTTATGACGTCGTTATCATCGGATCGGGACCGGGCGGCTATGTCTGCGCCATCAAGGCGGCGCAGCTCGGGCTGAAGGTCGCGGTGGTCGAGAAGAACGCGACCTTCGGCGGCACCTGTCTCAACATCGGTTGCATCCCGTCCAAGGCGCTGCTCCATGCCTCCGAGATGTTCGCCGAGGCCGGGCATTCCTTCGACACGCTGGGCGTCGAGATACCGGCGCCGAAGCTGAACCTGAAGAAGATGATGGCGCACAAGGACGCGACGGTGTCTTCGAACGTCAACGGCGTCGCTTTCCTGTTCAAGAAGAACAAGATCGACGCGTTTCGCGGCACCGGCAAGGTGATCGCGGCCGGCAAGGTCTCGGTGACCGGCGAGGACGGCAAGGTCGAGGAGATCGAGACGAAGAACATCGTCATCGCCACCGGCTCCGATGTCGCCAGCATTCCCGGCGTCAAGGTCGACATTGATGAGAATGTGATCGTGTCTTCGACCGGGGCGTTGTCGCTGGAGAAGGTGCCCGGCCATCTGGTGGTGGTCGGAGGCGGGGTTATCGGGCTCGAGCTCGGCTCGGTGTGGGCCCGGCTCGGCGCCAAGGTCACCGTGGTCGAGTTCCTCGACACGATCCTGGGCGGGATGGACGGCGAGGTCTCCAAGCAGTTCCAGCGGCTTTTGTCGAAGCAGGGTTTCGAGTTCAAGCTCGGCGCCAAGGTCACCGGCGTCGCCAAGGCCAAGAAGGGCGCGACCGTCACTTTTGAGCCGGTCACGGGCGGTGCCGCCGAGTCCATCGAAGCCGACGCGGTGCTGATTTCGACGGGACGCCGCGCCTATTCCGACAACCTCGGGCTGAAGGAAGCCGGCGTCGAGGTCGACGAACGCGGCCGTGTCAAGATCGATGGCCATCTGCGGACCAACGTTCCCGGCATCTATGCTATCGGCGATGTCATCGCCGGACCGATGCTTGCGCACAAGGCCGAGGACGAGGGCGTGGCGGTGGCGGAAATCATTGCCGGCCAAGCCGGCCACGTGAACTATGACGTCATTCCGAGCGTCGTCTACACAAGCCCGGAAATCGCCTCGGTCGGCAAGACCGAGGAAGAGCTGAAGAAGGCAGGCATTGACTACAAGGTGGGAAAGTTTCCCTTCAGCGCCAATGGCCGGGCACGCGCCATGCTGCATACCGACGGTTTTGTGAAGATCCTCGCCGACAAGACGAGCGACCGCGTGCTCGGCGTGCATATCGTCGGCTTCGGCGCCGGCGAGCTGATCCACGAGGCGGCGGTGCTGATGGAGTTCGGCGGCTCGTCCGAGGATCTCGCCCGCACCTGCCACGCACATCCGACGATGTCGGAAGCGGTCAAGGAGGCGGCGCTGGCAACGTTCTTCAAGCCGCTCCACATTTAGCTAAAGGCGATCAACGCTTCGTGGTCCCAGCGCGGAGAGGGAGCCGCATTTCTCGGCTAACCTCGCGACATGAATCCTTGGCTCAAGCCGAGGAGCGACCGGCGCTATAGCCTAAACAAAACGGCCCACCTTTCGGT
>NZ_AYWO01000006.1 GCF_000502955.1 Mesorhizobium sp. LNHC252B00 | reverse complement strand
GGGCCTGATCGCCAGCCAGGCAGTGCTGGTGGCGATCGGCGTGGATTGGGAGGACCGGCGCCCGGTTTTGGGCGTTGAGCTGGCCAACCGGGAGAGCCATTCGAGTTGGCGCGAGCACGACGGCAGGGTCGCGCGAATGCTATGCCAAGTGCGGTCTCTTCACATAGCTGGAACATCATCTTCGTGGCGAGCGAGGCGGCAGCTTCCTACACGCTTAAGTTCCAGGAAGCTTTTGCCCTCGACACAAGGCTGCATCCCCCGGCCAGCAAATAACATCGGGGTGGGCGCGATCTCCACTGGCCTTCGCCGGACAAGTTGGTGAAGCTCGGTACTGCCATTCTCGGCATGTCGTGTTTCAGCCGCGAACGCCATTGAGGCCGGCCGCCAAAATCCTTTGCGCCTTTCTTTTAGGGTATGAACGGCTCCCGATCACGCCCCGTGGCACTGACGACATGGCGGGGACATCATCGCGAGCGTACCGGGCTCCGAGTGACCTGTTCACACGAACTGTCGTCGAAACTCGGCGGCCCTCATCGGGCGCTAACCACGCTTCCTCAACGCCCGGCTGATCTCGATGATCGATCGCCTTGTCGACGCTTTCTGGCAAGACGCGGGATCGTCGCTCCGCTCATGGTCGTGCGCGGCGACGGCGCGCTTATTACCGCTGAATTCGCTCGCTCCAGGCCGATCGAGACCATCCTGTCAGGACCCAGCGGCAAGCGTGGTGGAGCGCGGTACATGATAGCCTAGATGAGGCAGTGGTGTCCGACATCGGCGGCACCACCACCGACATCGCCGTTCTCGACGGCGGCCGCCTGCGGCTCGATCCGGAAGGCGCCACCGTCGGCGGAATGCGAACCATGGTGGAAGCCGTCGCCATGCCCACCTTTGGCCTCGGTGGAGATTCGGAAGTCTCGCTCCATGAGCGGTCGCTGACTTCGACGATCGTCCTCGGGCCCCAGGCGAACGGGCCATGAACAGTGTCATCTACCTTATCGGCCTCGTCATTGTCGTGCTCGCGGTCCTCTCGTTTCAGTTCATCAGGTGAATTCGGCGACATTGGCCCCATCACCGAACCAGGTCTTCCGAACGTTTGCGAGGAACCAGAAAGCGATCAGCTTGTTTGGGCTGAGATGCCAACATGTTGGGTTACAGATCACTCAAAGGAGAACACGATGTCAGGCACGATCAAAGCGACGGCAGTCGCCGCGGCGCTGGCTATATGCGCCTTGCCAGCATTGGCCCAGTCGAGCGGGACGCCCGTGCCCGCAATCAAAGCACAGGATCATAGCCCCGGAGGATCACCTGAAGGCACAGGACCGAGCCAAGATTCGATGAGGGAAATGATGCGTCAGATGATGGACAAGATGATGCAAGAAAAGATGCACGAGGATCGGCGTTCGCAAGCAGAACGGGAAGGTGGCGACGGTGGGGGCGGAGAGCCCAGAATGGGCGGGCGTGAACGAGGGCGGATGGCCGAAAATCACGGGCGCATGGGAGCCAGGATGATGCATGGCGCAAGGATGCGAATGATGTTTGCCATCATAGATGCCGACGGCGATGGTTCGGTCTCACAGAGCGAAATGCAGGATTTCGTGGATCGCATATTCAATGCAGTGGACGAGAATGGCGACGGCCAAGTCGACATGGAGGAAATCCAGTCCTTCTTTCATGGCCCCGGCAATTGGGGTGCTGATTAGCCTTGAACACCCAGTTTGCGCCTAGAGTATTGGTCGGCCTGTCCTCTCGGCGGATGATCACCTTCAGTCCACGTCCGGCACTTCGCCATTAGTGAAAAAGTACGGACGGCGGTCCATAGTCGCCCAGCGCCGGATCAGCGTCACGACTCCATGCTATGATGCCGGCTTGACGGCGTACCATGCCGTCGACCTCGATATGCAAATTCGAATATGACCCAGATTCCAGGATCCCGTCGGTGTGGTTTATAGCAAGCGGCAGGCATTACGCGCGCAAAGCTGCTAAACGAATAGTCGAAATCTGGACGACCAAGACAAGTCCGCGCCCCTAAAATCAGTCAGTCCTCTCTAGGACTTTTCTGAAAGGATCGATTCAGCAGTCTTTTCGTCGGTGATCAGGACATCGACGACGCCAAGACGCAATACAGCGCGCAGCACCGGAACTTTTTCGAGTCCACCGGAAGGCAAGATCACCGTATCGATGTCACGCAAGTTTTGAGGTGCGAGGCCGATAACGCGCCGGTTGAGCGGGTGATCGACGAGTTGTCCGTCCGCATCGATCCAGTGGCCGCAGATATCGCCAACGGCGCCTGCGTGTTGGAGGGACGTGAGGTCATCCTCGCCCACCAGCCCGATGCGAAAAATCGTGGCGTCCTTGTGAACCGCGCCAACTGAAACAAAAGCGGCCTCGACAGCACGGGCATGTGTAAAGGCATCTTCCAGAATGGACTGGCGCATGAGCAGATCGCGCGTGGCCTCGGTATCCGTGAACACCGGGGCTGCGATGTAGAAACATTCGGCATCGAACAGCGCCGCAAGCCGAGAAGCCATATCATAAATGTTGATGGCCGACCCCCGCGTCAGGCCGCCGAGCAAAGAAACGATCGACATTCCTTTCACCGGGCGCACTGTCACAGACCGGAGGCTGAGCTGGAGCGTCCTCCCCCAACCCACGCCGACGGATATTCCGTCCCGGATTCTAGCCGACAGGGCTTCGCCCGCCGCGGCTGCAATGACCTGCGGTATCAAAGCGGGATCGGGAGGCGTTGGGACCACGATTGGATCAGAGACGCCATAGACGACCCGCAGCCGGTGCTCTAGATCTATGCAGCTGGCTACCTTGGAATTAATCCGAATCTGGACTATCCCCCGCTCGCGGGCAAGCGCCAGCATCCGATTGACGCGAAGGCGGGTTAGACCGAGAGACTTGGCGATTTGCGCCTGTGTGAGGTCACCCACATAGGCAAGCCAGGCGGCCCGGACAAGGAGCCCTTCCTCGCGATCGACGCTGACGGAATTCGCTAGGATCTGGCGGCCGTCGCGTTTCTTTCTTGGTGGTTTCTCCATCAAAAGTCCTCCTCTACACGGGGCGCTACGATAGCCGAGTGGCTCGGCGGACCGTGCCATCGACGTGAAGCGCTTTGTGTATTCGCCTATCCACGATGAAAACTGTCGAAGGACAATACCAGCGGAGCGTCATGGCAAATTGCTTCGACTATGGCGGCCGTCAGCGGCAGGCGATCGCGAGGAAGTTTGCCCCGGCTCATCATTCTCTCCAATGTCGGGCCAAGATCCAGCGCCAGTTGCGCCCCCTCGACCGTGTCCGAACTCATATGGTCGCGCTTTGCCACGGAATAACGCAAGCCGCAGCCGAGCAAGCGTCCCATTCGACCGTTGCGGCCTGCCTGGCAGGTCACGTAAAGATCGCCGGAACCGGCCAATCCCCGCACGGTTGCGATTTTTCCGCCCAGGGCTTCGACAAGGATCGCCATTTCTTGGAGGGACTGCGAAAAAAGTGACGAGGCAAGATTGTGCATGAGTGCGCCGTTCGGCGCCTTGTTGTCGCGCTCAAGAAGCCCGACTGGAGCCCCAACTGCGAGCGTATAGAAATTCTTGAAAGCGGCGCAGATTTCAACCCCGGCGAGATCGGACGACGCCCGCGCATGATAGAAGGGGGCTCGCAGGAGGCGAGATGCCGCGGCAATACTGTCGGCGTCGTGCCCTGCCACCATCACAGAGGTATCGCGCTGGGCCGCCAGTTCTCCGGCAATACACGGTCCGCCCACTGCCATCACCGGCATCGACAAAGCGGTGCGCCGTTGAATTTCGCGGGCAACCACGTGTGGCAGGATGTCGATGCCATCGTCTCGCGCGGCGAGCCCCTTTGTAACCATCAAAATCGGCACGGGCGACGTGACACTCTCGGCGATACGGTCGATCGCCCAGGGAACGCCAGCCGACGAGACACCGAGCACAAGTAGATCGGGTCGGTCGCTCATCGCGTCAACGAATCCAGTCCAGGGGTAGGCGACAACGGCGGCTGGCAGAGTGACGTTGAGACGCGGATGGTGCCCTGTGCTGGCCACCGATGCAACGATCTCTTCATCAAGATGGGTCCCGACGAGGCTGATGCTGTTACCCGCGTGAGCGGCCGGAAGCGTCATGGCCGAGCCCATGACGCCGGCACCGAGGATGACGATCCGCGCCATTCAGTTTCTTCCCTTGTCCAGCCGTTCGCCGCTGCCTTGGTCAAACAGATGAATTCGGTCTGGCGCGGGCTCCAGATGGATTGTCGCCCCGGGAGAGAGCTCCATCCGGCTATGCAGTACCGAGCAGACCACGATGTTGCCCACGCTGGCGAAGATATGGATTTCAGGACCAGTCGGCTCGACAACAGTGACGGTCGCCCGGATGCCGCTCCCATCCGTCACAGGTCGAAGATGCTCGGGGCGGACGCCATAGACTACCTTTTGGCCCGGGCGGACCGCGGCCTTTGGTGGTAGCGGCAGGGCGAGGTCACCGATCCGCACCACCCCTGCGTCCCCTTCATCGGCCACCTCACCATGAAACATATTCATTGCAGGCGAGCCGATGAACGAGGCGACAAAGAGATTTTCCGGGCGATCATAGACGTCGAGCGGGCGCCCGATCTGTTCGATGTAGCCGTCTCGCATGATTACGATGACGTCGGCCATGGTCATCGCCTCGATCTGATCGTGCGTGACGTATACTGTCGTGGTCTTCAGCCGCTGGTGGAGCTCCTTGATTTCGGTCCGCATCTGCACGCGCAGTTTGGCATCGAGATTGGACAGCGGTTCGTCGAACAGGAACACGGTTGGATCGCGCACGATTGCGCGGCCCATGGCAACACGCTGCCGCTGACCGCCGGAAAGCTGGCGAGGATACCGTTCCAGGTAGGGAGTCAGATTGAGAACTGACGCGGCCCATCCTACCTTCTGTTTGATCTCTTCCTTAGGTCGTTTCTTCAACTGCATGGAAAAGGCCATATTGTCGAAAACCGTCATGTGCGCATAAAGCGCGTAATTCTGGAACACCATCGCGATGTTGCGATCCTTGGGATGAAGGGTATTGACGACATGGTCGCCTATGGCGATGCGACCGGATGTGATGGGCTCAAGACCGGCAATCATGCGCAACAGGGTGGACTTGCCGCATCCGGAGGGGCCTAACAGGACGACGAACTGGCCATCTTCGATCGAAAGGTCGAGTCCATGGATCACCTCTACGGCGCCATAGTCCTTCTTTATGTTGTTGATGGTTACAGACGCCATAAATTGCTACCCTTCAATTCCCTTGCCGTTCGTTTCCATTCGCCATGCGAGCCACTGGGACGATGCAAATGCGGTCTCACCGTTCGCTCTGCAGAAATTCTTCCAGGAGATCTGCATCGGCCGCCAAATTGACAAAGGACCAGCGGCCTCGGATTTCTCGCGAACAGCGGATGGCGTCGTGCCAAAGCTCTCGTGGCAGGCCTAATTCGGCGCCGGTGACCGGGCCTCCAGCAGCCTTGAGCGCTGCTTCCATGCGGGCGACCGGCATAGCCATCGGCCGAAGCTCCCGGCGCAGAGCCGGCCAGATTTCCTCAAGCTTCCGGTTGAAAGCTTCTGTCTCTTTGTGGTCGAGTGCTGTCTTCCTCATTTCGGCTATACAAAGCGGTCCAAGTTGCGCACCGTAGCGTACCAGCATCGCCGCCTCATCGATGGGCGTCGGCTTTGCCCGAGGGGGCTCTTCCATGTCCAGCAGCATCGCTTGCAGCCGCGCCATGACCAGCGATGCCACGCCAACCTGCTGACCATGGGTGGTACCGGGATGATGCTCTCGCGCGAACATGTCGACCCAATGGGAGATTTGGTGCTCCCCCATGGAGCCGGGGTGCGAAACGCCCGCGAAGCAGACTCCCATCGAGCAAAGCGTCAACACGCGCTGGAGATGCCCGACGGCGGTGAGATCATGCGACGCCAGGCCAGACGCGTGGGCTAGCATCGGCTCCTCGTCGCCGGCCTGCAGCCGATAGGGCACGTCGGAGTAATAGGTCCCGAAAAGCCGATGCGAAGCCCACCAGTCGACCTGCGCGGTGGACCGGCAGAGGCTGTCGCCAAGGCCAGCAGCACTGAGCCAGCTTGGCGCTGCCGCCGACACACCTAGGTCCAGGAAGATGCCGCGCGGGGCGTGCGAGGGCAGCGAGATCTTGAGCCCTGAAGCCAACGTCACCGACGCAGTCGAGGCGCCGTAGCCATTCATCGACGCTGCGGTTCCGAAGACCGCATAGGTCCGGCCGTCGAGGAAGGTTGCGTGCTTGCAGCTGTCGTTGAGGACTCCAGACCCGACGGCAACGATGCCGTCGGCGTGACGCGTTTTCTCCCTGACCAACTCGATCGTCGTTTCTTCGCAGTCGAGGCCGTCGGGAAGCACGATTGCGTCAATATCGGCTACACTGCGCAGCGCCTTAGCGACGCGTCGCCCCATTACTTCGAAAGTGTTGACATCGGACACGACAGCAATCCGGCTGCCCAGCGCCAGAGGCGCGATGAGATCCGCCTCGCGGCCTTCAGTCGTCTCCAGCAATTCGATCGTCTGGAAGGGCAGGTCAGCGGCCGCGCCTGTCTCAGGATCCTTCCAGCGTCCTGCGACAACATCCTCGATCAGGGCGTTCCAGTTGATCGTCTCAGCCACCATCAGCCTCCGTGAAAGCCGCCAGTCGCTGGTTCCAGGCCGAAATCGTCGGCCAAAGATCGGCGTGAATCGCAAGAAGTTCGGCATACCGGCCGGCATGGACTGCATTGGGTTCGAAAGATTTGGCGGATTCGCTGGCCATTGCGAGGGAGGCTTCGGAGATGGTGGAAAACCAGCCCACCCCCTTTGCCGCTGCCATTGCCGCGCCGAGCGAGGAGGCTTCCACGGTCGTCGAACGCTTTACGCGACGGTCGAGTGCATCTGCCAGAATCTGCATCCACAGGTCGGACTTCGCTCCTCCGCCGATCGCTATAAAGTAGTCGATGTCCTGGTGGGCGGCGGCAGCGGCCCGCTGACTTGTAGCTGCCTGATGGAGCGCTATGCCTTCCAGCACTGCGCGATAGATGTCGCCGCGGCGGCTCGAGCCGGAAAGCCCGGCAATCACACCGCGAGCGCCGCTGTTCCAATGGGGATCCATGACGCCTTGCCAGTAGGGCAACAGCATTATGCCGCCAGCGCCGATCGGGCTGGCTGCGGCCTCGGCCTCAAGCGCCTCCAGCTCGCCGTTGCAGCCATGCAGATCGACGCCCAGCATTTCGCGCGCCATCCAGTCGACGAGGAAAGTGCCGGCGCGCAGACACGTCTCGTAGATGTAGCCATCCTCAGCGATGGCATTTTCGGTGCGGAAGGCCGGATCACAGACATACTCGGTGCCGAAGCTTCCCGAGACGACCGCTGTGCCAAGATTGATGTAAGCGCTTCCCTGCTGCAACACACCGGCGCCCGTTCCGGCGCATTGACCGTCGCCGCCGCCAGCCACGATCGGCGTCCCCTCCCGCAAGCCTGTCAGCGTGGCGGCTTCCTGAGTTACCTGGCCCACAACCGTCCCTGGCCGAGCCAAGTCCAGCATCATCCGCCGGGCGACGCCTGCCGCTTCCAGTATCTCGTTCGACCAGTCGATTGCGCGCATGTCAAGCACACCCATCGGGTCCGCTGAGGCAGTCGATGTTACCCATCGGCCGCTCAGGCGAAAAACGAGATAGCCATGAACTTCGGCCATTCGCTCCACCCGGGCAAAGATCTCGGGCTGCTCCTCGCGAAACCAGATCATGCGATAAAGGCAAGGAATGACGTCCAGCGGCTTGCCGGATATCGCGTGGACGCGCGCCGCGCCGAATGCCTCACCGAAGCGGCGTGCTTTCTTGCGAGCCCGCTCGTCCAGCCAGAGTGTCGCGGGCCGGAGCGCTTCGCCCTGTTCGTCGAAAAGGCCAAAGGTCTCGCGCTGGTTGGAAATGGCTAGGGCGGCAATGCGCCTTGGCGAAACTGTTGCAGTTACGGTGCGCAGCGCTGCAACCGCCGAAGCCCACCACTGGGCCGGGTCCTGCTCGAAATACCCCGAGCGCGGGTTGGACATTGCTATCGGCGCGCGACCCTCCCCCACGCTGCGTCCATTGCGGTCCCAGGCAATTGCCTTGGTTGCCGAGGTCGAGGAATCAATGCCGATGACGAGATCCGGAGCCATNCCATTGCGGTCCCAGGCAATTGCCTTGGTTGCCGAGGTCGAGGAATCAATGCCGATGACGAGATCCGGAGCCATTGCCGCCACATTGCCAAGGGCGAGGGCGGTCGAAACCGCCATCGCCGAAATAGCCCAATTACGCCATTAAAGCCCCGCGTCCTTGACCTTACCGTCGACAATGTGGGCGATGGCATCGAGGCATGCCTTGGCGTCCCCGCCATAGTCCTGACCAGTCAGCAGCTTGCCGAGTTCGACCGGGATGTCATTGTTCGACAGATCCGCCCAGATGGGCATGTCCGGCTCAGATCCCATCTGATTGTCGATTGTGTATTTGATCGCCTCGAAATGGCGTGTTGTTCCTGGTCCAACCACGGCCTTCGCCTTGACCCGAGGATCCGTGAAGGAGGAATTGCGCATCGGCGAGGCGCCGCCGCCAAGCGTCGAGACCCGCGCCATCACGTCCTTCGAGCAGACCCACTGCATAAACAACCAAGCCGCTTCCTTGTTCTTGGAATATTGCGACAGGGAAATCGTCGAGCCGCCCTGATGACCGACGGCCGGGATTTCGTTGAAGCCGCAATCCGCGGTGGCGCGGCGGCCGGGAACCTCCTTGGGCGCAGGCAAGGCCTCGAAGAGGCCTTTGACCTTGGAATCGTTGGCATCGAAACCGGGGAAATCCTCGCCCCAGGTGATTGCCATGGCGGCCTGCCCCTGTGTCAGGGCCTGCCCCTGTCCATCCCAGGTCCATGTCGTTGCCGACGGTGGCGAGTTCTTGACCAGTTCCTGGTAGAATTTCAGCCCGGCTATGCCGCGCTCATCGTTGCCGACGAACTTCTTATCCTTGTTGAAAATCGAACCGCCATGACCCCAAAGCGCGAAGGTCCAGTCGCATTCGAGCGAATAATGGCCGGACTTCGCCTGGCATGCGGTGCCAAAGATGCCATTGCCCTTTTCCGCCTCAGTCAGCGCCTGCACGGCCTTGAGATAGGCGTCGAGGTCTGTCGGCAAGGCGATATTATGCTTGTCGAAAAGGTCTTTGCGATACATCAGGATAAAGATCGGAATATCGAAGGGAATTCCGCACTGTTTGCCATTGTACATGGCGATACCGTCGACCAGCGGCTTGGAGAAATCGTCCCAGTCGAAATTGGGCATCGCCAGCGCTTTGTTCTGGTCGTAATACTCGCGCGGATCGATGACATCCTGTGCAAATGTCGCCATCCAGGACTGGTCAAGATAGTAGACATCATAGGTGCCCAGCTGGCCTTGCACGTCCTGCGTGGCCTTGGCGAGAACCTGCTCTAGCGGCACGATCTCGACCTCGACCTCAATGCCGGTTGCTTTCGTGAATTCACCCGCGACAAGTTGGTTAGCGACGATCGTGGGCGGCGTTGCTTCCGAGGTGTAGCGAATTTTCGTGCCGGCATATGGCTTACCGACATCGGCCAGCCACTTCAGCATGTCCGTGTCCTGGGCCCGGGCCTCCTCGACCCCGAAGCCCAGCATCCCTCGATTGGGGCGACCGCCACCCAGCATAGCCGATCCGAAGGCGGAAAAGCCAATGCCCGCCAGCGCCATCTTCCTCATGAAGTCGCGTTTGGTTATTCGACGCGCTGTAAAGTCGTTGCAGGTATCGGCGACGAATGTCTTCTTGTCGTGGTCTCTGAAGCTCATGATCGTTCCTCCGTTGCGTTTGTCGTCGTTCTTCTCGTCCGGCCTTACTCCTTGAGAGATCCAAGGGTCAGGCCGCGGACCAGATGCCGTTGAACCAGCAGGATAAAGATGAAGCTCGGTATGATCGCAGACGTGCCGAGTGCTGTGATGTAGCCCCATTCGGTGGCCGTCGAAGTCACAAACGTCGAGATCTTCACCGGGACAGTGCGGATGGACGTTGTCAGGAACAGCGACAGCAGGAACTCGGTCCATGAAAAGATGAAACATAGTACGGCGGTCGCGGCGACGCCGCCCTTCACCATAGGAAGGACTACGCGTCCGAACGTCTGCCAGCGCGTCGCACCGTCAATCAGTGCCGCCTCGTCAACCTCGCGTGGAACATCGTCGAAGAACGACTTCAAAAGCAAAACCGCCAGCGGCAGATTGATCAAGCTGTGGACGAGGATGAGCCCAGTATAAGTATCGCGCAGGCCGAGATCCCGGAACATGAAAACGATCGGTATGACGATCGCGATGGGCGGCATAAAGCGCTGCGAGAGGATCCAGAACAGGAACGACTGCTGCCCGCTGAACTGCATTCGCGACAGGCAATAGGCAGCCAGCGTCGCCAGGACCAGTGTCAGTGCCGTCGACCCGACCGCTATGATCGCGCTGGCGAGCAGCGACTGGCGGGAATCGTAAGAACTGGCGCCTCCCTTTATTACTCCGGCCGCCTCGCCCCCCTGTTCCATGCCGATATCAACTCGCGACACGCCGAGCAGCGTCACGCGGTAATTGTCCGGCGTCGGTTTGAAGCCGATGTAGACCGGTCCACTGCGGTCGAAGATCGCCGAATAGGGTTTGATGGAGGACAGCGCCCACCACGCGATCGGGAACATGAAGATCGCAACCACCAACACGGCGAGCAGGTCACGTGCGATCATCTGGGCGCGGGAGGGCTCCATCAGAACCTTACCTTGAAAAGCCTGACGAAGAGGTTCGACACTCCGATGAGGACGACGAGCACGATCAGCGACAAGGTCGCGGCGTAGGGAAAATCTCCCGTGAAATAGATCCGGCCTGCGTAGAACGAGAGCGTCTCGGTAGCCGTGCCCGGCCCGCCGGCACTGATGATGTAGACGTAGTCGTAGATTCGAAAAAGATCGACGCCGCGGATCAGCACCGCAACCGCAATCACCTTGCGCAGCATCGGCAGTGTAAGTCGCAAGAATGTCTGGATCCCACTGGCGCCATCGATCGCCGCGGCTTCGAAAGGCTCCTTCGGCAGCGCCCGCAGGCCCGCCAGTATGATGAGCACCATGAACGGCGTCCATTGCCATATGTCCGCCAGCAGGATCGCCAGCAATGCGGTTACCGGCTGGGTCAAGATCGGCTGTGCCGGCGAGATCAGGTTGAGGGCATAGAGATAGAACGACAGGACACCGAAAGAGCCGTCCTGCATCAGCAGGAACATCATTCCGGTAACCGCAGGCGGCACGACCAGCGGCAGTGTCATCAGCGCCCGCAGGATCCCGTACCCCTTGCGATCGGTATCAAGCAGGAGGGCGATGAGGATGCCGAGTGCAAGCTGAACCGCAAGCGCGATGAATGTATAGATCAGTGTCGTTTCCAACGCATCCCACATGCGCGTATCCGAAAATGCGCGTGCCCACTGGTGGAATCCGGCAAAATCAAGCTGCCGCGATACGACATTGCGTTTGTGAAAGGACAGCCAGACCGAATAGGCGAGAGGATAGATGCCGAAAACGAGAAGCATCACCGTGATCGGTGCCAGCCAGGGAAACGGATGCTCGGCCGTCATGAACCGGGGCAGGGCCCACCCGGACCTCTCTCGGGTGAAAGTCGCCGTGCTCACGCGCAAATCTCCGCTGGGTGACAGAGATGCATCGGCCTTCTCCCTACCGGCCAGATCGTGCCAACTTGAACTTTTGTAAGTTTGTTGTGCCTTTTGTTAAGGTAGCGTGTGGGACGGCCGTCGATTTGTCAAGACGGCTTTGAGCGGAGCCCGCGGGAGTTGATCCGCACGTTGACTATCAGGGGCAAATATGAACTGTTCTCCAAGCTAAGGGGATCAGGCAAGCTTGTCGGCGAATACCGACAAACCCCCAGGTGGTCACGCGGCCGCGCAGCCATGCAGGCCCGATGCCATCACCCGTCTCCGCCGCCAAAGCGTGACGACCGCGCGAGGAGTCAAGACTTGAGAGCAGCCAGGCTCACATTAATCTGGCAGGGTGATCTGAAGTTTCACGTCGGCCGGCCGGCCTTCGACCGCACGGTCGAAGGCCGCGATAGAGTCCTCGAAGGCAAAGGTCGCCGAAATGAGTGGCTTTAAGTCGACCCGTCCCGACGCCATAAGAGCAATCGCCCGCTCATACTGATGGGCATAGCGGAACACAGTCTCGATACGGACTTCCTTGGTCGAAGCGGTCGCGATGTCGAATGGGACCGGCGCCACCGGCAGGCCGACGACCACCACAGCGCCGCCGGGCCGCGGCAGGTCAAGAAGCGTCTCCCACGCCTTGGGCGAGCCGGAGCATTCGAACACGACGTCGGCGCCCCAGCCGTTGGTCAAGTGCTTGACCTCCCTCACCAGGTCCTCTTCTCGAAGATTGACCGGGATCACCCCCTGATAACCGGCGGCGATTTCGAGCTTGGGTTGCGCAAAATCGGCGATAATTGCCCGGGAACATCCCCCGGCAAGGGCAGCGATCGCGACCATAGTGCCAATTGGTCCGGCGCCAAGCACAACAGCTGTATCGCCTGGGCTGATTTTCGCTTTTGTCGCCGCCTGCATCCCCACGGCGAAAGGCTCCACCATCGCGCCTTCGCCGAAGCTGATACTGTCGGGTATCTTGAAGGTGTAGTTGGCAGGATGAACGACATGGGCCGTCAGCACCCCATGGACAGGAGGCGTTGCCCAGAACCTTACGGCAGGATCTATGTTATAGAGGCCAAGCCGGCTCGCCCGCGAATTCGGGTCGGGGATGCCCGGCTCCATGCAAACGCGGTCGCCGATCTCCAGGTGCTCGACGCCTTCGCCAATTTCGACAATCGTCCCGGCGGCTTCATGCCCCAGAACCATCGGTGCTTCGACGACAAACGGGCCAATGCGGCCGTGGGTATAGTAGTGGACGTCCGAGCCGCAAACCCCGACAGTGTGGATCTTGATCCGGACCTGGCCCTGGCCGACGGTCTGGGGCAGATCTATGTCACGCAGCTTAAGCTCGTGCTGGCGTTCAAGGACAAGGGCGCGAACTTTGGTCATTATCATCTCCTCCTTCAAAACTGGCTGCCGTGTTTCGAAACGCAAGCCCTAGCCAGCTGAAATTTTCATTTCACAGTGTATCGGACCCTTCTCGTCAGCGTCGATGTGGGGGAGCTTGGCCGAACTTTGGAGAAATTTGCCAGTCCAGGGCGCAGAGCGGCCTCGAGCGGCCTGGGACCTCTCGTTTTTATTTTCAGTTCTTTGGTTCGGCTAGAATGTGTCGGTCATCAGAGTGGTCCGCTAGCTCCTCGAGGTAGGCCCTGAGTGTACGTGGCTCGTTATCGAGGATCGCCCGCAGCGTCAGCGGGTTTCCGAGCAGATCATGTTGGTCGTAGTGCTCGAACATCCTTCTCTCGGCCTGCGGGACTTCGCTGAGGACATCAAGGTCGCGCCGCTCCTTGATCTCGCGCCCCAGCACTTCGCTCATGAGCGCGACAACGCGCTTGCGATCCCAATAACCGGGAGCACAGAGCTCGAATGTACCGTAAAGCAGTCGATCATCCGTCAATGCGATCGCTGCACTTTCGGCAACGTCGCGATAGTCGACGAGAGAGAAACGGGTGTCTGCCGACCACGGCTCAGCCAATAAACGCTCCTTCATTACCGTGGGCCAGAAGGCTGCGTAATTCTGATAAAACCGGGCTGGATGGAGCAATGTATATTCCATGCCCGAATTGAGGATGGCGTCTTCTACCGGCGCCTTGGCGGTGTGATTGCTGAGAGCCGACAGGACCGGATGGATCACGGCTGAGAACACGAAGCGGCGTACGCGAGCACGAACTGCAGCGTCAACCAAACGCATCCCTAGGTCGGCTTCGTCCGGCATGAAGGCGGGGGCGATATAGAATACAGAGTGCACGCCAGTAAGCGCCGCGTCGAGTTTCTCCTGGTCATGGAGATCGCCGATCGCGACCTCGGCTGCGCCGTGGCTTCGCGCGCGATCGGCATCCCCGGGCTTGTGGACGAAACCGCGTATTCTCGCGCCGCGCTTTGCGAGCGCCGGAACGACATAGCCGCCGAATCTGCCGGCTGCACCGATCGCAAGGATCATCATCTAACTCCCTCGCAGTCAGGTGGTAAGTAATTTGCTCGATCTGGTTTTCCTGAGCAAAGGTAACGGCCGCGATGCGAAGCAGTTCCAACCAAGGCCCACCTGACTGGCGCTACGCGAATTGAAGAGTGAATGGCCGAGGATCTCTACGCGCTATTCGAAGGTCCACGGTTTCAACGTGTGTCTGGTCAAACGAAGCTGCGGCGGGACGGCCAGATTGTCACAGACATCGCCGCAGCAATTTTCGATTTTCAAGAGCCGGATTTTGAGAACTGCTGACGACAGAGAAGGCAGCCAGAAAATCTGGGCTTTACGCGTGCTGTGGCCGACCGCGTGATCTTCACGGACGCCGGTCAGATTTTCGAGGAAGGCAGTCAACACAGCTTCTTCGGCAATCCCCAACATGCCCGGACCAAGCAGTTTCTGAGCCAGATACCAAACACAACTAGATCAAGCGCAGTGCGCCTCGCACTCGACCGCGGGCATGCCAAAAAGCCACCTAAGGTCCGGCCGCGCAATGTCGCCACACCGTTGACACGCGGTTATCTATTAGGGCCACTGTTCGGCATAACAGGTGTCTCCGACATCCGGCCTGGGGAATAGGACCTTCTGCCGATCAGCGGGCTTTTCGGATACGTCCGTCGGAGAACGAAGTGGAGAAATTGATGCGGAACCTTATACTGGCCTTCGCGGCACTTGTCCTAGCCGCGTGCCAATCGGCTCCAGAACCGCCACAATCCGCCGTTGTTGAACCTGTGTTGGATCCTGCTACCATTCCATCCCAACCCGCCTTGGATCCTGCCTCTGTTCCTCCTGGCTCGGCGATTATGGATCAATCCGTGACAATCACTCCTCCCGCAAAGGGCGTTCCAACAAAGTACGCTGCTTTTTCGGGCAATTGGGCCGGACGATTGGAAGGTACATATGAAGGTAAACTGGCTGTTCAATCTGTTTCTTCGAACGGAAAGGTCACGGTCACCTATGCGTGGGGAATTCTGGGCGATAACAATCCGGGAGAGGCCGCAGGCGCAGGAAAAATTGTAGGGACTACGTTGAAGCTTGGGCGCCTCCCGAATGGCGCGGACGTCAGTTTTATGATGATGCCCGACGGAACTCTGGCCGGAACCTATACGCTCGCCGGCCAGACCTACACGGGCCTGTTCATCAGGCAATGATCAAAGAAGATACGGTCGCGCTCGTCCGGTTTTGATCCGCTCCCAATAGCGGCCCTTCAAATGCTCCGATGCCTTTGCGTCATAACCGCTGCGCTCAAGGAGGGTGGCGGCCCCGAGCCGCGGCATTCCCAGAACAAAGGCGGAAAGGAAGCGCGCCTGACCGCCCACATCCTAAAACACGCCACCAATGCCTATGCCCCCACTAATGTCTGGAGGGGGGGCTGCGGGGCGTTGCGGGGCGGCCTGCGCGCGTTTCGCAGCCTTGCGGCTGGGACCGGTTTGCGAAAGGCCGTTGTCCGACGCGACTTTGGCCGGCTTGGCCTTGACGATGACCGGCTGCTTGCAGATTCTGCCGGAACGCAAAAAGAGATCGCCGAGCAGTCCGACGGTCGGCTCGGTCGTCGATGCGACCTGATTGGTATTTTTGTAATAGTCGGTGAGGGCGCGGATGGAGCCCGTGCCCCAATCGCCATCAACCTGCATGCGATAACAACCCAGGCGGCGAAGTTCCGTCTGAATGCTGCGCGCAAGATCGCCTGCCTTGTCCTTTTGTGCTTCGCCCGCCGATGCGCCGACAATCAGGGTTTCGAGACCGGAGACGACGCTCTGGCGAGCGACTGCAACGCTGTCAGTTGGAGACAGATTGGCGACCTGAGTGCCGACCGGCCCCGCTGAACCGCCTGATGGTGCAGGAATCTCGACCGACCGCAACGTCTGCCCGACGATGAGCACGGCGGTCTGCAGGTCGTTGGAGGCGAGCTCGATCTGCAGCTTCTTCTTGGCGTCGGGATCGGACAGTATGCGCGACAGGCTGGCGCTCAACTGCGCCGGATCGAGCATCTGCTGTTCGGTGAAATAAAATTGTTCACGCAGGTTCGACTGGTCCCATGGAACCTGGCGGCCGACGGTGAGCGCCTCGGTCTCGTTGCGGACGCGGATCATCATGTCCGAAATGCTCAAGCCGGGGATTTCGACATTTTTCAGAAGCGCAGTGGTGAACGGGCTGTTTTCGCCGGTACCGTCGACGGTGACGTTGCCGGGCTGGGTCGCGAAGGCGACAAACGTGTTTTCGCCGACCTCAACCTGGGCCAGACCGTTGATGTTGGCGCCGCTGCCCAGCGGATTGTTGCGGCAGGCATCAAGGAAGATGAAGGTCTGACGGTCGCGACTGGCGAATTTGGCGATCACGTCGTTCAGCTTGACGGCGTGCGCCGTCAACTTGTCCAGGTTTTCCGGATCGGGCGTATCGATCGGCAGCAGGTAGTTTTCGCCTTGCACTTGCATGCCGTGACCAGCGTAGAAGATCAGCACGGCGCTGCTTTCGGGCAGCTTGGCCTCGGCGTCGCGGAAAAGCTTGGCGAATCCATCGGCGGTGAGATCGGTTCCGGTCAGAACCTCGAAATTCAGCCGCTTCAGGCTGTCGGACAGTTTCGTCGCGTCGTTCACCGCATTGGCGAGGTGCTCGAGACGCTTGCTCTGGTAGTTCGTGTTGCCGATGACGATCGCCAGCCGGTTGCGCGGCTGTGGCGAGGCGTTCTGCTCGACCGCGGCGCGAACGCCGACCGTGCTCAGGATCACGAAAAGCATGAGCAGAAGGATGCGTAAGAAGAATCCGTGGCGATGGGTCATATCGGCATGCTCGTTCCAGCCTGCGTCAATCCTATTCCGGCAGCCTTCGAACGCACCACACGCAAACGCAATCCTGCCTGAGCGTCTGGACTCCGTGCCGCCAACGGCCAGCAAATTTTTATACCAAGTGTCATGTCAAAGATAGGAAAAAGGGGATTTGTATGCAGTCACTGGACTGTGGAGGACACGATGCCGATCAAGATCAACCTCGCCCTGCCGGTTTATGGAGCAGCCTACAAAAGCGTGTTCGTTCGCAGCCTCTTCGCGGCCCTGACCCACAACAGCCTGTCCAGCTACGCTTTCACGCTGTCGGAAATCGAGTACACGGATATCCCGTTTTCCCGGAACTATCTGCTGACGAACTTCTACTACAACAAGCCGGATTGCAGTCACATCCTGATGATCGACAGCGACATGGGCTTTTCGCCTGATCTGATCGGCGCGATGCTGGCGCTGGACAAACCGGTGGTCGGCTCGTTGTATCCCCGGCGCCTGGTCGATCTGCGAAAACTCCACTCACTGTCGACATTGCCCTTCGACAAGGCCTTCGCACAAAGCCTGGACTTCATCGGAACCGTCGTCGAACCCCGGCAAGAGATAAGGGGCTTTGTCCGGGTATCGTCATGCGGCACGGGTATCTTTCTGGTCTCCCGCGACTGCGTGACGGCGATGATCGAGAAGTTGCCCGAGACGGTGGACCGGTCTCGTTACCGTAGGAACAAGTACACCGCTCAGTTCCAGAATTTCCTGACGCCGTTTACTAAGATCGTGACGCCGGAACTGGATTTGCCTGACGATTTTTCTTTCTGTTACCGCTGGGCGGAACAGTGTGGCGGCGAAATCTGGGCAAGCTACGACCGCAAGATTGCTCATGCCGGAGACCTGACCGTTTCGGCAGCCTATTCTGATCTCTAAATGTGCCCTTTGAACGGTGATACACTGGGGTCAATAGTTCGCTTCGAGCTTTTCGATAGTGACCTTGTCGCCACAGCTGGCCTGATAGTCGCCCAACGGCGAACGCCGAACCATTGCCGTAGAGCAACACGCCGCCTACACTCTCGGCGAGGCAGGTCAACGAGCCCCAATCCCATGGGTGGGGCCTATTTTAGTTTTTTGTGACGGTATCGATTTCTCGTAAAGTGGGGTCGAATGAGCGTGCCGCGCGAGGCCTATCAATTGGCGGGTGTTTCGTTGCTTGCGTTGGCGGCAGCGTCCACCTTCCAAATATCTGGCGCAGCGGCGTGCTCCGCCACTGCAAACGGCGACGGCGATCCGTTCCAGACGACATCGGTTACGGTGGAGTGCAGGACGGTCGGGGATTTTCAGGACATCGATGGCGTATTCACCACCCGGTTTAATGGGTTCCAGAACTCGTCGGAGATCAAGATCAATGATTACGATGGCAACGGCGACGACATCCTAAGGATTTTTGGCGGCGAGCTGACCGACGACGTGTCGACAACGCCCAGTGTAGGCGGGCTGCCCACGGATGGGTCGACCTCCTTGCAGCCGGCGGATGGGACGATCGAGCTCCTTGGCGGCAAAGACCAATTCGAGATGTTCTATGGGGATTACTTGGGCGAGCCGTTCGCCCCCAACGTCAGGGCCAATCTCGATACCGGGGCGGGCGATGACACCGTCGTCATCCAGGCCGGCAGCATTCAGGACATCAACCTTGGAGACGGCACCGACAGGGCCGCGATATCCGGCGGCGCCACGCAGGTCGGTGATGTGACCGGCGGCGTTGGGGACGACGAGATAACGGTCGGTATCCTCGAGACCGAGGAGGGCGTTTTTTACAGCGCGCCAACCGTCGGCGTCATCTACGGGGGCGACGGCAGCGATACCATCACCATTGCGGGAGGCAACGTTGCTGCAGTCGATGCCGAGGCCGGCGATGACAAGGTCAGCATAGGCGGCGATGCCGCGGTCGAACTCGATGTCGATGGTGCCTCCGGAAACGACACCATAACGGTCGGCGGCAACGCCACCATCGGCGGCAATATATTCGGCAACGATGGCAACGACACCGTCAACATCAACGGCGGAACCATCGGGACAACCACGACGCCGGGCCGCGTCGATCTCGCCGACGGCGCCGATATTTTCAACATGACCGCAGGTCACATAACCGGTTCGGTATTCGGTGAAGGTGGCGGCAACACCTATGACGTGAGCGGCGGTAGGATCGACGGTTCGATTTTCGCCGGCAGCCAGAACGACGACGTCACGGTCTCAGGCAGCGCCAGTATCGGCATCGACCTTGGCGAGAGTGGGAACGACACCGATTCTGTCGGCCTGGAGGATGGCGACGACAGCTTCTCGATGACCGGCGGCACACTCGGCGGCGCCGTGAGCGGCGGCGCCGGCAATGACACGATCGACTTCCGCGGCGGCACGATAAATGGTTTCATCGAAGGCAATGACGGCAACGACCGGATTTTCGTATCCGGCGGCATTCTCACCGATGAAATCATCGGTGACCTAGGCAACGATACGATCACCATCAGCGGCGGAACGATCGCCGGGCCGGTTTCCGGCAATGACGGTGATGACCATATCAGCATCTCGGGCGGCACCATTGGCACAGCCGCCGTGCCGACCCAGGTCGATCTCGGTACCGGGGTCAATACATTCGACATGAGCGGCGGCACGGTCAACGGATCTGTTTTCGGGGAAGGCGGCGTCAGCGGCGCCGGCTTCGACAACGTCTCGGTCATCGGCGGCACCATTACTGGCGGCATCGAAGCCGAGCATGTTCATCTGTCAGGCGGCACGATCGGCGGTAACATCACTGGCCTCGGGCCCGACACGCTCGTCATAGACGGTATCGGCACGGTAGATCCGCTCAATCTGAGCGATGGCGTGCTGTTTAGTGGAATAAATGCCAATGGCACCGTCACCGGCACCGACCTCGCGGCCGGCGGCAAGAGCCAGAACTTTACGGGCTTCGACAATTTCTCGGCCGACGCTTCCACACTGCGTTTCAGCGGCGGCACGCAAGGCATCAACCAGCTCAACCTCGGCAACGGCTCGACGCTGTTCATCAACGGCAACGTCACCATGCCGGGTTCGATCATCGCGACCACGAGTTCGCTGATCGACATGCGCAATGGTGTCGCCAACGACGTGTTGACGCTCGGCGGCCTTACCCTCAACGGCGCCCGCATCGGCCTCGACATCAACCAGCAGACGGTGCAGTCGGATCAACTGGTCGCCGGCGCGTTCTCGGCCACCGGCGTCAATACAATCATCGTCAACCTGCTCGGCACGCCGCAATTCACCCAGGCGACCGATATCCCGCTCATTGTTTCGACGAACGGTCCGGTCACCGGGACGTTCAGCGTCGCAGGTGTTCCCGGCACGCCGGGCTCGCTTTTCAGCTATCAGGTCGTAGCCGGCCCGAATGGCGGCTTGTTCCTGCGTGCCACGCCGGCCAATTTCGGCATTGCGGCGGCGCCCACCAGCGCCACCAACGCCGGCGCGGTCACGGTGGCAATCGACGCTCTCTACGGCATAAACCGCGACGCGCTCGATGCTGACCTCCACCTTTCGCCCGCATCCGGATCTGGAATGGTGCCGGTTTCGGAGAGCTTCGGGGTCTTTGCCTCCGGCCAGTTCGCCCATACCGAGCATGACGGCTACAACATCAGCGGCGGCGGCTTGAATGGACCCGGCCCGAGCTTCGATGCCAATGATTTTTCGGCCGCCATCAGTCTTGATTTCAATGCCGCCAAACACTTCCAGTTCGACAATGAGTATGGCCTGAACATCGGCGTTTTCGCCGGCTACGCCTCGACCGACGTCAGCCTCGGCGCGTTCCGGGGATTTGATGCCATAGGCGAAGGTACCAACAAGGCTGGCCTGTTCGGCGGCTACGTGTTGTTTCGCAAAAGCGTCGACTACGCGTTGGTCTCCGCCTCCGGCTTCATCGGCGGAAGCGACGTGACGAACGGCGTGCTCGGCACCACCGGCAGCTATGATACCAAGGGCTATGCGGTTACGGCATCGGTCGGCCACATCTTCAAGCTGGGCGAGCGCACCCGTTTCGACCTGCGCGGCGGCCTGCTTGGCGTTTCATTCCGCGGCGATCCCTATACAGACAGCGGCGGCAACGAGTTCGGCAAGAGCCAGCTTTCTTTTGGCGCGATCAAGCTCGAGCCCGGCATCTATGGCGATTACACGCTGAGCAACGGCATGGTGTTCAGCCCCTATGCGCGGGGCGAATTGCAGCAGCGTTTCGGCTACAAGAACACCACCGAAATCGACACCAGGGAAATCAACTTCGACGATGCGGATTTTTCCGCCGCGCTGTCGACCGGCTTCAATCTGAAAGTGTCGGACTCGACCACCGTCAACGGCGAAGTCCGTGGCAAAGCGTCTTCAGACAGTTCCACCATCGGCGCCAAGTTCGGATTGAAGATCGCCTTCTAGCCAGTGTGGCGTGGCCGGATTATGGACTGGCCAAGCACTCCAGCCGAGACGCTCGCCAAGCGAGAGCAAGTGTTCTATGCTCTCCATCGGCACCGAGCAATTCCAGGAAAAGAGACGGTTTTCCGTCCGGAATTGCGTCAAACAAACAGATGGAGCGGTTTGCCGTTTCCGTGAAAGCGTGAACTGCTCTAGGCAGGGGGGTTCCATGTTCGAAGTCGTCGGATTCTGCTGGAAAATACGGTCGAGAAGTCGGCTCGCCATAAACGCACTTGGCTTGATCGTTGCGCTGTCCGTGCTGCTTTTGCCCGGACTGGGAACCGCGAACGCACAGGCGAACTGGACGCTCGATCCCGCCGCGTCGGTGCTCACCTATCAGTCGGTCAAGAAGAACACGATCGTCGAAACCAACAAGATCAGGAATATTTCCGGCAGCCTTACTTCGGGGGGTGACGCCAAAGTCACCTTCGACCTCAATTCGGTCGATACGGGGGTCGATCTTCGCAATGTCCGCATGCGGTTCCTTTTCTTCGAGACATTCAAGTTTCCGTCCGCCGAACTGACCGCGAAGGTCGATCCCGCGGCGTTTGCCGACCTGCCGACCAAGCGACGTGTGAAGGCGGTGCTTCCGTTCCGTCTCAACTTGCACGGGGTCGACAAGAACCTTGAGGCCAACGTCGTGGTGACCATGATCAGCGACGACATGGTATCGGTCGCTTCGGAGGCTCCGGTCGCCGTGCATGTGGAGGACTTCGGGCTATTGCCGAATGTCGACAAACTCCAGCAGGCGGCCAATGTGACCAACATTGTTCCGACCGCATCGGTGTCGTTCGATTTCGTGTTCACCGCTGACGGCAGCACGCCGGCTGCTGTCCAGCCTGTTGCGGCGAAGACCGCCGATGTCGGACCCGTCGCCACCGATGCCGCGAAGACGAACTTCAGCGACGAGGAGTGCCTCAACCGGTTTGCGGTGCTGTCGCGCACCGGGGCTATCTACTTTCGAACGGCGAGCGCGCGGCTCGATACCCAAAGCCGCCCGCTACTTGCGGAGGTCGTCGGTGTCGTTGGCAAGTGCCCGGGCCTGAAGGTCGAGGTTTCCGGACATACCGATTCCGATGGGTCGCCTGTCGAGAACAAGCGCTTGTCGGAGCGGAGGGCCGAGGCGGTTGCCGACGCCATTGTCGCCGCGGGCATTCCTCGCACGCAGATCGCGGCGACCGGCTACGGCGAGGAGCGGCCGGTTGCCGCCAACGACACGCCGAAGAACAAGGCGCTCAATCGGCGGATCGAGTTTTCCGCCACCAAGCTCGTCAACTGAGGAAGGATCCGTTGTCCCGGTGAGTTTCGATCTGATCGCCCGTTGTGGTGGCCTTATGCGCGGCATCGGGCTTGCAGCACTGGCATTACTTTTGACTTTGTCGGCCGCCGATGCCGAACGCCGTGTCGCGTTGGTCCTTGGCAACTCCCAGTATCAGCATGCTCCGGCGCTGACCAATCCGGTACGCGATGCCCAGGCCATGGCCGAACGTCTGAAGAACCTGGACTTTGAAGTCGTTTCCGGCTTCGACCTGACCAAACTGCAGACCCAGACGACGATTGCGCAGTTCGCCAAGCAGGTTCGCGGCGCCGACATCGCCCTGTTCTTCTACGCCGGCCATGGGCTGCAGGTTTCAGGCAGCAACTACCTTCTTCCGATCGATGCAGCACTTGAGGACGAGACCTCGCTCGACTTCGAGGCGGTGCCTGTGGATTTCATCTTGCGGCAAATGTCACGCGAGACCAGCATAAGGCTGATTTTCCTCGACGCCTGCCGTGACAATCCGCTTGCCGATGTGTTGGCAAAGACCGCCGGCGTCAAGGGAGCAAGGAGCGGCCTTGCCGAAATCCCGATCGATAATGGTGGCGCGGGCACGCTTGTCGCGTTCGCCACCAGTCCTGATCGGGTCGCCTATGACGGGTCGGGCGAACATTCGCCGTTTGCTTCGGCGCTGCTCGCGCATATGGGCGAAACGAATGTTTCCATCACCGAAGCGATGAACCGCGTTACCGCCGATGTCTTCAAGGCAACCGCCGGCAAACAGCGCCCCTGGACCAATGTCTCACTGACCACCGAGGTCGTCCTGCACAAGATCGATCTCAACGCGCCGCTGATCGTCGGCGAGGCGAGCGCTCAGCAACCGGAAGGCGGCTCGGATGGGCGCAACGCCACGGCAAGTCCGGCCGGCCCCGGTGACGACGCCCAACTCGCACTCAATGTGCTTCGTCAGAAGATACCGAAGCTTGCCTCGGACGACCCCATCTTTTTCGACCACCCGATCGATTTTGGCGATCCGGAAATCGACGGCAAGAGCATTGCCGAGCTCATCAAGGGCAAGCCACGCTTCAGTCCGGTGGAGGGGCTCGACAAGTCGGTATGGGAAGGCAAGCATTGCGACGGCTGCCATCAATGGAACGAGGCCCGGCTGTGCGAACAGGCGAAAAATTTCGCCTCCAACGATGTCTCTGTTTTGCGCCTGCAGCATCCGCTCGGAACACGCTTCAAGGTGGCGCTTGCCAAATGGGCTCAAGGTGGCTGCAAGTAATACAGGGCGTTGATGGCATCCATCCAGTTTGTGCCGGGGTGAATGCTTTAATACGCATCCGCTGATTCGCGCAGCGCCTCGATCTCGGCCATCTGGATGCCCATTTCGACAAAGGCCGAAAGAACGGCAAACCGGTCGGCGAGCGCGACACGTGCCAGTCCGGTCAGAATCCCGGCATTGACCGCATGGGCGGCAGGAAATGGTTGCAGGGCCGATACCATCGTCGCGGCCCTGGCCGAACCATTGTCACGCCATCCCGCGGCCAGGACAATCCAGCCGACCGGCGTCGTTGGCTGTGTCGTCGCGGCCGCACTGACTGCTGCGCGATGATGCGGGCTGTCCGGTTCACCCACCCAGTCGCGGACAAGCGCGAGCAAACCGTGATCGGTCTCATCGAGCAGGTCGGTCAGGTGGCTCAGGCATTCATGGGCCCACCAGACCGCGGCCCGCTCTGGAAGCAGATAGGCACAAAATGTAATCGCTTCCTCGGGAACGCGCCCGGCGAGGAGGTCGCGGCAGAACTCGATCGAGCGCTGGTCGGTTGGAAGGGCTCTCATGTCCCGGGCAACAGCAGGACAGGCCATGAAAAGATCCCGTGCCGTTTTGAACCGGAGCCCATTGGCCATGACCGCCACGCTTTCATCGAGGAGCTCTGGCCACTCAAGCCTCACGCGCGGCGCGGGTCAAGTCTCATCCTGTGACGCGCCGACAACTCGCGGCATTGTCGTGCCCTCAGTGTTTTGTCGACAGACAGTTGCCTTGGAATTTGGTATGATCGCGATCATCGAAATCGGATTGCTCAAACAGGAGGAGCCGCTATGCAGTGGAGCAGTTCAGCTTTTATGTTGGCGGTCGTGTTTTTCTCGACCCACGCTTCCGCCGATCCCGTTCAGAAATCAGAAGACATTGTGAAGTTTTTTGCCGGCGCGGCCGATCTGGGCAAGTCGCGAGGAATTTGTGTCGGCTCCGAGGAGGAGTGCAAAAGCAAGACCAAGGCAAATGACGCGCCAGCAGGAAAATCCAGCCTCGACATGCTGATCAATTTCGGGCTGGATTCGGCCGAGCTCGACACGACTGCGCGCGCTGAACTCACCGAATTCGCCAAGGCCCTGAAGGACAATCGGCTGCGCACGTTCAACTTCGTCGTCGAAGGCTACACCGACGCCACCGGCACCGTGCATTACAACGAAGGCCTGTCGCAGCGTCGAGCGCAATCGGTGGCGACCTTCCTGACAGCCAGCGGGATTGAGACCGCGCGCATCAATGCGATCGGCATGGGCGAAAAAAATCCGCGCAGCCCAAACCCATACGATCCCGTGAACCGCCGCGTGGAAATGCGGATAAAGACGGAATAAAGCCGGTAAAAGTGTGAAACGGTTTTCCGTCCGGATTGCGTTAAACAAACAGAGTGCGCGGTTCGGCGTTTCCGTGAACGCTCTGAAGCCTGTTGCATCCCGATGAAATCGGGATGGGGAACATCAACAGTCCGAGACACTTATGCCGCGCGGCCAGGTCAAAGCGTATTCTGAATCGAGCCTATGAGGGCGGTGACGGCCTGTTTGTATTTTTCGAACTCCGGCGATGTCTGGCGGATCTGCGTGGTCTGCGGGCTCGCGTCAGTAGCCACACGGCTTAGTTTTTGGCCCATTTTCCTTTCGGCCCAGTCCACCACGTAGCTGGCTGTCTTGCCGGTGAGAAACGGATTGGCTTGGATGACGGCCGAACCCAGCACGGCGCTCAGTTGCGCCGAACCTGTCGCCGCCAGCACCTGATGCGCGCCTTCCATCCCCAGGAAATGACAGAGATAGAGCCGTCCAGCTGTGATCTGGTGACCGCGCGCCCGAAGATAGGCCTCGCCTTCGCGCGCCAGATTGCGCACCATCTCGCGCGAGATCGTGGCGTCGTAGCGCAGAGCGAGCAGGTCGGCAGTCGACAGCGTGCGCGCAAGCTCCGGGCGATAGGTGCTCATCATCCTGATCCAGGTCTTGGTTATGAACTGGCCGGCGCCGGTCGCTGAAGAATTTGGGTTCTTGGCGCGAGCGCTGCCGCCACTTTCGACATGAACGATGCGGTCGGTGAGCGTTTCGACAGCGGAATCGTCTGAAGCGATCGCGGTAACCCTGCCCAGCGGGTCGATCGCCTCGCCATTCTGATAAAGTTCGAAATGCAGGTGAGGCCCGGTCGAAAGGCCGGTGGTGCCGATGTATCCAATGATGTCGCCGGCTTTCACCTTCGTGCCGACGCCGGCCTGGATTGCAAATTTCTGCATATGCGCATAGCGCGTCTCGCGCCCGTTTCCGTGCGATATCTTCACCAGATTGCCATAGTTGCCGCCATCGCCTTGGAAGGTGATCTCGCCATCGAAGGCCGCTGCGATCGGCGTGCCAACGGGAGCCGCCCAATCGACGCCCTTGTGGATGCGAACGGTCCCGAGGATTGGATGCTTGCGTGGCCCGAAGGTGGAGGTCATAACCCCGTTGACCGGTGTGACCATGCCGTTGGTTACCGTCAGTGAGCGAACCTGATCGTCACCGGTGACGCACGCAAACTGGCCGTCGCTCTGCTGGAAGACGAAACAGTCGAGGCTCTTTTCGCTGCCCTGGACACCCACATACAGCACCCGCCCGGCACCTTCGTCCTTGCCGCGCGGCATCTGCGAATAGATCAGCACGAGGCGCTGGTCCTCGCTTGCAAAGGCGTCCAAGTCCTGTCCTCTCGAGAGATACATGATCGCTTCGCCGATCACGCCGGTCGGGACATTGTTGCGGGCCGCCGTCGAGTAGATCGCGTCGAGCAGACGGTATTGCCTTTTGTGCGTGCCTTCCGCCTGTGCGCCCGAATAATTGAACAGGTCTTCGCGGACCCAGGGATCGACGCCCGACACGAACGCGCCGGCGGCATTGCGCGTCAGCGTGCCGACGAACACGTTCCTGGCGTAGATCGAAACCTGCATGAGGGACATCGTGGTCGTCCCGCGGCTCGGCCTGAAACCGCGCATGGCAACTACATAACCCGGTTCCAGACTGTCCCGATTGAAAAGCGCCTTCAGGGCCTCGCCTGCCAACTTGGCATCGTCGGCGGAGAAATGCGCATCGAGCACAACGCTGTCCAGGCTGCGGTCGTTGAGGGTCTTCACGAACATGTCCTCGGTCGCCTCGAACCGCTGATAATCATTCGTGACGACCGCGACGCTGGTGTTGTTTTCGATCTGGGTCTTCTGGAATGCGGGAAGGGCAGCATCGCCCGCGTCGATTGTCTCACCCCAGCCGGCTTCGGGATCGTCGGCGTCCGCCTTCTGGTCCGGAACCGCCGCGGATTCCTCTGCGGTGGGTGATGGCTCAAGGTCGTTCTGGAGATCGCCGGATGGAGCGGTAGCGGTCTTTCTTTGCGCCTGGAAGAATGCGAAATCCTCCTGCGTCGACGGTATCGTCGTCATGAATTTTTCGCTGGCGCTAAGCATGACGTCGGACAGAATTTCGAGCTGGGGAGAAACGCCGGCCTGATCGAGTTCCGCCGGGCGCGGCATCGTTCGGCCTTTCGTTGCGGCGCCGGCATCGGGCGCCAGGGTGATCCACATTGGATCCCCGGCAAGGTCGATGATGGCCGGCACATAGACGGATGCATCGGCCGGCACATCATCCACTCCCTCGACCGCGTGCAACTCCTCATCTTCGTCGCCGAACGACCAATAGTCCGCGGTGAGGTAGAAACCGGCGGCGATCGAAAGCAGGAGAACCACCGCGAGACCGGCAATAAGCCTGCGCCAAAGCGCGCGCCTGCGAAGGGCGGCGCGCGCCTGCTTTTTGTGCCTGAAGCTCGTGTCGATATTGTGCGTCACGGATTGCTTCCGGTCAGGAAGAAGGTCCAGCGGACCTGTTCGAGCGTATCGACTTCGAGAAATTGCGCCGCGATATGGCCGCGCTGCCAGCATTCATCGATGCCGCGTATCGAGAAACGGCGCCGCTCGATGCACATTTCTGTCGATCCGGTGAGGATCGCATGACCGAACACGTCCGTGGCATAGATGTAGATGTAGCGGTTCGTCAGTTTCTCGCGGATGACGTTCACGCATTGATTGGCGCCGATGGTCCACCAGCCATCGGTCTGGTCCGCATTGTCGACCTTCTGGCCGACAGCGAGATTGACGACGTCGAGTGTCTGATTGCAAACCGTGAATTCGGCGCGCGCTTCGCTGGATGACAGCACCGCCAGCAGCGCGGCGCCCGCCATGACTGCAAGCCTCATGTGGCCTGTCAGGGCAAACACGGCTCGAAGCGGATCACGCTGCTCTATGGGCAGGTCGGCGGACGAACGGGGCGAACGCGAGCGGCGGAGTTCCATCGGGCGTCCATGCTATCCGCCGAGCCGGAAATACTGGGCAGCGGCCGAGAACCGAGTCCCATCGGTCTCAATTTCTTCGAGAATTTTGGGGAGCAGCACAGCGGCGGGTGTCGGCGTGGAGAACGCGGCCGCCTGAATATCATGGACGCCCGTGATCACCATTATGATCTGCGGCACGGCCTTTCCGGCGGCTTTGTCGGCCGCGCCGAGGCCAATCGGGATGCTGAAAGTAGCCTTGCCCGGTTCTACGACGATGCGGTCGTCGAGATTGAATACCATGCCTTTGTGATCGATCAGCAGCACGCTGGAGACGAGCCCGCCGCGTGTCACCAGCGTGCCGCTGACCGGCGTGCCGTTCGGCACCGACGTCCGATCGAGAACAAGCTGCGGCTTGTCGGCGGCGGTCTGCCCCAGAAAGCGCAGAAAATTGGTGACTTCGCATTGGCTTGGCTCGATGAGGCGGACGCTGATGTCCGGCTCGATGTGGAATTTTGCCTGGAAATCGCCCAGCATGCGCTCGAATGGCTGGACCGCAGTTCCAAATCCTTCGATCGCGGGGGCCTTGTCGGTTGCCGACGTCATGGTCGCATAGAAACAATCGCCGCCGCCGAAGTCGCGAACCCAGGAGACCCGTTGCGCGATGTCGTCGACGGCCGCGGGGGCCTCTGGTTTGGGCACGTTCAACGCGACGACAGGCTGGTCGGGCTGTTTGGCCTCCGGTAGTGCGGCTTTTTGACTCTCGGCCTTCGCGATATCTGTCTTGCTTGCGGCGGGTTCAGGCGCCGGCGTGGTCGCCTTGGGCGGTGTCGGCTGGTTGGTCTGTAGCTCGGGCTTTTGGCTCTTGACAACCTCTGGCTTGGCCGGCGGCGGCGTCGAGACGCTCTCGGCTGCTGACGGCGCTGGAGCGGTCGTGACAGGTGGCGCCGCCGACGTCTGGCTGTCGCTGGCCACTGCATCGGGCTGGATTGCCGGTGATGCCTTTTCGGGCGGCGGCTGCACGTCCGTAGTTGGCTTCGGGGGTGCCCCGGTCTTCGAGGGGACTCCGGCGGGGTTGGCCGGCCGCGGCTTCTGAGCTGCCGCTGCATCTTGCTGATTTTCAGCCGGCGGTGCGCCGGCCTCCGGCTGCGCGAGCGGAACTACCTTTGCCGGCTCGGGGGCATTCGCGGCAGTGTCCGCCGGGGGCGGCTTTGACAGCTCTGGGGCGGGCTTTGATGGCTCTGGTGCGGAAAGCGATATCTTATCGACGGTCGGCGTGGCAGGCGTCATGAAGCCGCTCAGATAGAGCCCTGCGCCGGAGGCGACAGCAAGCGTCGCCAAGGCGGCGATGGCGACGGTCCGGGTGGTCTTTGCGGGTTTTGCGCGCACATCCGCCTTGACCGCGCGCGGAGGACCGACGGCCGGGGATGGCTGCGGTGCGGTCAAAAGCGCGGGCCGGACATGCGGGACAAAGCGCTCGCGCGTGCCCGTCGCCAGCGGCGCGTCGTGTCCCGCGACATTGGATGGCTGAGGCTGGCCCTTAGGATCAGGAGCAAGGGCTTGCTCGGCTGGCGGCAAGACCGGTCGCTTGCGTGGTGGGATGGACGTCGGCGGCATCGTTCCTTCGTCTTCGCCACGCGTCATTCTGGCGATGTCCGCCATGCTGGCCGGCCGGTCTCGCGGATCCGGTTGCAGCATGGCTTCAACGATGTCACGAAAATCGTCGTCGATGTCGGAGAGATCAGGCACGGTCCGGCGCTTTTCGATGACCTCGAACTGCGATCCGCTCATGTCGATCGGCTTGCCGCGCAAAGCGGCAACCAGCACCAGCCCCAGGCTGTAGATGTCGGATTGCTCACTGACGTCGCCGCTGTAGAGCCCGAGCTGTTCGGGCGAAACATAATTGTACTTTCCCGCGAACTTTCCGCCGATCAGGGTCTCACCGCCCACGCTCGCCGAGCGGGCGATACCGAAATCGATGATCTTCGCGCGGTCGACCCGGCCGCCGGGCAGGATGATGTTATCGGGGGAGAGGTCGCGGTGTATTGCTCCAGCTTGATGGACGGCGCTCAAACCGGAAGCGAGGCGGTGGCAGAGCTTGCGCACATCTGCCGTCGGCATCGCGCCACGTCGCATGATGTCGAACAGCGACTCGCCGTCGACGAATTCCATGGCAAGGTAGGGACGGCCGATCCCGGGATCGATCGTGAAGACGTGGTACCGCACGACCGCGTCATGCGACAGGTGATTGAGGATCAATGCCTCCTTGCGGAACAGCGATAAGATCGTCTGGTCACGGGCGAACTCGGGCAAGACGATCTTGATCGCGACATGGTCACCGGTCTGGATATTATGGCCACGGTAGACCTCGCCCATGCCACCGAATGCGATCCGCTCGTCGAGTTCGTAGATGCCGCTGAGTTGCGTGCCTACGGCGGTGTTGGCCATGCCCCCCGATATTCGCGTCTTATCGTCGGCGCTCATGAGCCTCAAGCCTCCGCTCTATGCGGATCTGGACGAGGCGATTGGCCATCGCGCCGTTCTCCGATCTTCACAAGCACGATCGTCACGTTGTCCGTTCCGCCGCGCGCCAGCACCATGTCGAGCAGGTTCTCGCAGGCTGCCTGAGGTGTCGCCGAAACAGTCGCCGCCTCGATCTCGGCGTCGGTGACATGCGCCGTCAGCCCATCCGTGCTCAACACAAAAATGTCCCCAGGCATGATTTCGCCCTGCTGGAAATCGATGACAATCTCGTCGCTGACGCCGATCGCTTGTGTGATGACATTGCGGCGCGGCCAGGTGCGCGCTTCGGCTGCGCTGATGATACCCCGGTCGATGAGCTCCTGAACTTCGGTGTGGTCTCTCGATATTTGCGAGATCGAGGCGTTGCGGATTAGATAGACGCGGCTGTCACCCGCCCACAGGCAGGCAAACCGCCCGTCCATCGCCAGCAGCGCGGCAACGGTAGAACCGATGGTTATGCCGCGAGATTCGGCTATGCCGCGGATCTCGGCATTGGCCCTGCTCAGCCTGTCCTCAAAGCGCGCCCGAAGATCGGGTGCCGAGCTCGCGATGCCGATCGTTGCCAGATGATCGACGATACTGGCTGAAGCGACCTCTCCGGCGTCATGTCCACCCATTCCGTCGGCTACCACCCAGAGGCCAGTTTGTGGCTCGACCAGATAGCTGTCTTCATTGAGCTCACGGACAAGGCCTTTGTGGCTCACGCCGAAGCTTTCAATGGGAAGGGCGACAGTATTCATTTTGCCACCAAGCGCTTTTCAAGCGTCCTTCTGCGGCGCACCTTTGGACGCTCGCTCGCGCCACTTTGCCACAGGCTCGAACATTAAAGTATCGAAAACTAAGGAAAACCAAGGTTTGACCGTATGTGGTCTGCGGATCGGCACCATGCTCAGCAGATCATCCCCATCTCAAAACGCCTTGGGACAGCTGAACCCGGAAAGCGCGGGGAGGAACAAGGGGTTGGAGCCTGAGCCTGTCTGGAGCGTATAAGAAACGTCGCGTCCGCCGATCACGAAGCGCGCTTGCATGCTGCTGTCGTCGCCGGTGACGGCAGCCTTGTCCAGAAGCCGTTTCAGGGCCCACGGCCCTTCGAACTTGATCGCGGATTCGCGGCCTGGCATTTCCGGTGTCAGGCTTAGGCTGGCGTACGCGGAAGCCGTACCGCCCGGCCAGGTGACCGCACTTGGCGCGTTGCCGGTCTGGTTGCTCTGGACGATCTGGCCGTCGGCATCGAGTATCGCCGTATCGGCATCGCCGTTCAGTGAGAATGGTGTGAAAGTGATGCTGACCGAAGGCACCGAACCGCCCGATGGGAAGAAGGCGCTGCGGATTTCCGCGGCCAGTTGGAAGTCTTTCAGGGTCGATTTCGACAGGTCGCGTCCAAAGCGCGCATCCTGTTTCCAGCTCCAGTCCTGGCCGGTCATGTCGATCAGCGATGCGAGATTTTGTGCGAAGAACCGGTCCAGCAAGCCGCCCGGGGCGAACAATTTCGCGAAATCCGCCATCGCAACATCCTCGGTGGCGTCGCCGGCGAAGGGATAACGGCCGTTGATCGCGGCTTCACAGGGGGCCGTCACCGTCTGGTCGAGTATCTGGTTCAAGTTGGTCACCGAGGTTTCGGCGACATTTTCTTCGAACTCATCCGCCGTCGCGTTGACCATCCGGCCGAGTTGCTTGGGCAGGCGTGAGACATTGGCGCGAAGCGTGGCTATCTGTAGCTGCAGGTTCGAACTGACGCGCTCCGTCTGCGAAGGAACTTCGGCCGCCAGTTGCAGGCTCTGATAGATATCGCTGAAGTTGTGGGTCAGGGCATCAATTGGGCGGTGTCCGGCAGGGCCGTTCACAAGGGCCTGGAATGGTCTGAATTGCGCTTCGATGTTTGCACCTGGATTGACGTTCCGTGCGTCGGCGGCCCCCGTGCCGGCGCGGCTTTGCGATTTGCCGTTGGCGATTTGTAGGCCGATGCGGGCCAGGCCCTTGGCCAGATCCGCGGCGTTGCGCGGCGGGTTCTGAGTCGTGCCTGCTTCGATCTCGGTGCCGGGACCGTTGCCGTCACCTGGGTCCCGCGTTAGAGCTGTTTCGTTGGCGATCGCCGCAAAGAGCTGGTTCATCGGTGAGCTTGGGGAGGCAGCGGCTGAAAGGGCGATGTAGTGCGGCTTGTCCGTCAGCATCGCCTTGAATTTCAACTGGTCGAGAACGCCGTTCCACGCGGCCGCGAACTCCTTCCCGTAGCGATCGAGAAGTTCGGGGCCGAGCTTGAGCAGTTGCTGGTTGATGTCGCCTTGTTCGCCGCCGCCGCCGAGAACCCACTGCTCGTCGACAAGCATCTGCGCAATGCGCGAAAGTTGCCGAAGATAGAAGGTGTTGAAGCCGGAATGGGTGTAAATTCCGGGAACACGAAGCCCTGACAGATCGCTGCCATCGATGCGCTCGAACAGCAGCTGCGCTTCCGGCCCACCTTTCTGGGATACGGAAAAATCGTCCAGCGCGGCCGCGTATGTCGCCGACTTGATCAAAGCCGAAGCTCGATCGGCAAGGCTCATACGCCCGAGAGAACGTTGAGCGGCTTCAACAAGCGGCCGGTTGAGTTCGAAGACGGGATCGTAAGCGTCGTCCAATGCCAGCATGGCGCGCAGGTGCTTTTCGAGCTGATCGCGTCCTTCGCGATTGTTTTCGCCTGGATAGCGGTTCTGCTCCCAATCCTGCTTCATCCAGGAAACGATCAAGGCGTCATCGACCTTCGGTGCCTTGCCGCCAAGCATCAGATAGATTTTCAACGGTTCGTAGAGCGCGACGGGATCGGCCATCTTGGCCTGGATCGTCCGCTCGGCCTGGATCAGCAGGCGCGATCGGAACATTCGTTCCAGCCCCTGCCGATAGGCCGTTTTGGACGCCGAAAGAAGTCTCTCACGCTGACTGAGGCCGAACGTCTCTTCGATCGGTGTCGGCAGGTCACCGTTTTCGAACCCGGCCGGCAGATCGCGCAACTGGTCGAGCGGGCCGATGACGTTTTCAAGGTCGACATCGGTAACCGTGGCCGTCTTGAGCAATGGGGCCGCCGTCTCGCGATACTGGCCCATGGCAAGAGTTGTGGAGGCTATCAGCGATCGGTTGGCCGCAAAGCTCAGGGCGAGCGTACCCAGTGCGGCGGCAGCGATCAGCGTTATTGCGCCGAGGCCGCCAAGTCTGGCGATCGCCGCACGCCTTGCGGCCGATTTGTCATACGAAACCCATCCGGATTCGGCAAAAATGACGTCCGTCAGCAGATCATGCAAAAAGAAGCTCTTGCCAGTTCCGGAAAAGTGCGGACGGGAATTGCCGTCGAAATTGCGGCCGATCGCGCCCAGCACCTGATCGATAGGCGTTCCCTCTTGCGTGCCTGACGAAAAATACAGTCCACGCAGGCTGACGTTCACCTGGCTTCGGGTCGGATCGAACAGGCTAGCGACAAAACTGGTAATTCGACTCCTCAGCGCGCCGAACTGTGCCGGAAAGCCGAAGATGGAGATGCGAGTGACCGGATCAGCCTCTTCCTGGAGGCGGTCGGCCATCTCGTCTACCAATCGTTTTGCCAGCGCATCGAATTCGGCAGGGGCCCCGGCGGCCATGTTCCTGTCGCGCTCCGCGGTCTGGAATGTCGCGCCCCATACCTTGCGCCTGCGTGGCTCGTCGAAACCGCCGAAGTAATCCATGAATCCGGAGACAAGATCGGCCTTGGTGAAAAGCAGATAAACTGGAAACTGGATTTTCAGCGTCTCGTGGATTTCCCTCAGCCGGCTGCGTATCTCGGTGAGGTGGGCATCAAGCTGCTGATCGTCGAAGCTCATCAGATCGGCAAGGCTGATGGCCAGGATGACGCCGTTTATCGGTTGCCTGGCGCGGTATTTCTTGAGCAGCGACAGGAAGGCGAGCCAGCTCTTCTTGTCGCTCTCGGCATTGGAATCCTGCGTCGTGTAGCGTCCTGCGGTGTCGATCAGCACGGCCTGGTCGGTGAACCACCAGTCGCAGGCACGTGTTCCGCCAATGCCAGCCACCGGTTGGGCGTCTCCCGAACCGGCAAGCGGAAAATTCAGACCCGAATTGACCAGTGCCGTTGTCTTGCCGGCACCCGGCGGGCCTATGACCACGTACCAGGGGATCTCGTAGAGGAAGTTGCGCTTGCCGCTCGACCGTTTGAGCGTCGCCACGGCCTCATTCATGCGGGCTTCGAGCACCCGCGCATCATTATCATCACGGTCGTCATTGTGCGCAATGACGGTTTCGAGCGCTTTTTGCGCCTTCCTCGCCTGCCAGAAACGCAGCCCGCAAAAAAGCGCCAGCGTCGCCACGATCACACCAATGATCGTCGCGCGTAGCCAGGCAGGTCCGAGCGGCCGGCTATCGGCGAACCGGATCAAGGGGCCGGCAAACCACACCGCCGCCGCGAAGCCGCCCAGCGCGGTCACGCTGAATATCCGCAGCAGCCAACGCGTCATGGGTGCTTCCAACGGGCCGTCACAATGTTTCCTCCCTGGGGATCATCACATCGACACGGCGGTTCTTGGCGCGGCCTTCCGGCGTCGCATTGTCGGCGACCGGTTCGTCCTCGCCCTTGCCATCGACCGTCAGTCGCGAGGGATCGCTGAATTTCGCTGCCATCAACGCTTCCACGGCCTTCGCCCGGGCGACGGAAAGGTCGAAGTTGGATTTGAAGGCGCTCGACTTTCGCGGTTTGACATTATCCGTGTGGCCGACGATCCGGATTGGTCCAGGCTCGTGATCCAGAGCCGCGGCGATGTCGGTGGCAATGGGCTGGAATTCCGGCTTCGTCTCTGCCCTGCCGGACTGAAACAGCAGCAGATTGTTGATTTCCACCACGATGAAGTCGCCTTTCGTGCCGATGGTCAGCCCGCCGCCTTCGACGTCCTTGGCCAGCGCCGCACGAATACGGTCGATCTGCCCGGTGGCCGTGGGTGGGGTGAGTTTCGCCGGCTCGGCCAATGGCGCCACGCTGGCGCGCTCGATGGCAATCGGCGTCGATGGATTGAGTGCCAGCAATTCACCGGCGGCGGCGTCGCCTTCATTGCTGATAAAGACCCGCAATGCGAAGAACGCCGCTGTCAGCAGCGCCGATCCCGCTGCCGCGACGACCCAGAGCGGCAGGCGGGCCGATGACTGTACCATCGTCGCTGCCAGGCCCTGCCAGTGCGGCGAGATGTCTTCACCCGCATGCGCCCTGAAGTAGCGAAGCGTCTCGTAGACGTCGCGTCGAACGCGCTCGAGATTGTTGTCTTCGCGCTTCACGCCTCGATACTGGCCCTCGAAACCCAGCGACAGGCAGGCATGCATCAGTTCGAGCAGATCGCAGTGCGTCTCGGGATTGGCCAGTATCTTGTTCAGTGCTTCGTAGAAACCTGTGCCGGTGCGCTCGGTGTGAAAGAACTGCCCCAGCATGCTGTGTTGCGCCCAGTCGTCACTCCTGGGCCAGGGCAGGTTGCCGATGAGATCGTCGACGGTTTCGCAGAGGGCGAATTTTGCAATCCGCGCATCCTCTTCGGCAACGCCTGACTTCTCCACTGTCCGGTCGAATTTTTCAATCGCCTCGGTGACATGTTCCGCCAGTGGCTCCGCCTGTCTTTCGACCGGCATGAGCCTGAGCTGCCCGAGCAGCATCAGCAAAGGTGCCGCCGCGGCGAGAATAGGGTTTGCCGCGGTGTATTTGACGATGTCGGCGGCGCCGAGCAGCATCGCCTGCTCGATGGCTGGCTTTGGCGCGGCGGCGGAAGAGCTGGTGCCTGCCGCAGCACCCAAGGCTGGAGCCTGATAGATTATGGTTCCGGATGCCCAGCCCGGCGGCCGCACGACACCAGGATCGAACACGGTTGAATCTTTGGCCCCAGAGGGTTGGTCTGCGCCCGCGACGGGTTGCTCAGGAGCTGGCGGCGATTTCTGCGTGCGCCGCGGATTTGCGCGAATGACGGTCTTGCCCGCCAGGCCGAAGGGGTCGTCCTTCGAGCTCATCGCCGATCGTCCGTGCTGGCTGGGGACCTACGATTGGGCGAGACAGGCGCAAGACGGTTTCTGGTCAGGTAAAGGAAAGGCTGCCCCGGCCGGCCGTGGCAGTGTCCGGAGGAGGATTGGCTAGAAAACGCTATTCCGCCGTAGCATGACATTTGCCGCAGACCCCCAGGTCAATGAGTCTTACCCGCTAGGCGAACTGTCGTATCCGATCGTAATCTCAGAAATTGTCGATTGGAACCGGGTCCCGGGCGTCGGAGAGACTTTTCTTCGCCGACTGCCGCGCCGTGCGTTTCCTGGGATCGCCTATTTTTGCTTGTCGGCTTTGGCGTAGGCCTCGCTGAAATACGCCAGGAAGATGTCCAGCATGCCGTTTTCATGTGCCTCTTCCATGGTCCGCCACGTCGCCACATAGGCGTCCCAGGCCTGGCTCTTCTTCGATGTAAACGAAGTAGGCGGGAGTTTCCTGCCGATTGACTCGGGGGACAGATCGTCAAGCAGCCGGGAGAGCGCAGCTTGCATGGCGGCATAAGTAGCGAATTCGTGCGTCTTGAGATCGCGGAATGCATCTTCGATACTGCGCCTGGCATCAAGATAGCCGGCCCTGCGTCGGGCAAACATGATTTCGAGGATATCGTCGGTCCCTGGAACGAACTTCAGCGGATTATTGTCCGCGGCGCTGATCATCGTTCGTTGTGTACTCTTGGCCAGCATTTTCGCGGCCGCCCGCGCCTTCAGCAGCAAACTAAGTTCCTCGACCACGGCCCGCAGGACCGCGCCGATTTCGGCTGCAACTTCATGCCGGTCGCGCAATTGAAGCAATTCCGGCGAAATGCCGGCTCCGATCGCAATCTCCCTCAACACCTCGTCTCTGGTTGAGGGCAGGGGTGGGGAGTGCACGGCTGGAACGCGCCGCCCGGACCGTTGCTGCGCGGAATCGAAGAAAGGCCCCTCGCCGAGTTCCAGCGGCCGGCCTGTCGCGAGCGGCATGTCTCGCTGCGTCTGACCGTGGCTGGGGTTGCCTGCGGTGGCGCGCTCCTCGTCGATCGACACTAAGACGATATAGCGGCCGATCAGCATCCGGTCGCCATCGCCCAGCCGATGCGGGCTGGTCATGCGCTGGGTCGATCCATTGATGAAGGTGCCGTTGCGCGAGATATCGTGCAGCCAGAACGCGCCGGCCTCGTAGCGAACCTCGCAGTGCCGACCCGAGATGAACTTGTCGGGGTCCGGCAAGGTCCAGTCACAACCATCGCGTCCGATTTCGAAGCCGCGATCGCGCGCCGCGTAATTGGTCGAGGTGCCAGCGGGCAAGGCATCGACGTTGTTGATTTGCAGACTGACGTACATCCAGGATCGCCCTCGATCAATACTCCACCATTCTAGCAGCTTGCAGGTAAAACAGGACAGCGGCGTTTCAAGCCCCTGAATCGATGGGTAAGATCTTGTCGCCGCCTCTCTTTGGCCGGCGGGGAAACATGTGGTAGGCTCACCACGGCCTGGCTTGGCGGATTTAAAAAGTTCCTGAACGTGATGCTGTTAATATAGCGGGAACTTCAAATCCATCACGTTGGCGGCCGCGTCCAGGAGGGGCACGACCCATGCCGAATGAACGTGCCACGGTGGTGCAGACACCGGTTGGCTCCGAGCTGTTGACGTTCACGCATCTTGTCGGGCGCGATGAGATCAGCCGTTGTTTTGCCTATACGGTCGGGTTCGTCAGCACGGACACCGATATCGATCCGCTGAAGATGCTAGGTGGCCCGCTATCGATCGAAGGTGAATCCGATCCGAAACGTTGGTTCAGCGGCATCGTGTCCGAGTTCCGGCTCACCCGGCTCGAGGACCATTTGGCATATTATGAAGCGGTCGTCAGGCCGTGGCTCTGGTTTCTCGGCAACACCACCGATTGCCGTATTTTCCAGAACAAGAGCGTCATCGACATCGTCAAGGACGTCTTCAAGAGATACAGCACGGCGGAATTCGACCTGCGCCTGCAGGGGTCCTACCCTCCGCGCGAATATTGCGTGCAGTACGACGAGACCGATCTGGATTTCGTCCAGCGGCTGCTCGAGCATGAAGGCATCCTGTATTTCTTCGAGCATGACGAGGGCAAGCACACGCTTGTCCTGGCCGATGCAATGAGCAAGCTGAGGCCTGCGCCGGGCTACGAGAAAGTGCTCTATAACCTTGAAGGTCAGGGTTCCCGGCGTGATGTCGAATACATCACCGAATGGATTCCGGGCAGTTCGGTGCGCCCAGGCGCCTATGCCCACACCGACTATGATTTCACGAAGCCCGGCGCCGACCTGATGGCCAAGTCGGCCCAGCCGTTCAGTCACAAACTGGCCGCCGGAGAGAATTACCGCCAGCCCGGCGCGCATCTCGAAACGGGCCGGGGAGACAGCCTGGCCGCGATCCGGCGCGAGGAAATCCAGGCCGTCCATCAGCGCATCGCCGCTGTCGGCACTGTGCGCGGCCTCTATTCTGGCTGCACGTTCAAGCTGGACAGCTTTCCACGCGAAGACCAGAACCAGGAATATCTGGTGGTCAGCGCCGAATACAGGCTGTTCGACCCGGGCTACAGAGCCCATGCCGACGTCGACAGCGAGAACTTCAAAGTGATCCTCGGCGTGGCGCCGACCGCCTTGCCCTATCGTCCGCCGCGGATCACGCCACGGCCGATCATGCGAGGCCCCCAGACGGCGACGGTGGTCGGCCCATCCGGCGAGGAAATATTCACCGACAAATACGCGCGTGTGAAGGTGCAATTTCATTGGGACCGTCTGGGCAAGAAGGATCAGAACAGTTCCTGCTTCGTGCGGGTCTCGCAGACCTGGGCCGGCAGTGGCTGGGGGTTCATTCAGATACCGCGCATCGGTCAGGAGGTGATCGTCGACTTCATCGAAGGTGACCCGGACCTGCCGATCATCACCGGCCGAGTCTACAACGCCTCGCAGATGCCGCCCTACGGCCTGCCGGGCAGCGCCACCCAATCGGGCTGGAAGTCGGACTCCTCCAAAGGCGGTGGCGGCTACAACGAGCTGATGTTCGAGGACAAGGCCGGCTCCGAACTGGTCAACTTCCAGGCGCAGAAGGACCATCACCTTCTGATCAAGCATGACCGCGCCAAGCTGGTCCAGCACGACCAGTCCGACCGCATCGACCACGATGCCAAGCATTCCGTCGGCCACAACCTCGACGAGGACGTCGGCAACAACAAGACGGTCAGGGTCGGCGTCGACCAGACGACGAACATCGGCTCGAACGACACCGAGACGGTGGGCAAGGACCGTTCGCTGACGGTCATGGCCAACGAGATCATCCATGTCGTGTCGAACTCGACGGAGAACATCGACGCCAATCACTCTCAGACGGTGGGGATTGTCCAAACCGTTACGGTGGGCGCCGCTCGCATCGACAAAGTGGGCGCCGCCGAGACCCGCAGCGTCGGCGGCGTTCAGACCAACAGCATCGGCGCGACCCGTTCTGTCAGCGTGGTGCTGGGACAGACCCACGACATCGGGGCGAGTGACAGCTGGACCGTCAAGTCGGACCAGACGGTGAAGGTCGGCGGCGATCAGAACTTCAATGTGGCCGGGGCCCACATAACGGAGGTCGGCAAGGGGCGCAGCTCCAAGGTCGCCGAGGACGACGTCACCAACGTCAACGGTTCGCGGGCGCTCAACATCGCCAAGGGTAGCCTTGTCGATGTCAAAGAAGGCAGCGAAATCAAGGTGGGCAAGACGCTGATAATCGAGGCCGGCGATTCCATCGCTATCAAATGCGGCTCCGCCGCGATCTCGATGAAAAGCGACGGCACCATCTCGATCGAAGGCAAGGACATATCGGTGGTCGGGTCGGGCAAGATCAACATCAAGGCTTCGGGCAATGTTTCCATCAAGGGGACCGAGATTGAGCACAATTGAGGATGGTTCGATGGCCAGAACCAAAGAGCGAATCGAAGGTGTCGTGATCGGCGTCTTCCTCGGTTTCGGACAGGAGGCGCCGCTCGTTGTCTTTCCCGGAAATCCGAATGAAACCGCGATGCCGGCGCGCAGCCTGGCCGAACTCACCTCCGACATGATAGGCGTTGAGGTGGCGCTCCTGTTTCAAGATGGCGACCCGAATCGGCCACTCATCGTCGGGCGCATCGTCGAGCCGCAGCGCAAGGCCTCTGCGCCGCAAGTCCTCCGTGACGGCGAACGGGTGCGGATCGTTGGTGACGAGCGCGTTGAACTGCGGTGCGGCAAGGCAAGCATCATCATGGAGAAGGATGGCCACATTACTATTCGAGGCACCTACCTTACCAGCCACGCCAGCGGTGCCAACCGTATTCGCGGCGGTTCGGTAAATCTGAATTGATGCCGGCGCCGATCCTGCGCGAAATCGTGCGCCAGCATGCGGAAATGGCGGCATTCCTGTGGACGGTTTATGATTACAATCTGCTTCATCCCGGCGAAAACAAGGATATGGACGAGGAGCGCATGGCGCGCTTGGTCGAGCGGCTGGAGGCGCATCTGGACGGGTTGCGCGTAGCCGGGAACGCAGGCCGGCAGATTGCGCAGGAGCTCTATGATGAATACCCCGATCCGGGCGAATTGTTCGTAATCAGGATGCTGTCGGTTTCGGAGATGCCCAAGGTCGCCGACCTCGATCTGGACAAGGTAAGGGCGTATCTGGCCGCGAAGCCAGTTTAGCACATCCATGCCAGCGGAGCACCGTCGGTATTCGGCTTTCAGGAAAATTCCGGCATCGTCAGGTGTAATCCGGACCAAACCAGTCCGTACCGTCAAATCGGATAGCGGAATTGCCACCTGCGAGCGCCATGTACTTCTTGTTTGCCGAAAGGTTGTAGACTGGAAAACTGTCTTTAACGTTCGAGACTGTTAGACCGTCGAACGTGAACACGCCTTGCCCGCCACCGGCAATGTAAATGGTCTTTCGGAAAAAGGCCATTTCGTAGAAGTCTCGGCCGGATTGCGAGACGTCCGACCATTCCAGACCGGAGCCGCGGAAAAGCGCGCCGTCACTTCCGGAGACTAAAACGTCGGTCGACGACAGAGCCAGCAGCCCGACGAGTATCGCGTTGGTCGGCAAAGGAACCTGGGTCCATTCTCGGCCGTCGTAGTGCCAGAACAACGCTCCTTCGCCGGCGACGTAGAGATCATTCGAGCTCACCCCTCCGAAGCATTGGATTGTATCGCCGAGCGGGCGGCTAATTGCGGACCATTGCGCGCCATCCCAGTGGTAGACGACGCCATCTGAGCCGCCCACATAGACCGAATCGTCACCAAATCCCCAGACAGTCGTCAACGGATCCGGCGAAACCTGGCTCTCGGTCCAATCCGACCCTGATCCTGCATGGACCTTTCCATCGTCGTCCGGCACAAAGATGCGCCCGGACTTCGAGCGCCAGATGCTGGTAAACCAGCAAGGCTTTTCCAGGATCGATGCGGTTGGAACATCGTCCCTTGATACGTCGGGTTCCTCTACGACATAGGAATAGAAGCTCTCGCCATCGTAGTAGACGACAGCCGTGAATATGGTGCCGTTTTCCGCTGGGACCGCGCCAGTTACCGTCACGGTATAATCTGCCACACTCTGTCTCCTTTAACGCCTGCGGGTCGCAGTTCTAGTCAGCGATTGTTTGAATTGGCCGGTGGCCGGAGTGCGGACCGGGGTACTGTCCTTCTTGCCCGCCGGGGCTTCCATCATTTCCTTGAAATGTATATCGCACACCATTCTCAGGCATTTGATGGCGGGATGCTCCTTGCCGTTTGGGCCGTCGGGAATCTTCTTGGCCTTCTTCATCGCCTCCATATTGGCCTCTCGCACCTCTTCGTAACTCGGATTGGTGCCTTTATCTCGCTGTGCCTTGGCCCATGCACCTTGAGCTAATGTCTTTCGTCCGTGCTCCGTCTTGGGACTCGTTCCGTCCTGTAGACAAACGCACGGAGCATCGTTCATCGCATAGCTGGACGTTGTGCTGATCGCCTCGCCGCCACGCGAATTCTGGAAACAGGCATTCTGCAGGATATGGTCGGATTGCTGGCTTGAGCTGCACTCCTTAGAGGCGTCGCCGTAGCGGTGGACCTTCATCCCAAGTTTGGCGAGGATCGTGGTGCAGGATACTCTGCCCACCTTCAGTTTGCCGATCTTAGGCCAAGGGGGCGCATTGCCCGTCGGCGAGGCGTGGTTATTCGTCGACAGGTCGCTGAAGCGGCTGACTGGCTCGCCATCAGCTTTGACGTCGCCCGACCAGGCGACTGCATATTCCTTGCCGGTGTTAACTGATGTGATGACGCCCTTCTTGGCGGCGGCGCCGGCTTCGGTTCCACTGGTTTTGGTGTAGTAGGATTTGTTCTTCTGGGTGATCGTCTCGCCGCCGATCTTGACCGTCCCTGTGCCGCTTTCGGTGTCGGAATCGAGCCCGAACGACGGGTAGGGCACCGGGATGCCAGGCGGCGTGGCGGGATTTTCCGGCGGCGTCATGCACACGTCCGGAAACGCCGCAATCACCTTGTTGGACTGCGCCTTGCAAGCGATCTCGAGCGTGTTCGCATAGACGGTCATCAGGCGACCCTCGTCGCAAGCACCGCCGCACCGCATGCGCCGGCATCATTGGACGCCTCGACCAACACCGGATTTCCGGCTGCATAACCCTTACGCGCAGCGGTCCACGCCATACCGATCATCAGGGGCACGACAGCCGCCCCGACATTGCCAAGCGATTCGGCCGGCGACCACAAATCCTGAAACTCATGGCGGCCGCGTAGAAGCCGCAAGCTCGCTAGCGCGGTTTGCTTGAACCAGAACTGTTCGCCGATGAGGTCGGAGATGCGATAACCGAGCTTGTTCATCTCCATGCCGGTTTCTTGGAAGGCCGTGTTATAGGCGTTGGTCATGCCGTCGCCTCGGAGTGGGAGGTCGTCGGCATTGTAAATCGAAGCCAGTTCCCGCGACAGGCCGAGCCCGAAGAGGCGAAAGCCGCCGCGCTCCGCTGGCTTGCAAAGAATGGAAGCTGCGGCTTCTCCTGGAATGAAACCGTTGGGATTATCGGCCGTCAGCAGGCGCTCTTCGCTCAGATAATGTGCCGTCGATGCAGCGGTGAGGTAGCTGTCGACGCCGGCTATCATGACATATGCGGTCTCGCCGGCCGCGATCATCTTGCGTGCCCGATCGAGCGCTACGTGCCCAGACGGCCGCCCGTGCGCCACGATTCGGGTGCTGGTCTGTGGCTCGACTTCGACAATCTCGGCTATGCGCCGCAGCAGCGTGGCGTTGTCGCGCAAGGGTCGGCCGGGGCGAGCCTCTTCCGGAAGGCAAAGGATGAGAGCTGTTTGGCCACGCGCCTGCGGAACCGTCTCGAAAGCTTCGCAGATGGCGGCCGCGACCAGGTGAGCTAGTCGCTTTTCGCCGATCCAGTTGCGCGGCAAGGGTATCGGCGCCCCTTTCAGCCAATCGCCGTTCCCCGCCGTGAAACGCGTTTCCTGAAAGCCGTCCAGACGCGCGCGCATCGCCGCGCAGGAGGAGGGGGCATCGAGACCTACGGCCGTCACCATGCCCACAGCTGTGATGTCGATTGCCGCGCTCATGCGTCCTCGACCTCTTCTTCCGGCGCCGTCCCGTTGGCGCGGATGTACTCGCGTCCGGCAGCGCGCGATCTGAGCATGGGTTCGGTCGGCGGCCCGACCCAGCATTCGTTGAAATCGAGGATAGTGCGCACAATCCGTTGCGATACCCGCCAGACCAGCGAGAAGCGCCGGTTCTCCGGATCGAGCAGCACCGTATCTGGCAGAAGTTCGCCCTCGAATACTTTTTCCCGACCTTTGAACAGCGTCAGCGGCAACGCCGTGCTCGGCATCCGGAAGCTTTCCTTGCCTGCTGGCGTCAAATTTATGAGCTGTACGTCCTCGCCGCCCCTCGGATAGTCGATCTGCTGGTCGGGCGGTGCCATCTGGAAATAGCGCTCGTCGAAATCCGGCGGCAGGAACGGAAAAATATTGTCGATCCAATTCTGGTCGTAGGTGCCGCCATATTCGATGCGTCCCGGCCAGCCTCGGCCCATCGGGCCAAAGCTCATTGGTTTGTAATCGCCGAATGGCGTGCGGATATCCTCGCCGACAGCTTGCGTATTCGGCAGCCGCAAGCCAGGAATGAGTCGTTGGTTCCTGGTCCGCGACCAGCCGGTTCCGACCGGGTTGTGTCTGTAGCTGGCGGGAAGCTTGTCCTCCGGATCCAGCCTGTCGACGCCACCCCAGGCAACGTCATAGGAGATGGGCAGTTTCAGGAAGGGCTGCGGCGACGTGGCGGTAAAGACCGGGCCGATGGAGCGCCATTCGCGGTCGCCGACGACCTCGAAAAGTTTTGACCAATTGCCAATCTTGATGCCGACCGGCACGCGCTCGGCTGGTCGTGTGCCTGGTGCGTAGGCGCAGCCATTGGCGATCACGTCGCAGCGCGGTTTGCGGAAGGCGAAGTCGGTCTCCCACAGCGTGGCCGAGTAACCAGGCACGCCGGTTTGCGTGTCGGCCATGACCAATGGAACTTGCTCCGCCGATTTCTGCACCATGCCGCCCGGCGTCGACGGAAAATCGAATGTGCCCTTCACCACCACGACGATCCACTCACGGCCGTCCTTGTCCATGCCTATGGTGAATTGGTGCTGATACCCCATCTGGTTCCAGATCTGCATCAGCTGGTCTCCCAACTGGCGGCCAGGATCTGCTCGAGCGTCGCCTGCGGCGATTGCGGGTCGATGTCGAAAATGTCCGAGCGGGCGGTCCACATCACCATGCCGCTGATGATCTCGTCGCAAGCCTCGATGGGCGGCGCCGGCAGTCTAGTGAGGGCGGCATCGAGTTCGTCGGGCGTCAGCTCGCCGTTCTGGGCGGCGATGGCCACCTCCTCGATCCCAGAGAACCACGCCTCGGCTTCGGCGAGCTGAACGGGAGCTTCAACAAGTTGCGCGACGACGCTCAAAGGGAACTTCCTGCCAACCCTGTCGGCGCTCTGCAAGATGATCCCCGCCGATGCGCCGAAAGAAGCCGGGCCAGCCAGGAAGCGCAACGCAGTTGTGCTTGGCCACAATTCCGAGCCAAACAGCGGGACGAGGTGCTGCGCCAGCCAGCGGTCCCAGAGGTGAACAAAGTCTCCGGTCAGGCGTCGCGTCACGAAATCTCCGGTCGCCGGGATTTTGCCGTAAAAGCCAGGCAGGATCATATCTGCGGTGGACATGAGAATTTCTTGAACATTTGCAGGTTGTAGGGGTTTTCGACGCTTGCCGCCTTGAGCTCGAAATCGACCCACATTCCCTTCGTGCCCAGGCGTAGGCTGTAGACATCAGTCAGCGAGGTGCCTGCGAAACGGCCGCTGCGCAGCATCCTCAGCCATGCCCAGCTGCCGGTCTCGTTGAGCATGATTTCGGGCGAACCGTCGATCGGCTGGAAGGCGAGCGAGATAACGCCGGTGCCATCCTTGCCGGGCCACGTCATGGGTTGCGGCCGCGTCGCGTTGTTGTAGTAGACGAGGCTTTGGCCATCGAGGTTAAGCGTGACGCGCGTGAGGTTGGGCGACAGGTCCTTCGGTTCGAGCGTGAAGCTCATCACCGGTCCGGTCCCACCGGGAAACAGATCGTCGCGGATGTGCCTGGCCTGCTCGAACGCCGCCAGCGCCGAAGCATCGAGGCCGAAATCGGCGCGCCATTTCCATGGTTGGCTGGTCATGTCGACATAATTGATCAGGTGATCGTTGATGAAACCGTCGATCAGCCCAGCCGGTCCGAACAGCCTGGCGAAATCCCGCACATTGACGTCCACCGCGCTGTCGGCGCTGAAGGGATAGCGGTCGTTCAGCGCGGCCTGGCAGAAAGGCAGTATGTCCGCCCGCCAGATGGCGTTTAGCTCCGAAGTGACCGCCTTCTGGGTCAAGTTGCTGGTGTCACCGGCAATTCCGCCGAGCCAGCTGTTGATAGGGTCGGGCAGGATCTGCGCTTGCCTGGCGACCGCCCCCGTCAATTCGGCAAGGCCGCCTTGCTTCTTGATGGCGTCCTGCGGATTGGGGTTCGCGGTGACCGTCTGCAGAACATTCGAAAGCGCGGTCAGCGCGACAACGGCGGCATCGAGTGCCGGCGGCTGGCCATCGACTTCGGCAATAGTGCTCTTGAGCGGCTTGAAATGTTCGGCCACCAGATTGCCGGTCAGGTCGACCTCGCTTGCCGACCCGGCGCGGGGAAGCAGTTTCGCACCGCTTGTCGCCAGCTTGCCGAGCTTGCCAAGCTTGCCGAGCAGTTTGGAAGCGCCCTTGGCTGCCGTCTTGTCGTCGGCCGGCGCCTCATCGGAGCGCGTCAACTCGGTCTCCTGAACGACCGCGGTCAGCAGCCGCTTCAGGGCTGAATCGGCACTCGAGAGATCCTTCAGATTTTCACTGGCGACATTGAGATCGGTCAACGGCGCCAGCCTCATGTCGCGCAGGTAGCTGTCCCATTGCGCGATATAGTCGTCGTAATAGAGCTTCAGGATATCCTCCGACAGCGCCGAGACCGAGGTTTCAGAATTTTCCGAGCAGCCGCCGGCGAAAACCGCGCGATCGAGCGCCGCCTGAGCGGCGACATCGTCGATGCGGTCGAGAATGACGTCGTGGAAGCCGGCATNTGAAGGCTCCGGAAATGCCGACGCGAAGTGTCTTGGCGGAACGCCGCGCAAACACTTTGCCGCCATTGGGGCCGGCAAAATTCGCCGGTATCCATTCCTTGAGCTCCGCCACTGCCGGATCCGCCAGCAACTGCTTGTAGGCACGCGCCGGCAATGAAATCGTGCACACCGTTTTCAGCGCTTCGGCAACCAGGGCCTGGTCGGGCGCGACATAGCTCTCGTCGACCGTCATCCGGCGGATGGCGGCAAGCTGATGCTCTTCGGCATCGGCGGTCGGAAATGGTGCCGCGGCCGCGAATTCGGGCAAGCTGTTCACCCACCAGTTCTGGGCGAAATCGGGATCCATCTGCGACAGACCCGTCATCATGCGATAGGTCTTGAGAGCGCCGAGCATGAAATCCGGATCGCGGATCTGCCGCCACATGGTGGCCTCGAGCAGGGCGACCATGCGTGGCTCGAGAACATTTCGCAGGGCATGGTCATACGTGTCGGTCTGTGCCCGCACCATTTCTGCCGAGGCCGATGGCCCCAGAAGGTCCTGGGCGGCGCCGGGCGGGGCTGTTCGGGCATTCGCGACTGCGTCCATCGCATTGAGCGCAGTGTCCATGGCCGGCTGCTCCACCGATGCCGGCGTTGCGGCAGCCGAGGTCAGCGGCATCTGCAGCGCTTCGAACTGGCCTGCCTGGGCAGAGATCGCATTGCGGTTGTCGTAATAGGACCAGGTGAACACCGCACTGGCCAAGAGCCCCGCTGCCGCACATCCAGCCGCCGCACCCCGCCAGATCCAGGCGCGGCGCCGTTGCGCCAGCGGATCGAATGTACCCAGGCCCGCTTCCTTGAAGATGACCTCGGTGAGCGGGTTCTTCAGGAAGAAGCTGCGTTTCTCGACCCTTGACGCGGGCGGGGTCCGGCGTGGCGGAAGGCCGAAGGAAGAAGACAGCGCCGCGGTCAGGCGGTCGATCGGCGCTCCTTCCTGCGTTGCCGATGTCAGATAGAGCCCGCGCAGCCAGGCAGCCTCTTCATACCGGCTTTCACCGAACATCGCCTCGATCAGCACCTGGATCGGTTCGGACAGACTCGCGAGTTGAGCCGGGAACCGGAAAATCTCGGCACGGGCGGCGAGTTTCTCTTCGTCCTCCAGGCGTGGCACAAGCCGCCGCTCGAGTTGCGTCGCCAGCGTCGAAATCTCCCGTTCGACTGTCTTGGCGTCCACGCGCGCATCCAGCGGGAAAGTCGTTCCCCATACCTGCTCGCGCGCGGCGGTGGACAGACCGCCGAAGAACGGTTCGAAACCCTTGATCAGATCGGCCTTGGTCAGCATCAGATAGACTGGAAGGCGGATTTCGAGGCGGTCGTTGAGCTCGGCCAACCGGCGGCGGATCTTGCGGCCGTGTGCCTTGATGGCTTCATCGCCCTCCGAAAGCACGTCGATCGAAAGCGCGACGATCACGCCGTTAAGCGCGCGGCGGCCCCGGTGCTTCTTCAAAAGGTCGAGGAAGCCTAGCCATTCCGCCGCGTCGACGTCGGGCTGGCTCTCCTGCTGGACATAGCGGCCGGCGGTGTCGATCAGAACCGCGTGTTCGGAAAAGAACCAGTCGCAGTTGCGCGTGCCGCCGACCCCCTGCAGGTCGTCGGTGAGGTCGATCGGAAAGTTCAGTCCAGACTGCCGCAACGCCGTGGTCTTGCCGGTGGCCGGCGGCCCGACAATCACATACCAGGGCATTTCGCGCAGAAACTTTCGTCCGCCCAGCTTGCGGCGCTTCAGTTCGGCCATCACCTCGGCGAATTTAGCACCGACGGCCGCGACATTCTCTTCGCCGGGGCTGAGCGGCTTTTCCACAGCTGGCGCGGCAATCTCGGCGACGAACATGCGGTTGGCGCGGATCGCCCGGCGCTGGGCGACGATCAGCCAGATCAGCCAGAAGATGACCAGCAGCGCGATGATGACGATGCGCACGTTATCAGAGGCGAACGGTTCGTAGGGACCGACCCTGACGATCGGACCGAACACCCAGATGACCAGGGAAAGCAGAGTGAGGCCGATCAGCGTCCACAGCCAGCGCGATGTCAGGACCGCCCAGAGGAAGCGCAGGATGAACATCTCACAACCTCTTTTCGACGAGCACCTCGACGCGGCGGTTCAAGGCCCGCCCCTCGCGCGTGCTGTCGGTGGCGACTGGATCGGTTGCCGCGCGGCCCTCGGAATGGACGCGGTCCCGTGGCACTCCGTTCTGGACCAGCATATCGGCAATCGTCTGGGCGCGAGCCTCGGACAGTCGCTGGTTGGTCGACAGCGGATTGGTCTTTTGCAGCGGAACGCTGTCTGTGTGACCGACCACGGTGATGTTTCCGATAAGCTCCTGATTGGCGAGGATCACCTTGGCAAGTGACCCGATCAGCGGTTCGAAGCCTTCGGTCAGTTGTGGCCTCGACGACTGGAACAGTTCGGGGTTGGAGCCCTGGATGATCAGCTTGGCCAGCGAAACGCTCTCGGTGCCGCTGAGGGCGGATCTGAGGTCGGCCGGCGCCCCGGCCTGAAATTCCGGCAAGAGCGCAAAATCCACTTTCTCCGGAGGTGGGGCATCGACCTTGGGCGACGTGCGGCTGATGTCGCCGCGTGCAGGCGGGGGCAAGGCGCGCACAAGTGCGGACAGCTCGACCGCCTGGCTGCTCAGGCCCATCGAGAGCCCGACATGGATTGCCGTGGCGACAACCGCCGCGCCGAGCGCCATGACCCAGATCGGAACAATGAAGTGCTGCGGCTCGTCGGATGCGATCACGCCTTTCCAGTTTGGCGACAGTGGAGCGCCTTCGGCGTCGGCATCGCGCAGGAAGCGTGCCGCCGCCACGCGAACGGCATTGAGCGAGCGGTCGCCTGACCGGCCGGGCACACGGTATTTGCCGCGGAAGCCGAGCGCCATGCAGTCGTACTGCAGTTCCAGCAATTCGCGATCGCGGTTGGGATGGCGCTCAAGTTCGTCGAGACGCGTGAAGAACTGCGTGCCGGCATCGACATCGCCGCGCAGCATGACCACAAGCGGCTGCCGCGGCCAGGCGCTGGCACCGCCCCATGGCGTGTTCAGGGCCAGATCGTCGAGCAAGGCCGCCACCACCCAGGCCGCCTGGTCGGCGCGCTCCATCGAAGATCCCGCCGACATAGCCGTATCGCGCGCCCGAACCAGTTCTTCGAGCAATCGGGTGCGCAAAGCTTCCGGATTGTCCGGCGCGAGCGCGCTTTCAAGCTCGGGAGCGAATTCGAGCAAGGGCGCGAATGCGTTGACGAGTGCGTTCGGATGGGTGCGGGACCGTTTCACCACCGCGCCGGGCAAGAGTGGCGCCATCGGCCGCGGCATCGGCGCGCCGGTCAATCGAATGCGAGTGCGTTCGCGATCCTCCGACAGTCCGAAAGGATCATCGCGGCTCATGATCTCACCTGTTCACCGAGTAACAGTCCACCTGCGGCTCGCTTGGCAACACACCCGAAACGCCGATGACGAAGCCGGGGGCATCGAGCAGCGACGCCCAGTGCTCACTTTTCTGGTCCAGCTCGAGACATAACCGATCGCCATCGTAAGGAATCTCGCGCGGCTGGGAATGGAGTGGTTTCAGCGGAATGCCGGGTAAGCGCGATTTCCACAGGCCCTCGAACTGGTCGGCCGACCCGACGGTCGCCTGATTGACGAATATCTTGCGCAGCGCGTCCTCCGACAGCTCCGAACCAACCCGGATGACGATCCGGCTGGCCACCAGCAGTTTCGGGTTGTCGATGCGGATTTTCCAGACATTGGTCGAGTGCCGCATGACCGGCAGCGCACGCGATTTCGGCTCGATGTAACGCAGGCTGAGGATGAGCGAGCGCAGCGCATCCGCCAGCGCCGAATAGGCGGGGCCTGGCGCCATGTGATCGTAGGCGGGCAATTCGCCCAACCGCCGTGCGCTTGATCCGTATGTCGCCATCGAACCGGCGAGCCCGGCAAGCTCCAGGTAAAGCTCGGCCGGATGGAAGACATCCTGCGCCAGCATGTGGGCCAGCCGCGGACGCGCCGCATTGGCGAGATTGAGCATCAGCAGATCTTCGACGCTGCGCCCAGGCCCACCCATGACCATCTTCCCGTGCGCCTCGGCGATCTGGTCTAGGCCGGTGACAACTTCCAGCAGCAATTGCCGATACCAGGCGACCGCGCCGGTAACCAATGTTGGTGGCAGGAAGGTCTCGTCCAGGGAGACGCCACCGTCAGCTCGAACCCCCTTGAGGTCGGCTATCGGCAAGGCTGTATAGCCACCGACCGACTTGCCGGGCGCCAGCAGCAGCGCTTGCGGACGGGCGATTTCGATTTCTTCAGGATCTGATCCGCCCTGGACGGCGTCACGCACCGAAACGATCCGTCCATGATATCGCGCTCCCGAGGCGGCGGCGTGCGCCGGATCGAAGCCGACACCGCCGGGAGGCTCTAGCGGCAAGGCGATCAGCACCGGTCCGGCGCCCGTGTCCGGGGTGACCGGCAGCGGTCGCGGCGCGTCCATCATGTCTGGAATGGAAAAAGGCGTCCCATCCGGAAAGATGCCCCGTGCGGACAGTATCGAAATCTGGCCGGCCTCCAGCGATGCCTGGTCAAGCGTCAGCTGTTGAAAGCCGAACGTATGCAATTGCCCGGCCTGCAATGCGCCGCGCACCGTCGCCTCGAAAAAGCGATCCTGCTGCTGGAAATGCTGGGTCCGCAGGAAAAGCCCTTCGGACCATAGCACCCTGTTTGCATCGCTCATGCCGCTACTCTCTGCATTGAGCTCCCCTTGCCCTGGCCGCTAGGCGGAAATGCCGCCGCTGCCAAGCGTGACATTGATCGTGAATTTTGACCCAGGCGATACCGACTTGGTTGTCCGCCAGTTCCTGCCGCCAGGCTCGCGGATCAGTGCAACGAAGCCCAGCGCCGTCGCGTCCGGCTCGACAGTGATGGTTTTCGACGCGGATTTTCCCGGCCCGACGGAAATCTGATCGGATCCGATGAGATCGCCTGCCAGCGCCGTGCCGGCATCCCCCTGCAGCGCGAAATAGTCGGCGGAATTGAATTTGCCGGTGCTTTTCAGCCGCATCACGAGAACCGTCACCGGCCGGTCGCCGCCACCTGGCCCCGGGTTCATGCCGGCGCCGCCGGTCATGTTGACAGTGATCACCGATGGTTTTGGCGGACCACTCTGGCAAGCCGCAAGCAGCCCTGTCGCGCCCAAGGCAACGACAAATTCGCGTCGATCGATCATCTCTCACTCCTCCTCATATGCATCTCGAAAATCAGCGCCGATTTCACCAAGGAAGCTTTTTTCCGCGCTCTCAGCGATTTCGCGATGGCGTTTCTGGTAAAGCTCCCACAGCTTGGCGCTCCGCCCACCCGAGAGCAGGGTGCCGATCGCGGAATTCGATTTCAGCTCTTCCTCGATCGCTGCCGGGTCAAAACGGTCGATCATCCGCCGCAAGGCGGCCTGTATGCCTCGCCAGGCGCGCACGTGATGTTGCGCAAGATCGCGAACCGCATCGGCGATTGCCGCTTCGCCGGCGAGAAATCCGGGGCTGCGATCAGCGATGAGCGTCACGATGGCGTCATCGACCGTCGGCAGGAACTTGAGCGGATTGACTTCGGAGGGCCCGACCATGGTCTGGGCGACGCGCGCGTTTCCCTTTTCCTCAGCCCGCTTGCGCAGAAGCTGCATCAGGCCTTCCATCATCAGCCGGTATTCGCGACCAAACTTCTCCATTTCCGCGATGCTGTCGCGTCCGGGAAACTCGGCTTCCTCGACACCCATACCGTGCAGGAACGCGGCGCGAAGCGCCATCTCCTCCGGCTGCGCCGCTGCTGGCGGGCGGGCGGCTTTGGGAGCAGCGCCCACACGTGGTGGAGGAGGGGCATCCGCCGGCTGCACCGGCAAATCCCAGGGATTGGCGGATTGGGGTGGATTGGCGATGCGCTCGCGCTGTCCGGTCGAACTGGCGCCGTTCGCCGAACTGGGCGCCGCGGCTGGTCCGAAACCAAAATCATTGAAATGGGACGGCTTTCCAGGAGTGGCTTCGGCTCCGCGGCTGGGGGACGGCACCGGGTCGAGGCTGAATGGGTCCACCTGGCTCGTCGCGCCGCCCGGTTCGCGATAAGGGGCGGGATTTTTCGACACGGGCGTTGAAACCGGATCGAGGCTGAACGGGTCATCGAAACCGGGCGAGTTGCGCTGGTCGGAGTTGGCACGTTCGAATGCGCCCGGAACCGGCTGCTCGAACGGGTTCGGCAGATCGGCCGGACGTGGCCGTCGCGGCTCTTCCTCGACCTTGGCGGAAAAGAAGTCATCGCGGCCGATGCTCACCGGCGCCCGGGACGCCGGCGGCGCGCGTTCAGGAACCGGCTGGCCGGCTGCGGGTGCTTGAGTGGCTGGCGTTTGCAGGTCGACGCAGACGATGTAGTCGCCAAGTCTCAGCCGCATGCCGCTTTGAAGGCGCGTCGACTTACCGGCACCAAGCGGGCTGTCGGAGTCGTTTATGAACAATCCGCTGCTCGACGTGTCGGTGACAAAATATCCATCTCGCCCGCCAGAGATCTTGCAATGCGCTCGCGAAACGAACATGTCGGGATCGTTGATCTGCCAGCCCGCGTCCGCGCTGCGGCCGATCACCAGCTCGCCCTCGTCCAGCCGGGTCTGCCGTACCGCCTGGGTGCGTGGCCCTTGTTCCAGCGTCAGCAGCAGACTCATGCCGCGACCCCCGCCATTTCCGGCCGCCATCCGACGATTGTCCGCAGCCGCATGTCGTCAGCATCGCCCCTTTCAGCGGGTCGCGCAAGCCAGGCGGTCCGCCCGAGCTGAACCGATCCGACACGGGGCGGCGGCACAGCTTCACGCGCAAGCACGATGCGCAGGTCGACGTCGAGCGATTCCCCGACCATGTCGCGAACCGCCTGCTTGAACAGTTTGAGCCGCTGGCCGCCAGGCAGGAACGCCTTGAACTCCTCGTACCCCAACGGGCCGACACGCAGTTCAATCCTGCTTTGGCGGCTGAAAACGCGCGGGCCGATCGTCGCCCCCTTGCCGAGCCCCGCAAAGGCCTTTGCAAGACGGGTCTGGAGGCCGGTTGGTACTGTTACCCAGGCGGCGATGAATTCCTTGATCTGTACCGGCACCTTGAACGCTTCCGCCAGGAACAGCGTCAGCCGTTCAGGGCCGTCGGTCTGATTGGCGAGCGAAGCCGCCTGGCGAAGTTTCACCGTATCGAGATCGGGGTCCTGGGTGCCGGGAAGTCCGATCCCGGCCATGGCTTCAAGCATGGCGCGAATGCGCCCGCCGACCGCGCGTTCGACCTGTACGGCTGGATGCGCATCCGCCCACGCCCGATAGTAGAGGGCGATCATACGGTGCTGCAGAATGTTGACGAAGTCCACGAACGTTGTGTCGCTGGTCAGCTGCGCATCGGCGCCGGCGAACCAGCGTTGCGACAGGCGGTCGAGCACCCAGCGCGTCAGATGCAGCGGCATTGGACCCTCGGGTCCCAACAGACCGAGATTTGCCACCGTGACCCGGGCCGGCGCCCTGTCGCTGGCTTCGCGGAACTGAACCAGATCCCGTGCGGAAAAGGCGAGGCGAACATGCTGGCCAAGCCGTGCCGGCTCACGGTCAGGGCGGCCGGAATGGCCGAACAGACCGCTCCGTTGTTCGAGACGGCGCAGCAGTTCGAAAAAGTCGAACGTCTCGGATAAAACTTCGGCCCGGTTCGGGTCGGGCTTGTTTAGATCAGGTAGCGATTGCCGGGCGTCATCGGCCATAGCACATCCTCCTGCTTCTGCAGCAGCCGCGTGCGGGTTCGCACGAAGCCGTTTATCCCGGCGTGACGGGCAAACAGCCGCGCCAGCAAGGCCGAAAGCAGCAAGGTGCTTTGGCCGGCCAGGACCGATTGATCAACATGCAACGTCACTTCGGTACCGCGTCCGAAGCACATCGGCCCATCGATTTGCAGACGTTCGATGACCGGCTGCGAGTCGATACGCACGATCGAATGCACATTGCGGGCAAGACTCGGATCGCCGCGATCGGCATAGAGGTCGAGCAGCGCATGCAGGGGGTCGATGCCGCGGCCTTCCTTGGCAAGACTGAGAAAGTTGAGCGCGAGCTGCGCCACCAGCCGCCAGGCGAGATCGTCGGCCCGCGATTCACCGTCGGCCCCAGCCGGCAGTGCCGCGGGGATAGCTGGCTGCGGCGGACGCAGCGCGCCAAGAAGCCTTACAGTTTCGACCGGGTCGCCGGCCTCTAGCGTCAAGGTCGGATTGTCATCAAGGATCGGCAGATCACGATTGGTGCAAAGGGCCATGACGTCGAGACGCTTCAGCGGCCGGGTCGTCGGGCTTGCGAGCGGCCGGGATACGGCCAGGAAAACGTCATCCCCGGTGTAGGACGTGCGGGTCAGGCCGTCGCGGCGCTCCTCTTCCGTCGCCCGGCGTGGGCGCCGCTCGATTGAATAGACCCAGCCACTACCGCGGTTCTGACCCAGGCTGAAGAGTTCGGGGATTTCGGCGTCGTTGCCTTCACTGTCGGCGTCCTCGACGCGGATGACCCGATAGATTTCGAAGTCACGCGCCCGCGTCCGGTCCGCATGCAACACCTGCCGCGTCTTGCGCGCATCGACTTCGACGACGTTGCACTCGCGTTCGAACAGATTGATGATCGGCGTGGCGAAAAGTTCGAAGTCCGCCGGCGTCAGATCGGCCAACTCAGGCGCCGCGCGTCTGAACAGGAAGATGATCTCAAGCCCGGCCGCGCATTTGCGCACGATGGGCTGCAGCCCCGAAAGCCGCGCATAGTGAAAGCGTTCGGGCATCATGAAGTATTCGCGCAGCAGGCGGTACCCTTCGAATGTCGGGCGCGTGCGCGGCATCAAGGCTTCGTCGTCGCTGATGCCGACCATTGCGGGTACCGGCAAGGCCGACAACGGGTTGGTCTTGCCTTCGGGTCGTGCGCCGGCAGCCGTGCAGGCGCCGAAGATCGCGTCGAACAGCAGCGGCGCCTTGGTGCGCCCGGCAAAATAGAGGTCGAGTCGGTCGAGCGCCAGTTCGTCGAGCTTGCCTTTTCCGGTCCGGGCCAGCGTGATGCGGAGCGCCGCCTCGCCGCCGACGCCGCCGATCGGCCCTATGCCGGCCATCGCCATCGCACTGCGATCCTGAAAATAGCTGACCGAAGTAATCCCTATCGGCCAGAGGGTCATTTCTTGCGCGGTAGAGAAAGTGCAGCGTGTCGACAGGCCGGACTGCAGGCTGGAAACCAGCCGCGTGTTGCGCTTGACGACGTGGCCGGCGAGCATGGTCTGGACCTGCTGGCCGGGTTTCAGCACCACCATCGCCGTCGCCGGCGCCGGCGTGACCAGATCGGGATAGAGAACATCGAGCACGCTGCGGGAAAATCGCGAGCGCTCGGCGTCGACCTTCAGCCGGGTGCGCGCGGCGAGGAAGGCGACGCCGTCCAGCAGCCGCTCGACATATGGGTCCGGACACGGGACCGTGTCGAGGGAAAGGTTGCGCGCCACTGCTGGATGCATGTCGGCGAATTCCGCTGCGAGGCCACGGATATGGGTCAGTTCCTCCTCGTAATATTCGACGAAGACTCGATCCATCTCAGGCGTCCCTAATTTCGGTCCGCGCCAAGCCGTTATCGAGATTGATCGTGGTGCGCAGGCGCATGCGTTCGGGCGTCGGCGTCATGATCAGCACGGCGTCTATCTCGATCTTCAGGCCAACGGTTTTGTCGCCGAGCGTGACCGTAACCTTTGTTGCGTTTTCCTTCAGGCGAGGCTCGAAGGTGGCGAGCACGGTGCGGATCTCACGCGCCAGCACGTCGCGATCGAAATCGCGGGACGAGCGGCCCGAGAAGGAAGGTACGCCATAATTGACCACGCTTCGGCGGACCTCCGGAAAATCGGCGAGCGAAGGTGGATTGTCCGAAACCTGTTCATTTTCCAGATCGGAAAGAAGCGGCGTGGCCTCGAAGCGCTCCGTGTTGAAGAGTGCCTCGATGTCACGCCGTACCGCTTCCCTGAGCACTCGGGCCGATACCACCACGCCACGGCTTTCGATCTCGACGCGGTGCTGGGTCTGAAAGGCCAATCGATGCAGACGGCGTTTCTGATCCGGTGTCAGTTCCGTATCGGCGTCGATGGCCCGCGGACTGCCGGCAACGAGTGTGTCGAGGCGGTCCGCGCCAAGCTCGTCGAGCAGGAAATGGCGCAGCCCTTCTATTTCCGAGGTCAGACCCGGCAGGTCATTGACGAGGCGATCCCAAAGCGATGGCTGGACGGCTTCGCTTTTCGCCCGCAAGCTACCGGTGGTCTGCCGCTTGCCCGCGCCGGGCTGCCGAACCTCACTTGCCGACATAGACATCCATTTCGGCTTCATCGTTGCCGTCATAGACGAACTTGATCTTCTTGTAGGCGAAGCTGACTTCTTCCTGGATCAGGTCTTCCTCATCCTCGGCCTGCGACATGTCGTATTCCATGACGAAGGCGTCATTCAGTGTGATGACCAGATAATCCTTACTTTCGCCATCGATGGTCCGGCGCGCCGAAAACACCACTTCATCAAGGGCCTTGTTGTCGAACAACGCCTTTTTCAGGTAGGGCGAGGATTTGTCGTAGTGTTTGGTGAACTTGATCATGCCCATGTTCACGCGGCCACGGCGCGAGATCGAATTCGGATCATAGGGGGCGACCATCTTGTAGTCGACGCCATGAATTTCGATCTCATCTTCGTGCCCGTCGCGGGTGCTGGGGCCTTTGATATCGGGAACCTTCAGAAAGCCATCAATTTTTGTAGTCGTGGGCATTGTGTTTCTCCACCGCTTTCAAAAACCAGGATGTTGTTGCTGCAAATCAAGTCTTAACGGACGGTAGTTCCGACACCAGTCGGAGCGAGGCGTTGATGCCCTCCAACTGGTAATGCGGGCGCAAATAGAAGCGGGCATTGTAGTAGCCCGGCCGCCCCTCCACGCTGTCCACCTGAACCTCGGCGGCGGCAAGCGGGCGCTTGGCGCGCGCCTTGTCGTCGGCAAAGGCCGGGTTGGCCAGCACGTATCGGTTGATCCACTCGGTCAACCAGATCTGCATGTCGGAGCGCTCCTTGAACGAGCCGACCTTGTCGCGCGCGATGGCCTTGAGGTAGTGCGCAAAGCGCGAGACCGGGAATAGGTAGGGCAGGTTGGCGCTCAGCCGCTCGTTGGACTGCGCATCGGGATCGACCAGCCGCCCCGCTCGTGTCTCGTCGTCCTGCAGCGAGTGGGCCCCGATGAAGGCCGCGAGATCGGTATTCTTCCGGTGCAGGATGGGCATCAGGCCAAGCTTGGCCAGTTCCGCCTCGCGCCGGTCGTCGATGGCGACTTCCGTCGGACATTTCATCGCGATAGAGCCATCATCGGTCGGGAAGCTGTGTACCGGCAGGTTGAGCACCGTGCCGCCATTCTCGACGCCGCGGATCTGCGTGCCCCAGCCAAACAGCTTGTGGCTGCGGTTGATGTTGACGCCCATCGGGAAGGCGGCGTTCATCCAGACATATTTGTTGTGGTCGCCCTGCACCTCTTCCTCGAAGGTGAAGCCCTTCACCGGAACGGTATCGGTGCCGTAGGGCAGCCGCGCCAGGACGCGGGGCATGGTCAGGCCGATGTAGCGAGCGTCCTCACTCTCGCGCAACGACTGCCACGAGGCATAGGCCGGGTTGGAGACGATCTGCTGCAGATCTTGCGGGTTCGGCAATTCCTGCCAGCTGTCCATGCGGAACAGGCGCGGCGAGGCCGCCGCGATGAACGGCGTGTGCGCCGAAGCGCAGATGCCCGAGATGTTGCGCAGCAGGCCGACGTCGCGCGGGTGGTTGGAAAACTCATAGGCGCCAATCACGCAGCCGATCGGCTCGCCGCCCAGCATCGAATACTCGTCTGTATAGACTTTCTTGAAGATCGGGCTCTGATCCCACATCTGGCCTTCATAGTCTTCAAGCGTATCGGCCAGCTGTTCCTTGGAAATGTTCATCACCCGGATCTTCAGCTTCTGATCCGTCTCGGTGTTGTTGACAAGATACCAGAGGCCACGCCATGTGCCTTCCATTTCACGCACTTCCGGCGCGTGCAGGATCTCGTTGACCTGGGTCGTCAGCATCTTGTCGATGCCGGCGATCAGCGATTTGATCGACTTGATCGCATTGGACGAGATGGTCGTGGTGTCGGAACGGGACTGCGCCGCGAGCGCGAGATTGCGCACGAGTTGCTGCAGCTTCTCGCTGTCGTCCTTCTTGACCTTGAAATCCTTCTCGAGGAGTCCGCTGAATTCTCCAAGGTCTATGGCCTCGGCCTCGGCGGCGACTGCGGCGGTCTTTTGCTGTTCGGCCATGATTTATTCCCCAACCTTGTCGTCATCCGACAGTGCCTGGTTGGCGATCTTGCCAAGCAGCGGTTCGTTGTTCAGAAGCTGCGCGATGCGTTTTTCGGCATCGACGCGGCCGTCCATGAAGCCGAGCAATTCCTCGAGCTGACGACGCATCTTGAGGATCTCGGCCAGTTGTGGAACTTGCTCGGCGATCTTGTCCGGGGCGAAATCACCCATCTTGCTGAAGGTGAGATCGAGCGCCAGTTCTTCGTCGCGCTCCTGGCCTTCGGCCTGTGGCAGGGTATTCTTCACCCGGGCTTTGACGCGGGGCCCGAGCGCCTCCATGAATTTTGGGAAGCGGTTTGCGTCGGTCTCGACAAAGGAGCGGTCCAGCACCGACTTTGACGCTTCCTTGGTTTGCGAAGCACCGGCAAGGTCGGCCATCACGCCCATGACAAACGGCAGTTCGATCGTCGTCGGGCTGCCGTAGGTTTCCACATCGTAGGCGATCTGCACTCGCGGCGCGCGGTTTCGTTCGATGACCTTCGCTTTGCTTTCGGCTGGCATGTGTTGTTACCTTTCATCCTTCTGAGCCGTCTTCTTGGCATCGGGAACGCCGGCAAGCAGCCTGAATTCCTTCAGCCCAGACGGGGCGAGATCTTCCATCAGTTCAACGAAATCCATATGCACCATCCGGCGTACGCGCCGAGCCAGGTGCGGAATCGGGCTCGACGGTTCGGTGCGGTCATAGAAGGCGACGACGAGGTCGAGGCATTTCACCACGTCGTCGCGCGAGGAGATCCGGTCGGGAAGCCCCGTGCTCGGCTCCGCGTAGCTTGCCATACTTGCCATCGCATCGGCTCCATGACCGTTTCGAGCAGGCGTTGCCGGTTCCGCCGGCATCGGCGTGGCCGCGCCATTCGTCACCGCGCCGGCTGCCGAATTCCGTTCGAGTGTCGTCAGCAAACGCTGCAGGAACCGTTTTAAGTCCGGAACGGGAGCGCCGCCGCCGCCGAGACGAGCGTTGAGCGCGGCCTCGACCGCATCGAGTGCCGCGATCGTTGCCCGGGCGTCAGCGATGAGCTGGAGCATCTCCGCATTGGCCTGATCAATCTGGGCCGCACATCCGGCACGCACCCGATTCAGGAGTTGTGCGTGCGCACTGACCAGCGCGGCCTTCTCCGCCGCATTCAACCCCGAGGCGGCCTCCTGGAGCATGACACGGTCGTCGAGCGCACCCTTTTCCAGATCCTTGCCCTGAATCGGGCCGATCGCGCGCGGCGCGAAGAACGTCATTTGCCGCAGGTTCGCCAACAACCCGTCCTGACCATTCTGCAGGTCGAGCAGCGCATTGATACGGCGCAGGGCGGCATCGCGTGGCGAAGCGTTGGGCCGCAGTGCCGGATGCATGGTTTCCCAATGCTGATCGAAAGTCTGCGCAATGAGAGTCAGACCTTGCGCCAGCCCGGCCAGCCCTTCTTCATTGGCCAGCGCGCGCGTGACGATGACGAGCAGGCGCAGGTCCCGACCATGCGCGCGCAACTCCTCCGCCTTTGCGAGCACCGCAGGCCAGTCGACCGGAATGGTGCTTTGCGAGGCGGCCTTGTTGTTGCCGTCGTGGACGACTTTGATCTGGGCTTCCGTCAGGCGCTCCAGCTCATGAAAAGCTGGGTCGTTGCGCAAATCTTCCCCGGACGGATTCTCACCGTCGAGCGAAGTAAGCCAGAGTGCGAGATCAATCACACCAACCCCCAGCGAAGGCCCTCAAACCAGATGTGACCCGACGTTATCACACCGCTGCACTTTACCACAATTCAACGACTGCTCAAAAATTAACAGAAGCTAAATGCAACCGCCTCCGAATGCTGACATCCGTAGCATGATTGCCGATCCTGCATGAGAAATGTATCGCGCAAGGGCCGAATTCCGTGATTGTTTGCAGCCGGCGGTGCAGGACGTCCATAAACGCAATAAGCTGGCTGGACCGGTCTTCGAGACCTCGTCCATCACGCACTTTGTCAAGTGGCGGCTTATGTGGCAGGTTATCGGCTGGCAGATTGCAGGAGCACGTTCGATGGAACAGCGCCGGTCGTCGCAGAGCTTCAAGCGTAAGGAACTGGTCGGCAAGCTCAATCCTGTGGGTGTGCGAGCCTTCAAGGCCGCCGCCGACACCGCCAAGCTGCGCGGCAATCCTTACGTCGAACTCGTCCACTTCATCGAGCAACTTGTGCTTTCCGACCGCTCGGATGTGCAGATGATAATCGCCGATGCGGGACTGGATGCGAGCCGGCTCACGGCCGACATGACCCGCGCCGTCGACAAGCTGCCATATGGCGCAACGTCGATCGAGGAATTTTCCGACCATATCTTTCATGCCATCCAGGAAGCCTGGAACCTGGCAACGCTGGAATTCGGCGTCGAGGAAGTCCGTAGCGCACATGTTCTCCTTGCCTGCCTAAAGACGCCGGTGCTGGAAGGCCTGCTGTCGAAGATCAGCGGCGAGTTTGACAAGGTCGACGCCGCCGCGGTCATCCAGCGCTTTGCCGACGTAACTGAAGGGTCGCTCGAAGCCGGGGCTGCGCCGTCCGCTGCCGCCGCCGAGACCCCGCCGAAGCGGGCACTGGGCGGGGATTCGGCGCTGGCGAAATACGCCACCGACCTGACCCAGCGCGCCCGTGACGGCAAGATCGATCCGGTCGTCGGCCGCGATCCGGAGATCAGGCAGATCGTCGACATCCTGATGCGACGCCGGCAAAACAACCCGATCCTGACCGGCGAGGCCGGGGTCGGCAAGACGGCGGTCGTCGAGGGCTTTGCCTTGCGTATCGCCGAGGGCGACGTGCCGCCCATGCTGCGGGATGTCAGCGTGCGCATGCTCGATGTCGGATTGATGCAGGCGGGTGCAAGCGTAAAGGGTGAGTTCGAAAAACGGCTGAAGGCAGTCATCGATGAGGTCCAATCATCCGAAACGCCGGTCATCCTGTTTATCGACGAGGCCCACACGCTGATCGGCGCCGGCGGCGCGGCTGGAACTGGCGACGCGGCCAATCTCCTGAAACCGGCGCTGGCGCGCGGTGAGCTCCGCACGATCGCGGCAACGACCTGGGCCGAATACAAGCAGCACATCGAAAAAGACCCCGCGCTGACCCGCCGTTTCCAGGTAGTAAAGATCGACGAGCCGTCGGAGGCGGTGGCCGTTCTCATGTTGCGCGGGGTGGCCGGCGTTCTGGAGCAGCACCACAAGGTGCAGATACTCGACGAGGCGATCGAGGCGGCGGTCGGCCTGTCGCATCGCTACATCCCGGCACGGCAACTGCCGGACAAAGCGGTAAGCCTTCTCGATACCGCTTGTGCGCGTGTCGCCATATCGCAGCACGCCACGCCGGCCGAGGTCGAAGATATCACGCGCCGCCGGCAGGCGCTGGAGGTCGAGCGCGGCATCATCGGTCGCGAGGCCGCGATCGGCATCGAGGTGGCTGAGCGGCAGGCACGGGTCGACAACGGGCTTGCCGAAAACGAAGTCAAGCTGGCCGCCGCGCAGCAACGTTGGGATCGCGAAAAGGCACTTGTTGCCGAAATTCTCGAATTGCGCGCCAGGTTGCGCGGCGAAGGCGTACAGCTCGATGCGGTAGAGACACCGCAGACGAATGTCGAAACGGCAGGCGCCAACGCAGTTGAAGCTCAGCCGCCCAAGACCGAAACGCCTGAGATGAAAACAGGCCGGGCTGACGTGGAGATACCGGCGACTGCCGCTGCCCCTTCATCCGATCCGGCCGCCGATCTCACCCGGTTGCGCGAACTGATGACTGAACTGGCCGAGGCGCAAGGCGAGACTCCGCTGATCCTGCCATCGGTCGACCGCAACGCCGTGGCCGCCGTGGTCCAGGACTGGACGGGCATTCCGACCGGACGGATGCTGTCGAGCCAGACCGAGAAGGCGCTTAAGCTCGCAGCCACTCTGTCCGAGCGCGTGGTCGGGCAGGATCACGCCATGGAGATGATCGCCAAGCGCGTGCAGACCAGCCGCGCCGGGCTCGGCGCGCCGGAAAAGCCAGTCGGCGTGTTCCTGCTTTGCGGCCCCTCGGGTGTAGGCAAGACCGAAACTGCATTGGCGTTGGCCGAAACGCTCTATGGTGGTGAGCAGAACCTGATCTCGATCAACATGTCCGAGTTCCAGGAGGCACATACGGTCTCTACCTTGAAGGGCGCTCCGCCCGGATATGTCGGCTACGGCAAGGGCGGCATCCTGACCGAGGCGGTTCGCCGCAAACCTTATTCGGTGATCCTGCTCGACGAGGTGGAGAAGGCGCATCCGGACGTGCACGAAATCTTTTTTCAGGTTTTCGACAAGGGGATGATGGACGACAGCGAGGGCCGCCGGATCGACTTCAAGAACACGCTGATCCTGCTCACCTCCAATGTCGGCTCGGAGGTCATCATGGACCGCACCAAAAATGGCACGCTGCGGGCCGGGCTCGAAGATCTGGACACCGCGTTGCGCAGCCCGTTGCTGAAGGTCTTCCCGGCGGCCTTCCTCGGCCGGGTGGTGACCATTCCTTATTATCCGCTCTCGGATTCAATGATCGAAGCAATCACCCGTCACCAGTTCGGCAAGATCGCACGCCGGCTGCGAGCAACCAACGATGCGGAATTGGTGATCGGCGACGGTGTCATCGATCTGGTCAAGGCCCGCTGCACCGAGATCGAATCCGGCGGCCGGATGATCGATGCCATCCTCACCAACACGCTCCTGCCGGAACTCAGCCGCGGCGTGCTGAACCGCTCGCTCGAGGGCGAAAAGATGACAAAAGTAACCGTCGGCGCCTCCAAGGAGGGCTTCACGTATTCCTTCGAATAGGAATGTTGATGACGATTTGCTTCGGCGTCTCTTGCATAGGCAGGCCGAGCCAGCCAGCTCGACCATCTTTGAAGGCATGGGAGACCTGCCTGCCGCTCCATCTCGCGCCAATGGGCGAGTTTGTGTGGCGTGATTGACCTACTGACGGTACTTTTCGCACCGCAATAGTGATGACGTCGAGACGCTTCAGTGTGCAAAAATCGCCCGATTGGTCCCGATAGTTGGTAAACCTTGAAACATTTTTTGTGGCGATTTTCCCTTTAAAAACAAAAGACCATGACGAGGAGGCCCTCGAAGGGACTTCCCAGATCGCATGGCGCCGCGTGGCCACCTTCATTCACCTGCCGGCGATCACCGCGAGCGGTGCTACGCAGCAAATGGTGCCGATCGAACCGGCATTGCTTCAAGCCTCGCTGGAGCTGGACGAGAGACAATCATGAGAACCACAACCCTGATGCAACGCAACGCACGCCCGGTCCGCCGCGAAGCCGCAACGCATCTCTTCGCCGTCGGACAGGCTGTCCGGCTGAAGAGCGGCATCGGCGCGTAAGGGTTAGGAGCTGGTAGGGGCTTTCGAGCGCCGGCCAAGCGGACCAAAAATCCGCTGCCAGAACAAGCCAACAGGCTGGCCGCCCGGACTCAAGGTGCGATCGTGGAAGTATCCCGATGGCAAGGCCGCCGGCGCGACCGCAGGCCAGGTGTTCTTTACACGGCCAGGCGAGCCGGGAACATTATTTCCCGCCAATGCGTTTCAAGATCCTGCAAGGGACGATTTGTTTTGGAGGCTGAATATGCGCGGCTTCGAATTGATCGATCTGCTTTACGTGGTTGAGGGTTGCAAGCGCGATCGAGTGGTCGGAAGTTTCGTGTCGATGGCCGAAGGCGTGGAAGAGTTGCGTGTGCTAACCGGCGATTTCGTGTCTCCGGATGATCTGATGGCAAATGCACTCTCAACAGTAGCGCTTGCGCGAGGCTGCTCGGTTTTGTTCGATGAACAGGCAGGCTGAAATCGCTCAAGGCCGCCCCTCCGTCTCGACTGTAATTGCCTCAATTGAGAGATTTCCCGATGATCAGTACCCGCCGTTCTCGAAAACGACCTGATGAGGCCTATGGTGAAGGATCGAGACGACGACCACCTCCTGGCGACGATGGTGCCGGCGCCCGTGGTCATAGAACGCGAGCTGGCCGTGGTTGCGATGATGAAGGCATTGACCGTCTTCGTTGATGATCACGTCGTTGCGCTCGTTGTTGAGATATCGGTGATGATGTCGATGGGTGGTAAAAATAACGTCGGCCTGGGCCGTCGAAGCTATCGCGGGCACAGCCAAGCCGAGCGCCAAAGCGCCAAAAATCAAAGCTTTCATGGGGAGTTCTCCAAGGCGTGAATGCCCTACGTCCGGCGAACACATTGGTTCCGGTAGAGTAGGCAAGACAGATGAGACGAGATGAGAAAGTTCCTCCGTTCGATCGACTGCCGGGATCTGCTGCTGGCTCAGGTGCGAAGCGGCATCGGACTGATCCACTGCCCGAAGGTCGTGGGAAGGGCTACGCCCCCTCCGGCATGCGCGACGTGAACGTCGCCCGGGTCACCGATATGCTGGTGCCGTTGGCGTCGCTAATGACATTCGCCCGGGCCTCGAGCTGCTTGACCAGTGCCTCCACGATGGCTGTTCCCAGGCCGGCATTTGGCGCGCGGCCAGCTGGCTTGCCGCTACCATTGTCCGAGATCGTCAGTTTCCAGTCGCTGCCATTGGTCTCGTAAGACACCTGGATCAGGGCTGCGGTCTTCTCGCGAGGGAAGGCATATTTGATCGCGTTGAGGACGAGTTCGGTGACGATCAGCCCGAAGCTGACCGCCTTTTGCGAGTCGATCCTGCCCGGCTTCCGCGGCGACTTTGACGGCGATTGGCTGTGCATCCCCGACCATCGACGAGGCCAGGCTGCTGCACAGCTTCGGCAGATAGGAGCCGACGTCGATCTCGTCGATGCCCGCCGAGGTGTGGAGATGGCGCTGCACTTCGGCTACCGACATGACCCGCTGGTGGGCATCGTTCAAATGCTGGCGCGTTTCCTCGGAAGTGACCGAGCGGGCCTTCAGCAACAGGATGCTGGCAATAATCTGCAGGCTATTGGCAACCCGATGCTCCATCTCACGTAGCAGCACACCCTTTTGCCGCAATAGGTCTTCGGTGCGGCCGAGGAGTTCTTCCTTTTCGCGCTCGATGACACGCCGCGCCGTTATGTCGTTGAAGGCGAGCAGGATGGTGACGGCCGAATTGTGGTCGTAAAGCACCTTTCGCGCGTTGAGCAGCATCGTGCGCTGGCCGATGTTGGGGAAATCATACTCGACCTCGAAGCCGTCCATGGCGGTCTTCTCAGGGATGATCGTGTCCAGGAGCAGGCGCAGTACCGGAATATCCCACTGGCCGTCGCTTAACGCAAGGCGCCGTGTGTCTCTTCGGGGTCGACCTTGAAGATCTGATAGAAGGAGCGGCTGGCCGCCAGCACATGAAACTTTTCGTCGAGGACGAGGAACGGTTCGGCAATAGTGTTGACGATGGCCTGCGCCAGCGTCTGCGCGTCCTCGATATTCTCAATGGTGCGGAACAAGCTCAAAGCCGATCTGAAGGCGCCTTCGCCTCCTCTTCGGCCACTTGTTACACACTTGCCACTTCGTGTCGTGAATTGAATCGAACCAGCGCGTCACGACAACGTGCCAGTCGGACTGTTCGGTCGGAACCTGCAAGCGCGTAAAGCTGCTACGTTGCGCGCCAGCTAAATATGCCCGATCATGGCGCGCGGGCGAGGCTAGGTATTCAATGGCGGCAAATCGTCGAAACGGCATTTACCCATCAGAGCTCGGCTTGGCGGGCATTCTTTCCGCAGCCAACGCCCGTCCGCGCACCTCATTGCCCACCGTCGCCACGATCGTGACAGCGGTTGCGGCGCTGTATTTCGGGCGCGAAGTGTTCCTGCCGATCGCCATTGCGCTGCTTTTGACCTTCGCGCTTGCGCCCGTGGTGTCGGCTCTGAAGCGCGTCGGCATTCCCCGCCTTCCCGCTGTCATCGCCAGTGTATTCGGTGCCTTCGCGGCACTCGCTCTGTTCTCTTTCATTGCCGCATCGCAGGTTAGCGAACTGGCGCAGAACATCCCGGTCTACCAGACAAACATCCTGACCAAGATCCGGTCGCTCAAGGAAACCGGGGCAGCAGGAGGGATCATTGCCAGATTGAGCCAGGTGATCGAGCGCGTCGGGCAGGAGATCGACCTGCAGGATTCGTCGCCGCCCGCCGCCGACACGCCCAGGCGAGAGCCCGTGCCGGTCGAGATCATCGCGCGAGAACGGCCGCTCGAGTTCCTGCAGAACCTCATCGGCCCGTTGATCAGCCCGCTGGCCTCGGCGGGTCTGATCATCGTTGTCGTCATCTTCATGCTGCTAGAGCGGGAGGATTTGCGCGATCGTTTCATCCGCCTTGTCGGTTATGGCGATCTGCACCGCACCACCCAGGCGCTGCAGGATGCCGGCAAACGCGTCGGCCAGTATCTGCTGATGCAGCTGGTCGTCAACATCGTCTATGCCATACCGATCACCATCGGGCTCTGGATTGTGGGCATCCCCAATGCGTTGCTGTGGGGCCTACTAGCGCTGGCGCTGCGCTTCGTCCCCTATATCGGGCCGGTCATCGGGGCGCTCCTGCCACTGTTGCTGGCGCTGGCGGTAGCGCCCGGCTGGTCGCTGGTGCTGTGGACCGCCGGCCTGTTCGTGGTGATGGAGTTGCTCACCGGCAATGTCGTCGAACCCTGGCTCTATGGCTCGCGCACCGGGCTCTCGCCATTGGCCATCATTGTCGCGGCGATCTTCTGGACCTGGCTGTGGGGGCCGCTCGGCCTGATCTTGTCGACGCCGCTCACCGTCTGTCTGGTCGTGCTGGGCAGGCACGTGCCGCAGTTCGAATTCCTCGACGTACTGTTCGGCAACGAGCCGGTGCTCGAACCGCATGCCCGACTTTACCAGCGACTGCTGGCCGGCGACCCGGAAGAGGCCACCGACCACGCCGAGGAGTTGCTGGAGGAGAAATATCTGGTCGAGTTCTACGACCAGGTCGCCATTCCCGCTTTGTTGCTCGGCGAGCAGGATCGTGTCCGCGGCGTGATGGACGACCAGCAGAGACGGCAGGTGGCGGCCAGCGCGCTGACGCTGGTGGCAAACCTCGACGACAGCGCACACGAAGAAGCGGCCGAAGAGGATGAACCGGTCTCCGCCGGGGACGGCAAGACGGATGCGGGAGAAGAAACAGCCGGGAAGGGCAAGGAAGCCGAGAACGACATCGGACTTCCTGACGGCGTCGGCATATCAGTGCTATGTGGCGGCGGGCGCGGCGAACTCGANAGCCGAGAACGACATCGGACTTCCTGACGGCGTCGGCATATCAGTGCTATGTGGCGGCGGGCGCGGCGAACTCGATGATGCCGCGGCTGCCATGCTGGCGCAGGTGCTCGAAGTCAACGGTGCGACGGTGTCGAAGGCGGGATTCGCCGACATGGAACCGGCGAGCATCCGCCGGCTCGATCTTGCCGCTGTCGATACCGTCGTTGTCGGCTTCCTCAATCGCGATTCCGTCAAGCACGCCCGCTTCCTGGTGCGCCGGCTGAAGCGCGCCAGGCCGGCGCTCAGGGTCGGCATCGCGTTCTGGTCGGAGGCCGGCAACGACGACAGCCAAGCGGCGGCGGCACTGGCCGGCGACATCAATGCCGATTTCGTTGCTCATAGCATCGCCGATGCAGTGCGTGGCGCTCTGTCCAGCGCGCCGCCGGTCGCTCTCAAGCTTACAGCCAAGCGTCGCTTGCGCCGGCGGCCGTCGTTGGCGAAGAAGGCGCCGCTGGCGGTTGCAAGCTGAGGCCGCGGTGACGGCGGCGGCAGGGCACGTATCGTGGCGCGGGTCACCGATCCCGGCGAGGGCCAGTGGTCTCGCAAACAGCTGCCCGGCAGCAGAACGGCGAACGAAGAACCGACCTCACAGCCAATGGCCCAGGCATCTTGTCATCCAGCTCGAACTCGTCAAGGACAGTATGGTAGCAGCCCCAGGCGCAGTTCGACTATATCGTCGATCAACTCGACGCTTTGGGCATCGCCTATATCCATGTCGTCGAGGGCGCCACGGGCGGATCGCGCGATATCGCGCCGTTCGACTTCGGATCGCTCCGCCGGCGTTTCAACAATACCTATATCGCCAATAACGGCTATGACCTCGAACTCGCGGCGTCGCGGCTCGCTGAGGGCAAGGCGGACCTGTTCGCCTTCGGGCGCCCGTTCATCGCCAATCCCGACCTTGTGGAACGGCTGAAGACGCGCACGCCGCTGACGGAGTTCAACTCGGCGACGCTCTATGGCGGCGGCTCCGCCGGGTACACCGACTATCCCGCGATCGCCGCCTCAAGCCGCCCATGAAAGCAGACGATCGGCTTGGGGAGCATGATGTCCGGGTTTGCCAAAGGGACAAAGGGGCATCAAATCAGGCGATTGCTTTCCGCAATTTGGCGCGCCCGCCGCACCGTGCCGTCGGTGTCGGCGGACCTTCGTCTTGACGCTTCGTCGGTTCTGATCGTCAGCCGCTTCGACAGGAATTTTCCGGCTTCGACGATCGGCTTGACAGGTATGGCAGGCGCGTCCGGGGTTTTCATATTCCTCATGCGTGTTGTCCTTTTAGGAAAGAATGAAAGGGAGAGCGGCTCCCGTACCTCGCTCGGCGGCAAAGTTAAGGTCGCACGATCCAGGCCAGCAACGCCGGATCAAAATCGGAGTTGCCGGTATAGTCGAGGATCAAATGCGCGGCGTATGCCTGCCACTGATCCTCGGAGAGCTGCATTTCAATGACCGATGTTCTGAAGGCGTCGCGCAGGATATTGCAGTCAAAAGTCGAAATCGCATCGGCCGAATGGTCATTGTCCACGATGCAGCGCCCGTTGAGGGCGGGAGTACGATGGACACTCTCGAGCGCCGGTGCCCAAGTTCTGTGGCCGGCGACAACGGACTGTACACCCCCGACAGGTGCTTAGCGAATCATTCGGGCGAATTGCTCGGCGGCGCGTCAGCTGAGCGGCCGGCCTGATCCCGCCGCCTACCTGTGCCGAGGTCCAATACGAACTACCGATCGGGCGAGTTGGGATGTTCATTCGTGTGATAGCCGCGAGACCATGAAATCCGCGATCGTTCGGCAGCTCTGCTTGGTGCAGAACCGCAACTCGACGGAGACATTCTCGTGAAAGCCTATCACGCACCGCGGCTTGCAGCCTTGCCGACCATCTCTCTCTCCGGGAGTTACCGCCGCGATGGCGCGTGCGTTGACTTGAGGTCGAGGCGATCATGAGCCGAGCCCGCAAGATCGCACTCGTCATCGTTGCCCTTATGGTGGTTCCACCGGCAGCGATATGGGGCTGGCAATGGTTCACGATGGGCCGATTCGAGGAAGCGACCGACAACGCCTATCTCCGCGGAGACACTACCAATATCGCTCCCAAGCTGGCGGGCTATGTCGTCGAAGTCGATGTGGACGACAATGCCAGCGTTGCAAAGGGGGCTGTTCTCTTTCGCATCGATGACAGCGACTACAAGGCCAAAGTGATCCAGGCGAAGGCCAACGTCGCCGCCCGGCACGCGGATATCGCCAACATCGGGGCGACCCGGAAACTTCAGGACGCGTTGATCGCGCAGGCTGAGGCGCAGAAGCAATCCGCCACCGCTGACCTGCAGTTCGCGCGCGCCAACCTGAACCGCTACGTGACGCTGCAGAAGAACGGGACAGCAAGCGATCAGAAGCTGCAGGATGCACAGGCTGGCCATGACAAGGCACAGGCATCCCTGGACGGCGCAGAAGCCAATCTGTTGGCTCAAAAGCTGAAACTCGACGTTCTCGACGCACAATTGTCCGGCGCGCAAGCAGCCCTGGCGCAGGCGCAGGCAGCGCTCGATCTGGCTATGCTCGACCTGGACAACACAGTCGTGAGAGCTCCGGTCGAAGGGATCGTTGGCAATCGCCAGATCCGTGTCGGCCGCTATGTCACTCCGGGAGCGGCAGCCTTGGACATCGTTCCTGTCAACGACGTCTGGGTCGTCGCCAACTTCAAGGAAACCCAGCTGAAGCAGGTGCAGATCGGTCAACCTGTCCGCGTCAGGGTCGACGGATATCCAGATCTGGAAATCGCTGGTGTTGTCGACAGCTTCGCACCCGGCAGCGGTGCGGCGTTCAGCCTGCTGCCGCCGGACAATGCGACTGGAAACTTCATTCGCGTTGTCCAACGCGTGCCTGTCAAGATCAGGATGAAGCGCAACCCGTTGCCCGGCCGCCTGGTTCCGGGGCTCTCGGCGCGCGTTGCCATCGCCGTTAATGCCCAGGATGCCGCTATTGCGCTGGAAACGCAGCCCCGCGGAACCGCGAACGGACGCTCGCTACAGTGACGCGTCTCGCTGAAGAAGCAGCCATGCAGCATCATCTCGGCGCACCGTTGCGCGCCTCGCTCATGGCGACAGGCATTGTGCTGGCCGCCCTCATGGACGCGGTCGCATCCACTGCTCTGTCCATCGGCCGGATCGACATGCTTGGCGACACCTACGCAACGCCGGACGAACTGGCGATGGCCGACGTTGTTTTCATCGCTGCCAAACTGACGGTTTTCCTTGTCGCGCCGCTTTTTGTCAGGGCAGTCGGGCCGACCGCCTGTTTGCGCGCAGGGATCGTCGCCCTTTTGCTGTCATCCGGGGCAATGACGTTCTCCGTTGACCTCACCTGGATTGACATCTGCCGCGTTGTCCAAGGTCTGGCCGGCGGCACAATTCTCGTCGCAGGTCAGACTCTGCTGTTCTTCCGGTTCCCGCACAGAAATCAGCCGGTCGTTCAGGCAATTTTCGCTGTAGGCGCCGTGATGGCTCCGGCGGCCGTTACGCCTGCCCTGGAGGGCTGGCTCGTCGACCATCTCACCTGGGACTGGATATTCCTCAGCAACATTCCCCTCGGCATCGCCTCCCTTGTCCTTCTGGGGGCGGACGGCGACCGGACCTACTGGCGTGAAATCAGGCTTCCTGTCCTTCAGATCTTGTTGCTTGGCCTGGGCGCCGCGCTTTTGACCTACGTCCTGCTGCAAGGCAACAGGTTCAACTGGTTCGACGACACGGATATCACCCTGCTTACCACCATCGGTGTCGTGGCCGTCGGCTTTCTGGCTATTTGGGAAACCGGTTTCCGTTCAGAACGCTCACTGCTGGCTGTTTCGCCACTGGGGAGTCCGGACTTCTGTTTTGGCCTGCTCGTCAGCATCATCGCGGGCTTTGCTCTTTCGGGCAGCGCCTATCTCATCCCGGCTTTTGCCCTCAATGTCCTCGGTTTTACGGCCACGGGCGCAGGAGTGCTTCTGCTACCCAGTGGGGCCGCACTCGCGCTGGGGCTTCTGTTCGCTGGCTTCGTCATCGAAAAGACCGGAATTCACCCGATTGCGCTTGTCCCGTTTGGTGTTTTGCTCTTCGCCGGAGCCATGTGGCTCCTGTCCGGTTCGACCAGCGCGAGCGGCTCACCGGACCTGAGCCTTCCTTTGTTTCTGCGGGGATTCGGCTTGGGTCTTCTGTTCGTGGCGTTGACGCTGGTTACGCTGCGGGGACTTGCCGCCGATGCGCTGCCGTTCGGCATCGGCCTGTTCTGCTTCGGCAAACAGGTGGGCGGTATGACCGGAACAGCCCTTTTGCAAACGTACATTGATCATCAAAATATCCACAACCGAACCATACTGGCTGCCCACCTCGTGAATGGCGACGCGGCCGTGGACCAGCGCCTGCGGTCCACCGCGAACGTTCTGGTGACAAACGGTATGGACAGTGCCACGGCGACGAAGGCCGCGCTCCCCCTTTTGCAGCGCGCGCTCGAGAGGCAGGTCGCCACGATCTCGTTCGATGAAGCTTTCTTCGCGCTTGTCGTGCTGTTCGCGGTCGCTGCCCCCTGTCTCATCCTGGCCAAACAATTCCTCGGCAGCCGAGCCGCTCGGCCGAACCGAACAGGCTTCAGACCCCAGCGCCTCTAGGCCATATACAGTGGAACTTATGTTTGCCGGCAGGCTCGGGATTTATAGTGCGAGCGGTGTCGACCGGACGAGATAGGCTGGAGGATGCTGGGCATTGCGGGTTCGCCGTGCGGCAGACAAAGCGGCAGCCGACATGACCTGGCCGTATCGTACAGTCTCTGCGCGATGCATGGATTTCCATGAGATGCGGCTGGGGCGCGGCGGGTTTATTATGGGCTGCGAGTTCGTCAGCCCAGATTCCAGCTGCTGAGAGCAAGTGCTATACGGAGAGCCGACAAGGCTTTTGTTTGTCCGTCAGGAGCAGCCGATGACGACAGCATCCACCTCGCCTAGCAAAACCGACTCCGAAGCAACACGCGCGCTGAAGCATGGGTTGGACCAACCCGGATTTGGATCGCAAGGACGAGGTCGACCTCGCGCGGCAAATGAACCAGGCCTGCCTCCCGGCGATCTTGTCAGTGATCTTGAAACAAGCAGTTCGTCTCGGGTCTGGGCGCATCGCCCTCGATCCTTGCATCTGGGACTTTTTATCGCGGTTTACGTCTTGGGCTGCGGATTCGCTCAGTCGCTCGCGATCGTACCTGGAACGGGCATCTCCATTTGGCCTCCGAGCGGGCTTTTCATCGCCACGCTCCTCATTGCCTCCAGGTATAGCTGGCCGTGGTGGATAGTGGCAGCCTGTGTGGCTGAACTGACCAGCAACCTATTGTGGTTCCACACTCCGCTGCCTGCCGCCTTCCTGATCTATGCCGGCAATGCTCTCGAAGCTGTGGCCGGGGCATGGCTCGTGAATCGGGCTTGCAAGCGCCCGCTTCGGCTGGAAACCTTGCAGGAAGTTCTCGCATTCGTCGTATTGGCCGCTGGAATCGCGCCAGTCGCAAGCGCGACGGTGGGAAGTGCAACGCTTGCGTGGTTCGGCATTCAGTCACAGAGCTTCGCCGCGGCCTGGCCTCTATGGTGGATCGGCGACGCAACCGGGGTCCTGATCGTGGCGCCGCTGGCGCTGGTCGTGTTCCAGAACTGGCGCGGCAAGGCCCGGCTTTCGGCCGCCCGATGGATCGAAGCTGGCGTCCTGGCGCTGATCTTTCTCGGCGTTGCCGCCCTCTCCTTGAGCGGTTACCTGCCCTTCGCCTACATCATTATGCCGCCTCTTCTTTGGGCCGCGGTGCGCTTTGAGTTCAGGGGCGCCGCAGTCGCCTTGATCCTGCTTGCGCTGATCACGGCGGTATTCACGGTATCCGGCGCCAGCCAATTTGCCGGCGACCCCGTTTCCCAAAAGCACAATCAGATCATGCTGCAGCTTTTTCTGGTCATTTCGGCGTTCTCGGCTCTGATCGTGGCCGCCATTTCGCGGCAGCACCAGCAGGCGGTGCTCACATTGCACGAAAGCGTCGAGGCATTGAGGCGGAGCGAACAGCAACTCCAGCAGATGATTGACGCCGTGCCGGTCCGCATCTGGAGCGCCATGCCGACGGGCGGGCCGGCCTACTTCAATAAGCGGTACCAGGACCATTTCCGTTCCGTCATCGCGAACTTCGAAGATCTGGGCGAGCCGCGCATCGATGAATTGCTGCAGAAGCTGATCCATCCCGAAGATGCTCCCGGGGTGCAGTGCACGCTATTGAATAGCTTCGAGACCGGCGATGGCTCCACCATGCGGTTTCGCTGGCTTGAAAAGGACGGCTCTTATCGCTGGGCGGAGTGCAGGGTGGAGCCCCGACGTGATGGAAACGGCGCCGTTGTGCAATGGTACGGCGTTTCTCTCGATGTCGACGATGAGGTGCGCGCGCAGGAGGCATTGCGCGAAAGTGAGCGACGCCTTCAGCAACTCATCGACACGGTGCCCGCCTTGATCTGGAGTACGACACGGGAAGGAACGCCATCCTATGTCAACAAGCGGTTCACGGACGTTACCGGGGCCACTCTTAGCGACATCATCGCCCCGGACGGCTCGCCGTCCCTCAGTGTGATCCATCCAGACGACATCGATACGGCACGGCAAGCGATCCGCCATTCATTCGCAACGGGCGTGCCTTACATTCAGAGATATCGCCAGCGGCGCGCCAACGGCGGCTATCGCTGGACCGAGACTCGCGCGGAGGCCCTCCGCGACGAAGATGGCCGTATCCTCCAGTGGTACGGTGTGAGCGTCGACATCCACGACCTGGTGACCACCCAGGCTGCGTTGCACAACCGAGAGCAGGCGCTCTCGCAACTCGTCAACATGGTTCCGAGCTACCTCTGGCGGCTGTCTTCGAACGGCGAGCCGACCTTCTTCAACAAGCGACTGATCGATTTTCTCGGCCTCGACATAACGGACGCGGAGATGCCGGACACGAACCGGCTGGCAGCCTTCATAGCCACCGTCGTTCATCCCGACGATGCACCCAGCCTGCGGGAAGCACTCAACAGTTGCTTCGCCACTGGCGAGCGCTTTTTCATGAAGTATCGCCTGCGTCGTGCCGATGGCGTTTACCGCTGGATGGAGGGCCAGGCCGAGCCGCTGAGGGATGAGAGCGGACGCATTGTCCAGTGGTACGGCCTTACGCACGACATCGACGATCAGCTACGGGTCGAGGAAGCGCTGCGCGAGAGAGAGCGCGCGCTTTGGCAACTCGTTGAAACGCTGCCGGCAATGATCGATTGTGCCGCGCCGGATGGCGAGCCGATGTACCGCAGCCAGCAGCTCCGCGAATTTCTCGGCTACAACCTCGAAGAACTGGACGAAGCGGGAAAATCGCGGCTGGCCGGCACACTCGAAGCGGGTGTTCATCCCGACGACTTGGCAGGTGTCAAGGAGAGATATGCCCATTCCTTGACCACAGGCGAGCCTTATGCGCGAAGACACCGTCTGCGGCGCTTCGATGGCGAATATCGCTGGGTCGAGACGCGAGCCGCCCCGATGCGCAACACTGAAGGGGCCATCGTGCAGTGGAACGTTATCTGCCTGGACATTGAAAACGAGGTGCGTGCACAAGAGCAGCTGCGACTGGCGCAAGAGAGACTTGCACGTGCGAGCCAGGCGGCGAGCCTTGCCGAACTCTCCGCATCCATCGCTCATGAGGTGAACCAGCCGCTGGCCGCGATCGTTGCCAACTCCAATGCATGCCACCGTTGGTTATCCGCCGAGCCCCCCAATCTCGACCGCGCGAAGATCACAGCCGAGCGCATTATCCGGGACGCCAACTCGGCGGCAGATGTCGTCAGCCGCATCCGCGCCTTGTTCAGGCCGTCCCTTGAACTGAGAACCAGCACGCCGATCCCCAGTGTCATTGACGAAGCGCGTGACCTCATGGCCGAGGAAGCCATACGGTGTCGCGTTCGCATGGATATCGACGTCGAACGCAACCTCCCGCTGGTCGCGTTCGATCGCGTCCAGATCCAACAGGTGCTGGTCAATCTTATTCGCAACGGCGTCGAGGCTATGCACGCCATTGCCGGTGACAAGGTTCTTGGGATGCGAGTGCGCCGGACAGGGGACATAATCCAGATTGAAGTCAGCGACTCCGGCCCGGGAGTCGAACATCCCGACAAGATATTCGACCCGTTCTTCACGACAAAAGGGCAAGGAATGGGCATGGGACTCGCGATCTCCCGTTCGATCATCGAGTCTCACGGCGGACGCTTATGGGCGGAGAACCGCGTTCCGCATGGGGCGAGGTTCGTCTTCACGCTTCCGGTTGAGGCGGAGGCTGCACCATGATCGGGCGACCGCAATAGTTTTTGGTCATACGCGGAACGCATCCGAGACGAGGGCACTGATTGCAGACGGCGCTTCGCTCGCTCGGTATCTCGGTATCTCGGTATGAAGCGTCGCGCGGGAGCGCTTGGTTTTCATTCCGGTTCTCCAAACGGGTGTGTCGGCCAGTCCGATGGAAATCCATGCATGGATTTCCATGAGATGCGAATGGCGTGTAGCGGGACTAGTATAGCGCCATGAGCATCCGCCCAAATCCAGCCACTGATAGAAGGTGCTATGCAGAGCACCGACAATCTCGAGCCTTTGTTGGTCCATCGGGAGCAACCGATGGCGGTGCTTCTCAAACAGCGGTTCGCCCTTTCGATCTCGGCATTCTCGCGTCCGTCGGTGCGAAAGTCCCGTCATGACTACGGACGAGCAAATTGTCTTCATCGTGGATGACGATCAACGCATCCGCGAGGCGCTCAGCGAACTGCTGGTTTCGCACGGCATGCGCGCCATAGCCTTCGGGTCGGCCGGTGAGTATATCAATGCAGACAAGCCGGATTTGCCTGCCTGTCTCATCCTCGATGTCGAGTTGCCAGATATCAACGGCCTCGATCTGCAGAGGGAGATCGCGGTGGGCGGTCATCCGCCGATCGTTTTCATAACAGGACATGGCGATATCCCATCCTCGGTGCGTGCGATCAAGCACGGCGCCGTGGATTTCCTGACCAAGCCGTTCAGCGATGCGGACCTCATGACCGCAATCCATGCGGCGATTGCCCAGGATCGGGAACAGAGATCGCAGCGCGCCGGACTTAGCCTGTTAAGGCAACGTTACCTCGAGTTGACGCCGCGCGAGCGCGAGGTGCTGCCGCTGGTGGTGAGTGGCCTGCTCAACAAGCAGGCCGCCGCTGAACTGGGAATCAGCGAAGTTACGCTGGAAATTCACAGAAGGAATGTGATGCAGAAAATGGGCGCCGCGTCGCTTGCCGACCTCGTCCGCATGGCGGAGCGATTGGAAATACCGATCACGCACTCGCGCCGATCGGGAGGGGGCTGAACGTGAGCAAGCGAAGGCCCGTCGTGGCGGTGGTTGACGACGATCCGAGGCTGCTTGAGTCGCTGGAGGATCTTCTGGAGTCCGCCGGCTATATAGCCCGCAGCTTCTCGTCGGCGGGATCGCTGGTCGTCAGTGGGTTGTCGGACGTGGACGTGCTCATCACCGACATCGGGATGCCCGGCATGGACGGCTTTGAGCTTCGTGACCTGGTCAAGAGGGCGCGTCCGAACCTTCCGGTATTCCTGATTACCGGCCGGCACGAGCTAGCGGATCAGTACCGCGCCAAAGGTGTTAGCGGGTTTTTCCGCAAGCCCTTCGATGGCCAGGCCCTGCTTGTGGCGGTGGGTGACGCTTTACGCAACCAAGAAACCGAGGGATGATCATGACAGTTGACCAGCCGCTCCAGCGGAGATCGCTATCGTCGGCGCCGCAGCGCAGGAGTGAAGCGGAGCAGCCGCTCGTCATTATTGTCGACGACGATGCGTCTGTCCGCGAGGCGCTATCGGAATTGATCCTGTCGGCGGGTTTCGAGCCAGTTTGCTTTGCCTCGACCCGCGAGTTGATCGACGCCGACATTTTGGACAGCCCCGGCTGCTTGATCCTCGACGTGCGCATGCCAGGATCGAGCGGCCTCGATCTGCAGCAGCATCTTGCGAAAAACGGCAACCCCAAACCCATCATCTTCCTGACCGGACATGGCGACATCCCGATGACCGTCCAGGCGATGAAGGCCGGCGCCGTGGATTTTCTCACTAAACCGGTGCGGGACCAGACGCTGCTTGACGCCGTCATCGCGGGTATTGCGATGGATGCCAAGCGGCGGGCGGATGCCGTGATCGTCAAGCGCAACATCGAGCGCGTTGAAACGCTGACGCCACGCGAGCGTGAGGTTCTGCATGAAGTGGCGCGCGGACGCCTCAACAAACAGATCGCCTTTGACCTCGGCATTAGCGAAGTGACGGTCAAGCTGCATCGCGGCAATGTCATGCGCAAGATGGAAGCCGCTTCCATCGGCGAGCTGATCCGGGCATGGGAGACACTGCCCGCGCCGATGCGACAGGCCGACGCGACATAGATCTCTGCCGCAACCTTCCTGCAAGTATGATGCAGGGACAGCCGATCGCTCGCGGGATTTGCGCGAGTTCCAACATTATCCATGCGATGACGCTTGGTCGCTGCCGCGTCACATCGGTCCGAACGGATAGTTTTGGGGCCAGCGTCGCGCTTTTGGAAACTAGACCAGGTTATTCCGCAGAGCCTCGTCTCAGCGTATCTCTCCTACACCTTGGCATCGCATGACAGACCCTTCCGTAGAATAGGTTTGCGGGCCGGATAAGCGCAATCTTCCTCGCAAGCCATCACGATCGTCGAGTGTCGCCCGCCCCTTCGCTCGCCCTCCCCGAAAGCGACCATGCAGGTCGGATCGATGATCGTGATGGTAGTTGTTGAAGGCCAAGCATCAGGGATGGACACGGTGAGCAGGGATGGACTTTTCACGATTGGCGCATCCCGCCGTGACGTCTTGGTGGGCGGATTGATCCTCGCCGCTACCGCCGGACTGCCGGTCGCTTCGCAATCTACCGCGGGCCGAAAGCCAAACGCCGCCATCCACCAAGACAAAGGAACCAGGACTATGAGCACAATCACGACCAAGGACGGCACCGAAATCTACTACAAGGACTGGGGCAGGGGGCCGGTTGTAACCTTCTCGCATGGCTGGCCGCTGAATTCGGACGCCTGGGACGGGCAGATGCTCTTTCTTGCCCATAACGGCTTTCGTGTGGTTGCGCATGACCGGCGCGGCCACGGCCGCTCCAGTCAGGCCATGTCCGGCAACGACATGAACGGCTATGCGGACGATCTCGCAGCGGTGATCGATGCGCTTGATCTGCGGGACGTCACGCTGGTCGGACATTCCACCGGAGGAGGCGAGGTCGCTCGCTATATCGGACGGCACGGGACGAAGCGGGTGTCCAAGACTGTGCTCATCGCTGCCGTCCCCCCGATCATGGTGAAGACGCCGGCCAATCCGGAGGGCCTGCCGATTGATGTGTTCGATGGAATACGGGCTGGCCTCCTCAAGGATCGCTCACAGCACTACCTGGACCTCGCACCGTCGTTTTATGGTGCAAACAGGCCAGGCGCCAAGGTCTCCCAGGGGATTCTGGATCAGTTCTGGCTCTGGAGCATGCAGGTCGGTCTCGTGAATGCATATGAATGCGTCAAAGCGTTCTCCGAAACCGATTTCACCGAGGACCTCAAGAAGTTCGATATACCGACGCTGATCCTGCATGGCGAGGACGACCAGATCGTCCCGGTCAAGGATTCGTCAGTCAAGTCGGCGCGGCTGATCAGGGGTGCAAAGGAAATATATTACCCCGGTGCGCCCCACGGGATTACGGCCACGCACCAGGATCAGGTCAATGCCGACCTGCTCGCCTTTATCAAAGGATAGCTTCCCGCGATCACGACCAGGCGTTGTTGCGGGCAGCTGCGGCCGTTCGAGTTCCGGAGAGCTCCGGCCGCAGCCTGCACGCCGCTGCTGCACTCGCCGGCGTCCAGCAGGCCAGTGCCAATATTCCGGAGGCAAGAAACGACATGGGCACACTGTCAGGTAAAATCGCTGTGGTCACCGGCGGAAACAGTGGAATCGGACTATCGGCTGCAAAAATCTTTGCTGACGAGGGCGCGCAAGTGGTCATCACCGGCCGCCGGCAGCAGGCGGTCGAGGAGGCGATCGCACAGATCGGGGCAGGCGCGCTGGGGATTCAAGGAGATGTGGCCGATGTGGCGCACCATGACGACGTAGCGCAGCAGATCCGCCAAAGGTTCGGGGCGCTCGACATCTATATGGCGAACGCCGGCTTAAACACCATCACACACTCGGCCGAAGTCTCCGAGGCAGAATATGACGCGCAGTTTGCCGTCAATACGCGCGGCGTCTTCTTCGGTGTCCAGAAGCTGATCCCGATCATGCGGAACGGCGGCGCAATCATCCTCACGGGGTCGCTGGCCAGCGAGAAAGTCCTGGACGGCCATGCTGTCTATGCTGGCTCGAAGGCGGCGATTAATGCGTTCGCGCGCAGCTGGGCGATCGAACTGAAGTTTCGTTGCATCCGAGTCAACGTGCTCAGCCCAGGTCCGGTGGATACGGCTATTCTCGAAAAGCTAGGCTTACCGTTTGAACAGCGGGGGCCGTTCGAAAAGGCGATGGCGGAAGCAATACCCCTGGGTCGTATGGGACAGCCGGAAGAGTTGGCAAAGGCCGCCCTGTTCCTTGCCTCGGACGCGAGCAGCTTTGTCACGGGTATCAACCTGCGGGTTGACGGCGGAATGGCGTTGCTCTGAGTCGCGCTTGCTCGGCTGTCCGCCGTCGCCACGCCCTTATTCCACGATCTCACCCACCGGGTGCGCATCCGAACCCTAAGACCGGCAGTGACGTCGACCGCGTCGCGCGGTGGGCACCGGATCGAAGGCGAGAACATTCGTCGTGGTAGTACAAATCAAGCCGATAGAAGCCGTCACGGACGCTGGCAGAGGGATCGGCTGGCAAGAGAGGTCGGTTCACCTCTCAAGGAAGTAACTCAGATGCCGCCGAAGGACCGAGGTTGCGCCCCGGCCCTTTAATTTTGTGTCGGTCAGGATCAGTGACCCCAGATGCCTTGGCCATGTTCGTCGTTGGAAACGGGCTTGCGAACGGTTTTCGGCATGCCGGTATCGTTGTTCATTTTTCTGGTCGAGGAGGTATACGTGTTGTCAGACGCAGTTGCAGGTTGCTGGGCTCCGTTTGATCCATAGTGGTCGCTTCCGGCAATTGCGTTTCCTGCTGTAACAACAAGAGCGGCGGCAGCAAGAGCTGTCATTTTCATTTTGGTAACTCCATCTTTATCTTGGTAGTCTTCACCCATCCAGATATAAAGCCTCGCTTCCGCAAGACGATTAGACGATCCGGCTGTGTGACCCATACGTTGGCATTGAGCGATGCAAGCCGAAGGGCAGGGACAATGTCGTTGACGGGAGCGCAGTGCGCTGAACATTCGTCGGAGCGAAGTGGTGTTTGGAAGCAGCCACTTGCATGGATCTTTATTGGCCGCCGCCCCGGCAACATTCCAGCGCTGCCGGCCATCCGCTGCAGCATGCCACCGGTCACCTGATCTCAGCGATGACCTACCCTGGACCTTGGCATCACATGACTGACCATTCCGCATAATAGGTCGGCGCGCCGGGTCGGCGCATTCTTCTGCGCATAGGTCATGAAAGGCCGGCAAAGGAGAAAGCAATGTCGAACATTACCAGGATCCTGGCGCTCGCAGCGGCGATTGCCTTATCGAGCACCGCGATGGCGCAGCCGGTCGGCCCAAAGGCCAAGCCGACGGTCGTGCTGGTGCACGGCGCCTTCGCCGAGTCGTCGAGCTGGGATGCGGTCATCACCAAACTCAACAGGGACGGCTATATAGCCAAGGCCGCAGCCAATCCGCTCCGCGGCGTCGCCAGCGATGCCTCGGCAGTCTCGGCCATCCTCCGGTCGATCCCCGGGCCGGTCGTTCTGGTGGGTCATTCCTATGGCGGGCCAGTCATCACCGAGGCCGCCAACGGCAATGCCAATGTGAAGGCCCTGGTCTATGTGGCTGGGTTCGCGCCGGAGACCGGTGAATCGAGCCTGACGCTTTCTGGCATGTTTCCCGGCAGCACTTTGGCGAGCGCGCTTGCTCCAGTCGCGTTGCCGGGCGGCGGCCAGGATCTCTTCATCCAGCCCGACAAGTTCCGCGCCCAGTTCGCCGCCGATGTCCCGGAAGAACAGGCGTCGCTAATGGCCGCCACTCAACGCCCCGTCGCACAGGCAGCTCTGGCTGAGGCCTCGGGCGTTGCCTCATGGAAGACGCTGCCGTCCTACATGATCTACGGCACGGATGACCGAAATATCCCCGCAGCCGTCATGGGCTTCATGGCCAAGCGCGCGCATGCCGTAAAAACCGTCGTCGTCGAGGGGGCTTCCCACGCCCTCATGGTCTCGCATCCCGACGAGGTCACGTCTCTTATCGAGGATGCTGCTGCATCGGCCAGTCAGTAACTGGCTGAAAACGCCTGCGTCCGATCAACAACGCAAATCAACACGCCCAACCAGGAGATTGGAAATGAAAATCGTCGTCATCGGCGGAACCGGGCTGATCGGTTCGAAGACTGTGGAACGACTGCGGAAAAAGGGGCACGACGTGCTTGCGGCGTCGCCGAACTCCGGAGTGAACACCGTCACGGGAGAAGGGGTGGCCGCCGCACTTGCCGGGGCGCAGGTCGTCGTCGATCTTGCGAACTCGCCGTCGTTCGAGGAGAAGGCCGCGCTGGAATTCTTCGCGGCGTCCGGGCGTAATCTTCTTGCAGCCGAAGCCGCCGCCGGCGTCCGTCATAACGTGGCATTGTCAGTCGTCGGCACCGACCGGCTGCAGGGCATGGGCTATTTCCGCGGCAAGTTGCTCCAGGAAAAACTGATCAAGGAATCCGGAATCCGATACACGATCGTCCACGCTACACAATTCTTCGAATTCACAGCCGCCATCGCAAACACCGGCGCCGTCGGCGATACCATCCATATGTCACCGGCGTACTTCCAACCCATGGCGGCCGATGATGTCGCCGATGCAATGGCGGACGTCGCGCTTGCCACNAGACGTGTGCTCTTCCGATCTTCGTCGGTCGCTTTCTGAAGGCCACCAACGACCCCCGCAAGGTCGTCGCGGATCCTGGTGCTCTCTACTATGGTCAAGTGGCAATCGACGATCGAACGCTTGTTCCCGGCGAGAATGCGCACATCGGCGCCGTGCATTTCGATGACTGGCTCAGCCGGTACACACCGCCGACATAAACAAACAAAGCTAACGCCGGTCTTGTGACCAATCGGATCGGCGTTCCCCAGCCATGCATATTCCAACAAGGAGACCAGACATGATCAAGACACTTCTCTGCGCAGCGCTCATTGCCACCTCCGTCACCGCGGCGAGAGCCGATGACGCGGACGTAAAGCTTGTCTACGACCAGGCTCTTCCAAACGTGTCCGGCAAGAGCATGAAAGCGGTGCTCGTCGAGTACGCACCGGGCGGTACATCGCCGGCGCATACCCATCCCAAATCCGCGTTTATCTATGCGACGGTGCTGGAGGGGGCGATCCGAAGCCAGGTCAACGAAGGACCGGTGAAGACCTATCGTGCCGGCGAAAGTTTCTCGGAATTTCCCGGCGACCGTCACGCGGTCAGCGAAAACGCCAGCAAGACGGAACGCGCCCGCCTGCTTGCGATCTTCGTTGTCGATACCAACGAGAAGGACCTGACGACATACGCGAAATGAAATCGGGCTAGTCGTCGGGCGTAAAGGAAGGTCACCGATATGGATGCGATCGGCAGGCGCACGCTTGCAGGAGTTTCGCTCCCCGACACGCCGATTGTTGGCCGCGCGATCGAATATGCTCGTCAGCGATGTGAACCCTACTTGTTCAATCACGTGGTCCGATCCTGGCTTTTCGCGGCCAGGATCGGACAGCTTCAGAATGTCGAGCACGACGCGGAAGTTGTCGCTGTCGGAACCTTGTTGCATGACATCACGCTCAATGAGCACTTTGCCGGGCCGCGCCGTTTCGAAGTGGAGGGCGCCGATCTGGCTCGAACCTTCGTCCGGGACGGCGGCTTCGACGAACGTCGCGCTCAACTGATCTGGGACAGCGTCGCCCTCAACTCGACACCGTCGATCGGCCTCTACAAAGAAGCCGAGGTGGCGCTGTGCACAGCCGGCATCTGCCTCGATGTCGTCGGCTTGCAATATAAGCTCATCCCTTCCACCGAGATGGCAAGGATCGTCGGCGAATTCCCACGGCTTGGAATGAAGCGGCGGATGACGCGATGCTTTTGTCAGATCGCGAATGTCAGTCGCGAAACCACCTACGACAACTTTGCCCGGGATTTCGGCGAACGCTTTGTCCCCGGCTACAGGGCTCCTTCGGCAGTTGATTCCGTGATGAACGCTCCCTTCCAGGAGTGAGGAAAACATCGAACCCCAACCTCCCGGCTGTGGCCGCGAGGCGCTTTCAGGAGGGCGTCATGCGCATTGACAGTCTGCATCCAATAACGTCGGCCCGCCTCTCAGTGATCGATGTCGACGCTCCGCTTCGCGGTGCCGCACTCTCGCTTTCCAAACCAGCAACAGGCCTGGTCGTCGTTTGCCACGGCAACGGGCAGGCGGCAGGTGTGCTGAGCAAGTCCGATATCATCCGCCATCTGGCCAATTCAGGGCCAACAGAAGCGCCCGTTGCTACGTTGATGAGCCGATCCATCGTCTCCTGCGGTCCCGACGACGACGTCCATTCAGTCTGGCAGACGATGGCCGCGCGAGGCCTTCAGAATGTGCCGGTACTTGGGGCGGACCAGAAACCGATAGGCGTGCTTGATATCCGTGATGCAATGAAGGCGCTCTTCGATCAAGAGGAGCTCCAGGAGCAACTCTTGGCCAACTACATCGGCGGGATCGGCTACCAGTGATGCAGGAGCAAGGCACCGGGCCGGCCACAGCAAGCCCACTCCGGGCGATCTCTTGTTCCTCGTGCTCGTCAACATGATCGCTGGGCCCCGCGACGCGATAGCACGACATATACCACGGTATTGCTCGCCCTCTTCCTCGACCCAATCGACCACAGATGCCCTTCATTTAAGCTTCTTCCAGCAACCAAGAGTCGACCGAGCAACCGGGGGAATGGAATGTCACGCTCAGAACTAAAGGAAGACGTCTTCGACCGGCCTGCCGATATTCCGCGAACCGGCCTACCCGTGCAGATATCGACAGCCGGCATCGTTCATGACCTTGGCAATCTCATCCAGGTCGCCTCATCGGCGTTGAACCACCTGGCCCGTGACCCGAACGTCTCGGCGGCTCCAGATCTTGGGCTTGTAATTACCGGCGCCAAAACGGCCTTGGAACGAGCTGGCGGCCTTGTCAGGCAGACCATCGGCGTAGCCCGAGAAATCCACGCCGAAATCGAGTATGCGGACGTGGGCGCCTGCCTGGCTGAGGTCGAATCCGTCGTTCGAAGCGCTTGGGGTGCCAATTTGCGTCTCGAGGTTCGGGTCGGCTCCGATCTGCCTCGGGTAAAGAGCGATCCGATTGGACTTCAAAATGCGGTTCTGAACCTTCTGCTCAATGCACGCGATGCGATGCCTGACGGCGGCCTGATCTCGATCGATGCCTCCTTAGCGTCCGAAAGTTCCACGGCCGGTCGGATCGATGTTCGTGTCGCCGACAACGGAATTGGAATGACCAGCGAGACTATGGTGCGCGCATTCGATCCTTTCTTCACTACGAAAGGTGGAGGCCTCGGCGGCGTTGGGCTGCCAATGGTGAAGCGCTTCGCCGAGGAGGCGGGGGGAAGTGTCGACATCGAAAGCGAGCTCGGGTCGGGCACTGCCGTGACGTTGCGGCTGCCCGCAATACGATGAGGGCCAACGACCGACCAACCTGCCTCGGCAACCACCAATACCGACCAACCAGTGTACAATCGAGAGTTAAAGATGGATACGGAAGTCATCGAGAACACTCAACAGCATCGTTTCGAGTTGCCGATCGCCGATGAACTGTTCGCTGCGGCCTATTACAGGATCGAGAGCGGGAAGATTGTTCTCATACACACCGAAGTCCCGTCGGAGTTTTCCGGACAGGGGATCGCAACGCGATTGGCTCAGGGTACGTTTGAACTGCTGCGCAAAACCGGCCGAAAAGCGATCTTGAAATGCCCCTTCATGAGCCGGTTCTTCGCAAAGCAGCCGGAATATGTCGATGTCGTCGACGGATAGTTACAGGCTGGTTGCGAAAAAAGGCATGATCTGAAATGAGCGACGAGTATAATTTGCAGAGGTTCGTCAGAGCGCAGGACGCTGTCTATGAAGATGCGCTAGGTATTCTGCGCCAAGGAATGATGTGCACTTCCTATATGGAGTTCATCTTCCCAAGGTTGGCTGTCAACCGAAGCGACGCCGCGCCTGCGCCATATGCGATCACATCGCTCGACGAAGCGAGCGCCTATCTGTCATCTCCGATACTGGGAGGTCGTTATCGGGAATGCATCGGGGCACTGCAACGGCTCTCGGGCTCAAGCGCTCACGTTGTTTTCGGTGATGTTGACGCGAAGAAATTACACGCCTCTCTGACGCTGTTTTCCGAAGCGAGCAACGACGAGTTCTTGCTCGAGACCATCTTTGACGTGTGGTTCGACGGTTTGCTCGACGAGGACACGATGAACGAACTCAACCCGATGTCGTAGCGTCGCCAACGAGAGGCATCTTGCGGGCGCTGGGGTGGGAATGGCGGCAGCCAATCTGCGCACCGGTGAACTATCACTACCTCATTCCCACGCTCAGGTGTCGTCTGGCAGGGGTACGAATTCGTGCTCGCCTGGCACGCCGGGGAAGCGGCCTTCGCGCCAATCTATCTTCGCCTGCGCGATCCGTTCGGCAGAAGAGGAAACGAAGTTCCAGTAGATGTGACGTGGTTCTGAAAGCGGCTCGCCCCCAATCAGCATCAGTCTTGCCGCATGAAAGGCAGGCGCCTGGAGCACGATCTCGGTGCCGGGCGCCAGAGCTATCAAATCGGCCTCATGGAACGTTCCGTCCTGGCCGACAATCCCAACCTCGCCGGCGGCAACGTAGATCGCGCGCTCGACATGTTCGGGTTTCACCTGGTATCGCGCGCCGCTCGTCAGCACAATTTCGGCATAGACCGTGTCGGAGAAGGTCCTTACCGGCGAGACCAGGCCGTCGGATGCGCCAGCGATCAAAGTGAACTCGACCCCGTCGGCACAGATCCTCGGGATTTCGGCAGCGCCGTAATGCGCAAGGCTGGGCGCAATTTCTTCATATCGGGAGGGAAGGGCCATCCACGCCTGAGCGCCGAAGAGATTGCCCCCCGACGCTCGGACTTCTGGCGGCGTGCGCTCGGAATGGACGATGCCCGACCCGGCCGTCATCCAGTTGACCTCGCCGGGACGGATGGTCCGCACCTCGCCGAGATTGTCCCGGTGAACGATCTCTCCATCGATCAGGTAGGTCAAAGTCGCAACGCCGATATGCGGATGCGGTCGCATGTCGAAACCGCGACCCGCGTCGAATACAGCCGGACCAAAATGATCGAACAGGATGAAGGGCCCGATCATCAGGCGGTTCGAGGAGGGCAACAAACGCCGTACCTTCAAGCCGTCCGCGAACTCACGGACGCTCGGCTGGATGAGTGCCTCGATGCCAGCGATATCGCCTTGGCGGATGGTCATGGATGTTGATCCTTCTGTTTGACCTCTCGGCCAGGCGCTCCAGCATGCTTGAACGGAGCGGCGCGAAAGGCTGCCTGAATGGCTGTAAGGAGCGCGAACTTGGAGCTCGCGTGCTGGCGTCCTGGAATGCCGCTGTCGCCGAAGGCCGACACCCTCGTCGCCAGGATCGCGGCAAGATCTTCGGCTATTTCAGGCCTGTCGAGCAGCAGCGGCGCGATGCTTCTCTGGTCTATCTCATAAACCGCGACATGGGTCATTGCTCGCAATGTCGACTCCTCGCCGATCCCGGCGAGCAAGCCTGTCTCGCCGAAGAAGTCGCCCGGTGCGAGCCGGCCGATTTCCAGGGGGTGAGCATCGTCCTGGCCACGTTGCCGGGCGATGACGCCGGTCCGAACAATCATGAGGGACGGCAGCATTTCTCCCTGCCTTGCGATGATTTGGCCCTTGCGGTAGCGGCGGACCGAGGTCATCGCGGCAAGCGCCTCCTGCTCGGCATCCGTCAGCGCCGAGAAAATCGGTATGGACTTAATCAGTTCGATCGGGGTGAAGCTGTCAGAGGCTGCCTTATCGTCGCTTGGCCGGCTGGTCATGGCAATCGACGCCGAAAGCGGCTCAGCCAGCAGCATGCCGATTGACTTTGAATGGCGATAGATGAGATCGAAAACTTCGTTCCGAGCGCTAATTCGCTGGTCGAGACTTGCGACGCGAAACGAGAGCTCGATTTCGATTGCCGCAGCATCCAGGCTTCTGATGGCAACCGAAGGCGAAGGATCCTGGATGATCGAATTGCAACTCAGCAGGACGGAACGCATGGTATCAAGGATGATCGCCGGCATCTTCGTCGGTACCACTTTGATCGTCACGGCGAGTCCATGGCTCTCGTCTGGACCGCTGACATTCGTCACTCCGATCCTGGCGAGAAAACTGTTGGGCAGCGCGACGACATTGTGAGCTGGGGTAAGCAGGTTGGTTGACCGCCAATTGGTCTCGACAACGCGCCCTTCTGTTCCGTCGCTCAGGACAATCCAGTTTCCAAGCACGTAAGGGCGACCGAGGTTAAGCGCGATTCCTGAAAATACGTCGCCAAGCGTATTCTGGAGCGCAAGTCCCAGGATGACGGCAAATACCCCCGAGGTGGCGATCAACGTTCCGACTGGCACGGAGAAGACGAACGCCAGGATCGACAGCAGCATTCCGGTGTAGACGATGCCGACTACGACGTCCTGCAGGAGACGTGCCTCGCGCGGCTTTCGCTCGAAGACAAGATAAATACGAACAAATCCGATTAGCGCCCAGGCAAGGTGAACCCACCAGAGCAGCTTGACTGACCCGATCAGGATCGCTCCGCCGCTTGCCTCTTCGCCCCCCGCAGGTTCGTACGGGACAACGCGCAGGGCGAGAACGATAACCGACATGGCAAGGAAAAAGCCAAGCTGGACGATCAGCCTCGCATTGGCGAAACGTCTGGGGATGAGGGCCCAAACGACGATCCCGGCGAGGCCGATCAACACGATGTAGACCAGAGGCGAGTTCCACCAGTTCATGACGGATCCAGATCGAGCATATTCGCAATGTTCAGCGCCCTTCCGACGGATGTCGGATCTCCGGACCGGGCGCCCGCCGCTTGGCCTTGTTCTTTTCGAGGACCGCTTCGGTGATCGAATGCGGTAAAGGACGTGGTGTCTCGATCAGCCCAAGCAGCGGCATGACGATGATGAAGAATGCAAAGTAGTAAAGCGTCGCAAGCTGGGACATGACCACGTACGCGCCTTCCGCCGGCTGTGAGCCGAGCCAGCCGAGAAAGAGCGCGTCGGCCACGAATATCCAGAAGAACAGCCTGTACCAGGGCCGATAGACCGCCGAGCGCACCTTGGAGCTGTCGAGCCACGGCACCAGGAACAACACGGCGATTGAGCCGAACATCGCCAGCACGCCACCAAGTTTGGAATTCACCGGTCCGACATTGAAGGTGATGGCCCGCAGGATTGCGTAGAACGGCAGGAAGTACCATTCCGGCACGATATGCGCGGGCGTCTTCAGTGGGTTGGCCACCGTGTAGTTGTCCGGATGGCCAAGAAAGTTCGGCAGATAAAAGACGAAATAGGCAAAGAAAAACAAGAACACGATGATGCCGACCGCATCCTTGACGGTGGCGTAGGGCGTGAAGTCGACGACATCGGTTTTGGATTTCACCTCAACCCCCGTCGGATTGTTTTGGCCGACCACGTGAAGCGCCCAGATATGCAAGGTCACCACGCCTGCAAGCATGAATGGCAGCAGATAATGGAGTGCAAAGAAACGGTTCAGCGTCGGATTGCCGACAGCGAAGCCGCCGAGCAACAGCTGCTGGATCCAGTCGCCGACCAGCGGGATTGCCGTGAAGAAGTTGGTGATGACGGTAGCGCCCCAGTATGACATCTGGCCCCAGGGCAGCACATAACCGATGAAGGCTGTCGCCATCATCAACAGCAGATTGGTGCAGCCGAGCACCCATAGAAACTCGCGCGGCGCCTTGTACGAACCGTAATAGAGCCCGCGGCAGATGTGGAGGTAGACGGCGATGAAGAAGAACGATGCTCCGTTCGAATGCAGGGAGCGAAGCAGCCAGCCAGAATTTACATCGCGCGTGATCTTTTCGACCGAATTGAAAGCCAGCCCCGTGTCGGGAGCGTAATGCATCGCCAGCACGACACCTGTTATGATCTGCGACGCCAACATGACCGTGAGAATGCCGCCGAACGTATAGGCGTAATTCAGGTTGCGCGGGACGGGATAAACGATGAAGGAATCATGCACCAGCCGTGGCAACGGCAGGCGGGCGTCGAACCAGCGTTCGATGCCGGTTTTCGGCACATATGTCGAATGTTTGTCGCTCATGGTAACCTGCCTATGCTTCAGCCGATACGGATCTTGGTGTCGGAAATGAACTGGAACGCCGGCACCAACATGTTCTCCGGCGCTGGACCCTTAAGGACGCGTCCTGCACTATCGTATTGAGAACCGTGGCATGGGCAGAGCCAGCCTCCGAAGTCGCCCTGCTGGCCAACCGGGATGCAGCCGCTATGCGTGCAGACCTGCACCATCACTATCCAGGCTTCCTTACCTGGCGCAGTGCGGTTTGCGTCGGTCGCCGGCGCGTCTGCGGGCAAATTGGCATTGCGGGCGATCGGATCCTTGAGCTCGGCGAGATTGACTGCCTCGCCGTCCTTCATCTCTTGCTCGGTGCGGTTGCGCACGACCACCGGCTTGCCGCGCCATTGCACGACCAGCGACATTCCCGGCGCAACTGAGGAGACGTCAACCTCGACGGCGGCCGGCGCTTCGGCGGGCAATGTGTGCTCGGCGCTGCCGGATTCGGGTTCGGAAAGGTCGGCCATGACGAGGACTCCTGGCGTTGGGAAAGCTGCTTCAGCGCGTCGGCGGCATCGAGCAAAGCCAGGACACGACTGTGGCTTTTCGAATGCGTCGGGTCGGGTTGAAATATGCCGGCCGTGGTGGGACGTGAGCCATTGTGCCTAGGGCGCGTTCGTCCAATACTTTCGGTCATGATTTCCTGAGCGAAGGACTGGCCGGACTGTTGAGGAGACCATGGATGGTCGCCGGGTTTCTGAACTCTCCGTTTAGCGTTCCTCAGATCCGGCATTGTTCACGCCGCAATCACAGAACAATCGCTCAGCCCGTTCATACCTCGGCATAGGCACGTCTGGCTGTCGGTGTGATGGCCGTCCCACCCCGGCAGATGCAAGTTTTCTGATGCAATCGTCTTGGAGGTTGCTGGCAAGGATAGCTAGCGCGTGGCGCTATGCAGGCTTGCGCCCGGACAACAACAAATCAACGGATTGTCATCTGCGTTCGGAAAAACAAAGGCACGCACGACGAAATTAACGACGGTTAGCGCTGCGGCGATGGGGTTTGGGCGCACCTGCGCTGGCTGTACCTTGGCACCAGATTCAATCGGAGTTGAGAAAAATCGGGTCGTGTACTCGTGAAAGCTCATGTTGTTTCGGGGCCGCCGTCCGCAGATAGCGCATCGTCGTGCGAGCGCTCTCAGATTTGGAGACTCGATATGAAAATTGTAGTCATCGGTGGCTCACATTACATCAGAGCGAGCACTGTCAAAAAATTACAAAGCAAGGGCCATGAGGTTGAAGCGGCATCCACGCCTCGCGGTGCCAATACTTACATTACAGACTATCGCGATGCGGGCTACGCTGGCCAACATCTGAGGCGCCGCCTCGTGTATTTGGGGTGGCTGATTCATGAACTGTGGCGCCAGGGACGCGCGTGGCGCAACAAACTTAACGCTCACTTCTAGAGTCGTGCACCCGAGTCGGTATCAATCCCAAGCGGATAGAGGCATTAGCACTCAGTTGCTCATAATGATCTGGTCGGCAGTATCTGGTTCGCTGCAAGTCCTCGCTGCCGATGTCGCTCCATAGCGGCAGGGAAATCGCGTTCCCGAGCGCAATGTCTTCGACCAAGCTGCCGATCAGCTCTCGGCCCGTTCCGGTCGTTCCGAGATGCACGTCCGAAAGGCTACTTCTGGCGCACGGCTGACCTCTGTCGTGTCGATAGGAACATCGACCCGGCTCGTGATCGAGCCCGCCGCATGTCCCAAGATCGCTGCGATCGTGGGCTCGGTATAGCCGAACTCTGCGGCTACCGAGGCGAAGGAATGCCGCAGGGTTTGGGCGATACATCTTCAAGTTTCGCATTCTTTGCAATCCTCTCCCAACCCTAGCCATTCCGCCAAACACCTGCCCGTCGCGCACCTGTACGAGCACGGTCGGGCAGTCTTCCACTGCCTCAATTGTTGCAAGGTAGTCCAACACCGCTCGTCCGATCGGCCGCAGCGATGCTCCCTCCTTGCTGTCCTCCAGTCGGAGACACCCGCGACGAGAGTACGCATTTGGAAGGTGAGAGCTTGACCCAAAGAACCGACGTTTGCCGCGATTTGGACGGCAGCTTTGCGCCTCATGTCGGCCATTAAAGTTAGATGTGCCACCGCCTTACAGCGGACATTACCGGCGACCGCGCTTGAGGGCGTAGTTGCGCCAGGAACCGACCTTCCTATGAACGCGCCTAAGGTCCGTTTGACAGCGACAGCGGCCATCGGCCGCGCGTGTTTGCCTGAGGCTGTATCCGGGCAGATCGCCGGCCTCGACAGCGCGGAGGGCCCTTCGCTCAACCTTGCCTGCGGCGAGGGACCGGCGACGCTTCCTGTGGATGTCGGTGAGATGGACAAGCTCATCTCACTTCAATCGCTTGCGCTCCCGGACGATATCGCCAAGCCACGTTAGGGGCTACGCGCATCGACTGTGATGGCCCAGCTACATGGCATTCGCGAGCTGGTGCCAACCGGGATGGCGGCTTGCGTTTTGCGCAGGCGGAATAAAAAGGGGGAAGTAACCAGTTCTTTAGCGCGCGAGTCTACGCCATAAGACATACGAGTCTGCCATAAGGCGTACGAGTATAGCCATAAGTTATATATCGTTATCTCATAACACTGTTCTGTTAAAATTTGAAATATCGGTTGCAATAGGTGCGATAAGTAGTTAATACTTTATCTTTGGTGAGAAGCTTGGGTCTAATGACCGACTTGCCAGTTGGTTGGCAATGGGGAATCTAAGCAATGCAGACGGTTACGTCGCGTCGCATTGCTATCGCTTGCAGCGCTGCCGAGAAACAGAAACATGCAGAAGCGTCTTTCGGAAGCGCGGTGGCAGAGCGCCGTTGCCGGCTGCCTCGCATTCGTCAATCTAAAAGATCCAGGCTTCCACTGACCGGCTGATCAAAGATCGGCGGGCAATCCTTACCTTGCGCTGCGGGCTGGTGCCAGAGGTGGTCTGTGCAGCGCGTTGTGTAACTTTGGCTCCGGCAAAACGAAGGGAGGATCTCATGTCCAGACATTGGTTGATCTTGGCGGCTGCGGCCGCATTCATGGGCAGTGCATTTGTGCTCGGGACGGGTGCCGCTTTCGCCTCTGGGTCGTCAGCGGACTGCGAAGCCGCCGGCGGAACGTACACTAAAGACGGCCCGAACTCTATCTGCGTTTACCCTGAAACCACTAAGGATGTGAATGGCAACGCCAACGGAACGGCAACGCAGGATACGACCACCGGCCAAGGCAATCTCGGCAACGATCCCGTCACCACGTGCACGGGCAATCCGGGGCATTGCAAGTAGTAACGGGCCCCTTTGAGGTGCCGCCCCATGGCGGCACCTCAATGGCCACACATGGGAGCAGGCGGGAGCATCGACCCACGCTTCGCCTGTTGGCCGATCAACTCTGCGTCTCTAATTGGTTCTGAAGATGACCCGCATTGTGTTGCTAGCAACGGCGTTCCTGGGCGCGGCCGCGATACCATCGAGCCAAGCGTCGCCGTCGCCGTCCTCGGTGCTCGGCCAGTTGCCATCAGGGCTTGATCGGCTGGCAGCTTTTTTGTCTTCCTCCTCCGGCGATGTGAACGCACACTCCTACCGCACAGCAGCCGTGGAGCGGGGCGACATTGTTACAACCCTGCAGGCAGCTGGCACGCTGAACGCGCTGGTTCTGGTCGAGGTGGGCTCGCAAGTATCCGGCCTGGTCAAAGAGCTTTATGTCGATTTCAACTCCAGTGTGAGGGAGGGCCAGGTCATCGCTCGGGTGGAGCCAGAAATATACGAGGCAAAGGTGGCGCAGGCCCAAGCCGAGCTTGAGATGGCCGAGTCGCTTGTACTGGTGCAGCGAGCGCAGGTTGAGCAGGCATTTGCTGAGGTGGAAACTGCTGAGGCAAGGCGCACCTCCGCGAAGGCTGAAAGCCTGCGCGCCCAAGTTGGGCTTGACGGTGCGGCACAGGATATGGAACGCAAGCGCCCCCTCGCTCAACGCAAGGTCATCGCATCCGGCGAGTTGGAGCATGCTGAGAACGCCTACAGATCGGCCGAGGCGCAGGCAACTGCGGCCCGTGCGGATGAGCTGTCGCGGGAAGCGTCGGTCCGCGCGGCTCAGGCGGCGCTCCACATGGCAGAGGGGCAGCTTGCGAACACTTTGGCGCAGGTGAAGCAGAAGCAGGCAATNGCAGGCAATCCTGCGTCAGGTGCAGATCGATCTTGAGCGTACCTATATCCGTTCGCCAGTCACCGGTACGGTGGTCAACCGAGCCGTCAGCGGTGGCCAGACGTTGGCGGCCAGCCTCCAAAGCCCGGTCCTGTTCACGATCGCACAGAACCTCGCGCAAATGCAGGTCGAAGCCTCAGTGGTGGAGGCTGATATCAGCCGCTTCTCGATAGGGCAGCCGGTCACCTTTACAGTCGATGCCTATCCCGAGCGCGTCTTCGCCGGCACCGTAAAGCAGATCCGCAAAGCACCGCAGATCGTGCAGAACGTCGTCACCTACGTAGTGGTGATCGCTGCCGAAAATCCCGACGAGCTACTGCTGCCCGGTATGACTGCTAATTTGCAGGTGGTGGTGGCACAGCGGAAAGACACCTTGAAAGTGCCAAACGCCGCTCTGCGCTTCCGGCCACAGGGCGACGCCCTAGAGGAGGCCCGTCTGAATGAGACTCCCCTATTAAAATCGGTTGAGAACGGCATGGAGTCGGGATCGATTGGGCAAGTCTTTGTACTGGGACGGGACGGCAGGCCGGCACCGGTTGCGCTTCGAATCGGGATCAGCGACGGCCGAATGAGCGAGATTCTGGCTGGAGAGCTGGCCGAGGGGCAGCCGGTCATTACCGGGTTCGCCGCGTCACCAGGACGGGATGCCGAGGCCTCTTCGGTCCTGGTTCGCTTCCGGCTGCAGTGAGGCACCGGGGATGGTCCTGATCGCGGTCGAGGCTCTGCGTCACAGCTATCGCATCGGCGGCGGACTGGTGTGGGCGCTCGACGGCATTAGCCTGAACATTGAACAGGGCGATTTCGTCGCCGTGATGGGAGCTTCAGGTTCCGGCAAGTCCACGTTCATGAACATTTTGGGGTGCCTCGACAGGCCAGCCGAAGGCAGTTATCGGCTTGACGGCATTGATGTCGGCCGCCTCCGCCAGGATGCGCTCGCGACAATCCGCAACCGCAGCATTGGTTTCGTATTTCAGTCTTTCAACCTACTGCCGCGCACCAGTGCGCTGGAAAATGTTGAACTGCCGCTCGTCTATCGTCGCATGCGCGCCGCCGAGCGCCGTCGCCGCGCTCTCTCGTTGCTCGAAAAGTTCGGCCTGGCCGACCGAGCGAGCCATACACCGGCGGAGTTGTCAGGCGGACAGCAGCAGCGCGTTGCCATTGCCCGCGCTTTGGTCACCGAGCCTTTGGTCCTGCTTGCCGACGAGCCAACCGGAGCGCTCGACAGTCAGACCGGGCAAGAGATCATGGCGATTTTCCGCCGTCTCAATGGTGAAGGGCTCACCATTGTGCTGGTGACACACGAACCGGAGGTTGCCGCCAATGCCGGTCGCATCGTGACCTTCCGCGACGGGCGCATGGTGGCCGACCATCCTGCTACGCAGCACGCATGGCATTCGGGCTCCCAAGGCCGTCTGTCGCTGGTCTACAATGCCCAGTAGCGCGAGAGCGGCTTTGCGATCGATGCGCGCCCACCGCCTGCGCAGCGCCCTTACCATGCTGGGCATCATCATCGGTGTCGCCGCTGTAGTGGTAATGATGTCCATCGGCAATGGCGCTCGCGAACGCGTCGCGGCTCAGATTCGCAGCCTCGGCACCAATCTTATCAGCGTCACTCCAGGCAGCGCACGCATGGGCAGCGTTCAGCTTGGCAGTGGTGCCGCTCCGCGCCTGAGCGAAGGCGATGCGGTGGCGATCGAATCGGAGATCCCGGGCGTCATTGTTGCGGTGCCGCTCCTTTACAGCCGGGCTCAGTTTACGGTCGGGAACTCGAACTGGCAGGGTGTTCTTCGCGGTGTCACTCCAAGCTATTTCATCGCGCGCGAATGGGCCGTCATGGCCGGGCGTGAAATGATATGGGAAGATGACAGGCGCGCCGCCAACGTGGTGCTTCTTGGGACCACAATGCGGGAGAAGCTGTTCGGCCATGCCGACCCCGTTGGGGCCCTGTTGCGCATACGCGATGTGCCGTTCACCGTCATCGGTGTGCTCGAGCGCAAGGGCCAGAGCGTGTGGGGCGACGACCAGGATGATGTTGCGCTGGTTCCAATAACGGCAGCTCGGCGTCAATTCGTTGGCACCAGCCGCGCCAATCCTTGGCAAGTCCACAATATCACGGTCAAGTTCGCAGAGGGCGTGTCGGCCGAGGACACCATGGCGGCCGTTCATGACCTGTTGCGTCAGCGGCACCGGCTGCAGCCGGGCCAGGAAGAAACCATCATGGTGAGCAATCTGGCCGAGGCGGCGGAGGTTGAGGAAACGGCCACGCGCGCGGTGTCACTGCTTCTTTTGACGGTCGCGTCGGTGTCTCTGGTGGTGGGCGGCATCGGTATCATGAACATCATGCTTGTGACGGTTACGGAGCGCACCCGCGAGATCGGGCTGCGGCTCGCGGTGGGCGCGCGCCAGAGAGATATCCTTACTCAGTTCCTCGTCGAGGCCATCACCCTTGCTTTGATGGGTGGCATCCTCGGTGTATCCATCGGGATCATGGCGGCGGCTGCCATTGGCACATTCGCTCAATGGCCGGTCGTCATCGATCTCAGCGCGGTGCTGCTTGCCGTCAGCTTCGCCGCCTGCGTGGGCGTCTTCTTCGGTTATTATCCCGCCCGCAAGGCTGCACGGCTCCAGCCTATCGAAGCCCTGCGCACCGAGTGATCCGGCGCAACTGATATGACAGCTACCCCGCGCATCAAACAGCGCTTAGTCTCGCACTGCGGTTTCGTGATTGAGTACCACCACGCGCGCTCCGGTGGGAGAGATGCGGACCGGCAAAATTTCGTCGTTAGCGGTCAGGGGCATTATCGGTCGATTGGAAACGAGTTCATCCCCATCTGGACCGGGTTTATTGCTGCAACGGATTAGCACTGATGCGAACGAATGGGTGCTCAAGTGCTCAGCGCCGCTCGTACTCAAAAGCGTGCCGGTGCACGGCACTGGCCGAAGTGATGCTGCCGAAGCCATCGCTAACTGAACTGTCTGAATGACGGCTTCCCGCCGTTCCGCGACGTCCATGTTGACCCGGGGAATGACCGGCTTGGGTCAGATCGCGTCGATGCATGGGGGCGCGTGAACGTCCGCTTCTCACATTCCAAGCCGCAAGTCCGCTTCTGATGCGGTGGACGGCTCTCCTGCCTCCTGCGGTATCATCGCGGGATTAGAGCTGGAGGAGCGCTATGATGAGCAACGTTACGACAATCGGTCTGGATATTGCGAAGTCCGTGTTTCAAGTCCACGGCGTGGATGCGGCTGGTGAGGTCGCAGTTCGCAGGAAGTTGACGCGTGGGCGTGTGCTGCCGTTCTTTGAGAGCTTGCCGCGATGCCTTGTCGGGATCGAGGCGTGCAGTTCGTCGCATTATTGGGCTCGCGAGCTAATCGCACGTGGCCACGATGTGCGGCTGCTGCCGGCACAGTATGTGAAGCCGTATCTGAAGCGACAGAAGAATGATGCTGCAGATGCAGAGGCGATCTGCGAGGCCGTGACACGACCGACGATGCGCTTCGTACCGGTGAAGTCGCCCGAGCAGCAGAGTGTGATGATGCTGCACCGGGTTCGTTTGATGCTCAATCGCCAGCGCACACAGATATCGAACGCGTTGCGGGCGCACCTATCCGAGTTCGGGGTCGTGGCGCCGATCGGGCGTAATGGAATTGAGCAACTTCTCGTGGTCATCAACGACGAGAACGATGCCAGGATACCGGCCGACGCACGGCTTTGCCTGAGGATGCTTGAAGCACAGCTTCGTGTCGTGAAGGAACAGATCCTCGAAAATGATCGCCGGGTCCGTGCGAGTGCGCGAGAGACTGAACTGGGTCGCAGGTTGATGGAGATTCCGGGCGTTGGCCCGCTGCTGGCGAGTGCGTTCGTGGCGACCGTCGCCGATCCGCACGCATTCAAGTCGGGGCGATGCCTCTCGGCTTGGATCGGGCTCGTGCCGAAGCAAAACTCGAGCGGGGGTAAGGAGAAGCTCGGCAGCATCTCCAAGGCAGGTAATCGCTACCTGCGCCAGCTGCTCGTCGTCGGGGCGATGGCCGTCATCCGCTACGCGGAGCGGAACGGGACCAGGCGCCCCTGGCTCGTGCAGTTGATGGCACGACGAACGACCAAGGTCGCGGCGGTTGCGCTGGCTAACAAGACAGCCCGCATGGTCTGGGCATTGATGACCGGCGGCGAGCGCTACAGGGAGCCGGTCATCGCGTAGAACGAAACAAGGCGTGCTATCGCCGACGAGGTTGGAAAGGGCGGACAGGAGCTAATGCACAAAGCCGGTTGAAACCGCCGGATCGGGAAAACCCACTGGGGCCGTGCACCATAAGTGCGAGCTTTCGATCGGGACCTGAGACGCGCGAATGGCATTATGGCCAGCGGCACATGAAAGGCCGCACCTACAGGTCGGATACATGGCCGCACCAACCAGCAACTGCAAAAGCTCACAAATCCCTTGCCAACGGAGAGCCGTCCATACACGGCCCCAAAGCTGCCTGATCGGAATGCGCCTCAGTGCGGTCGAAGAGCAATTTGCCGCTGGCCGAAGCTGCCTCTCAGCCGACCTTGATGGTGATGGCCCCTGACCGCTCCCGGGTGGCATGCCGGCTTAGCTAGTACCTCAAGTCGCTGTGTCCCTGCTGACTAGAATCCCCATTCGACGGATGCATTCGTCCTAGACCTTCGCATCGCATGACAGATGCTTCCGGTCGATAGCCTGGACCGGCAGCCCCGGTGCACTGTCTCGAACGTAGACAAGCGATGCGCCGGCCAATTGGCCGCTTGATCAGAAAATCGAACCTGAATCACGGACCGAGGAAGTACGTCATGAAGATCGTTGTTATTGGTGGAACCGGACTGATCGGCTCGAAGACAGTCGAGAGGCTGCGTAAGAAGGGCCATGATGTGCTCGCAGCGTCACCTAACGGCGGCGTCAACACGATCACCGGCGAGGGTCTCTCCGAAGCGCTTGCGGGAGCGCAGGTCGTCATCGACCTGGCGAATTCGCCCTCTTTCGAGGACAAGGCCGTTCTGGAGTTCTTCGAGACCTCTGGCCGGAACTTGCTCGCAGCAGAAAAAACCGCCGGCGTGAAGCACCACATCGCCCTTTCGATCGTGGGCGCCGAGCGTCTGCCTGATAGCGGCTACATGCGCGCCAAGATGGCCCAGGAAAGGCTGATCCGAGGCTCCGCAATCCCATACACGATTGTCCACTCGACGCAATTTTTCGAATTTCTAAGCGGCATTGCCCAGTCGGGTACTGTCGGAGACGTCACGATAGTTCCGAATGCCTATTTTCAACCAATCGCGTCTGACGACGTCGCGGACATCATGACGGATGTGGCGCTTTCGCCACCGGTCAATGGCGTGATCGAGATTGCAGGCCCAGAGCCGATCCGCATGAGCGACCTCGTTGCTAGATTTCTGAAGGCAACGAACGATCCGCGTAAAGTAACAGCGGATCCCCAGGCACGCTATTTTGGCACGGAACTTAACGATCGCTCCCTCGTGCCAGGCGATCATCCGCGCATAGGTGCAACGGACTTCGAAGACTGGTTCGGCCACGCCCAGCTCCAGCGGAACTGATCTGTGATTTGCGTGCCGCTCGACGCAGCGGGGGCATCAAGATCGATCTCCGTTGAGCAATCAAATTAAGTTGCTTTCCAATTCAGCACGAAAGTTCAAGCAGCGTGTAAGGCAGATAAAATGACATACCGCGTAAAAAAGGAAGCGGACGCAAACGGCTATTCTGTCTTCTTTGTCTACAAAGACGAGAAATATGTCGCCGGCCCGTGGCCAAAAGACTGGCAGGCGTCGCGTTTCATCGAAACATTGACTGAGGGCCGCTACATGGCAAAAGCCGACAGAACGGCCGTAATGCGGGGCCGAAGAGGCAACGGCAAATTGGTTTTGCGCGATCAGCGCGAGGACCACCCCCCGCTTCTTTCTAGTCAATGCTTTGGCCGCAAAGATCCTGAAACGCGGGACACTGAAGGTCTCTGAGAGTTTTCCGCACGCACGTCATGTCACGACCCAGCGCGACATAGTCAAACTGATCTGCTCGCCTTCATCAGGTCATAGGCTCACGCCGCTCCCCCCGGCAAGAGCCTGATCGCCGGCCGCCCCCTCCCATCGGCCGGCGATCCCTTCTTCACCTCATCGCAAACAAGGAACCCAAACTATGATTAAGACCATCCTCTGTACCGCTGCTCTTGCAGCTGTTTTTGCAACCGGGGCCAAGGCCGACGATTCTTCAGGCGCAAAGGTGACCATGGTCTACGACCACCAACTCCCGAATGTGCCCGGCAAGAGCATGCGTGCCGTGCTGGTCGAGTATGGGCCCGGCGGCAGCTCCCCGTCACATACTCACGCGAAGTCGGCCTTTATCTTCGCAACGGTTCTGGAAGGCGCGATCCGCAGTCAGGTCAATAATGGGCCAGTGACTACCTATCGGACTGGCGACAGTTGGTCCGAGTTCCCCGGTGATCATCACGGCGTCAGCGGAAATGCCAGCACCACCGAGCCTGCTCGATTGCTTGCCGTGTTCGTCGTCGATACGGACGACACAAACCTGACGACATTCGAAAAGTGAGGTCGACAGGAGGTAGGGCGATCTCGGAGGACTTTGATGCACATCGAACAACTCAACGCGCTGACAAAGGCTCGTCCTTATGGTGATCGAGGCCAACTCGGCGGCGCAAGCCGCGGCGCTTTCGCTTTCGAAGCCTGGCATTGGCCTTGTCGTTGTATGCGGCGAAACGGAGCGGCGCTGGCATGCTAAACGAATCCGACCTCATCCGCCACCTCACCAGCCCGATATCGCGGCCATCCCCAGCGTCCGCCCTCATGACCAGCCCAGTCGTGTCGTGCGGTTCGGGAGATGATCTCCGCTGGCGGCGCACAGGGCGCGCGCGAGCCGCTCGTCCGCTAGACGCAGTGATTCCTGCGCGCGGACCTCGTCGTCGATGTCGAAATTGACGCCGTACCAGCGAAGGATTGTTCCGTCTTCGTCGCGCAACGGTTCGAAGCGCCATCCAGCGATATTCGCCATCCTTGCTGCACAGCCGACCTTTGTGCTGGAGTGGCTCTCCCCGGGCAAATGACTTCTGAAACACGGCCTTGACGCCCGCCTGGTCATCCGGATGGAACAACTCCACATGCGAGGCGAACTGCCGCCTGCCTGGCGATTCCTCCTTGGCTGAACTGATGCCCGCCCAGTCTGCGAACCGTTTTGATGAAATAGTACGGCAATCCCGCCGGCGTCACCAGCCAGATCATCGTGGGCACCGTATCGATCAGCAGCCTGAGCTCCCTCTCGCTGCTGCGCAGCGCGGTCTCCGCTTTGCGCCGGTCGTCTATGTCCTCGGTATGGCCATGCCAGCCGACGATTCGTCCCTGGTCATCGCGCGAGGCATCTCTAGGCTGTGGCGCCATTGCGCCATGCTCGCCTCGACATCGTCGGGGTGGACAAATCTCCGCCACCGAGACAAGTCGTCGGCATCCATGATCTCGCGCATTTCCTCGACCGTGACGCCAAAGGGCTGCGGGAGTGAGAAACCGAAGGCGTCCGTCCGGACAGGCGGACCAGGCGATGCCCGGAATATCGGCGATGCCCGACCCGGCACTCTGGTAAAGCCGGTTATAGAAGCTGATGGTCCCGAAGATTCTTACCACCAGCCAAAGTGCAAACGCCCCGAAACAAACGCCGCGAACCGAGCAAGACCGTTCTCTGTGACGTATTCCGGCGACAGCAAGATCGCCGCTGACACCAAGCTCACGGCTGCTACGGCATCCGATCCCGCCTTCCAGCCCATGCAGACGCAGACAATTGCGACCACGACCAACAGGTCAGATGGCTCATGGGTTAAAAGCGTAACCAAAACGCATCCAACGCCAATCGCGGCAGGCCATGGCGTGGCGCTGCCGCAATGAGGTTAGTTCCATCTGAGACCCTCTGGATCCGCTTCCCCGGCCGACCTGTCATCGTGGCCGCGTCTACTCAGTTCGCAAAGCGCCCCGTTTTTTACCGATTCTGCGACTGCTTTCCCGGCAGCCGAAGCCATCTTCAACTGGCACTGAAATAGGTTGGAGGCGGCTGACAATCGTTGAATGGATGTGAGACGGACCGCGAATTTTTTCACAGTCACTTCGCTAAAACCAAGATCGAACGCAATCTCCTTTCATCGCACCGGAGACCACGAATTCTGGGCTGAGGAAAACGACAATTTCTCCTCAATATCTGACATGACAGAAGCATTGGGGCCAGTGCAACACGACAAGAGATGTAGGCATGGAGGTTTGTTTAGACAGACTTAGCCTGAGTATAGGGCCCCATCTGGTTTGAGCGCAGCAGCCGAGCAGCAGCGTTGGAGGCGCCGAGGCACAGGAGGCAAGCCGAAACTCCCCGTTGCCGCGCCGCGGCGCCCTCCGGACAACAGAGTTAGTTGGAGCTCGAATGAGCTTGCGTCCTGCGACTTGCCACAAGTTGCGCCGCAGCTGTTGTCGCTACGCAAACCCCGACCAGGACATGCGTCCACATCGGCCCCTGCGCAGATCCGAAGCCGAGCAGAAACGGAGCGACCACCGCCCAGCACCCCAAGGTGAGGTTGGACCATTCCGTCCAGTCCCCGTACCGGTAGAGGGCCACGGCAGAGCTGCACACAATCAGCGCGCCCACGACCCCAGCGTCCCAAGCCGCAGCAGGTAGCCCGACGAACATGATTGCGGCGCAGGCCAAGCCTGCGCCGAGAATAAGGTTGGTCCATTCCAACCCGTTGCTTGTTACATCATTTCTCATTTTCATCTCCTTCTTCAGCCGTGCCACGGAGGTGGCCGGTGCGCGGAGAATGGGGCAGTCCCAGGTACCCGCCAATTCTACGCAGGCACCTGTTCGTCGATGCTAAAGTCTAGGGCGGCCAGGCGCGATGATTGTAGAAGACATCGATGCGCTCGGTCACAGTTCGTCAGGGATGTGCGATCCCCGGCATACATGCCAAGTGGCATTCCTCCGCTCCGAGGAGCAAAGACGTTGCCCGGCCAATAGCATTTAGCAGATCGTGTAAGTTGACGTCTGTCCCTACTCTCAAAGCAATCCGTGAGGAGAGCCGGGAACAACCTCGTCCAGCGGCGAGAACAGGCTGCTTGCCCTTCTATTCGGGACAGCAGGTCTCAAGTTTCTCGTTGGTCAGGCCCATCGGCATTGTCGCCGACTTCAATGGGCTTTTCCATGTCGTGCACCACGTCGGTCTTATTCAGCGCGATGCGAAAATCGGCAACACGCATCAGCGTGGCGCGCCAGTCGGCGATGCTGCCGACGTTGTTGATGAACCAGCGCAGCGAAGAATTCATCTGGTTAAACGCGCCGACTGCCACCATCAGTCCGCCGAAGCTATCTGGCCCGAGAAATACACAGGTGCCGCGATAAGGATTGGGACCACGATGCCAATCCAGCCGTAAGTGTTGGTCACCCATGACAGGTTGATCTGGGCGGTGTAGATGCGCCGCATCGCTGCCAGCACCGCACTGAGGTCCATTTCGAGCCGTCGCTTCGCGTCGGCCTCGCCATGGTAGAGCGCGATGGCATCGACATTTTCGTTGATGCGCACCATGGAGGAGCGAAGTTCCGCTTCCCGTGTGTAACGATCACCGTCGAGATTGACCAGCGGGTGCCCCACCAGCCAACTCAGCCACGATGCTATGCCGGCATAAAGCAGCGCCGCCCACACCATGTAACCTGGTATCGCCAAGGGATAACCGCCAATGTGGAAGACGAAGCCAGAAGAAACCCGCCAGAGCACCTCAACAAAAGACGCCAGCAGGATGAACGACTGCAGCAGCCCGATCCCGAGGTCCGTCGACAGATCGGAAAGATGCGCGGCGTCCTGCTGCATGCGCTGATCGGGATTGACGCCGATAGCACCGGCATTTGTCAATCGCAACGCCCACGCCGGGTGCATCCATTGGTCGATCAGGTCGAGCGTCAACGCCTCGCGCAGCTTCAGCCGGATCATCTGGTTAAGCCAGGCCTGGCTAATATTGAGCACCAGAAGGCTGCCGGCAATAAGGGCAAAGATCACAAGCTGATATAGGAGAACCGGCAAGTCGCGGCGCGCCAGCGCGTCGTAGAAGGGCTGGTTCCAGCTGTTGAGCACGACCTGGCCGATCGATGTCGCGCTAATGACTGCCACGATTCCAACCGACGTCCAGAGCAGCCAGTTGCGGACCGGCGATGCCTTCAAACCCAGATGGATGGTCGCCAATTGGTCGCCGAGGCTGCTGGCCTCGACCGAGACGGCGGCCATCTTGACACCGGAGTTGTCGTCCGCTTGGTCAACCATACATGAGGTCCATGCTTACGAAGCGGGTCACATCGTCGCCAGAGCCGTGCCGCTAACTCGGGATTGCGAGCGGGTTCGTCGCGGTTACCGTGCTGGCCAGGGTTGGGAATACCGTTTGCCGGTTGAGACGGCGGAAAGACCGAGGCCTCGCCCGGTCCTGAAATCAATGCCGTCAGGGTCAATGGCCCCAGTTGCCCCGGCCAGATTCTTCCTTGGGACGGATCGGCCTGCGGACGGTCTGCGGTACGCCGGCATTTTTGTCTGCTTTTTTGCTCGATGCCGTATGGACGGCGTCGGTCGCAGGCAACTGCGGATCGGCCGGACCCATAATGGTCATCTCCGGCATGATGATGACTCCTGGCTTTGGAAAAAACTGCTTCATTTCGTCGGCGGCACTTCGCGCAAATCCACGCTTCGGTTTTCGCGCCGCATGTCAGCTTGAAATATGCCAACCAAGGCAGGATGTGAGCCATCGTGCCAAGGGCACGCGCTTCCAATACCTTCGTCTATGGTCTCCCGAACGAAGGACTGGTCGGACTGTCGAGCACGCCATGTCCACGAGGGCGGGGACTCTGGTTCCACCTGACCCATTCCTGATGTGAGCTGAGAGGCTCGGCGTTGAGGGTGCGGCAACCACGAACAATTGTTTCAGCTCGACCATACCTCGGCATAGGCGCGCCTAGCTGTCGGTGTCGTAGCCATCCCCACCGCCAAGTGCGAGTCCTCTGAGCGTCGTTGGCTGCCGACGGCGTGGATGCCGCCGGCAATGATGACCGGCGCATCGCGATGAGCAGTCTCGCGCCCGACGACGGCCAAATTTTCGAAACGTCATCGAGGGTCCAGAAAGGGAAAGACCGTGAAACTCTACTATAGCCCTCTCGCCTGCAGCCTGGCCGACCACATCGCCTTGGAGGAGGCTGGTGCTTCCTTCGAGCGCGAAACTGTCAATCTCAAAACCAAGCGGACCGGCTCCGGGGAGGATTTCACCACGGTGACGCCCAAGGGGTATGTTCCGGCCCTCGTGCTGGATAGCGGGGAAACGCTGACAGAAAACATCGCCGTGCTCGATTGGGTCGCATCACAATACCCGGCACTTGGCGTGGAAGGGCCATTGGGCCGCACGCGCGTTCTCGAAGCGCTGACCTATGTCTCGACTGAGATACACCGAAGCTTCAAACCCATGTGGCACCAAGGCAGCGATGCCGAAAAGACCAAAGCGCGCGCGACGATTACGACGCAACTCGGCCTGTTCGCGGACCAACTCAGGACCGACTATCTGTTCGGCGACAAACCAAGCGTCGCGGATTTCTATCTCTTCGTGATGCTGCTCTGGGCCGCCCGCTTCCAAGTCCCTGTTCCCGCGCCTTTGGAAGCGCTCCGCGCCCGAATTGCGGCCCGTCCTGCTGTTCGCGCCGCGATGGTTCGTGAGGGTCTCGTCTAACTGCGAAGTTGGCCGGTCGCGTCCTATCACCCCTGAGCTGGAACAAATATCGAAGGAGTTTATCCATGCTTCCGTTGCTGCAGAACCTCCACCTGATCGCTGCCAAGCGCGGCGATGGGTTACGCCCCGAATTTCTAAAGGCGGAAGCCGAGGCGCCACTCAGCATCGTCTTCCCTACGTTGCCCAGCAAGGGCGTCAGACTTCAGGTGGTGGCGTCACTCACGCCCGGCCGTCCTGAACGATTGCCAGGGCATGCAGCCTGGCATTGCCAAGTCGATGAATGAAGGTGATGCCAAAGCTGCGTCAAACAGCACGGCATCCGATCTTGCCCTGAAAAGAGGTTGCAATAATGGAAAATACAGAACCGCCGAAAGAGATCGATCGATATCGCAGGGCCTTTGTCGGCGCCGCGGCAATCGGTCTGGCGGCTACGCAGTTCACGACAGTTCTCACAGCTCAGGCACGACCTGTTTCAGGGTTGGATGGAGCAACGACAGAGCGGTCGACGGCCGCTTCCTTCGCAGTGCTCAGGCAAGCCGACGCTGGCGTCCTGAATGTCGGTTACGCCGAGGCGGGTCCGCCCGACGGTCCCGTGGTTATCCTCCTTCATGGCTGGCCCTACGACATCCACAGCTTTGTCGAAGTCGCTCCGTTATTGGCGATGGCGGGCTATCGCGTGATCATTCCGTATGCACGCGGCCATGGCACGACGCACTTTCTTTCCAGTCAGACGGTCCGCAACGGCCAGCAGTCTGTTCTGGCTGTCGATGTCATCGAATTGATGGATGCGCTGAAGATCAGCCATGCGATCATCGCCGGCTATGACTGGGGCGCGCGCACGGCCTGCATCGTCGCGGCGCTCTGGCCTGAGCGTTGCAAAGCCCTTGTCTCGGTCAGCGGCTATCTGATCGGCAGCCTCGCGGCAAACAGAATGCCGTTGCCGCCGAAAGCAGAGCTTCAATGGTGGTACCAATACTATTTCGCCACGGAACGCGGGCGGGCTGGCTACGAACGATACCGGCGGGACTTCGCGAATCTTATCTGGCGGATCGCCTCGCCGAAATGGGACTTTGACGACGCCACATTCGATCGCAGTGCAGCGTGCCTCGACAACCCGGACCACGTCAGCATCGTCATCCACAATTACCGCTGGAGGCTCGGCCTGGCACAAGGCGAGCCGGAATTTGACGGCCTGGAAAAACGGCTGGCCGAAAGTCCCCTGATCACGGTGCCCACCATCACTCTCGAGGGTGATGCCAATGGCGCACCCCATCCCGACAGCAGCGCCTACGCCAAGAAATTTTCCGGCAGATACGACCATCGGATCATCACTGGCGGGATCGGCCATAACTTGCCGCAGGAAGCCCCGCAGGCCTTCGCCCAGGCGGTCATCGACGTCGGCGAATACCGATGAGGCAGGCAGATACTGGTGAGGCAAGCTGATGGTCGGCTGGTCGCAGAGCTGATCCTGGGCTTGCCTCGAATTGGGCAAATCTGAACTCGGCATTTCCGCGCCTTTGCCGTCAACTCAGCGGCGTTCCGAGTGATATATCGAAAGGATCTATTGTGGACTCAAATGTGCCATCTGCTGTTTCGCAACCGGTCGTCGCGCAACTGACGCGAGCCGCAATATTTCTCGTCGTGACGGTCAAATCCGGGCCGGACAACGAAGCAACTGTGCGCGCCTTGTGTGGCGATCTCTCCGCGCTCCTGCGCGCAATCGGGTTCCGTGACCTTGAAGGTCAGTTGTCATGTGTCATGGCGTTTGGGTCCGATGCATGGGACCGTTTCTTTGGAGCGCCCAGGCCGAAGGACTTGCATCCATTTCGCGAGATCCATGGCCAGCATCACGCTGTCTCGACGCCGGGCGACATCCTGTTTCACATCCGTGCCGCGCATATGGACCTTTGCTTCGAACTGGCGACACAGATCATGTCGCGGCTCGATGGCGCGGTTTCGGTGGCGGATGAGGTGCACGGCTTCAATTACTTCGATGACCGCGACCTGATCGGTTTCGTCGATGGGACCGAAAACCCGATGGATCACGACGCAGTCAAGGCCACGATCATCGGTGAGGAGGACCCCTCCTTTGCGGGAGGAAGCTACGTGATCGTGCAGAAGTACCTGCATGATCTGAAAGCCTGGAACACGCTTCCCATCGAGCAGCAGGAGGGAATTGTCGGCAGAAAAAAACTCTCTGATATCGAACTCGACGATGCCGTGAAACCGATCTTCGCGCACAATGCGCTGACCACGATCGTCGAGGACGGAGAGCAGTTGCAGATCGTGCGCGACAACATGCCGTTCGGCGACGTCGGCAAGGGTGAATTCGGCACGTATTTCATCGGCTACGCCCGCTCGCCGCGCAGAATAGAGCAGATGCTGGAGAACATGTTCGTTGGCCGGCCGCCAGGCAACTACGACCGGCTGCTGGATTTCAGCCGCGCCATCACCGGCACTCTGTTCTTCGTGCCGCCGGCGACATTCCTCGAGAATATTGCGACGGAGTAAGCGGTCACCTCGACTGCTGGCCCGGTCCGTCGGGCGGAGCTCATTCTACGTCGTCTAGATTCGCGGATAGTCTGCGAAAGCATGGGATTCCCCAACAGCTGAATTTCGTCAATGAAATCGCTCTCTAAAGCTGCCATTCCGCTCCCGGCATCGTGAGATAATCCGCGACGATCGCCTCATTCTGCTCTTCGCTCCAGTCACCGGCCATGGATGCCTCAGACAAGGGTAGAGTGGGGAGGGCCCGCTTCATGTCAGCAACCGCGTCGGCACGCCGAGCGCCGGACCGGCCTTGCCGAGGCGCTGGTCGAGCGTGTGCACCGTGGCGCCATGCTCCGATGCAATGGCGAGATGCAGCGCATCGCCGGCCCGAAGCCCAAGCATATGCTGATCGGCAAACTTCGCCGCGGTCCGGAATTGCCCGCCAGTCACGCCGAGCACGGTGAAGCTCTCGGCGACCAGCTTGTTGAACATGGCGAGCGCCCCAGCGCGCTGTTCAAGGCTGATCTGGCTGGTCCGCAGCTTGATCGCCATGGCCGAAGACATCTCGGTGATGGTCCAGTCGCTGATCAGAAGCTGCGCCACATCCTGCTCCGCCAGCCAAGTCTGGACGCGCGGCGTCATCGCTTCATTGGAGAGCGCCGCGACGATCAGCGACGTGTCTAGATAAAGCATCAGTAGCGGTCGCCGTCCCGCATCGCGCGCACCAGGTCAGCAGCGCTTTCAGTCTGCGGCGGCATAATCGCCGTCAGAGACCGGAGCAGGGCAGCGTCGATTGGTTTGCGAGGATTGGCCACGGCGGTGAGCCGTGCAACCGGCTTGCCGCGCCGAGTGATGTCGATTGAATGGCCTGCCTCGACCCGGTCGACCAACTCGCTCAGATGGGCCTTGGCTTCTGCCAGATTGATCACATCCATGACATTCTCCTGACCATGTAGGTGGTCATATAGCGTGTTCAACTTAAGAATTCCAGAGCGAACCCCCGACGTCCGTCGTGGCGAGTACTCCTGTAGAACCGGGCGTCGGTGCGCTTGCCATGCGGGCTTCAACCAGATGCGAATTCCGCGAGTTCGTCGGCCGCTTCACTGACACCGCAGGTAGCCGGGCGCTCGAGCCATGGTCGACCCGCCACCAGGTCAGGCTCGCCGCTGGAACCAGCGGCTGTCGTTGCCACGTTCGGGTTTGGCGGCAGCTTTTGCTGCTATATCCCGTGGTCAAACTTTGTTCCCTTCTGTCGAAGCAGAATTGACTGCGGCTTCCCTTTCTGTCGGGGCCATAAAGCCGTCCGCCGCGCAAGGAGCTTGATTTGGGTCAGACGTTCCTTGGTGTGTCTTGTGGGGCTTGACCAGCTCGGGTGCCGGTTTCCGCCGGAACAAGGTCGATCGATCGAGTGGCGCATACCTTTGTATGCCAGTGCCAGACTCAGATCCGAAAGGCGTCGCGAAATCTTCCATTCGACCCTGGCTAGGCGTGGGGTGGGAGTTGAGACCCGCTGGCCTTTGCCCGCAGCCAGTCCGAGACGCGACAGTACCGTAACATCGCGGCAGGAGCGAACGACATGAAGAAGGGTGCCCGCCGGAGTGGTTCGAGCTTCAGCGACAGGTCTTTTTCAGGGACGCCCTTCGCCCATTCGCCGAGTATGCCGCCGAGCATGCTTCCGGTCGGCACGCCACGACCGGACAGTCCTGTCAGGGCGACGACGCCCGGCGCGAGCTCATAGAATCGCGGGATGGTGCGCTTCTGCATGTCCAGCTCGCCGAACCAGAAATACTCCCATCTCAGGTCGCTGCTGATCTGCGGATGAAGCCAGCGCAGGCGATCGGACATGAGGCGGTGTGTGAACGCCATGTCCCTTCCACGACGGCCCATTGGGAACATCGAGGCGACGATGCGTCCCTCGGTGTTGTACTTGTAGACGAAGATGTCGCCGCGGCCGTCATGCATCGTGGTATTGCGCGGCAGGATGGTTTGGCGTTCGCTGGCGGTCAGCGGTTGGGTGGCGGCGACGAACACCCTCTGGATCTTGTAGGTCTGGTCGAGGCCGGGCCATCCGTCGACGGTGTAGGCGCCGGTCGCAAAGATGATCTTGTCGGCGACGACGGTTCCTTCACCGGCGTCCACTGCCCAAGCACCATCCTGCCGCACGACGTCGCGGACCGGCGACCCCGTGTGGATTGTACCACCTTCCTCCATGACGGCACGGGCCAGGCCTCTGGCGTATCCCAATGGATTGAGGTGACCAGCCTCGGAATGAAACCAGCCGCCATGATATCGCGGACTGCCGGTGATTTCCTCAGTCGCCTGTCTGTCGAGCACCCGCGTCTTGGCGCCGACGGCATTGTACTGCTGCGCCTTTGCCTCGAGCTTGACGACAGCGCCTGGCGTAAGCGCGCCCATGACGTAGCCGTTCTGTTGCCATTCGCAATCGATGCCGTAGCGCTCGATCATCCCGGCGACTTGTCTATTGGCTCCTGTCTGCCGGGCGATCAGCCTTTCGGCCCACGGGTCGCCCAGCATGGCACGCAGTTCGGGCAGGCTGTAGTGGGTGAAGGTTGGCGTGCAGTGGCCGGCATTGCGGCCCGAGCCGCCGAACCCGATCTCCTGGGCTTCGAGCAGAACCACGTCTATGCCATCACGGGCTAGATCGAGTGCGGTGGTCAACCCGGTGTAGCCGCCGCCGACGATGCACACGTCCGCCCGCCTGCGTCCTTGCAGTGGGCTGGTCTCTGGCGGCGGCGCTGCGGTCGCATACCAGAGCGAGACTTCAAACGGCGAAAACCTTGCCATTCCGGGCGGCTTCACAGCATGTCGCTTCGAGCGTCGAGCGCATCGCGCAAGCCGTCGCCGATGAAGTTGAAACTGGTGACTGCCAGGGTAATGGCGGCACCGGGAACGATTGCCAGCCACGGCGCGCTGTCGAGATACTGCTGGGCGCCGTTCAGCATGTTGCCCCAACTCGGCAGCGGAGGCTGGATGCCGTAGCCGAGGAAGCTGACATAGGCTTCCAGAAGGATGGCGCGGGCTACGGTAAGCGTGGCCGCGACGATGATCGGGCCGATCGCATTGGGCAACAGTTCGCGAAACATGATGTGGCTGTTGCTCAAGCCCAGCATGCGGGCGGCGACGACGAAGTCGCGTTCGCGCAGCGATCGCACTTCCGCCTCGACGATGCGCGCGATTTCCATCCAGCTCGTTGCTGCGATGATCAGAGTGATCATGATCGGGCTCGGCTTGATGAAGGCCGCCATCGCCAGCAGTAGGAAGATGTTGGGAAAGGACAGCATCGCGTCGACGAAACGCATCAGCACCGTGCCGATGCGGCCGCCGAAGAAGCCGGCAGCGATACCGAGCACGGTTCCAAAGACTGTGCTGATGACCATCGCAGCGAAGCCGACCAGGAGCGAAATGCGTCCAGCCATGAAGAGCCGCGCCGCGATGTCGCGGCCGAGCGGATCGGTGCCGAAGAAATGATAGCCCGTGAACGGCGGCGAGAACCGGCCACGCAGGTCGATGTAGAGATCGTCAAAGGGCAGCAGCAAGGGGCCGAAGACGCAGGCCAACACCAGAACGACGATCATCACCAGGCCGAACATCGCCAGTCGGTGACGGGCAAATCGGCGCACGGAGCGGCTTTGCCACCAGCGGTGCCTGGCGTGGGTGGGGATGAGGAAATCCGACTGGGTCATCTATTCGTCCTCAGCTCAATCGAATGCGCGGATCGACGAATGCGACGGTGAGGTCCGCGGCCAGATTGCCGACCAGGACAAGAACCGCGGACATCATCAGCAGACCCATCACGACGGGGTAGTCGCTGTAACCGAGGCTATCGAGGAACAGCCGTCCCATGCCGGGCCAGGTAAAGACCGTTTCCGTCACCAGCGCCCCACCCAGTATCGTTGGCAGCTGCAGCCCCAGCAGGGTGATCATCGGCAGCAGGGCGTTTCGGAGGATGTGGCGGATCAATACGCGCCGGGAACTCAGCCCCTTGGCCCGGGCCGTTCGGACAAAATCCTGACTGATGACGTCGAGCGTGGCGGTGCGCATGTAGCGGCTCCACACGGCGACATTAACCAGCGCAAGAACGATGCTCGGCATGATGAGATGGATCGCGTAGTCGCCGAGCGAGCCATTGCCGATCGTGTACATGTTGCCGGCCGGCAGCCATCTGAGCCGCAGCGAGAATATGTAAATCGCGATCAACCCGAACCAGAAGGTCGGGATCGACAGTGCCACCATCGCGCCGACCGTCGCTGCGTAGTCGAAGATCGAGTATCGTCTAAGCGCGCCCAGGACACCTATCCACGTGCCTACAAAGATGGCGATCGCGGTCGATACGCCCATCAGCAGCAATGTCGCGACAAGGTGCTCCCAGATGATATCAAGCACGGGCCTGCCGTCCCGGTAGGAATGACCCCAGTCACCGCGAAGCAGGTGGCTCAGCCAGTCGAGGTACTGGATGGGAAGGGGGCGATTGAGTCCCATTTGCGTGGCGATCCGGTCAAGATCGGCCTGCGTCATTCCTGGCGTGAGGGTGAATTGCGAGAGCGGTCCGCCCGGAGCCAGGTTCAGGACGGCAAAGCCAATCACCGAGACCAGCAGGAGCAGGACGAGACTTTGCCAGAAGCGTCCCAGCAGATAGCCAAGCATGCCGGTTGTCTCCGTTTTGGTGTCCGTAGATACAGTCGCGCCAGAGGCGCCTTGTCGGCTATGCAGGCCGAGCCGGTGATGGCCGGCTCGGCCTATTCCGGCACTATGCCCAGTGCCAGGTGGCCACGTCCCAGGAGTCGATGCGTACATTGATGTTCGGCTCGACGCCTTCGACACCGGACTTGTGTCCGCGCACCGTCGCGTATTGGAACATCGGCAGGAATGGCAGGTCGTTGCGTACGGTCTCCTGGATTTTCAGGTAGGCTTGCTTGCGCTTCTCCGGCACGAATTCAACGCCACCGGATTCGAGCAGCTTGTCCACCTCCGGGCTGGCATACTGCCAGGTATTCTGGCCGGCACCACCCTTGGCCGGAATCGACTTCGAGCTGAGATAGTCCGAAGTGTCGGGATCGGAGCCCGTCAGAAAGTTGATGCCGACGACGACGGAATCGAATTCCGACTTCATCCAGTAGTCGCCCCACATCACGGCCGGCGGCAGGTTGGAGATCACCACCTCGACGCCGATGTCGCGATATGATTGCTGGATGAACTGCTGCGCCTGCTCGCGGATATGATTGCCTGCCGTGGTCGAATTCTTGAACGAGAGGCGGACACCGTCCTTGACGCGGATGCCGTCCGCACCGGGGACCCACCCCGCGTCGTCCAGCAGTTTCTTTGCCTTGTCCACGTCGTATTCCTGCTTCGGCAAATCCGGATTGTAGTAGAAGGACTGCTGCGGCATGTAGGTTTCGGTTGGGGCCGGCAGCCCGTAGTAGAGGGCGTCGATGATCGTCTTCTTGTCCAGCGCATAATACAGCGCCTGGCGAACGGCGAGTTCCTTGAACTGCGGGCGCTCCATGTTGAAGCTGAGCGATTCGACCGTGGCGGCGGGAATGACGGCGACCGACGTTCCGCTCAATGCCTTGGCTTCCTCATAGTGGTCGGCTGTGATCCACTGTAGTCCGATGACGTCGATATCACCGGTTTTGAACTGGGTGTAGAGAACGGTCAGATCCGGAATGTACTTGTAGATCAGGCTCTTCAGGTAGGGGCCGTCGGCGAAGTAGTCGGTGTTGGCGGCCAGTTCGATATGGTCGCCGGCCATGCGTTCCACCCATTTGAACGGGCCAGTGCCGATCGGGGCATTGTTGAACGGCGCGCTGTTCTTGTCCTCCGCCGCACCGAGCACATGTTTGGGAACGATGAAGGTCGCGGCCAGGATCGACGGGTAGGGCGCGTAAGGCTCCTTCATCTTCCATTTGATCTCGGTTGGCGAGACAACAGTCAGGTCCTGGACAAGTTCGTGGCCGGCGCGTCGCCAGCTGCGAAACTTCGGGTCAACCAGCAGTTCGAGCGTGAACTTAACGTCCTCGGCGGTGAACGGCTGTCCGTCATGCCACTTCACGTCGTCGCGCAGCTTGACGTGCCACTCGAGCCCGTCGGCCGAGATGCCGCCGTTTTCGACGGTAGGCACCTCCTTGGCGAGCGCGGGGAAGAAATTGCCCTTGGGATCGACACCAAACAGCGGATCGAAGACGCTGAAGTGAATGCCCTCGTCGACCTCGATATGGGGCAAATGCGGGTTGAAGACGGTGGGCTCCTGGGAAAAGCCGACGATCACCTGTCCCTTGGGTTCGCTCGGCGGGGTTGCCGCAAAGGCCCTGCCTGCTCCCGTCAGGTTGGGCATGGTGAGGCCGGCGACACCGGCGATTGCCATTCCAAGCGCCTGACGACGCGTCGGTCGAAAGATTATGCTGCTGCTGCTCTTGTCTGACATTGGAGGCTCCTTTTCATAGTGTTCCACTTTCGCTGCGTCACGCTCTCTTGTCGGAGCGCTTATAATCCAGTGATCGGCGCGACCTTCGATCCGTCCGAGAACCGCGACCACCGGAAGTCCTTGGGATCGACGATCGGCGGCCGTCCGGTGACGATATCGGCCATCAGCCTGCCTGCCGCGGGGCCGATGCCGAAACCATGGCCCGAGAAACCGGTCGCCACGTGAAAGCCGGGAACGCTGTCGACCGCCGAAATGACGGGAATGGCGTCGGGCGTGACGTCGATATAGCCGGCCCAGCGCTGCGCCACCTGTGCCTTTTCCAGAGCCGGAAATGCTTTGCGGGCATTTGCAAGGACGCGCTCCGAGCTTTTCTTGGAAGGCTTTGGATCGAGCACGCGGCAGTATTCGAAGGGGCTCGCCTCATCCATCGCCCAGCGGGTCGGCATCCTTGCCTCGTCTAGGAAACGACCGCCCAGGCGGAATTGCAGCGATCGCCACTCTGTCTTCCAGGCCGGAAGAAAATCGCGCGCATAGCGAAAGGAGTTCGGCACGAGGTCGACGACATTGCTCATGCTGGAGGCGACGGTGTAGCCACCGTCCTGGCGCTTGCGTATGGCGAAGTTTTTTGCCCACACGGCCTGGTCCGGCCCGTTCTCGACCGGCGTCGTGCGAAGAACCGTGTTCATGACCTTCAACTGCGGCAGATCGAGACCAAGCGTTCCGCAAAACAGGTTCGACCAGGCCCCTCCGGCAAGGACGACCGCCTTGCAGGCAATGAAGCCGCGTTCGGTCACCACGCCCGAGACGGCGCCATTCGTCGTCTCCACGCCGCGCACGGCGCATTCCGTCAGTATGGCGGCGCCGCGGTCTCGTGCGGCTTCGGCAATTGCAGGCGCGGCCTTCTGCGGCTCGGCGCGACCGTCGGCGGGCGTGTAGAGCGCCCCTTTGACGTCGAGATTGGAGCCGGGGAGGAGGTCACGCAGTTCACCCGGGCCGATCATTCGCGACTCGAACTGATAGCCTTCGAGATGGCGTCCCCAGCGCTCGTGCTGTTCGTATTCCTTGTCGTCCGCGCATGTGAACACAATTCCGGCCCGGGCATAGCCAGTGTCTCGTCCGGTCCGTTCGGAGAGCCTCGCCCATATGCGCAAGGCCTCCGCCATCAGCGGAACCTCGCGTGGATCCCGCCGGGAAATGCGAACCCAGCCCCAGTTGCGACTGGACTGCTCCTGTCCGATCCCGCCCTTCTCGCACAGGGCGACCCGCAAGCCTGTCTCGGCCAGTTCAAGTGCCGTCGCGGTGCCGATGATGCCGCCGCCGACGACGACACAGTCGACCTCCTTTGGCAGCTCGGTATCTCCATGGACGGGGACGACGAACGGTCCGGGCATGCTCAGTAGGACTCCTCGAGCTGGCAATTGATAGAAAATTCCGCGACGCTCGCATGATCGGGCAGATCGAGAAGCAAGCCGATGATCCGTGCGAGGTCGTCCGGATCGGTCATCAGCGCATCGGAGCGATCGGTGATGCCGCGGGCCATGTCGGTGGCGACGAAACCTGGACAGACGGCAGTGGCCCGAATTCCGAGGTCCCACCCCGCCTGCCGAATGCCGTGGGCCAGCGCGACTGCGGCAAATTTGGAGATCGAGTAGGATCCCGCGGTCACGGACTTGACCCGCTTGCCAGACAACGAGGCCAGTATGATCACCCGGCCCGCGGGGCTCGCCGCAAGCGACGCCCATGACGCGCGCACCAGACGGCGCGGAGCCTTGACGTTGATCTCGAACATCAGATCGAGATCCGCGTCGTCGATGTCGATGACCGACTTCGGAATCATGATGCCGGCGCTGGCGACAACCGCGTCGATCCGGTTGAAGGCATCAATGGTGCCGTCGACCCACGTTTGTTCACTGCCGGCTTCCGCGGCATCGTACGGGAACACGCGGACGCGTTCGCTATCGGCCCAGTCGGGCTGCACCGATGCGCGCATGCCAAGCGACAATGTCCAGCCCGTCTCGAACAGGTGCCGGGCGCAAGCCGCACCAATGCCGCGGCTGGCACCGGACACGAGTGCCACACGCTGGCCGGCTCGGATTCCCGCGGGTTTCCTCATTGGTCGAGTCCCGCGGTGCGGCGATAGACACGCCGCAATATGTCCAGCAGACGCTTCTGGTCTTTCTCAGGCACATCGGCGAAGAAATCGCTGGATTGCTTGGTGGCGATCTTGCGCACCTTGCGGGCAAGGTCTGCCCCCTTTTGGGTGATGTGGAGCTCCTGTGCGCGTCCATCGTCCGGCGCAGCCTGACGCGTGATCAGTTCGTGATCGATCATCTGGTCGACCAGCCTGCCCATGGCGGAGCGATCGCGCATAATGAGCTGCGCGATGACCGATGGCCGTATTCCTGGATGGCTGTCGACAAGGAGCAGGGTGGTGATCTTGCCCGTTCCCCGGGCAACATCGAGACCTTCCAGGCGGTCATCGAGATCGCGAGAAAGCGCTATGTTGATGCTGCGGATATAAAAGCTCAACGTGTCTTCGAGGACATCCAGCCCGACCGTCTCGACAGGATAAGGCGGACCTTTGTTCTTCTTCACCGGCATCGAACACTCTCCAGAGGCTGTCGTGGACAGCCTTCATCGAGATCTCCAGGGTATGATTGAGCGAGTAGTGGATAAATGCAACTACTTTTAGTGGACAAACGCAACTATTCCGCTCAGCAGGAGACCGGCGCGGCACGCATCGGCAGCCTGATCAAGGAGCAGACATGCGGCCGCGCCTTTGTCGGCACGGTCATCTATTGTTCAGGGGAGGAGAGCTTCAGGGTGGCCGCGGCTCAAGCCGCCGGGATCCAATCCTTGCCGGGAATGGCGGAGATCAGTTGCCTCGTATAGGGGTGATGTGGCGACCGGAATATCTGCGACGGCGGGCCACACTCCACGACTTCGCCGCGGTTCATCACCAGAATTTCGTCGCAGATCCGGCTTGCCACCCGCAGGTCGTGAGTGATGAAGATCATGGCGATCTTTATTTCTTCCTGGATGCTCGCCAGCAGATCGAGAATCTGCGCCTGGATGGAGACATCGAGAGCCGAGACCGCTTCGTCGGCGACCAGGACCTTGGGGTCCATCATCAGGGCTCGTGCGATGCCGATCCGCTGACGCTGGCCGCCAGAGAATTCGTGCGGAAAGCGGTCGTAGGCACCCTCGTCGAGGCCGACCAGACGCAGCAGCCGCAGCGCCTTCGCGCGCGCTTCCGGGGCCGACAGGCCGTGCGCCATCGGGCCGACGGTGAGGATCTTGGCGATCGTCTGGCGCGGATTGAGCGAGGCGAACGGATCCTGGAAGATCATCTGGATGTGCGGCCGCATCGGTCGGAACTCGGAGTCCGAAAGCGCCGCGATATCCTTGCCGTCGAACAGGATGCTGCCTCCGTCGCTGTCCAGGAGTTTCAGCAGGACGCGGCCCAGCGACGATTTCCCCGAGCCGGACTCGCCGACGATGCCGAGCGTTCTGCCCTGGCGAACCTCAAAGCTGACCTGCTTGACGGCGTGCACGATGCGGGACCTCGAGAAGAAACCGATGCCCGGCCGATATGTCTTGTCGAGTTTCTGCACCTCCAGCACGATCGGAGTATCCTCACGCGCCTTCGTTTCGCTCTCGATCATATGCGGGACGGCGGCGATCAGCCGCCTGGTGTAGGGATGGCTTGGATTGCCCAGAACGGCGGCGGCGGCGCCTTGTTCGACCATCGCGCCTTTCTCCATGACGATGACGCGATCGGCGATTTCCGCGACGACGCCAAAATCGTGCGTGATGAACATGACGCTCATGTTCCTTTCGCGCTGCAGCCGCCGGATCAAGGCAAGTATCTGCGCCTGGGTGGTTACGTCGAGAGCGGTGGTCGGCTCGTCGGCGATCAAAAGATCAGGCTTGAGCGCCAGCGCCATGGCGATCATGACGCGCTGGCGTTGCCCGCCAGAGAGCTGGAACGGATACTGGTGGCGCAAGACCTCCGGTTCCGGCAGGCCGACTTCGCCAAGCAGGTCGACAACCGCCTTGGCGCGGGTCGCCGAGGTGCCGGACCGGTGTGCTTCCATGACCTCCGCCACCTGCTGGCCGACAGTCATCAGCGGATTGAGCGCGGAAAGCGGATCCTGGAAGATGATGGAGACCGAACGGCCACGCAGACTGCGCATCACGTCTTCCGCGGCGCTGGCGAGATCGTGACCCTTGAAGCGGATGCTTCCCTGCGCGATCCGCACCGAAGACGGCAGCAGGCCCATGATCGCGTTTGCGGTGACGGACTTGCCGGAGCCGGATTCGCCGACGATGCAGAGCATCTCACCCTTCCGCATGTCGAAGGATATGTTTTCGACCGCGTTCTGCCGCTCCATGTTCTTTGGCAGGCGGACGGTCAGATTTCGAACAGAGAGAACAGTTTGCTCGCTCGGCTCGTGGGTGGTCATTTCGCTCGGCGGCATTGCTTGGCCCTTCAAAGTCCAATGATCTGACAGCATACTAGCCGCACGCCCTGCCATCAGCGCAAGCCCCGACGTGAAGTCGCGTGGTAAGCGGTCTAATACTACAGTTGCGGCAGGGCAATCGGGTGAGTTAACGCGTGACAAGGGGTTTAGGAGCTGAATCTGTCGAGAGCATCTGATTCTTTGGAGGATGCACTGGATGGACGATGTAGCTTGCGATGCCGGTGCGTTGGCGGAAACGGTTGTTTTTCTGGGTCATTTCAGGATCTGCCTGATGGTCGGCAGAGTGCCGTCGACCTTCATCGGCTTGTGGATCATCAACAGCTTCGGCAGGTGCTCCGGATGGATCTCAAGCAGCGTGATCTTGATTTCTGGCTTGCACTGGCTGCAATCGAATTTCAGTTTTAGAGGATCGACACCGCCCCATAGACCATCATCAGGTCGGCCGAACGGCAATAACGGACATTGCCGCAACTGCACTCCGCCTTGACGAGCATATTGTGCCGGGTCGCCTTTCCCAGCGTGTCGATCGGATCGTGCGCCATGAGAACGAATAGAGAACATTTCTCTTGATCGTCAAGGCGCCTGTGGAATCTTTTCGTCATGAGCCACGAGCCCATGGGAGTGCCGCGTGAGCGAGCAGCATGCAGGCTTCGTCAAATCAAGGCGACCGTTCCCATTGGTTCTGCCAGCGACGTCGAACTCTTTGCCGCCGAGCAAAAAGCCCGCAATTTCAAGGACACCACCGTGAGCCGCGCCAGCACGGTCGATGGCGATCACGGTCGCATCGAGACCCGAGACATCACGGTTATCCACGATATCGACTGGCTTCAAAGGAGCCATCAATGGCCTGGCCTCAAGAGTGTCGTCATGGTCCAGAGCACCCGTGAGGCCGGCGGCAGGATCGTTTGGCACACAGAGCGATTTCTAGGGTAACTATTTCCTATGGCTAAGGGCTGGCTCCAGGGGGATCGGGTGAGTTGATTATCGTGAGATGACGCTTACGAGGAATTCGTCGTCCCAGGCCGCCACTTTTCGTGTCAATCGCAACGAATCCTTCCCATGCGCTCGTCGTATGAGATTGAGAGCCATGTGTTTTATGGTGGTGAAGTTTGCGGGGGCATGGTCTGTTCGCAGGCGGCACTCGTCATCGCGGAAGACCATGTCGAGTTTTCGACGGCCCAATGGTCGCGGATGAGAGGGCCAATCAGATTGGCCACGAGAACTAGCGAGGTGATGTAGAAACGCGTTTCGCGTTCGATCCTGCCACGTCAGCGAGCCGCGAGGGTCCGATCTCTTATCTTGCCCCAGTTGCGGGGTTTCTGACATATTCGCTCGGTCCGCGCGTCATCCTGTTGCGCGCGCGCAGCGGAAAGCGAAAGCAAACCTGCCTCACTGGGTCACAACTCGGCGCAGCGCCGCCCAAGGCACTTTGCATCGACTGCGGCCAATCCCAGGAGCGTCTTCGATACCTAGATAGCTATCCGCATGGCGTTGAGGACGCGACGTAGACTTACCGAAGGCCAAAAAAGCTCAGTATCAATAATACGACGACCACCGCTCCAACGAGCCAGATGATATTATTCATGATCTGCCTCCTATTGCTTCCGAAAGCTCGTGCTTAGCTAATAGCTGATTGGAATGGGCCAGATGCTTTCGCTGCTTCTTCTTCGAGCTTCACAACCTTTTCCCTGATCTCCTCCGGGTCGGCATGCTCCAGCCCGACAACGTCGTTTCTGGTTTCCTCAAGTGCAACGATGATCTCATCGAGTTTGGCGTGGATGGCGGCGGTGTCGCGATAGCCCTGTATCAGGACAACACCAGTGATCACGATGGCCGCGACCGACAGGGCATACGTAACCGTGTTTGTCAGGCCAAAAGGTACCAGCGCTGTGCAAAGCACCATGGCTATGAGCATCACATAAAACCCGGGGGGCCGGGAAAGAAAGTCGGCCGCGACGAAAAGGAAGCGGTTCATGCGAACCATTGTCCGTCAAAAGGCCAAGGCGAAGATAGCGATCAGCGCCGTGACCGCCACGCAGTACGGCACTGCCAGGAGCATGCCTGCCTCTAGAGACCGGGTTTCTTTGTCGCTTAACATTAGGGTCGCCTCATACGCATCGTTGAAGATAGAGGGTTCGCACGCCTCTCGGCAGAAGCGAGCGAACCCTTATCGGCGCAGGAAGAGACGTAGCTGCGCCGATCTACAAGATTGTCATCCAGCGATCGCGAGAAAAAGGTGACGGTCCCAAATAGCGGCGAGAGCACCCAGCGCGCTTGACTGACACTTCTATCCATCTGATTTCTCCGACTTTTCCGAGAAACAACACCCGCGAAAGTAAGCTGTTCCACGCAACGTCATGGGTAAGACTATTGCGTTTTGCTATCAGACTTTGGCCCCATGTCCCGTGGGACCGAAGCCCTGTCGGGGAACGCCTGCACCTGCTCGAAGTTTGGTTGGCTGGCGCGGAGTTCTGCGTCGATCTCATAGGAGGAAAACATGAGAATGCACCTTACCGGCGCCGTTGCGGCGTTTCTGCTCCTCGCAGGTATCGGCGCGGCCGCAGCCGAGGACGTGGTCATTACGCCTGAGCAGGACACGGTCATCCACGAGTATGTGAAGAAGCAGCCTTTGGCATCGGTGAAGGTTCCCGGCGTGGAACTCAATATCGGCTCATCGCTGCCAGACACCGTCGAGCTTCACGAAGTTCCGAACGTTAAATACCGCTATGTCGTGATCGACAATCGGACGGTTCTTGTCGATCCTGGCACTCGCAAGATTGTCAAGGTCTACGACTGAACCAGCCCTCCGGCCCGCCGCTGGCGGCGAGCCGACCCAACAAACCGTTCCAGCAGGCGCAAAAGCCCGCCACCTCCGGGAGAGGTGACGGGCCTCTTAGATACCAGCGAGGGGGACTATGAAATGCTGGCGATCCATAAACGTAAAAAAGCCGACCGAGTTTCCTGAAATATTAGACGGTACGAAAATGGACAAACCGTCGTGATCGTCTCGATCCGCACCTTGTCGCCAATTTCTTTGGCCATCCAAAGCCATGGTCGGTCTTTGCATCTCTTGTGCAATTGAGCCCGCGCCACTTGCGGGAGGCGCGGGCCGATCGGGCCGGTGAAATCCCGATCTTCGGCAGTGATGGGGTGAGCATCGCTTGCCGCAATCACAAACGTTAGAGGTTGCTTATGTTTGGTCAAGCCGTATCGAACGTCGGCTTCAGTCGCGGTTGTCGCTTCTGCGGTATTGTAGCGGAACCTCACGGCCATACGACCGTTTTTCCAACGAGGTCGCCACCATGGATTGGAACCGCGTCGAAGGAAATTGGAAGCAGGTCAAAGGTAAGGTCAAGGAACAGTGGGGCAAACTCACTGATGATGATCTCGACCGCATCGCCGGTAAGCGCGATCAGCTCGAAGGCAAAATCCAGGAGCGCTATGGCATTGAGAAGGATCGCGTACACCGCGACATTGACGACTGGTATGCTCGACAAGGCTGGTGGGAAGCGTTGAACCCGTCAATTCAGGGCGCCGTCACGGACCGCGCCCTTTTTTCAGCGGTCGAATGATGTTGGCTTCCAAGTCGCGGTTGCGCTCCCGCTTCTGACCCCCGTAGTCAGGAATGCGGAAGAAGACTGGCGGCGGTCGCGTCCCGCTGGATCTGGACCCGCTTCTGATCACTGTTGGCGCATTCGTGGAGCGCACGCCACCATGCGCTTCTCATGGTTGACGATATCCTTCGCCGTGATGGCGTCGCATTCGGCCGGCGTCTAGCGCTTACCGGGAAACGATATTCGTGATCCCGGTATGGCCGCGACACACGGTAAGGACAAGGCCGACATCGTAGTAAGGGACATACTTCGTCCCCTCCCACGACCCGGTGTAAGCGGTGGCGGCGGCCAGCAAAGCAAGTCCCGCTGCGCCGGTCTGGAGATAACGACTTTTCATTGGTTTGATCCTTTGGTTGTTGCGCCACAAAGGGGCGATGAGCGCCGCGCCGATCGTGACGAAGAGAAGGGAGGCGAAGACGTTTGGCGGGAACCGATCGCTGTAGAGCGGCAAGACCGCTTCAGCGCCGGAGAGAATGCCGGCAATCGCAAGGATGCGAACCGACCAAGCCCGCTTCAGGACATCGGGCCAGTTGTCGATGATCCTGATTTCGGTCGCACGAAGTGGCCTCCAGACGGCTTTCGCCGACAGAGGGAGGGCAGACATAGCGATGGTCCTTGGTTTGGGATCATTTTCCCGGCGTCGGGAAAATGGTCAGGCCGGCGACAAAAATGCCCCGACCGACGTTGCAGTGGATGAACGACGCTCGACGGAAGTCTAAGGTCGATCTAGCCCGCGCCGAATTGACGAAAGTTCTTCGTGACCGGCCGCCAGCAAGGAACATCGCGGTCTGCCACAAAGGGACCGACCATGACGCGCCTTACAAGCCTGAAGCGGAGCATTTCGTGATTTGCCCCATATGCGGCCAAGAGATCGACATAGGGGAGTTAGGCGAAGTGCTTCATCACGCCTAACCCGACCACAAGCCGTTGCAGTACCGCGACTAGCCGGTGATGCCGTCCGGAGCCGGCGTGATGACGATCAGCTTGACAGCCTCCGCCTCGGCGAAGGTCCTGGCGCGAAGGTTGCTTGCAGACGGCGCGCGAGAATATTAGCGATCGGGAACATACGGTTCCTGCTGGCGTTTATCGGGTGATCGGCCTTCTGGGAGGTTGCTATGAGAAAACTGTTACTTGCTTCGGTGATTGCCATCGCCTCCGCCGCTGCCACGGTCGTGCCTGCGGATGCACAATTCTTCGGTCCTGGCATCGGCTTTTTTGGTCCGTTCGGCGGCCTCGGCCCGTTCGGTGGTGGCCCCTTCTACGGCGGCGGCCCGTTTTACGACTATGGCGGCCGCTATTACGGCCCCCGCTATTATCGCGATTATTATCCCGGCTACGTGGCGCGCTACCCGCATCGCTACTATTACCGGCATCGTCACTATAACCGCTGTCACGTGAAGTGGGTGAGGCACTGGCACCATCACCACCGGGTGCTGGAACGCGTTCGGGTTTGCCGGTACTGACAAGGCCCGATTTGCTGCGGTTGCGCGGTAGGCGTGGAAGGTGCTGCGGCCGTTCATAGGAACACCTTCCAAGCGACAAAGGGGGTGAAGGCGACGCCGACGACGAAGCCGCCGGCCGCCCACAAGAGCCGATCAATCCACGGAGCGACCAAGGCTTTAGCTGCATGATGTGCCTCCTATGCCACGGCCGCTGAAGGGTCATCGACGTAGTCGTTGATGGCGTTCGGGTCGACGTTGTCCGTGGCGTCTTCCTCTGCGCCCATCCCGGTTGCTTCAGACGCGAGCGCATCGGCTTCCTTAACGGCATCGAACGAAGACGAAAGCTCGCCACGGCGCTGCACTTCGCTCCAGAACGTTTCGCGGGTGATCTCGCCAGCGACGCGGACCTTCAAGAGGCTATCGACCGACTGGCTGTCTTTGCCCGTCTCGTCGTCATACTCCGTCGCGACATTGACCGAGGGCGCCCGAACCGTGTCGGCCGCACCGCGATAGCGCTCCGCGAACACGAAAGCCCTCTCCAGCGCATCCTTCAGGTTGAGCGTCATGTTCTTGATCGCCGAGTTCTCGCGGTTCTCCCCGGCCTTGACAGAGGTCGCCGTGATGACGCCGGAACCCTTTTGGTGCGGCTTCATCGACAGTTCGTCCATTTCGGCCACAAGCCGATCGAGGTCTTTCTGACCGGCCTCGATCGCCTTGCCCTCCGCCTCGACGAAATACCACTTGCCTTGTGGGTCTTCCGTGATCAGCAGCGAGTTGGGGCCGAGTGTGGCGATCGGCTCTTGATCCCGGCCAGGTTTCTTCGCCGGCATCTTCACGCCGGAGCCTGCCAGCATCGGGAAGCGGGCATATTTCAGAATGTTGCGCTGATCAGAACCCGACTGCCAATGCTCGACGTTCTTCCATGCGAGATCGAGGAAGGGCGGCTTGACCGCGAACCCGGTCTTCGTGGTGCGGCGGCCAGTGAAGTAGATGGACGATCGAGACTTCGCCGAGAGTGTTCGGGCCGGATTGGATGATGCCCCACTTGCCTTCATTGCCCTTGTCGTCGGTCGCCAGTTCCCACAAATCCCATCCGTCGGAACGCCAATGGCGAACCCGCTTGACCGTGACCTCCGCAAAGCCGACGACGCGCTTGGTGTTCTCCCAAATGCGAGCGTCGATACATTGCGGCTTGCCCGACGCCGTGGTGATCGTGCAGGACAGCACGTCTTCAGCCCGGTAGTGAATGAAGTAGGGCCGAATGTTGCGGACTCGTAGCGATCTGCTGGCGGCGAGTTTGGCCGCAACGTCTCCGTTGCCAATCCGTCCCAAGAGCGCTCCAAACGGCCTCTTCAATGGGCTGATATGATCTGGGCGAAGGACGACTGAAGCCTCGACCGCCTAGGCCGCAACGGCGCGTCTCGACTTCCCTGCCGGCCCCCACCCCGTGCGGCAAGCCGAATGGGGACCCCGGGCGCCGCCATTCTTCGCGAGACAAGAAAGTCGTTCCTGCGCCGTCCTCCGCTTTGCTTTGGTCGCAAGCGATGCGTCGTCGGTCGCCTCCGGCCAATTGATCGCTATCGAGGCCGCATGGTGCGGGCTCGGCAACAGAAAACGGAGACTTACAATGGCTACCATCGGCACCTTCAAGAAGACCACCGCGAACGAATTCACCGGCGAAATGTCGTCAGATGCAGCAGCGCACCACTAGCACTCGATTTTGCATAACTTCGGGGCGACTTAAAACGAACTCTGCTTCGCTAGCCAATCTCTGACAACTGCCACATGCCCGGTAACTTCCTGAGACTTGGACCAGGCGACGTTGAATGATTTTCCGGTACGATGAACATGGTTGGTTACCCGAACCAGGCTCCCATTGCTTACCAGTCGGTCGGTTAGATGTGCCCAGCCGAGGGCAATGCCCTGACCTTCCAGGACCGACTGAATCACCGAGACATAGTCGTTGATGCGAAGGCCCTGGGGGGCGAGGGCGCCGTCAACCCCGGCCGCGGCCAGCCAGTCTGGCCAAGTTACCGCCGGCCGATGCGGCTCATCCAGGTGGATCAGTCGATGCTTGCATAAGTCCTCGATCGTTTGCGGCGTTCCGTGGCGATCGAGATACAAGGGGCTGCACAGAGGATATATTTCCTCTGGCGCCATCGGTAGCAGCCCGTAATCCGGCATGTCATCAGCGTCACCGCCCCTGATGCCGAGGGGTATGCCTTCAGCGGCAAGATCGAGATCGCGATCGCTGGTTTGGATGCGCAACTCTATTCCCGGCAACTCTTCCCGAAAACGCTGCAGTCTAGGAACGATCCATAACGTAGCGAACGCGGTCGATGCCGACAGCGTGACGTGGTTGCCACCGGCAGATGCCTTGAGGCGTTCCGCAGACTTCTGAATATGAGAAAGCCCAAGTGTCACGTCGGCAAAGAAGCGGGCCCCCGGTTCGGTAAGTTCGACTTTTCGATGCCGGCGGACAAAAAGCTTCGTACCGAACTGCTCCTCGAGGCGTATGATCGAGAGTGAAACCGCTGCCTGGGACATGCCAAGTTCCTTGCCGGCTGCTGTGAAATTGAGCAGACGGCCAGCTGCCTCAAAAGCGATTAGCCCATTCGCGGAGGGCAAGAGATGTCGCAAGCTACCCATAATCAGAGCTTATCGCATTGATTAGAATTTTCCAGCGTCACAGCCGAATTTCGTCTCGTTAAGATAACTGAATCTGGGAGGATGGAGTTTCCATGAACGCACCGGCCGCTGAAATAACCGAACCTGCCAACCGTCGAGCGGGTGGCCGCGTGGGGCGCAAGACGCTGCGCGGAATTCCCATGGCCTCTTTTCCGACCCTGGTCCGCAAGATCCCTGTGTATGAAATGGTCCCGGATGAGGCGGTGGAGTTGATCCATCAGGAGTCGCTCTCGATCCTCGAAGAGGTTGGTTGCGAATTCCGCGACGACGAGGCGATTGCCCTGTGGAAGGCCGCCGGAGCCGATGTTTCCGAGACGCGCGTCCGTATCGACCGTGCGCTGCTGATGGAACTGGTATCGAAAGTCCCGTCAGAGTTTACGCTCAATGCGAGGAATCCGCAGCGTACGGTGCGGGTAGGCGGCAACAACTCCATCTTCGTGCCGATGTACGGCGCGCCCTACGTGCGCGACCTCGACAACAACAGGCGTTACGGCTCGCTCGCCGACCTCAACAATTTCCACAAGCTCGCCTACATGGCGCCGGCACTGCACTCGTCGAGCTCGGTCATCTGCGAGCCGATGGAAATTGCGGTGCCGAAGCGTCACCTCCACATCATCCATTCGGCGCTGAAGCATTCCGACAAGCCTTTCATGGGCATCGTTACGTCGAAGGAACGCGCTGAAGACACGATGGCGATGGCCGGCATCGTGTTCGGCGAGGATTTCGTCCGCGACAATCCGGTCCTGGTGTCGATTACCAACTGCAATTCGCCGCTGGTCTGGGACGCCACCATGCTGGACGCGATGAAGGTCTATGCGCGCAGCAACCAGCCGGTGATCCTGGCGCCCTTCGCGCTGTGCGGCGCCTCGACCTCGGCCTCCGCCGTGGGGGCGGTCGCGCAAGTCAACGCGGAAGCGCTGGCGGGTGTCGCCTTCACCCAGCTGTTGCGACCAGGGTCGCCGCAGATCTACGGCCAGTTCATGGTCACCGTCGACATGAAGACCGGCGCTCCGATGGGCGGCACCCCGGAGGCCGCGCAGATGATGTATCTGATGGGTGCGCTGGCGCGGAAATACAAACTGCCGTGGCGCACCTCAGGCTTCCATGTCGGCTCGAAGCTGAACGACGCCCAGGCGGGCTACGAGGCGAACATGCTGATGCATGCCGCCATCCTCTCCGGCGCCAACTACATCTGGCATTCCGCCGGATGGCTCGAGGCCGGTCTGAGCTGCGGCTATTCGAAATTCGCGACGGACTGCGAACAGCTTGTCGGCTGGTACAAATATGCCGGCGGGCTGCCGTTCGACGATTTCAAGGAGGCGATGGCGGCAGTCCGCGAGGTGGGCCCGCAGGGCCATTTCCTCGGCACCAAACACACGCTCGAACATTTCGAGTCGGCCTTCTTCATACCCAGCATCATGGACTTCAATTCGTACGAACAATGGAAGGCTGAAGGGGCGAAGGACCACGACACGCGCGGTCGCGAGAAGGCGCGCAACATGCTCGCCGACTATGAGGAACCGAAGCTTGACGAGGGCATCGCCGACGGCCTGACGGATTTCATCGCGCGGCGCGAGGAGCGGCTGCCGGACAGCGTCAGTTAAAGACGTAACGGGAACAAAAGGGAGGAAAAAATGACACTCTTCAGAAGCAATGGCGACCGCGTCCCGGGCGCTATCGAGGCAATGGCGAAAGAGACGCGTGCAGGCCATATGGACCGGCGCGAATTCCTGGCGCTGGCCAGCGCCTTCGGCGCGTCGACGGCTTTCGCCTACAGCATGATCGGCCTTGCCGAGCCGACCAAAGCCCTGGCTGATGAACCGAAAAAGGGCGGAACGCTGCGTGTCGCGATGTCGGTCAAGGCGCAGAAGGATCCGCGCACCTATGACTGGACCGAGATGGCAAACGTCACCCGCAGCTGGCTGGAGCCGCTCGTCCGCTACACGCACGAGTTCACCTTCGAGCCGGTCCTGCTCGAAAGCTGGGACGTCAATGACGACGCCACCGAATACACACTGCATCTGCGCAAAGGCGTCACCTGGAACAATGGCGATGCCTTCAACGCCGATGACGTGGTCGCCAATCTGAACCGCTGGTGCGAGAAGGGTGCGTCCGGCAATTCCATGGCGGCACGCGTCGGCGCGCTGATCGACACAAAGACCGGCAAGGCCAAGGATGGCGCCATCACCAAGGTCGATGACCTCACGGTCAAGCTGAAGCTGACCGAACCTGACATCGCGATCATACCGGGCTTCACCGACTATCCGGCGCTGGTCGTGCATCGCGACTTCGACAAGGATGGCGCCGACCCGATCAAGAAGCCAATCGGCACCGGACCTTTCGAACTGGTGTCTTATGCGGTGGGTACGAAGGCGGTCGTCAAGCGTCGCGAGAACAGCAAGTGGTGGGGTGGCGAAACGCCGCTCGACGGGGTCGAGTTCATCGACTACGGCACCGACTTCAACGCCACGCTAAATGCCTTCGAGTCCGGCGAGATCGACCTCGATTTCGAAACGCCGGCCGACTTCATCGACGCCCTCGACAAGATGGATCTGGTAAAGTCGGAGGTCGCGACAGCGACCACGCTCGTTGCCCGCACCAACATCACCCACAAGCCCTATGACGACCAGCGGGTGCGCAATGCGCTGCAGATGGCCGTCGACAACAATGCCGTCATGCAGCTCGGCTACGCCGGGCTCGGCACGGTCGGCGAGAACCACCACGTCGCCCCGATCCATCCCGAATACTATCCGCTGCCCAAGAAGACACGCGATGCCGCCGCCGCCAAGAAGCTGATGGCGGATGCGGGGCAGGCCGACTTCGAGCACGAACTGATCACCGTCGAGGACGAATGGCAGAAGAACACCGGCGATGCGATCGCCGGCCAATTGCGCGATGCCGGCATTAAGGTCAAGCGTACGGTGCTGCCGGGCTCGACCTTCTGGAATGACTGGACGAAATATCCGTACTCGATGACCATCTGGTACATGCGGCCGCTGGGCGTCCAGGTGCTGGCGCTCGGCTATCGCACCGGCGAAGCATGGAACGAAACGGCCTATGCCAACCCGGATTTCGACGCCAAGCTGAAGCAGGCGCTCTCGCTGGCCGATCCTGCCAAGCGCAAGGAAGTGATGAAGGACGTCGAGCAGATCTTGCAGGATTCCGGCGTCATCATCCAGCCGTTCTGGCAGAAGCTCTACTGCCACATGAGCAAGAAGGTGAAGAACTACGGAATGCACCAGACCTACGAAATGGACTTCCAGAACGTCTGGCTGGACGCCTGATTTAACTCCCGCGACTTGCAAGCAAATGCTGCCGGCACCTATGACAAAGGTGCCGGCAGCCCGTAAATCACTGACAAGCAATTGGCGTAGGCAAAATGTCCGACGACGAGATCATCCTTTCCGAACTTTCCGACGACGAGTTGGTGCAGCAGATGCACGACGATCTCTATGACGGGCTGAAGGAAGAGATTGAGGAAGGCACCAACATCCTGCTCGAGCGCGGCTGGGCGCCCTACAAGGTGCTCACCGAAGCGCTGGTCGAAGGCATGCGCATCGTCGGCGAGGATTTTCGCGACGGCATCCTGTTCGTTCCCGAAGTGCTGCTGTCGGCCAACGCCATGAAGGCCGGGATGTTCATCCTGCGTCCGCTGCTCGCCGCCACCGGCGCGCCGAAGCAGGGCAAGATGGTGATCGGCACCGTCAAGGGCGACATCCACGACATTGGCAAGAACCTTGTCGGCATGATGATGGAGGGCGCCGGCTTCGACGTCATCGACCTCGGCATCAACAATNGACATTGGCAAGAACCTTGTCGGCATGATGATGGAGGGCGCCGGCTTCGACGTCATCGACCTCGGCATCAACAATGCGGTCGAGAAATATCTCGATGCGATCGAGAAGCATCAGCCAGACATCATCGGCATGTCGGCACTGCTGACCACGACCATGCCCTACATGAAGGTCGTCATCGACACGATGAAGGAAAAGGGCATCCGCGACGACTATGTCGTGCTGGTCGGTGGCGCCCCGCTGAACGAGGAATTCGGCAAGGCCGTCGGCGCCGATGCCTACTGCCGCGACGCGGCGGTGGCGGTCGAGACCGCCAAGGATTACATGAAGCGCAAGCACAACGTTCGCGCTTCNGGCGCCGATGCCTACTGCCGCGACGCGGCGGTGGCGGTCGAGACCGCCAAGGATTACATGAAGCGCAAGCACAACGTTCGCGCTTCATAGCCCCAAGGCAATCTTCCGTCCTTCGTGGAAGGCATAGGGCGCCTGGCGCGGGGCGACGCCATCGCCGACCTCCATGAAAGGCTGGGATGTGTTTTCCAACTCTTTTGCCAGCCAATTCGCTGCCACATTGGTGGTTGCGAGGACAAGGCAATCGCCGGGCACGAAGCTTTCTTCACCGGTGTTGTGATCAACGATGGTTGCGCCATCCCCGTGCCACGCCAGCACGCTGACATCCACCAGCCATGTAGCGCCAAGCTGACGCAATGTCCGCCGCAGCGGGAAATCGGCAGCGGTGCGCTGCAGTTCCTTGCCGACCAGCGGATCGGGCGTGAGAATGGTGACTTGGTGGCCATCCTCGGCAAGTTTCCAGGCTGTGCCACCGCCTCGCCAACCGCCGCCCTCATCGAGCAAAAGCACGCGCTTACCCGGCCGCGCAACGCGGGCCATAACGGACTCGATGGAGAAGACATTGCCTTTTTCGATGCCGGGCAGGCTCGGCATTGCCGGCAGAGCTTTCTGAAACCCGGTTTCAGGAGACACGGACCCCGTAGCAAGGATGACGATATCAGCTTTGAATGAGGCGATTTCCGAAGCTTCGACATAGGTGTTCAGTCGTACGTCGACGTTCAGTTGGCCGAGCTGGCGCTCATACCACCCAAGAAGGTCGAGGATTTGGCCGCGGCGCGGCTGCAGCCCGGCAAGCAGAAAGTTCCCGCCCAATCTGCTGGAGGCTTCGGTCAGAACCACGTCGTGACCCCGCTCGGCGGCAACGCGAGCCGCCTCGAGGCCGGCGGGACCGCCGCCGACGACAAGCACCCGTTTCTTGATGGCGGCTGCCGTGAACCGGTCACCACCCCACTCAAACTCGCGCCCCGCCGAGGGATTGATAAGGCAGCTGATCCAGTAGTCGCGCGAACGGCGGCCCCAGCACATCTGGTTGCAGGATATGCATCCGCGCACGTCTTCCGGCCGGTCCGCCGCAGCCTTGCGTGCCAGGTGCGGGTCGGCGATCTGGCCCCGCACGATCGAAACCAGATCGGCAGCTTTCTCGCCGAGCACGGTTTCGGCGTTTTCAGGCGTCCTGATATGGCTCTCGGCCACCACGAGGGCCGTCTTGACCACGCCCTTGAGGGTCGCCGCAAGATCGGCGCCAAGCTTCTCCGGGTAGAGAAAGGTCGGCATTATCTTGTAGAAATCGAGGTAGCTGCCGGTTCCGCAGGTCACGTAGTCGATCAGCTCCTGCTTATCATGCAGCCGAACGATCTCCGCCAGCTCCTGGCGACTGAGCGCGACAGTGTAGTCTGGCTCATCGCTGACCGAGAGCCCAACGATAAAATCTCGGCCGCATGTTTCGCGGATGCGGGTCAGGATCTCGCGGGAGATCCGCGTGCGGTTTTCGAGCGAGCCTCCCCACTGGTCCTGGCGTTGGTTTGTCCAGGGTGTCCAGAACTGATCGACCAGTCCAAGATAGGAGGCCCAGACTTCGACGCCATCGAAGCCGGCCTCCCGGCAGCGGCGCGCGGCCTGGACAAAGCCGTCGATGGTCTCCCAAATCTCATCCTCGGACATAGCGTGGGAACCGTCGCTGTCATGGTAGCTTGGAAGGCCCGAGGGCGACCAATGTGCATGAAACGAGTTGTCCGAATCGCCATGCGCACCGACATGATAGAGCTGCTGAATGGCGATCGCCCCGTGGTCCTTGATCGCGCGCGTGACCTGCTGGAAATGAGGAATGACGCTATCATCGCCAGGTCGAAAATTGCCGCGTGTCAGTACGGCGGCCTGATGGACGGGCATGGGCTCGACAACAATCATGCCGGCCCCGCCGATAGCTCGTTCAGCATAGTAGGCAACGTGTCGTTCGGTCGGCACGCCATTTTCGGCCATGTTGGCCGTATGAGCCCCGAACACGATCCGGTTTCGCAGCGTGCGGCTGCCCAGCTTTACCGGCGAGAACAGATGCGGAAAGAGTTTTGACATAGTATCTCACCAGCGGTCGGAGGGAGGCACGGCTCGTGCGGCTGTCAGGTGGCTTGTCCCATAGCCACAGATTTCTGAAGCGCTGCAGCAAGGCCGCCTCGCACGGCTGCTTCAAATCCGGCTGCGCGCATGGCCTCGATCGCTGCCGCGGTAGTGCCGCGGTAGTTGACGAAAGTCTGGACGATATCTTTGGGGTTTTCTGCGCGAGCCGCGAGGAGTTTGCCGGTTCCAATCAGCACCGCGCTGACGCCCCGCCGGGCAATATCTGGGTTCATCCCTCGGCTGACCGCATCGTCGATCATCGCTGCCGCCAAAAGCGCCGGAAAGGCTGGGCCGGAGCCTGTAAGGCCCGTCATATAGTCGATATCTGCTTCGCTTTTGACCTCATCGGCAGCACCACAGGCCTCCAGAATACGGCGAACGACATTGCGGTCATCCGCGGTGACCTCCTGGGAGCCTATCCAGGGACTATAGGAATACCGCACCTCTGCCGCTGCATTCGGAAGCGTGCGGACGACACGGTCGGTCTTGAGACGTTTAGCCAATTGGTCGAGAGGGATTCCGGCCATGACCGACATGACGAGCTTGCCATACGCAGAAATCTCGATAGCAGGCCAATCCTGGGGGCGGACCGATACGATGATGACATCAGATCGATCCGCCAGCTCCTGATTGTCCCTGGTCCATGTTGCGCTTGGCTGAAAGCCGGGTTGCCCGCTTCTATGAGAGAGAGTGAGTTGCTCGGGGAACACTATTTGCGCATCGATGATGGCCTCGGCGAAGGCGCGTCCAAGCCAGCCACCTCCGCCGATTATTCCGATGCTCAAGGGTTCGCCCATTGTCAAACCTGCCTCACTCCCCCGAATAGCCATGTCTGGCGAAGAACCGGTCTAGCTCGCGCTTCTGCGGGGCCTCACCTGTAAAGATCTCTACGTACCCGGGAATGCGGTTCATGCGGTTCGCGAGATCTTCCTTGGTCTGCATTGAGATGTAGCCAATCTGCACAAGGTAGATTGTGCGCGCTCGAACATCGGCTGAGCTTTCCTCGTAACCGAAGCGGACGAACATTTGGCTCATTGCATTGAGACGCGCCTGGTCGGCTTTATGCACCTCTGCCAGAATGTCAGGAGATTGAAGCGCCCAGCTTCTGACTGCGAACTCGAACTGTGAATCGAACAAGGACTTGTCGAGCCAGCAGTCGAAAACGTTTAGCATCGCTTCGGCGACCGTCTCGGCATAGGCCTCAGCCTGCTTTACGAGGTTGCCAGTGTTCTTGTCCCGCCAGCGGGTCACGAGGGAAGCCAACAGTTCTTCTCTATCCTTGAAGAACCAATAGAAGCTGGTGCGCGACAAGCCCAACTTCTTGGCCAATGGCGAAATTCTCACAGAGTCGACGCCGGATTCCAGAAGCAAGTCGTAGGCGGCTTCAAGCCACCCCTCCGGCGATCCGCGCCATCCGCTGTCGTTCGAAATTTGCTCCATGAGCGACGAACCTAACAAACTGTCAAAGTGAAAACCAGCAAAATGTACATCGATGTCTATTTAGTCGACGCCTCGGCTTTGAAACTTGACATATATGTACATTTTCGAATAGCGTTCGCATATACTGTCCCATCCCGGAGTCCGCCAGATGTCGAACGATCCCCTTCTGCAGCCGTACAAACTCAAGCATTTGACCCTGCGCAATCGCATCATCGTGACGTCCCACGAGCCGGCTTATCCGGAGGACGGCATGCCGAAGCAGCGCTATCTTGCCTACACGGTGGAAAGGGCTAAGGGCGGTGTGGCGATGACGATGACAGCCGGGTCCGCGGCGGTTTCGAAGGACAGCCCCCCGGTCTTCAATAACCTGCTCGCCTACAAGGACGAGATCGTGCCGTGGATCAGGCAGATGACTGATGCGGTGCACGAAGAGGGTGCCGCCATCATGATCCAGCTAACCCATCTTGGACGGCGTACACGCTGGGACAAAGGCGATTGGCTTCCGGTTGTGGCGCCGTCCCATCATCGAGAAGCCTCACACCGCTCATTTCCCAAGAAAATTGAAGACTGGGATATCGAACGCATCATCAAGGACTTCGCGGACGCAGCGGAGCGAATGAAAGCAGGCGGGATGGATGGGGTCGAGCTCGAGGCCTACGGCCACTTGCTCGACCAGTTCACGTCTCCGCTCACGAACGAACTTGACGGTCCTTATGGCGGTGCGCTTGATAACCGCATGCGCTTCTGCATGGATGTCTTGAAGGCGATCCGGTCACGGGTCGGCGAGGACTTCATCCTGGGCGTTCGCTATACCGCGGATGAATGTCTTCCCGGCGGCACTGGCAAGTCGGAGGGCATTGAAATCTCCAAGCGCCTCAAGGAAAGCGGACTTATCGACTACCTCAACGTGATCCGCGGCCACATCGACACCGATGCGGGCCTGACCGACGTCATTCCGATTCAGGGAATGGCGAATGCGCCGCATCTTGATTTTGCCGGCGAGATTCGTGCCGCGACCAACTTCCCAACCTTCCATGCAGCGAAAATACCGGATGTGGCGACTGCGCGCCACGCGATTGCATCGGGCAAAGTTGACATGATCGGCATGACGCGTGCCCACATGACGGACCCACACATCGTGCGGAAGATCATCGAAAAGCGCGAAGACGAAATCAGGCCCTGCGTCGGTGCCAACTACTGCCTTGACCGTATCTATCAGGGCGGGGCGGCATACTGCATTCACAACGCCGCGACCGGCCGCGAACTGACCATGCCGCACATCGTCCCCAAGGCAGAAACCCGCAGGAAGATTGTCGTGGTCGGCGCAGGTCCGGCTGGCCTCGAGGCCGCCCGCGTGGCGGGTGAGCGCGGACACGAGGTCGTGGTCTTCGAGGCCGCCAGCGACCCTGGCGGGCAGATCCGCCTGACAGCGCTGAGCCCGCGCCGCAAGGAGATGATGAGCATCATCGACTGGCGCATGGCCCAGTGCGAAAAGCATGGAGTGACCATCAAGTTCAATAGCTGGGCGGAGGCCGAAACCATCGAGGCGGAAAATCCCGACGTCGTCATCGTTGCGACGGGCGGGGTGGCGCATACCGACGTCCTTTCCAAGGGCAACGAGTTCGTGGTGTCGTCATGGGACATCATTTCAGGAGACGTGAAGCCGGGAAGCAATGTCCTCATCTTCGACGACGCGGGTGACCACGCGGCACTCCAGGCCGCGGAATTCCTCGCTGGCGCGGGAGCCAAGGTTGAGATCATGACACCGGACCGGTCCTTCTCACCCGAGGTCATGGCTATGAACCTCGTGCCCTACATGAGATCTCTTCAAAAACTCGATGTGACCTTCACCGTTACCTATCGACTCGAGTCTGTTGAAAAGAACGGCAACCAGCTCATTGCAAACGTCGGCAGCGACTACGGCGGTATATCCAAGCAGCGCGTCGTGGACCAGGTTGTCGTCAATCACGGCACCCTTCCGCTGGACGACATCTATTTCGAACTGAAACCGAAATCGACCAATCACGGCGAGATTTCGCATGATGAGCTCATTGCCGGACAAGCGCAGTCGGTGGTGCGGAATCCGCAAGGCCTATTCCAGCTCTTCCGCATCGGAGATGCCGTTTCAGCTCGCAACACCCACGCTGCGATCTACGACGCACTTCGCTTGGCGAAAGATATCTGATTGCCGGGCGGCGGACGACGACGTTCGCTCTTCATAACAAGGGTTCGGTCATGGTCAGAAGTGACGCGCTGCAATATTTTGTAGACACCGCATTCGTGGCATTCGACCGGTTCTCCCACGACCTGCGGTCGCGCCGATCGATCATCCAGCTCTTCGCCCAAGCGGAGGTTCCCGGGCCTGAAAGGACCACGGCTGGGAGCCGTTTGCCAGTCTGTTCCTATCTCGGCCCGGCGTTGGCAGAAGAGACGGTTCCGTCCACACTTCGCAATCTGGTCGAACGCTTCAAGGCGATCGAGCCGTTGCTCGAATGGCGTCTGAAATCGAACCCCGACCCGTCTGCAAGCAGCAATTTCCGCGACGGTCATGCCAACGCGATGATACTTGGCCCAGGCGGCATTGAGGACAGAAACGATCTGTGGCTCGGCGTCACGTTGATGGCGCCTCGCGTCCGCTATCCCGACCACGATCATCCGCCGGAAGAGACCTACCTCGTGCTTTCGCATGGCGAGTTCAAGCAAGCCGACAAGGATTGGTTTTCGCCGGGCACCGCAGGTTCATTCTACAATCCGCCGGGCATCAAACACGCCATGAGATCGCTGGATGCGCCGCTATTCGCTTTCTGGGCGCTGTTGGTGGATCAAACTCATCACTGAGCTTGGCCGAAACCCGGCCGCGGCTCGAGGAAGCAGCCCATCAAGGTTGCCCTGTCGGTGAAGCGCGTTTCATCAATAGCTTCGCCTATCGACTTGGGTTGACCGCGGACCGTCAAGGCGCCGCCGCGCCTGAAGAGGCACCTTGATCAAAGATCGCGGAATGGTTGCTATACGTCGACTTTCACATGGCCGACCGGGTTCGAACAGCAAGCAAGGATATAACCGTCGGCAATCTCTTCGTCGGTGTGTCAATTACCACCGAATCGGACCCTGGTTTTTCGCGCAAAAGGAATTTTGTACGCCGATCCACACATTGCGCAGCCTGACGGCTCCTTTGCCTGCATACCGGTTGGATGACGCGCGAGACGGCGACGCACTTCAAGCTGTCGGCGGAGCCGCAGTTTTCCCGTAACCGCCCGATTGTCACCGCCTGCCTGACATCGTCGTGATGGCGTCGTTTGCGGCGTGTCTTGTGCGAGGTTTGCGATGCGTGTCGAGATTCTTGGTGCTGAACGGCGGCGTCGCTGGGGTGATAAGAAGAAGCTCGACATCGTCATGTCGGTTGGAATTGAGGGGGCGACCGTGACTGAGGTTGCCGAGCGGCATAATGTGACGCGGCAGCAGATTTACATCTGGCGGCGAGAGCTGAGGAGGAAGGGGCTCTTGTTGCCGTCGGCGGGTCCCATGTTCCTTCCCGTGGACATGCCCGTGGCGCAGAGCGAACCCCGTATGGGCAACGGCACTGACAGATTGTCAGGGTCGCTGGTTGAGTTGCAACTATGCTGTGGGCGGAACCTGCGCTTTGACAGAGAGATCGATCTTGCCACTCTGACCCGGCGAACAATCGCGGCCGGATCGAGAGCGAGCTTGCCAAGCGGCGCGGTGAATTGGAGCGGATGATCGACCTCGGATCAAAGGCGTGATCTCGGCCGATCGCGTGGTCGAGCGCAAGGCTCCGCTCGACGCCGAGATTGCTTGGCTTGAGGCCGAGCTTGTCGTCGCGCCGCCGATCAGTGCCGTGGAACTTCATCCGGGCGGGCGCCTTCGCCTTTGAAGGAGAGGTTCTGGCGCGGGCGTTCCAGACGACCTTCGAGCGCCGTGAAACGCCGCTTCCCACCGAGACTCTATTGGCGCTGACGACGGGCTTCGCCGAGGCAAAGCAAGTCCAGTGGGCGGCGTTTCTGAGACGGACCGAGGTCGCCCTCGCACAAGAACCACTTCGAAAATCCAGGCGCGCATCGCCGAGCTTGTCATGCCGCCCACGATCGCAACGACGGAGGCTGCGCCTTTCAATGCGCGTTGGGCGGCAGGCGGTCCCTGGGTCGACAGATAAACATTTGCGCAACATCAATGCAGCCAGTGCCGAGACCTGCCGAGACCCCGATGGCATTGGTTTTCTAAGCGCGATATGGTTTGATGACGCTGGTTTTAGACTAGGGGCAGATTCGGGCGCGTCGCCAGAGGACGAGAAGGGCATAAATCGTCCGACTGGTCCCGATAGTTGGCGAAACCTCATAAAAATTTTCACGGCGATTTTCTTTTTAAATTCAATACTGTAACTTTTTGACGGGCCCAGCGTCGGAATCTTCTCACCGTCAGAATAAATTTGTCAGCAATTTCAGTTGGTGCATGCTGTTTAAACAATTGAGTGGGAATGCTTGCCGGGCACTTCTGCGGCGATCCTGCCTCAGGTGAGCCCGTGCCGGACGAGATGGCGAACGACCGGCGAAAACATCTGCTGGCCGATATAAGATCCGGTGTTCGCCTGCTCGAAGAGTGTTTCGGCGGCTGCCGCATCCTCAACTATGGGGATACCTGCCTGGCGCGCTTGAGCCATTATCTCGTGGGCGGCGCGGCCCTGACCCTTGCCGACGACCGTCGGCACAGGCGTTTCGCCCTTAACGTAGCGCAACGCCACGGCGCGGTCGGCGGACGCGAAAACGATGACGGCATTTTTCACGCCCAGCTTCGCAAGTTGCATCACCGTTTCGCGCCGCTGTCGCTGCTGTTCATGGCGGATCAATGGATCTCCTTCGAGATCCTTGTGCTCGCGCTTGTATTCAGTTGTCGTCATGCGCATGTCGCGAAGGAACAGCCAGCGCTGAATGGGAACATCGATCAAGCCGATAACGACAAAGGCCAGGGCAGCGGCAACTCCAAGGGGCGTCAGCACCGCCTTGATAATCGGCTCCAGACATGACTGACCGCAGCCTGGCGCATCGAAGAGCGGCTGCAGCCATTCGGCCAAGACGAATACGAACAGGCTTGCCAGCAACACCAGCTTAATCAGGCCCTTGATGAACTCGACGACGTTGCGGAGCGACAGGACTTTCTGAAGGCCCTTCGCCGGGTTTATGTGATCGAACTGCGGCTTGAGCTGCTCAAACGAGAAGACCGGCCCGAATGTCCCCAGCATGCCGAAGGCCATGGTGAAAACGACAACGATCCCGACCAGCGGCAATGTCGCAAGCATCAGCAACGAAAACGAATGGCGGATGGCCCGCAAACTGACCTCCCCGAACGAGCCGCCGGGCACCGTCACGGTCTGCACGAGTTCCGAAAGGCGGCTGAAGAGCATCGGCCAGGAAAAATAAAGATACGCGAGCGCTGCGAAAAGCGTGAAGCCGGAGACCAGGTCGCGGCTTTGCGAAACCTGGCCTTTGCGGCGGGCGTCACGAAGCTTCTTGTCGGACGCTGGTAATTTCTTTTCCTCAGCTTCTTCGGCCATGTTGCAATCTTATCGCACCGTCGTGGTTCCAGTGGGCCGCGCTGGCCTGTGTAAGGTGGGCGGGCTTGAATACGGAGAGGTGGATATGCGGTTGCATGCCGTATTCTTGCCCGTCGTCATCGCGCTGGCGCCGGCGAGAATGTCCGGGCGACATTGTCGAGATCCCTTGCCTCGTCGACGCCGCGTGCCTCGCCCATCGCAACAATGCGGGTTCCGAAAATATGGAGATTTGTCGCTGAGTTCGGCTGCATTGCATGCTTCGCTTCATTGGCGGGCGTGACATCGGGCGTGACGCGGAATTGGGCCGTTGCCTCGATCTACTCATCGGTGGCGATCGCGATGAGGTTGGTCAGGCCGGGTTTGAGGCCGTACACATAGACCATGCTCGGCGACACGACTTGAAGGTCTGCAATCGTGGTGTCGGCGATGAGGACGGATTCGACCGGTTCGTAGATCCGCAGCAAGCGTCCTTGCCCGACCGGCAGGTCGAGCGCTGGCTTGCTCGACAAGGGCGAAACCTTCTGCGCCGACGCGTCGGCAAATGTGAACAAGACTGCCAGCAGGAAGCCAACCGTCGCGATAGCGAGCCGGCGCAAATCTGTCCGCCTGGCGACAGCGGCTGATCGAACGCTTGCTGCGCTATCGTGGATTGTCATGCCGTTCCTCTCCTGATTCCCCAAATGTCCCCGTCCGTCCGGCTGGCGTCATGAGGTTGCCTCTTGCCCGGCCTTCGGCTGAGCCGATGGCAACGACTGGGAGACGCTGCGCGCGCCGGCTTTGCCCGAGCGGCCCGAGATCGTGGCCAGCGGCTGGACGTTGAATTCTTGCGCGAGTTCCTGGAAGGACAGAACCGGAAGCTCGATGGCATTGTGCATGAGCAGGCTACGCATATGACGCCGCACATCCATCGCGGCGAGGACCACCGGCGAGACATCGGTGGAGTTCTGCGCCAGCGCCCGCTCGATTTCGGTGACCAGGGCCTGCGCATCATCGTCGGAAAGATTCAGGAATGTCCCGGTCGAAGTGCTTTGCACTGCGTTTCGCAGGATATCCTCGGCCGACCGCTGCAGAACATAGGCGGCGATAATGTTGGTGCGGCCGGCGGAGCGGAAGCTGATCTGGCGTTTCAGGGATGTGCGAACATATTCCGTCAGCAGGACGACGTCCTGCTCGCGCTGGCCCCATTCGATCAGGGCTTCGAGGATCAGGCGCAGATTGCGGATCGGCACGTTTTCACCGACGAGCCGGCGAAGCACTTCCGCGATCTTCTGCAGTGGCACGATCTCCTGTGCCTGCCTGACCAGGTCTGCATAATCCGGCTCCATGTCCGACAGAAGCCTGCGTGTTTCCTGAATCCCGACGAAATGGCCGGCATAAAGCCGAAGCGAATTTCCGGTCCATCTTGCCGCTGTTTCGGCCGGTGTGGAGAAGGCGAAGCCGGCTTCCTTCAGCACCGATATGTCGCTGTCATCGACCCACACGAATTTGCGCTGACCGGCAACCGAAGGACCTTTTTCGTAGGTCACTTCGAGCAGATCGAGATGCGTTGCGTCCGCTTCGACAAGAACGCGGTCGGCTGGAATTTCGGCATCCAGGATGGGTGCTCCTTCCAGATCGATGCGGATGCTTCGTGGTGAAAGCATCTCGTCGACCTGCGTGCCGATAGCCGGAACGTCGATACCGAGATCGCCGAAGAGTTCGCGGCGCACGCCGTCGGCGAGCGCGGCGAATTCGGGCTCGGGAATCGAGCGTCCGAGTTCTGTTCCGAGGCGTACCACGACGCGATAGGAAGGAGGCAGTATTCCGGTGGGGATTGCTGAAAGCGAGGCGGAATTCCCCGACCGTTCGGGCAGCTGGCCGATGTCCTTGGGCTCGGATTCCTGGGCGGTGCGCCGATTGACTGCATAGGCGCCCGCTCCGAAGCAGGCACCAAGCATCAGGAACACGATAAAGGGGAAGCCCGGCACCATGGCAAGGCCGACCATGATCACCGCGGCCAGCGCGAGCGCTCGGGAATCCCGCAGGAGCTGGCTGGTTATTTGCTGGCCAAGATCGCCAGTTCCGTCGGCGCTGCCGACGCGCGTCACCATCGTACCGGCGGCCACGGCTACGAGCAGTGCCGGTATCTGCGCCACCAGCCCGTCACCCACGGTGAGCAGCGAGTAGGTGGCAGCCGCGTCCCCCAGGGACATATCGTGCTGCAGCGTTCCGACGGCGAACCCACCGACAAGGTTGACCAGAATGATCACGATCCCGGCGATGACGTCGCCCTTGACGAATTTCATGGCGCCGTCCATCGCGCCGAACAGCTGGCTCTCGCGCTCCAACTGCTGGCGCAGACGGCGTGCCTCCGCTTGGTCAATGTCGCCGTTGCGCAACTCGGCATCGATACTCATCTGCTTGCCCGGCAGCGCATCGAGCGTGAAGCGCGCGGCCACCTCGGCGACGCGTTCGGCACCCCGTGCAACCACGATGAACTGCGCGACGGTGATGATCAGAAAGATGACCAAGCCCACCGCAATACTGCCGCCGACGACGAAGGTACCGAAAGCGGTAATGATATCCCCGGCGTCGGCCTGGAGCAGGATCAGTCGCGTGGTCGTGATCGTGATGGCCAGCCGGAACAAGGTGGCGATGAGGATGACCGACGGCAGCGACGAGAACTGGAGCGGATGAGAAACGTAAAACGAAGCCAGCAAGATAAGCACGCTGATGGCGATATTGGCGGTGATGAGAATGTCGACGAGGAATGTCGGCAACGGGATAAGCATCATCACCACTGCGACGAGCAGCAGGACGGCAATGACCAGGTCGCTGCGGCGTGAAAGCCTGGCCAGGAATCGCAGAAGTCGCTCCGATATGGTCATTCAACACCTCGGTGCGACAGGAAGCTCAGCAAGGCACTGCGCGCCTCGGTCTTGCGCCCGGCCACGAGCAAGGCGCGGCTCTTCAGCAATGCAAGCGCCGGGTGGTCCATTCCGTCCAAGGTCTCCAGCCTGGCGATCGTGGCAAGCGCCTTTTCCGCCTCGCCATCGAGTATGAGCAGGTGCGCCAATGTCCGCAGCACGCCGGCATTTCCCGGCGAGAGCTGTGCAGCGATAAGCAGGTACGCCGCGCCCCGCTTTGCCTGCCCGTGACACCCATAGAGATAGCCCAGGACATGCAGCAGGTGCACGGTGTCATGCGGGTCGGTCAGATTTCGATTCCTTCCTGCATGCGACCAAGCAGATCGCGATGACGCTCGATTTCATCCTCCATCAGCGTTCTGGCGAGTGTCTTGAGTTGCTCGCCGCCCTCAAGGTCAGGGACCAGGTGCGTTACAAAATGCTGGAGAATTGGCACGGAGCGCCGCAGGATGGCTGGCTCGGGAATATTGGGCATGACGAAGTTGACGAGTATCTCATCGAGCGATTCCCCGGCGGCACCCTGAGAGCGCTGGAATTCCGCAGTTTCTGACATTTCCGTGCCAGCGGCTGACTTCGTTCCCTGGGCACGGTTTGTGGCTTTGTCGGCGCCATTCATCCGTCGCCGGTGGATCGATTGACCGCGTACGCTTTCGGCCTGCCGGACCTCGCGGCCGGGTGTGTCAACCCTTGCCGTGTCGAACCGCGGCCCTTCAAGCCGGCGGTTCACGGATATTTCAGCGCGACCGTGGCGCCGCCCTTGGTCAGGAGAAGTTCCGTCTCGCCGATGTGCTTTATGGTCCAGCCGTCATTCGTGAATGCGCCTTCGTGATAGCGTGCGCCGTCGGCGGTAATGACGTATGGCCGCTCGCCATACCAGATTGCCTGCAGCGTCAGGCGCGGAGCCTGCTCCGCGTTGCCGATCATGACGTTGGAGACCAGCGCAATATGCGCGCCAAACGCCTGGTCGAACCAGGATTGCGTTTCCGTCCAGACACCACTTTTGTCATTGGGGATCATCCCCGAGACCACGAGGCGTCCCGATGATCGCTGAACGGTCAATGTACTTATGCCGGATTGCTCGAGATGCTGCTTGAGCTGGCTTTCCGCGTCGGCGGCACTTTGGATTTGCGCCGGCGATGAATCGTCCAGGACTTCTTGCCCTGCGTCACCCGCAAAGGCCATCCTGACCGGTTCGCCGTCTTGTGAGGCCAGCTTCTGGCCAATATCGGGCTTGGCGAAGGAGAACCCGTTCGCCGCGACGGAAACAGCGAATACAGCAAGCAGAACGCTGCCTGCAACCAGGAGAGGGCGATTGGAAACAGCCCACCGATTCGATGGGCGTTCGGAGTTGACCAACTGGATGCCGGCGTCACCGACGCTTAGGGTGAACGGCAGCCTGCAGCGGCTGCCATGTCCCTCGTGGATGGTCTCGCCTGTGGCCAGTGCGACATCGCCGCCAACGGCTTCGATTTCAAACTGGCTGCCCTGGCGCCGCAGCCTTGCATGGATCGGCGCGATGCCGGCATCCCTGAGGACGATGTCCGACTCCGTGCTGGAACCGATCGTAAAGACTGGCTCGACCAGACTGACTTCGGCGCCGGCGTGAAATCCGTGGGTTACGCTGAGCGCGACGGAATGTCCGGCTGCCGGGGAGGGAGCGATAATCGAGCGGAACCGGCGCGCCGGCGCCGGATCCAGATATCTGCCGATAGGGCTAGCGGTCATGCCACTTCATCTCCCGCCGATGACGATTTCAAATGCAGCCAGACGACGGCGTTGAAAGGCCGTGCAGTACGCCGCCGATTACTTGTGGCGGCGTATGGGTTCGAGAATCCGCTGGCTCAGGCCTTTTCAGCCGACTGGCCGAGCGTCTTCGCGGTGCTCATCAGCATGTCATGTTGGGATTTCGCGATCTCTTTCGTGATCTCCAGCCCAAACATGCGCTCCTGTTGCTTGATCATCTTGTCCAGGTTCTGTTCCGGCGACCCGGTAGAGCCGGAGGTAATGGGAGGGGTAGCAGCCATCATTGTCTCCTTGAGGGACTATTCATTACGAACTCCGGATTCACACGCTGCGATCCGGCAGGTTGCCAACGCACTCTAAGGCAGCATGGTCGAAATTGAAAGTCCATTTGGAATATATGAGCCACTCAAGTTCCAAGTGTTGCATTGCCAACGTGTGAGGAGTAATCTGCCAGGCGGGTGAATGGGGTATTTCAGGATGGAAAAAGGTCCTTTGGCCGAGTTGTTGGTCGAACGGTTTGAGAATATGCCGCCTCAACTGCGGGTCGCCGCGCGTTTCGTGCTGGATCATCCCAAGGATGTCGCACTGATGTCGATGCGCGAGCAGGCGAACCAGGCCGGTGTTTCGCACAGCACGATGATGCGGCTGGCGCGATGGCTTGGGCTTGAAGGCTACGAGGATATGCGCAGCCTTTATGCGCGCGCTCTGCGTGAGACGATCGCCGGGGAGCCGGCGCGACAGGGGATCGAACAGCGTGGCGATCCGGGATATTCGACGGCCGGCGTCGTTGCCGACACGCTTGCGGCCCAGATTTCAAGTCTTGGTGAATACGGCAAAGCCATGCAGTTCATTGCCGCCGCCGACCTGCTTGCCAAATCGCGCGATCTTTTCGGTCTCGGCTCACGCTCCGCCTACCCGGTCGCAAGCCACTTCGTTCACGTCATGTCGTTTCTGGCTGGCGCTGGCCGCAAGGTGACGCTTGTCGGCGAGATGGCCGGACAAGGCCTGAATGCCCTGCAGCACGCGGGACGTGGCGACGTGCTGCTGGCTGTGGGCATCGCGCCTTATGAACGCACGACCATCGACGTGGCGCGCCAGGCGGCTCGGCAGGGCGTCGGCGTCGTGGCAATCACTGACAGCAGCGTGTCTCCGCTGACGCGGATCGCGCGGGAGACAATCATCGTCACGTCGAATTCGCAGTCGTTCTTCCGAAGCATGGCGCCGGCGTTCGCCGCCGTCGAACTTCTGGCGGCACTGACGGCAGCGCGGTCCGAAACGGATGCCGCAGAACGGGTAAAACAGTCGGAAGAGCAGCTTGCCGCTTTCGGCATTTATTGGAAGCCCCCTCGATAACATCCGAAAGGGTGCGATCGGGCGGGCGTGCCGGCGGCCAGGCTGCCGGCAACAGTGATTCCGGAGGTCGTCCAGATGGTTCGCCTGGTAACGCTCAACAAGCCGCCCGTCCAGCCGCAAAAGGTCAATGCCACGGCAAACGCCGAGCAGATAGCGCGGCTGGAGGCGCAGGCGGCGAAACTCCGGGAGCAGATCAGGCTCGCCAACCGGATGGGTGAGCGCGACTGGGCGGCGCAGGCCCGCCAGGAACTGGCGCAGGTGAACACGCAACTGAGTTCCCTTCAGCCGCCGCCGGCTGCGGCTCCGGCAGCGCCGGCGTTGAACGCCAGCACCGGCATATCCGGCAACGGCACGACGGTGACGCCGGCGCTCTATGTGCGGACTGATCTCGCGGCACCCACGCTGATGCCGGTGAAACTTGACGCAAGCAAGCCCGACGACAACGCCGCGGAAGCGACGACTGCCCGCAACATCGTCAACGACGTCACCGGTGGCAAAAGTATCGACCAGATTGCGTCTGCCCGCGGCATGACGCGCGACCAGGTCATCGCCGCGCTCAGGTCTGGCGGGATGACCGTGTCGACCGCCGACCCCAGCGGCAATGGTGACGTGCAGACAACGAAAATCACGGATGCCGGCGGCCGCACCGTCACGCAATATTACGACTATCAACACGACAGCTACTATACGAGCGTCGAGCAGATCGGAAGAGCACACGTCTGAACTCCAGTCACGGCTACATATCGTATGCCGTCTTCTNAGGCTTTGAACGGTCGTGAACAGCCGCGGATTGGATCGCACCGTGCGCCGGTCCGTCCCTTCCCGTGACCACCGTCACCGGTCCTGACGGCCACAAAACCATATTGGCGGCCGCGCAGGATCCGGGTGGGAAAAGCACGCAGAACATCAAGCAAGGTCTGGCCGACGGGAAAAGCATCGAGCAGATCGCGCAGGACAACGGCCTCACCAGCGAGCATGTGATGGCCGAACTGCAGGCCGCCGGCTATCAGGTCAAGACGCAGGCAGCGGCAAGCGGCAATGGCGACGTGCAGTCGGTGGAGCTCGTTGACCCGCACACCGGCGACAAGACCGTCTACTCGCACGACTATCAGCACGACGAACGCTCCGTCGTGACCACGGCCGACGGCAAGGAAACCTCGCAATCCGTCGATGGCAACGGCAAGACCCGCAACAGTGTGCACAACACCAAAACGGGCGAGACCACGACCACGATCGTCGATCCGAAAACGGGGACCGAAACCAAGATCGTCACCGACAAGGACGGCCGGGTGACGACGACCATCACCGAGAAGATCAATGGCGGCAAGCCCGTCGAGCACGAGGTCAAGCCCGGCGACAATTTGACCCTTATCGCGCAGCAATATGGCGTATCGCTGGATGATCTCAGACGGACGAATCCTGAGCTTTTCGATTCGTCCCGAGATCCGGACATCATCAAGCCCGGAGAAAAGGTCACCATCGAAAACGGGACGCGCACTACCGTGGAGGTCACCTTCAACGGCTATACGCTGACCACTAAGCCCGATGGCAGCATGACGCTGCACAACAACACCACCGGCACCGACCTGAAGATCGAGGCAGGAAGCACGCAGGCCGCTTTGGCCAGGACGCTATTGGCGGTGAACCCCAACAGCAGCAATTTCGAGGAGGCAAAGGAAGGCCAGGTCGTGAAGACCTTTGTCGAAGGGCTGTTGGCCGGTGAGACCTTGCCCAGCCTCATCGACGCCGCGGAGAAGGCCGGACAGGACAAACAGGCTTTGATCGACAAATACGGTTTGGGCACGGCCGCCAAGCCCAAGCTGGATGGGCAAAACAGGGTTGTCGATCCGTTCGGCGAACCGCCACAGGGCAACGCACCTTCCGGCGGGAAGTGGACGCCGATGAAGATCGACGGCGTCTGGACCTGGGTCGATCCCCAGGTCGCCCAGGCCATCATTTCCGAGAACATCGCCCTGTCGCGCATCACCGAGACGCGAGCTCTGGCCGGCCAGCAGCAGGAGCAGTTCAACGTCGATATGCTCGATCCCGCCTACAAAGATGCCGTTGATGGCGCGCAGACCATCATAAACAGGGCACTGGCGCCTAACGGTCTGCAATGGACCGCGCAGAAACCGAAGGGCACGCTCGCCGATGCGCGGGAGCGGCTGACCAAGGCCAACACCTTGCTACAGAACGCACGCGATGCCCGTGGCGAATATGAGAATGCCGCACGCGTCCTCAAGGATGCCATTGCCGGGCAGAGCAAGCTGACGCCGCTGGGTGATCCCGATGCAACAGCTGTCGGCCCTGTCAACGGCCCGAACCGGTATACCGAACACGCTCAGGGTGTCGCCGAGCACGCGGCCGTCGACAAGCTGTTTTCCGAGGTCGGCCTGCATCTGAGCAAGGGCGACAAGCTCACCATCGATTTCCTGGTGGGCAAGGCCGAACTGGACGGCGTCCCCACGGACTCGAAGGAATACAAGGACCTCAAGGCGCTGCAGACGACAGCAGGCAGTCAGGTCGAACTGGCGCAGGCCTACCAGAACTACTTCGACGCTCATACCACTGCCGCACAGGTCGGCGCGCAGCAGACGGATCTCGAGCAAAAGCTGCTTGGCCAGTATCTTGGCGAACAGGAGTTCGACCCCAACGAGGAATACAACCGGTATAGCGGCGACTACCTCGGACACTACAAGACATCGACGCTCGAGGTCCGCGACGGCCAGCTCTGGGTCGTCAATCATTTCGACAAGGGAACGACGGAGCAGCAGCTCACCTACAGTCTGAACGACAAGAATGTCACGGACGAATATCGGGACCGCCAGCTCAACAAGGATTGGCAACAGCTTCTGAGCGGTTCGACGGAGAAGATGTGCACCGCCAACGGCCTGGAAACCGCGAAGGCCGGCGAGGCGCAAGCGGCAAAGAATCTGAACGATGTCCTAGACAAGCAGCTCGGCAACAGCATCACCGACCTGAAAACGAAGCTGACGAGCCTGCAGACCAACTTCAACAATGCGCTGACGCAACACGAGCCTGGAGCGGTCGATGCGCCCCAAGGGACGCTGCCCGATGGCGTGCAGCCGGTCGAAATCGAGGTCGCAGGACAGACGATCAAGGTGGCGCCGGAGGTTGCCCAGAAATACAGCCAGACAGGGATCGATGCGCTGACCCAGGGCGGCAAGGCAATCTGGATCGACCTGGACACACAGGATAACGATCATGGTGGCCGCTGGGTCGACCCCGAACTGGCGGTCGCCAAGCTCAGGCTGGATGCGACTAGGGCTCAGATAACGCAGGCCGAGGATCTGCGCCGAGTGGTGCAAGGGTTCAGCGACTATCATGAGCTTCGGCTCAGCGATCCCTCGCTCCTGGCTGACCGCAACGGCACGGTGGACAAGACCTATCTGGACGAGCATCAGCAGCAGACGCTCGACGGCATCTATCAGCCGAAGTTCCAGCAGCTGCTAGACAGCGGCTATGACAACGAGTTCCGGGAACAACCTGGTCCGACCCTCGATGACACGGTCGCCAGGACGTTCGGCCTGAATTCTTCGACCGATGATGGCCGCGAGGCGATCGAGAATGTGACGCATGAGATCCGCGATATTGGCGGCGACGATCCGTATGTGCGCAGCGTGCCGATCTTCTATGTCGACGACGAGGTCGGGACGCAGCAGGTCACGCTCTTTGCCGTGCGCGACGGAGACGGCAACACTCGCTATGTCGACGTGACAGGCGAGAAGTTCGACGACCTCGGCGACTTCCAGGACAACAACAGCCAGTTTGGTGAGAGCGGCAAGCTCGTCGTTCCCAAAGGACTGGAGATGAAGGCGGGAGACGACGGCAAGATCGCGCTTGAAGTGGTGAAGGCGCGCAACGTCTCGGTCTGGGACAAGGTCGTCGATCCGCTGGTTGGCATCGGGACCGGCATCGCCACCATCCTGTCGTTCACGCCGGCCGCGCCGATCGCGGCCCCGCTGGCCTATACGGGTGCTGCCTATCTCGGAACCCGAGCGGTCATAAACCAGGTCAACCATCTGGAACATGGCGGCGAGTGGGACGATAGAGAGTCACTGATGAACATCGCCAGCGCGGCGACCACGGTTCTGCCCATGGCATCCAGCGGCCTGCGCACCATTGGCTTGGCGGGAAAGGAAATGACCGCGCTGCAGGCCTTCCGTGGCAGCATAGGTGCGACACGATCCGGCTCTTCCCTGGCGCTCGAAACCCGCGGTTACATGCAATCGACCGCCGGCCTGAACAAGGCGGCGTGGGGAATGGATGTCGGCTCGGTGATTGTCGGCGCACCCTTGCTGGCGACCTCTGCCTACGATCTTGCCGTCAACGGAGATCAGATGAATGGTCTCCAGCTTGCCAATGCGCTTACCGGTCTTGGCACCGGCATCACCGGCACGGGCCTCGGCATCCATGGCCTGCGTACGTTGCGGCCGGGAACGGGCACGCAGGCGAGCTCCAACGGTCCGGACGCCAGTCCGCCACCGGGCAGCGACGGACCGCACCAGCAGCCGCCTGGCGGCAACGGACCGCGGCAATTGCCGCCGGCGCCGGAGCCCAATTCCTCGGGGCGCCCAATGAATGTCTATGAGATCGGTGCCGATGGCGTTTACAGGCCGACCGGGAAGCAGGTCTTCCACGACCCCAGCCATCCGGTGATACCTGGAGAAATGATCAAGGCCGATGACGGCAGCGGCGAGGGTTCGACAATGCAGCCGGGCCACGATCCTCAGGGGTCGGCCCCGCCTGGCACTGCCCATCCCGCCGATGGCGATCCCATCATCGTACCGGGCAAGCCGACAGGACAAGACGGAACGGTGCGCCTCGTCTGGAACCCGGAGACACGCAGCTTTGCCGGCACGCCCGGACACGACACGAGCGGGTATGTCTACACCAGCGGCAAGGATCCGAGGACGCCCTCGGCCTATCTCGACGGCTTGGCCGTCGAACAGCTTGTGGCCCGCTACGAGCAGGAGAAGGGCTATTATTCCAGCCGCGAGATGGCCGAGCGCTATGGGCCGGACGGCGTTCAGATTCCGCGCACGCCGCTTCGTGACATACTGCCGGACTTCCGCGTCGGTGTCACCTTCCGGGTCCGGTTGAACACCGGCGATGCATTCGGGATCGGCTCGCCGACAATCGCGGCCATTGGCTTCGGTGTCGGAACCAAGACCGATGTCGGCATGATCGGGTGGTCGATCGTCGACAGCGTCAGCCAACGCAGCCTGACGCCGTTCAAGGACGCACTCGGCACCCAGGGCATCGTATCCTACCGGGCACGCGAATACAGGAACATCACAGGCCTCCAGGCCGGTATCTGGCCGGTGTCCAATCAGACGGCCTTCCCGGTTCGCAGCAGCGATCTGTCGGCGGCGGCGAGCAAGGCGATATTCAGCGATGCGACCGGCTATGACGCCAAGCCGCTGGACGCTGCCATCGTTGGGATGACACCCGATGGCGAAGGCACCGTGATCGAGATGGCCTACACGCCTTTGCTCAAGGGCGAGGAGGTCACGCTGGCACTTGGCCAGCATGACTTCTTTGGCGTGCCGGCGGAAAACAGATCCGGCCACGTCCAGTTGCAAGGCGCGCTTCCGTTCGACCGTGTCATGACCGAGACCAAAGCCGGTATACGCCTGCCGATCGTGGCCAATCATGTCGCGGCGGTGGACCAGATGCCGCGCGTCGGCTTGGAGAAGCGCCCGGAACTGTCGGTGAAGGACACGCTCCAGCCGGGCGACATCGTGTCGACGCAGGCATACGACCAGATCCAGTCCGCTCTCGGCTCGACAAGCCTGAAAATCCAGTTCGCGGTCAAGGACCCGGCGAAGGCGTCCGAACTCATCGCAGCCATCGGCCAGGGCGATGGCATCCGCTCGATCCGTGACCTCGTCAACGCCGGCCAGATCGATCCGTCGAACACGGTTTCTCTGGTCGATGAGCCGACGCTGAGCGGATTGCGTCTTTCGGCAGTACCGGGCAAGGCGCCGACGGCAGACATCGTTTTGCTGACCGGCGAGAAGGCTCGAATTGTAAATCCCGAGGCCATGCTGGTCGACGTCATCTTCAACGATCACAACAGGCTGCCTGGCGTACTGGGTTTCAATCCCGACCGGATGGTCACGTCCGCGACCTACAAGGTGAAATCGACGCTACAATCATGGCTTCCCGCGCGCTTCCAACCCGACGAATCACCGCAGTCCCGCTACATGCCCAGAGCCGGCAACATCTATAAGAACCTCTACGGTTCGCACGGCACCCCGGCCACGCGCTACACGCTTTCACTCTCGATGCATCCTCTGCCCGCAGGTGCGTTGACTTTCAGCGCCGAGGTGAGAATCCAGTACAAGTCCAGAGCGGCCAGCATCGCGCCTTCGATCGCCAAGAACGAAACCGCGACACTGACCTTCGATCGCGCCGACGGGCAAAATGAGGAATTGACGATCCCCGCCTGGCTCGCCCACGCCGTGGAAACCTCGCGCGACGGGGCGGCGACAGGCATCCCGAAGGGCGGCAAGGCCTCCCTGGAGCAGTTCCTCGGAGAACTGGAAAAGAATGCAAGACCCGACCAGCGCGCGGCGATCGAGCAGTTCCGGACGGAATTCGGCCCATCGATCGTCGATGGCGGCTTCATGCGCCAGAACGTTGCCGACGGCGTGCTGACCTTCCTCTCCTCGCAGGTGGGCAGCCGCCGAAACGGCCCGATCCAGATAAGGGACGAGCACGGTCAATCCGGGACGGCCACCCGTTATGGACCGCTGCCAGAGAGCGCAGAGAATGTCTATGTGCCGCCCGCCGACGGACCGCCAGCGCGCGGCGACGAACCGGAGCTGATGCACAAGTCGCATATTCTGTTCCGCGATCCCGAGACCGGCGAAGCATACGTCCTGCCATGGATGCGCGGCGCCTCCGAGGACCATGTGCCGGGCACTCAGGGGCGGCCGGAGGGCGAAAGCGTGCCGCCGGCGGCGAACCCTGCCAGGAAGGCAATCGAGGCGGCGCCTCCCACGACCTATTCGCTGCCACAGGTCCGCAACATGCGCCAGCCTGAGAAATGGCAGGCCGGCGAGATCTATACGCGCGAACTCAATGGGTCGCCTGGAGAAGCGCATTTCCCGGTCGATGCCAACCTGGGTGGGTCCCACCCCGTCTCAGGCGTGGGTGGGCGATATGTGGATTCGCCCGTCTTCAAGAGCGACGACGTGATCGAGGCGATCGAGGTAAAGACCTATCATCGCTGGACGACGATCAACGGCGTCGCGCAGATGCGCGAAGTGCCGCTCACGCCGAAACTGCAGGAGCAGATCAACAAGGATGTGGCACTGCGGAACGAGAACCCGGGCTATCAACCGCGCTGGGTTTTCCTCGATGCGCCGCCTTCCGCGGACTTGCAGCGGGCGCTCGACGATGCGGTAATTGTCGGCAACATCTTCGGACACAACAGACCCGCCACGGCTGCGCCGCAGCCACAATCGGCAACGGCCGGAACCGGTCCGGGCCGAACCCTGCAGCTCAAGGACGAGAGCGGCAAGGTGATCACCGCGACAATGTTGGGCACCGAGCCGAGGGGCTCGGAACAGGTCTATGTGCCGCCTTCCGACGGGCCTCGCGCGCCGGCCGATGCACCGGAGCTGGCGGACAAGACGCACATACTGGTGTACGACCCCGACACCGGCGAAGCCGTCGTGCTGCCGTGGATACGCGGTGCTTCCGGCGGCCACGCGCTCACCCGAGATGGCGTCAGGGCGACTTCGCTTGACCAGGTGCCGGATCTCAACATGGCCGATTTCGAGCCAAACCAGATCCCCTGGCTCAGGCGTGAGCAGGTGGCCGAACTGACGGAACAGCAGTTCCGCGACATGGATCAGGCCGGCTTGCTGCCCTCTCTGACCAGGAGCCAAATGCGGGGTATCGCGAAGGCAAAGATAGGCCAGGTCAACATCGCGGGCCTCGACGGGAAACAGATTCCTTGGCTGACCGAGGGCCACATCCGGAATATGACCGGCCAGCAGTTCCGGGATCTCGGCAAAGCCGGTTTGACGCCTCACCTGACGAAACCACAATTGCAGGCGATCAAAGGAGACAAGGTCGAGTTTGTCGACGTGTCGAAGTTGGAAGCGCGCCAGGTTCCGTGGTTCAAGCCCGGCCAGGTCGCGAAGTTCACGTCACAGCAATTCAAGGATCTGAGCGAGGCCGGATTGCTGAAGAACCTCACCGAGCGCCAGGTTGCGGCGATCCCCGAAACCATGGTCGGTTCCGTGGACGTGGCGAAGCTCGATCCCAAGCAGGTGCCGTGGCTGACCGAGAAGCAGATCCCGGCGTTGACCCGCGATCAATGGGGCGCCTTCACGATCCACCACACCGAAGCGCTGACCCAGCCGCAAGTCGAAGCGGTGACACCAAAACAGTTCGAGGAAATGAGCCCCGGCCAGTTCCGCAAGTTCACGCTTGAGCAGTTCGAGTGGATGAGCGGGGATCACACGAACGGCCTCTCCGTGCTGCAACTGACGACCTATCGGGCAACCCATAAAAAGGCGATGACGCCGGATCAAGCGACCCGCGTCGATCTGGCGCTGAGCCATGCCAGGATGAGGGAAAACGCTCAGGCGCTCGCTACCTTTGGTGGCATGTCGACCACCTCCTACACGCTGTGGACTTCGTTGCCGCCAACTTGGACCGCCACCGCAAGTGGAGTGGCATTTGGCGTGCGAGGCTTCGTTTTCGGGGCGCAGGCGCTCTTCCCCAACGCAACCGCGGCTCACAAGCCGTTCGGGCGATTCCTCAACGCGCTCGGCGGAGCCACATTCATTGCCGCAGCACCAGGTGCCGCGACCGGGATGATCCAGGGTAAGGATCTTGTCGTCAACAGCACGTTTACGCTCGGCAACATCGTCTATGGCACAAAGTCGATGCTGCAGTCGTTCACCGGCAGACCGGTGATCCGAAACCTGGCCGAACATCTGGCTGGACCAGGCTATGTGCTTGGCTGCGCCGTCTATACGCTGCATTCCTGGCCGGCGCCGATCGCAACAGTCGCCGGCACCATGTTCACGTTCGGCTGCGCGGAATTCTGGGCGTCGGCCATAAGGACGGACCGAATGAATAGCCGTTCGGTACCGCGAACCGATGCCGATATCGCGGCGGCGGAAAAGTCCGACAAGAGATGGACCGCATGGGATCGGTGGACCCTGGGCGTCACCTTCGGCGTTGGAATGCTTCTCTTCTCGCTGGACTCCCTGCTCGCGGAGCCTTGGGAGGGCGCGAAGACGGCCCCTCCACCCGACCCGAAAAAACCGGCTGGCGATGCCTCGTCCCAGCGATCCGATGATCCTTCGGACGTTCCAGGTGGGGAACAAACCCCGCCAGAGACCTTTCCGCAACTTGTCGTCCAAGCGGATGACGGCCTGAATTTGCGGACCCAGCCCGACGGGCATTCGGCAGTGGCGACGGTTCTGCAACCCGGCACATTCGTCGAACAGACCGCGAAACCTTCGACCGATCCTTCGGGAGAAGCCTGGATACCCGTCGACGGTTTCGGACCGGACGGCGAAATGCATAGCGGCTGGGTCTCCGGCGACTATGTCTATGTTCACCCCAAGGGCAGCAGCAATTCCGAGGGCCGCACGAATCCAACGCTGGAGAAGAATGGCTATCAGTGGGTCGACGTCAAGAACGGCGACTCTATCCGCCTGATCGCCAGGACCCATTCAGCGGATGTGGCGGCCACGGTGGTGCTCAACATGGATCATATCCTGAGTCCGGACATGATTTTCTCCGGCGACCGCATCTATCTGCCGGTCACGTCGGTCGGCTGAAGAACTGCCGGCCCAATCTAGCGTCCGTCAGCAGGCTGCGCCTTGCCGCTTCTCGCGGCATAGGCATGCGCGACGCAGGCGGCCAGCTTCGCCGCCCGCTCCGCTATCGGATTGGATGGTTCGGAAGAATAGGAGGCGGTAAACCGCAGGTCGGACGGGTGCCATTCGCAGTCGACAATGCGCAATGTGCCGCTTGCGGTATAGTCCTGGACGACTTCCTCGGGGAGCGAGGCTATCCCGATACCGTTGAGAGTCATCTTGATGGAGGCGGCCAGCGAATTGGCCGGAAAGATACGCGGCGTCTTTTCCAGTTCGCTGGTGAGCTTGCGGTAAAGTTCGCTGTAGGGTCTGGTGGTGCGCGCGTAGCTGATGATCGGAAACTGCATCAGATCATTCAGCGTCAGCTTGCTTCGGTTGGCCAATTTCAATTGCGGCGAACAGACCCAGACGAGCGGAAAGGATGGCAGCTCGATGTTCTCGATGCTGTGCTCCAGAATCGGGCCCATCAGCACTGCAAGATCGAGCCTGTGGGACATGAGTTCGTTGCGAAGGGTCGTCGTCGCATCAACGACAATATCCGTATCGACAAGCGGGTAGTTTGCTTGCAATTCCTTCAGGAAATCCGGAAGCCAGGTGTGAACGATGGATTCGGCAACCCCGAGCCGAAGCACCCCTGCCGTCTCTGAAAGAGAGTTGGCCGCCAGCTGCAGCCGTTCCGCTACGCGCAGGACCCGTTGAGCAGGTGGCAGCAGCCGTTGTCCCTCGGCGGTCAGCCTGACGGTGCTGCTGTGCCGTTCGAACAGCTTGGCGCCCAGCGCTTCTTCCAGGCCGGCAATTCGGGTGGATACCGCCGGCTGCGTCGTGTTCAGGCGTTCCGCTGCCTTTCGAAAGCTTCCGAACGTGGCAACCAGGAGAAAGGTTTCGAGCTGCTTGATGTTGAAAGGGATCACGATTCAATGCCGGACAATAATCTGAGCTCCAATCTTTACGCGGTCATATAGATCGATAACGTCTTCATTGGTCATGCGGATGCATCCCGAGGAGTTGGCCTGTCCGACGGTCCATGGCTGGTTGGTGCCGCGGACGCGATAAAGCGTATTTCCGATATAAAGGGCGCGGGCGCCCAATGGGGTTTGGTCCTCCTGCGACATGAGCGGGCAGCAAGCGACCCTTGGATGCTTTCCCGGATCGCATATCGGCAGGCGGTCGCCAATCCGGCCAGTTTCTCTTGCTCGAAATCGTGTCGCGACCGGCCCACTCCAGGCCCTCCTTGCCAACCCCCACTGCATATCGCAGCGCTTTGCCGTCCCCAACGATGTAATAAAGACGCCGCTCCGTGGTGGAACGATCGATCCCTTCGGTTGAGCCTCGCTGAAGTTCACGATTTGCCTTGGGATCGCTAACCGCTCCGGCAGCATTCCTTCGTCCGACGTCTGGTCGGGAGCGGAAGGGGAGACCAGCACATTTCTCGCCTGATCGTAAGTCCAGCATCTAGGGTCATAAGCGCTGTTCGATTGGGCCTGCGCTGAAGCCATGGCGGCAACCAGCGTGGCAGCAACCCAGGCTGCCGCTGCCACTCTCCGGCTGAGACGTGGGCCGAACAGGATACTGCCTCCCGCTATGCTGGCGGGAGCGAACGCGTTCGCGAGCAGCGCCCTGTTTGCCACCACCGACACCTTTCTGCATCCAGGCGTTGAACAGGGGATCACACACGGGTCCCGCCTGATTCCAGCGCGCACCATATCGCTTTGCTCACTGTTCGCAACATTTGGCACCGAACTAGCATCGGCAATCCAATTGGACTTCCAATTTCGCAGTGCGCACGTTACAGTGAACCCGGCGGGCAAAACCATGAAGCGAGCGATGCGGGGTCACCACTCGTGGGTCGCTTGCAATAGGACAAAAGTTGACGGGACGCGGTATTTGCCATGCGGATCGGTTGTCGGGAGCCAGGGCTGCCTTTGCCGCCTGCGGCCTTGCCGTGGTCCTGGCGCTCGGCTTTGGCTCGCAGCACGCATACGCTGCCGAACCGCGATGGCCACCTGGCCCTTACAAATACATCACGGTCGACCAGTTGGTGGCAGACGCGCTGGTCGAGTTTGGCCGCAACATGCGAGTGCCGATGCGCGTCAGCAAGCTTGTAAAAGGACGCCTGAGCGCCGGCATGCCGGCGGGGACGGCCCACGAGTTTCTGGCCCAGATTTGCAATCGATACGGGCTGGTCTGGCATTTCGACGGCATCGTCATGAACGTTGCGACCGAAGCCGAAATCCAGACGGAAATGATCCCGCTTGATGCAAACACGGCTGCCGGTGCGGAAGATCGGCTTTCGCGGCTGGGCGTCATCGATCCGAGGTTTCCGGTAAAGGTTTCCAAGCAAGACGATGTCGTCTCGGTATCGGGGCCACCCTCCTACATCGAACTGGTCAGGAAAACGCTCGGAGTTCCCGCGGCAACGGGCACGAAGCCGGAGCCGGGCAAGGTTGTTTCGGTCCGCGTTTTCCGCGGAAGGCAGGTGGAGGCGTATGACGTCCCCTCCGCCGAGAAGAACTAGGGAACGGGAGGCAGGTTCATGCAGATCGCACCGATTGGAGCCTTGGAGGCTACGCTTGCAAACTTGACCACCAGCATAAGCTCACAACAGCAGATCACCGCTGGCGCCGCGGCGCAGCCTGGCAATCGAATGGCCGGTGCCAAGCAGGAAAAGCACGACGCCGTGAGGGTCAACACGCCTGAGCGCGGTGATGTCGCCACACGGGAAGGTCAGCAGGTGGCACAAGCGTCGTCCGGTGCCAATCCGGCAATGGCTGGGCAATCCTCCAAGCCGGAAAGGACGGAAGCGATCGTCGAACGCCAACTCTTCGACTATCTGGCCGAGGCAGAGAAGGCAGGGGGCGGGGCGTTCACGGATCCGTCGGCCCTGTTCGGGTCGGCCGTTCGGTCGTTGGACGGAACCATGCAGCAGGTCCAGAAAGCCCTGGGCCAGGCGAACGCCCCGGTGATCGGCGATGCAGCTACGGTGCAGGATGCCGCCGGCAAGACGGCCCCGTCAGGCAAGGAAGCAGAAAATTCCCCGGCAAAGAATGCCGAGCAACTTCTCGAACGGTCCATTTCGGTGATGTGGGCAGCCGCCAATCTCGAGGTGGTGACGAGCAGCGTGACGGCCGTCACGTCGTCCACCAGCACGCTGATCAAACAACAGTGAATGGGGTATTTCGTGCCGACGCTAACCTTGCCGTGGCGCTCAACGCTATTGAATCGATGCGGCGCCCGGTGGCGCGTGGCGTTGATTGTTATCGGCATGCTTGCGTTGCAGGCGTGCTCGGAGGAGCTCTATTCCAACCTCAACCAGCGGCAGGCCAACGAGATCGTGGCCACGTTGATGCGTCATGGGATTCCTGCCCAACGCGAGACCGCTAAAGATGGGAAAATGACGGTTTCCGTGCAGAAAAATCGGTTCGCCGACGCAATGGCGATTCTGGATGAAAGCGGATTGCCCAAACAGGAATTCCAGACGCTGGGCGACGTGTTCAAGAGAGGTGGGCTGGTGTCCTCGCCGGTGGAAGAGCGGGCGGCGATGATCTATGGCCTGAGCCAGGAGCTGTCGCAGACGATCTCGGATATCGACGGCGTGCTTTCCGCGCGCGTCCATCTTGTCCTGCCCGAAAACGATCCGCTGAGACAGCAGCTGGTGCCGTCGTCCGCCTCCGTCTTCATCCGGCATCGCGCATCGGTTCCGATGAATGAGCTGATCCCACAGGTCAAGATGCTGGTGGCCAAGGGTATCGCCGGACTGACCTATGACAATGTTTCCGTCACCCTCATTCCGGTAACGGCGGCGGCCCCCGAGCAGGGAACCGGCGAGGCGGGCTTCACGACGTTCCTCGGCCTTTGGTTGCATCCGGACAGCGTCGTCGCCGCGATGTGGCTGTTCTACGGGATGGCGGCGGCCATACTCGCGCTGGCTGCCCGGCTGGCCTACCTCCAGTGGTATCGCCAGCCCGGCGTCTATGCGCTCGATGCTTCGGCAATGTCTGTGAAAAAGACATGACCGAGACCGGCTCGAAGCAAACCGCCAGCCCGGAATGGCAGGCATTCGTATCCAACCCCGCATCCTATGTGGATGCGGCCAGGCTCGCGGAATGCCTTGACGGCACAATCGGCGAGGCTGCCTGCGAGCGTATGCTGCAGTCGCGACGCCTGCATGAACGATTATCGGAGCTTCTGGTGGAGCGTCATAAGCTGTCTTCAGCAGTCGAAGAGCCGGCCGACGAGGTCGATCGAGCGATCGCCTTGTCCTCCGGCGAGGAGCTGGAGGAACTTGCGCTTCGCGCCGGCGCGATCTACTGGGCCGGCAGTCTGGCCGCTGTCATTGTTGGACGCGAAGCGGCCGCGTGGCAGGCAGCGCTTGGCGCGGATCTCTGCGCTTTCGCGGTCGCCAACCGCGATCTGGCCGGTCCGATGCAGCGGTTGGAACCCCTGGAGGACATTTACGGCCGTGTCTATGCCCACGGCCTGAGTTGCCTTGGCGCCTGGTGTCAGGCGATGCCTGGCGATACGAGCATGCGGGTGCGCCTCAAGCTGGTGCCGCACGAGCTCGTCGATCAGACGGCAGGCGAACCCTTTGCCGAGACCGGTCCCGCGATTGTTCGACGAGCGATGAGCTCGGCGGGATGATCGAACCGGACAAAGCGACCGATGCCGTGCCGGGGCGCCCTTTCGCCCGGATCCTGCGCGCCGCCGAGGTGCGCGCCCTGCAGGATGGGCATGCCTTTCTCGATGAAGCAAGGCGCGATGCGCAGCAGTTGCGTGATGCCGCTCGGCGAGCCTATGCGGCTGAATATGCGCAGGGCTATGAAGACGGCAAGGCGCAAGGCGATGCGGACGCCACACGCTTGATCAGCGAGACGGCGGTCAAGGTGGATCACTATTTTGGCGGGCTGGAAGCCGAAGTCATCAGCCTGGCCCTCGATGTCGTCAGGCGAATGCTTGGAGAATTCGACGTCAGCACGCTTGTCGCGAAGGCGGCAAGGCAGGCTGTGATTGAAATTCGCCGCGCCAAATATCTGAAAGTCCGAGTTCATCCCGCTTCCGTCGACAGGGTTCGCGATGAGCTGGACGCTGTCTTGCGCGAGAGTGATCTGGGCATGACGGTCGAGATCGACGCGGATGACGCATTGGCAACCGGCGCCTGCATCGTTTCGACCGACTTTGCCGTCGTCGATGCGAGCATCGACGCGCAGCTCCAAGCCATAGCTGCCGCGATTGCGTCAAAGGCGGAGGTTCCATGAAAGAGCCCGCTGTTGATATCGAAAGCCGTCTGGCGTCCCTCATTCCGAACCTGCGCTCCGCCCTCCGCAACGATGCCAGCCGGCCCAGGAAAGGGCGTGTACGGCGGGTCACCGGCACGATCATCCATGCGACCGTCGAGGAGGCCCGGATCGGCGAGATATGCGAACTGGTCGACCCCAGGACCGGCAAGACGACCAAGGCGGAAGTCGTCGGCCTCATGGACGAAATGGCGATCCTTGTTCCGCTTGGCGATCTGAGCGGTCTTTCAAGCCTGACGGAGGTCGTCGCGACCGGAAAGGACCAGCGTGTGCCCGTCGGTCCCGGCCTTCTCGGCCGGGTGATCAGCGCGCTCGGCGAGCCCCTGGACGGCAAGCCGCTTTCGCAGGATGGCATGACCGGCAGCTATCCGGTCAATGCCTATCCGCCATCTCCGCTGGAGCGCAGCTTGATTTCCGAGCCGATCCAGCTCGGAATCCGCGTCCTCGACGGGCTGCTCACCTGCGCGCGCGGGCAGCGCGTCGGCATCTTCGGCGAACCTGGCGTCGGCAAGTCGATCCTGCTTTCCGACATCGTCAGAGGCACCGATGCCGATGTTGCCGTGGTCGCCCTTGTTGGAGAGCGCGGACGTGAAGTGCGTGAGTTCCTCGAACATCAGCTTGGACCGGAAGGGCGGGAGCGGGCAATCGTCGTCGTCGCGACCTCCGACCGGCCTGCCATCGAGCGCGTCAAGGCCGCCTATGTGGCGACCAGCATTGCCGAATATTTTCGCGACCAGGGTAAGCATGTGCTGCTTACGATGGACAACATAACGCGGTTTGCCCGTGCGCAGCGCGAGATTGGCCTGGCCTCGGGCGAGCCATCGACGCGTCGCGGCTTTCCATCTTCGCTGTTCGCGGTCTTGCCCCGCCTGCTCGAGCGCTCAGGCCCCGGCCGCGTCGGTTCCATTACAAGCCTCTACAGCGTTCTGTTGGAAGGCGACGGCACGCTGGATCCTGTCGCCGAGGAAATTCAGGCGCTCCTCGATGGCCACGTCTTCCTGTCGAACGAACTCGCGCAGCGGAACCATTTCCCGGCCATCGACGTCCTGCGCAGCCGAAGCCGCCTCATGGATGCGGTTGTACCGCCGGCCCATCGGTCTGACGCCAGCCGCCTGCGTGAGTTGCTTGCCCGCTACGCCGACATCGAACTTCTCCTGCGGGTCGGTGAATACGAAAAGGGAAGCGATGCCGTCGCGGACGAGGCGGTGGCGAAGATCGATGCCATCAACGCCTTTCTGCGTCAGGCGTCCGCTACACACGAGAGCATCGACAAGACGCGCCAACTCATGCGGGAAATCGTCAATGAAAGATCGTGACATGATCGCTCGATTGGGCGACCTCAGACGCCGCCGGGAAGAACGCGCCAAGGAAGGCGTGATCAGAAGGCACGCCGCTGCGCATCGGGCCGCGAAGGAGGTTCAGGCGGCAGCCGCTGCGGTCACCGAACACCTCCGGCGCACGGTTGACGCAGAAGAGGCAGCGTTCGGTTCGCTGGTTGGGCAGCCGGTAAAGGCTGCCAGCTTCCATCGGCTTCAGGGACGGTTCGAAATCGCCGCCAGAAAAACCGAGCAGTTGCGCGAAAACGAGAAGATTGCCGGCGCCGCCGAGGAGCGACGGAAAGAGGAGTTGTCGGCAGCCCGCAATGATCATCGTGCGAGCCTGAAGGCGGTGACGAAGCTGGATGGCCTGTTGGAGCATCTGACCAAACGCAGCGCGCGCCGTCGCCTCGCTCTTTCCGAGCTTGTCGAGGAAGAGGAACGCGATCCGCCGCGCTTGCCAACAGAACGATAGCCCATCCGTGATCGTGGATATGGAAGTGTAATGCCTCAGGCCCTGGCGTCGGCAAAAACGAAAGCGCGCGGAAAACCGGTGAAACGCTCAGCCGGACTGCCGGGCGTCGGCGAACGGCTGACACTGGAATCCGTCGCGGCCGCGGAAGTCGGGGCATTGAACGCCTTCTACCGCCGCCGCGCCCCAGCGCAGATCACCATCGCGGGGAAGGCAATGACGATTGCTGCCGTCTGGCCGGCGGCGAACCCTGCGGACCAGCGGCTGTGCACGATTGCGTTCACCGTCGCAGGCAAGGTCGCCAAATTGCGCCTGCCGCTTTCTGTGGTCGAACGAGCCTTCGCCAAGGCGGACGAGCTGGTCGACATGAAACGACTGGCGCCCACTCACGCCGCACTGCTGCTGGAATCCGCATTCGAAGAGGACCTCGAAAGGATTGAGAGCAAGCTGGGTGAGAGGATCGCGCTCACCTCGGTTGAACGAAGAGATACGGTTTCGGAGCAAATCCCCCTCGCTTTTGTCATGGCCGGCAACGACGAAACGATAGACTGCGTGTTGAACACGACGGACGCCGGCCTGGCGGTTCGGATCGGCCGCCTTCTCGACGAGATCGGCAAAGCGAGGCCGCCGATTCCGGCCGAATTCCCACTGTCGGTGTGCCTTCGACGTGGCGCGCTGACGATCACCCTTGGCGAGCTTCAAAGCCTGCAGCCTGGCGATGTGGTGCTTTTCAGGGATGCGGAGGAAGAACGCATGGCGGCACTCATCATTGCCGAGCGTCTTTATGCGCCGGTGACCTTGACTGCCGGTGGGCCGCAATTGCTTGCCGCGCCGTCTGCAATCGCTGGATCGAATTGGGAGTGGACCATGAACCAGAACACGCCGCCGCCAGCCGGCCAGACATTGGAAGATTCGACTCTGGACGAGTTGCCGGTCGCGCTTGCCTTCGAGATCGGCCGCACGGCAATGCCTCTTGGGGACGTAAGGCAGCTTGCGCCCGGCGCTATCATTGCGCTCACCGATGTAACGCAGGAGACTGTCGACATCATCGCCAACGGCAAGCGTGTCGGTCGTGGCGAGATCGTGCGGATTGGGGAAAACCTGGGCGTGCGGATCGTCCGTATGTTCGACAATGCTTGAGAATTCGCCCAACCTCCTTGGGATTCTGATCGCTGTAGGCTTCGTCGGGTTGCTGCCGCTGGCCGTCGTCACGATGACGGGCTTCCTGAAAATTTCGGTGGTGCTGTTTCTTGTCCGCAACGCGCTTGGCGTCCAGCAGATGCCGCCCAATCTGGTGCTCTACGGAATAGCGCTTGTGCTTACGGTCTATGTCACCACGCCGTTGCTGAGCGAGATGTCGGGCCGGCTTCAGGAAGGACAAGTTCAGTTCCAGACTACGGACGACCTTGCCAGGGCGGCACAAATGGTCAGGGAACCATTGCAGCGACATCTGATGAAATTCACCCAGCCGGAAGAACGGCAGTTCTTTCTCGATGGCACAAACCGCCTGTGGCCGGAACAGGCGCGGCAGAATCTCAAGGATGACGATCTCTCGATCCTTGTTCCCGCCTTCGTCGCATCCGAGCTTACCCGCGCCTTCGAGATCGGCTTCCTGCTTTATCTTCCTTTCCTCATCATCGATATCGTTGTTGCGAACGTCCTGATGACGCTCGGCATGATCATGGTCTCGCCGGTTCTCATTTCGATCCCGCTGAAACTGTTCCTTTTCGTCGCCATTGATGGCTGGTCGCGGCTGATGCATGGCCTCATCCTGAGTTACGTCTGACACCGCTGGGGTTCCCATGAGCAATGACTTCATCCTGGCGAAGGTCCAAAGCGCGCTTCTGACGGTGCTGCTCGCGTCCAGTCCGGCGATCATCGCGGCGTTGGCTGTCGGCATCCTTGTCGGCCTTGCCCAGGCGCTGACGCAGATTCAGGACCAATCGCTGCCGCAGACGATCAAGCTCGTCGTGATCCTGTTGGTCATCATCGTCTTCGGTCCGCTGCTTGGCCAGCAGATCGCGGAGCAGGCCTCGACGGCGCTGGACGAATTCCCCGTCGTCACGCGCTGAGGCACGCGGATGCCGGTCGAACCACTCTTCGCGTCGGTCAAAGAGCTTCAGTTCTATCTTCTGGCAGGGGCTTTCGCGCTCGCACGCCTGACCGGTTTCATGCTCCTGATGCCGCTCTTTTCACGCGTGCCGCTATCCGGCCTTCTGCGCAACGGGGTGGCCCTGGCGTTGGCGGTTCCGGTCTTTCCGATGATCATGACCAAACTGACGAACACCGATATCACGACAACGATGATCGTTCTGTACATGCTCAAGGAGGTCGTTGTCGGGGTGACGCTCGGGCTGGCAATGGGCATACCGTTCTGGGCGGCGGAGGCTGCGGGCGATATCCTGGACCTGCAGCGCGGTTCCACGATGGGGACCCTGATCGATCCGATGATGACCCATGAGACGAGTGCCACCGGCACCTTGCTCGCCGTCATCATGGTGACGATCTATCTGGCAGCCGGTGGCCTGCAGCTCTCCCTGACGAGCCTCTACGACAGCTACGGCCTTTGGCCGATCGACCAACTTCTGCCTGTGTTCAGCAAGGATGCTGCCTGGATATTTCTCGATCTGCTGAATCGCATCCTGGTGATGGCGTTGACCCTTGTGTTCCCGGTCGTTGTCAGCATGCTCTTGTCCGACATTGTGCTGGCTTTCCTGGCGCGCGCCTCGCCGCACCTGAATGTCTTTGCGCTCTCGCTGGTCGTCAAGACGCTGGTGTTCAGCCTCGTACTTGTCCTCTACGCGGCTTTCCTGCTCTTCTACATGAACCGGGACCTGGCCTTTCTGCACGAAGCAGCCCGACAGATAGAAGCGATCGGCTGCCGCAGCTGCCAATGAGAGCGAAAGATTTATGAGCAGAGGCTAATAATAACAGAGGCCTCTGTTGGTCGACCAATAAATACAATTTATCGACGAGGAAAGATTCTGATAATTTGACAGGCGGCCGACCCGTCGATGATCTTACGCCTTCTCGACGTGTCTCTGAAACATGCACATCCTCGGAATCCATGGCTCGCCAGACCACTTCATTGATCTACGAGGACTTGCGACTGGTCGATGCAGATAGGCTGCGCAGACTGGTTAGAACGGGCGCCTATGATGGGCATACGGGAGGGCTTGCGCGCGGCAAATTGCAGGCCAACGTTGTGATTGTGCCCCGCAGCTTTGCCGGAGATTTCCATCAGTTTTGCGTCCGCAATCCGAAACCCTGTCCTTTGGTGGCCGTGAGTCGTGCCGGCAGTCCATTGCTCCCCGCCTTGGGTGACATCGATATCCGCACCGATGCGCCCCAGTACAACATCTATTGGTTTGGGGAGATGATCCGTCGGAAAACCGACATCATCGATTTGTGGCGGGATGACTTTGCCGCTTTTGCGCTAGGCAGTTCGCTTACCGTCGAGGCAGCACTTGCCGAAAAGGGCGTGAAACTCCGTCGCATCGACGTCGGAAAAACTTCTCCAAAGTTTAGAACCAGGATCGAGACCTTCCAAGTCGGATCGTTTGGTGGCGAAATGGTCGTCTCCATGCGCCCGATAAGACAATGCGACGTCGACAAGGTTCGCGCCCTTACCGCAGGTTTCCCGCATGCGCACGGCTCCCCCATCCATGTCGGGGAGCCGGTGACCATCGGGATACGAGATTTGATGGCTCCCGACTGGGGCGATGCGGTCGAAATCAGGGAAGGGGAGGTCCCTGTATTCTGGGCCAGCAGCCTGACCGCTCAAGACGCTCTTGCGCGTGCCGAACTCGCGATCTCGATCACGGTGTCGCCGGGCCATATGCTGATCACCGACGTGGATGCACAAGCCGTTAGAGCAGTCAGTGTTCGGACGGACTTGAGAACCAGGGCCTGCTGAGGATGCTGTTCGACATATCGACAGTGTCGGCCGGAGGCTAGATTGATTGCCGACGGTGGTGCCACGCTGGCAGCAAGCCTCGGCAAAGCTGCATCCAGCTCAGTAAAGGTAATTTCAAGCGCTTCGGCTTCGTCCATCGTTTTCCTCGCCAATACACCATGCGCCACCCCCATCGGAGCGGCAACTTGCATTCGGCATCCGGTGAAACAATCCGCCCTTCGCCGGGTTTCTCCCGCCGAAGGAGACCTTCATGATCCGTTGGCTTGTCAGAATCGGCGCACTCTATGTTGCGTATAAATTCGGTGAAGAAGTCGGGCGCGCTCAGGCTCGAGTTGATTTGCGCCTACGACCGCAGCCCGATTATGAGAGCACCCCGACCGCCCGTAACGAAGAGGAGTTCGGCGAGCCGATCTGATTGTCATTCGCCGGCCGTAGGTCGGGTCGGAGTTTCCATAGATCCGCCCAACCGAGGCGACACACCTGCACAGTGCCGTCGCTAAGCGCGACGGTGTGGGGAAGTGGTCATGTTATGTCTTTGGGGAAATGGGCGCGATATGGCGGATATCGGAACGCCCCTATCCCCTAGAAAGCGGTGGATAAAAGTCGGCGCCGCCCAAATAGTTCTTGCTAATTTTTCTTTTTCGGCGCCAGCGTCTGCTGGGGCTTACTGAAGGCGAAATGCTAAACCGCGTAGCTTCCACCACATCTAATTTGCGCCATTTTAACTTTATTGTTCCCGACGACGTCATTGACGCTGTCGAGGGATATCTCTGCTTTTGTGCCGCCGGACGCATCGTTTCTACCTTTTCGGCAGTTCAAGCAGTGCGAGACAAAGTCCTAGACTGCGCGCTTTCCGACGAGCAGATTGAGTGTTACGCTGTATTGGCTGCGGTCGATGAAGGCCTAGCCGTCCACTTCGATCGGCGAGGACGACAACCGGATCCCTACTCGAGATTGAGTAGGTGTCACTGGCATCTGGTGCCGATCTGGAAAACCAAGGTGCGGTTGCGAGTTGCCCACGTGTCATTTCGCCGGCCGAACGTAGTCGGTCCTGCCGGCCGTACCCCTCCGCTCCTTATCATTGGCAGAACGCAAGCCAGGCCGCAGCGAATAGAATTCCTTCCATGAAACGCGCCTGCCGCGGAATGGTTCGGCGCTCTCCGTAGTGCTGGTGACGCTCGTTGATCGGGGTGCAAGGTTCATGCTGCTTTAACACTGTCGCGCAGTGATGGGATAATCTCGCCATCGCCCACATCCACCATCACGACGAACGACAGGTTTTCGTTGTCGTCCTGCCTGCAGGTGACGCCAACCACCTCAACCGACGCGCCGTCGTTGTCTTCTGCCCGAAAAGCGGCGATCGGCATCATCAAAATGCCGAGGCCCGCCATGCTCCAGATGCTGGCCGTGTTCGCTGAGTTCGAGACGGCCATTCGCTCGGAGAGGCTGTTGGATGGGATTGCCAAGGCCAAGGCCATCGGCACCAAGTTCGGCCGCAAGGTCAAGGCAACCCCGGAGCGGATCTTCACCATGCGCGCCGATGGCGAGACCGGCCCTGAGGCGATGCGGGATCAGCGCTCACCTGAGGTCATGATCCCCAAACAGTTCATTTATAGGACAAATGATCTACAAACAGATCAACCCCTTGACATTGACAGCACAAAAGATACTTATGCGTATCAAACTAGCTTTGAATGAAACTCTTAAGTATCACCATGCCATCGCGAATATGCGGGCCTGCTTGAAATAGGTCACCTGCTGAAGCAGGCGCGGCTTACCGCGTCGCTGACGCAGGAGCAGGTCGCCGATATGGCCGGCATATCGCGTCCCCGATATCGCGACATCGAAACGGGCGCAGCCGCGGCACGTGCGACCATCCTGATGAACATCACCCGCGCCCTAGGCCTGGAGATGATGCTGATCCCACAGTCCATGGTTCCTGCCGTCAAGTCCTTGCTGCGACCGCATGACGACGATCTCCCCGCCTTTGTTTCCCAACCCGACGAGGATGATCGTCCCCCGAATGTTTAAAGCACCCAAGGCCATCCCCTCCCTTGACGTGCTGCTGAACGATCTGAAGGTCGGAACGATCGTCAGGACGCCAGGCGATTTCAATGCATTCAATTTCGACGACGCCTATCGAGCGACCGGGGGCTTTCCCGTCCTCAGCCTTTCTTTCCGCGCGGCGGCAGGAGGATTGCGGAAGGATCCAAAGCCTCTTGCCGGGGCCTTACCTGCATTCTTCGCCAACCTTCTTCCAGAAGACAAACTGCGCGAAGCGATGGAGAAACACCACGCAGGCAATGTGCGCGCAGGAAACGATTTTGATCTGCTGGCCGCGCTGGGTGCGGATCTTCCGGGCGCCGTGCGTGTCTTGCCGACCGATGGCACGACGGCAGTTGCCGAGGATGCCTCAAAGGATAGGCCAAAAGCCCGGTTCTCGCTCGCGGGCGTACAGATGAAACTCTCTGTGATCAAGAACACCGGCAAGGGAGGTGGGTTGACCTTGCCTATGGGCGACGAGCAAGGCCAGTACATCGCCAAATTTCCATCGTCGGCGTTCCCCGGCGTCTCTGAAAATGAGTTTGCCAACCTAGCGCTGGCGGCGGCGATCGGCATGGACGTGCCCGAGCGCGAGCTTGTCGAGAAGTCCGATTTCGAGGGAATTCCCGAGGAGTTCGACACGCTGTCGGACGGCAAGGTTCTCCTCGTCAAACGCTTCGATCGCGTCGTTGGTCGTGAGCGCGTCCATATCGAGGATTTCGCGCAGGTTTTCGGTGTCTATCCCTCGCGCAAATATGAGGGCGCCGCATATCATGACATTGCCTCAGCCCTGAGCGCGGCCGTCTCGCCGACGGCCGCGCTCGAATTCGTGCGCCGTCTGGCGCTGACGGTCATCACCGGCAACGGCGACATGCACCTCAAAAACTGGTCGCTGATCTACCGGGGCACTGGCGACAAGCCAGAGCTTGCGCCAATTTATGACGTCCTGTCGACCGTGCCCTATATTCCCGCCGACTCGATGGCGCTCTCGCTCGGCGGCGAACGCTCCTTCAAGGCGCTCGCTGCCCCGCGATGGAGTCGTTCGCCAACCGTGCAAGGCTGCCAGAGCCGGCCGTGCTGAGGACGGTGATCAAGGTCGTCGAGCGCGTCAACGATCATTGGTGGAGCCTTCCGGAACGGGCCGTTATTCCGGAGAAGGTGCTCGAGCGGATTGATGAGCATGTGAAAACGATGACCCTGATACTCGGCACCTGCGCCGCATAAGGAGGGGAATCGCGGCGATGGGACGGCTCCCCTACTTGCGCAGATCGATTTCGGAAATGAAGGCCTCGCCGATATGTAGCCTGGCGCTGTAGCGGCCGATGTAGGTCGTCGTGCGCTCCTTGGCCGCCCACATGTTACCGTCCACCTCCTGGATCGGCTCCTCGACCAAGGGAGATTGGATTGATATCATCGAGTAAAAAACCAGTATGCCGTCATTCTCTGATGATCCGAGAGACCAACAAGCGGTCCAGGAACCCGGATGCCTTCGAACGCGACGTTCGCGAGCGCGATCGCCGCGCGCTGAGCGGCATTGGAAACGCCGAAAGTCATTTGGGTGCCAGGCACCATCTGACGCGGCGCTGTGAGGAAGGTGTCGAGCGACGAACTGTCCCAGACGATGTTCGACTCTCGCAACGCGGCTGAATAGCGTGCTCCCTCGATGCTGCCGGCCAGGCGGCCGATGACGCCAGACAGATGCGGACCGGCCCTGTTCTGGCCAGGCTCCATACTGTGGCACGCCCCGCAGCGCTGCCGGAACAGCCGCTCGCCGTCGGCCTGCTGCGCGGAAGCGGCGGCAGGCAACAGCAGGCCGGCGGCCAACAGCGTAGCCAGGGATGCGCGCGCTCGCATGATGGACGTCGCCACAGTTGCAACGCCAGCGGACATGAGGGGGTTGCGTGTCGTGCCTTGTGAATGGTTCATCGGATGGCCTCTGCGAAACGTTGAGGGGAGGAGCTTTGCTGCGGGCCGGAAGCTTCCGGCGGGACCAGCCGCTCGACAGCAACAGCTGGGCAGGGAAGGAGAGGATGCAGGTGGTGAGGCGCGGACGTGCGCACCCGGAGTCGCCCCCCGGGGACAGCCTTGCCGATTCGACAGAGGCAGCGTCAGGAGAAAATCAGTTGGGACGCAAGGACAGCCGCGCGATGTTCCAAGCCTGCTCGACATGGTGCCGGGCGGCGGCTTGCGCCTTGTCGGCCTCACGTGCCCTTATCGCGTTCATGATATCTTCCATCTCGGCGATCGCGGGACCGCGCCGGTTGGCCGAGGCGATCGTCATTGATCGCAATTGATTGATGCGCACGTTCAATCCTTGCACGATTTCCCAGGCGATCAGCTTGCCTGCGGCAACAAACAAATTCTCGTAAAAGCGCGATGTTGCCCGCATCACCTCGACGGGGATGCTTGAGGCCCATGCCTTGAGCAGGTCCTCATACGCGCGTTCGAGACCTTCAATCTGTTCGCTGGTTGCGGTGAGGGCGCAGGCACGCGCCGCGATCCCCTCAAGCAAGGCACGCAACTCATAGATCTCCTCCGTACGGTTGAGGTCGGGTCGCGCTACCGCCGGCCCGTGCCCTGGAATCATCTGGACAAGGCCCTCGGTCTCCAACTGACGCAGCACTTCTCGAACCACGGAACGACTGACGCCGAGTTGGTCGCAAAGCGGCCGTTCGACAAGCCTTTCACCTGGCTGGAACCGAAAATCCATGATCGCCTCGCGCATGCGTTCCAGCGCCAGGGTCCGAAGCGTTTTTGTCGAGCGCTCGATGCGAAGTGTATCGTCCATGGATTGGTCCTTTCACGAATGACGAAACCAGATTCGAATGCCTGTTGACAAGCCGCTTTGGCCGATAATAGTATGGTATACCATATTATGGAATGTGAGTTCAACCTTGGTCAGTTTCCAGAGGACCTCTATGAGCCCTGCTATTCGGAAGATAGTGACCCATGTCGAGACCACTCTGATCGAGGGTGGCAAGGCGGCACCCAGGCCCCTGCGTCTAATAGGCGTCGCTGCTGTCTTGGACAACCCGTGGGCAGGCAAGGGGTTTACCGATGACCTTTCGCCCGCGATACGGGCCTATGCGCCGGTGCTTGGCGAGTTGCTTACCCGTGAGATTCTTGCCGTCGCCGGTTCCGGCGAGGCGATCGAGGGCTACGGCAAGGCTGCCATCTGCGGCACCTCAGGCGAGATCGAACACGCCTCGGCGCTGATCCACACCCTGCATTTCGGCAACCACTATCGCCGTGCCGTTGGCGCCAAGACCTATCTCGCCTTCACCAATCTGCGTGGCGGGCCGAACACGCCAATCATGATCCCGCTGATGGACAAGAACGACGAAGGCCGCCGCTCCCACTATCTGACCGTGCATTTCCAGATCGGCGACGCGCCGGCGCCGGACGAACTGGTGGTGGCGCTCGGCGCTTCCATTGGCGGACGTCCGCACCACCGCATCGGCGACCGCTATCAGGATCTGAAAGAGGTCGGTGATCTGCATGGCTGACGCCGCCGCCCTTGCATGGGTCCGGGACACGGCTCCGGACGGAACCGGCTTCATCCGTGCCGGCTCCGGCGCGCCGGTTCTGCTCATCCACGGCGTCGGCATGAATGCCGGGATCTGGCAGGCGCAGATCGAGCTGATGCAGGATCGCCGCGAGCTGATCGCCATCGATATGCTCGGCCATGGAAATTCGCCGCTGCCGCCGGAAAACTCCAACCTGTCCGACTTTGCCGACCAGGCGATCCGCTTGCTCGATCACCTCGGTCTCGCCTCTGTTTCGATCGTCGGCCACTCCATGGGGGCGCTGGTCGCTCTCGAAATCGCCCTTCGCGCACCGTCGCGTGTCGACTCCGTCATCTGCCTCAACGGCGTGTTCCGTCGTCCTGAGGCATTGGCGCAGGCGGTGCGCGAACGCGCGGCAGCACTCGGCTCTCATGGCGATCCTTCGGCCATCGCCGCAACGCTTGCCCGCTGGTTCGGCGACCCGCTGCCGGCCACCCTTGCCAGTGCAGCCGCAACGGCACGCACGGCGCTTGAAGGCGTCAGCGCTCAGGGCTACGCGCGCACCTATCGCCTGTTTGCCCGCGCCGATACCGAGCATGTCGACCGCCTGGCCGAGCTCGCAGCGCCGGCACTGTTCATGACCGGATCGGAAGACAGGAATTCCACGCCGGCCATGTCGGCGGCGATGGCCCGACTGGCACCGCACGGGCAATGTCTCGTTCTCAGCGGCGAAAGACACATGATGACAATCGCTTCGCCGGAAAAAGTGACTCAACACATGATGGCGTTTCTCGATGCGGAGAAAGACGCTGCCATTAGGAGCAGCGTCCTTCTCCCCGTTACTACGGGGAGAAGGCAGACGGCTGCTGCATTTGACGCCGGCGAATTCAGGCGGGCGCTCGGCTCGTTCCTGACCGGTGTCACCATCGTCACCACGGTCAGTGCGGAGGGCGAGCCACGCGGCTTCACCGCCAACTCCTTCACCTCGGTCTCGCTCGATCCGCCGCTGGTGCTTGTGTGCATCGCCAAGAAGGCGTTGGGGCACAGCGCCTTTTCGACCTCAAGAGGTTTCGCCATCAACATCCTGTCGGAGAGCCAGAAGGCAGAATCCGGCATCTTCGCCTCCAAGGCCGCCGATAAATTCGCTTCTGTTGCCTGGCAGTCCGGGCAAACCGGCAATCCGCTGATCGACGGTTCCGTCGCCGTATTCGATTGCGGCATGGAGCAACTGGTCGACGCAGGTGACCATTCGATCCTGATCGGCCGCGTTCGCGACTTCACCCACAATGGCGCGCAGCCGCTTGGCTATTGCCGCGGCACCTATGTCACACCCGGCCTCAGCCAGGAGGCGCTGGCGGCAGCACCTCATGGGGCCGAAGTTGGTGCCATTCTCGAGAATGAAGGCCGCGTGCTGTTCTTCGAAACACCGGGCGGTTTCCACGAATTGCCGGCGGGTCGCGGGCTGGGCTCGCCGAAGGACGCTCGCAGCCTCAAGGGATGCCTCGCCGCCAAGGCTGTCGACGCACAGCTCGGCTTCCTGTTTGCGGTGTGGGACGACGCGGCCGATCCGTCGCGCTCACACGTCTACTACCGGGGAACGGTTACCGCACCCAATCCCAGCGATCGCCAGACGCGGCTTGTCGAGATCGACGATATCGCCGATCTGAAGATCGCCGATCCGGCGGTTCGTTCCATGCTGACCCGCTATATCAGTGAACGCACGGAAGATGCTTTCGGTGTCTATGTCGGCAACGAGGTCGAAGGCGAAGTCCGGCCGCTCGCCAGGGCCGCGTCGTCCCAAGCTCTTACTGGTCGCAGGTGATGCCAATGAAATTTTCGCTGTTCGTCCACATGGAGCGCTCGGATCTGGCGAAGCCGCATTCCGAGCTTGTTGCCGAACTGGAGGAACTTGTCGTGCTGGCCGACAAGGCCGGCTTCGAGACCGCCTGGATCGGTGAGCATCACGGGATGGAATTCACCATCTCGCCCAACCCTTTCATCACCATCGCCTATTTGGGCGCCAAGACGAGCACGATCCGGCTCGGCACCGGAACCATCGTCGCGCCGTTTTGGCACCCGATCAAGCTTGCAGGCGAAGCGGCGATGGCCGACGTCATCACCGGCGGCCGGCTCGACATCGGCATTGCACGCGGCGCCTATGCATACGAATACCAGCGGCTTTTCCCCGGGCTCGAAGCCTGGGGCGCGGGTCAGCGCATGCGCGAAATGGTGCCGGCGATCCGTGGCCTGTGGGATGGCGATTTCGAACTCTCCGGCGAATTCTGGTCGTTCCCGTCGACCACCTCGTCGCCCAAACCGCTGCAAAAACCTTATCCGCCGATCTGGGTGGCGGCGCGTGACCCCAATTCGCACGACTTTGCGGTGGCCAATAAATGCAATGTCCAGGTGACGCCGCTCGCCTCCGGCGATGGCGAAGTGGTGAGCCTGATGGAGCGCTTCAACACGGCCTGTGCTGCTCATCCCGAAATAGCGCGACCCGAGATCATGCTCTTGATGCACACATTCGTCGCCGAGGACGCAGCCGACGCCGAGCGTCTGACGCAGGACCTGTCGCAATTCTATTGCCAGTTCGGCGCTTGGTTCCAGAACAAGAAGCCGGTGCGCCAGGGCGTGCTGGAAGAACTGACGGAGGGCGAGATTGCGGCCATGCCGCAATGTGCACCGGACAAGATCCGGCAGCATCTTGTGATCGGCGAGGCAGACGAAGTGATCGCCAGGCTGAAGGCCTATGAGGCGCTCGGTTACGACCAGTATTCGATCTGGATCGACAGCGGCCTTTCGCATGAGCGCAAGAAGAAATCGCTGCAGCTGTTCATCGACAAAGTGATGCCGGCCTTCCAGGGACCGCGCGCGTGACGAGCACCGGCGAATTCAGGAACTACATAGACGGCCAGTTCGTGGAGGCCGCCTCGACCTTCGACAGCATCGACCCGTCGACCGGCACAACATGGGCAAAAATGCCCGCGGCTTCAGCCGCCGATGTCGACCGCGCCGTCGCGGCCGCACATCGGGCACTGCACTCCGGCCCATGGGCAGCGATGACCGCAACGGCGCGCGGCAAGCTTCTGGTGCGGCTCGGCGATCTGGTTGTCGCCAATGCCGACCGGCTGGCGGAACTCGAGACGCGCGACACCGGCAAGATCATCCGCGAGACGCGCGCCCAGATCGCCTATGTCGGCGACTACTACCGCTATTATGGCGGGCTGGCCGACAAGCACGAAGGCTCATTTGTCCCGATCGACAAGGCCGACATGGAAGTGACCATCCGACCCGAGCCGATCGGCGTCGTCGCGGCGGTCGTGCCGTGGAATTCGCAACTCTTCCTGTCCGCCGTCAAGCTCGGCCCGGCCTTGGCGGCCGGCTGCACTGTCGTCCTCAAGGCTTCGGAGGATGGCCCCGCCCCACTGCTGGCCTTTGCCGAACTCGTGCACGAGGCGGGCTTTCCCGCCGGCAGCGTGAACATCCTGACCGGCTTCGGCCATGATTGCGGCCACCGCCTGACCAGCCATCCGCTCATCGCCCGCGTTGCCTTCACAGGTGGTCCGGCAACCGCCCGCCAGATCGTCAGGAACACCGCGGAAAACCTTGCCTCCACGACGCTCGAACTGGGCGGCAAAAGCCCCGTCGTGGTGTTTGCCGATGCCGATCTCGACAGCGCCGCCAACGCGGTCGTCGCCGGTATCTTCGCCGCCACCGGCCAGAGCTGCGTCGCCGGCTCGCGCCTGCTGGTCGAGCGTTCAGTGAAGGACGAGTTCCTCGCCCGGCTCAAGCACAAGGCCGAGGCGATCCGGATCGGCGACCCGCAGGATCCCGAAACGGAAATGGGGCCGCTTGCCACATCGCGGCAGCGCGAATGGATCGAGAAGACCGTCGCCGAAAGCCTCACCAGTGGCGGCCGGCTGGTCACCGGCGGCAAGCGCCCCGAGGGCAAGGCGGACGGCTTCTACTACGCGCCGACGATCATCGAGGCATCAGACCAGAACCTTGCCTGCGTGCGCGAAGAGCTGTTCGGTCCGGTGCTGAGCGCGCTTGCCTTCGACAGCGAGGCTGAAGCGCTGTCGCTTGCCAACGACACCAGGTTCGGCCTCGCTTCCGGCGTGTTCACCACCAATCTCGCGAAAGCCCATCGCATGGCGCGCGGCATCCACGCCGGTGTGGTCTGGATCAACACCTATCGCGCCGTCTCGCCGCTGGTTCCGTTCGGCGGCTATGGCCAGTCAGGCCTTGGCCGCGAAGGCGGCATGGACGCGATCCGCGACTACACGCGTTCGAAATCGGTGTGGATACGCACCTCCGACGACCCAATTCCCGATCCTTTTGTCATGCGGTAGCCGCCGCGGACGGGGATTCGCGATCAAGGCGAAAACGCCGATCGCGAACAGCCAACAACGAAAACAAACAGAGGAGAACGACATGAAACTGATTTTCACCGGCATTGTTGCCGGACTGCTTGCAACGACGGCCGCCAAGGCCGAGGAAATGGTCTTCACCAGCTGGGGCGGAACAACCCAGGAAGCGCAGACCAAATCGTGGGCCGAGCCCTTCACCGCCGCGTCCGGCATCAAGGTCCTGCAGGACGGGCCGACCGACTACGGCAAGCTGAAGGCCATGGTCGACGCCGGTAGCGTCAACTGGGATGTCGTCGACGTCGAGATGGATTTCGCCATCAAGGCGGCCAAGGACGGCCTGCTGGAGCCGATCGATTTCGCCGCTGTGCCGAAGGCCGATCTCGATCCGCGCTTCACCACCGACCATGCCGTCGGCAGCTTCTACTATTCCTTCGTGCTCGCCTGGAACAAGGGCGCGGTGTCAGGCGAACCGGCCGGCTGGGCCGACATGTTCGACACCAAGAAATTCCCGGGCAAGCGCACCTTCTACAAATGGTCGGCGCCCGGCGTCATCGAGATCGCCTTGCTCGCCGACGGCGTTCCCGCCGACAAGCTATATCCGCTCGATCTCGACCGCGCCTTCAAGAAACTCGACACCATCAAGTCTGACATCGTCTGGTGGAGCGGCGGCGCCGAGTCGCAGCAGCTGATCGCTTCCGGTGAGGCGGCGTTCGGCCAGCTGTGGAACGGCCGCGTCTTTGCGCTTCAGCACGACGAAGCCGATGTCGGTGTGTCCTGGAATCAGAACCTGACGGCAGCCGACGTCCTGGTGGTGCCGAAAGGCGCCAAGAACAAGGATGCGGCGATGAAGTTCCTGGCTGCGGCAAGCAGCCCGGCCGGCCAGGCGGAATTTGCCGCATCCAGCGGCTATGCGCCTGTTAACACCAAGGCCAAGGCCGAAATGGCGGCGGACGTCGTGAAGTCGCTGCCGGATGCCCATGTCGACGGGCAGATCAACCTCGACATGAACTACTGGGCCGAGCACCGCGACGAGATCGCCACGCGCTGGTATGCCTGGCAGGCGAAATAAGCCTGCCTCTTGAACAGCACGGGACGAGGCGGCCAGCACCGTCTCGTCCCATAGCCGGATCACTGCCATGTCGGTCGAAACACGCCAGAGCCTACCAGGATTCCGCATGCCGGCAGGCTTCAACAGCCTGCTGCCGGCGCTGGTCCTGATCGTGCTGTTCTTCGTCGTGCCGGTCTTGGCCCTGCTCTTGCGCAGTGTCACCGAGCCCGAACCCGGCCTGCAGAACTACGCAACGCTGCTGGGTGACGGCACCTATGCCAGGGTGTTCTTCAACACCTTCCTCGTCGCGGCGGTGGTCACCGCCGTTACCGTCGTCGTCGCCTTTCCAGTCGCCTGGATGCTGGCGATCATGCCCTCCGCGCTGGCCTCGATCATCTTCGGCGTCATCATCCTGTCGATGTGGACCAATCTGCTCACCCGCACATATGCCTGGATGGTGCTGCTGCAGCGCACCGGCGTCATCAACCGAGCGCTGCTCGCCATCGGCATCATCGACCAGCCGCTGCCGCTCATCAACAATCTCACCGGCGTGACCATCGGCATGGTCTACATCATGCTGCCGTTCATGATCCTGCCGCTGGTCGGCACCTTGCGGGCGATCGACCCGATGACGTTGCGTGCCGCAGCATTGTGCGGCGCCAGCCCCATCCAGGCATTCCGTCGCATCCTGCTGCCGCTGTCGCTGCCCGGCCTCGCCGCTGGCGGCCTGATGGTGTTCGTCATGTCGCTCGGCTATTTCGTCACCCCGGCACTGCTCGGCGGCACATCGAACATGATGCTGGCCGAAATGATCGCGCAGATGATCCAGTCGCTGCTCAATTGGGGGTTGGGCAGCGCCGCCGCCTTCATCCTGCTCGTCGTCATCATGGCGCTCTACGCATTGCAGCTGCGCCTTGTCGGCGCCAGGCGCATGACGGGAGGCATCTGAGATGCTGCTCGACTACGACCGCATGGGTTGGTTGAAAATTGCGCTGCTCGGCTTCACCGCCCTGGTCGCCGCTTTCTTGCTCCTGCCGGTGGTTTTCATTGTTCTGCTGTCGTTCGGCTCGTCGCGCTGGCTGGCCTTTCCGCCACCTGGCTGGACGCTGAAATGGTACCGGGACCTGTTCGCCGACCCTTCCTGGCTGGAGGCGGCGCTGACCAGCGCCCGCATCGCCACGATGACGGCGATCCTTGCCGTGATGATCGGCCTGCTCGCCTCCTTTGCCCTGGTTCGCGGCCAGTTTCGCGGCCGCGAAATCCTTCGCGGTCTGCTGCTGACGCCGATGGTGTTGCCGGTCGTGGTGTTCGCCATCGCAATCTACGCCTTCTTCCTGCGCCTCGGTCTCGGCGGTACCAGCATCGGCTTCGTCATCGCCCACACGGTGCTGGCGCTGCCCTTCGCCATCATCCCGATCGCCACCGCACTTGAAGGCTTCGACAAATCGATCGAGGACGCGGCCATCGTCTGCGGCGCCAGCCCGTTCGAGGCCAGGCTCAGGATAACCTTGCCATCGATCCGGATCGGCATCTTTTCCGCCGCGATCTTTTCCTTTCTCGCCTCCTGGGACGAGGTCGTGGTGGCGATCTTCATGGCTAGCCCCTCCTTGCAAACCCTGCCGGTCAAGATCTGGGGCAGTCTGCGCTCGGATCTGAGCCCGGTCATCGCCGCCGCCTCCAGCCTGCTGGTCGGGCTGACGCTTGCCCTGATGGTGGTGACGGCGCTGCTGCAGCGAAAGGTCAAGACATGATCCAGCCCTTCCTCTCCATCCGCAAATTGCACAAAGCGTTCGGCGCGTTCACCGCCGTGCACGACGTCACCCTTGAGATTCCCAGGGGCGAATTCCTGACCTTTCTCGGGCCGTCGGGTTCGGGAAAATCAACGACGCTCTATGCCATCGCCGGCTTCCAGGATCCGAGCTCCGGCGATGTCCAACTGGAAGGCAAATCCTTGCTGGCGATACCCTCGCACAAGCGCAGCATCGGCATGGTCTTCCAGCGGTACACGCTGTTTCCGCATCTGACGGTGGCCGAGAACATCGCGTTTCCGCTTCGGGTGCGCCGCCGACCTGATGCCGAGGTGAAGAAGAAGGTCGCCGACATGCTGACCCTGGTGCGGCTGGAAAGCTTCGCCGCGCGCTTGCCCGGCGCACTGTCGGGCGGCCAGCAGCAGCGCGTGGCGCTGGCCCGGGCACTGGCCTACGATCCGCCGATCCTTTTGATGGACGAGCCATTGTCGGCGCTCGACAAGAAACTGCGCGAGGAGATCCAGGCCGAGATCCGCCGCATCCACCGCGAGACCGGCGTTACCATCCTCTATGTCACGCATGACCAGGAGGAAGCGCTGCACCTCTCGGATCGGATCGCGCTCTTCAGGGACGGTCGCATCGAGCAGACCGGCACCGGCGAGGACCTGTATCTCAGACCGGCCACCGACTTCGTCGCCGGCTTCATCGGCAATTCGAATTTCCTCACCGCCGAACATCTCGAAACCGCCAATGGCGCGGCAACGATCCGGCTGGCGGACGGTTCAGTCGTCTCCGGCGTGAGCGTCAACAGGACCTTCGACAAGGGGCAAAAAACCAGGCTGATGATCCGGCCGGAAGCGTTTGGCATGGAACGAAAGCCGGCGAGCGCGGAACTCGCTGTCGAGATCGTCGATGTCGCCTTCTATGGCGAACGACGGCGCATCGTCGCGCGCACGGCCACTGGACAGGAGATCGACATCAGGCCGACCTCCGCCGCCATGCGGTCGCAGGATCTGACGCCCTGCAGCCGTCAAGTCTTTTTCGATCCGGCGGCGGCATTCCTGTTTTCCGCATAACTGCCCGATCGAGAAAGCTCCTGCCAATGATCCTCCCGCCGCTCGCCGACGCGCCCCTCTTTCAACACCGGTGCCTTGTCGACGGCGAATTTGTCCGCACGCCGTGCGACCTCAGTCGAAAATCCGGCTGACGGCGCGCTGATCGCGCATGTTCCCCGCTTAGGGATCAAAGCGCAAGGCCGATTACCAAGCCGGAGAGGGGCGCCGCTGATCTCTTAGAGCGCCGTGATAGCAGTGTCCTAAGATTGCCTGGTGGCTTCGCGACCGAGTGCACGCTTTCCATGGGAGTCGCGGGCGAGCCTGATACAAGCCGGAAGGCCTTGAACGGTCAAAAAATGTGCTCTTCTCAAATGTAGCCGACGTGCTTTTTGAGAGAGATTTCTCTTTCGCAAACTACGAATCCGTGGTTGCACAGGACGATGTGGTCAACGAAGCGTTTTCATTTAATGTCATGTGGCGGTGATGTAGAAATGTCGCTCGCTCTGCAAAGTAGAAATGTCGCATCCTACGTTTGCGAGGGGCAGGGCGCAGCAAGTTAGAAATGCGACGGTGACGCGCTTCCTGGCGCTGACACAAGCGCCCGATCGGGCGTCAGCTGGTCGGGGTTGCGCAGCCCGGTCGGGCGCGTTTCAAGCTTGGCGCCTCGGCTTTAGCTTTGAGAACTGATTCACTCGGCAGCATCCAGCCTTGCCAGCGCTTGTTTTCGACGCGCGATGACAGCAGGATCATTCATGAAATCCGTCCTGCGGCCCGGCTTCGTTCCGCGCTTCCTGTAAGCGATCTGTTCGCTGTTGGTCTTGATCTTCGGCGGAGGCCGCGCCTCGTCCTGCTGAGCCTTGATCCAGGTCAGCACTTCGCCGAGCCGCTTGTTCTCGGTGACCGCGGCGTGGGTGACGCGCTGCTCTTTGTCGAAGACAGTGTAGGGCAGGGAGCATGCCTTCCACCGAACATCCAGGCGACCGTCGGCGAACTCGTAAATGTCGACATATCTGCCGACTAGCCCGCATGAGATATCATTCTTCTCCAGCATGATCTGCTTGCGTTCATAGGAGAAAGACAATTGCTGGCCGACATAGCGCTGCTCGCGTTTGCAGAGCAGGTCGCGGAGTCGATCAGCCGGCATGTTCAAGACACGGTGCAGATTGTCCGGCCGGGTAGGGATCTTCGCAAACTTGTCGTTGAAGCTGGTCGTGAATGCCGGCAGAAAAGCGTTGGCTTCGTCGATATCTGAGATGCCAGCAAGACGCAGTTCCTTCACAAGCCGGTCCTGCAGCGTGCGATTGACACGTTCGACCCGGCCCTTGGCCTGGCTAGAATTGGCGCACAGGATCTCGATGTTGAGTTCGGAAAGCGCTCGCCCGAATTGCGTCATGCCGCGGCCGGCGCTGGCCTCGGCCCTCGCCACCCGAAACACCGTGTGCTTGTCGGAGTAGAACGCTATCGGGCAACCATGCGCCTTCAGATAAAGCTCCAGGGCCTCGAAGTAACTGAACGTGCTCTCCGACTTCACAAAGCGAAGCTGCTGGAGTTTGCCGGTCGCGTCATCGATGAAAACGAGCAGGGTGCATGGGTCGCCGCGCTCCTCGAACCAACGGTGATCACTGCCGTCGATCTGCACCAGCTCGCCATAAGATTCCCGGCGCAAACGCGGCTGATGGAATGTCCGGCGCTGCTTGCGCGACAGCCAAATCCCAGCCTCCGCCATCCATTTGCGCAATGTCTCGCGCGACACGACCAGGCCGTGGTTCGCGGCCAGCTTCTCGGCCGCCAAGGTCGGGCCGAAGTCGAGATAATGTTCTCGGACCAACTGGATCGCCAACTCGCCGACGCCGGCGAAATATCGATGGTTCGATGGTCGTCCTCGAGCCTTGTGCCGAAGTGCCGCAGCGCCTTCAGCCTGGAAGGTCTTCAACAGACGCTGAACTTGCCGAGCCGACAGTCCCAGCAGCCGTGCGGCCGACACCATGGTCGTGCGCCGCTCCACAACTTTCGAAAGCACCTCAATGCGTTGCAGCTCGCGCTCGCTCATGAGGATCAATCCCATTCTGCCGTCTCCCTCGCTCGACAGCGAGCAGGGCGACATTCCTACTTTGCAGAATCAAGACATTTTAACTTTGCGCCAATATGTCAAAGTTCCATAAGATATCTTATGCGACTTTCATCAGTAAAAGCAAATATTTCTCAGTTATTCCAAGTATACATGGCTCGCGTATCAACCGCTTTGACAGTCCCATGGTGAATTTATATCTAGTGTTGTGACAGTCACTCCACTCTAAGCCTTGATGCGACGGATCTTATATTACTTACTATCACCTCATCGCCCGATAAACCTGGACGGAACACCCTGAACGCTTCTGCAACGCCGAGGTCCGACGCCGCGGTCAGACCATATCGCCCTTTGCTCGCCTGCCCTCTCGGGCGCATTCACTTGTGCGGCATGCAATAGACTCCCTCGGATTCCATCAGTACCGCGCCACCCTTCAACTCGCTCAGTGCGCCGACCCACGCTTCCGAATACGTGCGGCTGGCATCCACGGCCGTCAGCCATAGAACCCGGTTGTCGGCCAGTTCGACTTTAACTTCCTGCTGCAAAGGGCTTGCCTGCACAGTCTGTTGATAGTGGCGTTTGATCCTGACATTGCTGGCCGGGAACTCAGCTTCGTTGCTGCCGTAGTTCAGCACAAATCCGGTGTGGCCCTCAGCCACCGAGCAACTGCCATCACGCTCACACACGATTTTGGCAGCGGTCTTGCAGTCCCATTTCAGTGAAGCGGGCCACATCGGATTGTCCACGCTTGATCGCGGCCTGTCGCTCTGACCAGCCGCCGTCAACACTGCGCCTGTGTTCATAATCATAGTGGACATGAGAAGCGTCTTGAACACTACAAACCTCCCTGAATTATGGTCCTCACAGTCCTCGTCCTGCGTGATGGCTTGGCTTATGGCATGTTGAGATTGAACCAGCTTTTCTGGCGCATACCGTTCGCGTCGTCATACTCGATGAACCAGGGCTCTCCGCGCATCGGTCGAGCGATGGTGTAGTAGGTTGGGCCATTACCCAAGGAATGCCCTTTGTCGTTGCCACTTGTCTGGATTTTTGCCGTCACCACCTTACCTTCGATTTCGAGTTGGACCTGTCGTGATCCGTCTTCATCACGTCCGCCGAGGCCGCTGTTTTTGAGAACGCCGGGTATCGTGAGTCTGTCGGAGCTGATGCGGCAGATGTTCCGTTCGTGCCCCATTCCGGGTCGGTCGGAGTTGGCACCAACTGCTTGCCAGCCAAGCGGACAATCCTCATACTTCTCAAATTTCGCGGCGCTGGAGTTGGCTTGTGGACAGGTCGGCCAGTTAAAACCCGGGGCTTCCATCGCCGCAATCAACTTGTAGATTGGCGGGTGGCAAGAAGGAGTGCCCTGCCAATCACCGGACAGACAGAGGAGCACCTGACAGCCCCATTCCGATGCCTGTGATTGGGATGGGAGAGCCGCGGCGCCCGCGACGGCGGCGGCACTCACCAAGAAATGTTTCAGCATGGTCATAGCCTTTTCCTCGTTGCGATTTTGACACTTTACTATGGATGATTCGTGCGAAAAAGGACAAATCAAGAAGGCAGGTTTGTGCGACTACATCGATTTATGAAACGAGACGATGCGGGCGCGGTCGACAACCCCTTGCGCGTCAACATTGCGACCGTGCTGGAGCGGGAGAGAGCCAAGCGTGGCCTATCCCATATGTACATGGCCGAGCTGTTCCGCACCCCTGAAGGCGAAGGGCTCGCTTACCGAACTTACATCCAGACCGTTCGGCAGAAAAATAATGTCACATTGACGACGCTGCAGATCATGGCAAACGGCCTGCAAGTGTCTGTCGCAGAACTGCTCTCCGGCGGGAAAAAACTCCCCGAATGGGTGCATCAGCTGGACGAAACTGCGATCCGCAAGCGCCTTGCACACATCATCGACATGGAGCGGCAACGACGCAATATGCTCCGCTATGAGATGGCGAAGCTGATCGGCGTGGCGGAGGCGACATTCACGAAACTGGAGCGCGCGAGCGGCAACATCAGCGTGGACACGATTGCCGCGATCGCCAAGGCGTTGAAGCTTGACCCACGGACGTTCCTATTTTGGGATAAGGTCCCACCAACCTGAACTACGTGTTATTGGCTGCAGCCGGACGCGCAGGCACGCCTAACAGAGAATTTTCTGGTGAACTGACCGGCCAACGCCACACTCATGCTCGCCGGGCCGACTTGTCAGCGCACGACAGAAACCGCTTCAAGCTCAACCCGGCCCACAAAATGTAAGGCGGCATGGCGAGCGAATAATGACCACAGTTTAATTCCAAAATACTTGGCCTAGCACCGGCATCCTTCAGCCTCCGCATGAACCTCTCCGATAATTCTGGCAACACCACTTTGTCTCTCTTCGCCAACACAACGTGAAGATCGAGATCAGGCCGTGCCAAACAAAGTTCGTAATTCTCCAAGTTAAGCGGACCCCAGGCCCTTCTGAGATCGGTCAGCTCAATCTTAGGCTCAATGCTGTCACGTATCAGTCGTGTCGCGCGACCCGTCCAAACCATATCCGCTAGACTCCCCGCCGTCAGAAACAGCGAGGCTTTTGACACAGCCGAGTCGTGCGCCGCGACCAGCCCCGCAACCCACGAGCCTAAGCTCATACCGACAACCGAAATCTCTCGATAGCCTTCGCTCTTCAACCATCGTATGAGTTTTCGCCCATCCAGCACTGCCTGCCTTACAGATTGGATCGTTCGACCGAGATTAGGGCTAAGCATATAATCGGCGTGGACGGAGCCGGGACGGCTACGTTCTAAGTGATAAGGCATAGCAATCTCCACAACCGTGATGCCACGCTGCGAGAAAAAGTTGGCAATCTGACGATTCCGGGCGCTTGCATTCCAATGGTGAAAAATCACCATTGCCTGATCGAACGCCCCGCTTTCTGTGATTTTCGCCGAGACGACGTTGTTCTGTTCGACATCAGTAGAAATGTCCGATGGAAATTTGAGCCACCCATCTACCCTTTCAAAACCCTGATCACTCACACTCGGCTCATCGAAAAAGGCTAGATCAACCACGGCTTGGTCCGCAAGGGCACAGAATTCCTCGATACTTGTCATCTTCTTCGCACATGGAAAGGCGCGTTCCGCGTCAAGGACGAAATCCGTTGGTTTCTTCCCTTCCTCACCGCGAAGGGCCCGGCGTTCGTCCCAACGATCAAGCCAACTATGATACACTCTGTTTGTTTCCCAAATCACTCTCTCGCCATCGCCCCAACCCTGGATCGAACAGGCTGTAAAGCGCGACTAGCACTGAAATGGCCAGCAGGGTCGAAAAGCCGGCAAACGTGTCGATCAACAAGTAGCTGACAACAAGTAACGCCACGACCGCCGACATCTTCCACAAAGGCGTATGAACTCGACCCCCGACAACTAGTCGGATGGTGCCATACAGAAATACAAAACAGGTTGAAATAACGACAAGAAGGCTGCTGTAATGCGTCGGCATGCGATAGCGGAACCCGTTGGTCACATGCTCGCGACCTTGGAACATCGAAGACATATCGCCGACCAACCATGCCACAATATTCTCACCACTGGATGCCAGATAAGAGCTTTGGACCTTCATCCATATGGCGACCAGAACCCCCAAAACAGTACACCGAAAAACCGCACGCATCACTGTGAGGCCGGCTTCATTGAGTTCTTGCTGATGATCAACATACGACAGCTTCTTCAGCCTGTCCCCAATTCTCCAAAGATCATGAACAACCGTGTAGACCAAAATGAGACCTGCGAAGAAAAGATAAAACACCAGGCACATGTATAGGTAGGCTAGCCCCGTAAAAGCGACTGTTTCTGGGACAGATATGATCTCAGGACGCACAAGAGCTATTTTCCCCCAATCCATGGCATAGTTGCCACCGCCCCTCATCAACGGGATCAGGGACACGCCGATCCATTGAAAAAGACCCGCGAACAGCAAGCAAATCAAAAAAACCGACCAATAGGTGTACGAGGAAGAGTCAACGTTGCGCAACCAGGCGTCGTCGCCTTCCTGATCGCCCTGCACTGCAAGCTTTCTGCGCCCCTCACTTTTCCAGAAGACCAGCAACTCTATAACGAAGAAGAAAAACAGCGGTAAGAACACCATAAAGTCGAGTGTCCAATTTGCGGCCCAAAGAAATCCAACCTGCTTAACGAGCCCGTCGGCTCGCTCGTAGGTGACGTTGTGGATACCAATGATGTACGACAAAAAGCCGAGGGCGGTCATGCCGGCAAACACCGACGCCGGTAAATTCAGGGGAGATCCGTAACTAAAAAACGCCTCCGATTTCCTCGCCAAACTAAACCGCCGCCTCGGCCCCTTGGCGTCAGTATACCGTGTCAGCTCTGCCGGCGAGTCTGTCTTGTCATCGAAAGTCCCAGTCAGTGCGGTATCTGGAGCAATCCTGCTTGCGGCTCTCTTCCATTCTCGTCTCTTGGCCGATAAGCGCGATTGCGCCGCACTAAGCTCCATCTGCCATTCGCTAGTTGCGATCGGATCATCGCATCCAAAAATCCTCGCCAGCCAACGAATGTTGGTAGTGCTAATCCCCTTGTCGTTCTCCTGAAACCAAAGCTGCACCGTTCTCAGATCGACCCCAACCTGATTGGAATCAATCTGTGAAATCGCCTCTGCAAGAAGCTCGGGCGTCCATGGGCCTGCAGGAAACCCGTCTTTGCCTAACGGCCGACCCGCACCCGCCGCCGCCAATCGCTTGAATAATTCTTTGAAATCACTCCCGTCTCTCGGCGCCGGGAGAAATAACTTTCCGTTCGTAACCAATGACTTACGGGCTCTAGTTTCGTTCCATTTCGCTAGGCTTCGTATTTTATCGTGCCTTCGTCCTCGATCAACGGTTTTGTCAACTCGATTTTTGGCCGGCGAGGAGAGAGACCAGTCAAGGGACTGACTGCCCGGATCGGTCGCAGGGCAGGCGCCCACCTTACGAGCGGTGATGATGTTAAAAATCCTGGTGTTACAGACTTTACGGGCTGTCAGATGAGCAGTCCGAGTTCAGATCATGGACCGGCGCACCTTCGGCCGGTTCCCTGGTCTTCTAGTTGCCGGCGACAGAGTCGACGCAAGTTGCTGGCCAGCACCAACACCGGCGCCGAAGGCAGGCCGATGCCGAAGAATATCAAGCACGGCAAACCGGACATGCTCCCGACCCCGCGCCCGTGTCGGGCATATTTCGCCGAGCAGAAGGACCGCATGGGACTGTCTATTCGCACCGTCGGCTGGTCGCGCCGGCGCCAGGGTCAAATTCGGGATATGCAATTTCGGCATAGATTCTGAAACGTTTTGTCTGATGGCAGGGCGGAGTGTGCTCGCATGAGCGAAAGGCAGGGGAAGCCAGGGCTTCGGGAGCCCGAGAAGCAGAGGGATATTTTCTCGCCCCCCAAGTCAGTTACGTGGAGCCGGTCGATGTCTATTCAATTGGTCTGTAGCAACGGACAGGTGGTAGCGGCTGAAGGCGTCGCGAAACTGATTGCGGAACATCGTCGGAGCATTGCAGAGCTTGAACGTCTGGGCAAGCGAGCAATGGAGGCCGAGGGTACGGACGCGATCTTGCTGGGTCAGAGGCTGGACGCGGTCATGGCGGAGGAGGCCGCACTGCGAAGGCGTGCTGCGATTGCCCCGGTAATCACTATCGCGGAAATGAAAATGAAGGCTGCCCACTTCCAACGGCTGACGGCCCATGGCTGGTGCGAGATTGATGTCGACGATTTGCGCGCGTTGCTCGATTCTTTCACGAAACTGCAGTCCTAAGAGAAAAGCGCTGAAATCCATGAGACCACAGTATTCCAGGCCGCAAAGAGTCCTGCCGGCACCAAGATGATCGCGATGAATGCAGCGGCTCCACCAATAGCACCGTCACCGCGTCCTTCGACGGGATAGTAATATCTGTGCGCCTCATCGTCTTGCTTCATTCTTGTCTCTCCAACCCTTGGCTCAGCAGCAGCTGCACAGGATGTTGAAACGTCGTGCCCCACAAACCTGCACGTTTCATCTTCGCGTTGATTTCCGCGACGAGGTAGTTCTCATTGACGGCTTTGCCCTTTGCTGTCGTTGCGGCAAACGCGTATCCGGTCGCTATCAGCGCGGTGCCGACGTCGATTGTTTCGCCATTGAGCTGCGCACCGCACACGACAAAAACCGCCTTGTCGAAGGCGTAGCCGATTGGCTGGCATGTAACCGCCGCGCTATCGAACAGCGCAGCAAGGTGCGCCAGCGAGGTGTTTCCGCAATCGATTTTGTTCCCATTTGGCTCTTCGGCTGACGTCCCTCGAAGACATGACTGGACGCCATAGAGGCGGAAAAGGTGGTCTCCGTCACGCCAGGTATCTCCCGTCAGCAGTTGAGCCGATTTCGATACCGCGAGGGGCGTTGGCACGGCAGACTCGGATGCATCCTGGGCATGTGCCGATGCGCACAAACCAAATGCGGCCAGCACTGCAAAGCTCGCCTGTTTCATTCCTGGAACTGACCACCGAGGTCGGCCGAATGCTCTAGATCGGGGCGCAGCGACTTGCCGTCCTTGTTGCGTCCGATCGCCGCCATGTCGAAAAAAACCATTTCGTCATCGTCGTAGGCGACGTTGTACGGGTCGTTTGCGTTGCCCGCACCCACGAGCGAGAAGCACGACACAGCATCGGGTTCACCCTTCCTGCTTTGCAGCACAAGTGTTTTGCAAAGCACGACAGACGCACGATCGTTGTAGATTACCTCTTCAAAGTCCTGCGCGGCCTTCGTGCAGTCCCATTGCTGCGTCTTGTACGCAATCTTCGGTTTGGGGCAGGCCGCAAGGCCGCGCAGCCGGTACGTCACGCCGTTGATGACGCGCTCGGTCGCCGACGGCACCTTGACCGGCGAGATGAGGGTCGCCGCATCGCGCTGAAAGAGCGCGCCTTTTGCATCGTAGCGTTCATAGACGAACACCTTCTCGTCCGGCTTGGCAAACTGGAGCAGGTAGTGCTCTGAGGGTTGCGCGAAGGCGCTCGGGGCGTCGGCGCCGGCAGCATAAGCCACGGTGCCCTGGAGCAGCAAGACCGTACAAAGGGCAGTCTGTTTCATCGAAATCCGTCCTTGCGATCGATATCGTGTTGACACTTTACTAGGGCTGCGTGTAGCCATAGTAAAGTGTTAAATTTAGGCGACACTATGAACACTCGATTCGCTCCCCTGCTCACTCTCTTTGGCGCCATGATGCCGTTGGAAGCGCATGGCCGGGACCTGGCATCAGACCGCGTAGCAATCGCCTTCGCAACACCGGCGCAAGCCCTTTCCGGAGTCGGGGCGCAAAGGCCGGGGGCGTGTAAGACCGGAAATCGCGCTGACGTCTCCCGACTTGTGCGTTCAATCGCGCAAGACGAAGGGTTCGACACCGATCTGGCCGAGGCGATTGCATGGGCCGAAAGCGATCTCGGCGCCAGTCAGGGTCCTTCCAAGACCGGAGCGCTGGGAATCATGCAGCTGATGCCAGGCACGGCGGCCGATCTAGGGGTCAGCGATCGTTGCGATACACACGCAAATGTCCGGGCTGGCCTTCGCTATCTCAAATCACTCTATGGAGAATTCGGGGATCCGCTTCTGATGCTGGCGGCATACAACGCCGGGCCCAACAGCGTCTACAAGTCGCAGGGCATTCCGGTGAATCCGGAGACGGCGGAATACATCGTGAAAATACTCAACCGCTGGAAGTTCGGCGGTGTGGTGAAGAAGTCCGCCCTGACCAAATCCGAAACGCTCGCGGCCGCACCGCCAGCAAGCGAGGACGCTTGGCAGGATGGTCATGTCATGGATCTCGGCAACTGAAAGGAGCCAAGGGGTGGAATACAGGAAAGCGGGCAAATTTGCGCTGAAACTGGCCTTGGCCTCGGCGGTCGGAATAGCTCTCGCGCCAGCTACTGCGTATGCCCAGTCGGCGGCACCAGTTGAAAATGTGCTCCAGTGGTTCGTTGGAGTTCTGCAGGGCGACATAGCGCGCTCATTCGCCATTATCGCGGTCTGTTTTCTCGGCTTCCTCGCCATGACGGGCCGGCTGGCGTGGATGATGGCTTTCTCCATCATCATTGGCATCGCTCTGATCTTCGGCGCTGCGCAGCTGGTGGATGCGGTTCGCGCGACCGCGGGAGGCAGCTGAGGCATGGATGACGAGGAAGTCTATGTCGAGCCGGTCAGCCTGCCACTGACACGTCCCCCGATGAAATGGGGGGTGCGCTACGAGGTGTTCGCGCTGAACGGCATTCTGGCGGTGATCGGCTTTATTGCCACCAGCAGCTTCATGCTCGGCCTTGGCGTGTTCGGGGTGGTGCATCTGGTCAGCGCATATCTGTGCCAGCGCGATCCCTACATGTTCCACATTTTCGAGCGGCGCGTCTCCAAACGCGGAGCGGTGGCGAACCTTACTTTCTGGGGCGCGAGGAGCTATTCGCCATGAGCCTCGATGCCGACCTCAAATTTGGCCGTGAGCGCCGCCGCGAAAAGCCCGCGGCGATGCACATCCCCTACCTTCGCCATACCGATGACAATCTGATCGTGACGAAGAGCGGATTTCTTGTCGGCGTAATCCAGCTTAGTGGCCTGCCGTTCCAGACGATGGACCAGGCCGAGTTGAACAGCCGCATGTTCAACCGCAACACTACGTTCCGCAATCTCTCGACGTCTCGCTTTGCGGTCTACACAACGATCATTCGCCGCCACGTGACGCCGGAGATCGAAGGCGACTTTGACAATCCTTTCGTGGCCGAGCTCGACGCCCGCTACATGGATGAGCTCGGGGCGAAAAACCTATTCGTCAACGAGGCGTATCTGGCGATCATACGCCGACCGATGGTCGGTCGCGTCGGCTGGGTGGACAAGGCGCTCAATGCGTTTCGCATAAGTACCGCAGGCGAAGAAACCCGCGAAGAGGCGATGGCCGAATTGCGTGACGTTCTCGACGGCGTCGTCAAGGATTTTACCGCTTATGGTGCGCGTCTTCTCGGTGTCGTGAAGCGCCGCAACAGCTTCTTTTCCGAGCCTGCGGAATTTTTGGCGAAGATCCTCGCCGGCGGCCGCGACGTGGAAATGCCTTTGCCGCGCATGTCCCTTGGTGATGTGCTGGCGACACGACAGCTGTTTTTCGGCAAATCCGCGCTGGAACTTCGCGGGCCGGACGCCGGCAAACTCGGCGCCATGGTGTCGATCAAGGAATATCCACCGTTCACCGCGCCGGGCTCATTGGACGGTCTCTTGCGCCTGCCACACGAGTTTGTCCTGACGCAGAGTTTTGCCATCGAAGACCGGGTAACCGCGATGCGCAGGATCAACACCATCGCGAACCAGGTCGAGGGTTCCGACGAGGCGGGCACGACGGTCGAGGAGTCCGTCCACGACGGTGCCGACAAGCTGGCCGGCGGCGAAGTCGTCTTCGGACAACATCATATGAGCGTCATGGCCCTGGCACCGGACATGACTGGGCTCAATCGTGCGCTATCCGATATCACGGCCGAGCTTTCGCGCATGTCGATCGTGCCGGTTCGCGAGACACTGAATACGGAACTGGCCTTCTGGGCGCAGTTGCCGGGAAATTTCAGCTACATCGCGCGACGTGCGTTGATCTCGTCGCTTAACTTCGCCGGTCTTTTCTCCGGACACAATTTCCCCTCCGGCCAACGTGAGCGGCTGCATTGGAAACGGCCCATCGCGTTGCTCGAAACGACCAGCCAGACGGCCTATTATTTCAATTTCCACGTTCACGATGTCGGCCACTTCACGGTGTTCGGCCCGACCGGCTCGGGCAAGACCGTGGTGCTGTCGTTCCTGATGGCGCAGGCCATGCGCATCATGCCGCGGCCGCGATGTGTCTATTTCGACTACATGCGCGGCGCTGAAATTTTTGTTCGGGCGCTGGGCGGTCGCTACGAGGTGATGGAGCCTTCTCAGCCGACCGGGTTCGCGCCATTGCAGCTCGAGGACACGGCAGAAAACCGTTCTTTCCTGGAAGATTTGCTCATTTATATTCTGACGCCGGAAGGCGGCACGCTGGACGTGGCGGAGATGCGCGTCATCAACGCCGCCGTCGACATGATCTACAAGATTTCGCGCGAACAGCGAACCTTCGACCTGCTGCCGGAAGTGCTTCGGGGCTCCCTCATGCCCGGCATGAACGATCTGGCCGCGCGGATACAGCCTTGGCTCGACCCGAAGGACAAGGGCTGGCTTTTCAACAATCCCGTCGATCTCATCGATTTCTCGAAACCGGTGGTCGGGTTCGACATGACCAAGATCCTGGGCGACAGAAAGCTGCGCTCGGCGGCCTTGCTCTACATCTTCCATCGTCTTGAGGACGTCATCGACGGCTCGCCGATCATGCTCTTCCTCGATGAAGGCTGGAAGCTGTTGGACGACGAGGTTTTCGCCGCTTTCATCAACGAGACACTGAAGACCATTCGTCGCCGCAACGGCGTTGTCGGCTTTGGCACGCAGACAGCGGAAGACGTCGTCAGTTCCTCCATCTCGTCGTCGCTGATCGAGCAAACGAAGACCAACATTTTCTTCCCCAACCCGAAGGCGAGCAAGGAGTCCTACATGGAGCGCTTCTCGCTGACAGCGAAGGAATTCGAGTTCGTGCGCCGGACCGCGAAGGAAACACGCACCTTCCTCGTCAAGCACGACAGCGACTCGATCGTAGCCAAGCTCGATTTGTCGGCGATGCCCGATCTGATCAAGGTCCTGTCCTCGAACGAAGCCAACAGCAAGGAATGCGCACGGCTCCGGGAGACCTTCGGCGACGAGCCGGAGATGTGGCTGCCATACTTCTGCGGTTGGGAGAACGAGCATGACGAAGCGGCTTAGCAGCGCTTGTCTCGCCGTGGCTCTCGCGACGGCGGAAAGTATGAGCGTGGCTATCGCTCAGATCGCGGTCATCGACGATTCTAACCTCGACAAGCGGCAAGAGGATGAGCAGCACAGCAAGACGTCGGATGAAGCGAAGAAGGACGAAACCGACAAGAAGAAAAGCGTCGTCTGCACCTATTCGAACAAATACCGCTCACAGATGTTTCGCCGGTCGCCGGCCGACGCGTTGCAGCGCGACGCGGGCAACGTGAAGATGATCCGCTATTATGCGCAAAAATACGGCGTGCCCGAAGGCCTGGCGCTCTCCGTCGCCTATCAGGAATCGCGCTTCGACACATGCGCCGGGAGCCACACCGGCGTCAAAGGCGTCATGCAGCTGACCAAAGCCACCGGCAAGTCCATGGGACTGGACCGGGACGTGAACGAGCAGAATGTCGAAGGCGGCGTCAAATATCTCGGAATGGGCGTGAAGCAATGCGGGGCGACGAATTATGGCTGTCTCGCCTCCTTCTACAACGGATCGAACGCAGGCGAGCAAAACCAGTGGGCCGGCGGCGTCGGCCGTTGGAACAGCTACTTCAACGAATACGTGTCGAGCGGCAAGGCTCCGGCCGCTGCGCCGCCACCATTCTCGTTCGTAACGGCCGACGGCGCAGGCGGCACGGCCCAGAACGCGGCCATGGGCACGGTCAGGAAGGCGGCTGGCGGCCTTGATGCAAGCTCATCGCAGATGGGCGCCAACGACGCGGCGATCGACGCGCTGGCGGGCAACGTTGGCCAGGTGACCGAATACAAGGACGCTTGGGAGCTGAACTCGTCGGCTCGTGGGATCAACGCCGATGTCACCAACCAGTACTTCGCCCAGGCGGGCGACTTCACGGCATTGCTGGCACAACTTCTGTCGATGCAGAACGTTCAGGCATCGCAGTCGGCCAAGCTGGTGCAAGAACCGAAGAGCGGTTCTCCAAACCCGTTCTCTTGCAATCCCGCGGAACTGGAACGGCTTAAGATTGATCGCGGCCAGTGGCTACCATGCGCACTTGAGAACGCGGGGGCAAGCTCGGCCGACAGCCGCTCGATGATCATTACCACCGACCCTGCTGGCGCTGCCGGCGTCATCGATTCTCTACAGCAATAGGAGGCTCACATGAAGAAATTCGCGATTGCGGCCAGTCTGGCGCTTTGGGCAAGCACGGCCCATGCACAGATTGCCGTCATTGATGGCGCCAATCTCGATGTAGCCCGCAAGAATGCGGAAAACACCAACTCCATCATGGACTCCAACAAGGATATTCTGAAAAAGAGCGAGGAGATCCTGCAGGCTCTCAGCGGCAGTCGTGACGGTTCGCTCGGGATCGGACAAATGGGCCTCGGCGGCAATATGTCGATCGCCCAGGCGCCGTCGTTCGGATCGATCCTGAACGGCGGTGCGCTTTCGTTTGGTGGCCTGTCGCCCGAAATCCAGAAAATCGCCGGCGCCGTCATCAATGGGCTGCAGCTGGTGAAGCAGCTCCAGCAGATTGCCGGCAAGGAGACGAGCGCCGTCAACACCGCCTATGGCGGCAGCGTCAACGTGGCGTCGCTGCTAAGCGCGTTGACCTCGCAGGCCTCGCAGGGCGTCACCCAGCGCCAACAGTCATTGCAGTCCGCGAGTGGGCAGATCGGGCAGTCGCAGGACGTCAAGGGTTCGGTGGACCAGAACACACGAATGCAGCTGGAAAACGCGCGTGCGGTCAACGAACTGATCGGCGTCCAAAACGGTGCGGTCGCGGCCCTGAATGAGAAGCTGAAGGGAGATCTTCTTCGCCAGAGCCAGGTGCAGAAAATGATGACACCGCGCGACGTCAATCCGTTCGCGGAATTTGGCAAGAGCGGAGGCTAAGCACTTGTCGAGGCGAGTGGTGCGCATATGCGCTGCGATCGGGCTCGGCGCAGTGCTTTTTGGATGTGCAAATCGTGAACTGAAAGTTCCGTGCGGGCCTTTGGCGTATGCCCACGCCGACGAATGCGGCGCGCTGAAGCCGGTCAATTCAACGCCGTTCGCTAGCATCGTTGACGAGAATCCATGAACGGTCTCGCCGCAAGCATCCTCGGTGGCATTGACAACATCGGCGAGGACTTCGTTCGCACCGTCTATATGCAGTTGGGCAATGCGATGGGCAACGTCTTCACCCTCATGCTCACCCTCTATATCGCGTGGTGGGGCTATTCGATCCTGAGCGGGCGGGAGTCGATTTCGCCAATCGAAGCGGCCTATCGCCTCGGCCGCGCCGTCATCATCTATCTGCTGCTGACCGGATGGGGCACATTTTCCGCGACGATATACCAGCTTGTGCAAAGCATTCCAGATGAGGTCGGAAAGGTGATCGTAGGCGCCGTGTCGCGAGCCACAGGCAATCAGCTCAGCGATCAGGCGGCAATTCCAGCGCTGATCGACAACCTCTACCAAGGGGCGCAAGACGTGGCCAATCAGGTCTACAGCGGATCCTTCTATGACATTTTTGGCGCGCTGCTGTCGCTGCTGGTTCTGCTGTCGGCCATCATCTTCGCAGCGCTTGCCATGGCCGCGATCATCGCCGCCAAGGTGATGTTGTTCATCACGCTCGCCTTGGCGCCCATATGGACCATCCTTTGGCTTTACCGCTGGTCCTCGCGCATGAGCGAAGGCTTCCTTTCGCTCACCACCTTTCTGATGATTCAGCAAGTGCTCATCTACGGCTTTCTCGGCTTCTACTTCTCGCTCGTCAATGCGGCGCTGAACACCGCCACGTCCGGCGGAGCGACCATGGACAGCAAAATGTCGCTGGTGCTGCCCTTGGTGCTGGTGACGATCATCGGCATCTACGTTCTCATGCAGATACCCTCGATTGCTTCGATCCTGAATGGCGGCGGGTATCTCAGCACTGTGGGCGCATACAACCCTTATAGAAACTTCGGAAGGAATGCCGTGCGCTATTCCGGCGCGCGATGGGCCGCCGGCCGTGCCGCTCGCGGCGCCCGGCAGCTCGCGACAAACAGTTTTCGATCTTCGCGAGCAGCCAGAGCGGATGCCGCAACCCGGACCGCCATCCAGCAAGGTGCGCGCGATAACTCCAGGCCTCTGGGCTAGAACACAAGAACTATCACGGATCGCGGCCCTCGATCGGATCAGGATCGCCGCGCAAACGAGGCAATAGTAAAGTGTCAATCTCAATGGAAACACCTGCCAGCAGCAGCCGCGAACTCGTCGACAAGCGCTATTACAGGGCAGGCGCGACCTGGGAAGACGACACGCACAGGTCAATGCGCCGATCGCGTACATTGGCCTGGATCGTCAGCGGCATTTCGGGACTGGTTGCGGTGCTGTCGCTGCTGGCGCTCGTGCTGATCCTGCCCCTCCGGCAGTTCGAACCGTATGTTGTGGAGGTCGACAAATCGACGGGCTACCTCGAGATCATGCGCGCGCTGAAGCCTGGAGATTTGTCCCAGAACGAGGCCGTCACGACGGCCAATCTGGTCCGCTACATCAGGGCCCGCGAAACCTACGATTCGCGTGAACTGAAACAGAATTACGACCTGGCACAGCTCTACTCGACCGAAGCCGCGTCCAAGGATTTGACATGGCTTTTCACGCCAGCAAACCCACAATCGCTGGACAAGATTTTTGGCCGCAATGTCACTGTCTCGGTCGAGATCAAATCGGTTTCCCTGCTCAATCGCAACACAGCCTCGGTGCGCTTTGCCACGACGACGCGGCGGGACAATTCGTCCACCGCCGACAATTGGGTGGCGGTGATAAAATTCCGCTACACCTCAACGCCGCTCAAGAACGAATGGCGTTTCGACAACCCGTTGGGTTTTCAGGTTACGGATTACCGCCGCGACCAGGAATCGGCCCCGGCCGCGGGGAGCCTGCAATGAGACGGCGCGCGGGCCTCGTCCTATCGGCCGCCCTTCTGCTCGGCGCGATGCACAGCGCGGCGGCACGCGACGGCCGCATCCGATATGTCACCTTCAACAATGACGACGTGACGTCGGTGCGCGCCGCTCTTGGGATTTCCACGATGGTCGAACTCAGTCCGACCGAAGTCATCGAAACCGTGTCGGCTGGCGACACGAAAGGCTGGTCGATCATCCCCAAACGCGGATCGCGGTTTCTGTTCGTCAAGCCGCTGGAGCGCGATGCCTGGACCAACGTCAACGTGGTCACCAACCGGCGCGTCTATTCCCTGCTGCTGCAGGCCACTGACAATAGCCGTGACCGGGCATCCTTCCAGGTCCGGTTCAAATACCCGGACGAGGATATCAACGCGCGCCTGCTCTCACAGGCCAAGGAGAGCGCAACCGATCCGGATTTGAAGGACCTGAACTATGCCGATCTCAATTACGACTACGCCTACAAGGGCGACGACAGCCTGAAGCCGCGCACCGTATTCGACGACGGCACCAAGCTGTTTCTGGAGTTCAAGGGCGACATTCCGGCGATCTTCGTTGTCGACGACAAGCGCCATGAGTCCCTGGTCAACGTTCGTACTCAGGGCAAATACACAGTCATCGACAAGGTCGCACGGCAATTCACCTTGCGGGCCGATGGCAAGACGCTCTGCCTCTACAACCGGGCGCGACCCAACGCTATCGATCCAGTCGAGCAGGTCTACGGTCCAACGAAACTGACGGGTGGTTCCACCCTGTTCGGATCCAGCGGAGGGCGGTGATGACCCAGATCGATTATAACCAACTGGACGGCAGCCCGACGGTCGCGCGCCGTGGTGCGGGCGTGGGTACCAGGATCGCCCTGGTCGGCCTCGGCGTAGTGCTCGTAGGCGCGCTGATATGGCTGAACTGGCCCAGGGAGCCTGCATCGCGCGATGTTCGCAGCGATGGCGAGGAAAACTTCAACCCGCCCGAGTTCCGCCCGCCGACGTTGAACGAGCCGCCGCAACCTGCCGACGGCACGATCGACCAGATCGTGGTGCCGCCACCGGCTGACGTCCAGAACGGCACGCAACAAGCCGATAATGTCGATCAGACCGTTCAGGAGGGCGCCGACCTTGATGCGCAGCGACGCACGCTGGAGGCGCAAATGGCGGCCGAGGAGGCACGCCGCAAGGCCGAGGCGGAAGAAGCCCGACGCAAGGCGGCGGCTGAGGACGAGGCTCGTCGTAAAGCGGAGGCGGCCGAGCGCGAAAAAGCGGTGTGGGAACGCCTGCGGTCGAGCCAGATGGTGACGAATGATCAAACCGGCTCGACGGATGCCGGCGCCCAGGCGGCACAGGTCGAAATCGAGCCCGACGGTCAGATCATCCCGGTCCCCGGCGCCGACAGTGACCCCAACAAGGCATTCCTGGCGCAGTCTGAGGCAAGTTCCTCCGGCATCGTCAAAGCCAGGGTTTTTCGACGCACCGATGCGTTGATCCCAGAGGGAACGATCATTCGCGGCTATTTGGAAACCGCCGTTAACACCGACCTTCCCGACGCCGTGCGCGCAGTCGTGCGTGAGGATGTCTTCTCGCTCGACGGCAGGCGAATCCTCATTCCGAAGGGCTCGCGCCTGACCGGGGAATACCGCTCGGGGCTTGCGCGCGGTCAAAAGCGTGTTTTCATCGTCTGGAGCAGGGTCATTCGCTCGGACGGCATTTCCGTCGATATCAAGTCGCCTGGGGCAGACGCGCTCGGCCGTGGCGGCATGGGCGGGCGTGTCGATACGCACTGGGTTGAACGCTACGGCAACGCCATCATGCTTTCCGTCGTTGGCGGTGTCTCTGAATATCTGTCCTCGCTTTCCGATAGTAGCCAGAATGGACAACAGCGCCAGGTGTCGACGGTCGATCCCGTGACCGGCGAGACCACGACCGTAACTTATGGCGGCAATGGCTCGCAGCGCGACGCGCGTAGCATCGCCTTCGACAAATCATCGACCGCGCTGCAGCAACTCGCGCAAGAGGCGTTTCGTGATACGCAGAACATTGGCCCGACGGTCTACGTCGACCAGGGCACATCGGTCGTCGTGCTGGTGCGGCGAGATCTCGATTTCTCGGATTTGTACGCCGATCCCGTCCAGGAAGAAGTTGCACGCCTCAAGGCAGGCGGGCGGCCGAAGAAGGCGATCGATCCGACGCCTCTCTACGGCACGCCGAAGGATCATTTCTATCCCGGCTATGGGAGCCCGGTGAAATGAATGCCGTCCATCCCCTCCCCGATCCTTGGGCGAGAGCTCCGGTCCTGCGCGCTCATCTGGAGCCGATATGGTCCTATTTGAACGAAGCTGCGGTGTCCGAGATTGCAATCAACAGGCCAGGTGAATTGTTCATCGAACGCCTCGGCGCCAAGGAAATGGAGCACGTCGTCAAGCGCGAGGTCACGCCCGGCTGGATTAGGCATATCTCGATCGGCGTCGCCTCGGCGACCAACCAGGTGATCAACGAAGAAAAGCCGGTCCTGTCAGCCGCTTTACCTTCAGGGGAGCGCATCCAATGCATCTTGCCGCCGGCGGCTCCTGAAGGCGGGGCGATCTCGATCCGCAAGCAGGTCATCATGGATATGAGCCTTGATGCCTACAACGATCTCGGCGCATTCGAAAACACGGCGATGGGCAGCGGCCTGGCGCTTTCACCCGAAGAAAAGCGACTTGTCGAGATGTTGCACGACACGTCGCCAATGGATTTCCTGCAATACGCGGTCCGCAACCGCGTCTCGATCGTCGTTTCAGGCGGTACGTCGACTGGCAAGACGACGTTTTTGAATGCGCTCTTGAAGGAGGTCCCGGTTCATGAACGGATCATCACAATCGAAGACACTCGCGAACTGAGGCTGCCGGCTCCCAACAATGTCACCCTGATAGCCTCGAAGGGCGACCAGGGCCTTGCCAAGGTCTCAGCGCAACAGTTGCTCGAGGCCTCGCTTCGCATGCGACCCGACCGTCTGCTACTGGGCGAATTGCGCGGCGCTGAAACCTTCGCGTTCCTCCAGGCGATCAACACCGGCCATCCTGGTTCGCTCACGACCGTCCATGCCAATTCCGCCCGGTCCGCCTACGAGCGGCTGGCGCTGATGGTCATGCAGGGCAGTTCAGGCCTCTCACGAAGCGAAATCCTCGACTACCTGCGCGAGGTCATCCCGGTGGTCGTCCAGATGGTCCGCACCGAAGGCGGACGACGCGGCATCAGTGAGATCACGTTCACCAAGGCCGAGACGATCTAGCGGGCCCCATCCATGCAGAAAGTCGCAACAGCAATTTTCATGATGCTCATGGCGATGGCCTTGGGCGTCCTGCTCTTCACGGTCGCCTATGCCGCGACGGATTGGTACCGGACGGGCTCCCACGTCCTGTTCGACCAGTTGAACGCCGATCCCTTGCCAGTCGTTCGTCAGGCGTGGGCGGACACGATGGCGAGGGATTTTGGCCGGGTACAATACGCCGTTGCAGTGGGAGCGTTAGGGTTTCTCTTGCCACTGGTCAGCCTGTTTCTCATGCGCCCGAGAAAGCGCAATGACTCTCGCTTCATGACTATGAGCGATTTATCAAAAACCGGCCTGACGAAAGTTGGCGGCGTCTTCGTCGGTCGAGCCGGCGGCAGGCTTGCCGGAATTCTGTCGCCCGGCCGCGATCAGCGCTCCGGCAAGATCCGCTTGGCGCAGCGCAAGCTGATCGGCGGCAAGAAATTGTGGATTGATGGCGATGATGTCGGCGGCTTCGTCATAGGGCCGCCGCGGTCCGGTAAAGGTACGTCTCTCATCATCCCGAACGCCTTGAGCTGGCTGCATTCGCTCGTGGTTCTCGACCTACGGGGTGAGACCTATGCGGCGACTGCTGGCTACCGTTCGACCATGAGCCGCGTGGTGCGTTTCGCGCCGGCTGATCCGGACGGCAATACCGCATGCTACAATCCCATGGACTTCATCTCGCTGGACTCAGCACAGCGCGACATCGACCTTCGCAATATTGCTGCGGCGCTGTTTCCGCGCCCCCATTCGAACGCGGATCCCTACTGGGTTAACGACGCCCGCCTCCTCTTTACCGGCATCGCGTCCTTCGTCATGGAATCGCCTGCGATCCCGAACGAGAAGAAGACCTTCGCCACAATCCTCGAGATCATGAACGGTGCCGAGCAGCCGATCCTGGAATTCATTGGCTCGCTGCGGGAGGAACGCCGCCGCGAATGTTCGCATTTCACGCTGCAAACCCTGCTGCCCTATTTTGAGATGTCCGAGCGGCAGTTTTCCGGAATCTACGCCGGCGTGCGCACCGGCATGGCTCCCTTTCTCAACGAGCGCCTGATGCGAGCTACGTCGCGCAGCACGTTCGATATTCGCAAGCTCAAGCGTGATCGGATGTCTCTCTATCTCGACGTGCGGCGTGAGCAGATTACGTCGCTTGGACCGTTGTTCAACGTCCTGATTACGCAGATGATGAACTTCATGTCGGAAACCATGCCGCGTCCGGAAGAGCATCCGGTGCTTGTGCTGCTCGACGAGTTCCAGAACCTCGGCAAGCTCGAGAACGTGACCGAAATGGCGAGCGTGCTCGGCGGCAATGGCGTTTCTATGTGGTTTTTCGTACAGTCGCTGAAGGCTGTAGACGAGATTTATCGCCAGGAAGGGCGCAAGACGCTCATCAACGCCGCTCGCGTGCAGATCTTTTTCGGTGCTCAGGACGCTGACGATCTGCGCTACGTTTCCGAGCAGCTCGGCGAAACGTCGGACGTGCAAAAAGACGTGACGCGCACCAAGGCAACGTTGTTCGACACTTATTACACGCGCTCTGAGCACCGCAAGGAAGTGCGGCGGCCCCTCATGCGGCCGGATGAAATCCGTACGCTCGACAAGAACAAGGTCATCATATTGCCGCGTGGGGAACTGCCAATCCTCGGCACGCGCAATTTCTATTTCGCCGACGGCCAGCTCGCCAAACGCGCATTCATGCCCCTGCCCGCCTCTACCGACACTTCGCGCACGAAAAGACCTGCGTTGGACGCTTCCGCGGCGGTTCCATCTCCTGCGCTCCCGACGATTGTGCCGACAGCATCGGCGTACCGCTCAGGCCTCTTGCAGACCCGCCTGCGGCGCGGCGCGACATTCGCCGCAAAAGCCGGGCGTATGGCTCCGCCGCGGGGCCGGCGCACCATCGTGAAAGAACGGCCGAAAGCAAGCGACACTGCAGGTGTGCCACCTTATGCCGCCATAGATTTTTCCGCGTTGGCGGCCAAAGCGGTGACAACACGCATAGCGCCAGAAAAAGAAGCGGCGGTTGCGGCTATCCTAAACAAGGTGCGATCTCTCCGAGCCCACGCATCCGACACCGAGGCTTTCGATCGAAATTTGAGCGTCGTCGAAGATACTTTGCCTGATGTAGTCGATGAATAAACTAGCATTTCGATGCGGCGGAGGAATCTCAAGAATCCGCGGCGTCGAATTCAACCGCAAATCCCGCATCCATCGCGCTTCGCGCAATGAGATCGACAAGTTCCAATCCGTGAGTTCGCAAAGCGGAATATTCCCTTACGGCGTGGCTAACCTGGGATATCGAAATGCACGGCCTGCCGACATTGTCGATCGGGTAGCGGCCGGGGCTTTGGTGGTGTTGGCTTGCATGCTGACCTCCAGGTGATGTTTGGCAACTTCACTCTGGCAGAGCGCGGGTCGCCTTCCATCCCCATAGGATCTTCACGGAAGCAGACCGGCGGCTTTGCGCATGGGTTTTCAGAAGCGGTCCTTCAGACCCGCAGAGCATAGACGTGATCTAAATCCTGAGCGGACATTGCGAAGAGGCGTGCATGTCGTCATCGCATCTGGAATCCGTGGGCCAGCGGATCGCGATCGTCCACGAAAATCGTATTGTGACCGATGATCCTCGCCCAGCCGCCGACGCTTGGCCGTATGCCCTTGAAAAGCCCAACGTCGGTCTCGGCCTCGACACGGCCCTCGAACACCGTGCCGATCAGGCTTTCCTGGCGGAAGCTGTCGCCGACCTTCAGTCGTCCCTTACCATAGAGTTGCGCCATACGCGCTGAAGTTCCGGTGCCGCCCGGCGAACGGTCGATCGCCTTGTCGCCGTAGAACACCGCGCCGCGGCCGTCGGCATTGCTGCTTGAGGGCCTGTCGCACCAGATGGCGTGATGAACACCGCGTATTTTCTCGTCTTCGGGATGAACCGGATCGCAGACGGGTTCGAGCGCGTCGCGGAGCCTGCGGCTGAGGCCGACGATGTCGCTCGCCGACATGCCGTCCAGACCCTGCCATGTACCCTGCGGCTCGACGACGGCGTAGTAGTTGCCACCATAGGCGATGTCGACGACGAGGCGACCGAGACCGGGGACATCCACGGCGACGTCCGCGGCATGCAGATAGCTGGCGACGTTGAACATCCGGACGGAGTCCACGAACTCGCCCGGCTTCTCATATTGGATATCGACCCTCCCGGCCGGCGTCTCGATTGACAGCTTTCCCGGAACCCGCGGCGTTACGAGGCCCTCTTCGATTGCCGCCGTCACCAGCCCGATCGTGCCGGCACCACACATCGGCAGGCATCCGCTGACTTCGATGAAGATCACGGCGAAATCGCAATCCTGACGGTACGCAGGATAGATGATCGCGCCCGACATGATGTCGTGTCCGCGCGGTTCGAACATCAATGCCTGCCGGATCCAGTCATGGTCGCGTACGAACAGGTCGCGTCGCTCGGCAATTGGGATGTGAGGCAGCAAGGGACCGCCTCCCACGACCAGGCGGACGGGATTGCCGCAGGTGTGGGAATCGATGCAGAAGAAACTGCGGCGCATGGTGTTTTCCTTCGCGGTTCAAGCGGCCTTCGCGCCAGGCGCCTGGCTGCGCTGCAGCACGCCCCTGGAGACCCTGTCGAGAAGGATGGCGACGGCGACGATCGACAGTCCGGCCCGCAGGCCCAGGCCCATTTCCATCCGCGTCAATCCCCGCGTCACCTCGGCTCCAAGACCACCAGCCCCGACGAGGCCCGCCAGGACGACCATGGCCAGCGACAGGAGGATGCACTGGTTGAGGCCAACCAGGAGCGTCGGGGTGGCCGAAGGGATTTCGATCTTGAACAGAACAGACCGTGGCGAGGCGCCGGTGGCTTGGCCGAGCTCCAGCAGGTCTTTGGGCACCTGGTTGAAGGCCAGGGTTGTCAGGCGCAGCATCGGAGGAATGCCGTAGACGATCGTCGCGATGATCGCCGGGACGCGGCCGAGGCTGAAGATCATGACGGCGGGGATGAGATAGACCCATGGCGGGACGGTCTGCATGATGTCCAGCACGGGACGGATCGCGGCTTCGAACTTCCGGTAGCGCGATGCCAAAATGCCAAGCGGAAAGGCGATCGACACGGAGATGATCACCGCCACCGTCACCAGCGCCAGGGTCTGCATCGAAGCGGTCCAAAAACCCGCCAGCAGGCAGAATGCAAGCGCGATGGCTGTCACCACGGAAACCCGAACGCTGACGAAGAACGCGGCGAGAAGGGCAGCCAAGACGATCGTTGCATAGGGTGGCGGGTAGAGCAGAGCGGTTTCGATGGCGCCCAACACCGCCTCGATCAACTTGGTCAGCGCGTCGAAGAACGGATGGAAGTTCTTGTTCAGCCAATCCACTGCGGGGGCGAGGTAAGCCCCCGGCGAAAACTGCACCAGATCAAGGTTCATCTTACACGTCCCTCGGCGCGATGCGCCGCGCTCTGTGTGAGCCTGTCGAGCATCATGGTCAGGATGACGATCGCGATCGCGGCGTTGATCGAAGTGGCGATGTCGAGCGTGCGCACGGCTGTGTAGATTGTCTCTCCGAGACCTCCCGAACCGACGATGCCGGCGATGACGACCATGCCGAAGGCCATCATCAGGCTCTGGTTGATCCCGGCCATTATGCTCGGGATGGCAAAAGGCAGCCTGATCTTGATGAACATCTGCCACGGCGTCAGGCCGCTTGCCTGGCCAAGCTCGATAAATTCGTGCGGCGTCATCCGAATGCCTAGCGACGTGAGCCGGATGGCGGGCGGCATGGCGACGATGACAGTAGCGACGAGCGCAGTCGCCGGCCCGTAGCCCAATAGCGCGATCGCAGGAAGCAGGTAGATATAGGGCGGAAGCGTCTGGATCAGGTCGAGCACTGGTTCGAGAAACCGGTTGAACGACTTGACGAAGCCCGCCACGATCCCAACTGGAATGCCGACGGCAAGGGCGAGGATCGTGGCGGTAGTCACCAGGGCCAAAGTGCTCATGGTTTCGGTCCAGAGCCCCATGACCGCACAAAAGATCAGGGCGACCCCGGCGACGACGCCAGACAAGGGATTGATCAATCGCCGTGCGAGCAGCGCCGCGATGATTGCGATCAAGTAGAACGGTGCGAGTTGCAGGAGCCACAGGACACCGTCGTAAGTGCCCTCAAGCACGGTCCTGAAAGCGTCGAATAACCATTCGCCGTTGTCGCTGATCCAGCCAAGTGCCGTGTCCGTCCAGGCATCGAAAGTGTCGGTAATGAATGACGTGTCCATTTCGCTCCTCCCGAACTATGCCGCAGCGAGCTCTCTTGCGGGCGCCCCAGCAACGCCTCGTAGCAAGCCACGGATGGTGACGATACCGATGACGGTCCCATTCTCCACGACAGCGACCGCGTCGCGTTCGGACTGCATGGTGAGGTCGATGAGTTCGCCAATGTCGGCCTCCGGCGACGTCCGAAGCAGCGCGTTCACATCACACTGCGGCTGCGAGCTCTTGAACTCGGCCACGGGACGCATCACGGAGTGAGCCTTGACCAGATGGATCCTGGATATGCCCGCCACGAAATCGGAGACATACTCGTCGGCGGGTTTGGTGACGATTTCCTCAGCCGTGCCGACCTGGACGATGACGCCGTCCTTCATGATGGCGATGCGGTCGCCGATGCGGATGGCTTCCTCGAGGTCGTGGGTGATGAACACTGCCGACTTGCCAAGCGACTTGGTGAGGTTGCGGAATTCGTCTTGCAACTGGCGGCGGATCAGCGGGTCAAGCGCGCTGAACGGCTCGTCCATGAGAATGATTTCGGGGTCCGCCGCCAATGCCCTGGCGAGGCCGACGCGCTGCTGCATGCCGCCGGACAGTTCGGCGGGATAGCGCGACGTCCAGTCGCCAAGGCCTACTTTTTCGAGGGTTGCGCGGGCGGTCCTGTTGCGCTCCTCTTTCGCAATGCCCCGCACCTCAAGACCGAAGGCGGCGTTCTCTAGCACCGTCCTGTTGGGGAGAAGCGCCACGCTCTGAAACACCATACCGATGTTGCGGGCGCGCATGTCGCGGAGTTCTGCAGCATTCAGCTTGGCGATCTCCTTTCCCTTCACCGTGATCTTGCCGAGGCTTGGTTCGATCAGACGATTAAGGAGGCGGATCAGTGTCGACTTGCCGCTCCCCGAGAGTCCCATGACGCAGAATATCTCACCACGGCGGACCTGGAAGCTGGCATCGGAGACGCCCACCACGCAGTCGAAGTCCTGCAGCACCTGTTTTTTGGATAGCCCACGTTCGGTTATGGCCTTGACGGCAGCCTGAGCGCGGCTACCGAAAATTTTCCATACGGACTGGCAGTCCACCAGCACTTCATTGGAGTCCTTCATCGCACTATTCATTGCGTTCCCCATGGGCCGGCTTGGCGTCGGCCTTCGCGTTCTTCGAAGTTTCGAGGCGGGCCGCCGATGTCGACGACCCGCCGGACGATTATTCGGCCTTGATGTTCTCCCAGCGCTTCAGGAGATCGGCATGGCTATCGGTCCAGGCTTTGATGGCCTCGTCCATGGTCTTGCCTTCGTTGACGGCGGAGTTGATCGAGGTGATGTCGGCGAGCGGGACGTAGACGCTGGCGATGACCTCGCGTGCGTGCGGATTGTCAGCCGAGAAACCCTTTTTGCCGATCCAGTAATAGCTCTGCGGCGGCGGGAAGATTGCCTTCGGATCCTTGAGGAACTTCACGTCATATTTCTGCATCATCCACGACGGTTCCCAGATGGTGACAGCAATCCATTCCTTGCGGTCGGTTGCCGATTTGAGCGCTGCGGTCATGGCCGCGGTGCTGCCTTCGACGAGCTGAAGTTTCAGATCGTATGCCTTCACAGAGTTCGCCGTATCACGCATCAGACCCGATCCCGGCTCAATACCGACGATCTTGCCGCCGAACTTGTCGGCGTTGTCATTCAGCTGGTCCATCGATTCGATCGTCACGTATTTCGGCACCGCAACGCCCTGGAAAAGACCGTGCGAAACCGGAGAGATCTTCTCGAGCTTTTTCTTGTTCTTGTCCCAGTAGTCCTGGGCGACATAGTCCGTCTGCGAGGCGAGGATCTGGACGTCGCCCTTGGCCAACGCGGCGTAGGCGATGCCCCACTCTGAGAAAGGCACCACCTTCACGGTGTAGCCGGAATCTTCGAGCACCTTCTTGGTGATGCCGGTGATCGGGGTGAGGTCCTCCCAGGACATCGTGCCTATGGTAATGGTCTTTTCTTCCGCCTGCGCGGACAGCATGGTCATACCGACCATCGCGGCAGCGCAGAGCGCTTTCCACAACGTCTTCATTTTACTCACTCCTTATTGTTGTTCCCATTCTCATTTGAAGACTTTGCGGTCGGCTCAGTCCTCATATTGCGCGGCGAGGGCTCATCCCTCGCGGCCTGCACGCAATTCCTGCAATCGGATCACGGTGTTGACGCCGAGCCATGCGAGCGGCTCCGGAGGGAGCCTGGCGGGCTCCGGCTGATCCGAGAATTTGTCGAGCATGTCCGAGTGGGTGCCGGTCGCCAGATCGGCGGCCATGACGCCCGCGAGCGTGCTTTTCACGGTCCCGAGACCGTTCTCGCAGCACGCCGAGTAGAGGCCCTCTTCTATTTCGCCGAAGGCCGGCACATGGTTGCGGCTGAGGCAAAGCCGCCCGGCCCAGACGTGCTCGAACGGCACATCCTTGAGGTCCGGAAACCTGGCGTCCAGGGATGTCCGCTGCTCAGCGCCAATCCCGGCCAAGCGCTTCTCGCCGACCTGGACGGTCCAGTCGTAGGTGAACCTGGTCCGGATCACGATACGCGAAGACCCATCTGATGTGATCTTCCTGACCGTCGCCCCCATCGGATCGGCCGGGAGTAACGCCCACCTGTCCTTGCCGGTGGACCTCGACGTGAAAGGGGCGGTCATCGATGCGTAGGTGAAGATATGCATAAGGCGGCCGCGGAAGTGGCCGAAATCCTCGACGTGGCCATTGACGCCCAGGATGACTTTCGGAGCGGTCACACTTCCGTTGCGCGACATGGCCTTCCACATCCCGCTCCGGCGCTCCAGTTTGAGCACCGGCGAGTGCTCGAATATGTCGGCTTTCGATGCCAGCCCGGCCGCAAACCCGCGGATATAGTCTGCAGGTTGGATCATCACGGCGCCCGGCGTGTAGAGACCTCCCCGGTAGTATGATGAGCCGGTGATCTCCCGCATTTCGTCCGCATCCAGGAAGCGGTGCTCTTCGCCAATGCCAGCGAGCGAGTGGCCGTAGCTTTCGTTGAGCCTCATCCCGCGGTCTGTCGCCGCAGCATTGATCTTTCCCGATGGGTCGAAGGTGCGCACGGTCATGCCATATGCGGCGGCGGCGTCGGCGGCGAAAGCGATCGCAAAACGGTTCTGGGCGATCTCCGTCCTTGTCTCGGCCTCATCGGCGACGGAATATTCGCCCGACGAGATATTGTGCGGAACGTCGATCATGTAGCCGGAGTTCCGGCCCGAGGTCCCTTTGGCGATCTCACCCGCCTCCAGCACGACGATCTTGTCGTCAGGCCGCAGTTGAGACAGCCGCCGCGCGGCGGAGAGGCCCGCGAAGCCGGCACCGATGATCAGCCAGTCGGCCGAAACGTCGCCGTCGAGCGTCCGGACGGGGAAGCCGCGTCTGCTGATCGCCTCCCAGCCCGAGGTTCCGGATTCCGCCGGAAGACGCTTGACGACGATGTCGGTCACCGGATGGTCTCGTCGATTGAACGATCCGATACGTCGATCCAGACCGTCTTCAATTCGCAGTAGTTGTCGTGCGCGAAGACCGACTTGTCGCGTCCGCCGAAGCCGGATTCCTTGTAGCCGCCGAACGGCGTCGTTGCGTCGCCTTCGCCGAAGCAGTTGACGGTCACGACGCCCGCCCGGATTTCGCGCGAGAGCTTGATCGCCTTGCGCAGGCTGCCTGTGTAGACGGATGCGGTCAGCCCGTAATTCGTGTCGTTGGCGAGAGCTATCGCCTCGGCAAGCGAATTGAACGTCGTGACCGAAAGGATCGGTCCAAAGATCTCCTCCTGGAAGAGGCGGCTCGAAGGCGTGACGCCGTCGACGATGGTCGGCTCGATGTAGATGCCCTTATGCGTGGCCCCGCCATGGACGACGGAAAGCTTTTCGGTCTTCACGTCGCCGAGGAAGGATTTCACTTTCTCGAAATGGTTCTTGCTGACCAGCGCGCCGATGCGGTTTTCCGGGTCGAGCGGATCGCCGGTCTTCCACTCGCGCATATAGGCGCCGATCCGCTGCAGCAATTCGTCCTTGATCTTGGCGTCGACGATGAGCCGCGACGTGGCCGAGCAATTCTCCCCCATGTTCCAGAACGCGCCGTTGACCACCTGCTCGGCGACGAGGTCGAGGTCTTCGGCATCATCGAGAACCACCGCCGGGTTCTTGCCGCCGCATTCCAGCACGACGCGCTTGAGGTTGGAGTCCGCCGCGTAATGCAGGAAACGGCGACCTGTCGGTGTCGATCCGGTGAACGCCACCATGTCGACATCCATATGCATGCCGATCGGCTCACCGACTTCCTTGCCGCTGCCGGTGACGACATTGAAGACGGCTGCGGGGATGCCCGCCTCATGCGCCAGCTCCGCGACACGAAGCGTCGTCAGCGTCGTCTCCTGGGCCGGCTTCACGATCACGGAGCATCCGGCGGCAAGCGCCGGACCGATTTTCCAGGCCAGCATCAGCAGCGGAAAATTCCAGGGCAGGACGCACCCGACGACGCCGACCGGTTCGCGCACAACCATGGTCAGCGCGTTCGAGCCCACGGGGGCAACGTTGTCATAGAGTTTGTCGATCAGTTCGGCATGCCAGCGGAGAGTATGGATCGTGTCCGGAACATCCACGGTCTGGCATTCGCGGACCGGCTTGCCGCTGTCGAGGCTCTCCATGACCGCGAGTTCGTGACGGTTATCCTCCAGAAGCTTCGCGAATTTGAGGAGTACGGCCTTGCGTTCACTGGGCGAGCGGAGATGCCAGCGGCCGTCGTCAAAAGCTTGCCTGGACTTGGCGACTGCGAAATCGACATCGGTAGCATCGCACGCCGCGATCTCGGCAAGCGTATCGCCCGTCGCTGGATTGGTCGTCTTGAATGTCTTGCCGGAATTCGCCGGACGAAATGCACCATCAATGAAGGCATTGGTCGGAAATTGAAGGCCTGCGGCAATCGCCTTGTATTCGGCAGCGGTCAAAGGGTCATGCATGGTTTGCTCCCGACGTGATCTGGGCGACCGTGCGCTTCAAGGTGGCGACGACAGTCTGGAGAGTTCGCTTTTCTTCTGAATTGAGCGAGCGCAGTGGCGCCCGCACCGGGCCTGCCTTCAGGCCTATCAACTCACAGCCGTGCTTGATCGACTGGACGAATTTTCCGCACTCCAGAAAATCCATAAGCGGCAGCATCGCGGTCATGATGGCGCGGCCCTTGTCGAAGTTCTTTTCGAGCACGCAGGCCTCGTAGAGCGCGACATGCTCGCGCGGCAGGAAATTGGAGCCGGCGCAAACCCAGCTCCTGGCGCCCCATGCAAAGAATTCGAGCGCCTGGTCGTCCCAGCCGCAGGAAAGCGAGATGTGCGGAAACTTACGGGCGAGCAGGTGGACGTTGCTCATTTCACCCGAGCTTTCCTTGATCGCCACGACATTCTTGGATCTGCCAACGCGGGCGAAAAAGTCCTCCCGCATGGTGACGCCCATGCGGGCCGGATAGTTGTAGAGCATGATCGGCAGGTTCGCTGCGCGGTCCACCGTCAGCGCATGAACGGCGTTTTCTCTTTCGGTCGGCAAGGCGTAGGGAGGCGACGATACGAGGATGGCATCAGCGCCAATTTCCTTCGCCGCCTTGGCATATTCGACCGAGTCTTCCGTCCTGATGGCCCCCGTTCCAACGATGAGCGGGAGCCGGGTGCCAATGACCTCCTTGGCATAGGCGGCGAGATCGAAGCGCTCCTGGGCGCTCTGCGCGTAGTATTCGCCCGTCGAACCACCGACGATGATGCCGTGCACCCCGGCGTCGATGAGTGACTCAAGAACTGCCGCGAAGGCGGAGCGATCAATCTGCCCATCGGGCTCAAGCGGCGTCACCGCTGGCGTATAGATACCCTCGAATTTCAAGTCATTCCTCCGTCGATGGAGTGGCCGTTTCGACGAATGCGCTTTTCGAGACGCACGAAGCCGTCTGCGAACTTCTCACGCGAGAATTCTCAGTGCCCCGAACCCGCCGATCGCATTTGATGGCTTGGAAAATCGCACAGGGTCGTCAGGGAGTCAATGGATTGTATTATCTGCGTACACAATTTTTATATTTTGAAAACACACTACCTGCTCGCAAGGACGATCCGGGACCGGTCAATTGGGTTCGGCTGAGTTTGCCGACGACTATCCGATTGCCGGCAAACTGCCTCAAGACCAGAAGCAGCGAGAGCGAGCATTCCTCTCGCGCAGTGCGTTTCGAGCCCGCTCTGTCACGTGATTTGAGCAAATGGGATGATCCCAACCCGGAGGTAATCCGGAAAGTTGGGTCTTCGAATTTCACCGGGATCGATTACAGCGATGCGGTCAAGGATCGCCAACGAGGGCATCGGCCTTCAATCCTTGGGGCGCGATAAACATCTCCATGTTTTCGCGCGACAGTTCCCAATGCTCGAACACGAGGTCGACAACGGCATCCTCTTTGTGAGCGCCGATAGCAGAGATGAAGCCGTCGTGGTGTTCGACTGCTAACTGAAGCCGCTTGCGCATGTCAGCGTTGCGCGGCCGAAAGAATGTGTGACCGATACGGGCGTGGTCTATCAGCAGCCTTCCGAGACTCGGCTGAAGGTAGGCATTGCCGGACATCTCGCCGATGATCTCGTGAAATCTGTTGTTCTCAAGCACCATGGAAAGCGCGTCGCTGGACACACTTGCTTTGCGGAAACGCTCCTGTGTGTCCTTCAGATCCGAAAGCTGTGAGGGCTTGAAATTCTGGACGGCCAATCGGCCGATGGCAGCGTAGATCATGGGCGCGACCAAGAAGAAATGCCGAAGTGTCGAATGGTTCATCGGGACAACCCGGGCTCCCCTGTTCGCACGGATTTCGATGTATCCTTCGCCCTCCAATCTGCGGAAGATTTCCCTGACTGGGGTCCGCGAGAGACCGTAGCGCTCGCTGAGCGCCACCTCATCCAGATCCTCATCAGGATCAAGTTCCATCGTCAGGATGCGACGCTTCAGATCGTCGTAGAGACTGCCCTTGCTGCCCTTCATCGCGCACCTTCGGAATGATTCTGATAGTCAATGACATTTAGTCTGGGAGGAAGAATCGCATGCGTTGGTGAGCGAGTCAACGGATTGTATTTTCTTGGTACACAATATACAGCGGTCATCAAATCACACCCGTCGGGGGGACACTGACGGATCCGACCCACACTGCTAATCGAACAACGCACAAGGACAGCCTAGGTAAAAGGAATGGCCAAGAGGTTTGCTTTTCTCCTGGTTCGCGACTTCACCTTGTCACCGCTGTCGCTCTTCATCGACACGTTGCGCCTGGCGGGCGATGAGGGCGACCGGAGCCGCAGGGTCGAATTCGACTGGCAGATCATTGGCGAACGCGGCCTGCCAATCAGGGCCAGCTGCGGCGTCGAATTGCTTCCGACGAAGGAGATCGGCAATCCGGAGGACTTTGACAACGTCGTCGTGGTCGGTGGCCTGCTTGACACCAATCGAGCCCTCAGTTCAGAGAAAGAGGCATTCCTTTTGCGAGCCGCTGAGAAGGGGGTGCCTCTTACCGCGCTTTGCACGGGAAGTTTCGCGCTTGCCCGTTACGGGTTGCTGGATGGCTATAGCGCCGCCGTCAGCTGGTTCCACATCAAGGATTTTCGGGCTGAGTTCCCCGATGTGAACGCACATGCCGATAGTCTGTTTTCCGTCGACCGTGGCCGCTCCACTTGTGCCGGCGGCACGGGTGCGGCTGACCTTGCCGGCTATTTCGTGTCGCAATTCATCGGTCGGAAAGCGGCGGAAAAAGCCGCCAAGATCCTTGTCCTTGATCGTATTCGAAACACCAGGGACGTGCAGCCCGTCGGGGATCTGTTTCCCGAAGCGTCGAGCCGCGCGGTAAAGCGGGCTCTTCTGTTGATGGAAAGCAATATCCAGGAGAAAGTCTCGATCACCGAGATCGCAGGCCGGTTGAATTGTTCCAGGCGCCAGCTGGAGCGTCTTTTCGGGACTGAATTGGGCGTCAGCCCGATGGCGGCGTATCTCGCGCTACGGGTGCATTATGCGAAGTCCCTGCTGGAGGACAGCGACTTGCAGATAGGGGAAATCGCATACCGATGCGGTTTCGAAAATGCCGGGCATTTCAGCCGGGTATTCCGTCAGCAGACCGGTATGACGCCTACCAATCTTAGGCATCCGACCCGCTCGGCCAGCAATCCCACAGAATGATCATCAAGCGCTGGGAAAGAAATGTGCACCTCGGGTGCGAAGTTTGCTAAATCACCGTTGTCTGCTTGTGTGAAAACGCGACCCCAGCCGTCGTAGGACATGTCTATTTTCAGGCAATCGCAAAAATTGAACTCTGCGACGGAGTCGGGAGCATTGCTGCCATCCAGCCTGATCATTCTGTGACGAATGCGTCCACCGCGCGAGGACGCTAGGTCGGCCCTTGGTCAACGCTCGTAATCGTTCTCGTTTGAGCGCTGTGTCTTGCGGTCCTGCTCTTCTGCTTGATGAGCCTTCTGCTTGTTGGCGTCCTTCTGCTTGGCTCTCACCTTCTCCTGCTCGGTGCCTGTGCGCGGCTGCTCCGGCTGGCGGGGATCGTCCGGAGCTGGAAGGTCTCGCCCTCGTGCCTCACGCTCGGGGATCGGCTCGCCACCGCCACCACGACGCTGCTGCTGCCGCTCGAATTGCAGCCGCGCGAGGCGGTCGTGCATCTTGTCGTTGACCTCTTCNTGCAGCCGCGCGAGACGATCATGCATCTTGTTGTTGACCTCTTCACGGTATTGTTCGAACTGTCCTTGATGCGCCGGCGGCAGCGTCTCGCGCATGTTGTCGAGAGCCTGATTGACGCGGGCCATCTGACGCCGCATTTCCAAGGGGGTTTGCGCCATGTCCAAATCTCCTATCAGTGCATTCAATTCTCTCATGCCGGGATGGGACAGAAAAGACTTCTGGCCCTGCTTGTCGTCTGCTGCGCGATCCGTAGTTGGGTTTGAGTGCCCTCCCCCTGCCCGATCGCGACGGAACTCAAGAAAATCGTTGCCGATCGACTCTGCTGCCGAGAGAGCCTGACCGACTATGCCCGCGGTCCGCATCGTCGTCACAGTCTTTTGCCATGCGGCAGCGATTGCATCGCCGTTGACGACAAGGGATTGCCCATCGATACGGCGTTGCCGCTTGGCTTCCACTCGCTCGATCGTCCTGGCGCTGACCTGGTAGCGCGGATCGCTCTGGGCGCGGCTATAAGCTCCAGCATGCTCCTTCGTGAATGGTCGTGTCATCGCATGATCCATGCGCCGCGTCGCCACCATCGCAATGCCGTTCTCGCGCGCTTTTTCCGCAAAAGTCTCGCGCCAAGCTGCGAGATCAGGTTTGTAGAATTTCAGGCGCTCGCCATCGGCTGACCGTGCCTGCACCATTGCATGAATATGGACGTGCTTGGTGTCGTTGTGATGCGCCATGACGAATTTGTATCCTGGCGCTCGCTCCTCGAGCACGGCGCGCGCTGCAGCCATGACGGCGTTGGCATCGGTGCCGGCTCTTGCCGAGAAAAGCAGGTGATAGGCATTGCGGCGCTCACGCCCCGAAAACTGCGGGCGCCATTGTTCATAGACTGAAGCCGCAGCCTTCGTGGAGTTCTTCACCCCAGGCACGGGCTCGCCATTTGCGTGACGGAGGTGACTGTGGGTGCGGATGAACTTCTGCAGGAAATATTTTGCTTTGGGTTCACGGCTCACAGCCGCCGTTACCTCTGCCCTGGCGGCCACCCCCGCCTCGCCCATGGTTTCAGACAACCGCGCCTCGATCTTGTCGAGCGCCTTGCTGCGCGAATTCTCCCGACCACCGGCCAGGACCTTGGCGAGCGGTCCAGCCCGCTCATCGGTGTGCGCGTAAACCTCCACCGTCTGTCCGTCCTGCGCATAGATGAACGGTTTTGCACCGAAGGCCTTGTTCAGCGCCTCGCTCACGGCGGCACCGGTGACCTCGCTGGCGAGCTCGAAACGAACCTCCAGAAAATTGGTATTTTCCAGGGGCGGTTCGAACGTCTCGCAAAACGTCTCCAGGAACGCCTTTCGTGCGCCGCCTGTCGCAAGCATCTGACCATCCTCGTCGAAAATCTCGATGTCGTGTTTCTCGCCTTTTTCGTCCTCGCGCTTGCCGATGTAATTGAGCAGCCGCGCGGCGGCTTCCCTGGTCGACGGAGGATTGGGCATGACTTTAAACACGGCAGGCTGCGCACCCGCCGCATAGCCTGCCCGTGCCGCCACGGCCCGCGCCTGATAGCCCGCCCGCGCTGCTCGCCCTGTACCGCTCGGACGAACAGCATCACGGCCACGGCCTCCGCCGCCGCGCCGCTTCCAGTCTTCCTCCTCCTCTTCCGGCCGGAAACCGGCGAGCGTGGCGCCATAGACCATGATCGGCGCGCTAGTGGCGTTTGGCGAGCTCGCAGCAGCAGTGGACTTCGGTGCACCGCTGGAGACGGAGCTTCCCGCCGTCCCCAACCCTCCCCGCGAAGAACGAGGGGCGCTCCTGCCGCCACTTACTGTCGAGCCGGCTTGTCCTTGCCCGAGGCGTCCGCCGCCACCGGTCAGCTCATAACTCTTCATCGCCTGAAATTCGCTGGCCGCGCGTCCGGCGCCCATCACTGACTTGTAGTCGTCCAGATCCTCACGCTTCACGCCGGGTGGCTCGCCCCGCAGATAGCGTTCGATTTCGGCCGCGTAGCCAGCAAGACGACCGCTCATGGCCTGGCTTCCCTCGCCTTGCGAGACTCGACTGTCATCGTTTTCAGTTCATCGCGAAACTGCCGCACGAGGTCGCCCACGGCGATCAGCGCCTGCTCAAGATCCTCATCATGGGTAACACGGCCGTCGTTCATGGCGCGCACGGCCTGATTGAAATTGATGCCGACGCGCCGCAGCTGATCGGTCATGTCCACGATCGCCGGCCGCAACTCCTCTGCCGCGATAGGCAGATGCCCGGCCTCTGCCCGCACCAGATGCCGGACGACCTCGCTGACGGTCACGCCGTCCCGCTCCGCAATGGCTTTGAGGCTTGCCAGCTCGTCAGCCGAAAACCGGATGTGCGTCACCTCGCCATAGCGTCGTGACGCGCTCTTGACCGCCGCTTTCTGGGCGTCTGCATCCATCTCTCAAGCCCGCTTGCGGGCGCTAAGGCCCACCAGGGCTGCGCCGCCTATTTTGTGTGTATCACAAAATAGGCTATCCTGCCAATAAGGACAAAGTAGACGAGGGATGAAAATTACGGGCGCACGTTTTCTCACCGGCGCAGTTGTCAGCGGCAGCAGCGCGGGCGAAATGTTCCAATCGTGATTTGAGGCGATGTGTCTGTGATGCGTTGACGAGTTGTTTCCATGTTGACATGGAAACATCGGCTCCTAATGCGCAGCCGGAAAAGCTTAGTCGGAAACGCGCAGTTGGATTAGCCCGCCGGACCCTTCTTCGCTGAAGATAGCAGCTGCGCAAAACCGCACCTTAAGCGAACCCTTATCGATGCGCGCCTGGGTTGCCAAACCAGCCTTCCCCGTCGACAATGTCACCATGTTTCGACCGTGACATTGTTCCATGTGTCCATGATGACTTGTTCCCATGTTAACATGGAAACAAGGAGACAACGCCGGAAGGAGGCCCCATGATCATCTCCGCTGCGATCCCAAAGGGCGGCACTGGCAAATCGACGGTGCTGCGCACCCTCGCATCCGTCGCGCTGCATCGGGGCTATTCGGTCACTCTTATCGATGGCGACCGGCGGCAGAACATGAACCGCTGGTTCGAGATGCTGGGCGAAGCTGGCAATCGTCCTGACAAACTTACGATGGTGAGCGCGATGACGCCGCAGGAAATCCTTCGCGCAGCAACCACTCACAACGGAGAACGCTCGGTCGTCTTGATCGATACGGAAGGCACCACAAATGACAACCTCATGGCCGGGCTCTTCGCCGCCGATATTGTCGTCGTGCCGGTCTATTTTGCCCTCGACGATGTGACCGCCGCCATCCAGATCACCGACCACTACATCGCGCTGGCGGTCGAGAGCCGGGGTAGACCGCTGCCTGCGATATTCGTGCTGACCAAGCAGACCATCATCGATGGCAGGGCGCGAGCCCTGACAGAACTGCGCGCCATCATCCAGGCCAACGGGACACCGATTGCGGAACACGTCCTGCACAATCGCGTTGCCTACCGCGACCTTCAGACCGGGCAGACCCTTTACAGCCCCGAGGTGCCCGACGCGAAGGCGATTGCCGAGAGCGAAGGGGTCTTCGACGACCTTCTGCAAACCTTCATCGAAGCCACAAGGAACGCGGCATGAGTGAAGAAACCGCACCGAAACCTGGTGACGACAAGAAAGCCCGCATGATGAAGGCGATCTCCACGCAGCCGCCAGCGCTGCCCAGCATGTTCATCCCACAGAAGGCCAAGCCATCAGGGATCAAGGAGCAAGCTACGCCCCAGATGCAGGAACCGACAAAGCCATCCCCGGCAGTCGGGCCTGATTTCCGAAAGCTGCTGCGGCAAGGTCAGAAAAAGGACCCCATCGCCGGAAAGAAGATACGCGAGGAGGAGATGATCCGCTGCGGTTACTACCTGACGGCTGCGGAGCAGCGGCAGTTCAAGTTGCTGGCGATCAGCAACGGGCACAGCATGACCGAACTGCTGCGAAAGGCTGTCCAGGATTATATCCGCATTCATAAGCACAAACTGCCAAAGCAATAATCGGCGGTTTGGACTCTCCATCAACATGCCTTGACAGGTGATGTTCGTGGCTCTTTGCGACGGCAAAAAAAGGGCCCGCGACGGAGTACTCCGTCGCGGGCCCTGAGATGTGTTTGCCTACTTGGGTTGGTTGAGGTGTTTCAGCAGTTCACCGAAGATGCCGTCCCGCTCCGGACGGCCGCTTGCTGCCGCTTTGTCGTCGACCAGCTTTGCGGCCAGTTTGGGCGACAGCGCCATGAAGTCGTAGCCGTGTGAGATGGCTGCATGGCGAATATCCTCAAGTGCTTCGAACGCGCGATCGTGGGTGCCGAGCCAGAGCGCGGGCTCGTCGGTTTCTTCGTGCAGGAACGATTGCAGGGAGTAGGTCCGAAGCGGTGGGTCGTAACCGATGACAGCGTCTGGATCCGAGCGGACTTTTCCGGTGACGGTGACAGTGACAGTGATGGTGTAGCGGCTCATAGCAACTTCCTTTTGCCGGTGGGGAGCCGGCCCCTTGCGGGGCCGGCCACCGATGCCTCACTGGGGGTTGTTCCAGAGGATGACCTTCTTGTTTTCCTCGCCGCCCGGGGCGGGTGCGAGGTTGCCGAAGATGACGCCGATCTCAGGAGCTTCCAGCTTGACTGAGAGGTATTCCTCGCCCGAACGCTGGGAGATGCGGTGCCAGCCGGCTCCGATCTCGAAGCCCGTGCGCTTGTTGACGATTCGGTAGTCGGGCGCGTCCTCGCGCGACTTGTTGGGGTTCGGGATCAGGGTGATCGGGGCGTTGACCCGCAGCGTGGCAAAGACGCCTTCCATCGAGCCGTCGGACTTGGTGGTGAGGTTTGCGATCGTGGTGGCCATGGTGGTTCTCCTTCGGTTGCATCGGGACCATTCCCGATGGCGCCAAAGGAGAGGACCGTCCTGCTGCGGTCATCTCGGCGAAAATTCTGGAAAATTCTATTTGCCGAAAAATAGCGGGCAGGCCCTTCGCCTGCCCGCAGACAAAAAACAGAAATCGAATTTTCCTGAATATTCGTCGAGTGTACCCCCAACGGGGTTGACCGCACAAAGCAGGCGGTCGTCTACAAAGGCGACATGAAACGGGAATGGCCCCGGATGCAGCAGATGGACAAGAACTCAGGCCGCCATCGCTAGACCGCCGACGTAACGCTGCCGGATCGCAGGAACACGCTGCAGCCTCTCGAGTCATGTCGTCGGCACCGCCAACACATCGAATAGCAGCCTGGCGCGTGAACCGCCCTGCGTGTTCGGATATGGCGGCACAGCGGTTTTGAGATCGGAGCCGCAGCGAACTTCACGCCCCTGGGAGACGATACCGCGCAGTCAGGTTGGATGACCTGGCAAGCCAGGATGTTGTTCGGCACGCTTGCACCCGCTTCAGAGGCGAGACGGGTTAAGATGATCATCCGCACAACGCCCCGCGGCTCTGCGCGTGGACCGGTTTCGAAAGGCGCCGGCTCCGTCCGCTCATACAAGTGGATTAGGCGGCGAGGAGCCGGAACAACATATCGGATCGGACCCGTCGGGCTGTCGGCAGGACCGCATTCATCATCCTGGCAACGTTAGACGCTCCTCCGGCAGCATGCGGGCTTCGGCTTGGCGGCGAATGTCCGAACCGGCATGGCGGAGCATGGCGCACCAGTCCTCCACATTGTACGTCGTCGCCATCCGGCCCCTGGCCAGATCGTAAATGACGCACGGCTTGTTCGCGATGGCGAGCCGAAGCATGTTGACGGCCGTCTCGGGTGATGCGCCGTCCCAGACCATCATCCCAAAGTCGGCGCGCCGCGCCATCTCCCGGTCTTTGGTGGCGTGGAACCAATATCCATGAGTGCCTTCAGGTGACGGGACATGGTAGGCGGCCCAGTCGCCCAGATTGTTGCGGGGTTCCTTGCCAGCATGGAAGACCCCGACATGTTCGTAGCCATAGCCAGCGAGCAAGCCCTGCGCGTCGGCATCGGCTCCGGGCGCGTCGCCAATCAGCACGCCGTGCTCGGCAGCAACGATTGCGCCGATGCGAGTGATGGCAGGTTCCGGCAGCTCGAATATCTCGCGTGATCCGCCTATGAATATCATCGACATCGTGACTCCCTTCTCTCCAGCGTCCCCCGCCCCGCGCCGGCCGCCCTCTCCCTCTGGCCCGGCGCGAGGCCGTAGTAGCCGACGACTGTTCCCTCGTCGTGAATGACCAGGACGCGGATAAACCCGCGGGCCTGGTTCCTTTGCGCGAAGTCGGCCAGCCAAGCGTTGAGCGCCGGCTTGCCGCAATCGAAGCTGTCGACGCGGCGCGCGTCGTCGAGGAGTTCGATGCTTGAAAGCGCCACCTAGCGGTCCCAGGGCGGGGACCGACGCAGCCGCTCGGCCGCCTTCGGCGGGGACGGAGCGGCCGGGGCTGTGATCGCCTGCATGAAGGCGTCATAGGCTTGCGGGGGCACGCGGATGACGGTTTCGTTGAGGATGGCGGCCCGCGCCTCGTGGAGTGCTGCGCGCTGCATGAACTCCGCGCGCGACAGGCCGAGCAGCTCAGCACCGCGGTCGATGATGGTGAGATCATCGCTACGAAACCGCATCGACACGGATATCTTCCTATTTGCGGCGGCGGCCATGCTGCGTTCCTGTGCTGGAATTGAATACGTCGGCGCAAAGCAGCATGACACCGGATTTGCGCGACGAACATTCCTGTTCCTGCGACCGGCGTACAGGCATGCGGAAACGGCGGACTGATCCGATCCGACGCAAGCCCCCTGCCGCAAAAAGAGAACGTCAATCCAGACGGCTGACGCGGCGGCCCTCGCTGCGCGCTTCGATAAAGGCGGCTGCGATCTTCATCAGACCGAGGGGCTTACCGTCGGATTAGATGTACCAGTTCGGCAATATCGTACTTGTATTCGTCAACCACGATCCAACAGCGCTTGAGATCGGTCAGACCGGCGCGGCGGCACTCGATAGCAGAGACTTCCAAGCCGACTCGATCGGCGGGCGGTGGCTAGGTGGTTATCGCCAGGAGCGCGAGATGGGTCAGGCCGTCTCTTGCGCTGCGGACAGCAATGACCACGCAGGTCGGCCGGCTTTTGCGGCCTTCCGTTTCGCCGCGCTCGTGTTGCCATGCCCAAAGATACGGGTATCACCTGACCGGGCAGAAATCTACCGCTCATCATCGTATCCTTCGCCGCGCGCTAGCCGGTCGATCTCGGCGGCGAAGACTTCCGTGTGTTCCTCCGGCATCTCGGAGACACGGTATGCGCGGCGGGGATCGCCGCCGATGCGCATCCGTTCGTAGTGCTCGTAACTCATCAGCACGAACCGGGGTTTCCGGTGCTTGGTAAGAATAACGGGTTCGCGGCTGGCAACGTCGGTGACGTCGCCAACCTGCTTGTTGAGATCCCCCGTCGTGAACTGACGCATGGCTGGACTCCTTTTCGATCTCTATATTATCCAGATTTTCTGGATTTGGAAGAAAAGGGCGCTCACGCGCCGCCCTCCGCGAACCGCCAGACGGGAATGCCGAGCCGACGGGCCTTGTCGGCGAGGTTGTCGGTGATGCCGGAGCCGGGAAAGACGATCAGGCCATAGGGCACCACCGAGAGAAGCTGGTCGTTGCGGCGGAACGGAGCCGCCTTGGCGTGCCGGTTCCAGTCCGGCTTGAAGGCGATCTGGGTGACCTTACGGTTCTCGGCCCAGCAGGCGGCGATACGTTCGGCGCCGCGCGGGCTGCCGCCGTGGAGCAGGACCATGTCGGGATGCTTCTCGCGGGCCTTGTCGAGCGCCTCCCAGATCCGGTCGTGATCGTTGCAGTCGAGGCCGCCGGCGAAGGCGATCTTGGTGCCGGCAGGCACCAGCACCTCGGTTTCGGCATGGCGGCGGGCGGCGAGGAAGTCTCTCGAGTCGATCACCGACGCGGTCATCGCCTGGTGGGAGACCTTGGAGCCGGTGCGCGGCCGCCATGCCGATCCTGTTTGTGCCTCGTAGAGGTCGGCGGCCTCATCGCGCATGATTTCCAGCACGTTGCGGCGCTCGATATAGGTGATGCCTTCCGCGGTCAGCCGTTCCAGCTCGACGGACTTCACCTCCGAGCCGTCCTGCTCCTGCTGGCTCAAGCGCTGGGCCTCCTCATTGCGGTCGAGGCTGCGGGCGACGCGCTCGGCGGCGCGGTGGAAGACGTTTGCGAAGGACCAGAGCAGGTCGTCAAGATCGGGTTCGAGCCTGGTATCGCCGAGCATGCCCGCAAAGGTCTCGACGATCCCGGCGAGGCCGGCCCGGATCACCTCGTCGTCGGGAAGGGGCCGAGGGTCGGGATCGTCCTGATGCGGGCGATAGCCGTACATCTGCAGTTCGAGGATGACGCGGTCGGTCGGCGAGGACACGTGGAAGGGCTCGTAGGCGTCGTCGAAAGGAAGCTCGTAGGTCATGGCGTGTCTCCGTCGGTTGTGGCCGCGCCTATCGCGGCCTGACAGCGCATAGATCGGAAGAGCACACGTC